>JALWTS010000001.1 GCA_027077805.1 Gammaproteobacteria bacterium
GAGTCTGGCTTAAGCGCCTGTAGCCCACAAGACTCGTCGATTAAGCGGTGTTTTTCAGCCTCGTTTTGACGTAGTTCTTCCTGACAGAAGCAAACGACCAGTTGTGGATGGGAGGTATTAGCCGATAAAGAAAACCTTCGCACGACACTGCTGAGGACGTTGAGGAAATAATGGAATGGCATGGCCAGTCAGCATGATAAAACGCCTACTTAATGGTTGCAATAAACCACAAATTACAAGCAATCTCAATCAAACCAACGCAACATCAAAGCCACTGATAACCAAGAAAGCAACCGCAACTTATCAACCTCATCCCAAATATCCTTATCTTGCTAAAAAACGACGTTGGCAAGGTCAAGTATTGTTATTGATCTCATTAGATGAACAAGGCAATATAATCAATATTAAAATTGAACAAAGCTCAGGCTTTACCCTATTAGATAAAACTGCGATTAAAACCATTAGACAATGGCAATTTGAACCAGCTTACGCACAAAACAAAGCCATTCGCTCGCAACTAAGAGTACCGATTAAATATCAGTTGCGTTGATAATAGAGAGTATTTTAAGAAACAATTCGCTTATCACCGCATTCACCACAAATTTAGTCGTGATTATTGTGCGAAATTTGGCTACAATAAGCCATTATTTTTGAACCTATAAATATTATGCAAGCACAAAATTCTTATCGCTATGACGAACTTATTGCCTGTGCCAATGGTCAATTATTTGGTGAAGGCAATGCCCAACTTCCCTTGCCCCCATTATTAATGTTTGATCGTATTACCCAAATTTCTAACCAAGGCGGTGCGAATAATAAAGGCGTGGTAACGGCTGAATTTGATATTCAACCTGATCTCTGGTTTTTTGCCAGTCATTTCAAAGGCGATCCGATTATGCCTGGTTGCTTGGGTTTAGATGCCTTATGGCAATTGTTAGGTTTTTATTTGGGTTGGTCAGGGGGGTTAGGGCGAGGTCGTGCCTTAGGCTGTCAAGACCTTAAATTTATTAATGCCGTTCCTCCTAATGCCAAGCTCATTACTTATACCGTTGATATTAAACGGGTGGTCAATCGTAAACTGGTCTTAGGTATTGCTGATGGTATTATGGCAGTGGATGGTGAAGCAACCTATACCGCTAAAAATCTAAAAGTAGGTTTGTTTCAAAGCAATTAAAATTTAGGAAGAACATATTTTGAGACGAGTAGTAGTAACTGGGTTGGGAATTATTTCCAGTATCGGTCATGATCAAGATCAAGTTACCCAATCATTAAAACAAGGTCGTTCTGGCATTGAATTTTTCCCGCCTTATGTTGATAAAGGCTTTCGTACCGCGGTTCAAGGCAGTATTCATTTAGAGTTAGATAAACTCATTCCTAGAAAAATTAGACGTTTTATGGGTGAATCAGCCGCTTACAGTTATTTAGCGGTGCAACAAGCCATTGAAGATGCGGAATTAACTCGTCATGATATTTCTAATCCTCGTACAGGCATTGTTGTAGGTTCTGGTGCAGCTTCCACGGAAGATACGGTTAAAGCCGCAGAAATTTTACAACAAAAAGGAGCCAAAAAAATTGGGGCATTTGCGGTACCGAAAGCTATGGCAAGTACTAATGCCGCTTGTTTAGCGATTCCTTTACAAATACAAGGAGTGAATTATTCCATTAGTTCTGCTTGTTCAACGAGTACCCATTGTATTGGTCATGGTTATGAACTCATACAATTTGGTAAACAAGATATTATCTTTGCGGGTGGCGGTGAAGCCATTCATTGGACCATGACCATGTTATTTGATGCGATGGGGGCATTATCCTCTCAATACAATCATACCCCTACGCTTGCTTCCCGCCCTTATGATGTCAATCGTGATGGTTTTGTGATTTCAGGCGGTGGTGGTATTTTAGTATTAGAAGAACTAGAACATGCCTTAGCCCGTGGTGCGGATATTTATGCGGAAGTTGTGGGTTATGGGGCAAGCTCAGATGGCTATGATATGGTACAACCTTCAGGGGAAGGCGCGGTGCGTTGTATGCAACAAGCACTCGCTACTACCTCAGGCACAGTTGATTATATTAATGCCCATGGTACAAGCACGGTGGTTGGTGATATTAAAGAATTAGAAGCAATTCAACAAGTCTTTACCGATAAGATTCCTGCCATTAGTTCGACTAAAGCATTAACAGGTCATGCCTTAGGTGCCGCTGGCGTACATGAGTCTATTTATTCCTTACTGATGCAAAAACATCGCTTTATTGCCCCATCAAAGAATATTGAGCAACTTGATCCTGAGGCAGAGAATATGCCCATTATTCAAGAAATTCAAGCCGATATTGACTTAGATTGTGTGATGTCCAATAGTTTTGGCTTTGGTGGCACGAATGCCACATTAGTATTTCAACGCTGGCACGCTAACTAAAAACTTGTTTTATTATGGCAAGGTCCTATTGGCATTATCCTGACTATCAAGCAGCCGTGATTCGGCTAGTGTTAGGAAATATGGGTTTAGCTTTAGTTCTATTTGGGACATATCATCAAGTTTTTGCCATTGATTTACAACAACATGGTTGGTTATTTGTTGTTTATTTTGCATTATTTTGGGGAATTTTTTTTCACATACGATACCAACCTGAACTTTATATTCGGCGTCATTTTGCCGCCTTAGTGGATTCATCCTCTTTAAGCATGGGCATATACTTAACCCAAGATATTTATAGCCCATTTTATTTATTGTATATTTGGAGCATCTTAGATTGTGGCATTCGTTATGATGTGAAATGTTTACTTACCTTAACCATTGCCCATATTATTAATTACACACTAATACTTTATTTGCTAGAGATACAAGATGTTAATGCCTTATTTTATTTATTACTGCTTATCGTCATGCCTGCCTATTACTATTATTTATTATCAGAATTACAAATAGCCAAACAACAAGCCGAAACGGCCAATCAAGCTAAAAGTGATTTTTTAGCCAATATTTCCCATGAAATTCGTACCCCAGTGCATGGTATTTCAGGTTTAATCGATATTTTGCAAACCACCCCTGCCGAAAAACAAGCCCCTTTACTCCAAAGTTTAAAACAATCCTCTAAAGTATTAAGCAATTTAATTCAAGAATTATTAGATTTCTCTAAACTTGAAGCCCGGCAAATTCAACTCAACTATCAAACCGTCAATCTACCCGAATTATTACAACACAGCCTAACTTTGCAACACGTTTTTGCCAAGGAAAAAGGTTTAGATTTAGTCAGCGATATTGATTCTGACTTACCACCCTATTGTTCCACTGACCCAATTCGACTACAACAAATCTTGCATAATTTAATTAATAATGCAATTAAATTTACTGAGCAAGGTTATGTCAAACTCACCGTTAATTACTATCCAAATCAAATCCATAATATTGTTATTAGCATTAAAGACACAGGGATCGGCATGAGCGAGCAACAACAGCAACAATTATTTCAACGCTTTTGGCAAGCCGATAGTTCTATGAATCGTGTGCAAACAGGTTGTGGTTTAGGTATGAATATTGTGCAACAATTATTACGATTATTTTCGGCAAAAATAAGCATCACTAGCCAACGGCAACAAGGCAGTTGTTTGCAACTTAGCTTGCCTATGACTATTATTGATACGAATGAATTAACATCAACAGATGAATCGCCAAAACGACAAATCCAAGCCTTACAACTCTTAATTGCCGAAGATAATCCCATTAATATTACCGTATTACGCCATTTTTTAGCCAAATCACCCCACAAATTAAACATTGTTACAGATGGCGAACAAGCCTTAAGCCAGCTCCAACAACAAACCTTTGATCTCGCATTAATTGATTTACATATGCCCAAACTTAACGGTTTAGATTGCATACAACACTATCGCCAACAAAATCCAGACGACCATTTAATTATCATTGCCCTAACGGCAAATGCGACTGAAACAATTAAACAACAAGCCTTAGAGGCAGGAGCAAATACGGTATTAAGCAAACCCATTGAACAAGCACAATTATTAGCCATGCTACAACACTATCGCCCTAAATCTTAAAAATATTGTATGATAGCAAACATCTTGCCTAGCGACAGAGCAAAACAATATGACAGCGTCCATTCCATACCAACTACTACGCAAACTCTTATTTCAATTTCCGCCAGAAACTGCCCATAAACTGGCATTAAAACTATTAAAACTAGGTTATTACAGTAAAATTAACCCATTATTCTATAAAAAAGTCCACAAACCCATTAATTTATTTAATATTACCTTAGATAACCCTGTCGGTTTAGCCGCAGGCTATGACAAAAATGGGGATTATATTGATGCCTTATTGTCCCTTGGCTTTGGTTTTATTGAAATTGGCACCATTACCCCAAAACCGCAAGCTGGCAACCCTAAACCACGCTTATTTCGTTTACCCAAACATCATGCCTTAATTAATCGCATGGGTTTCAACAATTTAGGGGTAGATCATATGGTGAAACGCTTGAAATCCTGTCAACACCAAGGCATTATTGGCATCAATATCGGAAAAAATGCCACGACACCTTTAGAAAAGGCCAGTGATGATTATATCCAATGTTGCCAACAAGTCTATGCTTGGGCAGATTATATTACGATTAATATTTCTTCACCGAATACCAAAGGACTAAGAGAATTACAACAAACCGAAAAATTAACCTGCCTACTTCAGGCGATTATTGCGAGCAAAACCCAACTGACCGAACAATATAATAAAAAAGTCCCTTTCGTAGTTAAATTGAGTCCTGATGGTGAATTAAAAACCCTATTAACTTCGGCAGAAACTGCGATAAAGCTCGGTATTGACGGCATTATTGCCACCAATACGACCGTTTCCAGAATGGGCTTATCAGTTCCAGAACAATTACAACAAGGTGGTTTAAGTGGACAAGCTTTGGCTGAGAAATCTTTAAATATTGTGGGACAATTACGTCAAACCTTGGGTAATGAGATTCCAATTATTGCGAGTGGTGGTATGATGGATGTGGAACAAGCGTTGGCAATGCGAGACGCAGGGGCGAATGCCGTGCAGGTTTATACGGGCTTAGTTTATCAAGGGCCACAGTTGATTCGGGAAATTGCTGAACGGTTTTAGTTGCCGTTGTTATTTGAATGTGTGTTATTCAAATATGCAGATTATGAAATCGCCTCAATCACAGCTTGAGGATTTCTATCTATAACCATAACCTTTCGTAAAATTAAAGCAGTTCCTCTAGGTGTTCGCAATCCTTAAAGGCACGCCAATGTAGTACATACGTCAACTTAAAAATCTATTGAGCACACGCTAAAATCCCAAAAAACGTCAACAAACACAAGCAAATCCACCCAATTTCATACTATAATACTAGGCTCAAAATTTGACACACATAGAAACTTTAAAATTTAAGGATATTGTGCATGCAAAAACATACGATTTTAGTTACAGGGGGTGCAGGTTATATTGGTAGCCATGTGGTCAAGCAATTAGGTGAAGCGGGTGAATCCATTGTCGTCTTGGATAATCTTAGCACTGGCTTTAAAAATGCGGTGCTTTATGGGGATTTTATTGAAGGTGATATGGGTGATACTGAGCTAGTGACTAAGATTTTGCAGGATTATCAAGTGGAATCAGTCATGCACTTTGCGGCTCATACCATTGTGCCAGAATCAGTGAGCAAGCCACTGAAATATTATGGCAATAATACTTGTGGCACTCGTAATTTATTGGCGTGTTGTCAGCAACATCAAGTCAAACACTTTATTTTTTCATCTACCGCAGCTGTTTATGGTATTCCAGATGATCCTTATGCCACAGAAGATTCTCCCTTAGCTCCGATTAATCCATATGGCGCTTCTAAGTTAATGAGTGAACAAATGTTAAAAGACACTGCTTTTAGTAGTGATTTACGTTATGTGAGTTTACGCTATTTTAATGTGGCAGGCTCGGACCCGAATCAACGTATCGGACAATCGACTAAAAAAGCGACCTTGCTAATTAAAGTGGCTTGTCAAACCGCCTTAGGGATTCGCGAACATATGGCTATTTATGGTACGGATTATCCTACGCCTGATGGCACAGGGATTCGGGATTACATTCATGTGGAAGATTTAGCGGATGCCCATTTAAAGGCCTTACGTTATTTACGTCAACAAGGTCAGTCGATTATTTTAAATTGTGGCTACGGGGAAGGTTATAGTGTGCGAGAAGTCTTAGATGCGGTTGCCAAAGTGCATGGGCAAGCCTTAAATATTATGGAACAAGCACGCCGTGCGGGTGATCCGCCACAATTAATTGCCAAAGCCGAAAAAATTCGGGAAGTATTAAACTGGCAACCGCAATATAATGATTTAGAATTTATTGTGAAAACGTCTTTAGACTGGGAAAAACATTTACTGCAACAAGAACAAAGTAAACTTTCTGGTTGTTAAGTTAAGATTAAATTAAATGCAATGGCAGAAGCATACAGCCCTTTTGATCCAATTTTAACGGATAATTATCGTTGGACAGGACTACATGGTTGTAGTCCTGCACTGGCGATTGCTAGTTTAGCACGACAACAACCGCAATTAGTGGTCGTAGTGTGTGAAGATAATCAAACCGCAGATAAACTGGCACAACAATTACAGTTTTTTAGTGGTGAAAATTATCCTATTTTTCAGTTTCCTGATTGGGAAACCTTGCCTTATGATATATTTTCGCCCTTACCTGATATTGTTTCGCAACGCTTGACCTTGTTGTATCAATTAGAAACCTTAAAAAAAGGCATTTTGATTTTACCCATTACCACTTTAATGCAACGAGTCTCGCCGAAATCGTATTTAAAAACCCATAGTTTTTTGTTAAATAAAGGCGATACTTTTGATATGGATATCACTCGTCAACAATTACATCAACTGGGTTATAGTGAGGTCAGTGAAGTCTTATCTCATAGCGAATATAGCATTCGAGGTTCGATTATTGATATTTACCCTATGGGTTCGGAATTGCCTTATCGTGTTGATTTATTTGATGATAAAATCGATAGTATTCGTTTATTTGCTCCTGAAACCCAACGCTCGATCAAACAAATTGAGGCGATTCATATCTTGCCTGCCAAAGAATTTCCCTTTGATGAGCAAGCAATAGCTCATTTCCAACATAATTATCAACAATATTTTAAGAACAAAACCCAAAGTTTCATTTATCAAGAAGTCAAGCTCGGCAATTTACCCAGTGGTATTGATTATTATTTTCCCTTGTTTTTTGAACAATGCCAAACTCAAACCTTAGTGGATTATTTACCGAAACCTTGTGTTGTCGTGCAATTTTCTGATACCCAGACCAGTGCTCAAACCTTTTATCAACAAATTCAATATCGTTATAAACAACGTTACCATGATATGGAACGTCCGATTTTAGAACCTTGGCTATTATATTTATCACCATCAAACTTACAGCAACAACTACAAGAACGTGAACAACTCAGCCAAATTTCAATTCAAATCAAAGCCAGTAAAAAATTCCATCACTATCAAACCAAGACTTTACCTGATTTAGTCTTACAAGCAAAACAAAGCAATCCTCTTAAAGCCTTGCAAAAATTTATACAAAAATTTTCAGGACGGATTTTACTTACCGCTGAATCCACAGGTCGGCGTGAAATATTATTAGAATTACTGCAAGCTCATGAACTTCATCCCAAAATTTACCCCAACTGGCAAGCATTTTTACATGATGATTGCTCACTAGGTTTAACTATTGCACCAATTGAACAAGGTATGCTAATTGAACAACCTGCTTTCGCATTAATGACGGAATTTCAAATTTATGGGGAACATGCTAGCCAATCACGCCGTCAAAGCAAAGTCGCCGATCCTGATACCTTGATCCGCAGTTTTACCGAATTAAAAATTGGCGATCCTGTCGTGCATCAAGAACATGGGATTGGACGATTTCAAGGTTTACAAACCCTAGATATGGATCAGCAAGCCAAAGAATTTTTATTAATTGCCTATGCGAATGATGATAAATTGTATGTGCCTATTGCTAACTTAGACCAAATCAGTCGTTATAGTGGAAGTAGTAAAGAAAAAGCCCCTTTGCATAAACTGGGCAGTGAACAATGGCAAAAAACTAAACGCAAAGCCTTAGCAAAAATTCATGATGTTGCCACCGAATTATTAGAAATCCAAGCCAAACGACTTAGTGTGAAAGGATTTAAACATCATGTCGAAGAAAAAGATTATCAAACCTTTAGTGCAAGTTTTGCCTTTGAACATACCCCTGATCAAGCCAGCACCATTCAAAGTGTACTTGACGATATGCAATCACCTCATCCTATGGATAGAGTGGTTTGTGGTGATGTGGGTTTTGGTAAAACCGAAGTCGCCTTACATGCCTCGTTTATTGCGGTACAAAATCATCAACAAGTGGCAATTCTCGTTCCTACGACTTTATTAGCCGAACAACATTTACAAAATTTCCAAGACAGATTTGCGGATTGGCCAATGAAAGTGGAATCCTTATCTCGCTTTCGTACGGCAAAACAACAACAAAAAATCTTAGACCAACTCACGGCAGGCACTTTAGATATTGTCATTGGCACCCATAAATTATTACAGCCTAGTATTAAATTTAAAAACTTAGGGCTGGTCATTATTGACGAAGAACATCGTTTTGGCGTCAGACATAAAGAACGTTTAAAACAACTGCGAGCCAATGTTGATCTCTTAACCTTAACGGCAACCCCCATTCCTAGAACCTTAAATATGGCTATGGCAGGTTTAAGAGATTTGTCGATTATTGCCACGCCACCCCCGAATCGTCATGCGATTCAAACCTTTATCAGTGAATGGAATGATACGACTATTCAAGAAGCCTGTTTACGAGAAATAAAACGTGGTGGCCAAATTTATTTACTGCATAATGATATTAGCACCATTGAACATCGTGCTGAAACCTTAGGTAAATTATTACCCCAAGCGAAAATCCGTATCGCTCATGGACAAATGTCAGAAAAACAATTAGAAGGCATAATGTTAGATTTTTATCATCAACGCTTTCATATTTTAGTTTGTACGACAATTATTGAAAGTGGTATTGATGTGCCTACTGCCAATACGATTATTGTTGAACGTGCCGATAAATTAGGACTCGCACAACTGCATCAATTACGAGGCAGAGTTGGTCGCTCTCATCATCGTGCCTATGCGTATTTTATTACCCCAAAACTGAATACTTTAAGCAAAGAAGCCCAACAACGGATTCAAGTATTAGCAGAATCAAAAGAACTAGGCTCAGGTTTTGTCTTAGCCACCCATGATTTAGAAATTCGTGGGGCAGGTGAATTATTAGGGCAAGAACAAAGTGGGGAAATTCATGCCATTGGTTTTAATTTATATTGCGAATTATTAGAACAAACCATTCAATCTTTGAAAGCAGGACACTTAGTCAGTCATGCGAATACAACGACCAAAGGCGTAGAAATCAACCTACAACTGCCCGCTTTATTACCTGAAGATTATGTTATAGACATTCACAGTCGTTTGATTTTATATAAACGTATTGCCAATGCCAAGACTCATCAAGCATTAAATCAAATTAAACTGGAAATTATTGATAGATTTGGACAATTACCACCATCAGCGAAGAATTTATTTATCATTACTCAGTTAAAACACCAGGCTTTTGCAATGGGGATTCAAAAAATTGAAGCAGGATTAACATCAGGTCGCTTAGTATTTAAACCGCAGGTCAGTATTAATCCCGAAAAATTAGTGATATTAATCCAAACTCAAGCACAACATTATCGACTTGAAGGTCAAGATCAATTAAAATTTTATTATGACATGAGCAATCCTGAGATTCGATTAAAACAGGTGCAACAACTTTTAAATCAACTGCAATAACCATTTTATGAAAAATGCTATCTTTATATTATCTTCTGCCTTAGTCTTGTTTGTAATAAATATTCCCTTAATCAGCCAAGCAGAGCAAAACCAAGCGGAGCAAAAAAACTCACCCATCCGTTATCAAATTGAATTGATTATTTTTGCTTATCAACAAATCAAAACCAATGAATATTGGGATCAAGATGAGATTGCGAGTATTGACTGGCATCCTCAACCCGCTGATGAATTAGTCGCTTATCAGCCAGAAACGACAACAAGCGTAGTACAACAAGGGCAACAAATGGCGAGTAATCCTGCCGAATTTCGACTAAGCAATATTGCGAAAAAACTACAACGTTCTAGTGATTATAAACTACTATTTCATCAGGCTTGGCAACAAGCATTGCCCCGTTATCAAAAAGGTCATTGGCTTAAAATCAGCGACTTGCCTTTAAAAAAAGGGAATATCAATAAACCCTCATTTGATAAGCACACTGTGATATTGTCGGATGAACAAGCCATAGCAAAATTAGAAGGTCGAATAAAAGTTTTCAGAAAACGTTTTTTTCACGTTGCCTTAGAAATGTTATATCATTCAGACTATCAAAATCCTGAAACCGGCACTCATCCAGAGCCTCAACTTTCAGAATATCAAGCAATAGAACCGCAAACAGTGAGTTTTTACTTTAAGCAACAGCAACAAGTAGCATTAAATAAAATCTATTACTTTGACCATCCTGTGATTGCGGGATTAATTTATATTACTAAATATCATGGCAAATACCAATGAAAATAAATAATTTAATACTATTACTTATTTATAACAATATTTAAAGGAGAAAATAATGGAACGTTCTGATATTATCTACCAAATTCACACTGCTAAAAGAGCTCATATTAGCTGGTTATCCCATGCCCAAGCTTTAGTTTCAGGCTTGCCTTTAGAAAAAGAAAGCATACCAATATTTGCAACCGACTGTCAATTTGGACAATGGTATTATCGCGAAGGTCAAATGCTATCTAGTATTGATGAGTTTAAAGCAATAGAACAACCCCATAAGGATTTACATCAAGTTTATATGAAAATCTTTAAACTATTATTCACAGAACACAAAATTTCATTGCTACAAAAAATTCTTGGACTTGCCAGTAAAGCCAAACAATCTGATATTGCCATGGCTAATCGCTTATTATCACAATTAGAACATATTTCTGAAAATATGCTAAAACATCTGGAAGCCTTGGAAACCACCATTAATAATATGAATGAAAACCAATGGCAACAACTCGCACAAAAAGCAACCAGTTAAGCAACCAAACTTAAACTAACAACTGTATCAAAGATTGGCTCATTTGGCGGATTTTGTCGGGATCGTTATGCGTTTTAGCTAATAAAATCATCCCTTCCAAGCTCGCAAATAAAATTTGAGCTAATTCGGTCGCAGGAAGTTTGACTGGAATTTCGCCTTTGTCCATAGCTTCCTGCAATACCTCTTTAAATATTGCTTGAATCTCTTCAAATACTTGGTCAATTCTTTGGCGAATTAACTCATCCTTGGTACTTAATTCCAACGCTAAATTACCAAAGGGACATCCTTGCATACGACAAGATTTAGATTTTAATTCCACCTGCATCGCAATCAATTGATCAATAAATTTTTGTAGCCGTTGCAAAGGTGAATATTGACTCGATAAATTAGGCTCAAATAAATTTTGTTGAAATGCCACCCACATATGATCTAACACAGCAAGCGTTAAATCCCGTTTTGAGGGGAAAAAATGGTAAAAACTCCCTTTTTTTACCCCAGCATGATCGCAAATTTCTTGCACCCCAACATCGGCATAACTGCGTGCATAGATTAAAGTTTGCGCACTATCTAAAATGCGTTGTTTCGCTGTACTTGTTCTACCCATTGTGCCATTCTAGTTGACTGGCTGGTAAAGCTCAAGATTTTTTTGCTTTAATTTAAGGCTAAAACATCCTGCATATCAAACAAACCTTGTGAATACTGCCCTAACCACAAAGCCGCTCGCATTGCCCCATTAGCAAATGTCATGCGTGAAGAGGCTTTATGGGTAATTTCAACCCGCTCACCAATGCCTGCAAACATTACCGTATGCTCACCCACGATATCACCTGCTCGAATGGTTTCAAATCCAATGGTTTGTCTCTCTCGCTCACCTGTTACGCCTTGCCGACCATAAACTGCTGTTTTCGCCAAATCTCGATTTAAGGTATCGGCGAGAATTTCCCCCATGTGTACCGCCGTTCCTGAGGGGGCATCAACTTTATGTCTATGATGAGCTTCAATCACTTCTACATCAAATTCATCGCCTAAAACCTTAGCGGCTGTGGCAATTAATTTAAAACACAAATTCACCCCAATACTCATATTAGGGGCAAATACAATGGCAATGTCTTGACTCGCTGTTACAATTTGCTGTTTTTGTTCAGCACTAAAACCTGTGGTACCAATAACAATTTTTTTCTGCTGTTGTTGGCAATAGTTTAAATGATTTAAACTTACCTCAGGTCGAGTAAAATCGACCAAGACATCAAAATCCTGTGCCCGCACTAAAGACTCTACAACGGCAACATTTAACGCATCCATTCCTGCTAAAGTACCCGCATCCACACCAATAAAACGACTGCCCACAGTTTCAGTGGCGGCAACTAATTCTAATCCTTGTGTTTGAGCACATGCCCGCACCAAACAACGCCCCATCCGCCCTGCGGCACCGACAATAGCAACTTTAGTCATTTTTTGTGTTCCTTTTATTTGATTGTTTTCCGTAATATAGTAACTTCTTATTGATAAATGAGTAATTCAGGCATTCCCACGCAGAAGCGTGGGAACAAGGGAAAATATTACTTCGCCAAATTCTCAAAAAAGTTTTTCACCCCATCTAACCAAGAACTGGCTTGTGGGTTATGACTTTTATCGGAAGCATGTAAAGTCTGTTCAAATTGGCGTAGAATGTTTTTTTGCTCATCGCTTAAATGTACAGGGGTTTCTACAATGACTCGACAAAGTAAATCGCCTACTTCCCTCCCTCGCACTGATTTAACGCCTTTGCCTCTTAAACGGAATAATTTTCCTGTTTGCGTACCTTCAGGAATTTTTAGTTTGACTCGACTATCTAAGGTTGGCACTTCAAGTTCCCCCCCTAAAGCGGCGGTAGTAAAACTAATGGGCACTTCACAAAATAAATTCTGCCCATCTCTCACAAAAATAGGATGTTCTTTAATGCTAATGTGAACATATAAATCACCAGGGGGTGAACCATGTTCACCTGCTTCCCCTTCACCCGATAAACGGATTCTATCGCCTTGATCTACTCCAGGGGGAATTTTAACGGATAGGGTTTTGTATTCTTCAATACGACCTTGACCTCGACAACTATTACAAGGATCTTTAATAATGGTGCCTGAACCATGACAAGTAGGACAGGTTTGTTGAATCGAGAAGAAACCTTGTTGCATCCGCACTTGCCCAGCACCTTTACAGCTTGGACAGTTGGTCGGTTTCGACCCTTTTTTAGCACCAGAACCTTGACAACTACTACAAGTTACCAGTGTTGGAATCCGAATCTTGGTACTGGTGCCGTTAATCGCTTGTTCTAATGTTAATTCTAAATTATACCTTAAATCCGAACCACGTCGAGATCGACTACCACTCCCCCCACCTCTAGTACCACCAAAAATATCGCCAAAAACATCACCAAAAATATCACTAAAATTCGCATTTCCTTGAGAGAAACCAGCGCCCCCCATAGAAGGATCGACCCCAGCATGACCAAATTGATCATAAGCGGCCCGCTTTTTGGAATCGGATAACACTTCATAGGCTTCTTTAACATCCTTAAATTTTTCCTCTGCGGCATTATCCCCCGCATTTCTATCAGGATGATATTTCATTGCCAGTTTACGATACGCTTTTTTAATTTCGGCATCACTGGCATTTTTCGATACTTCTAGCGTTTCATAATAATCTCGTTTTGACATATTTTTGTCCTTCTACAAAAGCAACACCACATGAAAGTAAAATCCCTTTTACTTAGCATGTGGTATCTACTAATCAATCAACAAGTTAATGGCATTTATATTTAAAATACTCCAGTTAACTTATTTTATTTTTTGTCGTCATTAACTTCTTCAAACTCAGCATCAACCACATCGTCTTTGCCACCAGCATTATCACTGGCACTTGTAGAGCTGGCATTGTTAGCGGTTCCTGTTCCTGTGCCAGTCGCACCCGCTTCTGGATTCACACCTGCTTGACCTGCTTTATCTGCGTAAAGTTTTTCCGCCATTTTTCCAGAAGCCTCGGTTAAAATATTCAACTTCGCTTCAATCTCATCTTTGCTATCCGATTTCAAGGCTTCTTGTAAATCTTTAATGGCGGCCTCAATTTTAGATTTTTCATCCGCTTCTAATTTTTCACCCAATTCTTTCATGGATTTTTCAGTAGCGTGAATCATGCTGTCGGCTTTATTACGAGTCTCCACTAATTCATGGAATTTTTTATCTTCCTCTTTATGGGCTTCCGCGTCTCTGACCATTTTGTCAATTTCTTCATCCGATAAACCACTGGACGCTTTAATCACAATTGATTGTTCTTTGCCTGTGGCTTTATCTTTGGCCGAGACATTTAAAATACCATTTGCATCAATGTCAAAGGTTACTTCAATTTGTGGTACGCCCCTAGGGGAAGGAGGAATATCACTTAAATCAAAACGACCTAAAGATTTATTCGCCATTGCCTGTTCCCGTTCCCCTTGTAAGACATGAACAGTGACAGCGGTTTGATTATCATCAGCGGTAGAAAATACCTGATTGGCTTTGGTTGGAATCGTTGTATTTTTTTCGATTAACTTAGTCATTACCCCACCTAAGGTTTCAATACCTAAGGATAATGGTGTGACATCTAATAATAATACATCTTTAACATCACCCCCTAAAACCCCCCCTTGAATGGCAGCACCAATGGCAACGGCTTCATCAGGATTGACATCACGTTTGGCTTCTTTACCAAAAAATTCTTTGACAGAGGCTTGTACCATAGGCATACGAGTTTGCCCACCGACTAAGATCACATTATCAATCTCAGATTTGGATAAACCCGCATCTTTTAACGCCGTTTGACAAGGTCCAATGGTACGTTGGACTAATTCTTCCACTAATGACTCTAGTTTGCTACGAGTGAGTTTAATATTTAAATGTTTTGGTCCTGTCGCATCCGCTGTAATATAAGGTAAATTTACATCGGTTTGGGTGCTAGAAGATAATTCGATTTTGGCTTTTTCTGCTGCTTCTTTCAAGCGTTGTAAAGCTAAAGGATCATTGTGTAAATCGATGCCTTGGTCTTTTTTAAATTCATCGGCAAGATAATCAATAATTCTTAAATCAAAATCTTCCCCACCTAAGAAGGTATCACCATTGGTCGATAATACTTCAAATTGATGCTCGCCATCGACTTCCGCAATCTCAATAATTGAAATATCAAAAGTACCGCCTCCGAGGTCATACACGGCAATTTTCGCATCACCACGGTGTTTATCCATACCATACGCTAAGGCAGCGGCGGTTGGTTCATTGATAATTCGTTTCACATCTAAGCCTGCAATACGTCCAGCATCTTTGGTTGCTTGACGTTGCGAATCATTAAAATAAGCTGGGACCGTAATAACCGCTTCTTTAACGTCTTCACCAAGATAATCTTCTGCCGTTTTTTTCATTTTCATTAACACTTTGGCCGAAATTTCTGGAGGTGCCATTTTTTTACCGTTGACTTCTACCCAAGCATCCCCATTATCGGCACTCACAATGTTATAAGGCACCATCTTAATATCACGTTGCACGACATCATCTTTAAAACGACGACCGATCAAGCGTTTTACCGCAAACAGTGTATTGTTTGGGTTAGTAACGGCTTGACGTTTTGCCGATTGTCCCACTAAAATTTCGTTATCATCTGTAAAGGCGACAATGGAAGGCGTAGTTCTATCACCTTCGCTATTTTCAATGACGTGTTGGGTTTTGCCTTCCATTACCGCAACACAGGAATTGGTGGTTCCTAAGTCAATACCAATAATTTTGCTCATCGTTATACTCCAATAAAACTTGCTTTTAATCTCATTAAAATTTGTAAGATTTTTAAAATTTGTTTACTTGATTACTAATATTTGGTTATTTTTAATTTATTCAAGCAAACAATGATTTTTTTGTGATCTATTTTTTTGCTACAACTACCATAGCAGGACGTAACAAGCGTTTGTTTAAAGTAAACCCTTTTTGATATACTGTGATTACGGTATTGGGTTCATATTCATCGCTTACCTGCATTGACATTGCTTGATGTTGCTCGGGATTAAATTTTTCCCCTAATGGATTGATTTCCTCTACCCCAAATTTTTCAAACACTGCCAACAGTTGTTTTAAAGTTAATTCAATACCTTCACGCAATTTATCCACATCCGTCTGTTGTTGTGCGGCATTAATGCCTAATTCCATACTGTCCTTCACAGGAAATAACTCTTTTAAGAAATTTTCCAAGGCATATTTATGGGCATTTTCTAAATCACGTTGATGCCGACGCTTTAGATTTTCAATATCGGCTTGTGATAATAATAATTTATTCCAATATTGATCCGCTTTTTCTCGGGCATCTTGTAACTCAAGTAATGCTTGTTCATGGCTTAATTCTTCAACCGTATCGGCATGAACATCAGTGTCAGTCACAACCTCATCTACCGCTTGGGTATCTGTTTTTGCGGTAATTTGCTCCTCAGCTTTGTCCTCAGCAACAGTATCGGTATTATTAGTAATGGTCTCATTGTCTATTGTATCTTCAGCTTGCTGTTGGGGTTTCTCTGCCATACTACCATCTCCAAATTGAAAAAGTTTTTAGCTAAATAGGGGCGAGATGGAAAAATTCAAGTTTTATTTTTGATGAACCTGAGATCAAAACTAGGATTAATTTTAAGATTAAAATTAAAATTAGAATTAGAATTAAGTCGGAGTAATCGCTGTACTTAATAATTTCGCAGTTAAATCCACCATAGGAATGACTCGTTGATAATTCATTCGAGTTGGTCCAATCACCCCTAAAACACCAACAACCTTGCCATCAATCGCATAAGTTGAGGTTACCACACTACAATGACTCAAAGGTTGGTAACCCGATTCTTTGCCAATAAAAATTTGAATTCCTTCGGCACAAAAACATTGTTCTAATAAATGCAATACCCCTTGTTTGGCTTGAAATGCTTCAAATAAGGCTTTGAGCCGTTCCATATCGGCAAAATCAACAAACTGCATTAAATTGGTTTGCCCTGCCATTAAATAATCTTGTTGTTGTTCTGATATTGCCACTTGATCCGCTAATTCAATGGCCATTAGCATCATTTCATTTAAATTTTGCCGATCTTGTTGCATTTCTCGCAAAATCAATTCTCGTAGTTGTGATAAGGTTTGACCTTGAAATCTGGCATTTAAATAATTGGCTGCTTGTTGTAATTGGCTGGGTGAGTAATCCGTTTGCACTTGAATAATACGATTTTGTACTTCCTTTTCATTCACCACTAAAATCACTAGAATCCGTTTATCAGATAAGGGCAAAAACTCAATTTGTCGAAACGATACTAATTGTCGTTTTGGTAATGTTACCACACTAGCAAGTTGGGTCAGACCTGATAAGGTTTGCGAAGTGGATTCTAATATTTCAGTTTCTAACTGCCCAACACAAGCAAAAATTTGTTGTTCCAAACTTTTAATTTCATCAGTGGAAGGTGGCGACATAGTTAATAATGAGTCCACAAACAAACGATAACCATTGACCGTAGGAATACGTCCTGCGGAAGTATGTGGTGATTCCACTAAGCCCATCGCCTCTAAATCGGATAATACATGGCGAATGGTGGCAGGACTTAAGGCAAGTTCCTCTTCGGCTAAGGTTCGAGAACCCACAGGTAAGCCTTCATTAATATAACGTTCAATTAATCGTTTTAATAATCGCTGTGAGCGTTCGGTAAAGGTTTCTTTTTTTGCCATCACTATTCCAAAATCAAAACAATCTCAATAATCGAAACAAAGCCACTAGTAATCTAAGAAAAAATCATTAATATAATCTTAAATAAAATTTTTTTAACATAGTTGCTAAGTGAATACGAATATGAATACTAAGCCAAATCTCCCAAATTTTGTTTTTACCCAAATTGGTTTACTGGGAAAACAAAGGGATACACAAGTTACTACTACTTTAGCAACACTTATCCAACATTTACAATTTTATCAGATGAAGATTTATTTGGATCAAAGTCTCACTTATATGGATTGTCCTAATGATATTGTGGTAACTGACCAAAATACAATGGGAGAAAACTGTGATTTAATTATTGTAGTCGGTGGTGATGGTACTTTGCTTAGTGCTGCTCGTACCTTTGCAAGCTATCAAGTCCCATTAGTAGGCATTAATTTAGGCCGTTTAGGGTTTTTAGTGGATATTTCCCCCAATGCAATTGAACAGCAATTGCCTGCCATTTTACAAGGAGATTACATTAAAGAATCTCGATTTTTATTGCAAGCTCAAATCATTCGTCATCAAAAAATTATTGCCGAGCATGATGCGTTTAATGACGTAGTCGTACATAAATGGAATATTGCTCGTATGATCCAACTGCGAACTAAAATCAATAATGATTATATTCATACCCAATATGCCGATGGTTTAATTGTCTCAACCCCGACAGGTTCGACTGCTTACGCCTTATCCAGCGGTGGTCCTTTAATTCATCCCAAACTTAACGCCTTAGTGATTGTCCCTGTTTGCCCTCATGCCTTAAGCAACCGACCGATTGTTATTAATGGGCATGATCAAGTAGAAATTACCGTCATGGATAGTAATCAATGCAATGCCCAAGTAACCTATGACGGTCAAACTAGCTTTCGTTTAGAAAACGGTGATAAAATTAAAATCCAACAAAAATCTGACAAAATTTGTTTACTACACCCAAAAAGCTATGACTACTATGAAATCCTGCGTGCCAAACTCCATTGGGCGAAACACCCTGAAATCAAAACCAACTCGTGATAAAACCAAGAGTGATGTATAAACTCAATGATAAGGTCCATTAATATTCAAAACTTAGTGCTAGTTAAACAACTCAATTTGGAACTTTACCCTAACATGACTATTTTAACAGGCGAAACTGGCGCAGGAAAATCGATTTTACTGAATGCCTTAGGTCTAGCCTTAGGAGATAGAGCGGATCATAAATTAATTCGTACCGATTGCAAGCAAGCAGAAATTAGCATTAGTTTTGAATTAAAATCACAGTCAAGCGTTCAAACATGGCTACAACAACATGATTTGGAAACCACCACCGAATCGACTGAAGCAACGGCATCAACTAAATTTATTGAATGTCATGTACGGCGAATTATGACCAAAGAAGGTCGTTCTCGTGCCTATATCAATAATCATTCTGTGCCTATTCAATCCTTAAAAACCTTAGGTGAGCAATTAGTAGATATTCATAGCCAACATGCCCATCATTCCTTAATGCAAGCACAACATCAGCGTCAACTATTAGACAACTACGCCCAACATAAAGACTTACTACAACAAGTCAAGCAATGTTATCAACAATGGCAACAGACGATTAAAACTTGGCAAACCTTAAAAGCCAATCTCGCACAACAACAAGCTCGTTTAGAGTTATTACAATATCAAATTACGGAACTGCAAGCCTTACAGCCTCAAGCCGATGAATGGGAACAATTAGAATTAGAACAGCAACAATTAGCCCAAGCCCAACAATTGGAACAATCCTGTTATCAAACCTTAAATAGTTTATATGAAGCCGAAGAACATACGATTTATTCGGAAATTAATCGTTGTATTTATAGCATTGAGCCCTTTCAAACGCTAGCACGTTCCATTCAGTCGGCATTAGATTGTTTACATCAAGCCTTAATTCAAATTGAAGAAGCCCAAAGCGAGTTAAAACATAGCCTTAATCATATTGAACATGATCCTAATCGTCTGGAAGAAATTGATGCTAGAATGGTTAGTTTTCAAGAACTAGCCCGTAAACATAAAATTCAACCACAACAACTGCCACAACATTTAGAAACCTTGATTCAAGAGTATCAGCAACTTAGCCAGCAAAACTTAGATTTTGAACAATTACAACAACAACAAGCACAATATCAACAACAATATGAGACACTTTGTCAGCAATTAAGCAATAGCAGACAACAAGCGGCCAATAAACTTGCCACAAAAGTTACCGAATTAATGCAACAACTTGGCTTACAACAAGGTCATTTTGATATTGCAATCACACCTACTAAACCCAGTCGTTATGGTCAGGATGAAGTGCAATTTTTAGTAACGGCTAATCCCGGACAACCCTTACGTCCGTTACAACAAGTGGCATCTGGTGGGGAATTATCTCGAATTAGTTTGGCGATTCAAGTGATTACCGCTGATAACAGCCATTCAACGACATTAATTTATGATGAAGTCGATACGGGGATTAGTGGCAAAACGGCTGAAATTGTAGGACGCTTATTAAAACAATTGGCCAATTCCCATCAAGTCTTATGTATTACTCATTTACCACAAGTTGCTAGTCAAGGGCAACAACATTTACAAGTATCAAAACGCCAAGATAATCATCAAACTTATACCCAAATTACCCCACTCACACCACCGCAACGTGTTCAAGAAATCGCTCGTATGTTAGGGGGGATTCAAATTACCAAACAAACCTTAGCTCATGCGGAAGAAATGCTGATGATTGCCAATCAGTAAAAACTCTATTATAATCTGGTAATGATTGTATGATTATTTATAAGGGATGATTGTGAGCTACATGGATTGGAACGACGAACTCAGTATTGGTATCGAGGAAATCGATGCACAACACAAAGTTTTAATAGCATTAGTGAATCGACTCAACGATGCCATTTTAGAACGCAAAGGTTCTGCTGTTACTGCAGATATTTTAGCTGAATTAGCACAATATACTAAAACCCATTTTATCGTTGAAGAAAGCCTAATGCGTATTTTAGGTTATCCTGATTACGATGATCATAAACAAAATCATGAAAATCTAATCCAAGAAATATTAAACCTACAAGAAATGGTCGGTTTAGGAAAAAAATCGATCAACTATGAATTACTACATTTTCTGCGTAAGTGGTTAACCCATCATATTATGAAAAGCGATAAGAAATTAGGCACTTATTTGATAAAAAAAGGAATCGCTACGAAATATCATAAAAGTTCTTGGTTAGAACGAATCTTAGGCTAAAGCTAAATTTAATAGCGTTATTTTCGACCACTGCCACTCATCAACCTTTCTAAATATTCATCAGGATCAAATTGGGTGGTTCTAATTTGACGTTGTAATAAGGCTTGTACCCGTGGATGTTTCGATTGTTTAATCATTTCAACCGAGCCAATTTGCAAGATTTCACCTTGGTCTAATACCGCAATTTTATCTGCAATTTGAAACGCACTATCCAAATCATGCGTTACCACTACCATAGTCATACGCATGGCATCCCGTAACTCTAAAATCATTTGATCTAATTCTGCGGCCACTACTGGGTCTAAGCCAGCTGAGGGTTCATCAAAAAATAATAATTTAGGGTCCATTACAATCGCTCTTGCTAAGGCCGCTCGTTTAATCATACCCCCTGATAACTCTGATGGCATTAAATCTTCACTCTCTGACAAATCCACCATTTCCAACTTCATACGACTCATAATCGCAATGGTTTGTTCATCTAACCGGCTATGTTCTTGCAATGGCAAGCGTACATTTTCGCCTACCGTCATAGACGTAAATAAGGCCCCACCTTGAAACGATACCCCGATATTACGGCGAAATTCTTGTTCCTCTCGCCAATCTAAGGTTTGAATATTTTTACCAAAGATTTCGATTTTACCTGAAGTTACGGCATGTAATCCTAATAAATGCCGTAATAAAGTGGATTTTCCTGAACCACTCCCCCCCATAATAACCAGAATTTCACCTTGTTCTACGGCCAGTGAAACCCCTTTTAATACTTGATGGCGACCATAATAAGTCACTAAATTTTCAACAGAGATAATGGGCGGGGTCATTAGTCACTCACTCGCGACTTAAATAAAAGGTAAAAGTCATATCGGTAATAATCATAACAGAGATAATGGGCGGGGTCATTAGTCACTCACTCGCGACTTAAATAAAAGGTAAAAGTCATATCGGTAATAATCATAACAGAGATAATGGGCGGGGTCATTAGTCACTCACTCGTGACTTAAATAAAAGGTAAAAATCATATCGGCAATAATAATATAGGTAATCGCAAATACCACAGAACGAGTGGTTGCGGTGCCCACTTCTTCCGCACCTCCTTGCACCATAAAGCCATTACTTACCCCAACTAAGGTGATAATGACGGCAAAAACCATGCTTTTCCATAAGCCATGTAACACATCGTCTAAAGACAATAAATCTAATGCTTCTAAAATATAAACCTGAACGGAATGATTCAACTCAGTCGAACTATACAAAATTCCCCCTAAAATACCTAATACATCCGCATAAAAAGTTAAGGCAGGTAACATTAAAAACACGGCGACTAGCACTGGTGAAACTAAATAACGTACAGGATTAATCCCAATTACTCGTAAGGCATCAATTTCTTGAGATACTTGCATTGTACCAATTTTTGCAGTTAATGCCGAACCTGAACGCCCTGCGACCACAATCCCAATAATTAATGGGGCAAATTCCCGAGTAACAGATAAGACTAAACCTAAAATTACTTTTGATTCCGCACCCAATACTCGTAAGGTATGAATGCCTTGCATTGCTAACATTACCCCAATGGTTAGGGATAATACACTAATAATTGGTAACGCATTAATTCCAATTTGCACCATATAAAAAAATATGGCACGAATACTCACTGCTTGGGACTTAAACCGTCCTAGAACAATCCAGTATAAGGATTCTAAAAGCAAAATGACAATATAACCAAATTCACTAATACCGTGAGATAACCATTGTTTTAACTTAGAATAAACCATAAGATAATAATAATAGATTCAATCTAACTAATTATTGTGAACTTGAATGATGTTGTTGCCAATCATACAAACTGGGATAGATTTGAAAGACCTTATCTAATTTTGCCAATTTTAAAACACTTGCCACAGTTTTATTCACACTAATTAACGCAAAGGTTAACTGATGTTGTCGAGATAATTGATACCCTTCCACTAAACTGGCAATACCAGAACTATCAATATAAGCGACTGCTGATAATTCGACTAATACGGATTTTGATTTTTTCAAATATTGTAAAATAAGGGCTCTTAACTCTGGTGATGTACATAAATCAACCTCACCTTTTACATGAATGATTACAATGTCATCTTGTTGTTGTGATACTTGACACTCCATCTCTGCTCCTATTCATTGTTATTGACTAAATTTTCTTTGCCATATACAAACAATTACCCGTTTTACCGTTATCCAGTGGTAATAAGGCAACTTCATCCATAATATTTTGGATAAAATGACTACCTAAACCACCAGGACGAATTTGTTGTAAGTCTCGTGGATGAATATCATCTAAGGTAATTGGCTGACCATAATCAATTAAGTAAAACTTTAAATAATTATTTTCTTGATAAATTTGCAAAATAATATCATTACCCTTGGCTTTTTTATAGGTATGTTGCATCACATTCATACATGCTTCATTGACGGCCAAAACAATAGAATCAATCATTTCCTCATTACAGCCTGCTAATTCTGCGGATTGTTTTACCACACAACGCATAATTTTTAATCTATCAGGCTGAGACAGAAAACGAATGTCCATAATTAAATGTTGGGCTTTAGGTTTATCCATAAGTTCGCCTATTGGTTAGGATCCTCATTTTTCCACTAATAGTAAAGTAATATCATCAGTAATCTTTTCAGATTGCGATTGTGTGATTAAATCCAATATCTGTTTTACTCTGATTTTGGGTTGATAATGAATCAACTGGTTGATTAATGCTTTCATCTGTTCCACTCCAAGATTGATGGATTGCTTCATTAAACTTTCAGGCAAACCATCACTAAACACATAAAAGCCACCCCTCTGAAGTGAAATGACTTCATCAGTATATTCAATGTTAGGCAAAATGCCCAAAGGAATATCCGTAGCAGGAAATGCTTGATAATCACCTAGGACACTACGGAATAATGGTGGTTGATGTCCAGCATTAGCAAATATTAACCGATCAGTATCAGGATGATAAAGTCCTGCGACCATAGTAACAAACATTCCCCTAGTCATACTGCCAAATAATTCTTGATTTAATAGGCTTAATAACTGAGCAGGTGAATTAATAGTTTTGCCCAGGCAATGATATAAGCTACTGGTTTTTGCCATTAATAATGAAGCGGTAATGCCTTTTCCTGAAACATCGCCTAACGCAAAGCAAATTTGCCCATCGGCTAAAGCAAAATAATCATAAAAATCCCCAGATACCTCATGAATGGGTAAATTTATGCCAATCACGGGTAAATCTGCCGAAGTTCGTTGATTGGGTAAAAAATTTTGTTGAATTTCGTAGGCTAACTCTAATTCTTTTTGCACTCGTTCTTGTTTTAATAGCGCTTTCGTCATCGTTGCATTACGAATCGCTAAAGATGCTGAAGCCGCCAAGATTTCTAAAAAATATTGATCATTTAAACTAAATTGCTGATCACCTGTGGTTTTATTAATCAACTCAATCGCACCTAATGCTTGTCCATCTACTTGTAAAGGGGCGCATAAAATCGAACGAGTAATAAATCCAGATAATTTATCGACTACATTTAAAAAATCAGGATGATGATAGGCATTTTGCACCATTTGCACCTTACCTTGCCGTACCGCTTTACCAACAATCCCTTGGTCTAAGCCGATTTTCATACCAGAAACATCTAATTCCCCAAAACAAACTCGACAAACTAATTGTTGATCTTCAATCAAAAATACTGAGGCGGCTTCTGCTTGCAAATAATTTTGAATCTCAGCCGTAATTTGGCTTAAAATCTCATTGATATTTAGAGATTTAGAAAAAATCAAACTAATTTTTGCTAACACTTTTAATAATTGATTTAAATCTTTATATTGCATGATTTCTAAATATGGCTAAATAATGAACGAACTTAACAAAAAAGTATAGCAGAAGCAACATTGATATGAATGTTATACTATCCTAGCTCAATTTTTCCACAAAAAATAGATTATTGACCTGAATGAAAGACTAAGGTAACTTATCTAGTTTTCGAGTTTTGAATAAAATGACAACCGCAATTATGAATTTTGAACAAAGTATTCAACAATTAGAAACCATTGTTGGGCAGTTAGAACAAGGAGATTTGCCATTAGAACAGGCGTTAACGCAGTTTGAACAAGGCATGAAACTTGCGAAACAGTGCCAACAAACTTTACAACAAGCCGAACAAAAAGTACAACAATTAACAGAACAACATCAACTCACCCCTGTTAACCATAAAAATAATGAATAATAGCTCCCTTGAAAAATTTATGACCACTCATCAAAGCAGAGTGGAACACGCCCTAGAAACATGGTTACCATCAGAAACAACTCAACCTATTCAATTACATAAAGCAATGCGTTATGCTGTGTTTAATGGTGGTAAACGCATTCGACCACTATTAGTTTACGCCACAGGGTCTGCCCTAAAATTGCCCAAAGCACCCTTAGATGCGATTGCTTGTGCCATTGAGTGTATCCATAGCTATTCCTTAATCCATGACGATCTACCTGCCATGGATGATGATGATATGAGACGTAATCAACCCAGTTGCCACAAAGCATTTGACGAAGCCACTGCAATTCTAGCGGGTGATAGCTTGCAAAGCTTAGCGTTTCATATATTGGCGAATAATAAAGCGGGTATTAATCCGCCTGAAATACGGCTTAAAATGATTGATCAACTCGCGATTGCTAGTGGTTCTCGTGGCATGGCAGGTGGTCAAGCCTTAGAAATGGAATACTCAAACCAAACACTCAACCTAGCAGAGATCGAAAATTTGCATATCCATAAAACAGGTGCTTTGATTCGAGCCAGTGTTATGCTGGCAGTATTACTACAAGCGAATATTGAGACTCAAACCATTGAGTCATTGGATCATTATGCCAAATGCATTGGTCTGAGTTTCCAAATTCAAGATGATATTTTAGATTATACCGACAATAATGGCACTGTTATTGATAACAAAAATGCCAGTGTTAACACTAACTATCTAAGTATTATCAATATTACTGATGCTAAACAACGACTAAATGACTTACATCAAGAAGCATTACAAAGTCTCACCATACTTGGTGAAAACTCACGCATACTGCATCAACTTTCAAAATATATTATAGAACGACATTATTAATAGGACATTTTTATGACAGACACAAGCATCGCTGATGTGCAAAATAGCGAAGATAAACGGCAAATCCCAATCAATAAAGTAGGAATTAAAGATATTCGCCATCCTATTCGGATCAAAGATCATAATGGCGGTGAACAACATACGATTGCCAATTTTAATATGTATGTTAATTTGCCACATAATTTCAAAGGCACCCATATGTCGCGTTTTGTTGAGATTTTAAATGCCCAAGAAACGGAACTTAGTGTGCAATCCTTTCATGAAATGCTGGATGAAATGACGGACAAATTAGAAGCAGAATCAGGGCATATTGAAATGCGGTTTTCATATTTTGTTAATAAACAAGCCCCAGTGTCAAAAGTTGAAAGCCTATTAGACTATGATGTTACCCTAATTGGTGAAAAAATTAAACAACACACTATCATGAAAATTAAAGTAGTGGTTCCTGTGACCAGCCTATGCCCCTGCTCCAAAAAAATCTCAGATTACGGTGCTCACAACCAACGTTCTCATGTTACGGTACAAATTTCAACTAAAAAATTTATTTGGATTGAAGAAATTATTGAACTCGTTGAATCACAGGCATCCTGCGAACTCTATGGCTTGCTTAAACGCCCTGATGAAAAATATGTGACTGAAAAAGCGTATAATAATCCCAAATTTGTAGAAGATATTGTCAGAGATATTGCAATGCAACTCAATCAAGATCAACGCATTGAAGCGTATATTGTTGAATCAGAAAATTTTGAATCCATTCATAACCACTCCGCCTATGCTTTAATTGAACAAAATAAGGCACGCTAAAGAAATATCTGCTATTATGATTGAAAACTATTTATGATCAATAAATGGATTGACTATTTAATAATTTATGCCAAAATCTTATATTCAGCAAAAACTAAAGTACCGATTTATGTAACTGGCTTTCGAAATTTTTATTTAAACCACACAACTATGCTAAAGTGAGAAAATGAAATGAATATTATTTGTTATATAATTGGTATAAATTTACCGTTTAGGGGGAAAGTATGAGTGATAATAAGCGTACCTTTTCAGTGGCAGTAATTGGTATAAGCGAAGAAGAACAACATGTACTGAAGAGTACTTTCTGGCTGTCAGAATCTCGACCTAGAACGTATGTGTTAACAAATATTGCATCCAAAAAGAATGCCGATATATTAATTGTCAATGGTGATGATGATGCGGCAATGACAGAATGGCGAGCATTTCGCACATTTCAAGCGGATAAAGGGAATGCCCCCCCTGCGGTGTTAGCAGTCACAGAGGACCCAGGTGATTCTAAACATTTTTATATCCAACGCCCATTACTTGCGACCCGAGTGCTTAGAGTGCTTGATAAGGTTACGATTAAGGCTTTAGGCTTTGCACCAGAATTAACCATAGGTCAAGAGGAAGTTTATGAAGATGATGAGGCATTGCAAGATATTAAAGAAGAAATAGAGCAAAAAGGCAAACCACGCTATAGTGCTTTAGTAGTGGATGATAGCCTGCCTATTCGCAAACAGATGGAAGTTGAGCTAAAATTATTTGAAACAAAGGCCGATTTTGCAGAAACGGGTGAAAGAGCATTGGAAATGGTCAATCAGGAACTTTATGACATTATCTTTTTAGATATTGTCTTACCAGGTATTGATGGCTACCAGGTTTGTAAAGAAATCAAAAAAGACCCGACCAAAAAGCGTACACCAGTGATTATGTTAACCAGCAAATCATCACCATTTGATCGAGTTAAAGGCTCACTTGCAGGTTGTGATACCTATTTAACTAAACCATTAACCCATGAAACCTTTCAAAAAATAGTAAAACGATACTTGCAATAATCTCTCTGACATTTAGATGATAGGATGAGCCTAATGGCAATAAGGAAAATACTGGTCGTCGATGATTCTAGCACCCAGCTTAAACATATAGAAGATATTATCAGAAAAGCGGGTTATACAGTTTTGACTGCCTCTTCTGGTAAAGAAGCAATAGAAGTAAGTAAACAGGAAAAACCTGATCTTATCTTTTTGGATATTATTATGCCTGACATGGATGGGTTTGAGGCTTGCCGTTTGATTACTAGAGATGATGTAACCAAAAATATTCCCGTGGTCGTACTCACTAGTAAAAACCAAAAGGCAGATAGAATGTGGGCACAAATGCAGGGAGCCAGTGAGTTTATCAGCAAACCTTATAAAGCTGAACAAATTATTGATGCAATTAATAAATTTCAATCACGATGACAAACACCACTTCCTCTCCCGAAAAGCAACAATGGCTAGCACCAAGCGAGGCACTTACCCTTTTCAATCCCGCCAAAAATTTGCAACCAAGTCTCACTAACAACATTCAGGAAATCCGTTATGGTTTTCAAATCAATAATTTACATTTGTTAATTTCCCCATCCACCGTGAGCGAAGTCATTGAAAATACAATCATTTACCCATTCCCGAATACCTCCCCTTGGTTTCTAGGATTTGTAAATGTTAGAGGAAATTTAGTTCCAACTTATAGCCTGAAATCGTTATTGGATTTAGAAGAAAGCAAACCTCAAAAAGCATCACCTATTTTACTCATACTGGATCAAGGTGAAAAGGCAGTAGCGATACAAATTGATGGTTTACCTCAAGCCCTCAAAATTCATTGCAAAATGACACAGGTTCCACCACTCCCCCCCATACTAAAAGATTATGTGTTTGCCAGTTACTTAGAGAACAATGTCATTTGGTTAGAATTTGATCACAAAAGCTTTTTTCAATCATTAGGTGAAAAAATCAGTCAATAATAATACGACTATGAATGACTAGAAATTTATATAAAAAAAATAAAGGTTACAAACCATGTATTTAAAACCTAAAATACTGATTAGCTCAACTGTTTTGTCATTTTTAGCCATAAGTATTACGACAGGTATTATTCTAGCTGTGGTTTATTACACTGGCAAAAATATTGTCCAAGAAAAATCCCAACAACATCTTGTTAGTTTGCGTGAACAACAAAAATATAATATCGAACATTATTTTCAACAACTTGGTCAACAAGTTACCCAAATTTCATTATTTTTATCGACACAATTAGCACCTGATATTCAAAACTTACAACAGGCATTTAATCAAATTTCGCCGACCCCTGAACAAACGAATGATTATCGTAATAAACTACAACAATATTATAACCGTAAACTACCTGAACAATATCGACAACACAACCGAGTTCCACCAAGTAATATTGATAAATTACTGCCAACATTATCCCCGACAACATTAGCACTGCAATATCACTACTTCGCTGACTTAAACAAAAAAAATCAGTCCGTCTCACCGAATATTATCACCTATAAGCAAGTACATGATAATATTCATACCCAACTCTTACAAACGGCAAATATCTATGGCTATGAAAATTTGTTTTTGATTGATTTTAGTTCTGGCAATATTATTTACAGTGTTTATAAAAAATCGGAGTTTGCCAACTCATTAAGCCAAGGTTATTATGCCAGCTCAGGATTAGGTGAAATTTTTCATCAAATTAGCCGACAACCGGAAGCAAGATGGACGATGACGAATTTTTCGCCTTATTTACCGAATTACCAGAAACAAACTAACTTTATTGCCATTCCAATTTTTCATCAAAAACAAGCCATTGCGATTTTAGCCGTGCAAATTTCAACTGATACCTTAAACCAAAGGTTAACTTATGAACAAAAATGGCAAAACTACCAACTCGGAGAAACAGGAGAATCCTATCTTGTGAATAGCAACAAAAAGTTACTGACTGAAAGTCGTTTCTTTTTAGAAAATAAATCTAAATATGTTGAAATTCATCAACAACTTGAGCCTAATCAATCACGTATCATACAAAGCACCATTGGTGAACAAAATGTCAACACATTAGGTGTCAATGCTGCTTTTGAACAAATTAGCCATACGGATGTCTTTAACAACTACCAAGGTAAAACCGTATTATCCGCTTATACGCCAATTCAAGTAAAAGACCAGACATGGGCGTTGTTAGTAGAAATGGAGCTGGACGAAATCTTACAGCCACTGTCTCATTTGATTAATCGTATTTTACAATTCGCTTTTATTGCATTATTAATCACCCTATTCATTAGCAGTATTTTATCCATTTATCTCGTCAGCACTATGACTAAACCCATTGATTACTTGCGAAATATTATGCACAAAGTCACAGAAGGTGATTTTGATATTCGTGCGAAACTTGATACGAATGACGAAATTTCGGCCCTAAGTCATGATTTAGACGAATTACTACAAAAACAAATTACACGACTCAATGAGGCAGAAAAAGAAAACGATCAACTCAATGATTCTGTCATAAAACTACTTAATGCCGTATCCAAGCTCAGTGAAAAAGATTTAACCGTCAAAGTAAAAGTAACAAAAGATATGGTTGGCCCGGTTGCGGATGCCTTGAATTTGCTTAGTACGGAAACAGCAAAAGTATTGCATGGTGTACGCAAAATTTCTGAAGAAGTTGCCAATGCCTCGGATAATGTAAAAGCTCAATCTGATTCAGTCATCGCGGTTGCGAATATGGAACGCCAAGAAGTCGAAAAAACGGCCTCAGAATTATCAGAAACAGCGGAAGCAATGAACCGTATTGCAGAACTGGCTCAAACCTGTAATTCAGCGGCTGACAATGCCATTAAAACCACCCAAACCGCATTAGAAACCGTCACGAATACCGTCGATGGTATTAACGATATTCGTGAAATCATCCATGAAACTGAAAAACGGATTAAACGACTCGGTGAACGTTCTCAAGAAATCAGTGGCACGGTTAATTTAATTAATAGTATTGCCGAACGCACGCATATTTTAGCATTAAACGCCAGCATGCATGCCGCATCGGCGGGCGAAGCAGGACGTGGTTTTGCCGTAGTTGCCGACGAAGTACAACGTTTGGCAGAAAATGCTCGTGATGCTACCTCACAGATTTCAACCTTGGTTAATAATATTCAGATTGAAACCGCCGATACGGTAACGACAATGAACAAAGCCATTACCCAAGTGGTTGGTGGCACTCGTCTTGCCGAACAAGCAGGTGAGCAAATGAAAAAAACCAAACAAACGACAGCTAACTTAGTTGCCGCCGTACAACGCATTGCGACCAACTCACAAAACCAAGCTCGTATCAGCAATGCTTTAAGAGATAGAGCTTATCAAATTCAAGCCAGTACCCAACAAACCAGTCAACAATTACAAGAACAAACGATTCACACCAATAATTTGGTGCAGTATTCTGAGCAATTATTAACGGCAGTACGGGTATTTAAACTACCGAACATGGAAGATTTACACTAAATTGTTATGAATTAAAATTTAAGAATAATGAATCAACAAGCAGAATTTGACTTAGAACAACAAGTACTTAAACTTGCGGAACTGTTAATGTCAAGTGATACCATTAGTGTTGAACAAATACAACAATACTATCAACAAGTAAAAAATATTGCGGAAGCAGCAGAAAAATGTAAGTTATTGGGATTATATAACGATTGTATTTTATGGCAAGAATATCTGAATACCCTCAATATTGAACAAACGCATTTCTCCACAAAACAACAGCAACAACTCAAGCAATGGCCAATGTTGGTATTAAATTATATAGAATCACCAACCCACCCCGCCAGTGCTGATGCCTTAATTAAACATCTACAAAGTTTAGAGTGGCTAACCTCCTTGTCGTCAGAAGATACCGAGATGCTACGACGCTTGCTAATGTTTTCTGACATTGAAAAACCATTACAAGCGGTTGCCGCTGATACAAAATCAGATGACCCAGCACCAATGTCGAAAGAACCTGAACGAGTCCAACAAGAATTTTTAGAAATATTTGCCGAAGAATTACACCAAAATCTTGATACTTTAATGGATTTATTGGAAAATTCGCTTGTTGCTGACTTTGAGCAAGCTAAAATCCCCTTGGAACAATATTTAGATTTGCTACAACGTTTTACCAATACCAGCGAAATGATGGGCATGACAGGTTTGCATGCCATTTTTGAACATTTAGAAAAAAATATCAAATATTTACTCACCCAACAACAACCCCTGAAAACCAAACAACATGTTTTATTAGATCAGTGGCCATTACTGGTTCTACAATATCTTAAATCTATTGACAAGCAAATCCAAGCGGAATTATTTTCGCATTATCTGTCTCACACAGACTGGCTAATCCCACTTGAAATCAATGCCATTAAAACCATAGAAGCCCAATTAGCATTACCTAAAATTACCACAGAACGTCCGACAAGTAACGAGGCTAGCCGTCCAACAACAGCAGAAGCAAAAGACATATCATTAGCAATTCCTAAAGAGATCAACCAAGAAGTCTTAGATGGCTTGCTACAAGAATTACCCAACCAAACAATGGAATTTTCTCAAGCCATACAAAACTTGACCACAGCTCAAGGTTCCCTAGAAGATGTTGAACAAGCCCAACGTATTGCCCATACCTTAAAAGGAGCAGGCAATGTCGTGGGCGTACCAGGTATTGCCAATATTACCCACCATACCGAAGATATTTTAATTGCTTTATGCAAACAAAAAATGCTACCGTCAAATAATTTAGCCAATTTATTAATTAATGTTTCGGATTATTTAGAAAGCTGTAGTGAAACCTTGTTGGGTTTAGCCCCCCCCCCCAC
>JALWTS010000002.1 GCA_027077805.1 Gammaproteobacteria bacterium
CTCGTATGGCGAAAATCAAATCTTGTTCTATTTGGTTAATATTAAAATAAATAAAACCGTTAGATGTGAATTTTGCGGCATTGCTGAGTAAATTTACCAAAATTTGTTTTAGTTTCGTCATATCGGTATAAATAAGTTGTGATTCCATAGAGGATAAATATTTAACTTGTAACTGGTTGTTTCTTTCCGTTGCTAAAGGCAAAGTGATGGTTAGAACTTCATTCACAATGGTGCTGAGTTGGATTTGACTATAGTTTAAATCCAATTTTTGCTGTTGTAGTTTCGATAAATCTAGGGTGTTATTAATGAGGTTTTTAAGATGCTGACCTGCAATGCAAATTGACTGAATGTCTTTGGTCAGTTCGTCATTGCCTTCATCTTTGGCATCTTCTAATACAAGTTCGCTATAATTAATAATTGCGGAAAGTGGTGAACGCAACTCATGAATTAACATGGATTGAAATTGTTGACGTTTTTGTTCTTGTGAGTGTTGTTGGTGTATGCTTTCCGTTAAATCTTCAACGATACCAACATAACTGGGCTGGTTTTCTGCGGTTAAAACCATTTGAGCTTTGCCTTGTATGGTTTTAATTTTCTCATTAATCTTTAAACGAAATCTTGCTTGACCATTAGTGATTAACTGTTTAGCTATCGTTATATCTTCGGGATGTACTTGGTTTAACCAATTGTATCCTAATGCGTCTTCGACCGTGAGTTCAAAAATAGTTTGCCATTGTTCATTGGTGTACATCATACAGCCATCTTTATCGGCATGAAAAATAGCAGAAGGGGAGTAGGCATTGATTAAACGAAATTGTTCTTGGCTGGTTCGCAAACTGGTAATTAAACGTTGTTGTTGTTGTATCAAACAGGAAATTTTAAGTTGTGTTTCAACACGAGTTAAGATTTCTTCAGCTTGAAAGGGTTTACAAATATAATCTGCGGCACCAAGTTTAAAACCTAGTACCATATCACTGGTTTCACTTTTAGCCGTAATAAAAATAATTGGAATATCTTGAGTCGCGCTATCACTTTTTAAGATTTGGCAAACTTGTAAACCATCAATACCAGGCATCATAATATCTAATAAAATAAGATCAGGATGAATACGTTGACTGACTTTAAGTGCTAATTCGCCATTGTTTGCAATTGATAAGGTATAACCTTCTGCTTGTAATACTTTGCGTAAAATATCCAAGTTTTCAGTCACATCATCTACCACTAAAATACGCTTATCGGATTTGTTAAGGGTGATTGTCATATAATCATGCTCAAGAGTTTTTGTAAATTATAGTTGATAGAATGACATTCTAAACTAAATTGGGACTGTCTAAAACGCTTGCACCTGCCATAATTCCTCCTTCAGCTTGATTGATTGGTTTGCTTCTAAGCAAGTAACCTGATTGGGATTGGTACAAAATTTTATTAGATTGTATCAGTAATACGCCAAATAAACCTAATTCTGAAATTAAGGCCTGTTTCGGTGAGAGTTGGTTTTGACGTAAGACAGCGTTGTCATAGGTCGTTGCTTGAATTTTTTCCATTAATATCCATGCAGGATATTGCTCTATAGGAGTGTGCTGGACAAAATTTATTAACGCTTGACCGGTTTTATTATGACCGCCACCTTCACGTGGTGGTTTTAAAATATAATTATCAGGGTTTTTAAGTGCAAGTTCTGCATTGCTTGGGTTTAAAACTTGAATGTCAACTAATCCTGCTTCAATCGTTTTTAAGGCTTTTGAGTTTGCCGTCAATTGTTGCAATAGTGGTGGTTGACTAAATGCTTGTTGAATCTTTTTTTTACCACATAAGTGTAATAGCAGTGATGGGCATTTGATGGCTAAAGATTGCTCTAATAATAATCTTGCCTGCCATTGTTGTTTTGTAGGATAATCATTGGGATGATAGCCTGCTCGAAAATAAACCACCGCAACTTCTTGTTGCTTAATGATAAGCTTACCTTGGGGATTAACCGTTGCTTGTTGGTTTATTTCGCTTAGACTACAACGAATCACTTTGATTTTAAATCTTTGCCATAAATCCGCTTCAATATGATATTGGTCAAAACGATTATTTTCTTGTGATTGTACCACAAAACAAATCACTGCATTGGCTTGTTGATAGCTTTGCCATGCGTTAGCAAGTCCTAATGATAGTTGTGCTAGGCTATGATTGTTAGGAATATTATTGTCTGGATAAAAAAATTGGTGTAACTTCGTGGTTTTGGTGGCAAGTCCTGCAAAAGAACTGGCAATCGTATTGATTTCAACCAGTTTGGCTTGCTTAGTTGAGGATAGCAGATAATCAAAACGCAGTAATCCTAACTGAATGGGTTGATAATAAGGATGTTGTTGGGCTGTTTGATATAATTCCAGTAAATGACGAGTAAACTCATCTATTTTTGCCACAGGTTGCAGTAAGGATATGACTAATTCGGGTTGTTGGCTTAAGGTAAAAAATAATTGTTGTAAATCTTGACTAAGTTGCTGTGCTTGTTTAAAGGCAGTGTTTGGATAATTCGATGGCAAAACCGTAATAGGTGCATGGGTAAGTTGTTGTGTATTATCTAACATGATTAAGCCATGAGATAAGGCATGATCAATGATTTTTTGGGTAGTAAACATTTATTCTTCCTTAATATTACATTATGGTTTGCTTTTTGTAAGACACTAGGAATATAATGCAATAAAGCAAGAATGTCGTAAAGTCATGATTCCAGCATGACAAAGTAAAATTCTTGATGATCCTTATTGTTATCGGATTTTAGAATTTGATGAATTAGTTGATCCTGTTTGCTTTATAATAGAAAAGTTTAATGCCAGTATTAGTTTTTTTAATTTTATATTAACTAATACAATATATTATAATAATCTAATATAGTTCACGGAAGTTAGTTGGGGTGAATAGGGGTAATATTATGTCAGAGAAAGTTAATGTTTTATTTTTAGATGATGAAAGTCGGATCGTGAATTCATTAAAATCACTGTTTCGTCGTACTTATAATGTTTTTACCGCTACCGATGGGCATCAAGCCCTAGAAATTGTTAAAAATAATAAAATCCAAGTAGTCGTTAGTGATCAGCGTATGCCAAATATGCTAGGAGTTGAGTTTCTAAAAAAGGTTAAAGCTGTTTCACCTAATACTATGCGTTTGTTATTAACAGGCTATTCTGATTTAGATGCCATTATTGATTCGATTAATGATGGCGAAATTTTTCGTTTTATTAGCAAACCTTGGGATAATAATAAAATCAAAGAAATTTTAGCGTCAGCAGCGGAAGCTGCCTTAGAAACAGAGCAGTTATATCAACAACAAACGGTGACAACAGCACAGGCGGAAGTTTCAACGCAAGCTCAAACAGGTCAAGTTATCGCGGGTGATGCGAATACGCCAGCTATTTTAATTATTAATAAAGATAGTAGCTTGACAACTGTTGTAAAAGACTTAATTGAGGATGGAAATCCTGTGTATTATAGTCCATCTTTAGATGATGTTATGGATATTTTGGAGTCGGAAGAAGTCGCTGTTATTATTGCAGGTATTGGCTTTGAGGATAAAAATAGCATTACTGATTTTCTTAAACTCTTAAAACAGCAACACCCTTTAGTTATGACCATTGTTGCCAGCGATATTCGTGATGCGGATATGGCCATTGAATTGATTAATCAAGGGCAGATTTTCCGTTATCTAAACAAGCCCGTTCGTAAAAGTATGATGAAATTGTCAATTAAATCAGCCCTACGGTTTTATTACCAACATAAAAATGAGCAAAAGTTATTGAAACGACATCAAGTGGAACAAAGCAATACTACTTCCATCCCTAACAAACTGCTTGAACGATTGCGAACATTAGGACGACGTCTAAAAGCATCTTGATACAAATAATGAGAGAATTCATAAAATTTCAGATTAACTGTTATTGTTATGAAGCCATTTCATTTTATAATTCCCATAATTTTGGCTATACTCAAATTGCTAGTGCCTAAAATTATTTGGAGTTTAATTAATGAATAATCATGTAAATATACTGTTTTTGGATGATGAACTGCGAGTGTTGCATTCCTTACGTTCATTATTTCGACGTTTGTACCGCGTTTATATTGCAACCGATGGCGATGAGGCGTTGGAATTGATTAAAACGCATAATTTCCATGTAGTGGTGAGTGATCAGCGTATGCCTAATATGTCGGGGGTCGAGTTTTTAAAGCAAGTTAAAGCAATCTCTCCAGTAAGTATGCGGTTGTTATTAACAGGATATTCCGATTTAACAGCCATTGTCGATTCGATTAATGAAGGCGAAGTTTTTCGTTTTATTAACAAGCCTTGGGACAATGATAAAATTAGGGAAGTCGTTGCATTAGCCGTTGATGCTTCACTAGAAACCTCTGATTACTACCAGAATAATGTTTTGGATCAAGCGGAAATTATTTCAGAAAAATCAACTTCGCCAAATGCTGAGGTCGCATTATCTGTTCACTCAAATTCAACACCTCAAGCGATTCCAACACCAAAAACACCAATATTATCGCCTTTACCCAAAATTTCAGTATTGCCTGAAAGAACAACCTCTTTATCTGAAGAAGTATTTCAAACATTTGAAAAACCAAAACCTACCATTAATACACACCCCCATTTTCCAGTACTATTATTACTTGATTATGAGAAACAATTGATACCTGTTATTGAAAATAATAAGGAAATTCAAATGTATGATTTGGTTTTTCATCATTGTAATCAATTAGATGAAGCAATGACAGTGTTGGAAACAAGAGAAGTTGCGGTTGTCATTTTAGCTGTTCATATTGAAGATAAAGCAACCATGACCTCTTTTTTAAAAGTGTTAAAACAGCAACATCCTTTAATTGTGACAATTGTTGTGAGTGATGTTAGAGATGTAGATATGGCGATTGAGCTGATTAATCAAGGGCAAGTCTTTCGGTTTTTCTATCCTCCTGTGCGTTCAACTCCCATAGGTCTTGCGACAAAAGCCGCATTTGGGCTATATTTGAAAAATAAAAAACAGACACGTTTATTAAAACGGCATCAAGTGGAACGTAGTTCTAATCACTCGTTATCTGCAAAATTGTTACAACGATTACAAGAATTTGGTCGGCGTTTAAAAGTGTCCTAAATTTTGAGTGAATAAACAAAAATATATTGGGATTTAACATAAGGGAAAAATAATGACGAAAACCATTCAATGGTATCAAAGCCTTAATTTTACTGGGATATTTGTTTTATTATTTATTTTATTTTGGTTAGGTTTAGGGATTGTATTAATTTTGGATACGAAAGGGAAAGAGTTAGTTGCTCAAGAATCAGAACGATTAGTGGAACAAACTGGAAATAATGCCGTTGCGGATCTATCAACTCGTTCTAAAGAGATTGAAGCCTTAGCTAAAACCATTGCCTTAACTACTGAACAATTACCGAGTTCTACTCGGGTGGTCATGAAAATTTTACCACATTTATTAGACTTTGATACGGATACGGATATTGCGGGCGGTGGTTTTTGGCCAGAACCTTATCAATTCCATAAAGATAGACAACGAGATAGCTTTTTTTGGGGGCGAGAAGCGGATCAAAGCATGAAATATTATGACGACTACAATAAACCAGGCTATGGTTATCATAATGAAGAATGGTATGTGCCTGCTCGTTATAATACCAAAGGGGGTTGTATGTGGAGTAAGTCCTACATGGATCCTTACTCTTATCAACCTATGGTGACTTGTACCGTTGCTACTTTTAATAAACAACAGCAATTTAGTGGCACAGTAACGATTGATTTGAAATTAGAAGGCTTGCATGATTTTGCTGCTCGTTGGAAGAATAAAACGGGCGGATATTTGTTTATTGTTGATAGAAATAATAAATTTATTACTTTTCCTCAACCCGATTTCGCAAAAATAATTGAAAAAGACGATATTGGTAATACGACTCAAGAATTTATGTTAGCGGAAGATATGGCCGAAAAACAGCCAAAATTTGCACCCATTGCCCATGCCTTAACCGCTATGAATCAGGAAATTATTGAACAGGGCAAAAATCACAATCCAACTAATTTTACAGCGATGGCAAAAAAGATCAATTACGAAAGTTATCAAATCAATCAAAAAGAGGCAAATTTAATTGCAGCCATGTTAGTTGATCCATTGAAAAATTTGGCAGATAATCAAGAAACTGCCTCAAATTTGTATAGAAAAGTTTCCGTTGAATCTGATTTTTTATTAGAGCAAGCGGCCACCGCATTTATTTTTCATGTACCTGATTCATACTGGAAATTAGTGGTGGTTAAACCGATTGAAGAAACCACCGCAGTGGCTTCTCAAATTGTGGATTATTTATTGATTTACATGTTAATTACTGCGGTAATTGTCATCGTTGTCGCTTATTTTGTGATTCGCCACTTTTTTATTAAACCCTTGATGACAACGGCTAAATCAGTACAAACAATGATTCAACTTGTATCTGACAAAAAATTTCATGATTTGGAATTAGCCATTGTAGATGAGAAACATATTAGCCACAACGAAATTGGCTTTTTAGCCCATTCCTCTAATATATTAGCGAATCAAATTATGGATCATGATTCTAAATTACTAGAATTAAATGAAAACTTAGAAATCAAAGTGGAAGAACGCACCCGAGAGTTATCACAAGCCTTAAGCGAATTAAAGGCATCACAAGCACAATTAGTGCAATCCGAAAAAATGGCATCTTTAGGACAAATGGTGGCAGGTATTGTACATGAAATTAACACCCCTATTGCGTTTGTACAAAGTAATATTGGGATTGTGCAAGAAAACTTGGATGATATTACTCGTTTAGTTTCAGAAGCCGAATCGTTATTGGCAACCATACAAAATCCTGAGGCAGGTGAGGAAAAACTACTGGAAAGCCTCAATCGTATGCAAACCATACTCGATGATCTAAAAGAATATCAAGTCATTGAAGAATCAACGAATTTGCTAGAAGAGGGTAAAACAGGAATTAGTGATATTTCAGAAATGATTCAAAACTTGAAAAACTTCAGTCGTATGGATAAAGCGAAAATTGCACATACCAATTTAAATCAAGGTTTAGATAGTGTGTTAAATATTGCGAAAAACCAGATCAAAAATAAAGTGGAAGTGATTAAGGAATATGGGGATATTCCTGATATCACTTGTTCCCCTTCTCAAATTAACCAAGTCTTTTTAAACTTAGTCGTCAATGCCGCACAAGCCATTGAAGAAAAAGGGGTGATTCGGTTAAATACTCGTCAAGAGGGTAATAATGTTGTCGTGGTGATAGAAGATAATGGGCATGGGATTCCAGACGATATTGTGCCCAAGATTTTTGATCCATTTTTTACCACCAAAAAAGTTGGTCAAGGGACTGGCTTAGGTTTATCCATTGTCCATACCATTATTGAAGATCATGGTGGTCATATTCAGTGTCAATCAGAGGTTGGCAAAGGCACTCGATTTACCATTAGCTTACCCATTGAACAGCCACAAGAAAGTGCGGATAATTAAAAAGGAATGTCATATGAAAATATTATTAAAATTATTGATTTTAAGCGGTTGTTTCGTTGCGGTTGGAAGTAGTGATGCTAATGAGAAGACTCGTCTATTAGTGTCGGAATTTAAAATGACATCTAAATCGGATATGCCATATTTGGGGAAATATTTGGCTGAAGAAATAATTTACCCATTAATTCAAAGCCAAAAATTTGAATTAGCGCGTACAATTTTAATTGAACCTTATCAATCAGAAACCGACGCAGGAAAACAAACTTGGTTAGACGATTTAGCAGATTTATATCAGGCAGATGTTGTATTAGTCGGTTCCGTGAGTTATGTCAATAAATCAGTCAAAGTGACCTTGGCGTTAGTGGATACCGCTAGTGGCAAAGTGCGGAAAAAAGTCTTTGCATATGGGGAAAAAATGAATCCGATTATTGAGGATTTAGTTGCGCAATTAGTGAAATAAACTGAGCAAATAGGCGCAATATAATCATTTTTTTCCCCTATTTTGCAAATTACATCCCGAATGGATAGGTTTTAAAATCAATTGTGCCACTCTCTCTAACTGATGTTAAGGCGTTACTATAGGCAATTAACATATCTGTGGCATAAGCTAAACGCTGACGGATATATTGATCCTCTTCAGATTCCGCTTGAGCATCATTGTTTAACATTTTTTCCACAAAACGAATAATCACATGATCAGGAATATAACAAAGGTAAGTATTCTTATAGCTACTGGTTCTTAATTCATTAACAGGATAGGCGCCACCATAACCTGAACTCACCGTGACAATTAATCCAGGTTTATGTCCCAGTTCTTGTTTTGAAGTTAATAAAAAAAAGTTTTTCAAGCCAGCAGGCACCATGCCACTCCATTCTGGACTGACAACAATAAGGCCCTCACAACTTTGTAATTCCGTTGCAATGGGTTGCCAATGTTGTTGCCAATAGTCGCCATTATTCCAAACGGATTCATCCCATAAGGCTAAAGGGTTATTGGCAAGGTCAAATACATAAGTATCAATAGGGTTTGTTTTTTGTTGCAATAAACGATCAATATATTGGCTGACTTTATAACTTTGGGAATTTTCACGGTGACTGCCACTAATAATTGCGATTTTCATTATCTCTCCTAAAAATTTTGTTTGAATCTTCTATAATTCTTAAATAAATAGCTTAGTTTAAAAACCCCGGATTTGTTATCTGTAACCCAGATACTCGTAGGTGAGTAAAGTAAAATGTATCCTAAAAAGCGTCCAAAATACCTTAATTTGTTTTATCTATTGCAACATATGCCCATGATGGCGATTGTTTCCATTGCTCACAGAGTGAGTGGCGTTTTGTTGTTTTTTAGTTTACCATGGTTATTGTATTGGTTTCATTTATCACTACAAGGACCAGATTCTTACCAACAAGTATTAGATTGGTGTGATAGTATTTGGTTTAAAGGCTTTGCTTTGGTATTTGCTTGGAGTTTAAGTCATCATTTTTTAGCAGGCATTCGATATTTATTATTAGACATTGATATTGGCATTGAACATAAAGTGGCAAAACAAACGGCAATCACAGTATCCATTTCGGCTGTTTTGATTGCAGGTATGATTTTTTTAGGCACGGCATTACTATAACGATAGGTGGCTTATGCAAGGATTAAATGCTTGGTTATGGCAACGTTTAAGTGGTACTTATCTTGCCATTTTTATATTTTATTTAGTATTTTATATTCTCTTTAATTTTCCATTATCATTTTCTCAATGGTTGGCATGGGTTGCGTCACCGATTAATCGCATTGCCATTGGTTTATTTTTTTTAAGCCTATTTTTTCATGCTTGGATTGGGGGTCGTGATGTGATTTTAGATTATATTCATCCACCCGCATGGCGTTTTTTTAGTTTAGTTGTGCTTGCCATAAGTTTATTAGCAATGGCGTTATGGGCAATGCAAATTTTGTTTTGGGCCTATGCGGTACAGGGGATGATTCAGTGGCAGTGAAGTTTGAGTTTTATGAATGAGTTTTTATGATTAACCCAGTTTTCTAGCGGATGTTAACGCAAGTAAGGTACTTCCTAAACGTTTTGGGGATACTGAGCTGTTAACCATTAATCATTACCGCAAAGTGAAAACGATTTTGATGAAACGATTCTTCAAACGTTTTCCCGATGCCCGTAGTGTATCGGGTGGACTAGAACTGAGTGATTTATCACTTCGAGAGATAGGTTGCTTGCAACCGACAGTCAATCA
>JALWTS010000003.1 GCA_027077805.1 Gammaproteobacteria bacterium
ATGTTTTATTATGACTACTGCTTTTTTGTCTCAAAATCCTGTCAAACTTTTTTGGGGCTTTTTTGGCTCTTTTTCTATAATTTTAGAGCTGTTTTTTCAGAATGGCTGAATAGTTACAAATAATTAATATAAAACCCCGATAAGAAACCTATGGATAGTACTATCCATCCTAGAATATTTGGTTCTGGAATAAGCCCACCATGACCAGTTAAATCAAATCCCATACTACCAACTAAATGATAAAGCCATATATACTTATAATTATAAATTATGCCAATCTCTGGAGCTTCAAAGGCAAAGCTTATAAAAAGAACTAAAATATCAAAAATTATAAATAATAATAAATATAAAAAAGTACGACTGAATAAGTAATGTTTGAGGAATTTCATTGAATGAAGAATAATAGTTACCAAGGTGAAAATCAAATTTATAACGGATCAAGTTGGCTACAAATCTTAGTTCACTACGGCTGGAAATTCATAATCGGGTACAAATTGAGGTACGGGTGTTTGTAATTTTAAAACCGTATAAAGATCTTGTGGCTGAATACTGGTCGTCGGTAATTTTATAATCTTACTTTCTGTAAAAAATGCCTGTTTGTCCTCAGGAACCCCCGCTAAAAAAACAGACTTCCCTACCGATAGACTAGCGGCCTCTGCTCCTTTTAGTCGTTTCAGAAAGCCGTTTTGACTAAAAAACACACCATCAGAAAAAGAATTTAAAATTACAATATCAATCTTAGTGCCGTTTTGTTCAAGATAGTGATGAATGAATTTATCAGCCCGAATCATGTGAACCTGTTGGGTAAATTTTTCGGCTAGGGCATTCAAAATACTACTCGATACTCGTAAATTAGTAAACCCACCAGGCCCCGTAATCCCTCCAATAAAAGATAAATCTGTAGGCTGATGCTTTGCCAAAAAATCCCAAACAATTTTTCCCGTCTTTCGACGATCATCCCAAATCAACTGATCAATAATACCGTCTTCCTCATTCAATAACGCACAAAAATGCGGATCTAGGCTTGTATTCAGTATAAATTTCATAATAGACAGACTAACGAATAATCGAGGTAAGACTTTCAAATCCAGGTGGTGAGAACTGTTTTACACGTCCATCATATCGAACGACAAAGGCTCGCCGATTACTATCACAAACCCCGTTTTTAGTGACACATTTGTCTGTATTAGTCTGCACACCATTTTCATCATAGGTTGGAATATAACGACGCACCATATGAAGATCATAGGCCTTCGCAATTTTCAGATCATCAAAACCTCTAACTTTCCAGGCCTCATACCCCTTATCCCCTTTAGCCACTAAATCATTTACACGTCCCCAAGGCGTTACATAATTATCAGTCACATTCCCTATGAAGGCGGTATATCCTCCCCCCAAAGTATTATGTGAAAGCAGTGTTCCCTCTAGCAAGAGCTGAAACTTCTCTTCATTCAGAAGTGTTTCTGGCTGTCTGTAATTGTAAATTGTTGGATCCGCGGCATCATTAGTCATAAGACCTCCTTCTAAAAAGAAGGCCCCAACAACATGTTTTACATTTGAACGAATAAAGAGATTCCCTTTTTCTGGGAACGGCGCAATGCTATCATTAATGAGAATCACACCCAAAGAGTCCGTAACAGAAGGATAATACATATCACTATCAATAATAAGATTTCCATTCTTGATAACGAGTGTTTTTTTACCCGATGGCACCGTAAAAGTACTGTCAATGGTTACATCGCCTTCGACAAAAACGACATCCCGATTATTAAACCAGGTATTTTTTAGGAAGCCAGCTGGTCGTGCCTTAAGACTTCGAATAATACTATGGGCATTTTGAAATAGATTCGCCCGTATATCCCTGAAAGTACTTTCTCCTAAGAGTGTCGAACTATCTAATGTCTGGTCAACAAACACCAGATTGGCTTCCTTCCCCAAAATTGATCCCTCAATAGAAGCACCAATCATCTCAATGGTTAGCGGTTCTGAATCACAATTGGCCTCAGGCGTACAAGCCGCTCCAAAACCAGCTCCAATAGCCGCTCCTGGATAACGAATTTCTCGCCCTTCTAAAAAATATTTAATAACGGAGTAAAAGGATAGTTTATCTCCTCCATCATCAAAAGAAGCTTCTTTCAACCCTAACATAGCAATGGTGTTTTTAGGACTTGTTTCTGCTGAAGATCTATTGGTTTCTCCTGGATTAGCCTTTTCCAAAAACCAAATAGGCCCTTTCCCATCTTGCGTATTGGCAAAGAAACTTTTGGTAAAAACAAGCTCATCAGGAAGTCCGTAATGATAAATAGATTCAAAAACAGGGCTTATAGCGTCACTTGTTTTTGTAAAAACACGTTTTATCGTTATTGGCTTCGTTTCTCCTACTAAAAATTGCCGCTGCCCATTTGGCAACAAAATATTATTATTTACCATTGGTTTAAACGGTATCTTGGGGGAATATGCCCCATATTCAAATACAATAGGGTTAAGCGTCGTATCGATATTACCATCCGCTCCGATTTGTGGAAGTTCCATCTTAAAGTCAATTTGAAACGGTACTACTTTTGCCAAATAAGCCCCAACGGATTCTAATGTTGGAACAATACTACTAAGTTTAAGCCGCTTAAGAACGCCTACATTTTCCGCGTAGACAAGCGTAAACTTATTCTTATCATCTACTGTCCCCAAAGGATTCCCGTTTAAGGTGATCGCCTCTCGAAAGGTTGTCGCCATATTTGCATCAAGTGGAAACGTATTCGGTGAGTAGAGTGAAATATCGCTCCCCGTTAATTGTGTAACAGGGTTTCTATAACGATCCTTTACGACTAAGGTAACATTACAAATATCAGATCCATTGGCCACTGCTTCACTACAACCGGCCCCTAGTTTAAACTCTGATTGAATTTTATCAGGACTGGCAGCTTTTACCCGAAAATGTGTATTCATACTTGCTGTATTCCCCGCAAAATCGGTTAAATCAATCTGAACTTTATAAAAACCAGCTTCTTTATAACAATCATTTATAATTGGAGCCGTATTGGCTTCAGAATAACCAAGGGTTTTTAGGTCCGCTATAATACAGCTATATCCTAGTTCAGAAGAGATACAAGGCGTGGTATTAAAAGTTGAAAAACAAGTTGAATCGGGTACTGCTGGAACTTCTTTTCGAAAGTTAACCTTCATGGTTGAGGCTTGCCAGTCAATACCTGTCCCGGTTATTTCTTCTGCCTGCACGAAGCTAATCCCGACCAAAGAGGTAAGTATTAAAAATAAAGTAGATAAAGATAATATTTTTTTGATTAGCGCCTGCTTCTCTAAATATGAAAAAGTCATTTGATATATAATTATTTTTTTAAATTTTAAGCCTAAATTTTTTTAAGGTGCTTGTCTTTGGTTTCCACAATTATCTACTTGTACAAAATCACCAGGCCCTGTTCGTTCTGGTAACCAACTACTAGGGTCACTAATACAGTCGCCTCGTCCAACAATGGCTGGGAGACAGAGATTAAAGTTTTGTCTTCCACAATCGACGACACAAATACCATTTTCTTCCAAGAATCCTGGTGGACATCCACTCGTACAAGCGGAAAAATCACTCCCCTCTGGTCCACTTTTTTGTGTTCCTCGGTCAACGGCGGTTCCCGCACAAGCTTGTTCTCGTTCTTCACAATATTTTTCACCTTTAAACAATGGCGAGTCGGCATTTACACCACAAGCATGGGTATTATAATCCGCTTCGAGGGTGTCATCTAGAATGGAATCATTGGCTCGACGAAGGTCTAGTTTGTCGGCTGATATACCATCCGTAAGATTGAAAAGCAAGGGATCCCCCGCCTTAAACTCATCCTTAATCGGCTGAAGTTTCGGTCGAGGTGGCACAATATCATACCAATCAATCTCATTTTGATTCGTTTCTGGATCAATACAATTCCCAACCTTGTCACAAATCTTAAGCTTTCGGATTCCCGTTGTATCACATACTATTGGGTTATCACAAAAATTACCCTTAACCTTTAGCACATAAGTATCATTTAGACATCCAGCCGCCTTATCTTCACAGGTAATAACCACCTTAATAAAATCATTTGTCGCATCGGCCTTTATAGCTTCTAGTGCCGCCTCTTTTTCCTGAATAACTTGTTCGACATTGTCATCAACGCTCAGTTCTGCACGACTAGCCTTCAGAGCCTCTAATTCTGCTTTAAGCTGATCAATCTGTAGTGTGTAGCCATCAACAACCGCACTGATCCCCGCCGTATCCTCGGTTCCATAAAGCTCTTCCTCAACCCTTTCGACTTCTACTGTAAGTCCTTCAGATTCAATACCATCACCAAGAAGTTCCGTTCTGGCTATTCCCTTTTCACGGGAAGAAACCGTAGGACTCGCAATAATGTCTTCTAACTGTTTAATTCTGAAATTCAGTTTCTTTAGATTTCCTACTAACTCATTTGCCCGGAAAACCTGCTCAACTTTTTTCTGTTCTAGTTGGGCTATTTCATAATCTTTAGCCTCAATTTTTTCTTCTACTTTTCGAATATTCTGACGAACAACTTCCCGTTCATCCAATTTACTGATTAATGAATCACCTAGTGGCGCTGGATCGACCTCTCCATCTCTCCAAGCAAACCCATATTCAAGCTTTTGAATAGCTTCTGTTTGAAGATCCGGACGTTTTTGTCCATTATAGGTAATCCCCAACTTAGGCTCTGTTTGGTCTATATTGAAAGTTCGAGGCGATGTTTTGTACCAAGTACCACCATCGCAACTATTATTACTATCCCCTCCCATACAGAGTAAAACTTCATAAGCCCATTTCCCATCAGATAAAAAACTTTCAAGCGGCGTACCATCCGTCAAGGTATCTTTGGCCGTATTCACCTCAAACTCAAACTGAATATTATCCTTGATCGAAAACCCTTCTCCTGTTTCTTCATCAAATCGACTTGATAGATCTTGAGAAAGGAATCCCTCTTTTTCAGTATCATCTTTCATAAAGTGGACTAAGACGATACTTGGTCGTCTATTATCAGGGGCAAACAAAGGCGTTGTATCAATCGTTGTCCCATTCAATACCTTGGCCTTCATCCGCATTTTTACAAATCCTGACTCTGGATCCGCACTAGGATTAACATACCATGAAGGAATAGGATAGCTCCACCAAGCATAAGAGGCATCACCCACTTCAATCAAAACAGGCTCTGGTTTCGTACAATCCATACCACCATCAGTAATATTCCAACCGTAACCTTCTGCTAGATTTGTATGAGCTGATTCACCTTCACAATATTTACTATTACCTCCAGAAAAATTAATATCACTTTGAACCGATTGTTCGCCCCAGCTATTCAAGAGCGCGTCATAATTAACCAATGCCAACGTTACCCCATCAAACATTCCCTGCATATTTTGCACCTTCGTTATATCCCAATGACTCAGGTTTTGATTAAAACTCTGAGCGCCTTTAAACATTCCTTCCATACGGGTAACCTTCCCCACTTCCCAACGGCTAATATTCTGATTAAAATTCACAACCCCTCGAAACATTTGAGCCATATCGGTTACATTCATTACCTTCCAGTCGCCTATATTTCGATTAAAGTTGGTCGCTCCATCAAACATTCCTTTCATATTGGTTACTTTGGAAGTATCCCAATGTTTAAGGGTTTGATTAAAAGACTTAGCACCTTTAAACAAGCCTTCCATATTGGTTACTTGTTCGGTGTGCCAAAGATCCAGTGGTTGATTAAAAGCCTCTACCCAGTTAAATAAATGGCTCATATTCATGACATGGCTAACATCCCAGTTGTTAATATTATTATTGAAGTTTGTCGCGCCTTTAAACATGGCAGACATACTGGTCACCTCTGATAAGTCGGGTGTATCAAGGGCTAGTATTTTAATATCTTTATCATTCATAAAAGCTTCTTGCATGGTGGTCCATTTTTGAGCACCCCACTGATCTACTGATAGAATCTTCGGGGTATTTGCAAAATTAATACGAGGAAATTTACCACGAATTCGAACCGTATAGATCCCCGGCTTATTGTAAACATGGGTTACATCCCCCAGAATACCTAGCTGATCAAAGTCTCCATCATTATTCCAATCCACATCATAGAGGAAATCCCCATTTGAGGCTTTTATTTTTATAGATTTAGGATTCGTCGTACCAGAAGCATTTGTTTTCCAAGTGGTTACAAAATCTGTTGGCGATGGTCCACAATTATAACCGCCATCACTAATCTCCCAGTCTTTTTCAGTTTTTAAGCTTTCTCGAGCTTCTTTTCCCTTACAATATCGACTATCACCTCCATCAAGATTAATACCATTTCTTACCCGTTGTGCGTCCCAACTATTGAGTAACGCATCATAGTTAGGGGTGGAAAGCCTTACCCCGGCAAACATACCCCACATGCTCCCCACCTGTGTAACCTCCCAATTACTGAGATCTTGATCGAAACTTTCGGCTCCAGAAAACATTTGTTCTAAATTCGTAACATTTTCGGTGTTCCAAAGATCAAGTGGTTGATTAAAATTCACTGCTTCGTTAAACATTGATCGCATACTCGTCACTAACCCAACATTCCATCGGTCAATATTTTGGTTAAAAGACGCCGCAAGATAAAACATCGAGTCCATATTCCCAACACGACTCGTGTTCCAAGAAGTAATAGCCTCATTGAAATTTCTCGCATTGGCGAACATATAACTCATATCAACCACACTTTCCGTACTCCAACGAGTTAGTGATTGGTTGAAATTACTGGCACCGCTAAACATAGCGGTCATCCGTGTTACGCTCTTGGTATCCCAATGATTCAACGGTTGATCAAATTGCCTTGCATTATAAAAGGCATAACTCATATCCGCCACATTATTGGTATTCCATCGACTCACGTCACTGTTAAAACTTCGAGCGTTCGCAAATATTCGATAAAAGCTGGTTACCTCACTGAGATCTGGTTTATCAGTGGCGGTGATTTTTAGGTTTGAAGCCCCTTCGAAAGCCTTATACATGGTTTTCCACTTTTGTCTTCCCCACTGATTAATCTCTATAAGTTTTAGTCGATCACCTCCATTTTCCGCCCCAAGGGTGATACGAGGGAAATCCCCTTTAATCTGTATTGTATAGGTCCCGGCCGTTCCAAAATCATGCGTTACATCCCCGGTTATCCCTGTTTCATCAAAGGTACCGTCATTGTCCCAATCAACCTCATAATCATAACCAGCCCCAAAGGTTGGTATTGTAATAGAAGTATCATTAGAAGTTCCGGCATTATCGGTTTTCCAGGTAGTAATAAATTCAGAGTTAGGTAGTTCTTGTGGGATTACCGCTCCTGGGGCAACACCGCCGCCGCCATTCCCCCCAGCACCAGTATTACAATCCACTTCACCACCGTCCGTAATTATCCAGCCTTTATTATCAATAAGATCCTGACGAGAGATTAAATCCGAACAATATTTACTATTACCTCCATCAAAAACTACATTTGACTGTACATTCTGTGCCTGCCACCCATCAAATAAAGCTTCATAGTTTGTTTGAGAAAGAGTTATCCCTTTAAACATTTCAGTCATATCGGTTACATTCACAACACCCCATAAACCGACATCCTGATTAAAACTTGTTGCCCCATTAAACATTCCCGACATATTGGTAACAGATGTAAAATCCCAATTACTCAGATTTCGATTAAAACTTGATGCATTTTTGAACATATCCGACATATCCGTCACATTACTCACATTCCAACTTATTATATCACTATTAAAACTAGGAATATCTCTGAAAGTTGAAGCTAGACTTGTTGCAACCGTTAAATCTGGTACATCACTAGCGGTAATATTCAGATTTATTGCGCCATAGAAAGCCTTTTCCATAGCTCTCCAAACTTGGCTCCCCCACTGATCAACCGAAAGAAGTTTCTGTCGATCACCACTATTATTAAAGTAAATTTCAGGAAAACTCCCCTGTATTCGGATCGTATAGGTCCCAGCCGTCCCAAAATCATGGGTTATATCCCCCGTAATACCAAACTCATCAAAAGTTCCATCATTATCCCAGTCTATATCATAATTATACCCACTCCCATTTGTTGGAATAGTGATAGAAGTATTATTTGATGCGCCTGGATTATCGGTTTTCCAAGTGGTTACAAAATCCGTAAGGGCTCTTATACAATCTGTACCCCCATCGGTAATAGACCAGCTATTGCTACTAATCATATGAGCTCGTGCTGACTCAGCCGCAACTGAACAATATTTACTACTTCCTCCGTTAAAACTCACATTCGGCTTTAGCACTTGACTATTCCAACCTACCAAAAGAGCATCATAGTTTGCGGTTGAAAGTACAACCCCCTCCAGCATATTATCCATACTAGTTACACCACTAATCAACCAATTACTTAGATCCTGATCAAAATTACTCCCTCCCAAAAACATGCCAACCATATTTGTCACACTACTAACATTCCAGCCACTTATGTCACTATTAAAATTACTCGCATTAGCAAACATATACTGCATATCGGTTACACTACTAACATCCCAGTTACTCAAATCCTGATCAAAACTACTCGCCCCCTTAAACATACCATTCATATATCTAACATTACTAACATCCCAATTATGCAAATCCTGATTAAAACTACTCGCCCCCTCAAACATATGACTCATGTTTATCACCTGACTCATGTCAGGAGTGTCTACATAATTTCCCACTAAATTAGCAGCACCAGCAAAAGCTCCACTCATATCAGCATTCCAATCCCAAACACTAGTACCCCATTGCTCAATAGAAATATATTTAAGTCGATCTGTTTGAAAATTTATATATATATTATTCAAGTTTTGAAATCGAATTATATGATCGCCTGCTACGGGAAAAATATGTGACTGATTTCCGGAGACCCCAATATCATCAAATACTTCATTATTATCCCAATCTATATGGTACCTTGTGTCGTTTGTATAAAATGTAAAACTCTCATTTGCAGCCGTTGTCCGTATCTTCAATACAAAATGATCTGTTAAGGGGGCTCCATTACAAAATTTACCGCTATCGGCAATAGTCCAGTTATCACTCGCAATCATATTGGCTCTTGCTGACTCTGCCGCAGCTGAACAATAATAACTACTTCCCCCATCAAAAGTCACATTCGGCTGTAGAAGTTGATTATTCCAACCCACCAAAAGGGCCTCATAGTTTGCGATTGAGAGGCTTACGCCTTTAAACATTTCATCCATAGATTCCACGCTACTCACATCCCAATCACTTATATTTTGATTAAAACTAGTAGCGCCAGAAAACATTTCATTCATATATTCCACACTACTCACATCCCAATTACTTATATCCTGATCAAAGCTAGTAGCGCCAGAGAACATAGAACTCATATCCGTTACAGCACTCACATCCCAACTACTGATGGCTCCATTAAAACTAGTAGCTCCAAAAAACATTTCATTCATATATTCCACACTACTCACATCCCAATTACTTATATCCTGATCAAAGCTAGTAGCGCCGGAGAACATAGAACTCATATCCGTTACAGCACTCACATCCCAACTACTGATGGCTCCATTAAAACTAGTAGCTCCAAAAAACATTTCATTCATATATTCCACACTACTCACATCCCAATTACTTATAT
>JALWTS010000004.1 GCA_027077805.1 Gammaproteobacteria bacterium
GCATTAATAAATATTGCTCTATCTTCATCACTTAACGCACCATAAAGCAATCGATCCGCAATTTGCACCATAAATGCAAGGTATTCACAAATGACCACAAAGCGTTGTGCATGGGTTTCGTAGGTAAAATATTCTACCCAAAGGTTATTTGAGCGTTCTTTGGCAATTTTCCAAGCAATAAAGGCAAATGCCCCGGCATGATCGGCCAAAGTCCGTTCCAGTTGTTCATTACGTTCGGTTTTATGCCATTTGCTTTTAATTCTAAGTGCCATAAGATTTGACTATTGTTCCATTAAGTTGTAAAACCAAGATGATAAATAGTTTATGTTACGATAACAACCTGAAAATCATCATGTTTAAAACAACATTAATGAATCGCATTCAAAATAATTGTCATATTGTCGATGCCAAAGCAGCGGATCACTACACTTTATGCGTTTATTTACTCAAAATGAAAGAATATTACCGTTGGGATCAAGGCTTGGCACTCACCGATAAATTAAACAAAGAAGCGGTGAATCATTGGATTATTGAGCGTGAAACCTTATGGGAATCGGTAGAAGACCAAGATTTATCTGATTTAACGATTGAAAATAATCCGTTTGATCCTTGGGATGTTGCCAATATTAACCAAGCCTTAGCCAAATATAATTTAGTCTATAGTGCGGGTTTAGGGACGTATGCCAGTCCACATTTTGTCTTAGCGGATTGCTTAGAATGCCAACAAAAATCTGATTATACTTTATATCTTTTAGGTAAAGAATATGCCAGAGAATTAGTCGCGCCACCTGCGATGAGCTTAGATCAAAGCATTTTTATTCGTACTGAATCCGTACGGCGTACGGTTTGGGAACGTTTAGAAGAATGGCAATTCCATTCAGGTCATCCCATTGTCGATAGCATTATGGCAGGCTATCAAACCGTCGATATTGAGCAAGTTTTAGATGATTTAACTCAACAAATGATACAAATTATGATAGCCCATGAACAAGGTGAAATTAAAGTTGGTCATGTTATTGGCAAAGATTGGCAATCCTTAGTATTCGAACTACCACGTTCCCAAGCTTCATTTATGGTCAGGGCGATTCGAGACAATTGGGCGGATTGTTTAAGCACCTTACCTTATTTAATCCGACAACAACAATGGCAAGGCTTGGATTTATATTTTGCCTATTGGTCAGGGATGCGTAAGGTATTATTTCCTGATTTGTTAGAGGCTTATTGGCATTGGCAAAAAAACCAAGATATTTGTTTATTAGAACAAACGATTACGAAAGGTCAGCAACATTGGCAACAAGTGGCCACGAATGTTTTGGCATTGGAAGCGGAGACGCTTGAGCAAAAAATTGGATTGATTGAGGGATATGTGAACCAGCAAATATTGAAGGCGATTGATTTTTGCCATCAGAATTGAGTTTGTTTTCTCGTTCCCGTCGCTCTTGTGTGGGAACGCTACCTGCCTATTATTTATAACAATACTTTGAGTTACAAACCTAACATAATTATTAAAGTCGGTATAAAATTTTTTTGTTTTTATCTATCCGTCAGTGTACTATATGCTAAAGCATTTCCATGTAGAAGCGATGGGAACAAAGAATGGTTAATATTTATTATGGGTAAGCAAGACATCATCTCCAAACAAATCCTATTAGAAATTATGTGGCAATGTTGGAAATTTTAGCCACGAATCGAGCATTAGAATCCGTGGTGAAACAGGAGGAAAATATGTTAAGAGTTTCAGTTGAAAAACTACCTAGTTATCAATTAGGTATGGAATTTGGTATTGAGTTAGGTGAAGCGAGAGGTGAGGCTAAGGGTGAACTAAAAGTAAAACAACGTTCTATAGAAATTGCCCAAGCTTTATTAGAAATGATTGCTGAGGACGGTAAAATTGCTGAGTTGACTCAGTTGTCAGTCGAAGAAGTGCAAGCCTTACGCCAGTCAAAGAAATGATTTCTTTGTTCTAAAGTAAGCCATTCAGGTAAAGGATAATCTATTCATGCCCTCAAATTTAGAAGTCGCCCCTTATCTCATCAAAGAACTCAAACCCAATAGTTTTATTTTTGAAATTGAACATGCCTTACCCAGCCAGATTTGTGAGGAAATGATCCAGCGTTTTGAACAGAAACAAGCACAACAATATTTAGGTCGGATTGGACAGTTACAACAAGCAGGTGGCGAGATTAAAAAATCCACGGACTTAGTGATCAGTGGTAAAGCAGATTGGCAAGATGTCGATGGGATTTTGTTTCGGTCTTTGGGGTTTGCCTTGCGAGAATTTCGTAAAGTTTATCCATTTTTCCAAGGCAAATTTAAAGATGCGGGCTATAATTTGCAACGCACCTTGCCAGGGGAGTTTTATCATTGGCATATTGATGGTGGCAGTCATTCCTTTAGTCAGCGTCAGTTAGTCGCTATTTGGTATTTAAATGATGTGGCAGGGCCAGGTGGGGAAACCGAATTTTTATATCAACACATCAAAGTCCAACCCCAACAAGGCAAATTAATGCTATTTCCACCATTTTGGACGCATGAACATCGTGGCGTAACATTGGAAACAGGGGCGAAGTATATTGCCACGACTTGGGTATTGTTTGCTTGAGATCAACTTAAATAGGATTTATATTTTATGAATGAATATAATACAAATTTTTCAAATTTGTTTTTTATTTGTTTTCTATAATATAAGTAATCTAAATTATTTAAGCAATTTTGTTGACATTATAAGGGGGATGCCTAAGTGATAGAAATCTATAGTCGGGAAACCAATGAACTTTTATATACCGTTGAGGCGGATTCATTAGTTGAGGCGGATTTATCGGAAATGAATTTGCAAGGGGCGAATTTGTCTGGCATGGACTTAAGTCGTGCGAAGTTAAGTTTTTCTAATTTGACTCGTGCCGATTTAAGACAAGCGAATTTGCAAGGGGCGAATTTGCAAGGGGCAAAACTTTATCAAACTCGTTTAGGCAATGCCGATTTATCTCATGCTTTAATTGGGGATGAAAATGCCATTAATGCGGCAACTGCCGTAGAAGCTCGCTTTCATGATGCAACATTAATTGGGGCTGATTTGCGTTTTGTTGATATGTCTCATGCAAATTTTACTTATGCCGATTTAAGCCAAGCAGATTTATGTGATGCCGATATGCAAGATGTTAATTTGGAAAACGCTTGTTTACAAAACGCAAAATTACGCCGAGTCAATTTAAAAGGGAGTGATTTGCGTGATGCCAACTTGTGTGGTACGCATTTAAATTTTGCGAATTTAGTCGAGGCTAATTTAAGTAATGTGGTATTCAGTGAGAGCAAATCCAATTGTGAGCCTGCTGTGATGTTAAAAGCGAATCTAAGAGATGCCATTTTGGTGGGGGCAAAATTACAAAAAGTGGTATTGCAAGAAGCATGTTTACGCAATGTGAATTTGCAATTTGCAGATTTGACTGATGCACTAATGGGTGGCGCGAATTTGCGTAATGCTAATGTGGCAAATGCCAATTTTGATGGGGTGGAATTAGGTGTCGTTGTCGTAGAACGTGCGAATTTTTCCCAAGCCAAAAATGTGAATATGCCTGAGGATAAAAAGAATTGGCGTTAGCTTATGTCTAATAAAGTCGGTGATAGTAGTCGTTATATTGTTCAGTTTTTATTATTGCTAGTCTTTATTTTTACGATAGGTACTAGTGGTTATTATTTTATCGAAGAAGGTTGGACACTTGAAGAAGCATTTTATATGACAGCGATTACGGTTACTACGGTTGGTTTTGGAGAAATTCAACCTTTATCAACCCCAGGTCGATATTTTACGGTATTTATTATTTTGTTGGGGTTTGGTTCGGTGGCATTTATGGGGGCACAGTTTGCTCGTTTTGTCATTGAATTTGAAATCCAAAGTTTGTTAGGAAAGCACTCAATGAAACGGAAAATAGCGGATTTGACTAAGCATTATATTATTTGTGGCTATGGTCGGATTGGACAAACAGTTTGTGCCAGCTTGGCTCAACGCCAAATTCCTTTTGTGGTGGTTGAAAATAAAGATCGTGAAGTGAGTCTTGCGGAGGAACAAGGATATTATGTGGTGCGTGGCGATGCGACTTTAGATGCGGTACTATTAGAAGCAGGCATTGAACGAGCTTTAGGCGTGGTTTGTGTGATTGGTTTTTCGGATGCCAATAATTTATTTATTGCCTTATCAGCAAGGGAACTCAATCCTAGAATTTTTATTATTTCTCGGGGGGAAGCCAGTGGTGCTGAGGATAAGATTTTGCGTGCAGGTGCGGATATTGTGGTGTCGCCTTTGCAGTTAGGGGGGGAACAAATTGCGAATTTAATCTGCCAAAATAGTTTGGAAAATCCCGATTTTCAGTTCTCAGGGGCGTTAAGTAGTGTCAAAGGTTTATCGTTACAATTGTTTTGCTTACCAAAAGATAAAACGCTTAGAACGGTTGCGGATGTGATGAAACATACGTCAGCACTGGCTGTGGCGGAGGTGCAGCGTGATGATGGCACGACTGAAACCTTACCTGATGCGAGCTTTCCTTTGCATGTGAATGATACCGTTATATTACTTTCTCGGGAAAAAACGCTTGAACATCCTAAAACCGATGGTAAATTAGTCTTAATTGCCGATGATCATCGTGCTTTACGCAAGTTATTTGCAAAAAAAATCAATGCGGCAGGGCATGAAACGATTACGGCGGCAGATGGCTCTGAAGCCTTGCGTTTAGCGGAAGAAAAACAGCCAGATTTAATTGTTTTAGATGTCATGATGCCAGAAAAAGATGGTTATGAAGTCTGTAGCCTCATTAAACAAATGCCAAATTTAAAACACGTTCCGGTGATTTTGTATTCTGGGGATGAGTCTAAAGAATTTACGAAACGTGGCATGGAAGCAGGTGCGGCCGCTTGTATACAAAAAACCAGTCGTAGTAGTGAATTATTAACTAAAATTGAAGAATTATTGTAGCAAGGTAATATGATGAGTCGTTCTGAGTGTAGTTTTTTGTTAGTTGCAGGCTTTGTTGCGTCTAGTAATATTAGTTTTGCTGTGGCACAATGGGATTGGCAGACTTTTGAGGTGATGATACCCTTATTTAAACCCCAGTTTTTACCCTTTCAAGTCATGTTATTATTGCTATTGCAGTCATTACTAGCCGATAGTGCGGGTTGGGCGATTGCGGAATTAGCGAAAAAAGGAGGCACTCATACGGTATTAATGTTAAGCATTGGTATCTTGATTGCTTGGACATCATTGTTTAATATTCAATGGATTTTATTAGGTAAAATTGCACAATCTGTGCATTATTTTGTGGTATTTATTGCTTGCTCTATTATTGCATTAGCCATTTCGGTTTATTTTATTGATCATCATTGGCGATTAGCGACGAATCATCACTGTTCTAAAACTACCATGAGGATTATGGATGCTGCCGTGTATTGGCAAGTATTCGTCTTTATTTTAATTGAAACCTTCATTCTAATTCAGCCGTTGCAATGGAATATTGACGGCTTTACGTCATAGGAATCAATGACCCATGTGGAAACGAGAAAGGGATATTTGGTCGATTTTAGAAGTATTAACAAAAATTATATTTCATTTGGGCTTGTTAGTGATATTTTATTTGTTTTCTAAGGCTTATTTAATGCAACAAGATAAAATTGCCATAGAACGTTGGATTTTAGATTATGGTACTGCGGAAGAAAAACAGCGTTTATTGCAACATAAACAACAAGAATATCAACAGTTTTACAAATTTGCCTTATTTGCCACAAAACCAACCCCAGAAACTCAAGCAACCGTTGAAACGGTTAAGCCAATTTTTAAAACCTCCGTGTTACCAACACTAGTTCAACAATCTTTAGCTTTAGTGATTTATATTTCGAATGTCAAGCAGCGGGTCTTTGCTGACCAACTTGCCGATAAGTTAAAACAACATCAGATTATCGTTAAGTCAGTTGAAGTTCAAGCACATACTCGAAAAAGCAATACCTTGCAGATATTAAGCCAACAAGGGCTGGCATTCGCTGCCGATTTGGTTTCAATACTACAATCTTATGGTGTTGAGGTTGAATTAGAACCGCCTTCACAAGCAATAACTGCTGAGGGTGACAATTCAGATTTCGTTTATAAATTATGGTTAGTGGAATGAGTTGAACCCAAGTGATTTGCTGTTATAATAAACAGTGTATCGCCAAAGGAGAGTGTTGAATGGATGCTTATCCCATTCCGTTTAATTTGTCCAATTTATGTTTAAGTTATCGCAATCCAGTGAAAAAAAAGCCAAAAAAAAAGTTAGCTATTAGTAATGGGATTCTTGCAAAAAATGCGGAAGAAGCCTTTGTACAACTGTGGGAACACATTACGCCTAAATTGGAATCAGCCTTACGTTTGCATGATCAACATCAAGATTTGCCTGATAGTGCTTGGTTGTCAAGAGATAAGAAATCTAATCAACAGGCGATTGATAGTTTATTAGATGAAACGGTTGATATTTTAGCCATTTCACATACTCAAGGGTTTCGGCAACGGATTTTAAAGTTACAACAGCAAATCCAACAAGATAAAAATGATATTGAAACCTTACAGAAAAAAAAGGTTACTGCGGCGAAACCTGAAGACTATGTGAAAAAAATTGAAGAAATTCAACATAAAATTAGTCAACAGCAAAAAGAAATCGAATGGTTAAAACAGCAGTATAGTAAAGAATTATCGGGTATTGGTTTGACCTTAGATCAAGAGCAATTGGATTTTTTATTATCCATTATTGTCGGTGATGATGTGATTAAAATTAATATTGCCTTTCATAATGTCAAAATTTTAACGGAAAAATTAGAAAATTTAACCAATGAAAGTGGGGAAGAAATTGAAATTGCGCGTAAATATTATGGGATGTACACCGTATTGTTACGAGTATTGAATAGTTTATATAATCAAGTCATTGCCGAAATTGATCAAACTTATTTCCCTAAAATTCAGAATTTAATGCAAAGAGCGGAGCAATTATTAGAACAAACGAGAGCCATTAAACGCACGAAAGACAATCGAGAGGTTTTATCCGCTAATATGCGAGCTCAAAAACTCACCATGCAAGCAGCGAAAGCGTACTACAATTATTTGGTCATGCAACGTAACGATGTGATTAAAGTGCGAGATAAATTAGAATTAGATTTGCAAACAGCGAATAATACCTACGCTACCGTACAAATTTGTGGTGAATTACTCGGCATGATGCGTTTTGCCCCACAATTATGTGGTACCTTAGTCGAACCTAAATTACCCGTATTGCGTACCTTTGAAAATTATGAACTACAAAATGAGTTTGCGAAATTAACGCAAAAGCTCATCCAATCTTAATGACATTTTGAGGATGAACGATGAGTGGGGAAGTGATTTTAGTCCCATTTTTACCAAATTTAGGCGTGATGATGTTGGGCGTTGTGGTGGTTGGAACGGCTTCGATTGCGGTTCAGGCTTTAATGGAAGAAAAACAACAACGGGCTTTAGAGAAAGCAAGACAGCAACAAGCGGAATTAGCGTCATGGCAACACTATCAAGTTGAGCAGCAGCAACAACAACAACAACAGTATCAAGCACAACAACAAGTGGCTATGTTAGAACAGCAACTCCTTCGCACGGAATTACAAGCGCCTAAGTCATCTTTAGATACGGGTGCGGCGCCACAATTAATTGAGCTAGAACAAAGTTTACAAGCACTACAACAATTACCTGAGACGGTATTGGCGTCTTATCCTGTCTTTGTTGATTTAATCAAACAACAAGCCCAACTACTACAGTCATTGCAATACCAGCAAAACATTTCAAATGATGCTGTGCCGTTATCCATTACGACTGTGCAACAAAGTTTACATGCGTATTGTCAGGAACAACAAACACAACTGGAGCAACAACAAAAACGCTTAGTCCAAGTTGAGCGATTATTACAAGATATGTTGACTTACGAACAGTTAATGAATCATCATGAATTAGTCATGTTAAAACAACGATTGTTAAATTTTCTGCAACAACAAAGCATTTCAGTCGCAGATTTGGATTTTATTCAGCGACGCATGACAGAAATTAAAACTGAAATTGATAATCAACTGGCAAATCAAGCCACACATCAACATTTGCAACAACGTTTAGAATATCATTTACAACAACTTGGCTATTTCTCTCAGTCCCCAGCACCCTCATCCCCGTCAAAACCTGCTAATTATACCTTATTTACTTTGCCAAATGGGGAAGCATTAGAGGTGTTAATTCAATCCGATCTAAAATTAGCATTACGTTTAGCCCATCCGACCCGTGCGGATAAACCTGAACTTACTGAGCAAGATGAAGCCTATTTTCGGGAAAATGAGGCGAAATGGTGTCAAGATATGCGAATTTTATTGCAAAATTTGTTAAAAGACGGTTTTCAATATCAGATTCAGTTTGAACGAGACGTTCCCGCGGATGCGATTACTACGGTTGTCGTGGAAACGGTGGACGAAATTTTAGCACAACAACAACAAGATCAGGAACGAGAACAATGGCAAGCTCAACGTCAGCGAGCAAAAAAAGGTAAGACTTTATGATTGTGCTTCAGCCAGAAACACCACGTTGGATACGAGAAGTCGAACGTTTTATTCATATCAAAAGTTTGTTATTTGTTTATGGTAATATTTTGGATTTAGTTTCCTATCCTGTGGAAGTCAAGCCGGGTGACATTCGTTGGACGGAAAGTGATTTAGTGGGGTTTTTTCAGCGGTTTTTAATGGATTTAAACTATGATATTGTTGGTGTCTTTGATCCCTTAGATGGTTTAGTTTTTGCCTCAGAAGCAATGGAAAAACACTATACGGACTTTCTAAACAAAGAAAAACAAGGGAGTGCATGGCAACGTTCAAAAGCTAAATCTGGGCAAGGTTTCGCTAATTTAGAGGCGGTACTGCAAGGCATAGAAGTCATGTTAAGCAATCGCCAAATCGCCTGTTGTTTTGTATTCCCTTGGGCCTCACGTTTACTTGATGCCCCTGATCATTTAACCACGCAAGAGCGTTCAATTTTCACTCGATTATTAAAACTATCTTTAGTCGCTAAGGAGGTGATTCAAGAAAATCAGCGTTGGAGCAATAGTTTAATTTTTTTGTGTGATAAATTAAATGATTTGCCCCCATTTTTATATTTAAATAATCCTAGAACTCGTTCAATTTATTTAGAAAAACCCCATCAACAAGATAGAAAACGATTTTTTATCAGCAATTTCCGTAGTTTTTATGGGGTATCACCAAAGGCCTTTGAAGTGAATCAAGAGCAAGCCAGTTTATTTTCGGTATTAACAGAAGGTTTAAGCTATCACGAAATGATGAGTTTAGTTGGTTTGTCTCGGCGAGAACAAATTCCTGTGGATAAATTACAAATGTTATGTGATCGGTTTAAATATGGTATTACCGAAAGTGCTTGGGATAAAATTGATGTCAATCGACTGAAACAAGCTCAAGGTTTTATTGAACAACGGATTAAAGGTCAAGTGCTTGCCATTAATCGGGTTTTAGATATTATTAAACGAGCTAAAATTGGTTTGGAAGCAAGTCGAGGCAAAAGTCAGCGTCCAAAAGGGGTGTTATTTTTTGCAGGGCCGACGGGGGTGGGAAAAACTGAAATGGCAAAAGCCTTAGCCAGTTTATTATTTGGTCAAGAAGATCGTTTAATTCGCTTTGATATGAGTGAATATGCCAGTCAAAATGCCGATCAACGTCTTTTAGGGGCACCACCTGGTTATTTAGGGTATGATGAAGGGGGACAATTAACGAATGCTTTAAAAGAAAATCCATTTTCCGTATTATTATTTGATGAAATTGAAAAAGCAGACCCCAGTATTTTTGATAAATTTTTGCAAATTTTAGACGATGGGCGTTTAACCGATGGGAAAGGCGAAACCGTTTATTTTTCAGAGTCAATTTTGATTTTCACTAGCAATTTAGGTACGGTTGCTGTGGATGAGTTTGGTCAACGTCAAAGTTTAGTCAGTCCTGAAATGGCTTATCCTCAGTTACAACAAAATATTTTACAAGCCATTCGAGATCATTTTTATTCGGTGTTAGGTCGTCCTGAAATTTTAAACCGATTTGGTGATAATTTTGTGGTATTTGATTTTATTCGTCCTCCTGTTGATCAAGCGATTATTGACTTATTACTGAGACAATTACAACGCAATTTATGGGATCAATACCAACTTAAATTAGTGATGGACGGACAAGTTAAACAGAAACTACTCAGTTTGGCGAAACCCCATTTAAGTTTTGGTGGGCGTGGCATTCGCAATATGCTAGATAGCCAGTTAATCAATCCATTAGTCGCTTGGTTATTTGACCATTCTTTTGAAAAAAATCAAACATTAGTGATTCAATCGATGACTGAAACCGAAATGGCAACACAGTTAGACATCAAGTTGCTTGACTAAAGCACATTATTTTAATTGCCCATGCTTAAAATCTGCTACACTGTAAAAAAGACTTATAGAAGAATGTTTGCGGTGATGTCGATGTTGCTTAAGCGAAATGATGATGTACCTATTTGTGATCAATCGATTAAACGTTGGTGCGAAAACCAATTTAAACAACAACTTTTGCAGTATAGGGCCGTGTTGTTGACACAAATTGGCACTTGGTTAATTGGGGCATTTTGTTATCAGCAACGTTATTACCGTGAAGTAATAGAACACTTTAATGATATTTCAGATCGGGTCATTGCCTCTCATTTACCTTATCAGCTGGCTGATTATCAAGTGGTCGATGATTTTTTACAGGAATATACAGGCGTTGTCGTACCGACTTATATTGGAAGCTATGGCTTACAAGCAGAAACTTATGAGGATGAATTAGATCAACGGGTAGAAGAAAAATATTTTGCACTATTATTTCAAATGATACAAGACATTGCCTCAGAGAAAGTGATTGCCCCTAATGATGTGCTTTATTATGCACAATCCGTATATCACTGTTCTGATGATTTTATGTCGTTAGTCACAGAAGATTTTATCGAGGTATTAATTGATTTAAAAGCTAATTTTTTAATTTCATTTTCACAAATATCCATGGAATTTTTATACTTAAAATATCAGCCTCTGGCCGTGAAACAATATCAACAACAACAACAACAACACTACCAAAAATATCTTTTAGAACAACAAAAGCAAAAGATTAGCCAAAGAATTGATAAGTGTTTTCAGTTATTATGTCCTATGACAGCCAAACTGACTATGAAAGAGAAACAATTAACCGTATCCGTATTAAACGCTTTGCTTCAATCACCGCATCAGTTTTCCAGTGATGATATGGATGCTTATGTTCGCAGTGCTTGTTTTGCAAGACGTTGTTCTAACAGATTGAAAGAGTTGTGCATTGATACATTTGCTAGTAAATAATAATTTTAGCAAACATTACGTGTTGAATCATAATTTTTGGGGCATTATAGTAAAACAATTTTCAAACTCGCACCTTAATGTGCCTTAAACATGCAGGATTATTTATATTCCTTATATATTTACTTATGGCATCAATTTCCAATTGAATTATCGGTATATCCTTGTTTTGAAAAACGAATTGTTGGTCGTAGTCGTACGGATGGTAAGCCAATTATTAGACTGAAAACCAAAGCATTGCAGGTATTAATTGACAAACAACAAGCATTATTACAGGAAGCATTATGCGAGGGTTACTTAGCGTAGCAACTTTAAATTGCAACATTCTATCAACTATCATTATCAAATTTACTTTGATTATGGTTTTATTATTTGTTATCGGTCATGCGAATATTAGTGTTGCTGAGCAAGCATCTATCACAACGGTAAAGCGAGAGAAACAACGTCAAGCATTTAAAAAAGTTGAAGAAAAACTACGGCAAGGTAATCGCCAATTATTTAAAAAATTAAAACAAAGTTTACAAGACTATCCCTTATATCCTTATTTAGAATATTGGGATATAAGAAAAAATTTAGATAAAGTCTCTAAAACCAAAGTCAGAAAATTTTTACAAACCTACAAAGGTTCCCCTGTTGCTGAAAAATTAAGAGAGAAATGGTTAGTAAGATTAGCGAAAAAACAACAATGGAAAGAATATATTCGAGTCTATTTACCTTCTAAAGAGGCCGAAAAACAATGTTATTATCTGCAAGCCTTGATCAAAACAGGACGTAAAGCCCAAGCAATGAAACAAGTCTCATGGGTTTGGTTGGTCGGTGAGTCTCAACCGAAAGCCTGTGATTCAGTGTTTGCCTTATGGATAAAAGAAGGGCATTTAAAATCACCTTTGGTTTGGCAACGGGTGAGATTAGCTATGGGGGAATCCGAAACCCAATTAGCCCGATACTTAAAAAAGTTTTTAGCAAAAGATGAGCAAAAATGGGTGGACCTTTGGTATCAAGTGCATAAAAAACCCCAATTAACCGCACAAGCAAGACGTTTTAAACAAGCGCATCCTGTGCGTGAGCATATTTTATTAGATGGGATTATTCGTTGGGCAAGAAAAGATGTGGCAAAAGCCCAAAAAACTTGGCATAACATTCAAAACCGATATGGTTTTAATCAACAACAAAAAATTCAAGCAGAGCAAGCCATTGCCAAAAAACTTATTTTTAAAGACAAAGACTTAGCAATAAAAACCCTTTCCAAATTGCCAAAATGGGCGGAAGATGATTATTTAAGAGCATGGCGTATTCGTTTATATTTGGAACAACAAGATTGGAAGCAAGTGTTATATTGGTTAGATAAATTGCCTAAAGCCCAAAAAATGAAAGAGGTATGGCGATATTGGCGAGCAAGAAGTTTAGAACAATTAGGGCAAACATCACAGGCCAAAAAACTCTATGCAGGTTTATCCTTAGAACGCAGTTTTTATGGGTTTCTAGCCGCCGATAAATTAGGCGTAGATTATCAAATTATACACCGACCGATGCCGATTTCTAATCAAGATGTGCAAGCAATGGAAGGAAATCCAGGTTTACAACGTGCCATAGAATTTTATTATTTACAGCGTAATGCCGAGGCGCGTTCCGAATGGTATCATGCGATTAAAACAATGGATGCAGGACAATTATTACCTGCGGCTAAAATTGCCTATGATCATCAGTGGTATGATAGGGCCATTATTACTTTGGGTAAAGCGGGTTATTGGGATGATTTGGAAACAAGATTTCCGACAAAATTTCAGCAAGAAATTCAGAGCTATGCCAAAAAATACAAGATTGATTCGGCATGGGCGTTTGCCATTTTAAGAAAAGAAAGTGCCTTTGTAGAAGATGCTCGTTCATCGGTTGGGGCAATGGGATTAATGCAGTTAATGCCTGCAACGGCGAAAGCCATGGCAAAAAAAGCTAAGATTCGTTGGCATAAGCAAGATTTGTTGACGGCTAAAACCAATATTCGTTTAGGCACGGCCTACTTACAGCAAGTATTAAAAACATTTAAGCATAAAGCCTTAGCAACGGCATCGTACAATGCTGGAGCTTATCGGGTGAAACAATGGTTGCCTGACAAAGCAATGCCCGCCGATATTTGGATAGAAATTATTCCATTTACGGAAACCAGACGTTATGTAAAAAGTGTTCTTGAATATATGGTGGTTTATCAATATCGTTTAAAACAGCCCATTGTTCGCTTAGAGACACATTTGACGGTGATTAAAAAGTGATAGGGCAGCGTATCATTTCTGCCCTTATCCTTATAACTATAAAATCAAACCCGTAAAAATTCGTGGATTTTGCCCAATAATTCTTTTTTGTTAATTGGCTTAGTTAAAAAGGCTTGAGCACCCTGACGCATTGCCCAGATTCTATCCGTATCTTGACCTTTCGTTGTGACCATAATAACGGGAATATGTGTCAGTGCCTCTTGCTTTTTAATGGCTCTTACTGCCCTAAAACCATTCATTCCTGGCATGACCACATCCATTAGAATTAATTTGGGTTTTTCTTTGGCTGCTAATTCAACCCCTTCTTCACCACTTTCTGCTTCAATGGTGGTAAAGCCTTCTTTTTCTAACATGTGCATCAGTTGCAGACGATCTTGCTCTGAATCATCAACAATTAATATTTTTGGCATAACGTTTCCTTCAAGCACTATTATTGATTTTCGTGAGTTTTTACAAATTTTTACAATTATTTACATCTATCTCACTTTATTTCAAAATTATATCGAGTAAGATATTTGTATTCTTTAATAAATTATATGAAAAAGAGATGTGAGATGATACAAAAAATTATTATTATGTTTTTGATCCTAGCATGGAATATGACATATGCAAGTCAAATTCAAATGAAGGTGAGTTTAAGTCAAGCTGTATTAATATCAGGTCAATCGCAAAAACTTTATCAACCTCAGGGACATGATTATTTGCCTAATAGTCGCACTTTAGACCAACATATTTCTAAGTTGCGTAAACGGATTGAAATTGATCCAAAGCAGCCAAGTATTATTCGGACGGTGCATGGTGTTGGCTATCAATATGCTTGATTTTTGTTGTTTTTTGATAGAAAAACGGTTTTTCCTGACGAAAGGTATCGCAAAATCAATTAAAATAATAATATACTAATCTATTATTTAATAATTATTCACATTTGAGGTGTCATATGAGCAAAGCATTTTATTACCTAATACTGAGTCTGTTTGCCATGAGCAATATCATTAAGGTTGCTATTGCAGAGTTAAGTTTTGTTGACAAACAAGAATTAATGATTTGCAGTTATTTAGGCGGAAAAATTGCTCGTTGGTATATGCCTCAAGGAGATAATTTATATTTTCGCAATCGTTTAAATTTTTGTGTTCAAGCGGATGGTAAATATGCCGATTCTACCGTAAAACGCTTTTATACGGACGATCAGTGTCGCAAACAAGTTGCTTTTAAACCCATGCAATATCAATTAGATTTCTGTGATGATTGGGCTGGGGCAACGACGGCTGATTATGTTAGAAAAACAGGCAATGCTGCCTCATGGGAGGCAGATAGAAACCAAGTCAATGATACATTGCCTCAAATTCGTTCGCAAAAATGGACGATTAATTATGGTTCTACTTTACAATTTAATATTGCTAAAATTGGCAAAAATCATGTGCCGTTTATGAAAAAATTGGAATACAAAGCAGTCGAAGTTGATAGAGGTAATGGTTTATGCCAATTAGAAATGCGAGTCTTTAAAAAAGATTTAGCAGGCAAAGATTTAAAACCTTTATTAATGATTCATGGGGGCGTTTATCGTGGGCGTGAGATCGATTATCAAATGATGGAAACCGAAGTGTCGCATTTTACCGAACGTGGTATGATTGTGTTTGTGATGTTTCATCGCTTAACCAGTACCATTAGTGGTAATGTTGAGTGTAATAATGCCAGTTTGCAAGATGTGTTAGAAGATGGTGAAGATGCTTTACAATTTATTGTAAAATATGGCCCTGCATTAGGGGCGAAATTAGGCAGTAAAATTAATATATTAGGGCAATCTTCGGGGGGGCATTTGGCCGCTTGGTTAAGTTTCAAAGGAGGCTATGGCTCTGATCCAAACTTTCATTCAACGCAATGGGTGGAGAAAGTGGCATTGTTTTATCCGCCCGTTGATTTTTATGATTATGTCATGGAAATGGTCGATGACAATGGCGATTATTACCATTCTGGTTTAGATGTTCCATTGTATGCAAGCGAGAAAGTCAAAGAAACGATTGATGCCAGCTTTCGTTCTCATGCCATTGATATTGAAGGTATTTTTTGGGGGACAGGTGAGGCAACGATTTCTAAACATGCGACGTTACATCAAGCGGCGACCACTAGAATTTTTGAATGTTTAGAGCAAGATCAAGCCTTAGGTTGTCAATTACTAGACTTAGCCGATCCACCCCAAGAATTAAAACAACAAAACTTATTAGCCGAAGTCAATGCTTATACCTCACCCAAATTGTTTGTGGTGCATGGTTTGCAAGATGCCATAGTGCCGGCGGGTTTGTCGATGAAACTTTGTCAACGTTATGGGGGCAATGGGTTTGCGTTAAACAATATTAGCCCTGCGGAGGATGAATATAGTATAGACTTTAGTTGCGGTTTAAGAGGGCAATTACGCTTATTAACCAAAGCCGATCATTTATTTGATGCACTTTGTTTTGAAGCCAATACTTGTGGGGCAGGTGGCATTGGTGAGGCAAAACAAGCGGCAATTAGGGCATTAATTGATGTAGCGGATTGGTTGGCAGAATAGTTTCATTAAATTAAGTGAAGTTTGGATGCGCTGAAATATTACCAATGCCTTACAGTTTCGTCATGACAATCATCTTGAGAGTTTAACCCGTTTAATCGTTTTTGCTAATCTGGGGGCTGTGATTTTAGGGTCTTGGGGTTTGCCTAGGTTACAGCAAAAAAATGCACAAACCTTACAACATTGCTTAATGAAACTGGCACCAGACAAACGCTTATTAGTATTTGTAGAAGGGGCAGGATTTGATTAGGTTTTATGGGATTAAGGAATCTTAGGCAATTCTGCTAATCGTTGTGCTGCAATATTACGCAATGCCACACAATCCGATTGCAACACTTGCAAATAATAATCCCTAGCGGAACTATATTGTTCTTGGCGAGCAAATAATTCGGCTTGGCGATAACTATTCATTTTCGGATCACAAAAACAAATGGAAAGTAATTGGGCTTCTTGAATGGCATAAGGGGCGAAATTGCTATGGGGAAATCTTTCGGCTAACAAACGATAGCTTTGTAATGCCCCCACAAAATCTTGACGATAAAATAAGCTATTGGCTAAACTAAATAGGCTTTTGTCTTGATATTGGCAATGTTTACATCGGGCCGCTAATTCAAAATAACGAATGGCTTGTTGAAATTGAGTGGTATCTAATGCGGTGGAGGGACGTTGAAAATAATAGTCAGCGCCTTGATCAAAATACTGTTGACATTGTGCGAATTCACAGCGAGTTTCTACCATATTTAATGCTGGAATGTCTTGGTTTAAACAGTAAGTCGGTGTCGTCATCGTATTGTCTTCATCAGTATGAAGCCATGAGGGTAGCCAAGCACAACCATTAAGTCCGCTAACAATGACGATAAACGTGAAAAATTCTATTAGTAAAAACATATTCCTACGCTGTTTATCCTGCGTGGGAATGCGGATATTAACCATCAATTAAGCTTTACCTTGTAATTGCAATAAAATTTGTTCATTTTCTAACGTTGAAGTATCTTGTGTGATTGCTTCGCCTTTGGCAATGGTGCGTAATAAACGACGCATAATTTTACCTGAACGAGTTTTCGGTAAATTGTCAGAATAACGAATTTCATCAGGTTTGGCAATGGGACCAATTTCTTGGGCGACCCATTTTCTAAGCTCAATGGTGAGATTTTCATCCGTACCTTGAGGCGGGCGTTCGCCACGTAATACGACATAAGCAAAAATTGCTTCACCTTTAATGTCATGGGGATAGCCAACCACCGCTGCTTCGGCAACTTTCGGGTGTGCGACTAGGGCGGATTCTATTTCCATCGTGCCTAAACGATGACCTGAAACATTTAATACATCATCAATTCGTCCCATAATCCAGATATAAGCATCTTCATCTTTTCTGGCACTATCCCCTGCAATATAATAATTATGTTTGTCCAGTTCCCAATAGGTAGTTTGATACCGTTGATCATCTCCCCAAATTGTACGCAACATGGAAGGCCAAGGTTTGGTAATGACTAAACGTCCCCCTTGATTCGGAGTGGTAATAATATTACCTTCTTGATCAATAATTTCTGCGGCAATTCCGGGTAAAGGACGAGTGCAAGACCCAGGTTTGGTTGCAACCGCGCCTGGAATTGGGGCAATCATATGCGCCCCTGTTTCGGTTTGCCACCAAGTGTCCACAATCGGACAACGCTCTTGACCGATAATACTATGATACCAAATCCATGCTTCCGGATTAATGGGTTCACCTACTGTCCCTAATAGACGTAATTTAGATAAGTCATAGCGTTGTGGTATGTCATCGCCAAGTTTCATTAATGCCCGAATAGCCGTGGGTGCGGTATAAAAAATCGTCACTTGATGTTGTTGACACATTTTCCAAAAACGTCCCCCATCGGGTACGGTTGGGACACCTTCATAAATCACCATAGTGCTGGCGGTGGCTAAAGGGCCATAACTGACATAACTATGACCCGTAATCCAACCAACGTCAGCCGTACACCAAAATACATCGTCTGCTTGAATATCAAATACCCATTGCATGGTGGTCATTGTACATAATAAATAACCGCCACTAGAATGTTGAATGCCTTTCGGTTTGCCTGTCGAACCTGAGGTATATAATAAAAATAATGGGTGTTCACTGTCCACCCAAACAGGTTCGCATTCATTTGGCATATCTTTGATGGCATCATGCCACCAAATGTCTCGTTCTGCTTGCATCGTAACCTCATTATTCGCACGTTGATAAACAATCATATGCTCAATACTCGGGCAACCTTTGGCTAAGGCTTGATCGGCGGCTTGTTTTAATGGCACAATTTTGCCACCACGATGTCCACCATCGGCCGTAATCACCATTTTTGCTTGTGCATCTTCAATTCTGTCTCGTAGCGATTCAGCAGAAAACCCCCCAAAAACTACCGAATGAATCGCACCAATTCTCGCACAGGCTTGCATTGCCACGACTGCTTCAGGAATCATTGGCATATAAATAACGACTCGATCACCTTTGGTAATCCCTTGATTTTTTAAGGCATTAGCAAATTGGCAAACATCTTGATAAAGTTCTTTGTAACGAATGGTTTTCGTATCGCCTTGTTCACCTTCAAATATAATCGCCGTTTTATCACCATGTTTGGCTAAATGGCGATCCAAACAATTATAACTCACATTGAGTTGACCCTCTTCAAACCAACGATAATGGGGGGGATTATCTTGGTTTAATACTTTGGTAAAGGGTTGGTGCCAATCGATTCGATCATTGGCTTGTTTCGCCCAAAAACCTTGATAGTCGTTTTCTGCTTGTTGATAAAGTTCTTTAAGACGGGACGCATTCAGTCGTGCCTTATGAGTGAATTCGGCGTTTGGGGCAAAACTGCGATGTTCTTTTAATATTGATTGGATATTATCTTGTTCCATGGTGATTCCCTTTAAAAGTGAGTTTGTTGTAAAAAATAGAAAATAATGAACTATGAGTTTTATGAGTTTATGGTAAGTTCTGCTGAATCCAATAGTAAAATTCATTGGCAGGTAATGGGGGGCTGATGTAGTAACCCTGTGCTAGGTCGCAACGTAAGATTTCTAGTAAATTCCAAGTGCTTTCATCTTCAATGCCTTCGGCAACGACTTGTAGTCCTAAATTATGGGCTAAGTCTATGGTCGCTCGTACAATGACCGCATCGTGTTCGTTTTCAGCCATATCTGTAATAAATGATTTGTCGATTTTTAATACTTTGACTGGCAATTTTTTCAAATAGTTTAAAGATGAGTAACCTGTACCAAAGTCATCGATTGAAAATTGAATCCCTTGTTGGGTTAATGAACGCATCATGCCCATTGCCGTATTGGGATCAGACATCATCGTCGTTTCAGTGAGTTCTAATTCCAAGTTTTTATGACAAGGCTGGTATTGTTGCAATAAATGTAAGGCCATTTGCTGAAATTCTTTGTCCATTAAATTTTGTACCGAGAGATTCACTGCTACTTTAATCTCTAAGCCTAGATGTTGCCATTGTTGAATTTGGTTTAATGCGGTTTCTATAACCCATAAAGTCAATGGCCCTATCATTTCCGATTGTTCAGCAATCGGGATAAAGGTATCAGGGGATAATAAGCCATGTTCTCTATGATGCCAACGTAATAATGCCTCAGCACCGTAAATTGTTCGATTAGAAATTAACATTTTCGGTTGATAATATAATTCTAAATGATTATTTTGTAAGGCATATTTTAGTTCTTTGCTTAGGCTGAATGGGTTAGGGTTTTGTTGATACATACTGGCTTGATAAATCGCAAAGCCACAATATTTTTGCTTGGCATCATAAAGTGCAATGTCTGCTTTTTTGATTAAAGTATCAATATTTTTACCATCTCTGGGATACAAGCTAATGCCAATACTGACAGAAACTTTATAAAGTTGTTGATTTAAATAAAATTCTTGTTGAAAACAGTGAAGTAGTTGATGGACAACTAAGGTTAATTTTTTATGGTCAATATAAGGCAGTAACACGGCAAATTCATCGCCACCTACTCGTGCTAATGTTGCTTGTTCAGGCATTTTTTCTTTCAGTCTTGTGGCAACCTGTTGTAAGAGTAAATCACCATAATGATGACCTAGGTTATCGTTAATGGCTTTAAATCGGTTTAAATCTAAAAAACATAAGGCAAATTGATCCGGTGCTTGAATTTTTAAAATCCAATATTGTAATCGATCAAAAAATGCCACTCGGTTTGATACGCCTGTCAATTGATCTAAATACGCCTGTTGACGCAATGATTGTTGCATTTTTTTACAATTTTTACGAATGTCTGCTTGGCGTAATTCTTTTTCTAAGGTGGGTAATAAACGTTTGAGTTGATTGACGAGGATATAATCATGGGCACCTTGTTGTATGGCTTGAATTGCTTTGTCTTCATCTGTTTCATTTGCTAGAATAAGTAATGGGGTATCTGTTGTGTAATTCGGATGTTCTAAGGTATCTTCTGCTTGAATGCTTGCGGTGGATACATTGAGAATAATCATATTCCAAGTCTGTTTGGACAGTGCTTGGTTTAATTGTTCCATATGAGTAATTTGTAAATACTCAAGGTAGTAACCTTTGTTTTGTAACTGGATCACCAAAGTATCCGTAATGGCTTGATCGGGATCAATAAGTAGTAATTTTAATTGCGTATTCGGACTAGTCAACATTATTTTGATTATTTATGAGATTTTGCATTTATTATAGGCTGAGATTAATTGATTATGTTTAAAAATTTAGCGAAATTTGCCATTATTGTCGGTTCAGCGTATGAATTTTTTGTTAATCAACAATCGATTATACCATATCAAGTCGAAACACCCTATGGATCACCCTCTTCACCATTGATGGTGACTAAATTTGCTCATATACCAGTTGTTTTGTTAGCAAGACATGCTCAACAAAACAATATATTACCTCACCAAATTAATTATAAAGCGAATCTTTGGGCGTTAAAACAGGTGGGTGTCGAACAAATTATTGCATTGGCAACCGTGGGTGGTATTCGTGAGGATATGTTTCCCGGTCAATTTTCTGTGCCTGATCAGATCATAGATTATACTTATGGTCGTCATATAAGTTTTTTTGAAGATCAAACACAAGGGGTGAGGCATATTGACTTTACTTACCCTTATTGTGAATCTTTGCGACAAATGTTACTGCAAACCGCTCAATTACAAAATTTTGCTATGGTGAGTGAGGGTGTTTATGGGGCAACACAAGGCCCTAGATTAGAAACAGCCGCTGAAATTAGGCGAATGCAGCAAGAGGGTTGTACCATGGTGGGAATGACAGGCATGCCAGAGGCAAGTTTAGCGAAAGAGTTCGAACTATGTTATGCTTGTTTAGCGTTAGTTGTGAATTGGGCAGCAGGAAAAGCGGGTAATCAAATCATTTCAATGCCAGCTATTCATCATTGTTTGGAAAATGGGATGAAACAGTTGGTGCCATTCTGGTTAGAATTATTTAAAGGGCTAGAAACGGCGGTAGAAAGTAGAAAAGAATAAATAAAATAGTGATAATCATAATAAAATCAAATAATTAATAAAATATGAAGGACAAAATTATGTTTGGTATCCGCACAAAGGAACATCGTAAAGAAACTCGATATAAACTTGAAGTGGGGTATTTATTGGAAATTGAGGGCACAAGTTATTATGGAATTACGGGGAATATCAGTACGGGGGGCGTTTTTTTAAGAACAGTGAATAAACCTTTGGTTGAAAATCACATTGGTAAAGTTGGTACTTTAACCTTAGAAACGCCTTACGATAAAGGCCATTTGTTTTTGAAATGTGTATTAGTGCATTCTATTTTGAAAGGAATTGGGATCAAATTTCAATATTTAACCGCAGACGATATTGAATCAATTGATAATTTGATGGAAGGTTGTCCGGAAATCGAAGAGTAGCTGACTGGATAAGCGGGGGATTTTTTTGTTTTCAGGACATGGCAAACGATTAAAATTTTTTGTGCTGTTGTAATGCCCATGTAATATGTTGTTGTACTAAGGCAGATGTTTTGGGGTATTGTTGCTGTAATGCCTGAATAATCTCTGGTGAAGATTGAGCATTGCCTAAGGCAACCGCAATATTTCTTAGCCAGCGTTGATAACCAATGCGTCTAATGGCGGACCCTTCCGTTTTTTGTAAAAAAGTGCTTTCATCCCATAAAAATAATGTAACTAAATCAGTCGATTCTAAACCATGACGTGATTGAAAGTCAGGTTCTTGGCTTAATTGGGCAAAGCGATTCCAAGGGCAAATTAATTGGCAATCATCACAGCCATAGATACGATTGCCAATTTTAGAACGTAATGTTAATGGGATGATACCATGATATTCAATGGTAAGATAAGAAATACATAAACGGGCATCCAATTGATACGGGGCAATAATGGCTTGGGTAGGACAAATATCAATACAAGCGCTGCAACGACCACAATGTGGCGTAACAGGCGGATCATAGGGTAGGGGTAAATTGGTGTAAATTTCACCTAAAAAAAACCAAGAACCTTGCTGACGATGAATTAAATTAGTATGCTTGCCTATCCAACCTAATCCTGCCTTTTCTGCTAAGGCTTTTTCTAATACTGGGGCGGTATCGACAAATAAGCGATAATCAAAACTATCCGCATATTGCTGAATTTTAAGGGCGAATTGTTTGAGTTTTTGTTTTAAAACTTTATGGTAGTCTCGCCCTAAGGCATAGCGAGAAATATATGCTTGCTTAGGTTGTGCGAGTAATTGCCAAGATTGTTGGGCATCAATGCTTAAGTAATCGATTTTGACACAAATAATGCTGACAGTTGAGGCCATAATCTGTTGGGGATGACTGCGTTTGCTACCATGTTTCTGCATATAGGCCATTTCACCATGCCAGCCTTTGGCTAACCACTGTTGAAGATAGTATTCCGCTTGTGAAAGTTCCGTATTGGCAATGGCAACTTGGCAAAATCCAAGTTGCTGACCCCATTGTTTGATTTTTTGGGCGAAAATGTGATAATTCATTTTAGTGGATGCTGTAAATTTGATTAATATAGCCTATTATAACTATACAGATTATGCAACTTTGAGCCATATTGGGGATAGGTAGTGGATAACGCATCGGAAAAAGATAATGATAAACAAGCCGACCGAAAACAAACCTCGGATCAACATGAGACAAATAAGAAAAATGAGCAAATTAGTGATTCAACCCAGTGTTTTAGCTCAAAAGGTTTGGGAACTCGGGCTATTTTTCAGGTAAAATCTTGTCTGAAACTGGACCGAGGTTTCATTGTGAATGGTGTTGCAAAAAATATGGGTTTTGGTGGGTCATTCTTTATGACTGAACAGGCAAAAAACCTATATGAGGGGGAAACGGGACAATTCAATTATAGCATTGCTACTCAAGACAATGCTTGTTCAACAATTGAATATAATTGTCGGGTTACTCATGTTGAAAAAAATGGGGTGGGTTTGCATTTCACGAGTGAGCGTTTTAGCCTAGAGTCGCCTATTTTTGTACGGCGTTCTGGGGGAGGGATTGAACATGGTTGGTTTATTTTACCGACAGGCGAACCTTTACCGCCACCTATTCGTAAATTGTTGCAACAAAAAGAACAGATTGGACCTTCAGTGGTTTGTGTGAAACGTATTGTCCGAGTTGAGAATGGGAAAGGTGTAAAGAAAGCATCTTATAAAGTATATACGGTTGAAGAATTGAAAGAGATTCAAGAACAAGCCAATAGACAATATTAATCAGCAATGTGAGAATAAAAGCCATGACAACATCTTCACTACCTTACGCATTATATACCGCCGCTCAAGTACAAGAATTTGATCGCATCGCCATTGAGGATTATCAAATCGCAGCTTATGACTTAATGAAACAAGCCGGACAAGTGGTATTGGATGCGATTAATCAACAGTCAGTCAATACAAAAAACTTGGTCGTATTCGCAGGTATTGGCAATAATGGTGGTGATGGCTTTGTGGTCGCAAAACTGGCGTATGAGGCAGGTTGGCAGGTTTCTGTATTTCAATGTGGTGATGTGAATAAAATTCAAGGTAATGCCTTAACGGCACGCAATGATTTATTAGCATTAGGCGTAGAGATTGATGACTTTCATGGGTTTTTGCCTAAGGAGGCAACGATTATTGTCGATGCTTTATTCGGGACAGGGTTGGAGCGAAAGGTTGAAGGGCAATGGGCTAAGGCAATTAAAGCTATCAATCATAGTGATGCTAAGGTGATTGCCATTGATATTCCTTCTGGTTTAAATTCCGATACAGGTAATATTTGGGGTTGTGCTGTCAATGCCGATGTCACAGTAAGTTTTATTGGTCTTAAACAAGGGTTGTTTATGGCACAGGGTTGTGAATATACTGGGCAAGTGATATTTCATACCTTAGATGTGCCTGCGAGAGTTTATGCACGAAGAATTCTTTCGAGTCGTCGAATTGATTGGCTTAAAAAATCGCAATCACTTTCACCTAGAGTGCGTACGGCCGATAAAACTGATTTTGGTCATGGTTTATTAATCGGTGGGGATATTGGTTTTTCTGGTGCCATTCGATTAGCGGCCGAAGCTTGTGCGAGGGTAGGGGCTGGTTTGGTGAGTGTGGTTACGCCGCCTGCGAATGCGGCTTGGATGAATTTGCAACAAGCTGAGATTATGAGTCATGGTGTGGAAAGCCCTGAGCAACTGCAACCCTTATTACAACGAGCGAATGTGATTGCCATTGGGCCAGGTTTAGGCCGTTCTGAATGGGCAAAGAATTTGTTGGATTGGGCCATTGCGACGACATTACCTTTAGTCGTTGATGCGGATGGTTTGAATTTACTGGCACAATCACCACGATATCATACAAATTGGATTTTAACGCCACATCTCAGTGAAGCCGCCCGATTATTGGATTGTGAACGTCAGTGGGTTGTCGATAACCGATTGCAAGCGGTTGAAAATTTACAACAGCGTTATGGTGGTGTGGTCGTATTAAAAGGTGCGGGTAGTTTAATCCAAGCCGCCGATCAACCTGTGTCAGTGTGTAGTGAAGGGAATCCTGGTATGGCTTCGGGGGGGATGGGCGATATTCTGACTGGGATAATAGCAGGTTTGTTAGCTCAGGGATTTGAGCCATTAGAAGCCACAGAAACAGCCGTTTGTTTGCATGCAAGAGCAGGCGATGTGGTGGCAAGCAGACAAGGGGAACTTGGTATGTTAGCCAGCGATTTATTACCCATATTACCACCATTACTCAATCGCTTACTTTGATGTTTGTTAATTGTTATAAAATTATTGAGGAACAAAAAATGCACGCCTTGGCAGCAATGATTGCTCAACAGTGTCCCAGCCAAGCTGTCATTTATTTACAAGGCGATTTAGGCGTGGGTAAAACCACTTGGACCCGAGGTTTTTTGCGAGCTTTAGGCTATACGGGTAAGGTCAAAAGTCCCAGTTTTACCTTAGTCGAAACTTATGACATCAATACGGATACTATTTATCACCTTGATTGTTATCGCTTATCAGATTCAGACGAATTAGAGTATTTGGGTATTCGTGATTATCAACCTGGGATAATGATTGTTGAATGGCCTGATAAGGGACGGGGATATTTACCCAAAGCAGATATGACGTTAGTATTTGAATATCATACGGATTATCGTCTCGTGACTATCCGTTCTAATATTCTTTTAGCGATGGCTATCTAATCGTTAAGACTTGCAATTTGTTTCGCTTTTATCTAACCTAGAAATAAGATTAAATTATTATGCTATCTTATGGATTTTAAAAATATATTAGCAAAAACTTTATGGCTTTTTCTCGGCTTGGTTTTTTTGACTGCCAGTCAAGCCCAAGTCGTGGTTAAACAACTGAGCGCGTGGAATACGGCGGATAAAGCTCGTCTAGTGTTTGATTTGAATAAAACCGCGGAGTATTCCTTATCAGTCTTACACTATCCCAAACGGATTGTATTAGATATTAAAAATGCACGCTTGGCTTTAAGACTAAAACCTCCAAAAGTACAGTGGGTCGAACAAATTCAAAGTGCGACTCGTAATGGTAAAAATGTTCGGGTTGTGTTGGAATTAAAGAAAACTGTTTATCCTAAAAGTTTTATCTTGTTGCCATCAGCGTCTTATGGGCATCGTTTAGTCGTTGAATTGTATGATAAACCGTCTGCCATGATTCAATCTGCTCAAACAAAAGCAAATCATCCAGTAAAACCGTTTAAGTCTAGGAAAAATAGTCATAGTCATGTCCACTCTAAGGTGCGTGTTTCAACGAAATCTAAGCCTAAATTTATTGCGAAATCCAAACTCAAACCATTAATCATTGCGATTGACGCGGGACATGGGGGCAAAGACCCTGGTGCTATAGGGAAAGATGGGACTCATGAAAAAACCGTGGTTTTGTCAATTGCTCATCGTTTAGCAAGGCTTATTAATCGTTCCCCATATATGCAAGCCGTTTTAATTCGTCAAGGGGATGATTATATTGGATTGCGACAACGTATCACTAAAGCTCGCCAAGCTCAAGCAGATTTGTTTATTTCAATCCATGCCGATGCTGCTCAGCGACGTTCTGCAAAAGGGGCTTCCGTATTTGTATTGTCTTCTAAAGGGGCGAGTAGTGAAATGGCTCGTTGGTTGGCTGACAAAGAAAATGTGGCTGATTTAGCTTATAATATTGAATTATCACAGTATGACGATCATGTGGCAAAAGCGTTACTAGATATGGCACAACAAGGAACGCTACGCCAAAGTCAACGGTTAGCAGAAAAAATTTTATCACAGTTAAATCAAGTGGGGGTTGTTCATAGTCCTAAGGTGCAGCGAGCGGGATTTCGAGTGTTGAAATCACCCGATATTCCCTCAATTTTAGTTGAAACTGCCTTTATCTCTAATCCATTGGAAGAACAACAATTAAAATCAAGTTGGTTTCAGAAAAAAATGGCGTTAGCCATTTTTAAAGGGCTGGAACAATATAGAAAATCTCAGCAATTACCTGCAACAAACGTGGCAAAAAAATAATCAGTTGACTGACATTACATTTCTTTTTACAATAGATAAAGAAACTTTATTCATTTGCCCAAAACGATTATCACAATTATTGATAGACCATGCCGATTAAACTATTGCCTTTGCAACTCATCAATCAAATTGCCGCAGGAGAAATCATTGAGCGACCTGCGTCTGTTGTGAAAGAATTGCTTGAAAATGCGATTGACGCACAAAGTAACATGATAAAAATCACCATAGAGAATGGTGGTAAGACTTTGATTCAAGTCCAAGATGATGGACAAGGCATCATGGTAGAAGAATTACCCTTAGCATTAGCTCGACATGCGACCAGTAAAATCGTGAGCATGGAGGATTTAAATCAGATTAATACCTTAGGTTTTAGAGGGGAAGCCTTGCCTAGTATTGCTTCTGTGTCGCATTTAACCTTAATTTCTCGTTGTCAAACTCAGGATATTGCTTGGAAACTGCCTGTGAGCGCAAAACCGACATTAGAATCCGCCATTCCAATATCACATCCTATGGGTACTACCGTAGATGTTCAAGATTTGTTTTATAACTTACCTGTTCGGCGTAAATTTTTAAGAAGTGATAAAATCGAATTAACGCATATTGACACTTTAGTGAAAAAAATGGCATTAAGCCATGCCGAAATTGGCTTTAGTTTTAATACCGCCCAAAAAAATTTATGGAAATATCCATCGGCACAACCATTGTTACAACGAGTTGCGATGATTTTGGGCGATGATTTTATTGAGCAAGCAATTGCTATTGATTATGAAAGTAGTGATTTTTATTTAAGTGGCTGGGTATTGCCCGCGACTGCTAAAACGGAACGTCGTGATAAACAATACTTTTATCTCAACCAGCGTTTCGTGCGAGATCGTTTGATCAGTAAGGCTTGCCGAGAAACGTTAGGCAATGTCGCAAGCTATGTTTTATATTTGCAAGCAAGTCCACGGTTGTTTGATATTAATGTTCATCCTAGCAAGCAGGAAGTAAGATTTAAACAAGCTCAACAATGTTATCAATTTTTATTCACCGCCATACAATCACATCTGCCAAAACCGTTGCCATCCGTTGCTAAAAAATCCTTGGATTTTGGTATTGAAACATCCACAAAGCCTGCCACTGTCGCAGAACAAATGGCATTTTATCAAACTCACACGGATACCCATACGGACCTTGATTTTGATTCTAAGACCAAGCAACAACTCATTTTATACCAAGGTTTTGTTTTACGACAACAACAACAACAATTATTTTTGTTAGATATACAACAAGCCTATCAACAAAAAATATATGGGCAACTACAGCAACAATGGCAATCGAATTTTAAATTATTAACACAAACCCTGACGGCACCGAAGTCAGTAACGGTAACTGAACAACAAGCCGATTGGGTCGAACAACAAGCCCATGAATTACTCGATTATGGTTTTTTGATTGAATCCCTTGGGTTTGATAAAGTAGTCGTCAGAGAACAGCCACAATTGTTAGAGAAACTGACACTGGACTTGCCACAATTTATTCCGATTTTATGCCATTGGTTTATGTCGGAGGAGCAAGAAAGTGATATTTTGGCAAACTTAGCAAATTATTATCAACGCTATTGTCCAAAGAATGAGATTGAAATTGCTCAATTTATCAGTGAATTAGAAACATTAACCCTAGCCGAGAATGGTTGGAAAAATATTAGCCCCGAACAATTAAAAGCATTTTATCAAGAATTATGTCAAGTTTCGATTTTGTAGTATGTATTATGGGGCCAAGTGCGGTAGGCAAAACCGCCTTAGCACTCGCTTTAGCCGATGATCTCCCTTGTGAGATTATTAGTGTTGATTCTGCCATGGTCTATCGTGGTTTAGATATTGGGACGGCGAAACCCAGTGTAAGAGAATTAGCAACCGTACCGCATCATTTGGTGGACATTTGTGATCCAAGTGAGGTATTTTCGGCAGGAAATTTTCAGCGACAAGCCTTGGATTTAATTGACAGCATATTGGCAAAAAATAAAATTCCTTTGCTTGTTGGCGGGACTATGTTATATTTTCGTGCCTTATTACAGGGTTTGTCTGACTTACCGAAAGCGAATCCAGACATTCGCCAACAAATTTCGGCACAAGCAAAACAACAGGGCTGGCAAGTGTTACATCAACAACTTGCCATCATTGATCCTGAGTCAGCCAATAAAATTCATCCCAATGATCCACAACGAATTCAGCGGGCATTAGAGGTTTATCAATTAACAGGACAAACTTTAACGCAACTAAATAAAAATCAACGCTATAATTTCCCTTATAAGGTGTTAAAATTAGGCATGAACTTAGATCGTTCAATTCTACATCAGCGAGTAGAACAACGATTTTTACAAATGTTAACCCAAGGATTAATGGAAGAAGTTGAAAGATTATATCAACGACAGGATTTAAATAGTGAGTTACCTGCCATAAGAGCAGTCGGTTATCGTCAAGTTTGGCAATATTTAGAAAACAAAATAAACTATCACACCATGATTGAAAAAGCAGTGGCAGCGACTCGGCAATTAGTCAAACGCCAGTTGACTTGGTTGCGAGCAGAACCAGACTTGTATTGCTTAGAGGCAAGTCAAACTGATTTAATCACTGAGGTTCAACAGCAAATCACAACAATAATAAAATAACAATAGTAATAAAATAAGGAGAATATCTATGGCAAAAGGGCAGACCTTGCAAGACCCTTTTTTGAATGCCCTCAGAAAAGAAAAAGTGCCTGTGGCGATTTATTTGGTCAATGGCATTAAATTACAAGGGCAAATTGAATCATTTGATCAATTTGTGGTACTACTTAGAAATACGGTGAGTCAAATGGTGTATAAACATGCGATTTCAACTATTGTGCCAGTACGCAATGTCCGTATGAATATTAGCCAAGAGAATGAAATCAATGGCAACAATAGTGGAAGTCATGGCAATGGTAATGTCTAATGTTGGCAGTGGAATCTGCGGTTGCTGAGTCAGCGATATTAGTTTATGTTGCCATTGCAAAATCCATTGATCCAGACGAACTACAAGAATTTCAAGCATTAGCATTATCCTCAGGTGTGGTGGTGAAAGGCTTGATAACCGCAGTCAGATCAGCGCCTGAGCCTAAGTTTTTTATGGGCAAAGGTAAGGCGGATGACGTCGCAGATTTTGCAAAAATAAAACAAGCGGATGTCATTTTATTTCATCCCACTTTATCACCGGGTCAGGAACGTAATTTAGAGAAATTATGTCAATGTCGAGTCATTGATAGAACGGCTTTGATCTTAGACATTTTTTCACAACGTGCCCGTTCTTATGAGGGGAAATTACAAGTAGAACTTGCCCAACTAAAACACTTATCGACCCGTTTGATTAGAGGTTGGACGCACTTAGAACGACAAAAAGGTGGGATTGGTCTGAGAGGACCGGGGGAAACCCAATTAGAAACCGATAGACGTTTACTACAACAACGCATTCGTCATTTAAATGCTCGTTTAGAAAAATTAGACAAACAGCGAGAACAAGGGCGTAAACAACGCAAAAAAACCGATGTGCTTGTGATTTCATTAGTAGGTTACACTAATGCGGGGAAATCAACTTTATTTAATCAATTAACGGATTCTCATGTTTATGTGAAAGATCAGTTATTTGCAACCTTAGATCCAACCTTACGTCATTTTGTCTTACCTGTGATTGGTCGAGTGGTATGTGTGGATACCGTTGGTTTTATTCGACATTTACCTCATGATTTAATTGCAGCTTTTCGTTCAACCCTACAAGAAACCATTGAAGCGGATTTATTATTACATGTGATTGATGTGTCGGATGAACAGCAAACGGATTATATTCAAGAAGTCAATGCGGTTTTAGCCCAAATTGGGGCGGATAAAGTGCCACAGATCAAAGTTTATAACAAAATCGATCAGTTAAATGAATTCCCAAGAATAGAGCGTAATAGTCAAGGTAAATTAAAAGGAGTATGGTTGTCAGCCCAACAGAATCAAGGTATGGATTTATTAATACAAGCATTAACGGAACATTTTCAATCGTTAATTGTACAACGCTGGTTTAAACTCCCTCCAGAAGCAGGTAAAATTCGAGCCCAGTTATTTGAATATGGTCAGGTTTTATCAGAAACGATTACGGAACAAGGGGGTTGGAATATGGAAGTGAAAATTAAAGCAAATATTTTATCGCAGCTAGAACAACCATCGGATTTTATTTGAGGTTTGTTTGACGGCTTTAATTTCTGTCATTTCCTTAAGTTTGTCGGTGATAATTTTGTGATGCTTTGGTTGTATTACCCAGTTTTTTTTGTATAATTCCATTTTTTGAGTTGATAAAGGATATGCGATGGCCTGGAATGAACCGGGTAAGGGAAATCATCAAGACCCTTGGAAAAGCAGTGGCGGTTCCAATCAAGAGCCACCTGATTTAGAAGAGTTATTGCGTGGGTGGCAACAGCGTTTGTCTCGTTTATTCGGTGGCAATGGCTCTTCCTCACCCGACCCTGAGAAAAATAATTTTTCAGGGGGGATGATCGGTATTTTTGTCATACTAATTGTTCTGTGGTTAGGGTCAGGTTTCTATATTGTGGATGAAGGAAAGCAAGGTATTGTATTAACTTTAGGTGAGTATTCCGATTCTACTGAACCTGGGTTACGTTGGCATATTCCTTATCCCATTGAAGAGTACCAATTAATTGATGTGAAACGTATGCGTTTTGTGGAAGTCGGTTATCGGGCGACAGGACAAAAATTAGTGGGGTCGGTGCCTAAAGAAGCTTTAATGCTCACTCAAGATGAAAATATTGTCGATGTGAGAATTGCGGTACAATATCAAGTTAAAAATGCGAGAAATTACTTATTTAACGTGGTTGACCCCGATTTAACGTTAAAACAATCTGTCGAAAGTGCGGTCAGAGAAGTCGTGGGTGGCAATCGTATGGATTTTATTTTAAAAGAGGGGAGAAGCCAAATCGCCAGCGATACCCAAACCGTTTTACAACGTATTTTAGATGATTATGAGACTGGGCTATTAGTCAGTACCGTCAACTTGCAAGATGCTCAACCCCCAGAAGAAGTGCAAGATGCCTTTACCGATGCGGTGAAAGCACGAGAAGATGAAATTAGACAAAAAAATGAAGCAGAAGCCTATAAAAATGAAATTTTACCAAAAGCAAGAGGTTTAGCCGCGCGTAAAATTGAAGAAGCCAATGCTTATCAAGAAAAAGTGATTGCTCAAGCACGAGGTGAAGCAGAACGGTTTGAAAAGTTGTTAATTGAATATGAAAAAGCACCAGAAGTAACAAGACAGCGTTTATATTTAGAAACAATGGAACAAGTACTCAAGTCTTCTCCGAAAGTCTTTATGGATGCGAATCAAAACAATGGGCCTTTATTATATTTACCCATTGATCAGATGATGAAATCACAAGCGAAAACGCAAGATTTGTTGGAGAATTTATCCGCATCGCCTTTGCTAAATTCGTCAAGTCAGGTGTCATCAAAAGAAAAATTTACTACTTCGCCTATGCGTGAGGATCAACGTGGACGGAGGCCTCGTTAATATGTCAAACTTATTATTGCGTTTCGCAGGAATTGCCTTAGCGGGCTTTATCCTTATTATGTCCACTACGTTTATTGTCAATGAATGGGAATTGGCGGTGAAATTTCAGTTAGGGAAAATTGTTGCGTCTGATTATAAGCCAGGGCTATATTTCAAGTGGCCTTTTATTAATAATGTTAAAAAATTTGATGCAAGAATCCAAAATTTGGATGCCGAAGCGGAACGATTTTTAACCAGTGAAAAGAAAAACTTAATTGTTGATTCCTTTGTAAAATGGAAAATTTCCGACGTAAAAATGTTTTATACTGCCATTGGGGGGAGTGTGCATCAAGCAACATTGCGTTTGGATCAGATTATTAAAGATGAAATGAAAAAGGAATTTAGTAAACGTACCATTCAGGAAGTGGTTTCAACCGAACGTGCGGAAATTATGAAAATCTTAAGTGAGTCTGTGAATAAGCTGGCCCAAAGTAAATTGGGTATTGAAGTCAAAGATGTCCGTTTAAAACGGGTTGATCTTCCTGAAGCGGTGAGCAATTCGGTTTATCGTCGTATGCGTGCTGAGCGTGAGCGGATTGCAAGAGATTATCGTTCTCGTGGGGCAGAAGCCGCCGAAAGAATTCGAGCCGATGCCGATAGACAATATACCGTGGAAATTGCAAAGGCTTATGAAAATGCCGAAAAAATTCGAGGTGATGGTGATGCCAAAGCCGCAGAAATTTATGCCAAAGCCTATAATAAAAATGCTGAATTTTATTCGTTGGTACGAAGTTTGAAGGCGTATAAAGCGTCATTTGCTCATGGTCAAAATATTTTGTTATTAGAGCCAAATTCTGAGTTTTTTCAATATTTTAAAACACCGTGGCATCAAGGTGATGTCTGGCAACAACCCAAGCAGCATTAAATTTAGTCTTTTATTATTGTTGGGATAACTATGTAACGATGAGTATTGCTAATGTGGCATGATTTATTAGGAGCATTTGCCTTAGTCATGGTGATAGAAGGCGTGTTACCTTTTTTAAATCCTGAACGTTTCCGTCAGGGTTTGAAAATAATGCTGAGTTTCGATGATCAGAGTTTGAGAACGATGGGCTTGCTTTCGATGATCATAGGGCTTGTGTTATTAAATTTGTTTGGATAATTTAAATGATAAAGTGATAAGGATACTATCAATGGCAAAAAATGTAGTCATTGTCGGAACGCAATGGGGCGATGAAGGGAAAGGGAAAATTGTTGATTTATTAACGGATAGAGCCGATGCGGTGCTTCGTTTTCAAGGGGGGCATAATGCCGGGCATACCTTAGTAATTGAGGGTCACAAAACGGTTTTGCATTTAATTCCATCAGGAATTTTACGCTCGAATGTTGATTGTTTGATTGGTAATGGTGTGGTGTTAGAGCCTTTTGCCTTAATCAAGGAAATTGAGCTATTGCAATCCCAAGGTGTGGATGATGTGAAACAACGCTTAAAAATTAGTGAATCTTGTGCATTGATTTTGCCTTATCATATTGCCTTAGATCAAGCACGAGAAAAAGCCAGAGGTAAAAAAGCCATTGGTACAACAGGGCGTGGTATTGGCCCTGCTTATGAAGATAAAGTGGCAAGACGTGGGTTAAGAATGGCGGATTTATGCCAATCTAAGGATTTTTCGGACAAATTAAACGCGGTGATGGACTATCATAATTATATGTTAGAACATTACTATCAAATGCCAAAAGTAGATTACCAACAAGTTTTAGAGGCTTGTTTAAATGTCAAGGCTGAATTAATGGATTTAGTCATCGATGTGCCTTCGTTGTTAATGCAATATCAACAACAAGGCAAAAATGTCTTACTCGAAGGTGCGCAAGGGACATTATTAGACATTGATCATGGGACTTATCCGTATGTCACCTCTTCAACGACAACCGCAGGTGGGGCTGCGAGTGGTAGTGGTTTTGGCCCAAAATATTTAGATACGGTTGTCGGGATTATTAAGGCCTATACTACCCGAGTGGGCAGTGGGCCTTTTCCAACGGAACTATTTGATAAAAATGGTGACTATTTGGGGGATAAAGGCGATGAATTTGGGGCAACAACGGGGCGTTCAAGACGTTGTGGTTGGATTGATTTAGTGGCATTACGACGGGCATTGTTTTTAAACAGTGTCAATAGTTTGTGTATGACTAAACTGGATGTCTTAGATGGTATGGATAGCATTAAATTATGTGTTGCCTACAAAAAAGATGGTCAAGAATTTGAACAAATGCCTATGTATGCGGATGGTATTGAACAATGTGAACCTGTTTATATTGAAATGTCAGGTTGGCAAGGTTCAAGCAATGGGTGTAAAACCTTTGATGAATTACCCAGTGAAGCACAAGATTATTTAAATTATTTACAAGAATATTTAAATACGCCTATTGATATGATTTCAACAGGACCCGATAGAACAGAAACAATTTTATTAAAGCATCCTTTTGATTAACTGATTAAATTGTATCACAAAGGAGCAATAGGTGAGCGTTTATTTTTATGTATTAGCCACCATTAGTTGTACGGTCATAGGGAATTTATTATTGAAATTAGGGGCAGGGAAACCTGGTATGGCATCCTTTTGGCCATTAAGTTTCGTTAATCTTTATGTTTTTTTTGGGGCACTTAGTTTTGGGGTAGGACTACTATTCTACACTATGATATTAAAAAAAATACCTTTGAATCTAGCACAAGCCATTTTTTCGGTTCAGTTTGTGATTGTCATCCTGGCAGCGTCTATTTTTTTAAATGAGCAGATACAGCTATTACGCTGGATTGGAATTGGCTTTGTCGCCATAGGACTTTTTATTATTGGGTGGTCAGTAAAAAATTGAATAATCATCAAAAAGCGGTTGAGAAAAGTGATGACAAGGATAATTTGGATGTTTTAAGTGGTTCGCCAGAGCGTTTTGGTCATTCATGGCATATTTTTAATGAAATCTTACCTATCCATGAGCAACAGTTTCATCGTTGGACCAAAGGGATTGCGACCGAGGAATGGCGTGGTAAAAAAATTTTGGATGTTGGGTGTGGAATCGGTCGTAATAGCTATTGGGCTTTGCATAATGGGGCAGAATCAGCATTATGTATTGACGTTGATGAACGTACTTTAGCCGCGGCTAAAAATAATCTGAGTGAATATTCAAACGCCATCATAAAATACCAAAGTATTTATGATCTCGCTTTACATGAACAGTTTGATATTGCTTTTAGCATTGGCGTGATTCATCATTTAGAAAATCCCCAATTGGCCATAAAAAATATGATTCATGCCCTAAAACCAGAGGGGAAAATTTTGATCTGGTTGTATGGCTTTGAAAACAATGAATGGATTGTGCGTTTTTTTAATCCGTTTAGAAAATTATTATTCAGTCGTCTGCCACTTTCAGTGGTATATGCGTTATCTTTACCTTTGACTGTGTCATTATGGCTGTTTCTGCGTCTTGGATTTGGCAAAATAGCGTATTTAAAAATGTTACGGCAGTTTTCTTTTCGGCATCTTAGAGCCATAGTCTATGATCAAATGATTCCAAAAATCGCAAGGTATTATACAAAAAATGAAGCGTATCAATTGCTGGCAGAACATGAGGCAGAATTGGAAAATATACAGATTGACTGGGTGAATCAGATGTCTTGGACAGTGACTGCGACTAAAAAAGCCTAAACAATAAAATAATTAAACGACAAAAATGATAATAATATCGTTGTTTGATTAGACAAAGGACAGTAATTTGTGTGGTATAGCGGGTTTTACCCATAATTTTAAGCAACCGCAGGCAACAGATATTATACTCAATATGTTGCAACAAATTGTTCATCGTGGGCCTGATGAGAGTGGTGTTTTTTGTGGTGAAAATTTTATCGTTGGGCATAGACGACTATCAATTATTGATTTACAAGGTGGGGGGCAACCGTGTCGGGATGATCAGGGGAATGTGCTAATATTTAATGGCGAAATTTATGGTTATCAGCAACTTGCTAAAGTTTTGCAAAAACAGAATATTCCAGTCAATAATGAGTTGTCAGATACTCAAGTACTGTTTTCCTTATTAAAGGCTAAGGGGATTGAGGCGACATTACAGACGATTAATGGTATGTTTGCTTTTGCTTTTTTTGAGCAAAAAAGCAAGCGATTATTCTTAGCTCGTGATCGTTTTGGCGAAAAGCCACTGTTTTATGCCTATCAAAAGCAACAGTTAATATTTGCCTCTGAAATTTCAGCGATTTGTCAGCATCCTTGGCTGGATCGTTCTAATTTTGATTTTTATGCACTTTCCAGTTATTTAGGCTTGGAATTTGTTCCTGGTGAGTTGACTGGCTTTCAGTCAATTCGTCGCTTATTGCCAGGACACTATATATGTTTTGACACTGACCATCAACTGCATATTTATCAATATTATCAAGTGACCATACAACATAGTCCCCATTCTCACAAACCAACATTATCAGAGAAAACTCAGCAGTTAGAATTATTACTTTCAAACTCAGTAAAACAACGTTTGGTTGCCGATGTTCCAGTGGGTATTTTTCTTTCTGGCGGTTTAGATTCCTCTATTATTGCCGCATTGTCTCAACAGCATGCGAGTCATATACAGAGTTACGCTATTAAGATGCCTGAGTTATCGTTTGATGAAAGCGATTATGCGAAACAATGTGCTCATGCACTTGATTTAAAACATACTACCATTGAGCTGGGTCAGCAGGATATATTAGATACCTTTGATCGTATGTCAGAAAAGCTGGATGAACCGTTTTCTGATTCGTCATTACTTCCCTCGATGTTATTATGTCAATATTCACGACCTTATGTGAAAGTTGCTTTAGGAGGGGATGGTGCCGATGAGTTATTTGCGGGTTATCCCAATTTTCAGGCACAGAAATTGGCACCTGTCATGCGTTACTTTCCTCCGTTTATGGGCAAAATATTTCGCCGTATTATTGAAGAGTTCCCTGTGTCCAATCAATATATGAGTTTGCTTTTTCGGTTACGACAATTGTCATTTGGATTTGGTTTGCCACTGGAGCAACAAGGCTTGCAATGGATGTCTGCACTTTATAAAGAAGAGCAACAGCAACTTTTATATCGGAAATATCATACGGATATTAATCATTATCAACGTAATTTGTTACAACATCTAAAAGAAAATTCTGGGTGTCAGCAATCGGTTGATTTATTACTTTATTTATTGACTCGAACTTATTTAGCCGATGATATTTTGGTTAAAATGGATCGTGCCTCAATGTATGCGAGTTTGGAAGTACGCAATCCTTTTCTGGATCATGAGCTAAGTCAATATGTCTTATCATTACCCACACAGGATAAACTGCACCATTTTCAGGGAAAGTGGATATTAAAACAGATGGCTAGAAAATATCTACCTAACTCCATTCTGCGACGAAAAAAACATGGCTTTGGTTTTCCTGTCTCTAGGTTTATTCGGGAGCTGTTAAAAGAGCGTGTTGCGGATGTCATCTTGGATAGAAATAATCCGCTAGCAACGTATATGCAAGTTTCAGTGATTGAACAGTATTGGAATGAACATCAGAATTTTCAACGTGATCATGGCAAAAAATTATGGGCAATTTATATGTTGATGAATCTTGCGCGTAATAAATAACCTTTGTCAGATCGTCTTGATGAATCTTGCGCGTAATAAATAACCTTTGTCAGATCGTCTTGATGAATCTTGCGCGTAATAAATCACTAATCAATCGAATTGCTATTCGATTTAAAATTATAGCTATGACGAATGGTATAAACTGGTTTTGATTGCGATTCATGATAAATGCGAACCATGATTTCAGCGAGTAACCCCAGTAAAATCGAGAAAAAGCCCATGATGAAGAAAAAAACACTTAATATAGGTAAGGGCGTGAGAATAAAAGAAACACCTTGAGCGAATTTAAGGGATAACATTAAAATAAAGCTCATCAACGCACAAAAAATATTTAATAATCCAAAACCCCCAAAGATATAGATTGGTTTGGTGGCGTAATCGCTTAAAAATTTGACTACGATTAAATCTAAAATGACTTTAAAGGTACGATTTAATCCATATTTGGATTGCCCATGAGATCGAGGATAATGAGTAACAGTAATTTCAGTAATTTTCGCACCTGACCAACTGGCATAGATGGGAATAAAACGGTGCATTTCCCCATACAAACGCACCTCTTTTAGAATTTCCTTACGATAAGCCTTTAAACTACAGCCATAATCATGTAAGTGAACCCCAGAAATTTTTGAGATAATATAGTTGGCAATTTGGCTAGGTATGCGTCTTGAAAAACGCTTATCTTTTCTATTTTTTCGCCATCCAGAACAGACATCATAGCCTTGATCAATTTTTTCTAATAATCGTGGAATATCGTCAGGACTATTTTGTAAATCACCATCCATTGGGATAATAATTTCTCCTTGAGAATGATCAAAGCCTGCCATCATCGCCGCTGTTTGCCCATAATTTCGTCTTAAACTCAGTGCCTTACAGTGTTGATCGTGTTGTAGAATTGCTTGGATTGTTTCTAAAGTCGCATCTTGAGAACCATCGTCAACCATAATGATTTCATAGCTATATGGTAGCTTTTCTAGCACCTGTTTGAGGTTTTGATAAAGTTGGGTAATATTATTCTGCTCATTAAAGACAGGAATGATTATTGATAAATAGGTTTCGTCGCTCATTTTCCACAACTCTAATAATTGAAATATTGAGAATAATGTTCTATTCTCAATGGTCGATTCGGTAAAATTGAAATATTTAATTTTGTTTGACAAACATCAAAATTTTTATTAATCAAACAATTACGAACAAGCATAGCGGATAAATGGAAAAAAGCAACTTTCAGTTATCGTCAAGCTGTTTATTGAATTATTGCCAACAATGAGTAATAGGATAATAGCGTGGCTTTTTTTGAAAAATTATTGCCATCATCAACTTCAAAGTTATTTTATTTTGTGACATTGATGATAATTGGGCTTATTATTATCTGGAATTTTGTGGCAGCATGGTGGGTGAATCTTGATTACTCGGATGGATATGCCAGTATCTCAAATGCACAGTATTTTCTTGGTCAAATCGATAGCTATTTTGCTCAAAGAGCCCCTTTTTATGCGTTTTTTCTCATTCCCGCTGAAATTATTGCTAATTTACTCTCTCTTGAGGCATTTGATGTGCGGGTACACCATCTTTGGATGGCAGTATTGCATAGTTTCTATATTATTTCATGTTTTTATTTATTACAAAAATATAGTAACGATGATCTTTCTGCAAAAGTGATTGGTTTTTTTATTGTGCTTCCCAATGTGGTGTTTTTTTCCTATGCACCCTTGATAAGTCATGATATTTTTGCTGGGGTTATTTTACTTTATATGTTGTTTTTAACCGAGCGTTTTTTTCAGCAAAAAACCATTGATATGTCGCTGTTAAGTGCTTTAATGATTTTGGGAACCATTGCCGCTATTATAAAAGTTACTTTTTGTTTGATATGGATTTTAATTGTTATTTCGCAAGTTATTTTGTTAGTGAATCGTGATCGTCAGTCATTTCAGAGTGATTTTATTCAACAATTCTTGGCTTTTTTTACGGCGGCTTGTGTCAGTGCCATTATTTCTTGGCTATTATATGCTTGGTCTTTACAAACTTGGGGGCATGTTTCTTTTCTTCTACGCCCATATGCACACGCAGTTGCTATAATAGAACACTTTGCCGATCATCAAACGCCACCTATGTATATGTACATTCCTAATCTTGCACTTGGTTATGGTTTCACGACTTTTTTTCTTATTGTTCCTGGCATTTGGTTGGCACTTAAATCCAAAAATCCTACCAAAAAAAGTGCCGCTATCATTTGGGTGGTTGGATTTTTTATCATGTCAATGTTAACTTATAAGGAAGTTCGCTATCTTGCCTATCTTACGCCAATGGCAGCCTTTTTGATTATTCCTGTGATTGCAAAAATGCTCAAGTGGCGCTTAGGTCAATTGATTATGATTGTTTTAGCGGTGATTGATCTTTCACGCGCGGGTATGGCCGCGGCTCATCATTTCCAACCTTTTTATGCGGATAGTGCGGTGACTAAATTTTTGTCTCCAATTAATGAACTTGAGGCTTCGCAAAAGATAATTCTTACCCATGTCTTAAGTTTTCGAGCACCTCAACCGAGTCCATTTGTTGGTGATGTTTATCATCGTATTTTCCATGTAACAGAAGATATTATTCAACGTCTTTATAATTTTCCTACGGGTAAAGTGATACTATTACCTAGTATCAATCATATGCCACCTGTTGCTTTAACAAAACTACCGCAATTTGGCGAAGGGAGTTTGCTTTTGTTCGCCAATTTGCATGTACTCAATGCTACCCGACCAGAATTGGATCAAGAGTCAGATAACCGAGCCTTTATTCAGTTTTCAGCTCGTATCTCAAAAATCAAATATGAAAAACATGAGAATATTTATCAGGCGATTAACAGCAAAAATAGCTATTTTTTTTCATTAACCGCAGGAAAAAGTATAAACTTAAGTCCAATACCTCATAGTATTTCTGTGAATGAGAGTAAGCTACCTGATGACTTTCATCATACATTAGAGCTTTGGGGTCTGAAAATGATTCAGTTTTGTAATATGAAAGGATGCAAGACTTTATGAACGACAATCCACAACGGGAACATTATCTCAATATACATGATGAATATAGTGCTCATTACTATGACGCCACTTCCATGCGTTATCGCAAGCACTTTATTTATTCTTATTTATTTAAGAACTTAGATTTAAATGATTTTGAGGTAGCGGATTTAGCGTCTGGCATTGGTGCTAATTCAATGGCACTACTTGAGCTATTTCCTCATGCGAAAGTGACTGGCTATGATATATCACCCGCTGCCTGTCGTGAATATAGAAAAAACCTGGAACGTCCTGCTTTTGAGATAGATTTAAGCAAACCTTATTTAGAGGCTGTCTCAAAATATGATGTTGTCATCATCATTGGCGGGCTTCATCACTGTGTCGCGGATTTAAAAACAACCTTAGAAAATATTGCTAAAATGCTCAAGCCTGAGGGCAGGTTATTAATGTTTGAGCCAAATAAAGATTTTTTTTTAGAGCGTTTGCGTAAATTATGGTATGAAAAAGATAGTTATTTTGAAGAAAACTCTGAAGAAGCCTTATCTCACAAAGAAATTTTGGCTTTAACTGAGGGGAATTTTGACGTAAAATTTTTAAAATATATTGGCGGTCCTGCGTATTTTTTAATTCTGAATAGCATGATTTTTCGTATTCCGCTTGGTTTGAAAAAATGGATATCGCCCCCTTTAATGTTGCTAGAATATCTTTATTTGTTATTACCCGGATCGGTCTTTTTTCCTGCATTTATTGCACAATGGCAACGCTTGAGGTAGTCTTAGTCCACTAGGATAAACACGATAAACACATTATGGCAAAAAAAATAAAATTGAAATTAGCAGAGAAAGACCCATTTTTTAAAAGAGAATCAAAACGTTATTCCAAGCCTATTTATAGTCGAGAATATTTATTATCATTTTTGAAGTCAGCAAATTCCCCATTAAGTTACAAAAAAATCGTTAAATCACTTAAAATTGATGATCCGGAATCATTAACCGCCTTAGAACGCCGTTTAAACGCTATGGTGAGAGATGGGCAATTGCTAAAACAAGGTCAGTGTTATACCACGTTTGATCCACGTGAATTGATGATTGGTGAAGTGCTAGGTTGCTCTGAACGCTTTGGTTTTTTACGCACGGAACAAGAGGAAGAGGATTATTATTTGTCCGCGTATCAAATGCAAGCGTTATTTCCTAATGATAAGGTATCTGCTCATGTCGTTGGTATTAATCGTAAAGGACGTAAAGAAGTTGTTGTCGTTGAAATCTTAGAACGCAACACGCAGAAAATTGTCGGACGCTATTTAGAAGAAGAAAATATTGGGATAGTCATTCCTGATAATAAAAGAATTCGTCATGATATTTTCATTCCCAAACGTCATCGCAAAAAAGTCTTGTCAGGTGATATTGTCGTGGTGACTATTGTCGAGCAACCAACATTAAAAACCCCTGCTATTGGCAAAATTACTCAAGTATTAGGGGATCCCATGCAGGCAGGCATGGAAGTTGATCGAATCCTACATCACTATGAATTGCCACATAAATGGCCAAAATCAGTGAAGCAAGCCGTGGAAGGTATTGCCGATGATATTCCTGACACAGTGATTCAACAACGAGTTGATTTACGGAATTTGCCTTTCGTTACCATAGATGGTGATGATGCGAAAGATTTTGACGATGCGGTTTATTGTAAACCAACGCCTAAAGGCTGGAAATTATTGGTTGCCATTGCGGATGTTTCTTACTATGTTCAACCCGATTCCGATTTAGATAATGAGGCGTTATTACGAGGAACGTCGGTATATTTTCCTCAACAAGTGATTCCTATGTTGCCTGAAAAATTGTCGAATGGTTTGTGTTCACTGAAACCGAATGAAGACAGATTAAGCATGGTATGTGAAATGTTGATTAATCAACAAGGGCAGATTACTCGTTCCAAATTTGTGGATGCGGTGATATGTTCTAAAGCGAGATTAACTTATCCGCAAGTAGCCGAATTATTCGCCACGGATAACACGGCGAGTTTCACCGAAGTCGAACAACAACTATTGCCACATTTGCAACATTTATATCAAATGTTCCAAGCATTAAAGCAAGCCAGAGTAGAACGTGGTGCCATTAGTTTTGAACGAGCAGAAACAAAAATCATTTTTGATGCACAAGGTAAAATCACCAAAATCCAACCATTTTTTCGTAATGTGGCACATGAAATCATTGAAGAATGTATGATTGCCGCTAATATTGCAACGGCACGTCATTTATTACGTCATAAAATTTTGGGCTTATATCGTAATCATTTCGGACCAAATGCCGATAAATTAGAATCATTGCATAGTTTCTTAGCAGGCATGGGTTTGAGTTTAGGGGGTGGGAAACAGCCAAAACCCAAAGATTATGCGACATTGCTAGAAAACATAAAAAATCAAGCCAATCTTCATGTTGCTATGATTGAAACCGTGTTGTTACGTTCCTTATCTCAAGCCGTATATGAGCTTGAAAATCAGGGACATTTTGGTTTAAGTTTAGACTATTATACTCATTTTACTTCGCCAATTCGTCGTTATCCTGATTTAATGGTACATCGAGCCTTGCGTCATCTCACCCAAGGCAAGGAAGCCAAAGATTTTCCATATTCTGCGAAAGTATTAAACAAAATTGCCGATCAAAGTTCGATGACCGAACGACGAGCAGAAGAAGCCTGCCGAGATGTGATGGTATGGTTAAAATGTGACTATATGTTAGATCATATTGGCGATAGCTTTAATGGTGTCATTACAGGGGTTACTTCGTTTGGCTTATTTGTCGAATTAGAACAAATTTTAATTGAAGGCTTGATTCATATTAGCAGTTTAGTGTCGGATTATTATCATTATGATTCCGTACGTCATCGTTTAGAAGGGGAAGCATCGGGACGCGTTTTTCAATTGTCAGATAGTGTGAGAGTGAGGGTAGTGAATGTCAATGTTGAAGAGAAAAAAATTGATTTTGAATTAGTCGATGACAATGACAATGGTTTTAATCATGGCAAAAAAAGACGTAAAAAAGGCAAAAGAGGCTAAAAATGCGAAACCCCAATGGATAGGAGGCTATCATCCTATTTATTCCGCATTACAACATCATCCTGAAAATATTTTACAATTATGTTTGGATAAACAACGCCAAGATCAACGCATGACAAGCCTAGTTACCTTAGCTGAAAAATGGGGTATTCCGATGACTTGGTGTCGTGCCAACACTTTTCGCCAACATTTAGGGCCCTCACTTCATCAAGGCATGATGATGTTTTATCGTTTGCCTCAGATTTTTGATCAAAGCAAACTCGAACAAATTATCTCATTCCCTAAAAAACCCAAGCAACCCTTAATTCTAGCCCTAGATACTATTCAGGACCCTCATAATCTAGGGGCTTGCTTGCGTACTTCGGATGCGGTTGGGGTTGACGCGGTTGTTATTCCAAAACATCAATCCGTCGGTTTAACTGCTACCGTCTATAAAGTTGCCTCAGGTGCGGTGGAAACCCTCCCTTTAATTCAGGTCAATAATCTTAGTCAAAGTTTAGAATGGCTAAAACAACAAGGCTTATGGATAGTAGGACTCAGCCATAAAGGACAACAATCTTTATATCAAACGGATTTAAACCAAGCATTAGTCATGGTAGTGGGCAATGAAGAAAAAGGCTTAAGACAAGGCACTGAAAAACATTGTGATTATCTGGTATCATTGCCTATGCAGGGTTGGGTGGACAGTTTAAATGTTTCAGTGGCAACGGGGGTGAGTTTGTATGAGGTGTGGCGTCAGCGTAGTATAGAACCCATTTGATATTTTTATTGATATTTTGGGGCAAATAATCAAGTGCTGTTATCAAATTAATCAGTCAATCGTTACTCATGTAAAAATATTTAAAACATTTACATTCCCTCATCCCTAAGGTAGAATACCCCGTTTTTAATCCTTGCCCTAAACGGGGCTCTTAATGAACCAAAAGGACAATTATGAGACATTATGAAGTGGTGTTTTTAGTGCATCCTGATCAAAGTGAGCAGGTGCCTGCGATGATTGAACGTTATCGCAATATGTTAGTGAAACGTGAAGGGATTATCCATCGTTTAGAAGATTGGGGGCGTAGGCAATTAGCTTATTCTATCAATAAAATTCATAAAGCCCATTATGTATTGATGAATATTGAATGCGGTGAGGAAGCTTTAGCGGAATTGGAAAATGCCTTTCGTTATAATGATGCGGTTTTACGCAATTTGATTTTGCGTCAATCTGCCGCGATTACGGAACAATCGCCTTTAGCGAAAGAAAAAGAACAAGAAGATAAAATGGTAACCGCCGTTGTTGCGGAGTCAGATGAGCATGAGTTGAGTGAGACTGAGGAAGCAATGGATACTAGCGACCTTATGTCAGAGGAAGGGGAGCCATCTAAAGCAGAAGGAGAAATATAATGGCACGTTATTTTCGACGTAAAAAGTTTTGTCGTTTTTCAGCCGAAGGTCTGGCTATTGATTATAAAGATTTAGAAACTTTAAAAGCCTATATTACCGAAACAGGTAAAATTGTTCCTAGCCGTATTACAGGAACAAAAGCTAAGTATCAAAGACAATTAGCCACTGCGATTAAACGAGCAAGATTTTTGGCATTATTGCCTTATAGTGATGCCCATAAATAACGATAACTATCCATAACATTTGTGGTATTCATCATGAGAAGCCTTGCTTCTTTTGCCATGCAAAGTCAGGTGCAGGCAATTATTGCCATCAGTTTCGTTGTGATTGTGTCATTGATAGTGCCTTTTTTGGGCTTTGTTAGTGCGGCTATTATTGCATTGGTCACCTTAAGACATGGTATTGTTGAGGGAATAAAAGTCATCACAGGTGCTTTTCTTATCACCAGCGCACTATTTTACTTATTGACCCAGTCAATAATACCTATGACTGTCTTAGTCTTGATTTTATGGTTGCCAGTGCTGATATTCGCAATCGTATTGCGTTATAGTGTTTCGTTAATCGTAACGTTGGAAACAGCCACAGCATTGGCACTATTGCTATTAATGGGCTTGTATATGAGTTTCGGTGATCCTGCTGTTGTGTGGCAACCACTATTAGAAAAAGTGATGCCACCATTGTTAGCCAATGCGAATATTTCGGAAGGAAGCCAAGCGTTTCATGAGATTATTCACGCGATTGCTCAATACATGACAGGCGTATTGGTCGCCACCGTATTATTAAATGCTATTTTGAGTTTGTTATTAGCAAGGTGGTGGCAATCGGTTTTATATAATCCTGATGGTTTTCAGCATGAGTTTAAGCAAATACATTATCATCCTAAAATACGCTGGATTATTTTAATCATTGTGGTTTTATTGGGATTAGGGGGGAGTGAACAATTTACCATTGTACAAGATTTTTTATTGGTAGCCGTGGTATTGTTTCTGTTTCAAGGTTTAGCCGTATTGCACTCTGTGCCTATTCATCCTATGGGATTGGGCGTTGTGTACTTATTACTACTCTTTGCATTGCCACATATGATGGTATTATTAGCCGTATTTGGTTATATGGACAGTTGGTTAGATTTTAGAAAATATGGACTTCCCAAATAGAGGGAGGGTCAAAATTAAGAGAAATTTTTAATTTTAATAAAGGTTTAGGATAATGGACGTGATTTTATTACAAAAAATTAATAAACTTGGTGATCTTGGGGAGAAAGTCAGTGTTAAATCGGGTTATGCCCGAAATTTTTTGATTCCTTCAGGTAAAGCAACCACTGCAACCGCTGAAAATATTAAATTATTTGAACAGCGTCGTGCGGAATTAGAAAAAGCCGAAAAACAGTTGTTAGAGAAAGCCCAACAACGGGCAAAACAATTAGAAGGTTTGGTGGTAACGATTTATCACAAAGCTGGGGAAGAAGGGCGTTTATTTGGTTCGGTAGGAACAACTGATATTGCGGATTCGGTGAGCAAAGCAGGGGTGGAAATTGCGAAAAACGAAGTCAGATTACCCAATGGTGCTTTACGTCAAACAGGTGAGTATGAAATTGATTTACACCTTCATACGGATGTTAATGCCAGTGTTCAAATTGTAGTGGTCGCTGAAGAATAAATTCGCTATAATATCAGTCTTATTATTGGGTAAAGAAGGCGAGTGAGATAGGACTTTATGGGAAACGATTCATCTTTTTTCTCAACTTCTTTACCTAGAGATAAGCAAGTCGAAACCTTGCGAGTTCCTCCTCATTCCGTGCAAGCGGAACAGTCTGTGTTGGGGGGGCTTATGATTGATCCGGATGCTTGGGATAAAATCGCTGATGCTGTGCATGAAGACGATTTTTATCGTCAAGATCATCAACTGATTTTTAGAGCCATTCGTAAATTAGCCACAAAAGGACGGCCTTGTGATGCCGTAACCTTATCCGAATCTTTAGAGAAATCCAAAGATTTGGATGCCGTAGGTGGCTTGGCTTACTTAGGGAGTCTGGCGAAAGATACGCCGACTGCCGCTAATATCGCCGCTTATGCGGAAATTGTCAAAGAACGTTCGATTTTACGGCAGTTAATTCGTATAGGAATTCAGATGACGGATCTGGCCTTTCAAAGTAGTGATAAAACTTCCTCCGATTTATTAGATAGTGCCGAACAAATGGTATTTCAGATTGCCGAAAAGCAACAAAAAAAAGGGGCGAATTTTAAAGCTATCAATGATATTATCTATGAATCGGTTAACCAAGTTGAAAACTTATTTCATGCGGGCGGGGGGATTACGGGAACTAGCACTGGGTTTATTGATCTAGATGAAATGACATCAGGCTTTCAAGCCGCTGATTTAATTATTGTGGCAGGACGACCTTCAATGGGAAAAACTGCTTTCGCTCTGAGTTTAGCAGAAAATATTTCCAAAAGTGAACAAGGTAAAGGGGTGGCTATGTTTAGTTTAGAAATGCCTGCGGAACAATTAGGTATTCGCTTGTTATCGTCTTTATCACGTTTAGATCAGCAATTAGTACGAACAGGGCGAATGCATAGAAATGATTGGCCAACGATTACACAAGCCGTAGCTGAAATTAGCCATATGTCGTTATATATTGATGATACACCCGCGTTAACACCTGTAGAACTTCGAGCAAAAGCCAGACGTTTACAGCGAGAACATGGCAATTTAGGTTTAATTGTGATTGATTACTTACAACTGATGCAATCCTCAGAAAACGAAGAAAATCGCACGTTGCAAATTTCCTCTATTTCACGTTCATTAAAGTCTCTGGCGAGAGAATTAAATATTCCTGTGATTGCTTTATCTCAGTTAAATCGTAATTTGGAGAATCGTCCGAATAAACGGCCTATTATGTCGGATTTAAGAGAGTCAGGTAGTATTGAGCAGGATGCGGATTTGATTTTGTTTGTTTATCGGGATGAAGTATATAATCCTGAAAATACTAAAAATCGTGGGGTGGCTGAAATTATTATTGCGAAACATCGTAATGGTCCGATTGGTAAGGTTTATTTAAGTTTTATGGCGAATTTGGCTCGCTTTGATAATAGCACTGTTCGATATAATTCATCGGATGTTAGATAAGCCCATCGATGTTATCGACCGCAGCAAGTTATGTCATTATTGACACCAAGGCATTAGTTCATAATTTCCAACAAGTTAAACGTTATGCACCGCAAGCGAAAGTTGTAGCAGTGATCAAAGCCAATGGTTATGGGCATGGCATTGTGGTGATGGCAACGGCATTAAGTCTTTATGCGGATGCCTTTGCTGTGGCAAGAATTGAAGAAGCGATAGCATTACGGCAAGCCAATATTCAACAGCCAATTTTGTTATTAGAAGGCATAGTGAGTCCACAAGAATTAAAGCTGGCGAGACAATATCACTGTGATTTAGTGATTCACAGTGAGTATCAAGTTGAATTACTGAAGCAATATCCAGGCAACATTAATGGTGCCATTTGGTTAAAATTAGAGACAGGTATGCATCGTTTAGGATTACCACCCGAAAAAATCCTAAGCATATGGCAACAATGTCAATCTTTAGTGAAACATAAAACGCAAGCAATAAAGTTAATAAGCCATTTAGCCAATGCCGATGATATTGAGGATGCCACTACTTTAGTGCAACATCATTGTTTTGCAAAAGTGGCAAAAATTTTGCCAACTGAAAATAGTTTGGCAAATTCCGCAGGCATTTTAGCTTGGCCATTGACGCATTATCAATGGGTAAGAGCAGGGATTATGTTATATGGTATTTCACCCTTTGGTCAACTTAATCGTCATCATTATTTATTAAAACCAGTGATGAGTTTGTATAGTCGTATTGTTGCCATTCAGTCCTATCAGAAAGGGGATAAAATCGGTTATGGTGGCACTTGGACTTGTCCCGAAGCTATGCCGGTTGGGGTGGTATCTATTGGTTATGGGGATGGTTATCCTCGTCATGCGAAAAATGGTACGCCTGTCTTAGTGAATGGTAAACGGGCGTACTTAGTGGGACGAGTATCAATGGATATGCTTTGTGTTGATTTGCGTGGGCATGCCCAAGTCAATATTGGCGATACGGTTACGTTATGGGGACAAGGGTTGGCAATTGAAGAAATTGCGGATTGGGCGGGAACTATTGCTTATGAGTTGGTTTGTCATGTAACGAATCGGGTGGATAGAATTGTGATTGAATAGACGATTTTATCCAATGTGCCGTAAAACTTCGCCCTTTAGGGAGCGGAGGATGTCAAAGGACTTCTAGTAATTGCTTCTTCCTCTCTCGAAATAATAACATCCCCATAAAATACCCAATGCCTGCCCCACTGACATGGGCGACTAAATTAATGCCATCAGACTCCCGAGTAAAAAATAAAGTATAAATATCACCTCCAATATAAAAGCCTGCTAAAAGCCAAGCAGGAACAGATAAGCGTCTGATAATAATAATGACCCACAGAAAACAACGAATATTGGCATGAGGCAGAAAATAGGTAAATAATGCCATCATGCCCATCACCACCCCTGATAAACCAACTGTCGGGGCTGGATCCGCCATGCCTAAGGTTGACAGTGAATAAAAAACATGGGTGCCAATTGCTAGGGCGATAACGACGAATAAGAATCGTAAGGAGCGTAAAATAATCTCAACAGTTGCGGCAAAGGCAAAAAAGAAAAATAAATTAAAAATGACATGATCCCAACTCCCATGAGCAAATGCCGCCGTAATCATATTGATTGGGTTCCAACTTTTAGGGTCATACCAAATTTTTGCGGTTAAATAATCGGGAACAATCAAACGGTAATTGTCATACCAATCAGTAATTGTATCCGTAATAATTTTTTGGCTTTTTTCTTTGGAATAGCGTTTGGCATAATATTTAATACGTCGAGGTTTGGTTTTCGTTATTAGGTTGGCAATAGTTGCGGGTTTATTATGCGATAAATGAATTTCAAACATAATGTCTCGACAAGTGTTGACATTATTCGGTAATTTCATTGCTTTTAATACCCGTTTAAGATTGTCATCTTTTTTTTGTTGGCAAAAATAATAGGTATCCTTACGCACGGTTTTTTCATTACTTTCTTGAGCGTAATAAATAATCGGGCAAACAATACAGATAATAATGGTAAAAAACGGAATATAATTTAATGAAAAATCGGCTTTATAGGGAAAAAATATCATAATTTACAATAATATCTGGTTCAGTCGGTCGTTAACCACGTTTATTTTCAAATTGGCTGTCGTCGGGTTGGTTGTCTAGTGCAATTTCTGCGTTAGGGTCTGGGTCAGACGTTAGAAAATAGCGATAATTTTTGCTTAAGCTAACCAAACCTGCCGTAACAATTAAAATCACCCCCGTTAAACCATAAATCCTAGGAATGCTACGATCTAAAAGATCAAAAATAATGCCTGATAAACCCATGGCAATGGGTATGATACTACCTGTTAGGGTTCCAAGCAAGCCAAACATACGTCCTCGCATATCATCATCAATATGTAATTGAATAATCGTTAGCATATTGACATTGATAATCCCATTACATAAGCCAATGATGGCCATTAATAATAAGGCAACATAGGGGTCATCAATAAAACCCATGGCGGTAATACAACAAGACATTAAAATAAAACAAACCGATAATATGACGAGTTTGGCAAAGCCTTTTGGTTTGCTGACCCCGGCAATGGCATAGCCAATCAAAGAGCCAACCCCTAAAGCGGCAATAATAAAGCCATACCAATCCGTGGTTGCTTGTAAATGATCTTCCACATAAAACGGTAATAATACGGAGGCGGGGACCATAAAAAAATTGATAATGGCGCCAATGGTAAAAAATTCACGCATGCCCTTTTTGGCTAATAAATAATGCAAGCCGTCTTTGGTTTCTTGCCAAAATTCGTGAAATAATTCACGTATGGGTTTTTTCGCTTTGCTTTCATCTTTTTGGGATGGATCCGATTTATCAGGCAAATTAATAAAAGATTCACTAAAAGCAGAGATTAAATAGCTTATGCCATCAATTAAAAACATTAAAGGGGCACCTAATACCCGAAACAAAACGCCACCAACACTATTGCCTAATAATTGAGCAATTTGCATGGTGGCTTGCCCAATGGAATTAGCGGCATTCAGTTTTTCTTTTGGGACTAAATCAGGTAGGCAAGCTAAAATGGCAGGGCGAAAAAAAGCACCTGTCGAGCCGAGCAATACGGCTACAATAAACATATGAACTAAAATAAATTGATTATATTCTGCGGGTAATAAAAATACCGAAGTCGCTAGGGTTAAGACAGCCATGCCATTGATGGTATCTGTCATGATTAAAATGGTTTTGCGGGAATAACGATCCGCAATCGTACCGCCGATGGGATTGAATAAAACGCCCGGAATACTGGCTGACATCATCAGTAATCCCATCAGCGTTGCCGAGCCTGTATTTTGTTTAATCCAAAACATCATGGCAATAAAAAAAGCCTGTGAGCCTAATAAACTGACAAATTGACCTTGCCAAAGCAGAAAAAAATCGCTATTCCAAATTTTTCTATGGGTATTCGACATGGCGAAAACCCTCCCTGTTAATAATTATTTCTATAATCCTAGACTAAATTTTAGCAGTTGTTGGGGGTGTTAAACTTGTATTTTTTTGTTGCTCATCTAATCTCTATGCTATAAGCAAGAAAATATTTAAAGATCATCATACGGAGTCTTGGAGTGAAACAGTTGCCAAAGGAGTATCGGAGTCAAGTGGCTGAGGAGATTAGTACGAGTTCAGGTGCGGTTTGTCCTATTGAAAATCCTAGTTCATTAGTTGAGTTATTACAGTGGCGAGCCAAACATACTCCCAATCATATTGCCTATATTTTTTTACAAGATGGCGAAAAAGAAGGGGCCAGATTAACTTATGCCGAATTAGATGTCAAAGTGCGGGCCATCGCAGCGAAAATTCAACCAATTAGCCAAGCAGGGGATAGAGTGTTATTATTGTTTCCTGCCAGTTTAGAGTATTTAGCGGCATTTTTAGCGTGCATGTATGCTAATGTCGTGTCTATTCCTGCCTATCCCCCTCGTAATAAACGGCATTTACCTCGATTTCAGTCCATTCTTGACGATGCCAAACCGGTGGCAATTTTGGCGGCCAGTCAAATTTTAAAAGACTTAGAACGGGTATTTGCCAATGTGCCTGAGTTAGAACAATTCACTTGGCTAGTGACGGATGAAATTGATAATAGTGTGGCGGAACAATGGACACCGCCATTATTGCGTCCTGAAACTTTAGCATTTTTACAATATACCTCTGGTTCCACTTCGGCACCCAAAGGGGTAATGTTGACCCATGGTAACTTAGTGCATAACCAGCGTTTAATTCAAACCGTCTCCGATCATCGTCCTGAGCAAGTGTATGTCGGTTGGTTGCCATTGTTTCATGATATGGGTTTAGGGAATGCCCTGCAATCCATTTTTGTTGGCATGGCCAGTGTCTTAATGGCACCTGTGGCCTTTATTCAGCAACCTTTACGTTGGTTGAAAGCGATTTCTCATTATAAAGCCCATACGAGTGGTGGGCCTAATTTTGGCTATGAACTCTGTGTGACTAAGATTTCTGAGGAACAATGTCAAGATTTAGATTTAAGCTCTTGGTTATTGGCATTTAATGGGGCCGAGCCGATTAAAGCGGAAACCTTGGCCAGATTTACCGAAAAATTTGCCCCTTATGGTTTTCCAAGTACCGCACATATGCCTTGTTATGGTTTAGCGGAAGCGACTGTCGGCGTGTCCGCAGGGGAAAAATGGCAAACACATATTGTCCGTTACTTTGATGGACAAGCCTTAACGCAAGACAAGGTGGTCGAAGTTGAGCCAACTCAGGAGAAAGCTAGGCCTTTAGTCGGCTGTGGTTGGGCATGGTTGGATCAAACGTTGTTAATTGTGAATCCTGAAACGGCAACCGTATGTGACGCGAATCAAGTCGGTGAAATTTGGTTATCCAGTCCGAGTGTGGGCTTAGGTTACTGGAATCGTGATGATATGAGTAAAGAGACCTTTGAGGCAAAAGTCCAAGGTTATGAACAGAACTTTATGCGTACAGGCGATTTTGGCTTTTTCTTAGAGAATCAATTGTATGTGACAGGGCGTTTAAAGGACATGGTGATTGTGCGAGGGCGTAATCATTATCCACAAGATATTGAAGCGACGATTGAACAGGCTTATCAGGATGATTCTGGGGTCTCGCCGGTACAATCAGGCGGTTGTGCGGCTTTTTCCGTTGACATTGACGGTCAGGAAGAATTAGTCGTGGTTGCCGAAGTCGAACGCCGTTATCAATTGGTTTGTCAACGTCTGGCGAAACAAGTCGCACAACGTAGTGAGGAATCCAAATATATAGAAAATAAACGTCCTAATCCTAAACGAAGTCAAGATGATTGGGAATTAGACCCCGAAGATTTAATTGCCATTTTGCGTAAAGCGGTAACGGAATGGCACGATTTGCATATTCATACGATTTTATTATTAAAATTTGGGGGGTTGCCTAAGACTTCTAGTGGGAAAGTGCAACGTAGTCGCTGTCGCATGCAGTTTTTAGAAGGGGAGTTGCCTACCGTTTGGATTAGTGAATTATCACTGGGTATGGCGAAAGATGATAAGGCATCCAACGAAAAGGAATTAGAACCGATTACGGTGGAACGAGTGATGGCACAAGCAGAGGAAAAACGTCCTGCTTGGTTAGAAAAAGAATTGCAATTACAAATTGCCCGTGAACTTTATATGCCAATGGAAGAATTAGACGTATCACGACCATTAAATGCCTTTGGTTTGGACTCGTTATCAGCAGTTGAATTAGGTCATCGTTTAGAAACCCATTTAGGGGTGATTATTTCCGAAGTGGATTTATTGGAAGGCATGACCATTCGAGGCTTAGTCCAACGCATTTTAGAACAATTAAAAATGCCAGAACATCGACGCAGTTTACCCTTAACTGCCTCAGAAGACATTAGGGATCATTATCCTTTATCCTATGGACAGCAAGCACTGTGGTTTTTAAATGAATTTGCCCCCGAAAGTCGGGCCTATAATATTAGCTTTGCGGCTTTAATTCATTCTGACGTGGATTTAGAGGTATTACGTCAATCAGTACAAAGCTTATTAAATCGTCATCCGTCCCTATCGACTGTGTACGGTTCTGTTCATGGCGAACCAGTGCAAATGCCAGGTCAACATAAAGCCTTGTTTTTTACACAAGAAGATGTGTCCGATTGGCAAGCCAAAGAAATTTGTGCTCGATTAAATCGAGATGCGGTCAAACCCTTTGATTTGAAAAAAGGGCCATTATTACGTTTAAGTTTATTAAGTCAGTCGGATAATCGCCACTTTTTACTGTTATCTGTGCATCATATTGCCATTGATTTATGGTCGTTAGTCATTTTATTTAATGAACTGCAAGAACTGTATCCTGCCTTAAAACAGCAACGAGAAGCGGTATTATCACCCTTGCCATTGCGTTATACCGATTTTGTATTTTGGCAGCAAAAATTACTTGAAAGCGAGGAAGGTCAGCGTTTGTGGGATTATTGGCGACAACAATTATCGGGTTGTCATAATGTGTTGGATTTACCGACGGATAGAGCAAGACCTTCGGTGCAAAGTTATGCGGGTGCTAACCAAACCTTTGCTTTGACAAAAGACGTCAGTCATGGCTTAAGAGAATTAGTACAAGCGCAAGGTGCGACTTTGTATATGGGCTTATTAGCCTGTTTTAATTTGCTCTTACATCGTTATACTGGGCAAGAGGATATTTTAGTCGGTTCGCCCGTGGCAAACCGTACTCGTGCGGGTTTGGAAAATATTGTGGGTTATTTTGTTGACCCTGTGGTATTACGATCACGTTTCAATGACCGCATGAGTTTTGTGGATTATTTAGCCCAAATGAAAGAGGTGGTATTAGGAGCTTTATCGCATCAAGATTATCCGTTTTCTATGCTAGTCGAACGGTTTCATCCTGTGAGAGACCCCAGTCGTTCTCCTTTGTTCCAAGCCATGTTTGTCTTACAAAAACCCCCCCAACAACAAAAAAGTGGTGATATTTCTAATTTTATTCTAGGAAAAAAAGGCAGTCGTACCCGTTTAGGAGACATGGAATTAGAATCCATTGAACTGTCTCAACAAGTGGCAATGTTTGACTTAATGCTGACCATGGCAGAAGGGGACGAAGCGATTCAAGCCTCATTCCAATATAATACTGATTTATTTGAATCGTCAACCATTGGCATTATGATCAGCCATTTTCAGACCTTAGTCAAAGCCTTAGTGGATAACCCTTATCAAGCCTTATCCGAAATAACGTTAATGTCAGAAGGCGATAAATATTTATTACTGGTTGAATGGAATGATACCAAGATTCATTATCCACAAGTCGCCTGTTTGCAAGATATGTTTGTGGCACAAGTGAATCATACGCCAGATGTGATTGCCTTAATTGATGAACAGAGTCGTTATAATTATTGGGAATTGAATCGTTATGCCAATCAAGTCGCACATATTTTACAGCAAGTCGGGGTAGGACCCAATCAATTAGTCGGGATTTGTATTCCCCGTCAAGCGAAAATGGTGGTGGCAATTTTAGCCATTTTAAAAGCAGGAGGGGCGTATTTACCTATTGATTCGGAATATCCTCAGGACCGAATTGACTATATGATTCAAGATTCGCAAATTAAGGTATTAATTACCCTAACGGAGATTGCGGAACGCTTAAGCTCGCATTCGCTTAATTTTATTTGTTTGGATAGTGAGACGGAGGCGAAGAATATTGCGACTCAAAGTGAAGAGAATCCTAGCCATACGGCTACTTTAAATGATTTAGCTTATATGATTTATACATCGGGTTCCACAGGACGGCCCAAAGGGGTGATGATTCCCCATCAAGGGATTGCAAATCACATGGCATGGATGCAAACGACGTTTCCATTAAGCATTGGGGATGCCGTACTGCAAAAAACTCCCTTCAGCTTTGATGCCTCCGTGTGGGAATTTTTTGCCCCGTTGTTTAGTGGTGCTTGTTTAATAGTGGCCAGACCTGGGGGGCATCGTGATAGTCAATATATGGCAGAAGTCATTGAAAAATATCATATCACTACCTTACAGCTCGTCCCTTCTGCATTAAGAATGTTATTAGAAGTGGTGAGTAAGGATAGTTTGCAAAGTTTAAAACGAGTTTATTGTGGTGGTGAAGTATTATCGCCTGATTTAAAAGAGAAGTTTTATCGTAAGGTTGACGATTGTGTCTTAGTTAATCTGTATGGCCCGACAGAATGTACGATTGATGCTACCTATTGGCAATGTGAACGTCATAGTCATACCGCATTAATTCCGATTGGACGACCGATTGCCAACACGGAAATTTATATTTTAGACAAATCTATGAACCCCGTGCCTGTTGGGGTTCCGGGGGAATTACACATTGGAGGCTTAGGCTTGGCCAAAGGTTATTTTAATCGTGATGATTTAAGCAAAGAACGTTTTGTGCCGAATCCATTTTCAGAAGAAGCGAATCAACGTTTATATAAAACAGGCGATTTAGCCCGCTATTTGCATACAGGAAGTATTGAATATTTAGGGCGTATGGATCATCAAGTCAAATTGCGTGGTTATCGTATTGAATTGGGTGAAATTGAAGTGATGTTGACCAAGCATCGTGCCGTGAATGCGTGTGTGGTCATGGCAAGAGAAGATACGCCGGGGAATCAAAAATTAGTGGCTTATGTCATTCCTGAGGCTGACACCGAACCCAGTCATGCGGAACTACGACAACATTTATTAGCCACATTGCCTGATTATATGGTACCCAATGATTATTTAATCTTAGATGCCTTCCCTTACACCCCCAGCGGTAAAGTGGATAGATTAGCCTTACCTGCCCCTTCAGGGCCTTTATTAGACGATGCCGCTTATGTGGCACCACGAACCTCAGTGGAATTAAGCCTTGCGAATATTTGGACAGAAGTGTTAGGGGCAGGTCGTGTTGGGATTGAGGATAACTTTTTTGAGTTTGGTGGGCATTCCTTATTGGCTACGCAAGTGATTTCTCGTATTGAGGAACAGTTAAATGTTAGCTTGCCTGTCCGAACTATTTTTGAAACGCCCACGATTTCAGGTCTCGCGGAACAAGTTGAGTTAGCCTTAGGTACGTCAGGAGCGATTGAACAATTGCCTTTAGAAAAAATCCCGCGTGAAGAGAAAATGTTGGTGTCTTATGCCCAACAACGTTTATGGTTTGTGGACAAAATGTTGGCAGGTTCCCCTGTGTATAATATGCCCGTTGCCCTGCATTTACGGGGTTTGGTCAATATTGACGCCTTACAATTAAGTGTCCATGAACTGGTACAACGCCATGAAAGTTTACGCAGTCATTTTATTGCCGTTGATGGGCAACCGCATACGATGATCAATCATTGGCAGGATTTTGAATTGCCCTTCATTGATTTATCGCAAACCTCCGCATCCGATGCTTGGCAAGAGTCTTTGAAATTATTAACCGATGATGCCAAAAAACCCTTTGATCTCAGCCAAGGCTTAGGATTATTCCGAGGCTTATTAGTAAAAATTGATCAAGATAACTATCATTTATTATTGAATTTACATCATATGGTGGCAGATGGTTGGTCATTAGGTGTGATTTCTAATGAATTGATGATTTTATATAAAGCCTTTTTAGAAAGTAAAACCTCACCATTACCGCCATTGGACTTACAATATGTGGATTATGCCCATTGGCAAAAACAATGGTTAGAGGGGGAACAACTCACTGCCCAAATTGCCTACTGGAAGCAGACCTTGCAAGGTGCCGCGGTATTAGATTTGCCTACCGATAGACCCCGTCCTGCGGTTCAACGCTTTAAAGGGAGTAAATGTCATCGTATTATTCCTTTAGAATTATTAGTGAATTTGGAAGATTTAAGTCAAGAACATGCCGTGAGTTTGTATATGACCTTGTTTTCCGCATTTAATGTATTACTACATCGTTATTCAGGGCAAGACGATTTAGTGGTTGGGGTGCCTGTTGCGAATCGCAAACGAGTGGAAATTGAAGGCTTAATTGGCTTATTTGTCAATACCTTAGCGATTCGTACCTTATTAACAGGCGAGTTAAGGTTTTTGCAATTATTAGAAAAAGTACGAGAGGTCTCATTCGCGGCTTATGCCCATCAAGATGTGCCCTTTGAGAAATTAGTGGAAGCCTTAGATATTCCCAGGGATACCAGTCGTAATCCATTATTTCAGGTGATGTTTACCTTACAAAATACGCCAATGCAAGAATTTCGATTGCCAGATATTGACGTGGAACTTTTAGAGATTGACAATGGCACGGCGAAATTTGATTTATGGTTGTCTTTAATGGAAACTGCCCAAGGTTTAGAAGCGACGTTAGAATATAATAGTGATTTATTTGATCGTGCGACGATGGACCGAATGTTAGACCATTATATGGTGTTATTAAAACAAATTGGTTTAACGCCAGAAGAAGCGATTGCCCGTTTAACGATGTTAACCCAACAAGAAAAGCATAATTTACTCACGGTTTGGAATCAAACCGCATCGGAATATCCTGCGGATCAATGTATCCATCACTTATTTGAACAACAATCAGAGATGACACCTGATACGATTGCGGTTGTTTATGGGGAAGAGCATTTATCGTATCAAGAATTAAATGCCAGAGCCAATCAATTAGCCCAATATCTACGAGTATTAGATGTCGGCCCTGATGTCTTAGTTGGGGTTTGTATGTCGCCTAGTTTGGAATTAATCATTGCCATTTTCGGCATTTTAAAAGCAGGCGGTGCTTATGTGCCAATGGATTCTTCTTATCCTAAAGAACGTTTGCAATGGATGGCGGAAAATTTAAGCATCGTTTTAACCCAAAGTACCCAAGCCATGAATATTTCGTCATCAAAACGCATTGATTTAGATATTGAGTGGAGTGAGATTAGCCGTCGCAGTCGCCGTAATTTAATGAGTGGCGTGGGTTCGGATAATTTAATTTATGTGATTTATACGTCAGGTTCGACAGGTAAGCCTAAAGCCACAGGGGTGTTACATCAAGGCGTCAGCAATTTAATTCATTGGTATATCAATGAATTTCAAATGACCGCTAAAGATAAAAATTTGATCATTAGCTCCATTGGTTTTGACTTAACCCAGAAAAACTTTTTTGCCCCTTTATGTTCAGGTGGGCAATTAGTCTTACCCACGGTGCAACATTATGATCCAATACTTATTGCCAACACCATGAAACAACAGCAAATTAGTCTATTAAATTGTGCCCCTAGTGCCTTTTATCCGCTACTAGAACACTTATTGCCAACGGACTTGGCCAGTTTACGTTATGTCTTTTTAGGTGGTGAACCCATTGTGTTAAAAAAACTCAGTTCATGGTTAGAGCATCCCAGTTGTCAAGCTACCTTAGTGAATACTTATGGGCCGACGGAATGTACGGATATTGCGGCATTTCATCGAGTCACCGATTTAAGCAATGATAGCATTCCGATTGGTCGTCCTAATAATAATGTGGAACTTTATGTCTTAGACCCGCATTATCAACCTGTGCCTATTGGCGTGCCAGGGCAATTAGGAATTGCTGGCGTTGGGGTAGGGCGTGGTTATATTTATGATGCGAAATTGACTGAGGAAAAATTTATTGATCATCCGTGTCGTCCGCAATCAGGAGAAAAACTCTATTTAACAGGCGATAGAGTGCGGTATTTAGCCAATGGTCAAATTGAATTTTTAGGACGCTTTGATTATCAAGTCAAACTCAGAGGGTTGCGTATTGAATTAGGGGAAATAGAATCGTTATTACGCCAACAAGAAGGGGTGGAAGATACGGTAGTGGTGGTAAGAGATGAGCGTTTAATCGCTTATTTCGTCATGGAATCCGACATTGATACGCAAAGTTTGCGTGATGTCTTAAAACAACATCTCCCGAATTATATGATACCTTCGGTATTTATAAGCCTAGAAGCCTTTCCATTATCACCGAATGGCAAAGTGGATCGTAATGCCTTACCCACGCCAGATTATTCACAATTGGATCAAGGCAAACAAAAAATAGCACCTAGAAATGACCAAGAACAACAAATGTTAGAAATCTGGCAAAAGATTTTAGGGGTTGAAAATATTGGTGTTTACGATAATTTCTTTGAATTAGGTGGGCATTCTTTGTTAGCTACCCAGTTATTATCACGAATTAAGCAATTCTTCAAAGTCGAGCCTTCCTTGCAACAAGTATTTGATGATCCTAGCATCGCAGGTTTAGTGAGCATTATTGAAACCAGCAAACCAGTCGAAACCACGGCACCTCGTATCCAAGCCAGACCAAGAAAAGCCAGAAAACGTAAAGAACTTAAAGCTCAGTTGGATCAGTTGTCGGATTCGGAATTGGAGGCGTTGTTACAGCAGAAGTTGCATAAGAATTAAAAATCAAAAACTAAAGACTAAAAGGTAATATTTCGCCGATAATTGTCATAGCGATTTTCATAAAACTTCACTATGATCAAAGTATCTGTTTAATTTTAAAGTGGTGAAATATGTTATGTGAACCCAAATATTATCCTCCTATTGAGGAAAAACTCAATGTCTTGTCCCATGCACTTGGTTTGGTACTTAGTATTATTGGCTTAGTATTCTTAGTGAGTCATGCCAATTCCTATGGCAATATTTGGCATTTAGTCAGTTTTAGTATTTTTGGGGCAAGTTTAGTGATTTTATATACTGCCTCTACTATTTATCACCATGTACAAACACCCAACTTACGACGTAAACTACAAGTCATTGATCATTCGGCTATTTATGTATTGATTGCGGGTACTTATACGCCATTTACTTTAATTACTCTCAATGGTAGCACGGGTTGGTTAATTTTTGGCATTGCTTGGTCAATGGCATTGGTCGGCATTATTTTTAAATTGTTTTGTACGGGTAAATATACCTTAGTTTCTACGCTAATGTATTTATTCATGGGCTGGATGATAGTATTTTTTATTGATCCTTTAATGGATAATTTCGCATTCAATGGCTTGCTTTGGTTATTCTGGGGGGGGATGTCGTACACCTTAGGGGCGATTTTATTTAGTATTGAGAAATTACATTTTAATCATTCAATTTTTCATGTATTCGTGTTAGTTGGCAGTGCTTGTCATTTTGTTTCAGTGTTTTTTTATGTGTTGCCCGTGTCATCTTAAATTAGGCAGGTTTTGAGATTCTCTACTTGAAAAACCATTGAAAACCAACGACAATAGTTAGCAATGCTATTGGAATAAGCTAACGATGTCTGAATCAACGCCTAGCAATCATCCTATGATTGAAACCATCCGTAGAATTTTACCCCAATTACAGCAAGCCGCAGAACAAGGCAACCCAGAAGCCCAGTATCATTTGGCAATGTTATATGGTGAAGGTGAAGGGGTGGCATTAGATTATGTGAAAGCGGGTTATTGGTGTCATAAAGCCTCAGAACAAAATCATGTCAAAGCCATGCGAACCTTGGCTTGGTTATATGCCAATGGGTATGGTTTCGAACAAAGTGATGAAAAGGCAGGAAGTTTCTATCAACGTTTAGCGGAACTGGGGGATTCGAGAGATCAATATTTTTTAGGGATGTTGTATAGTACTGGACGTTATAATATGCCAATTGATATTGGCCAGACTCTCTATTGGTATCAACAGTCTGCTCATCAAGGTCATGTCCAAGCCCAATATGCGTTAGCAAAACTTGCTTTAGAAGGCAAAGGCGTTGAGCAAGATAATGAGGTAGCGTTTCAGTGGCTAAGTTTGGCCAGTAGCCAAGGTCATAAAAAAGCTACCGAGGAATTAAAAACCTTATTAAAAAATCTTCCTGAAGATGAAGTAGCGCTTTATAAGCAACGGATGTTAAATCAATATTAACCGCCTTAATATCTCGAATTGAAAGCAAACATTTAATTTAAAGGAATTTGTAATGGACACCCTCACTTTAGAACAAATAGCAACGGATGAGGAAGGCTTTTTTTTAAATCCTGAACAATGGAATCAAGAATTAGCTAAAGCAGTTGCTCAACAAGAAGGCATTGACTTAGAAACTGACCATTGGAGGGGGATTAATTTTATTCGCAATTATTTTGAAGAACGGCAAATTGTGCCAGAGAATCGAACCTTATTAAAATTTTTAAAAGAAAATTTAAGCCCAGAACCGGCGACTCGTCGTTATATTCCTCAACTTTTTCCTTATGGTTATGGTCAGCAAGCCTGTCAAATTGCAGGTATGCGTAAACCCAGAAAATTAATGTTGGATGTATAAACCAATGCTAGGACCATTAATGATTGATGTGGCAGGGATTGAATTACTTGCGGAAGAACAAGAAAAATTAGCCCATCCTTTAGTGGGGGGGATTATTTTATTTACTCGTAATTATGAGTCTATAGAACAACTGCAACAACTCATTCAACGCATGCGTAAAATTAAACCCTTGTTATTAATTGCGGTAGATCATGAAGGTGGACGGGTCCAACGCTTTCGACAGGAATTTAGTGCACTTCCTCCCGCTTCATGGATAGGAAAAGATTATAATCAACATCCAAGACAAGCCAGATTATTAGCGGAAGCAATGGGTTGGTTAATGGCAAGTGAATTACGCAGTGTGGATATTGATTTTAGTTTTGCCCCAGTATTAGATTTAGATTTTGGGATGAGTCAAGTCATTGGTCATCGAGCTTTTCATGCGTCACCTGATGCGGTCTCAGAGTTGGCTTGTGCCTATGTCAAAGGTATGCATGAAGCGGGGATGGCGGCCGTTGGCAAGCATTTTCCTGGGCATGGGGGGGTGGCAGCGGATTCGCATACCGATTTGCCGATTGATAATAGAGATTTGGAAGATTTATTATTACAAGATTTCGTGCCATTTGAACGCTTAATTGCTTACGGGATTGATGGTTTAATGCCTGCCCATGTATTATTTCCCAATATTGCCAAAGAATTAGCAGGCTTTTCCCCCTTTTGGATTCAACAAATCTTACGGAAACGGTTTCAATTTGAAGGGGTGGTTTTTAGTGATGATTTAAGCATGGAAGCCGCAACAATGGCAGGTGATTGTTTAGTCAGAACGGAAATGGCATTAGCCGCCGGCTGTGATATGGCATTGATTTGTAATCAAGCTGAGAAAGTTGAACAGGTTTTAGATCAATTAAACTATCAAAACGATGTCGTGTCTAAAACCCGTTTAGCTCGAATGCATGGTTGTTCGGCACTCAGTCCAGAAAAACTCCGCCTAGAGCCGAAATGGAAAAATGCAATGCGTTTGTTAGCTGATTATGAGGAATCAGGTAATAGCCATTTAATTATTTAAATTGAAATAATGTTAACACCCAAAGATATTCAACAAGTTTACCAGCAAGCCGATTGTTTATATACCCAATCCCAAGTAGAACAAGCCATTGCGACTATGGCCGTCAATATTTGCCAAACTTTCGCTGAATCAAATCCTTTAATTTTAACGGTAATGAATGGGGGTTTAGTTTTCGCAGGGCAATTATTAACAAAATTAGACTTTCCATTACAATTAGACTATGTTCATTTAACACGTTATCGTGAACAAACGGTAGGTGAATCAATTGAATGGTTATACTGTTCTGCTAAAATAAAACAACGAACCGTATTAATTATTGATGATATTTTAGATCAAGGTTTGACTTTAGAAGCGGTGATTAAAAGATGTCAACAGCAACAAGCAAAAGCCGTTTATTCTGCGGTGTTAGTTGAGAAACAATTGCCACAAACCAAGCCAGTGCAAGCGGATTTTGTTGGTTTGGTGGTGGAAAATCGCTATGTTTTTGGCTATGGTATGGATTACAAAGGTTATTTGCGGAATGCCAATGGTATTTTTGCCGTGAAAGGACTATAGTTTTAAACGAGAGTATAAAAAATAAGGAAAAAAAATCAATGCAATATTTGAACTTAAAATTTGGATGGATAATGGTTTTATTCGCTGTTTCTGGATTAGTACAAGCAGGTAATTTAACCATAAAAGTTAAGCAAGAAGGCAGTCAAGCCTCCGTATCGGGTGCCTCTGTTTGTCTAGGGACGGCTTCGGACCCTACCCAATTCGGGGCAAGATTAACCAATGCGTCAGGTGAAGCCAGTTTTGCAGAAGTTCCTGCGGGACGATTACACGTTACGATTTCTAAGGAAGGTTTTCGTTCCCATCGTGGTGAAGTCACAAAATCTAGAACCGATGATTCTTTGGTATATGTTCCTTTGCGTCAGGGGGTTGGTGGCGCGGTTTGTATTCAGGCAAAAGTGAAATATACGGAGTTTTTTGAACGTAAACCACAACAAAATAGTTATTTATTGCAATTGTATTCTATGAAAATTAATGCGGATGCGCCAAGTACGGCAAGATTAACCGTCAAACTTAACCATCGTACTGATGGTCAGCCGACTCATTATCGTGCCAGTGAAAGCCCTGATTTTAGTGGGGCAGAATGGAAGGACTATCGCAGTGTTCCTTCATTCCGTTTAAGTCCAGGTAAGGGGATGAAAACCGTTTATTTCCAAGTTAAAAAAGTCATGGGGACGGAAGGTGGACAGATTACTCGTCAATCAGCAGTAGTAAGTGATAGTATTTTGGTTCGTTAATATAAAAACTCCTTGAAAACTGAATGAGAGGGAGTTTTCTTTTTTTTTATGTTAAAACAACTTATTGCGATTGCTTGTGGTGGGGCAGTTGGTGCGGTACTTCGTTACCTTTTGTCCACTGCAAGTTACTCTTTATTCGGACGTGGTTTTCCATATGGCACTTTATTAGTGAATTTGTTGGGCTGTTTTTTAATGGGTTGCTTAAGTGTCTTATTGATAGAGAGAGTCTTATTATCTGTAGAGTTGCGTGCGGCAATACTCATTGGTGTATTAGGATCGTTAACAACATTTTCAACATTTTCCTTAGAAACTTTAACCTTATATCATCAAGGTCAATATATTAAAGTTTTTCTTAATATTGGACTCAGTATTTTGCTATGCTTAATGGCAACGCATTTAGGCATGGTATTGGCAAGGCGAGTGGGAATATCATAATGATTGTAACAATGGTGAGAATTTATTTGACCGAAGGTGAACATCATTTGCAACGATTAATGCAGGAATTACCGCATAATGTTCGTGGGGCAACTGTGTTTCGAGGTGTTTCTGGTTTTGGGCATTCGGGTAAAATTCACTCTGAACAGTGGTTAGATTTATCATTTGATTTACCATTAGTGGTTGAGTTTTTTGATACACCCGAACAAGTTGCGCAAGTCTTAGTTGAACTAAGAAAATGGTTGGAATATGATCATATTGTGACTTGGGATGCCGTGATTACCGCTATCGATTCAGAATAAAGGGATTTTAAAGGATTAGATATGTTAGATATTAAATATTACCGCCAGCATTTAGATGAGGTGGCAAAACGTTTATTACAACGAGGAGTCACCTTAGATACTGAGTTAATTCAACAGTTAGAATCCCAACGTAAACAATTACAAATTGAAACCCAATCATTGCAAAATTTGCGTACCCAACGTTCTAAAGCCATTGGGCAAGCGAAAGCACAAGGACAAGATATTCAGCCTTTACTCGATGACGTTGAAAATTTAGGGGAACAATTAAAACAGAAAAAACATGAATTAGATCAACGTTTGCAAGCCTTGCAAACGATTTATGCCAGTTTACCTAACTTAGCCCATGAAAGTGTACCGATTGGTAAGGATGAAACCGATAACCAAAAAATTAGACAATGGAGTGAACCGAAACACTGGTCATTTACAGTGAAAGATCATGTGGAATTAGGGGATGGCTTATTAGATTTTGCCTCCGCAGTGAAAATTACTGGGGCTAGATTTGTGGTATTAAAAGGACAATTAGCCAGATTGCATCGAGCCTTAATTCAATTTATGTTAGATTTGCATACGGAGCAACATGGTTATACTGAACTGTATGTGCCTTATATTGTGAACCAACACAGTCTTTATGGGACAGGGCAGTTACCAAAATTTAAATCGGATTTATTTGAAGTATCGAATGATTTTTATTTAATTCCAACCGCAGAAGTGCCTATGACGAATTTATTTCGTGATGAAATTGTCAGTGAAGAACAATTACCCTTAAAAAGGGTTGCCCATACCCCATGTTTTCGGCGGGAAGCTGGGGCGTCAGGGAAAGATACGAGAGGTATGATTCGACAACATCAATTTGAAAAGGTGGAATTAGTACAGTGGGTCAAACCAGAAACCTCTTATCAAGCCCTAGAGGAATTAACTTTTCATGCTGAAACTGTGTTACAAAAGCTGGAATTGCCTTATCGAGTCATGAGCTTATGCTGTGGTGATTTAGGTTTTTCTGCGGCAAAAACCTATGATTTAGAGGTTTGGTTACCTGGTGAAAAAAACTACCGAGAAATCTCTTCTTGTAGTAATTTTGAGGCTTTTCAAGCGAGACGAATGCAGGCACGCTTTCGTCATCATAACGATAAAAAGACCATTGAATTATTGCATACTTTAAATGGTTCAGGTTTAGCGGTAGGTCGGACCTTACTTGCCGTAATGGAGAATTATCAGGATGAACAAGGTAAGATTGCTGTTCCTCAGGTATTACAGTCTTATATGGGAGGGCAAACGGTGATTGATTCCAGTACGGCTTAAAAGCCGTGTATCAATCAAAAAAAAGCAGATACCTTGGTATCTGCTTTTTAGTTTCAAGAAGTTTCGGTTTTAATCCTCACCCATCAATGCCCCTAGTAAATGCAATAGGCTAGTCAATAGGTTATAAATTGAAACATATAAGGTAATGGTTGCCATAATATAATTGGTTTCACCACCATGTATCATTTCACTTGTCTGATACAAAATCAATCCAGACATTAGCAATACAAACATCGTCGATACCGCAAGTGCCAGTCCAGGTAAACTAAAAAATACTGCCACTAAACTTGCGACAAATCCTACTAAAATACCAATCATCAAGAAGGCACCCATAAAGCGAAAATCTTTACGAGTCGTTAAAGCATAACCCGATAGTCCCAAAAAGATAACACCTGTCGCACCCATGGCCGTCATGACGACTTGATTACCATTAGGCAAGCTAAGGTAGTAGTGAATAATAGGGCCTAAGGTATATCCCATAAAACCTGTTAAAGCAAAAATGGATAACAACCCCCAAGCACTATTTCTAAGTGAGGTGGTTAAAAATAATAATCCAAAATATACCGCAAGGGTAATAAATGGATTGATAAAGGGTGCATTCGTGACCATAGCAATCCCAGCGGTAAAACCACTAAATAATAGGGTCATTGATAACAAAATATAGGTATTACGAATGAGTTTATTGGTGGCTAGCACCGAAGGTGAGGCTTGTGCTTGCACCGTTGCTTTTTCATAAAGTTCCATTGAATGTCTCCTGTTGTTAATTGGTTGTCCTATATGACAATGATTTATGCCACTAGTTCAGAGCATAACAAGACTAAGAAAAAGTTCAAGCATTATTCAACATTTGACCGAGCTCTGCTTCAAAGAAAAATTCTTTAGTTCCTTCAAAATCAGGCACTTGTAAATCATTTAACCAGTAAGCTGTCGGGTGATATTTGGCAAAAAAGGGTTGGGTTACCCATTCGGGATTGCGTGCTTGGATAAAGCGTAATACAAAGACTTTTTCCCCTGCAATATCTCGTATGCCTTGGATTTCAATTTTACCTGGTAAGGCACTCATAGAAGGGCCACGAGCAGTACGAGCTAACCCTGATACTTGGGTAATCGCTGTTTGGTAAATCGTTAATGCTTCTGCTAAGGGTAATTCAAAATAACTTTTTGCTCCAGTATCTCGTTCAACAAACATATAATAAGGCACAATGCCTAATTTAACTTGATCATTCCATAAGGTTTTCCATACCATTGGATCATCGTTAATATGACGAATTAATGGGGATTGACTGCGAATAATTGCCCCTGTATTTTGAATCCGTTTAATGGCAATTTTAGCCATATCCGTTTGCATTTCATTCGGATGATTAAAATGAGCCATTAATGCGAAATGTTTCCCTGCTTTGACTAATTTCTCAAATAAATGTAATAACTCATCTGCATCATTATCCGTGACAAAACGCTGTGGCCAAAATGACAAGGCTTTGGTACCGATTCTAATGGTTTGAATATGTGAAAATTCTTTTGATAATAATGCTTCTAAATAATTGACTAAATGCTTGGTTTTCATAACCATTGGATCGCCACCCGTGATTAACAAATCACTGATTTCCTTATGTTCAATTAAATACTGATGCAATAAATCATCTTCTTTGGTCGCAAAACGTAGTTCTTTATCACCGACAAATTGTGCCCAACGAAAGCAAAAACTGCAATAAGAATGACAAGTTTGTCCTTGGCTGGGAAAAAATAATACGGTTTCTCGGTATTTATGTTGTAAGCCAGGAATCGGTTCATTATTTAACTTAGGAACATTTAATTGTTTTTGTCCTGAGGGGTGGGCATTCAGTTGGGAGCGAATTTGCCATGCTAAAGTCTGAATTTCTTTGTTCGAGGCTTGTTTTTTCAGTAAATCAGCCATTTGGTTAAAACTTTCTGTACTAATCATTCCTGCTTGAGGAAAGGTTAGTTGGAAAATTGGATCATTAGGGACATTTGACCAATCAATTAATTCATCGATCACATATTGATTGACACGAAAAGGCAAGACATTGGCAACGACACGCATGGCAAATCGTTGCTCTTGGCTTAAGGATTGCAGGGCAGTAATTTTATCTAATTGTTTCTCAGTATAAACTTGAAAGCGTTGCGTTTGTGTTGGATCAACTTCAGGTATATCTGAACGTAGCAATACGGCAGGATTATTCATTATTTACTCCCTTCCTTAAATTAACATAAAAAACTCTAGATGTTATCCAGATGATGTTTTCAGGTCAACAAATTTTTTATACTTGTCTAATAATAGTTATTATTATAGAATAACTGTCTCAAATTTCGGAGAGGTGGCTGAGTGGTCGAAAGCGGCGGTCTTGAAAACCGTTGAGGGTGTGAGCCCTCCCAGGGTTCGAATCCCTGCTTCTCCGCCAGATTGTTGTTTCTATACCATTCGATAATATTCTAATCGTGCGGGGGTCGCTTGTGCCGTTGATGAAACCTTGAAAACAAACTGTGATGATGATCAAGCTGTTCAATCCTCTTAATGTCAACTAAACTTATAGCAATTATTAGTAATAAAAAGCGACAATTCAATGATCCAAATGATTCTAGTGGATGATCATGCCATTGTGCGATCAGGGTTACAACAGATTTTACAACAATTTCCACAAGTCAATGTCATCGCTGAAGCGGAATCCGGTGAACAGGCTGTGAGTTTGTGTCGTCAGTTGCAGCCGGATATTGTATTAATGGATGTGCATATGCCGAAAGGTATGGGGGGGATTGAGGCGAGTCGGCGTTTATTGCAAGATTGTCCTGAATTAAAAATTATTATTTTAACCATGCAAACCGCTAAAGCATTGGCACAACAATTGATTAAAATTGGGGTGCAAGGGTATTTAACTAAAGATAGCTCACCTGACGAACTGTCTCATGCCATCCAGCAGGTATTTCGTGGTGGCCGTTATTTAAGTGCGGATGTTAGTAAAGAACTCGCATGGTCATTTTCACAAACGGAATCCGTCTCTTTTGAAGATTTATCCCAACGAGAGTTACAAGTCGCTTGGATGATTATTCATGGTCAAAGCAATCAAGAAATTGGTGATATTTTGGCCTTAAGCCCTAAAACCATTAGCACCTACCGCCGTCGGATTTTTGAAAAACTTGGGGTGAAAAACGATGTAGAATTATTAAAACTGGCACTCCAAGCAGAAATCGGTTTTCATCTGTAATGTCAACGAGAGATTTAAGTAAACTTCCTGAAAAAACGGTGGTATATCTATTTTTAAATTCGGTTTAAAAAGTGTTGCATCATGTTATATATGCGGAGATTTTATCATGATATTAAAATAATGTTACCGTCTAAGTAGGTCTCCCATAGAATAAGGTTGTTGTAGCTGTTGGTGTTGTAAGCGTTTTAATTCTTGTTGCCAACTTTGTTGTTGTAAACTTGGAGGAATCATGTATTGACAAGGTTGGGAGAATGGTTTATTGCTTGGTTCAGTCGTATCGGGGTTTGTCTTGGAATCCGTCCATAAAATTTGTTCACCCTCCCTTACTTCGCCACTCAATACGGTAGCACTGACAACGAAACCCATCCATAATAGGATGATTTTAGGATTAATCATCTTCACGTTTCACTTGTGGTTCTCTTGGGGTTAAAATCAATTCTTCGGCTTCCGTTTGATCTTTGGCAAAGGTAATTTTTACGGTATAATCTTCGGTTTCCGCTTGTTGTTGACGCATTTCTCGTGCTTTGAGTTTGGCATCTTTAAATTTCTCATGTACTTCTACGAATACGGGAAGTTTAGGTGGCATAATTTTATGAATAAAATAGGGCATGGTCATCGTCCTTAATTTTTGGGTTTTGCATTCACAACTTGTCGGATTTATTTTATCATAATGCCCTTGTTGAAAAATACCACAAGATTTGATTAGGATTATCTAAACATATGACCAACTATATTTTTATTACAGGTGGCGTTGTTTCTGCTTTAGGTAAAGGCATTGCATCCGCTTCTTTAGGTGCTTTACTCGAATCCAGAGGCTTAAATGTCAGCTTTGCCAAATTAGACCCTTATATTAATGTGGATCCCGGAACCATGAGTCCATTCCAACACGGGGAAGTTTTTGTAACGGTTGATGGGGCAGAAACTGATCTCGATTTAGGACATTATGAACGCTTTGTGCGTACGACTATGAGTAAAAACAATAATTTTACCACCGGACAAATTTATGCCAATGTGATTGATAAAGAACGCCAAGGTCAATATTTAGGGGCAACCGTACAGGTGATTCCCCATATTACGGATGAAATTAAGGCTTGTATTGAACTCAGTGCAAATAATGCCGATGTGGCCTTAATTGAAATTGGGGGAACCGTTGGTGATATTGAATCCTTACCTTTTTTAGAAGCGATTCGGCAAATGCGGGTGAGTTTCGGTCGTCATGTATTATTTATGCATTTAACACTAGTCCCTTATATTAAAACCGCAGGGGAAGTGAAAACCAAACCCACACAACATTCCGTGAAAGAATTACGCTCCATTGGGATTCAACCTGATATTTTATTATGTCGCTCGGAAGAAGCCATGAGTGATGAGGAACGAGCTAAAATTGCTTTATTTACCAATGTGCCATCCGAATCCGTGATTTCTTTAATGGATGTGGACAATATTTATAAAATTCCACAATTATTACATCAGCAAAAATTAGATGAATTAATGATTCAACAATTACAACTCTCTGCACCACCTGCCAATTTGTCTGACTGGGATGCCGTGATTGCCAAATCAGAACAAACCCAACACCAAGTCAATGTCGCAATGGTAGGGAAATATGTGCATTTAACGGATTCCTATAAATCTTTGTCTGAGGCCTTAATTCATGCGGGTATTCATACCCAAACCAAAGTAAATATTGTTTATGTTGACTCAGAGAAAATTGAAACGGATGGAATCCGCTGTTTAGAAAACATGGATGCGATTTTAGTCCCAGGTGGTTTTGGTGAGCGTGGCATTGAGGGTAAAATTGCCACCGTAAGATTTGCGAGAGAACATAAGATTCCTTATTTAGGGATTTGTTTAGGAATGCAATTAGCCGTCATTGAATTTGCTCGCCATCAATTAGGTTTAACTCAAGCCAATAGCACGGAATTTGACAGCAATACCCCTGATCCCGTGATTGCCTTGATTACCGAATGGCAAGACCAAAGCGGCACCATTGAAACTCGGCATCAAGATTCGGCGTTAGGGGGGAGCATGCGTTTAGGTGGTCAAGCCTGTCAATTAATGCGTGGTAGTTTAATTCATAAGGTCTATAATAAACATGAGATTGTTGAAAGACATCGCCATCGTTATGAATTTAATCATTGCTATTTAAGCGATTTGCAACAAGCGGGCTTAGTGATTTCAGGTAAATCATTGGATGGCCAATTAGTTGAGGTAATTGAAATAGCCGATCATCCTTGGTTTATTGGCTGTCAATTTCATCCCGAATTTACTTCGACGCCTAGAGATGGACACCCTTTATTTAGTAGTTTTATTGAGGCGAGTTATCAATTTCAACAATCAAAAACCAGTGAAAAACAAAAAAATACCAAAGGATTTCCCTCATGAAACTATGTCATTTTGAAGTTGGATTAGACCATGATTTTTTCCTAATTGCAGGGACTTGTGTGGTTGAAAGTGAACAAATGAGTTTAGATACGGCGGGTCAACTAAAAGACATGACGGAAAAATTAGGTATCCCTTTTATTTATAAATCGTCATTTGATAAAGCCAATCGTTCTTCTCATCAAAGTTTTCGTGGTCCAGGCTTAGAGAAAGGCTTGGCTATTTTGCAAAAAGTGAAACAACAATTAGGCTTACCCATCTTAACGGATGTCCATGAAGATACCCCATTAAATGAAGTTGCCGAAGTGGTTGATGTGCTACAAACCCCGGCATTTCTATGTCGTCAAACCAATTTTATTCAAAATGTGGCGGCTTGTGGCAAAGCCGTTAATATTAAAAAAGGTCAATTTCTAGCCCCTTGGGATATGAAGCATGTGGTAACGAAAGCTAAGGCAGTGGGGAATGAACAAATTATGGTCTGTGAACGGGGGGTTTCCTTTGGTTATAATCATTTGGTATCCGATATGCGGTCTTTAGCCATTATGCGTGATACTCATTCACCCGTGGTATTTGATGCTACTCATTCGGTACAACTCCCCGGAGGACAAGGCAGTCGTTCTGGTGGGCAACGTGAATTTGTCCCTGTTTTAGCGAGAGCAGCGGTGGCAGTAGGTATTTCAGGATTGTTTATGGAAACCCATCCTAATCCTGACAAGGCGTTAAGTGATGGGCCGAATTCTTGGCCTTTAGGGAAAATGTCCGCATTACTCGAACAGTTGAAAATCATTGATCAGCAGGTGAAATCTGGCGAATGGTTGGAGGATTCTCTGGGCAAATGAGCTTAGTTTGAATCAGGTGAATTGGGAAAATTAATGGTAATTTTCACCCCTTGTTTTGGGGCGGAACTCAAATCAATCGTTGCTTGATGGCGTTCAACAATACGTTGTACTATGGATAAACCTAAGCCTGTTCCAGAATGATTATTGTCATCGGCACGATAAAATCTTTCAAAAATATGTTGTTGTTGTTCTGGTGTGAGACCTATGCCATTATCTTCAACGATTAATGTGCTGACATGGCTATGGCGATTGTTTAAGCACTGAATATTAATCCGCCCTTTTGGGGGTAAATAACGAATGGCATTATCAAGCAAATTTCGTAACAAAATTTCAATTTGAGTGGCATCTGCCCATAACGGAACCTCTTTGGCAATCGTTGTTGTGATATGAATTTGTTTGGTTTCTATGGCTTGACTCAATTGATTTAAGAGTTGTTGTATGAGTGGCTGGATTGAAATTTGACGAAAGCCTGTTTGGTTTTGATTATCGGGATCCAATCGGGCTAAGGTCAACAGTTGTTCAACTAAATAACTACTACGATCAATGCCTTGGATAATTTTGAGTAAGGCTTGTTGTTGAATCTCTGGTTTGCGACTGTTGAGTGCGACTTGTGCTTGAATTTTGATGCCCGCTAATGGTGTGCGTAATTCATGGGAGGCGTTTGCTGTAAATTGATGTTCTCGTTCAAAACTTTTTGCTAATCGACAAAATAAATCATTGAGTTCTAATATCAACGGCAAGATTTCACAGGGGGCTTGTTTCGCAACAATCGGTTCGAGTGAGTGTGATTGGCGGTTAGCAACTTGTTGTACGATTTGGGTGAGTGGCGTCAATGTTGTGCTTAATGTTAAGCGAATTAATCCTGCCATTAAAGGCAAACCAAGCATTAATGGCAGTAGAATTTTAAAGGCAATGGTATCCGAAATGGTTGTGCGAGTTCGTTTCAGTTCAGCGACTTGAATAATAATTTGGGTGTGAGCATTAAGTTTTTTGTCCGTTAATGAGTAAACTCGCCATTCTTTTTGATGAAACCTAACATCACTAAAACCATCGAGTTTATCCGTCAATGCTTTTGTGGGTGCTTCTGCGGATTTTAATAACACTTGACCATTGATTTGAATTTGAAATGCCACTTTTTTTTCATGTTTATAAGAAATAAGATGCATTATGAGTTCTTGTTTGGCTTTGGTACGAATTTTTTTTACATCAGATTTGCTCAGTTCTTCGTAAAGTTCATGTTGAACTAGGTAATATAAGGTTTGAGTAAATTGTGCTAAATGGGCATCAAATAAGTATTTGGTTTGTTGGCGAACCGTAATATAACTGCTAATTGCCATTAACAACCATAACAATAAGGTAATGCCTAGTAGTAAACTAAGCAAGGTTTTATATAAACAAAATTCGGGTTTAAATAATCGTGTTTTTAATAAATAATGTAGCAATATTAATTATCTTTTATTAATTATTTTTTATTGAGTTTTTTTGTGAATGACATAACCCATGCCACGAATATTGCGAATCAATTGATTGCCAAGTTTTTTACGCAGTTGATGAATATAAACTTCAATGGCATTGCTTTCAATTTCTTCATTCCAAGCATAGAGCTTTTCTTCTAATTGGGTACGAGAAAAAATTTTATCTTGGTGTTGTAACAAAATATGCAGTAGATCAAACGCTCGCCTGGGTAAATTAATCATTTGCTTTTGTTTGAATACTTGGTGTGAGGCAGGATTGAGTTGAATATCGCCATATTCCAGCATCGGTTGTGATTGACCGCTATGGCGACGTTGTAACGCGCGTAATCTCGCATATAATTCTGCTAAATCAAAAGGTTTAATTAAATAATCATCGGCACCCTGATCCAAGCCCTTAACTCTATCATCAACACTATCCCTAGCGGTTAAAATCAAGACAGGGGTGGTATTTTGACGTTGGCGTAATCGCTTTAAAACTTCCAGTCCTGATAATTTCGGTAAGCCTAAATCCAAAACAATCATATCATAGGGTTCGGTTTGCAAGGCTTGGTCGGCTTGTTGACCCTCTCGAAACCAATCGACGGCATAGTGTTCTTGGGACAAGGCGACTTCAATCCCTTGTCCCAAAATGTCATCGTCTTCTGCTAACAATAAACGCATGTGTGTTGCACTAATTTTGTTGGCTTTTCGCTTTTTTGGCTTGTTCTAAAACCTGTTGAATTTCTTGTAAACGTCCTTTGTCGGCTAAAGGTCTATCAGGTCGAGCAGGCGCGTGTAAGGCTTTGTTTAAAAAGGTAATGGCTTGATCGTATTCGCCTTGTTCAAATAAAAATTCACCATAAAAATAATTGGGATCCATACCATCAGGATTAATCGTTAGGGCTTTTTCTAGGTATTTTTTGGCTTGTTCTTTATCTCCAAATGAAATTGGCCATCCGGGAACTTTATAGTAAAGACTTCCTAAGCTGGTATAAACCGAACCATTTAATACCATTGGATCTTGTTTTTCTGCCGCTAATAATAAATCTCTGGCTTCGGTAACTAATGCTTTCGCATGAAGCATGTCCATAAACCCATTTAAAACGCCAGCATAAGTGCTTTTAATAATGGCTTCCCAAACTAGGGTGCGGGTTTGATTAGGGTAAGTTTTTTGCAGTTGCTGCACTTGTTGCAGTAATTTTTCATAAGCCTCTGCTTTTTTATCGGCAACCATATTATAGTGAATGATAGCCCATTGTTTTTGGATTTTCAGTAATTCTGATGGATAGTTTTTAGTATCCGCAGCCATAGCAATACTATAACTGCTCATAACAAATAATAAGCTGGTGAATACGGTGATAATATTTTTCATTAAGACTCCTTGTTGACATATTTAGACATAATCGAATGGGAAGAGGCCAATCCCAAATCAACCAATGATGGGAATAAGGCGTTGAGTTTGACAAAAAAGCGTTCAGGCCAACCTAAAAACACTTCTTTTTTATTAGATTCAATGGCTTGAATAATTTGTTTCACGACCCAATCAACGGTATCCACTTTGGTGTTCATTTCTTGATACATTTGGTAGGTCTTCTCAGAATTGATAGCGGTTTGGGTGGTGCGTGGGGCAATATAACTGACCTTGATTGGTGTATTATGAAGCTCACGTCTCAGCGATTGGCTAAAACCATGAATGGCTGATTTGCTACTGGCATAACTGGTAAAATAAGCAAAGCCAATCGAAGCAATAATAGAACCAATGTTGACAATATGCCCTTGTTGTCTTGTTAACATGGAGGGTAACAACATTTGAGTCAATACCATTGGTGCTATCACATTGATTTGATAAAGTCGATTAATGGTGTCATCCGTTTCTTTCGTAAAGGCTTGAAAATATAAGATTCCTGCCCCATTGATCAAAATATCCACCGCTTTAGAATCCCCTAATTCGGTATTGACCTTTAAACGACCCGCCATCGTTGATAAGTCCGTGCCAATAATTTGATAGGAGGATTGTAAGTTTTGAGCGAGTTGCTCTAAGGCTTGTTGTTGATAATCGACTAAAATCAAATGTTTCGCCTGCATTAAATCCAGTTGTTTCACTAATGCTTGCCCAATCCCACCTGCAGCACCTGTGATTAAAATCGTTGATTGATTAATTTTCATCGCTATCTCCCTTTGCTTATTCCGTTGCTTGCTGTTGCGGGTGTTAAACTACGAAAAATATTGCCATACAGTTGAAACATTACCTGAGCACAATGAATAATACTTTGTTGATCCGCATCATTTGAAATTTGGTTTATTAATGTCGCAAAATTTTCCATATGTTTTTGGTCTAATGAGCCATGTGATAATAAATAGCTAAATGCCGACTTGGGTAAGTCTAGCACTTTTTGTAGATTATTTGCGGCTTGTGTTGCTAATTTTATACTCGTGCCTTCTAACACATAGACCATCCCAAAAAAACTAATGGCATTATGACGTGAAATCGTATCATACGCGTATGCGACCATCACTTCAGTTGCAAAGTTTGCTTGACTATTTTTTACTTGTTCCGCATTCCCGCCTGACGCCTCAATGTCATTCAGAATCCATTGTTCATGGCCGCTTTCTTCATTGATATATTCAATTAATGCACTTTGCATCCAAGCGAGATGTTGGGGTAAATGTGCCCCGCAATGCATTAATAATGGCACAGTATGTTTGACATGGTGATAGGCTTGGCTTAAAAAAGCAAGATATAAATCTTTACTAATGGAACCACTCACCCCTTGTTGTAATAATGGGATGTCTAACAATTGTTGTCGTTGCGTATCGGTTTGTTGTTGTAGTTGATCAAAAAAATTCATTGAATTTCCTCAAACTTCGTCAGTAGTGGATTGGGAGTATAAGTTTTCAATCTCAGGTTGATAATGTTGCCAAATTTCTTGCCGATTTTCGGTACTAGGAGGCTTTAGCAACCAATGTTTGACTTGGGCATAATCAGGTAGGGTTTGATTGACTTGGTCAATACTTGTTTGAAGTTGTTGTTTATCGGAAGTCGGACTGGTAATGACCGCCACATTATAGGGTTGGGCTTCGCCAAAAACATAGGCTTGGAGAATCAATGTTTGACTGCAAAGGCTTTGTTCAATCCATTCGGGGGAAATATTCCGCCCATAAGAGCTAATAAATACATTGCGTTTGCGACCTGTCACAAATAAATAGCCTTCCTCATCAAAATACCCTAAATCACCACTATGCCAACTATTCGTATCGGTTGCTGTTTGACCTAAATAACCAAGAAATAATTGGCTTTGAATGATGATTTCATTGGCATCCGTAAAACGTAATTTAATATGAGGCAATGGACGACCAACACTGCCTATTTTATTCTCATTGAGAGTATTCACCGCGACGACAGAGGCAAGTTCTGATAAGCCATAGCCTTGATAAGCGGGGAGATTTTTGTCTTGTGCTTGTTTTAATAACAATGGTGAGACTACGGCACCACCCACCGCCACAAATCGTAAGGCGAGATCACTAAAATCATCACGAATTGTTAATAATTGTTTCAAAATTTCTGGGGTAGTGATCAGGCTTGTGGCTTGGTAATGACGAATCGCCTGATAGAATAATTTCGGTTCCAATTGATTGGATTGACGAAAACCTAATTCACTCAAACTTGGTAAACAACAACTACCCCCAACTAACAATGGCACATATAAACCTGCGATATTTTCCAGTAAGGTTGCTAAAGGTAGGGTGGCGAGATGAGTATCGTCTGAATTTGCCCCAACTCGTTCCGCAAGATTGGCAACGACGGTTTCTATTTGTTCTAAACTCAGACAAACACCTTTGGGTTGTCCTGTGGAACCTGAGGTATAGGTAATTTTACTGGTCTTAGGAAATAAGCTAGGCTTAGGATAATTCAATCGGTACAGATAACATGTTTGTTGTGCAATCACATACGTTGATTTTAACTGATCAATACCCAGCGATTTTGTATCAAATAACGCATGGTCTGTCAGTAAATAATTGGCACCTGATTGTCGCAAGCTATGTTGGATTTGTTCCTGACTAAAAAAAAGGGGCAGTGGAATAATGGGACAATGTTGTTGTGTCGCTGCGAAATCAACCACTGCCCAAGCGGGGCTATTGTCGGCAAGTAACGCAAGGGTTTGAATATCTAACGCTTGCCATTGTGGTATCAGGGTTTGGATTTCTTCATATAACTCAGCATAAGTGAAACTTATTTCGGCATTTTTTATGGCAATGCGATCACCTTTCGTTTGACTGTAATGTTTTAATTTTGAGATTAGCATCGTTGTTGATATCCTAAATGATAGGCATGAGACCATACTAAGCTTAAGAAAATCGAAGATAAATAGTGAAACCCCTGACGAATATTACCTGCAACAACCACAGGTTTACTGTCATAATAGCGACCCCATTGTGCTTGCTGTTGACCTAAACACTTAGGATCGGCCGGGGCTAAAATTCGCAGTTGTTGACAAAAACCGATTTTATAAAAGGCATTTAATAAGGCAGGGGTGGTCGTAAAAACTATCCAGCTCAGATTTCTGGCATAAAGATAAGCCGTCATCAAAATAATTAACCAGCGAATATTCCCTCGACTCTGTGCGGCTAAATTTCCAATTTCAACGATATCTTGGCGTTGAATAGCTTGTTGGTAGGTTTGGCTTAATAGGGTTTCAATCGGTGATTGGAAATATTGTTCTAAAAACAAAGGCGAGTGTTGGGCGAAACCCAAGCCTAAAGCGGCAATTAATGTTTGTTCGGAATCTCGAATGGCGATTAATTCAGGCAAAAAATGCGAGATTTCCGCACCATAAGCCTGCTGGTATTTCTTGAAAATATAGTCTTCAGTCATTTGACGTTGGCTATGATTTTTGTCCAATAAGTCAAATTGAATATTCTGAGGTAACAGTATTGGCATTTTCCGTCCTTAATCTTATCCCATCGTTAAGCGAATGATACCTAATAAAACTTAAGCGAAACTTAAGAGGACGTTTTATTTTAATTTTGGAAAGGGTGCGGGCTGAGTAAATACCCAATCATTCTCTTTAACAGGGCTATGACAACTCGTACAAATTTGCATACCCTTATTAAAGGGGTGTTGTTCTAAACCAACCCAACGTGCCCAACCCCAATGATAAGTTGGGGCGTATTTTTTTGAGTCTTTGAACATAAATTCCGCATGAACAAATGCTTTAGGCACCGTGGCGGCTTGCCAGTTTTCTAGGGCTTGAGTTTTCCAAACGACTTTGCCCAAAATAGTGCCATCTGGCCAAGGATTTGTTTGACCCGTACGAGAGGCTTGGATGGCAATATCATTCCCTAAAATCACTCTCAGGGTGTGATTATCCGTACGATAAGAGACGGCAATGGTTTCCCAAGTTTGCCAATTGTCTGGATAACGAATACCATGTGAGTCATCGTTGGCATTGACGATTGACAGTGAGAGTGAGAGTAATAAGGTGAGGATTGAAAATAGTTTGAAGAGTAATTTTTGTAATAGCATGGCATTTTTCCTGACGATAAAAGCGTGGATTACTCGGATAGGCTTACATTTTTTTCATATAGGAATTCTAGTATAAACCAATTAAACATTTGAATTTGATTTTTATTACTTAGCGTTTCGCTTACGGAGTGGTGCCATATTGTTGACGATAGTTTTCAATGGCTTGTGCTTGTGCTTGCCAATCAGACGAATTTTGTAAATAACGCAACATATGTTGTAGATTGATAATGCTCCAAACCGTTAAACCATATTGTTGCTTAATTTCAGCAATGGCGGATTGTTGGTTTTTCCCTTGTTCTTGTCTATCCAGAGCAATAATCACCCCTGCGGGAGTGGCACCATTGGCTTGGATGATCTCAATGGATTCTCGCACGGATGTCCCTGCGGAAATCACATCATCAATGATTAAAACCTTGCCTTGCAATGGCGAGCCGACAATATTTCCACCTTCGCCATGATCTTTCATTTCTTTACGATTAAAGGCATAGGGAACATCCATATTTTTATTGGCTAAAGCAATACTTGTGGTTGTTGCGAGAGGAATGCCTTTATAAGCAGGACCAAATAACATATCCAATGGAATTTGCTGGTCAATAATGGTTTGGGCATAAAATTCACCTAATTTGGCGAGACGATTCCCTGTATTAAATAAGCCCGCGTTAAAAAAATACGGACTTTGACGACCTGACTTTAAAGTGAAATGTCCAAATTTTAGAATGTTTAACTCAATGGCAAAAGATAGAAAATCTTGTTGATAAGTTTGCATTAGGTTTCCTACAATAATGGGTGCTGGCTGGGCAATATTCTAATCGAGTGAGTTTTCAGTTAAGGATTATTATGCGTATTATTACCTTTAATGCAAATGGAATTCGTGCGGCAGCAAGAAAAGGATTTTATCCTTGGTTACAACAACAACAAGCGGATATGGTATGTATTCAAGAATTAAAAGCTCAAGTCGATCAACTAAAAGACCCCTTATTCCAACCTCAAGATTATTATTGTTTTTATCATCAAGCCGAAAAAAAAGGCTATAGTGGCGTGGGATTCTATGCCAAACGTCAACCAGATAATGTCAACATTGGTTTGGGCGAAGGTTGGGAGGATATTGATGCCGAAGGGCGTTATTTACGAGCCGATTTCGGGAAATTAACGGTGATTTCCTTATATGCTCATTCAGGGACATCTTCTGAGGAACGTCAAGCTAAAAAAATGGATTTTTTAGCCAGATTTTTACCCTATCTTGAACAATTACGCAGTGATAATGAGCGTTACTATATTATTTGTGGTGATTTTAATATTGCCCATAAGCCCATTGATTTAAAAAATTGGCGTGCCAATCAAAAACATTCCGGCTTTTTGCCTGAAGAACGGGCATGGTTAGATCAATTGTTTGAGCATTCTGGCTATTTAGATAGTTTTCGCTTAGTAAATCAAGAACCGGAACAATATACTTGGTGGTCAAATCGGGGCAAGGCTTGGGACAACAATACTGGTTGGCGTATCGATTATCAAGTCATTAGTGATAATTTGAAAGAGAAAGTGGTGGCTGCCGATATTTATAAAAGCCAACGCTTTAGTGATCATGCCCCATTAATATTGGATTATAAGCTGGATTTATTCTCATGTTGATTTTACGGGTTGCCGTTGCTTTACCATTACGCCGTTATTTTGATTATTTGCCTAAAGTTGGTCTCAATCGAGAACAATTTAAAATTGGCGTGCGCTTGAAAGTTCCGTTTGGACCACGCACTATGTTAGGCATTTTAATTGAGATTGTGGATCAAGCCTCGGTGGAAGAACACCGCTTAAAACCTATTATTGATGTTTTAGATAGTGAACCTTTATTTTCTGCCTTAGATTTAAAATTATTATGTTGGGTCAGTCATTATTATCATCATCCCATTGGGGATGTATTGTCAACTGCCTTACCGAGTAAATTACGCAAAGGGGAAAAGGCGAAATTAAAAGGTGAAAAACGTTGGCAACTGACTGAGCTTGGTGCGAAAAAAGCCATTGAAGGCTTAAGTAAACAAGCCAAGCGTCAAATTCAAATATTAGAATTATTACAACAACATCCTACGGGTTTAAGCAGTGCTGAAATCCAACAGCAGTTGGGCAATTGCCAGCCAGCCATTAAAGCCTTACAAAAAAAAGCATGCTTGCAAGCCTATGACTGTTATATTCCCCCAACTGTTACAGATAAAGTCGAAGCACCTTTCGCCTTACAAGCGAGGCAACAACAAGCGGTTACCGCCATTTTATCCAGTTTAGACAAATTTCAATGTTTTTTATTAGATGGGGTGACGGGGAGTGGTAAAACCGAAGTGTATCTACATATTGTGGCAAAAGTGATAGAACTCGGCTTGCAAGCATTAATTTTAGTGCCTGAAATTGGTTTAACGCCACAATTACTCGGTCGGTTTCAACGACGCTTTCAACAACCCATTGCCGCATTGCATTCCGGCTTATCGGATCAAGAACGCTTAACGGCATGGATGATGGCAAAACAGGGCAAAGCCTCTATTGTGATCGGGACTCGTTCAGCGGTATTTGTCCCTTTGCAGTCCGCAGGCGTTTTTATTGTTGATGAAGAACATGATATTTCGTTTAAACAACAAGAAGGTTTACGTTATTCTGCCAGAGATATTGCGATTAAACGAGCCCATCAACATAACATTCCCATTATCTTAGGGTCTGCAACGCCATCACTCGAAAGTATGCACAATGCTAACAAACAGAAATATCAGTATTTACATTTACCGAAACGTGCTGGAAATGCGAAACCCCCTGAAATTGAATTATTAGACATGAAACAACATCCCATGAAAAATGGGTTTTCTACCGCATTATTAAAAACCATTGCCCAGCATTTAGGGCGTGATGAACAAGTGTTATTATTTTTAAATCGGCGAGGGTATGCACCACGTTTAATTTGTCGGGAATGTGGTTGGTTAGCCGATTGTCCTCAATGTGATGCCCATATGACCTTACACCATCAACTAAGAAAACTGAGTTGTCATCACTGTGGTTTTGAGCAAAAGATTCCTAGAACCTGTCCGCAATGTGAGAGTTTACAACTCGTCATGTTAGGTCAAGGCACAGAACGAATCGAAGAAACCTTAACCAAACTTTTTCCCAATAATAATGTGGCTCGAATTGATCGAGATACCACCCGTAAAAAAGGTGTATTTGAACAACAACTCAAAGACATCCATGCCAATAAAATCCAATTATTAATTGGTACGCAAATGTTAGCCAAAGGTCATCATTTCCCTAATGTCACTTTGGTTGGGATTTTAGATGCCGATCAAGGCTTACTCGGTGTTGATTTTCGTTCCGCTGAACGTTTAGCTCAATTAATTTTACAAGTCGCAGGGCGAGCAGGGCGAGAACAAAAAATCGGGAAAGTATTAATTCAAACCTATTACGCCTATCATTCCTTTTGGGACAGTTTATTGTATCAAGGTTATCATCGTTTTTGTGAACTCGCCCTAGAAGAACGCCAACAAGCCCAATTCCCCCCATTTGCCGTGCAAGCACTACTAAGAGCCGAATCAACGGAACAACCCTTCCCTATGGATTTTTTAAATCAAGCCCGTTATCTCGCCGAACAATATGCGATTGCCGGCATAGAATACTTAGGTCCGGTTCCCTCACCCATGGAACGGCGTGGCGGTTGGTATCGAGCCCAGTTATTAGTGCAAGCGAAAGAACGGCGTACCTTGCATCAATTACTTGCTCATTGGATTATTGCTTTAGAGAAAATGAAAAAGTATAAAGTGCGGTGGTCGATTGATATTGATCCGTTGGAGATGTTTTGAACTCATTTATGCCAGACAAAAATTATTTTCCCTTTAAATTTTAGTAAGTTCTAAAACTTTTTTCTTGTATTTTCTAGCTTTCATTTGTATAGTATTTAATTTATCATTATCAACCATGATTGGGGAAGCACAATGGTAAGAGATTACAAACCAAGACCAACACGAAGTAAAAAGACCAATAAAAAACCGGTGTTAGCATGGATTGGAGGCGCATTGGGTTTGTTTTTAGGAGTAGGCATAACGGTACTCGTCCCGTTTTTTTACTCAGATCAGGTGACACCCTCAACCGTTGCTTTATTAGAACAAAGTAAACCGCCTTCAGTGGAATTCGTGGATAAATCAAAACAGGAAACTAAGCGAAGCGAAACACATCAACCAAGTTTTGATTTTCATTATGTATTAACACAAGAATCCAATATTAAGCCGTTAAAATTTGAACCCGTGTCTGAGTCTGAATTAATGTTAAAACCAGCGATTCCAACGCAAAAGACAAATCCAAACACCACTGAAAAAACAAGCCAAGTAGCGAGGCAACTCACCGAAAAGAAAGTGGAGAAACAAGGTACCGCAAAGAAAATAGGCAACAAAAAAGTCGCCTCGAATTTGCCACAACGCTCACCAACCGTTGAAACCGTACTCAAACAAGCGGTCGCACATAAAGAACCAGTCGTCAATGCTCAAGAAGAACAAGCGGTGAGTATCCAGCGTCAAACTCAATATTTGCTCCAGGCAGGGACATTTGCTCAGGCGAGTCAAGCCGATGCCTTAAGGGCAAGATTAATTTTATCGGGTTATACGGCTAAAGTGAAAAAGATTTATCGGGCAAACCAGTTAAGTTATCGAGTCTATGTTGGGCCATTTGATTCTAAAAAACAGCAAATGAATGCAAAATATGCCTTATTGCAAGAAAAAATTCGGGCGTATCCACGAACAGTGAGCTACTAGGTTTTCTTATGAGTCAGGGAAGTTTATATATTATTTCCGCACCTTCGGGTGCGGGAAAAACCAGTTTAATTCAAGCCTTATTACAACAATCGGATACGATTGAAGTAGCCGTCTCTCATACGACACGAACTCAGCGCGCAGGTGAGGTTGATGGCAAGGATTACCATTTTATTTCGGTGGCTGAATTTGAAGCCATGATTCAACAACAGCAGTTTTTAGAATATGCTAAGGTGTTTGATAATTATTATGGGACGGCAACGGCAAATATTGCTGAGTTATTGCAAACACACGATGTGATTTTAGAAATTGATTGGCAAGGTGCCAGACAAATTCGCCAGCAATGGCAAGAATGTCTCTCCGTTTTCATTTTACCTCCTTCTAAACAGACTTTATTGCAGCGATTACAATCCAGAGGTCAAGATAGTCCTGACGTGATTCAACGCCGAATGCAGCAAGCCAAAGATGAAATGTCGCATTATCATGAATTTGATTATATTGTTGTTAATCAAGACTTTGAATTAGCTTTAGCTGAGTTGCATAGTATTTTTCAGGCACAAGGTTTACGCTTGGCAAAACAACAAATTCGGCACAAGACCTTATTAAGTGCTTTATTGCAATAACAATTCTTGTTATGATTAGTGTAATGAGTTTTTTGGAAGAAAATGATGGCAAGAGTAACCGTAGAAGACTGTTTAGATCATGTGGATAATCGTTTTGAGTTAGTCTTAGTGGCAACGAAACGGGCAAGAGCATTAAAAAATGGTGCGGAGCCACTGTTAGCTTGGGAAAATGATAAAGTAACGGTCATGGCACTGAGAGAAATTGCATTAGGTATGATTGATAAAGAAGGACAAGCGAGAACGGTTGCCAAGCTCTCAATTGTATAAAACATTTGATTTCATTAAAACGATTAAAAATGTAACTAAGCGTGTTATTCCTCATAACAAATAGGTGCTGGGATGAATGCAGTTGTTGGCGAACCCAAACGCTTTTTAATAAGCGATCTATGTGAACATTTAGAACACTATTTGCCTGAGGATGCCATTCGAGAGATTTATAGTGCTTATTTGTTTGGAGCGGAGGCTCACGAAGGGCAATATCGAGTGTCAGGCGAGCCTTATATTTATCACCCGATTGCGGTCGCAAAAATTTTGTCGGATATGCGTATGGATAAGGCGACGTTGATTGCGGCTATTTTGCATGATGTGATTGAAGATACGCATGTTTTAAAAGAAGACATTGTTAAAAACTATGGTTCAGAAGTGGCGGAATTGGTTGATGGGGTGAGCAAATTAACCAAAGTTAAGTTTAAATCAAAAGCGGAACAGCAAGCGGAAAACTTTCGCAAAATGTTATTTGCCATGTCCCGAGATATTCGGATTATTATTATCAAATTAGCGGATCGATTGCATAATCTACGCACTTTAGGGAGCATGCCTGCTCATAAACAACATCGCATTGGGAAACAGACCTTGGAAATTTATGCCCCGATTGCGCATCGTTTAGGGATTCATACCATTAAATTAGAATTAGAAGAACTGAGCTTTCGGGCGGCGTATCCTCGGTTTTATCGTCGTTTAGTCAAACAAATGCAAAACGTTGAAATGAGGCAAACGCAACAATATTCCATTGCTGAAATGCGTCATGCTGTCGAAACGGTGCTACAACAAGAACAGTTAAATTTCCAGTTAATTACTCGTCAAAAGCATGTTTATAGTTTATATTGTAAATACAAACATAAGCAGTCTCTTAATGTCGCTTATAATGTGCATGGCTTACGCATTATTGTTGAAACCGTGAATGACTGCTATTTAGTATTAGGATTAATGCACCGTCTTTATAAACCACAACCGGGTCGTTTTAAAGATTATATTGCGATTCCAAAAATAAATGGTTATCAAGCGTTGCATACGGTGTTGGTCAGTCCTTGGGGCAATATTGATATTCAAATTCGTTCGCAAGAAATGAATAAAATTGCGGAAGTTGGAATTGTATCGCATTGGTTATATTGTCGTGAGTCATCTCATCACGATTATCCCGATCATATTCAGGCCAATCGTTGGTTGAATGATTTATTGACCATGCAAGAAAATTCAGATAGCACGATTGAATTTATTGAAAATGTTAAAGTTGATTTGTTTCCCAATGAAGTCTATGTCTTTAGTCCTGCGGGGGAAATTTTTAAATTGCCCCGAGGGGCAACTATGGTTGATTTTGCTTATGCCGTGCATACGGATGTTGGGAATACTTGTTTAATGGCAAGGGCCGATTCTAATTTGGTTCCCTTACAAACGCCCGTCCAAAATGGACAGACCATAGAAATCACTACGACACCTGGTGCGAAACCTAATCCCGCATGGTTAAATTTTGTGATAACGGCGAAAGCACGTTCTAATATTCGTACCTATTTAAGACGTTCAACGAAAGGGGATGCCATTCAATTAGGACGACGCTTATTAAAGAAAGAATTAAGTTATTTTGACTTAGACGTGGATAATTTAGCCACTGTGCTAGTTGAGCAGATTGTAAACGATTATCATTTGTCTAGTTTGGACGATTTATTTGCAGACATTGGTTTAGGTCGGCAATTAGCACCCTTAGTTGCAAGACGATTTTCTTGTGTGAATGATGCGACAATTGATAATTCACAACCGTTGGTCATTTGCGGTACAGAAGGTGCGGTGATTAATTTTGCTCATTGTTGTTATCCCATTCCAGATGATCCTATTGTTGCCTTTGTGGTCGAAGGGGTTGGTCTTAAGGTTCATCATGCGAATTGTCGGTATATTTGGGAACAAAAACAACAACACCCCTCGGAACGATGGTTAGATATTGAATGGAGTAAGCAGTTAGACAATCGAGAGTTTATTACTGAAATTCGTGTCTATGTTGTCAATCAGCGTGGCGTATTAGCCCGAGTTGCGGGTGAAATTTCTCGGGAAGGGTCTAATATTGAAAACGTACATAATGAAAGTTTAGATGGTCATAATTCATTAATTATTTTGACGATTACCGTGTTAAATCGCTTACATCTCGCCAATATTATGCGAAGAATTCGAGCCATTCCTGCGGTTGTTAAAATTGTCAGAACGCGTGGTTTCGTCAAAAATTAATGGAGGGGAGATGGCACATTCGCACTAGCACTAGCAATAATGTAATGAAATTAGGAATAACTTATGCGTGAAATGATTACCACCGATGGTGCGCCTAAAGCAATTGGCACTTATTCTCAAGCAGTTAAAGTTGGTGATACCGTTTATTTATCAGGGCAAATTGCCTTAGACCCGGAATCAATGGAATTGCTTGCCGAAGAGATGGAAGGGCAATTACATCAGGTTTTTAAAAATTTACAAGCGGTTACGATTGCCGCGGGAGGGAGTTTAGCCGATATTGTAAAACTTAATATTTTTTTGGTTGATTTAAGTTATTTTCCGCTGGTGAATCAAATTATGGCCGATTATTTTCAGTCACCTTATCCTGCCAGAGCGGTGGTTGGGGTGGCAAGTTTGCCAAAAAATGCTTTAGTTGAAATGGATGCGGTTATGGTTTGCTGTGCTTGATGATGGAATCGAATGCAAGCGATTGGTTAAAACAGTCTGTCATGAATCTAAATCGAGTCGGTTCGCAAATGGCGGAACGTTTATCTCGATTGCAGATTTATACCTTACAGGATTTATTATTACATTTCCCTAGTCGTTATCAAGATAGAACTCGCATTAGTCCCATTGGCAGTGTGCGTTTGGGTGATCAGGTGGTGATTGAAGGGTATATTGATGTGGCGGAATTAAAAATTCGTAAAAAAACCTCACTATTATGTCAAATGAGTGATGGCACTGGATCGATTGTGTTACGGTTTTTTCATTTTACCGCAAGACAACGTGGTAGTTTAGTGCGTGGGGCGAAAATTCGTTGTTTTGGGGAGGTGAGAAAAGGGCCTTATCAGTTGGAAATGGTGCATCCAGAATATACTTTATTATATGAACAAAGTTCCGTGGATGTGGAGGAATCACTCACCCCTATTTATCCTTTATCGGAAGGTTTACATCAAAAAACCTTACGACAATTAACCGACCAAGTATTAGCGTTAATGGCACAACTCCCTGTTGACGAATATTTGCCGGAATCCTTATTAAAGCGACTTAATTTCCCAAGTTTTTGTCATGCGGTTGGTTTTTTGCATAGGCCGTCACCCGATGCTTGTTTAGCCGACTTAGAGGAAAAAAAACATCCTAGTCATAAACGTTTAGCCTTTGAAGAATTACTTGCCCATCAATTAAGTTTACGCTTATTGCGTAAAGAGCTTAAAAAATACCGAGCACGACCTTGTCATGTTTCGCCTGAGGATATTAATGATTTTTTGCTGACTTTGCCGTTTGATTTAACCTATGCTCAAAAACGAGTGATTGCGGAAATATGGCAGGATTTAGTACAGCCTCATCCTATGATGCGTTTGGTGCAAGGCGATGTTGGTTCTGGAAAAACCATTGTGGCTGCTTGTGCGGCATTATATGCGATTAAATCCGGTTGTCAGGTGGCATTAATGGCACCGACTGAAATTTTAGCGGAACAACATTTAAGAACGTTTCAATTATGGTTTAAGCCATTAAATATTGAAGTCGCATGGTTGGCAGGACGACAAAAAGTCAAACAACGTAAGCATAGTTTAGAGAAGATTGCCTCAGGGGTTGCTCAGTTTGTTGTTGGGACGCATGCTTTATTCCAAGAAGATGTGAGCTTTGCCTGTTTAGGTATGACCATTATTGATGAGCAACATCGATTTGGCGTACATCAGCGTTCGGCCTTAAGAGATAAGGGGGTGAAACAAAATTGTTATCCTCATCAATTAATTATGACAGCCACACCTATTCCTAGAACGTTAGCCATGACAGCTTATGCGGATTTAGATTATTCAGTCATTGATGAATTGCCTAAAGGTCGTACGCCTATTACTACCATCGCAATTCCAGATACAAGACGTGAAGATGTGATAGAGCGGGTTTATAATGCGTGTAAGAAAGGGAGTCAGGCGTATTGGGTTTGTACCTTAATTGAAGAATCCGAAGTGTTGCAATGCCAAGCGGCAGAAGATACTGCCGCATTATTGCGTCGTCTCCTGCCTGAATTAAATATTGCCTTGGTTCATGGTCGGATGCGACCGGAAGAAAAAGATAAGGTGATGCATACGTTTAAAGAAGGGGATGCCGATTTATTAGTCGCAACGACGGTCATTGAGGTTGGGGTTGACGTACCCAAAGCCAGTTTAATGATTATTGAAAATGCCGAACGTTTCGGTTTAGCACAATTGCATCAACTGCGTGGTCGGGTAGGACGAGGGGCGGAAAAAAGTCATTGTGTATTAATGTATCGGGCGCCATTATCAGAGATTTCTCATAAGCGTTTAGCAACCTTACGCCACACCACCGATGGCTTTGAAATTGCACAACATGATCTTGCGATTCGAGGACCAGGGGAATTATTAGGAACGAAACAAACTGGTATGCTCATGTTTCGAGTGGCGGATCTGGTGAGAGATCAAGATTTGTTGGCAGAGGTGAAAAAAACCGCAGAAATATTGGTACAAACCGATCCCGATTATTGTCAGTTAGTCATTGAACGCTGGTTGCGTCAACCTAAATTAGAACAAGCTTAGGATTAGCAAATATTATGAGTAAATGGAAATTGCCTCAACAAGTGAGACACGATCAGTTACCGATGGAGCTTAAGTCATGGTTGTTTCATTCAGGCTCTTTAACTCATCGTTTGTGTCGTGTTTGTCCACAACCCTTTCAAGTCAAGGTGAGACAACAAAAATGGCAACGGTTTTTGCGAGAGGAATGGCAAGTTTTTCAGTTTAAAGGTCATCCGTGGGGGATGGTAAGAGAAGTCGATTTGTATTGTGGCAATATTCCTGTGGTATTTGCTCGTACAGTGATTCCTGTTACGTCATTGCAGGGTAAATTACGTCAGCTATTATACTTGGGGAGTAAACCTTTAGGGGAAGTCTTATATTCTTGTGCCAAGGTGCAACGGTGCCAGTTAATGATAAGGAATTTTACAGCAAATGATGGATTTTACCAAAAAGCGTGCTTGCCTCTTGAGGATGGCGATAAACCCGCTAATATTTGGGCAAGACGTTCTTTATTTTTCTTATTTGGGCAACCCTTATTGGTAAGTGAGTTATTTTTACCTATGGTATTGACATTATGACGGTTTTATCACAATCACAATTCTATCAATATATTTTATTAATGCGTTGGCATAAACCCATTGGCATTTTTTTATTATTATGGCCTACTTTGTGGGCTTTATGGATAGCGAGTCAAGGTCCGCCTGATTTAAAAATTTTGGTGATTTTTGTGTTAGGCGTGATTATTATGCGTTCGGCAGGTTGTGTGATCAATGATTTTGCGGATAGAAACATTGATCGTCATGTCAGTCGCACGAAACAACGGCCATTAACCGCAGGGAAAGTATCGGTAAAAGAAGCCATAGGTTTATTTATTGTTTTATGTTTATTGGCATTTGTTTTAGTATGGTTTTTAAATCCATTGAGCATTGCTTTCTCTTTTTTAGCGTTGGGTTTGGCAATTTTATATCCGTTTATGAAACGCTATACATTTTACCCGCAAATTTTTTTAGGACTGGCCTTTGGTTGTGCGATTCCTATGGCGTTTGCAGCTGAAACGAATCAAGTGCCAATGCTTGCTTGGTGGTTGTTTTTAGCCAATTTATTATGGGTAGTGGCGTATGATACTATGTATGCTATGGCAGATAGGAACGATGATTTAAAAATTGGGGTAAAATCAACCGCTATTGTGTTTGCTGAGTATGATCGTTTGATTATTGGCTGTTTACAATTCGCAATGTTATTGATATTGGCATGGATTGGGGATCAATTGCATTTTACTTGGATTTATTTTGGCTTTTTAGTATTGGCACTCGGCTTGGCAATCTATCAACAGCTATTAATCAAAGATCGCCAACCCCAGCAATGTTTTCAAGCCTTTTTAAATAATCATTGGCTGGGTATGGCCATATTTTTAGGGTTATTTATTGACAAATTCCCGTTGCTCTAAATTGATCGACTAATGCTTGTGCTTCGGCTAGGGTTAAGCCATTATCAAAGGCATTTTTTAATAGGCCATTTAAGGTTTCGATACTAGGATTATCAAGGGCAACTAGCATGGATTCTAAGGCTTGTTGTGGGCTTAAGTCTTGCATTGCTTGTTGCATGAGATCTTGTGCTTCTTCCGGTTGTGCTTGTACGGCTATCATAAAGTCAATGACCGTATCCGTTTCAGAAATAATATCATCGATAACATCGTGAGTACCCTCTGAGTTATCATTGGTGTTCGTGTGATTAAATATCACGGGATTTTGGGTATGATTATTGCCTGCTTGACGATTCAAATTTTGATGAGTACCTTGTAATAATAGACTCGCTTGTTGTTGACCACGTTTTAGCACGACTTGACGCAGTTGTTGATAAGACTGAAAGTTTTTCGGGACGGAACGTTCAAAGCGTAGTGCGGTACTAAAATTTGGATCAAGGGTTCTCGCATAGCGAAATGCTAACTTTGCTTCTCTAAATTTATTTTGATCCAAAAGGTCTAAACCACGAGAAAAGGCCATAAATGCTCTCATATTGCGAGTATGAATTTGATTGATTTTTTGGCGAACATTTTGCGGTAAGTTATCCGGATCAATTTTCAAACTCTCTAATATGGTGTAAACGAGTTGTTTTTGTTGTTCAAAAATATTAAGCATCGCTGCTTTAAAATCATAACCATCTAGCATTCGTCGATTTTCGGTGGAGACCACTTGACCATCAATCCGAATATCACCTGGCGTCGCCACGGCGATAGTCCAATGGCATAAGAAATATAAAGCTAAAGCTATCCAATATCGCATTATTTTTCGTCCACTTTTAAATTACTAAAAATTAATTTCTCGGCTTTCATTATCTTACCTGCTCTTATCATAGTTTTTTCATCTGTCAGTTTCGTTTTTGATAAGGCGATTTCATTTAAAATATATTGCATTTTTTGACGTTCTAATACTTTTAGATTAGGGACTTTTGATAAATCAGTGATCACTAATGCTGTAATTCCTTTGGCAAAGGCATTGTATTTTTTATCACTTTTGTTATTAAAACTAAATACGGCGACTGAATTGGGTTCAGGGGGTTGTTCACTCATTTGAGCTTCTAAATCTAGGGCTGTTTTAACTTCTTTGTCTAAATTATTTTTCTTTAAAAACGCCAGATTGCTAGGAACATCGTTTTTTTCGGCTTCTTTGGGTGCGAGTTCGACATATTTTTCCCAATGTTGAATGGTTTTCTCAGGATTATCTTGTTCTAATGCGATTAGACCTAAATAATAATGAGAAATCGCATTGTTGGGGGAGTTTGTTTGAATTTTTTGGAAGGCTTGTTTCGCTTGATCCCAATCTTTCGCTTTAAAGTAAGTCAGTGCTTGCTTTAATTTTATCGCGTCGGGTGATAATTGTTCAGACGGCACTAATGTTTGGGTAACTTTTTGTGATTTTTGGGGGTTTTTAGCGGGGGTAGGAGCGATGGCAAGGTTTTTTTGCTTGTGGTTAGTATTATCCCCATTGCTTGTGCTTTGATTACTTGTTTGAGTATCTTCTTGTGAGTCCATTTGATGGTTAACCGTTGCTTGGTCATGGTAAGAGATTGTTTTAGGACTTTGACAGGCCATTAAAAACAACGGTAAGAGTAGTATCCAATGATTCATTCGTATTCTCAAATGTGTTTTGTGGTATTATCGTGAGTATAATATATTATTATAATATGATTTTCTCAAGATTTTAATATCTTCATAAAAGATACCAAATTTCTCCAAAGGATTTATGATGGCTAGTTGTATCGACATTGATAAGTTAGAAAAATTAATTCGAGCGTTTAACCGTAGTCAGTTAGAACAAGATAAGCAAAATGCTAAGGACTCAGAAGAAGAAAACACGGGTGAGGATAGCGCTGACAGTTTTGAGCAAGATGAGTCTGATACTAATGCCATTGAAGAAACGAGTTTCGTTGGTCAAGGAAATGATGAGAATGACGATGATCAGGGTAAGTCTTTAGATGAATTAACTCAACTTAGCGATGAGGATGATTCTGGGGGGGATGCTGAGGATGATGTCGATAGCGATGCTTTAGAGCGGGATGAGACTCATGAGGGTCAAGATGCGCAGAATCAAGATGATGTCGATAGTGATTGGGGGGGGGAAGGTAGTTCGATTGTTAATGATATTATTGCCATTCAAAACGAAAATGAAAATGCGGTAGAGGATGCTTTTCTTACCGTTGCTTCTCCAACTGTATTGGAAAATAGTGGTGAGGTGATATTTACCATTGAACGCTCAGGCGATTTAGAACAAATTAGCACGGTTCGTATTAATACGGTTAATGGGACAGCCATACAAGGAACGGATTATACGGCAAAAACCCAAATGATTACCTTTTCCGAAGGTCAAGCGACTGCTAATATTACCCTGACTATTCTCGATGATAGTATTATTGAAAATACCGAATTTTTTACCCTTAATTTAAGCAATGTTTCAGGGGCAACGTTAAACAATGCGAGTGCTACCGCTACCATTATTGACAATGATGCACAATTATCAATTTTAGATACTACCGTATCAGAATCCGCAGGAACGGCTCTTTTTACCTTAACTCGCAGTGGTGATTTGAATCAACTATCCACCGTTGAATTAAACATTTTAGATGGTACCGCATTGAATCACAGTGATTATTTTGCGACGAGTAAGCAAAATGTGGTGTTTAATGTTGGCGAAAGTGTTAAAACTATTACTGTCTCAATCATTGATGATGCGGTTGTTGAGGATGCTGAAGATCTTTTAGGCTTATTAACTAATGCAACTGGGGCAACTTTGGCCGATAGCTTAGGCTTTGCTGTGATTTTAGATGATGATGCTCAGATTGCTATATCCGATACTACCATTACAGAAGATTCTGGTTTAGCGGTGTTTACTTTAACCCGCAGTGGTAATGTCAATCAGATTTCAAGTGTGGAAGTGTCAACGGTTGATGGCACTGCTATTGCAGGTGATGATTATATTAGTGTTTCAAACCAATTGATTCGTTTTGATATTGGCGAAAGTGTTAAAACTATTACGATTAGTATTAGTGAGGATGACGTTGTTGAAGTCGATGAAAATTTTAATGTTATTTTAAGCAATGTGACAGGGGCCACTTTCAGTGATAATAGTGGCAATGCCTTAATTTTAGGCAATGATGCCGAAATCGCAGTCAGTGATGCTACTGTGTTAGAATCGTCAGGATTCGCGGTATTTACTTTAACCCGCAGTGGTGATGTCAATCAGATTTCAAGTGTGGAAGTGTCAACGGTTGATGGCACTGCTACAGCAGGTCTTGATTATACATTACTCTTAAATCAGCCCATTAGCTTTACTATTGGAGAAAGTCATAAGACGATTACAGTGAGGATTGCCGATGAAAGCCTAATTGAAGTTGATGAAACTTTTAGTGTGAGTTTAAGCAATGCGATTGGTGCAACTTTGAGTGATAGTTTGGGTGATGGTTTGATTATCAATGATGATATTGGCACTGCGATTGCGGATGTTTCTGTATTAGAGAATGTGGGTCAAGCATTATTTACGGTTACTCACTCAGTTGATATGACTGGCATGAGTACGGTTGAATTTGCAACGGCGGATGGTACGGCCCTTGCGGGCATTGATTATACTCATACGACTGGAACGATAACTTTTAATGCGGGTGAAGCCCGTCAAATTATTACGGTAACTATTCTTGATGAAACTCTAATTGAAACCGATGAAACCTTTACGATAAATTTATCGAATCCTATCAACACGACTTTAACGAATACCAGTGCGACTGCCACTATTTTGAATGATGATCTCGGGTTTGCTTTGTCTTCTTTAGATGGTAGCAACGGTTTTGTTGCGAATGGTGAGAAAGCCGACGACAATTCAGGACAATCGGTTAGCAATGCGGGGGATGTGAATGGGGATGGTTTTGAGGATTTTATTATTGGGGCGCATAATGCGAGTCCTTATGGTTTTGGTGAGGGTAAGGCTTATTTAGTTTTGGGCAGTAGTCAGGTTGGTGTGGCTGGTCATATGGAATTATCCGTATTAAATGGTGCGAATGGTTTTGTGTTGAATGGTGTGGATGCTAATGATGGGGCCGGTTTTTCAGTCAGTGAGGCGGGCGATGTCAATGGCGATGGCTTTGCCGATATTATTATTGGTGCTCCTTATGCGGATCCAATGTCTCGTAGTGAAGGAAAGAGCTATGTTGTCTTTGGTGGGGCAAGTGTTGCTTCGAGTGGTGTGATGGCATTATCTAATTTAGATGGCACGAATGGTTTTATACTGAATGGCATTGCGACGGGTGGACAGGCCGGTCATTCCGTCAGCAGTGCCGGGGATGTGAATGGGGATGGACTTGATGATATTATTATTGGGGCGCCAAAAGCCGATGCCAATGGCACTTCTTCAGGTGAAAGCTATGTAATTTTAGGTGCGACTAATATTGGTTCTGGTGGCATTGTTCAATTATCGGATTTAAATGGCGGTAATGGTTTTGTGCTTAAAGGCATTGATTTAGGGGATGTGGCCGGTTCATCTGTGAGTGATGTCGGTGATTTAAATGGGGATGGTTTTAACGATTTTATTATTGGGGCGCCAAATTCTCAGTATATTGGTGAGGCTTATGTGATTTTTGGTAGCAGTAATGTGGGTTCCTCGGGTGTGATTGAATTATCTAACCTAGATGGTCGCAATGGCTTTGTATTATCAGGTGTCAATTTTAATGATGCTTTAGGTGAATCGGTGAGCAGTGCGGGGGATATTAATGGGGATGGTTTTGAGGATGTAATTATTGGGGCAAAGTATGGTGATCCTAGGGGTACTAATTCAGGTGAAAGTTATATTGTTTTTGGTCATCCGACTATTGGTTCAAGTGGTTCTATTGCTTTATCAACCTTAAATGGTCGCAACGGATTTGTGTTAAATGGGGTGAAGGATGGGGATTATACGGGATATTCCGTCAGTGGTGCGGGGGATGTCAATGGGGATGGTTTTTCAGATGTGATTGTTAGTGCGTTTGTCGCTTCACCTAATAATGTTTCGCATGCTGGGGTCAGTTATGTCGTTTTTGGTCATCAAACCATTGGTTCAGGTGGTACATTTGAATTATCTAGTCTGGATAGTAGTAATATTAATGGCTTAGTGTTGCAAGGGATTGATGAGAATGATCGCTCAGGTCGTTCCGTCAGCAGCGCGGGGGATGTCAATGGGGATGGATTAAGTGATCTACTGATTGGTGCTTCTCTTGCGGATTCAAATGCAAATAATGCGGGTGAAAGCTATGTGGTGTTTGGGGCAGATTTTACCTCCAGTATTACTCATCAAGGCGATATTAATGATAATACCTTAGTTGGCAATGTGGGTAGCAATGTAATGGTTGGCGATTTAGGTAATGATTTATTAATAGGTAATGGTGGAGCGGATGTTTTATTAGGTGGGCAGGGTAATGATATCCTTGAAATTTCGGATACGAGTTTTTTCAAAATAGTGGGTGGCAAAGGGGTGGATACTTTAACACTGAATAGCGCAGGATTAAGTTTGGATTTGACCAATACCCCGGATCATTTTGTTACTGAAATAGAAGTGATTGATATCACTGGCTTAGGCGATAATTCGCTCATTTTAGATAAATTAGAAGTATTAAATATGTCAAATACCAGTAATCGTGTGACTGTGTTAGGCGATAGTGGTGATAGTTTCACTGTGAATGGAGCGGAGGCTTGGTTGCTGTCAGGAAATAGTGGTGGTTTTAATACATTTCGTTTGGGGCAAGCTCAGTTGGTTGTCGATGCGAATATTAATACGGATATTACCGTCGGCATTGAGTTATCGAGTTTAGATGGTCGCAATGGCTTTATTGTGAATGGGGTGAGTAGTCAGGATTATTCAGGATTTTCAGTCAGTCAGTTAGGTGATATAAATGGCGATGGCTTTAGTGATGTGATTATTGGGGCGAAGCAAGCCGATCCGCATGGGGATAACGAAGGAGCGAGTTATGTCATATTTGGTCGTGCGAATGTTGGCGAAAATGCGGTGATTGAATTATCGGGTCTGAATGGCAGTAATGGTTTTGTTTTGAATGGTATCCATGCCCAGGATTATTCTGGGGTGGCAGTCAGCAGCGCGGGGGATATGAATGGGGATGGTTTCATTGATTTCGTCATTGGGGCAAAAGGTGCGGATACGAATGGCAATTTGTCCGGTGAAAGTTATGTGGTGTTTGGTGGTGCTATTGGTACGGGAGGTGTGCTAGAACTCTCTAGCTTAAATGGTAGTAATGGTTTTGTCTTAACGGGGATTTATAATGGGGATTTATCCGGTTTTTCCGTCAGTGGTGCGGGGGATGTGAATGGCGATGGTTTTGCCGATTTAATCATTGGAGCGTATGGTGCCGATCCTCATGGTTTGTCAGCATCGGGTGAAAGTTATTTAGTCTTTGGAGGGACAAGCATTGGTTCCTTTGGGACATTGGACTTATCGAGTTTAAATGGCAGTAATGGTTTCGTCTTAAATGGTATTAATGAGGGGGATTTGTCGGGTTTTTCTGTCAGTGGTGCGGGGGATGTGAATGGCGATGGTTTTGCCGATTTCATCATTGGGGCTTATGGTGCGGATCCTCACGGTTTTGTGT
>JALWTS010000005.1 GCA_027077805.1 Gammaproteobacteria bacterium
GAACAAGGGATTGAACTAGGAGAAAAGCGAAAAGCATTAAAGGTAGCGAAAAGTTTATTAGCGATATTTCCAACTGATAATCAAAAAATTGCTGAATTAACAGGTTTGACAGTTGAGGAAGTCAACGTGTTACGTTCTGACCAAGACAAAAAACTGGGGTCAGAGTAAAATGTTCCCCATTTTTAGCCTATTAAATTCTTAAATTTTACTCCTGCCCTAATTATTTAAAAAATAAAATAACGAAGATAAAAAAATGTTTACAGGAATTATTCAAGCCGTAGGAACGATTACCGCTTGGCAAAATCTAGGTCAAGATAAGCGTATGACTGTTTCTGCCCCTAAATTAGATTTTGCGGATATGCAAAAGGGTGATAGTATTGCGGTGAATGGCGTTTGTTTAACCGTGATTCAATTTCAACAAGATAAACATACTTTTATGGCAGATGTGTCTGTTGAAACCTTAACCCATACTAGTTTAAAACAATTATCACAGGGCAGTTTGGTTAATTTAGAGAAAGCACTGACCTTATCTTCTCGACTAGGTGGGCATTTCGTGAGTGGGCATGTGGATGGTATCGCCGAATTGGTGAATAAAACCCAATTATCTAAGTGTGTAAAATTAGATTTTAATGCCCCTAAAACCTTAGTAAAATATATTGCTAAAAAAGGGTCAGTATGTATTGATGGCGTGAGTTTGACCGTGAATCAAATTCAAGGGCAACTATTTTCTTTAAATATTGTCCCCCATACCTTAGAACAAACAATTATTGCAGAATATCAAATAGGACAAGTGGTGAATTTGGAAGTGGATATGATTGCTCGATATTTAGAGAAATTATTATTAGGTCGAACATTAGAATCAGCACAGCCACAAGCAACATTAAGCACAGAATTATTACAACAACATGGATTTATCCAGTCGTGATTCGATAGTAAAGGAAAATAATGGTATGAATTTTAATACGACAGAAGAGATTATTGAAGATTTTCGTCAAGGCAAAATGGTGATCTTAATGGATGATGAAGATCGAGAAAATGAAGGGGATTTAATGATGGCAGCCGCCTTAGCACGTCCTGAAGATGTGAATTTTATGGCACGTTATGGGCGAGGCTTAATTTGTTTGACGCTAACCAAACAACGCTGTCAACAATTACGTTTGCCTTTAATGGTTTCGGGCAATGATGATACCGATGCTACTAATTTTACCGTATCCATTGAAGCAGCCGAAGGCGTAACCACAGGTATTTCTGCGGCGGATAGAGCCACCACAGTCCGAACAGCTGTCGCAAGCAATGCCCAACCCCAAGATTTAATTCAACCGGGGCATATTTTTCCACTCATGGCACAACCGGGGGGCGTGTTGACTCGGGCAGGGCATACGGAAGCAGGCTGTGATTTAGCACGATTAGCAGGCCATGAAGCGGCGGCAATGATTGTGGAAGTCTTAAATGAAGATGGTTCTATGGCTCGCCGTCCCGATTTAGAAGCCTTTGCCCAAAAACATGGGATAAAAATTGGTACCATTGCCGATTTAATTCAATATCGTATTGAACATGAAAAAAATATTGAACGCATTAGCGAATGCCCTTTAGTAACAGAGTTTGGCGAATTTCGTTTAATTGCCTTTCAAGATAATATTAACAATAGCTTGCACTTAGCGTTGGTCAAAGGCGTATGGAATAAAAACGATCCCGTATTGGTTCGAGTGCATATGCAGGACCCCATTTGTGATTTGTTTATGACCACGGATGATATTTGTGCTTGGCCATTGCGTCAGGCGATTCAACGAGTTGCCGAGGAAGGGCAAGGGGTGGTCGTATTATTACGTCAGCCCAATGCGGATGATGAGATTGTGCGTAAAATCCAAGATATACAATTACAAAGTTCCCATCAAAAAACGATGGCAAAAGAAGAAAGCACGGATTTACGCCAATATGGGGTGGGTGCTCAGATTTTAGCCGATTTAGGGGTTCAAAAAATGCGAGTCTTAAGCAGTCCCAAAAAAGTCCATGCTTTATCAGGATTTAATATGGAAATTGTGGAATATGTGGCTTGTGAGTAATGAAAATGATAATGACAAAAGATAATAAAGATAATAGGGATAAGAATGAAAATAATAGAAGGTGAGTTCGTCATTGAAAACGCCAATTTTTGTTTAGTGGTTTCAAGATTTAATAGTTTTATTACGGAGAGTTTGCAAAAAGGGGCAATGGATACTTTAAAACGGCATGGGGCGAAAGATAAAGATTTAAGCACTGTTTACGTCCCAGGGGCATTTGAAATGCCCTTAGTATTACAAAAACTCGCAAAATCGGGCAAATATGATGCCATTGTTGCTTTAGCTGCGGTCATTCGTGGAGGAACCTCTCATTTTGATTATGTGGCAGGGGAGTGTACTAAAGGAATTGCACAAATGTCATGGCAATATCAAGTGCCGATAGCGTTTGGGGTATTAACGGTGGATACCATTGAACAAGCGATTGAGCGTGCGGGTACGAAAGCAGGGAATAAAGGAGCAGAGGCAGCACTTTCAGCGATTGAAATGGTCAATTTATTACGGAAAATTGATTAATGAGCTTATTTCACAAACGCTCCCGAGCGAGACGCTGTGTGTTGCAAGGCTTATATCAATGGCAGATGACGCAGGTAAATATGACTGAGATTGAGCAACAGTTATTAATGGATATTAAGCCAGCACAAGTTGATGTCGAATATTTTTCAGCGTTATTATCCAATATTCCACAAGTATTAACTCAGTTAGATCAAAGTTTACAACCCTATTTAGATCGACCTTTAGAGCAAATTGATTTAATTGAGCGGGCGATTTTGCGTTTAGGTACCTATGAATTAAAATTCCGTGCGGATATTCCGCCAAAAGTTGTATTAAACGAATCCATTAATTTAGCCAAAACCTTTGGGGCAGAACAAGGGCATAAATATATTAATTCTATATTGGATAAAGTAGCAAAGTCTTGTGTGTCAGAATCTACTAACTAATAGCGATTAATGATGACCGAATTTGAATTAATCCAACACTATTTTGCCCAAACCTATTTATCTCGACCTGATGTAACATTGGGGATTGGGGATGATTGTGCGGTAGTAAACGCACCTGTTGGGGTTGAATTAGCTATGTCCACTGATACTTTGATTGAAGGCGTACATTTTTTTGCGGATACGGATCCCTTTGCCATTGGCTATAAAGCCTTAGCCGTGAACTTAAGTGATTTAGCTGCCGTCGGTGCAAAACCTGCTTGGTTTAGTTTAGCATTAACTTTATCTGACATTGAACCCATATGGTTAGAGGATTTTAGCCAAGGGTTACTCAGCCTTGCCCAACAATATCAATTGGCATTAATTGGCGGTGATACGACTCGTGGGTCTGTCTTAAGCATTACTATCAATATTGTGGGATTTTTACCTTATGATATGGTATTAAAACGCAGTCATGCTCAAGTAGGCGATGGCATTTATGTCACAGGAGAATTAGGCGATGCCAGTTTAATGCTAAAAGCCTTAACACAACAAATCACCCTTACGAATGAGCAAATTACCGCAATTCAGTCCAAATTATATTACCCACAACCCAGAGTATTGCAAGGGGAAGCACTGAGAAAATTAGGCGTTCATGCCAGCATTGATATTTCCGATGGATTAACGGCGGATCTCGGTCATATTTTAACCGCAAGTAATGTAGGGGCTTGTTTATACTTGGAGAAATTGCCATTATCGGCAACCTTAAAAAATTATATTCACACAAGTCAAGATTGGTCATTGCCTTTAAACGGCGGTGATGATTATGAACTGTGTTTTACCCTAGCCGTGTCAAAACAAGCGACTTTAAATCAATTAAGCCAACATTGGGATTGTGCTTGTACTCAAATTGGGGTGATTGAAGAGGAACAGGGGTTGCGACTTAAGGATTTAGAGGGCAGTATCACAGCGGTTACGCCTGAAGGGTATCAACATTTTTAAGGATTTTGCATAATAGGAATTCGATAAGGAAATTAATGGGATAATAACATTAAATTGGAATCTTAGTCTCTTCTTTGGCAATATGACATTGTAAGTTTGACCCTCGTTGTTGTATGAGGGCAAGGGCCTGGTGATGAATTTCAACCACTTTATCATCATTATAGCCGGGGTCATGATGAAATAAGTATAATTGTTTGACATTGGCATCAATGGCCGAATTAACCGTATCTAAATAGCAAGAATGTCCCCAACCCCGTTTTTTACGATAATCTTCAGGGGTATATTGGGAATCATGGATTAAAATATCAATGTCTTTCATAAAATGAATGGATTTTAAAATGGTTTCTTGCTTCATTTGTTGCAATAAACTTTGTTCTTCGGCATCGGATTCGGCAATTAATTTATCAATGGCTTGGCAGGAAAAATTAAGCTCATTATCGGACACATAAACAATATTTTTATCATTGGCAGTCATATGATAGCCAAAGGTACTGCCTGGGTGATGCACATTAAAAGTATCGATCTTAATATTACCCTCTTGTAAGGGAAGCGGGTGTTTTAAATAATTAATGTCCGCCAACCAAACTTCGGTTTGTACAGGAAAGTAAGGGGCTTGCATTTGATCGGAAATACTTTCTTCAATTTGAGCTTGGCTTTTACCCGGACCAAAAAAATTCAGTTTCCATTGCGGACTAAAGGCAGGGGCAAAAAAGGGTAAACCACAAATGTGATCCCAATGATAATGGGTAAGTAATATGGTGAGTTCTTGAATTTTATCCTGTTGCATCAGTTGTTGACCTAAAGGAATAATCCCTGTTCCTGCATCGCAGATGATGATTTGATCATTCACACATAATTCAACACAAGACGTATTGCCACCAACTTTTAAATGAGTCGCATAGGGTGTGGCATAGGAACCTCTTACCCCCCAAAAACGTAAATAATTATCAATTTGTATCATTAGAATTTCGTTTACTTTTTAGGTATTTTAACACAAGATCACGAATATAGCTTGCTCGAACTGGTTTGACGACAAATTCTAATGCCCCTAAATTTTCAGCAATACGCTTATCCTGCATGTAGTCTTTGGTGCTTAAGACAATGACGGCGGTGGTATGATGCAGGGTTTGATCTCGTAATTTTTGTAAAAAGGTCAAGCCATCAATGTTTGGCATTATAATGTCAATTAACAATAAGTCAGGTTGATGCGTTTTTAAATAAGGCAAGGCATCTTCGGCACTCTCAAATGTGATGAATTCTAGTGCTAAGTCTGCGATTGCCATTTTATATAAAGACAGTGCCGAGGCACTGTCGTCAATGGCAACAATCGTTGGTTTAGCAGTGTTAGAATCGGTCATCGTTCCTCCTTGAGGATTGCTATTCAAAGTTTATGTTTCTAGGATTTGACTTGTAAATCTTGCACGGAATCTTGTTGAATGGCTTGAATTTGTTTGGTATCAACTCGTGGCATTAATGGTTGAAACGCATTAATGGTATGATTAAGTAATGGCGTTTCAATGGTTTGCCATGTCATCGTCGCAATATTGAGCAAGGCTTCGACTTTTTCAGCGAGTAAGGGTAATACGGGTTTTAAATACACGATTAATACCATAAATAAATTAATGGCTAAGGTGCAAACTTGATGAAGTGCGTCTGTTTGGTTTGGATTTTTTGCCATGAGCCAAGGTTTTTGTTCAGCAATATATTGATTGGCTTGGTCTGCCAGGTGCATAATCTCACGCATTGCTTGCGAATATTCTCGTTGTTGATAAGCCTCTGCAATGCTTGTCGATGCTTTGACAAACTCAGCATACAAATCATTATTGGGCAGTTGTTGAGCAAGTTGATGATGAAACTGACGTTTTAAAAATGAACTAGAACGGCTGGCAATATTGATGACTTTGCCGACTAAGTCAGAATTAACCCGCTGACTAAAATCGTCAAGATTAAGATCAATATCACTAATACTGGCGTTCAGTTTACAGGCAAAATAATAGCGTAAATATTCAGGGGCTAAGTGTTTTAAATAGGTGCTTGCTTTGATAAACGTCCCTTTGGATTTGGACATTTTTTTACCATCTATCGTTAAAAAACCATGAGTAAAAATAGCCGTTGGCGTGCGAAAGCCAGCCCCTGCTAACATGGCTGGCCAAAATAAGGCATGGAAGTACACAATGTCTTTGCCAATAAAGTGGTAAAGTTCAGTTTTGCTATCGGCTTGCCAGTATTCATCAAAGTCCAAGCCTTGTTGTTGACAATAGTTTTTAAAACTTGCCATATAGCCAATAGGGGCATCTAACCATACATAAAAATATTTATCTTTCGCCTCAGGAATTTCAAAGCCAAAATAAGGGGCATCTCGTGAAATATCCCATTCTTGTAAGCCTGCTTCAAACCATTCTTTAAGTTTACTGCTGATTTCTTCCTGTAAATGACCTTGTGTCGTCCATTGTTGTAGCATTTGAGTAAATTCAGGCAATTTGAAGAAATAATGTTCTGACGATTTTTTAATCGGTCGAGTGCCACTGACAACTGAGATAGGGTTTTTTAACTCACTGGCATCATAGCTTTTATGGCATTTTTCACAATTATCACCGTATTGATCAGCTTCACCACAAACAGGGCATTCACCTTTAATAAACCTATCGGGCAAAAACATTTGTTTCACACTATCATAGGCTTGTTCGACTGCTCTCGTCGTAATATAACCAGCTTGTTTTAAGCGTTGATAGATGAAACGAGAAAGTTCTCGATTTTCCTCAGAATGTGTCGTGTAATAATGATCAAAGCCAATGGCAAAGGCTTGAAAATCTTGTTGATGTTCTTGATGAACTTTGTCAATCAAGGCTTCTGGTGAAATGCCTTGCTTTTGAGCCGCTAACATAATCGGCGTTCCGTGGGTGTCATCGGCACAAACATAAATACAAGAACGCCCTTGCATTTTTTGAAAACGTACCCAAATATCAGCCTGAATTACTTCAACCAAGTGGCCCAAATGAATGGATCCATTGGCATAAGGTAAGGCACTGGTGACTAAGATTTTTGCTGTTGTTGTCATAATGCTCTTTTTAGAAAAGTTGTATTGATAGAAATAGTGTTTTTTCTTTGGGGCTTGTTTAGTAATCTTATATGGTTGATAAGATTTTATCTATTTTAAAGGAGAAATTATAATGGCAAATATTAGTCAAGAACAAGTAGAAGTCGCAATTAAATCGTATATCGATCCACATACCGAACAAGATTTGCTTTCTAGCAAGGCCATCAAAAATATTGCCGTTGACGGCGATAAAGTAATATTTGAAGTGGTATTAGGCTATCCTGCTAAGGGGTTTGAAGCCGAATTAACTCAGGCATTAAGCCAGCGGATCATGGAATTAGAGGGTATTAATCAAGTTGATATTGATATTCGCTACAAAATCATTGCCCATAAAGTACAGAAAACTTTAAAACCCATTGATAATATTAAAAATATTATTGCGGTTGCCTCTGGTAAAGGGGGGGTTGGTAAATCAACGGTGGCCGTCAATTTAGCCTTAGCCTTATCCAAAGAAGGTGCAAGGGTTGGGATTCTCGATGCCGATATTTATGGGCCTAGTCAACCCAGAATGCTAGGTATTGCTAATCATCAACCTCAATCTGAAGATGGGCAATCACTAGAACCTGTGATGAGTTATGATGTGCAAGCCATGTCGATTGGGTTTTTAATTGAAGAAGAAACACCAATGATCTGGCGTGGACCTATGGTAACTCAAGCATTAGAACAATTATTAATGGACACTCGCTGGAAGGAATTAGATTATTTAATTATTGATTTACCACCAGGGACAGGTGATACTCAATTAACCTTAGCCCAAAAAGTTCCTGTCAGTGGTGCGGTGATTGTAACCACGCCTCAAGATATTGCCTTACTAGATGCTCGTAAAGGGCTAAAAATGTTTGAAAAAGTGGAAGTGCCTGTGTTAGGCGTGGTCGAAAACATGAGTGTTCATATTTGTAGCCAATGTGGGCATGAAGAACCAATTTTTGGTCAAGGGGGGGGGGAAAAAATGGCAGAACAATATGATGTCAACTTCTTGGGGGCTTTGCCTTTAGATAAAAGCATTCGGGAAGGGACGGATAATGGGAAACCTTCGGTGCTTGCCGATAGTGATGGTCGTATTGCTCAAATCTATCGACAAATTGCGAGACGTACCGCTGCCAAACTTTCCTTACAATCTAAAAATTATGCGGCAAAATTTCCAACCATTACGGTAGAAAATAATTAAAATTATTATTATTTTAATGTGTTTAAGACGAAAACCTTGAGCAATGTTTGATTTAAGCGTCAACAAGCGTAGGGCAGATATTTTTCTGCCCTTTTTTATGATTAAGCTGATTAACTTAGGATATAATTATGGGGATTAAATCTGATCGCTGGATTCGACAAATGGCACAACAGGGAATGATTCAGCCATTTGAATCGGAACAAATTCGTTATCATAAAACTAACAAAGTAATTTCTTACGGCACTTCAAGCTATGGTTATGATGTCCGTTGTGCCGATGAATTTAAAATCTTTACTAATATTAATGCTAGCATTGTCGATCCCAAGGCTTTTGATGAAAAAAGTTTTGTGGATGTGCAATCCGATGTGTGTATTATTCCACCCAATTCCTTTGCCTTAGCCAGAACAGTGGAATATTTAAAAATACCTAGGGATGTGTTAACTATTTGTGTGGGCAAAAGTACTTATGCCAGATGTGGTATTATTGTGAATGTTACGCCTATGGAGCCAATGTGGTGCGGCCATGTGACCTTAGAATTTTCCAATACCACCCCATTACCTGCAAAAATTTATGCTAATGAAGGTGTGGCACAAATTTTATTTTTTTCTGGGGATGAGGAATGCGAAACCTCTTATGCGGATAGAAATGGCAAATATCAAGGTCAGATGGGGGTTACCTTACCTCAGGTATAGCTTTACTTATGGAATATTAAAATAAACTTGTTACGATTTTTCCACTTATCCTTAAAATTCCACCATTTATCCATTCAACTAAGACCTGTTACTAAAGTTTGGGTTAAACTTTTGCTAAGTTTGAACAGAAAGGAAAGAACATGGCAGAATCTACGGTTGCATTATATAAGCAAGGAAAAAAGAAATTTCGTGAGGGTTTGTTTAAACAAGCGTTATCATGTTTTATGGCAGCGAATCGAAACAACCAAGATCCAGAACGTAAAAACAAATATGCTTCCGCCATTGGAATGACACAAGTTTTTATGGGTGATCGCTCAGGTTTGAATTTATGTCGGCGTTTAGCGGAAATTGAACCTTTTGATGGTGATGTTGCGTTACATTTGGCACAAGCGGAACTGCATATTAAACATCGTAAGCAAGCGATTGCTGCGATTGAACATGGATTGCGTATTAGTCCTAGACATAAGGGTTTAAACCATTTACAGCGAATGATTGGTCGTCGTCGCACACCCCCATTTAATTTTTTAGAACGGGATCATTTTTTAAACAAAGTTGTCGGTAAAATGACCTATAAATCTTATTTAAAGAAACAAGCGAAACATCCGATATTGTCAAAAGTTGCTTAGTTTAAATCTTATAATTGGCTATAATGCCAGTAAAAGGTTTTTTTAGTGAAAGGTTTTTCTATGTCATCTGCTGTTCACACTTTGGCTTCGGTTGATCTTGGTTCTAATAGTTTTCATATGAAAATTGTACGCATAGTCGGGAATCAGTTGCATGTGATTGATCGTATGCGAGAAATGGTGCAATTAGCGTCGGGCTTGGATCATCAAAATCGTTTAAGTTTCGAAGTGCAAGAACGGGCGTTTGCGTGTTTAGAGAAATTTGGGCAACGCTTGAAAAAAATGCCAGTAGCCAGCGTGCGAGTCGTTGGCACGAATACTTTGCGTAAGGCGAAAAATTCCTATGAATTTATTCGCAAAGCGGAACAATTATTGGGTCATCCCATTGAGATTATCGCAGGGCGAGAAGAAGCCCGTTTGATTTATTTAGGGGTGGCTCATAGTGTGGATAGTGCCAAAGGCCATCGTTTGGTCATTGATATTGGAGGGGGCAGTACCGAATTGATTATTGGCGAAGCGTTTCAACCCAAACTCATGGAAAGTTTATATATGGGTTGTGTTAGCATGAGCCAAAGGTATTTTTCTAACGGCCAAATGACGAAACAAGCGTTTCGCCAAGCTGAAATTTCAGCCTTGTTAAGTTTGCAACCCGTGATGTCGCAATTTCGATACATGGGCTGGGATGCCGTGTTTGGGGCGTCAGGTACAATTCGGACTATTGCTAAAATTGTTGAAGCCCAAGGCTGGAGTTCTTCTGGGATTACGTTGGAATCTTTGGCATTATTAAAACAATTACTGTTAGATATTGGTCGTGTGGACAAGTTACCCTTTGATGATATCAATGAACGGCGTAAGCAAGTATTGCCAGGCGGTTTCGTGGTGTTATTTTCGATTTTTCAAGCATTAGATATTGCGGTAATGCAAGCGTCAAGTGGGGCAGTGCGTGAAGGTTTGATTTATGATTTATTAGGACGTATCCATCATGAAGATATTCGTGAACGTACTATTGCACACCTAAGCTCAAGATATCAAGTGGATCAATTACAAGCAAAACGAGTGGAAACTTGTGCTTTGAAATTATATCAACAAGTGGAATCCATTGCGAAAGATTATCGAGAAGAATATCAAGAATTATTATCTTGGGGGGCAAGATTGCATGAAATTGGTTTAAGTATTGCCCATTCTCGTTATCATTATCATGGCGAATATTTACTTGCAAACTCGGATTTACCTGGTTTTTCTCGGCAAACCCAAAAAAAATTGGCGTGTTTAGTCCGTTTACATCGGCGTAAATTTAATTTAGATGTATTAAATGAACAAGCATATCCTGAGACGATGATGGCTTTGTGCATTATATTACGATTAGCGGTATTATTTTATCGTAGTCGTAGTGATATGAGTGTTGAACTTCAACATTTTGATATTAAAAAGCGAGCGGTTACTTTAGTGTTTCATCAAGATTGGCTCGCACAACATCCCTTAACTCAAGCCGATTTGGAATTAGAACAGACTTATTTACAAGCCGCGAATATCAAATTTGAGTTTGCTTCTGCTTAGAAATTTATGTTGCCAAGGCTTTTAATAATGCCATTTGAGCTGATACGGGTGGCTGTTCGGGGTCAGTTGCGGTAATGCGTTGATAATTGCCATCGGATTGTAATCGCCATGCTTGTTGATTATCTTCTAAGTAATTAAATAAACATTCTTTAATCATTCGGCGTTTTAATCGTGGGTTTTCAATGGGAAAGCAAGTTTCAACCCGTTGAAAAAAATTGCGATTCATCCAATCCGCACTACCCGCATAGATTTCATGATGTGAATTGTTTTCAAAGTAAAATACCCTAGTATGTTCTAAAAATCGTCCAATAATCGAACGTACTTGGATATTGTCCGATAAACCTTTGATTCCGGGTTTTAAACAGCAAATTCCTCGAATAATTAAATCAACTTTTACGCCTGCTTGGGAGGCTTGGTATAATGCTTGAATGGTTTTAGCTTCTACTAAGGAATTCATTTTTAAGATAATCCGTGCAGGATTGCCTTGTTGGGCATGATGCGTTTCACGGTTAATTTTTTCTAACATTCTATCATGCAAGGTAAACGGTGATTGCAATAGTTTATGTAAGCGACTGGCTCGACCTAATCCTGTTAATTGCAAGAATATATTATGTACATCTTCACCAATGTCAGGATTTTTAGTGAGTAAACCATAATCAGTATATAAACGTGCCGTGCCTGCATGATAATTTCCTGTGCCAAGATGTACATAACGTAGCAATTTCTGCCCTTCACGTCTTACGACCATTAGCATTTTGGCATGAGTTTTATGGCGTACGACACCATAAGCAACATGGGCACCAACTTCTTGGAGTAAGGTGGCAAGTTTGATATTTGCTTCTTCATCAAAACGAGCTTTAAGTTCAATAATGGCAGTGACTTCCTTGCCTGCTTTGGCCGCTTTGATTAATGCTTTGACTAAGATTGAATCGACGCCTGAGCGGTATAATGTTTGTTTAATCGCTAATACATTAGGGTCTTTTGCAGCTTGTTGTACCAGATCAATCACTGGGGTAAAAGATTCAAAGGGATGATGTAATAAAATATCGCCTTGACTAATGGCATCAAACATATTTTTAGTTTGGGCAATATATTCAGGAATTTTTGGGGTAAAGGCTTGGTATTTTAAATCAGGACGATTTTCAATTAATGCCGGGACTGCCATCAATCGGTGTAAATTAACAGGGCCATTGACTTGGTATAAATCATTGCTTTCAAGATTAAATTCTTGGAGTAAAAATTCAGCGATTTCATTAGGACAATTATCGGCAACCTCTAAGCGTACCGCTTCACCATATTTGCGTGAGGACAATTCCCCTTTTAAAGCTCGGAGTAAATCATCAATTTCTTCTTCATCGACAAATAAATCACTATTACGAGTGACTCGAAATTGGTAACAGCCCGATACGTCCATTCCTGGAAATAATTCGCTAACATAGTGATGGATAATGGAGGATAAAAATACAAAATCATGGGGTGAGTTGGCAATATTTTCTGGAATATGTATGACTCTTGGTAGCGAACGTGGTGCTTGTAGTACAGCGGCACGACTGGTACGACCAAAGGCATCTTTGCCATGTAAAGAAATAATAAAATTTAAACTTTTGTTTAAGACTCTAGGAAAAGGGTGCGAAGGGTCTAATCCCATTGGGGTGAGTACTGGTAATAATTCTTCTTGAAAAAAATGTTTTAACCAGTCTTGAACCGAAGGTATCCATTCATCCCGTCGTAAAAATCGAATCCCTTGTTGTTCTAATGCAGGAATTAAAATGTCGTTAAGCGTTTGATATTGTTGTCCCACTAATTCATGAGCGGCATGGCCAATATTTTTTAGGGCTTCTTGAGGCGCTAATTGATCAGGGGTAGTTAAAATCGGCACTAATTCTGCGTGTTGTTTCAAACCACCTACCCGAATTTCAAAAAATTCATCTAAATTGCTGCTGGAAATGCAAAGAAATTTTAATCGTTCTAATAATGGGACTGAGGTATCTTTGGCTTGTTCTAACACACGGTGATTAAAAGCAAGTAAACTGAGTTCTCGATTGAAATATAATTCTTGTGGGGATAATTCATTAATGTCCATAATGCCTGTCTATTTCTAGGTCAAGGAAATAACCGCCTATTATAGACGACTTAGGGGCTAATGCAATGACTTTGCCTTAGCCCCCAAAACCTGAGTGCTTGGAAATGATTAGTAGTAGAATTTAACACCGTAACCTTCTGGTGAATAGTATTCAACACTGCCATGAGGATCATCATCATAGTAATAATAATTTTCATAGACTTTATAGCGATTGTAATGATGATAGCGTTTTTTGTAGTGATGTCTTTTGTAAACGTAGTAATCATCATCATCATAGTAATGTTTTGTATAACAACGATTAGTATGATAATGTCTGTCGCGGTAGCTATGAACTCTTTTGACATATTTTTTATGAAAATTGCCGTGGTGATCATAATAAGTGCTAATCGATACGCTTGTATCATCCGCACTGACAGGTTGAATGATTAGCATTAATGAAAATGTCAATATTGTTAATAAGCTTGTTTTCATGATGGTTCCTTTTTTAGTTGAGTTTTAGGGTAGGATCACAATAGCATAAGAAAACTGAATCTTAACTGAATATCTGCTAAAATTAGTCATTAAAAAAAAGATATTGAAAAAGAGATATGCTTAAGTGGTGAGTAACATAGTATTAGATGCATTACGGCAGGCACTTGAGGCGAATCCTGACGATTTGGATTTGAAACTGCATTTGGCAGAATTATTAATTCGCAATGAGGAAAATCGAGAAGCCTTGGAAATTTGTCAATCGGTTTTGGCAACACAACCTGTGCATAAACAAGCGTTACAAGTGGCATTAGCCGCTGCTGAAGCGTTTGAAGATTCCACCTTGGTTGATGGTTATCAGCAATTATTAGCAAGTTTGCACCAAGAAGCCAGCGAAGGCTTTAATCCAAAAACCTTAAAAGAATTACAAACCAAAGTAAAACTACGTTTGGTGAAATCTGATAGTAGTAAACTTAAGGGTTTAGACGGTAAATTAGCAGTGTCTCCATGTGATTTAGAGCAGGTGGTGGGTATGGATAAAGTAAAACAACGTTTAATTTTATCTATTTTAACGCCATTAAAACACCCTGATATAAGTCAAGCCTATGCGAAAACGCTTTCTGGTAGTTTATTGCTTTATGGTCCACCGGGATGTGGTAAAAGTTTTATTGCAAACGCTTTAGCGGGTGAGTTAGCAGGAAAATTTTTAGCGATCAATTTTACGGATATTGTGGATATGTATTTGGGTGAAACTGAAAAAAAATTACATGATATTTTTTATTATGCAAAAACTAATGCGCCAATGGTATTGTTTCTGGATGAATTTGATGCAATTGCACAAAAACGCAGTGATTTACGGCAATCAAGTTTAAGAAGTTTAGTCTCACAATTATTCACAGAATTAGATATGATTCATTATGATAATAATCAGGTCTTTGTCTTAGCAAGCAGTAATCAACCTTGGGATATTGATCCCGCATTCTTGCGTCCGGGTCGTTTAGATCGTTTAGTGGCAGTATTACCGCCAGATGACAAGGGCAGAAAAGCGATTTTTCAATATTATTTAAAATCACGTCCTATTGCGGATGATTTAAATTTGGATTACTTAGTGAAACAAACCGAAGATTTTTCAGGTGCCGATATTGCCTATTTATGTGAAGCAACAGTGGAATACGTCTTAGCAAAAAGTATTCAATCCGACGAAGTACACGCACTGCAAACCCAAGATTTTTTAGTGGCATTACAGGAAGTCCAACCAAGCATATCATCATGGTTAGAAACCATAAAAAATGACGCACTATTTTCTAATCCCGGAGGCTTATATGATGAATTACATGCCTATCTCCATAAAAAGAAATTATATTAGTTTACAGGGGACAGCAGTGGTATTATTATTTATTTTATTAATAAGCCATAGTTTCGTTAGCAATGCAGAATCATGGCATTTAGTGCATGATGAGCAAGGGGTTCAAGTCTATTGGCAAACTATCGCAGGGAGTGATATTCCAAAATCTCGTAGCCAAATGACAGTAACAACAACCATTGAAAAATTGTTAGTGGTGCTTGACGATATTGCAGGCTATAAAAATTGGATGTATTCTTGTCAAGAAGCCAAATTGCTGGGCAAAGAGGGGGATAAAACTTATGTTTATACTGCCTTTTCAGCACCTTGGCCGGTGTCACCTAGGGATAGTGTCAGTTATTTTACCTTAAAACATACACCAGAACATAAGCAATGGCAGGTTGAAGTGGTCAATCAAGCGGATAAACTCAAACCCCGTCAGGGTTATGTTCGCATGCCAAAATTGCAAGCACGATGGACGGTACACGCTATCAATCCCTCGCAACTTCGCATTACTTATGAGTTGCATATGGAATTAGGTGGCAGTGTGCCTAGCTGGTTAGCTCAAGAACGATCATGGCAAATTCCGTTTTATTCTCTGGTGAATTTACGCAAGATGCTGGAATAAACTATTTTTTGTGATGGTCGCTGCGGGTAATTGTACAATGCTTTCTAATTCCGGGCGCGGGATCACCAAAAACATAATTATTACAATAAGCACCATCTTCTAAGGTACGATAAGCATAATGACCATTCGCCCCATATCTAACTTTTTTTCTGCCTTTGAAATGGCAATATTGTCCTTCTCTAGCACAAGTTTGCCAATGATAGTTAGTATTTTTAAGGTAATAACAGTGTTTATAAGTGCCAGGGGCAGGATCCCCAAAATTTTTGTTATTACAAGCAATGCCGTTATGGGCAGTTAAGGCATGCCATCTTGATTTCGCCCCATATCTTACTTTCTTTTTACCCGAAAATTTGCAATATTGATGTTCATCTGCACATTTTATCCATTGATCGGCAATCGCATTATTCGCAATAAACAAGGGTATAAATAATAATGCTAGGCTTAGGGTTGCGATTTTGTTCATTTTTCCTCCGATCCATTTAAATATCAAAACCAAAATAATTTTGATGTTATTTGGGCTTAATATGTTGGTATTTAAAAATTATAAAAAGTTCATAAACATTAAGTCTAAATAATATGTGAAAACAATACGAAAGCACAATATCATTTGGCAAATATCAGTTGGCATTAGAATTTGAACAACGCACAAAAACTAAAACCAAGCTATAATTTAACTTTTGATTTCTTAACAACAATAGTTGATTTCATGAAAGTGCAATTACAACAATTTGGATTATTGGCATTTTGGCAATGGTGGATAGCAGAATTACAGGAATTGATTCCCGATAAGGTTTGGCGATGGTTTCAATTGCAACGTAGTGTGGTATTGGTGCAAGTAACTCACGATGAATTGCTAGTTTCCCGTTATTTTGAAGATCGTCCTGATGACATTAAATATCAAAAGATTGCGATTGAGCAACTTAATCAGCGTATGGTTTCAGAAGTATTACTAGGGGATTTAGATAGTAGTTTAACTCGATTGATCTTGTGCTTGCCTCAAAAAAAAGTACTGGTTAAAAAATTACGTTTACCTCAAGTTTTAGCACAAAATTTAAGACAATCATTACAGTTTGAAATTGACCGTTATACGCCATTTCAAGCACATCAAGTTTATTTTGATTGCCAAGTGGTTCAGCACTTAGCTGACAAACAACAAATTGACGTTTTGCTAATTTTAGCCCCTAAAACCTTAGTAACGGGTTGTATGGAACGTTTAGATCAATATGGGTTTCGTTTAGATGGTATTGATGTGGCAAAAGTCGAACCTTGGGACGGTCGGCAACAACACCAAGTCAATTTATTACCGAAAGAGGATTTGCCCGAAAGAAAAAAAACTTGGGATGGATTGAATTTAGTGTTGTCTTTGATCATTGTGGTATTATTAGGTATTGCGATTGGCGTGCCAATTTGGAATCAAGATCAAACCCAACAACAATTAGAGGCTGAGTTGCTCATTGCCACTAAAGCGGCGAAACAAGCCAATCATCTTCGGAATCAAATGGATGAAATCATGCAAAAAATGCAGTTTGTGTTACAAAAAAAGCAACAACAACCGACTACAATTGAGGCATTAAATGAATTGACCTTGTTATTGCCTGATAATAGTTGGGTGCATTTTTTAGAACAAGATGGTACTGAAATTCGGATGCAAGGGAAATCGCCCGAAGCTTCGGCTTTACTCGCAAAAATGGAACAGTCACGGTATTTTCATCAAGCAAAATTTCGCTCACCTATTACTAGAGATTCTAAAACGGGACTCGAACGTTTTCATTTGTCCATGGAATTAGTAGTCAAGCAAGCCCAAACTGAATAGTTTTTTATGATATTAACAAACGTATCCGCATCACAACAAAAACTATTGGCATTAATGATTTTAGTGTTGTTTTTAATCATTGGCTTAAGCCTTACTGTATTGCCGATTTGGTTGGTGCATCAACATTATCAAACCAGTATTACGGATACTTATGATAGACTAATTCGTTACAAAAAAATTGCCAGTCAAAAGTCTGCTTTAGAACAACAACTCTCCCAACTGCAACAGCACTTAAGTTCGCAAGGCTTTTATTTAAAAAGTAATACTAACGCTTTGGCTTCGGCCGAACTGGCCGATATTGTCAAACAAGTGATCCGTTCCAGTCAGGGCGAATTAATTAGTACTCGTAATGTGGCGACTGCTAAAGAAGATGAAACTGATAAGGCGATGGGTTTACAGAAAATTACCGTTAGAGTCAAAATGCAGGTTAATATTAACAGCTTGCAAAAAATTTTATACAAGCTGGAAATGGGGCAACAACCATTGTTATTATTAGAACAATTACAAGTTAGAGCCATTACTTATCGCAGTTCTCGACGAGCAAAAAAGCAGTTGGAAGGGCGTTTAGATGTAAGTTTTGATATTTCAGGTTATCGTCAGATACTCGCTGAGGAGTCATCATGAATTTTTTGTGGTCACAGTTATCACGTTTAACGAATGGCAATGGTTTATCAAATATTTTAATTTTGCTGGTATTTGGGCTATTGTTATGGATAGGTGTGCAAGTTCGTCCTAAAACGGATGTGGTACTACCTAAGATCGCAGCTGCTCAGTTGCCACCCTTAGATATGCAAACAATGCAACTGGCTGTGATGCCTATTCGACAGTATCAAGAAATGATTCGTCGGCCGATTTTTTATGAATCTCGGCAAGCATTGCAATCAAATGCAAAAAAAACAATGATATTAGGCGAGTTTGAGTTGACGGGTGTCATTATCACAGGAGATTATCGTTTCGCCATTCTAAAAAATAAAAAAACTAAGAAAGAGTTGAGCGTTAAGCAAGGACAGAATATTCAAGGGTGGTTAGTTAAGTCTGTTAATAAGCAAAAAGTTATATTGGAAAGAGGCAACCGAATTGAAGAAATTGCGTTAAAAGTTAAAACAAGCGAAACTAATAAACGTTTAAAATACCAACGTAGAAGACAATAAAGATAATAAATATGAAGCAAATAAACAAGATAAACAAGAAAATAAAAAAAGAAAATAACCAGAAAGGGGAAAAAAATAATGAAAATATATTTGGTATTGATATTACTATCATTAAGTTTAACAGCCTGTTACCATGAGACAAAACAAGAAAATAATGAGGATGCCGTTGAAGATGACATAGAATATCAGTCATCTTCTGAACAAAATCTACCTGTGCAACAGGCCGTCGTCCCATCTGACAATCAAGCAGTGCTTAATAATCAGGCTCAACAAAGTTTTTCTGGGGTCGTTAAAAAAGGCACCGGCGTTTTTATTAATCAAGGGGCCGCTCAAGTTGACAAAATGTCGGTTAATACCCAAGGGGATTTAGTATTAAACTTTGAAGAAACAGATATTCGTGAAGTGATTAAAGCAGTGCTTGGTGATATTTTAGGTCAAAACTATACCATTGATCCTGCCATTAAAGGCACTATCACCGTACAAACACAACAACCTTTGGCCAAAGAATCGGTATTACCTATGTTTGAAGCGTTATTACGCCTGCATGATGTCGTACTTGTGAAAGAAGGTCATTACTACAAAGTCATGCCTTTAGCGGGAGCTTCTCGTACAACACTAGTGCCACGATTAGCTAAGAAACATGAAGCGGGTTTTGGTGCAAGAGTGTTCCCATTACGTTACTTAGCCGTAGCGCAAATGGTGAAAATTTTAACCCCTTTATTACCTGACAAAGGTAATATGACATCCGTCCCTTCACAAAATTTATTAGTCGTTACTGGGACAGGGCCAGAGTTAACTCGGATCGCCGAAACAATTGCGATTTTTGATGTCGATTGGTTAGCAGGAATGTCTTTGGCATTATTTCCATTACAAACAACCGATGCTAAAACTGTTGTCGCCGAATTAAATCAAATGATTTTAGGACAAGATTCCCCCATTAGTGGTGTGGTGAAAATTTTACCCGTAGAACGTTTAAATTCCATTATGGTTATTTCTAAACAACCTCGATATTTAGAGAGAATCCAACAATGGATTGTGCATTTGGATCAAGCGGAAACTACCGCAGGACAGCGTTTATATGTGTATTATGTCCAAAATAGTAAAGCCTCAGATTTAGCCGCATTATTAAACGAAATAGTGGGTAATACTAAAACCAATAATCAAGCCAAAGTCTCCTTCGCCCCAGATGAAAAAACCGTGCAATTAGAAAGCAAGACCAGCGCCCATAGCCAGCCTAAAGTCCAAACAAAATCTAGTGATGTTGGTATTGATATGACTGTCTCAAGTGTCGAGAATATTAAAATTGTTGCGGATGATACGAATAATGCTTTACTCATTATGGCGGATCCGCAAGGGTATCGTTTAATTCAGAGTGCCTTGACTAAATTAGACATTGATCCATTACAAGTCTTAGTCGAGGTTACTATTGCGGAAGTAACCTTAAATGATAATATGAGATTTGGTTTGCAATGGTTTTTTAAAAATGGTTTTAGTGGCAATAATACCAAGGCGGTTGGTTCTTTAGATTTAGGGCCAGCAGGATTAACAAATGCCTTTAGAAATGTCGATATTCCTTTTGATGCTTTAGGAACAGCGGGTTTGGCATCACCTAATCCTAGTTTTTCTTATACTTTAGTTGAAGGTTTAAGTGTCAGGGCTGTTTTAGAGACGATTGCGTCAGAAACCGAGTTGAAAGTCATTTCTAGTCCTTCAGTCATGGTATTAAATAATCAAACTGCGGAAATCAATGTCGGTAATGAAGTGCCAATTTTAACGCAACAGTCCAGCAGTACCAATCAAGAAGCAACGAATCCATCTATTGTTAACAATATTGAATATCGAGACACAGGGGTGTTATTATCTGTGACACCTAGAGTCAATGCGGGGGGCATGGTATCAATTGAAGTCAGCCAAGAAGTCAGCGATGCAGTAACAACCGTTGTCTCTGATATTGATTCCCCAACCTTTACACAACGTAAAATTACTACCCAGGTTGGGATTCATTCAGGACAAACCGTAATTTTAGGAGGATTAATTCAAGAAAGTAACAACCAAATTGATACAGGTGTCCCTGTCTTACATCAACTACCTTATGTTGGGCCATTATTTGGTTCTAAAGAAACGACTAAAGTTAAAACGGAGTTAATGGTGATGATTACCCCACATGTGATTGATAATCAGAAAAAAGCACAGCAAGTCACGGACGAGTATAAACAACGTTTAAACGACATACATCAATTCGCTTTTTGATGGTGAGTTAAGCATGCCTAGTTTTTATTACAAAGCGGTGAATCTTCAAGGCGAAACCTTTGAAGGGGAAATGGTGGCCGATAAACAAAGCATGGTAGTGGCAAGATTGCAAGAAAAAAGTCTAATGCCCATACAAATAGAGTTATTATCGGCAAAACAGCAAAAAAAAATTTCACAAGCAAAAACGGGCAAGGTTAAAACGAAAGTCAAATTCGATGATGTCGTGCAGTTTACCCAGCAATTAGCTACCTTGCTTAATGCTGGCCTGCCTTTAGATCGTTGCCTGCAAACCTTGGTTGATTTAGCGGATAAACCTGAAGTTGTGATATTACTTCAGCAAATTCAAGAAGAGGTACGAGGCGGGGCAAGTCTGGCTGTTGCCGTTGAATCCCATAGAGCAGTATTTGGTCGATTTTATGTTAATATGATTAAGGCGGGGGAAGCGGGTATTGCAATGGATCAAGTCTTATCAAGTTTAGCCGAGTTTTTAGAACGTTCTAAAGAATTAAAAGAAACCGTAAAATCGGCATTAATTTATCCTATGGTATTACTTACCGTTGCAGGTTTGTCGGTGATTTTATTGTTAACTTTTGTCGTACCTCAATTTACCCAAATGTTTGAAGATGCTGGGCAAGCATTGCCTATTCCTACTCAAATTGTCATTGCAATGGGAGAAGGTTTACAGCAATATTGGTGGTTGTTATTATGGATTATTGTTGGGATTGCTTATTATTTTAAACAACAATTTGCCAATCCTAAAAGTCGTTATTTTTGGGACAAGCAACTTTTACAATTGCCATTAGTCGGGGATTTAATGGCAAAAATTGAAGTGGCACGGTTTTCTCGTACTTTAGGCACATTATTAAGCAATGGGGTACCATTATTGACAGGCTTGGCGATTATTAAAGAAATTATTGGTAATTTAGTGTTAGCTGAAAGTATTGCACAAGTAACCCGCAGTGTTAAAGAAGGCAAAGGCTTAACTCGACCCTTAGCCCAAGTCAAAGTGTTTCCTAAATTTGCCTTGCAAATGTTAAGTGTTGGTGAGGAAACAGGACATTTAGATGCCATGCTAATTAAGGTTGCCGATGTTTACGATCAAGAAGTAAAATTAAGTGTGCAACGTTTATTAGCTTTGTTAGAGCCAGCGTTGATTTTGGGATTAGGCATAACCATTGCGGGCATTATTTTTTCAATTTTATTGGCAATATTATCTGTCAATGAGTTGGCAATTTAATTTGATAGATTTACAAAGGGATAAAAAATGAAACAACCATTATTAGGGTTTAGATTAGGATTTAGTTTAATTGAATTATTAGTGGTATTGGTGATTTTAGGCTTATTAGCAGGGGTTGCGGGACCGAAAGTGTTAAAATACTTAGGGGGAGCCAAAGCTGATACGGCCAAAGTCCAAATTGAGGAATTTGGGGCGGCATTGGATTTATACCAATTAGAAGTAGGGCATTATCCTAAAAATAGCCAGGGTTTAGAGGCATTAGTTTCACAACCTGATGGGGTTTCACGCTGGAATGGCCCTTATTTAAAGAAAAAAACACTGCCGAAAGATCCTTGGGGTAACGATTATGTGTATCGTTTTCCAGGTGAGCACGGGGATTATGATATTATTTCCTATGGTGCGGATGGTGAGGAAGGTGGCGAGAAGGAAAGTGCGGATATTACAAGCTGGAGTGAGTGATTGCGATTACGTCGGGCTTACTCTTTATTGGAGCTGTTATTAGTCTTAGCCATTGCAGGCTTATTAATCACCTTAATTCCTCCCATGTTTTCTAAAGGTGCGAGCAGTGCCGAATTAAAAGCCTCAGCAAGAGGGGTGGTGGCGGGTGTGCGTTCTGCAAGAAGCCAAGCCATTAGTCAACAAAAAACCTTAGCACTACGGTTTGATTTACAAGAAAAAAATTTTCGGATTGAAGGCAACTCAAAAATATACCGATTTCCATCCGATTTAGAGATTAAGTTAGAACTCGCACAATCCGCCCAAGCTGGTAAAAATAAGGATTTTGATGATAATATAGGGGTGATTTTATTTTTTCCTGATGGCAGTTCTAGTGGTGGTCGGGTGATTTTAGGATATGGTGAACGCCAATATGTGGTGGATATAGCATGGTTATCAGGGCAAGCAAAAATTGTAGAATAGGCCAATTAAACCAATTAAATCAACGGGGCTTTTCACTGTTAGAAATTTTAGTGGCGTTTTCTATTTTTTCATTATCAATTGCTACCTTATTGCAAGTCTATTCGACTGGCATGCGATCCGCACGCTTGGCCCAGCAATATTCTGAAGCAACCCATTTAGCACAGTCAATTTTAGCTGGTGTTGGCACTGAATATAATTTAGAAGAAGGTGAACAGCAAGGTCAATCGAAAGAGGATGGGTATCAGTGGCGACTCATTATTGCCCCCTTTGTATTAGAAGAACGATTACAAAATGGTTTGGAAATGAATCATCCTGCTTTGTATCATATTCAAATTGAAGTTCATTGGGGATCAGCCGTCACTTCTCGCCGAGTGGTTTTAACGAGTTTACGTTTAGGATTGTGATGATACATTACTCTTTTTGTTGCTTATGAAAATATATCGAGGCTTTACTTTATTAGAATTATTAATTGCGATTTCCTTGTTAGGAATGTTAATGGTATTATTATTTTCGGCATTTCGTTTGGGTAATCGTAGTTGGGAGGCAGGGAACAATAAAGCAAACGCCAACACGGAAGTGAGAATATTACATCGTTTACTAACAAAACAATTGCAATCCTTGCATCGTAATCAAGCGAATCGTTCTAATTTTTTGCAACAGCCAGTATTACAAGGGGACGCGGAGCAATTAACGTTTTTAGCACCGGCACCCGCACAAGCATTAGTCGGTGGTTTATACTGGCATCATTTATATCTTAAGGAAATTGAAACGGAATCATTTAAGCAATCAAAACCAAACATTGGTTTATATTTATCACTGCAATTATACCATCCAGATTTTGCAAGCAATGATAAAGATTATGATCAGCACTTGATACCCGCCATATTATTATTAGATAATATTGCCACTCTGAAATTTAGTTATTTTGGCATGGAACAAATAGGAAGTGCTGCGATTTGGTGGGAACAATGGCAAGAGCAAACTCGACAACCATTACTAATTCGATTGAATATTAAGCAATTTGATGATCATGAGCTAGAATTAACATTAACGACAAATTCACTTAATAGTGGAGATAAGGCAATGTTATCACCATTTCCTTTTGCAAAATAACCAAGAGCCAAAGCGCTAAAAACAGCCAAGAAAATGACCATAATATATCGAAAATAAAAGGGGTTATAATGAAAAATTACAAATTATTAAAGTTTTTGATAGGATTAAGTGGAATCGCATTACATACGGTTACCATGGCGGAAGGCGTAATTTTTGTTCCTAGAGTATCGCTTGCCGTCTCAGACTACACTTTTACTCAAAAAGAACGCCCTCAAGCGGGTTTCCCTGAAGTTGAATTTGATGTACGCTTTAAAATGTTAGGTGTCGGCACGACTATAGTCTATGATAAATTTTATTTAGATTTATTTGGGCAACATTCAACGGATGAATCTGATACGTTTAAAGATGTTATCACTGAAAAATTTACAGGTGATAGAAAGGATTACACTATTAGTCTAGGAATGAAAGTTTTAGATAACAAAGGGGCGGTTTATGTTGGCTATAAACTAGGTAAAAGTGAGGCGGATAGTAATTTAGGCACTACTTTAGAATTTGAAGAAGATGGGTTTTTTATTGGGGCGAATTATGGTTGGGTCATTGCGGATACGGGGGTGTTATCACTCAATGTTGCCATTGCAAAATTGGATGGGCAATTAAAAGAAACCATTAAAGCACCTCATCCCTTTGCTGGTGTTGGGCTAGATATTGATGCCAGCAGTAAGGCAACAGGCATTAGTTATGGTATTGCTTGGAGTTCTAAACTTTTAGGAAAATGGGGCTATTCGATTGGGGTGGATGTGAACAATTATACTTTTGATCATGTGAAAGATGATGATGCTGGGTTTCCACCGTCTGATGAATTTGAAGAAGATTTTATTACGGCAAAAGTGTCAATATCATATGCGTTTTAATGATGAAGTGCCTTTGGTTTTGTCTTTTTTTAATGATTGTTTTTAATGACTGGATAAATTGGTATGGAAATTGATAATTATATCATTCATCAAGAAGTAGGACGAAGTGCGCTGGCAACCGTTAACTTAGCTGAGTATGAAGGTAGAAACGTTGCCATCAAAGTTTTTCGGCCATTTTTAAGCGAAAATCCATTATTCCAAGAAAAATTTTTGGAATTAAAAGATAGTTTTTTAGCTTTAAAGCATGAAAACTACATGCCAGTTTATGATATGGGAATTTGTCGTAAGCAATGTTATTGGTCTATGGAATATTTTCCTGAAGGTCCTTTGAAACACCGATTGTTAGTCGGTATTCCTATGGAACAAGTGCAACAGGTAGTACAGTCTGTTGCGTTGGTTTTAGACTATCTTCATAATACAGGGGTGGCTGGTTTTATACATCATGGAATTTCCCCGAATAGTGTGTTTTTGCGAGAGGATGGTCGTGTGGTTTTAGGTGAAATTGAATTAGCACGAATCATTGCAGAACGTCATGCCATTGCATTACCAATGAATCGCTTTAATGCTGGGCATGCCAGTCCTGAACAAGCAATGGGACAAAAACCTGATAAAAAAACTGATTTTTATCAATTAGGCATATTGCTTTATGAACTTTTAACGAAACAACCGTTATTTCACAGTTTAGAAAAAGAACCTGAAGAAATTTTGCAAATGCATATTTCTTCAGAAATTCCTGAATTGAAAGGGAAGGTTGCTTATTTACAGCCTTTCGTTGATAGGTTGTTAGCAAAAGACCCCAATGATAGAATTTATAATACTCGTCAATGTTTGGAAGCCAGTAAAATTTGGCAAACCGAACCCGAAGTGCTTGCGGATGGTGAAGAAGAAGCGATTTTAACATTACGACCACAATCGTCAACCATAGAAACCGCAAAACCTGACGCTAAAAAGTCTGGATTAGGCATTATGCTGAGTTTAGTGATAGGCTTGTCATTGATTGTGGCCATTGCTTATTGGTTATCGGTATCAACAGAGTCATCAGCTAACATTGAGGAGCAAGCAACGAATACTATGACGGAAGTTGATTCTGCCGAAAAGGAAATTGTGTATTTATTAGGATTGGCTCAACGACAGATTGATGCAAAACAATATGTAGAGCCTATTAATGACAATGCCTATGAAACCTATCAAAAGATTTTATTATTAGATAGTGATAATGTTGATGCTCAACAAGGTTTGGATAATTTAGCCAATACATTTGTTGATAAGGCAAAGCTACATTTAGAACAACATCAGTTAACAGTCGCATTAGAAGATATTGAAGAAGGCTTATCATTTTTTCCAGAAAGCCAAGCATTATTGGAATTAGAAGACAATATTGTGCATCGCTTAGATGCGGCAAGTCGCCAACATTTGCAAGCATTACAAAATGAGCGAAAATTAAAGCAATTGACCGAACAAGCGACGAAGCAAATGCAACAAAAACAATTAGCTTTAGCATATCAAAGCTATCAGCAAATGGCACAATTAGAACAAGGTAAAACACTCGCAGAACAGGGGCAAGCAAAGGTAGTCAATGCTTATCAACAAATGATTGATAAGGCTTTAAAAGATAAACAATTAAATAAAGCATTTCAAACCCTAGAACAGGCATTAAAAACTATACCTAATCATCCTAGATTACTTGTCTTACAGGAAAAAGTTAAACAACAACAACAACAGTGGCAACGCCAACGTCAACAAAAAATCCAAAAGTTAATGGCACAATCACAACAGTATATGCAACAACAACAATTAAAATCAGCGTATCAAAGTTTGCAACGAGTATTAGAATTACAAGCCAATCATCTTCCTGCTCAAGCACGGCTCAATCAAATTGCAAATCTTTATTTAGAGACGGCGACCCAAGCACAAAGTACAGGGCAATTACAAATCGCTTTAACCCAAATCCAAGAAGGGTTGAAGTTATTTCCGCAACATCAAGGGCTAAAACGTTTTAAAACAAGCATTGAAAATCAGATTAAGCTTGAACAACGACGTTTGGCTCAACAACGGCAACTAGAACAACAAGCAAAACGGCAGCAGCAACAATTACAGCAACAACGCCAGATTGCCCAAACAGTACAACGTTTATCGCAACAAATCGAACAAAAATTGGCTGATCAGCAGTGGCAGCAATCCTATCAAATTTATCAACAGTTGCAACAAATGGCACCTAATCATCCTAAAACTAATATTTTATTAGAACGCATTGAGCAACAGCCTGTCCATTTAGCCAGAGAAAAACAACAACAAGGTTTCTTAAATCAAGCCTTAGTGCTGACCAAACAAGGTTTAGAAATTTTTCCTAGAAATATCAATTTGCAGCGTTTAAGACAAGAATTAACTCAGCAAATATCCGTTTCGATTCGGAAAAAACAACAGGAGCGAGAACAGCGTGAACGGGAACGTCAACGTCAGTTGCAATTGCAACAACAACAATCTGCTCCTCAGCCAAAAGAGAAAGAAGAGGAACAACAAGACTTTCGCATTTTTGGCACGTTTTAGTGATGAGTGAGTTTAGGTGATTAAGTGGTCATGATTAATCGTCGTCATTTTTTGGCATTGACAGCAGGCGTTAGCGTAACCGCTTGTTTTGATCAAGGATTATGGAATCCTTGTTTATCACCCAAATTTGAAATCTCGCCGTTACAACAGCAGGCTTGGCAAGGCATTGAAGCTAAGAAAGTTTGGGATAGTCATGTACATTTAGTCGGAATAGGGGATAGTGATAGTGGCATTTGGGTACATCCTTCCATGTTGCGTTTTTGGCATGTGACTTGGTATGGACGTATGAAATTTTATCTTAATGCCTCCTGTGTTGCCGCTGAATCTCAAGCAAGTAGTATTGATCAAGCCTATGTGCAACGTTTAGTGCATTTACAACAACAATTTCATCCTGATAGTCGTTTAATGCTATTGGCATTTGATTATTTTTATTCCGAATCAGGTGAAAAACAAGCTGAAAAATCAACCTTTTATACTCCCAATCACTATGCTTATAAGATTAGCCAACAATATCCACAATCTTTTGTTTGGGTGGCTTCCATTCACCCTTATCGCAAAGATGCTTTAGAACAATTAACTTGGGCTGTCGAGCATGGGGCGAAAGCGATAAAATGGTTGCCCCCTGCCATGGGGATTAATCCCAATAGTCCCTTGTGTGATGATTTTTATCAAGCATTAGTTAAGTTTAACTTACCTTTAATTACTCATGTTGGGAAAGAAGAGGCGGTAAGAGCAGAACAATCTCAATCTCTTGCTAATCCTTTGCTAGTACGTCGGGCATTAGAACATGGCGTAAGGGTTGTGATGGCACATTGTGCGTCACATGGTCAGAGTTTCGATCTAGATCAGCCCTCAAAAACTCGAAAATTAAGACCTAATTTTGAATTATTTACTCGAATGATGCACAATCCTGACTATGAACCTTATTTATTTGCTGATATTTCTGCCATTACGCAGGTGAATCGTGATTGGCAAGTAATGGCAAGTTTAATTCAACAACAACAGTGGCATTCACGCTTGCTTAATGGCTCTGATTATCCATTACCTGGAGTCATGCCGTTATTTTCAATGAAAATGTGGTTACAGCAAGGAATGTTAACACAAGCTCAAGCGGATGAGTTGACATTAGCTCATCAACATCACCCATTATTATTTGATTTTTTATTAAAACGTTATTTACGTTATCAAAATCAATCGTTATCAGCTAAGATTTTTATGAGTAAAGATTTTTTTGATCAATCTTGACGGTTTTATTATTATTAAAAGCTAAGGGAACTGAACAGCCGGTCATAATCCCGATTATCGTTATTTCCTTGACGATGAAAAGGCAGTTGTGCGACTAGAGCTTTGTAAAATAAGGGGTAAGATTTGTATGAAAATACAATTCACTACAATTAAGACGATGACTATTGTTTTATGTTTAATTTGGCATAATTTAGGGCTTGCTACCGCAATAATCCCGACAATTTCCAGTCCAATTAAACACCATATTGTATTGCAAATTAGCACTGCTAATCCTGTCGTACAACAACGAGTCATCACGAATGTAACTAATATTTTAAAATATTTTGGTGAAGATACCGTGCAGTTAGAGCTTGTCGCTTATGGACCTGGTTTAAGTTTTTTAACACAAGGTAATCGTCATAAAGAATGGGTGGAGACGATGGCCGTTCATTCTAATGTCGTATTTAGTGCTTGTGCGAATACCATGAAACGAATTGAGTTAAATACGGGTAAAAAACCCGTTTTATCCAAAGGGGTTGGTATTGTGCCTGGTGGGATTATTCGGGTGATTGAATTACAAGAGCTAGGCTATGTCGATATTATCCCTTGATTATTAAACACATCATCTCAGCGATAAAACAAAGTCAAACCTCAGAATCAAGCCATTGTCTTGATTAAGACAATGGCTTGTGATTTTTTGATTTAGATGTTGAATATTTATTTTTTTAAGTTCTGATAAAACTCAATAATTGGTGGAAATGGTCCATATTTATGCTGTTCCGTTGGAAACTCATCCATATAGGGGGGATATGGGCTATCCACAGGTTTTTTGCTTCTATCTGGAAAATCATTTTCTTTATTTGCTTTTTCAGGACGTGCAAAGCTATTGATATAAGCGGCAACATCATAGGCTTGATCATCAGTGAGTAATGGACGATCATAGCTTACCCCTAAAGGCATATTGTGTTTGATAAAACGCATGGCTTTTAGAACTCTATGCATGCCTGCCCCCTCATTATAACTATCCTCTCCCCATAATGGTGGAAATACATAACCGGGATCCGTGTCGCCAATGGCTGTTTTAGGTAAACCTTGACCATTATCACCATGACAGGTCTCACAATAAAACTGATAAACTTTTTTACCTGCCTTAATATCCGCTTTGCGATTAGGAATCGTAACCTTAGGAAAACCTCGACCCTCAACTTTTTGATCTTTAGGTAATTCACTCCCAAGCCAGTCCATATAAGCGACTATTGCTTTCATTTCTTTACTATCTGTTGGCATTTTATTGCCATTCATACTGCGTTGCATACAGCCGTTAATTCTATTTTCAATGCTACCTATTTTGTTTTCACGGCGACGATATTGTGGAAACATATCGACTACACCGACAAAAGGGGCGGCATAACGCTTTTTGCCAGCGTTTAAATGACAATTTTGACAGTTTAAATTATTAATCTTATATTGTTTAAGATGTTTAGACGTATTCCTAATGAGTTCTTGACCATATGTTATCAATTCACCTTGTGCATTATCAGGAATGCTACTATCATCAGGAACCTTCCATAAGTCATCAATAGCAAGTAGATGGGGGCTGTAAATTAAAAGGCTTAGCAGTAAATAATATAAATAGTTTGTTTTTTTCATTGTCTCGCTCTTTGTCTCGCTCTTTATGTGAATGTATGCTAAGTATAAAACTTTTTTTTTAGAAAAAACTGACTTTTCTTTAAAAAATACTATAGTAGCTTATAAGGTTTCTTTAAATATAGGGATAAAATGTTAATTAGAAATTTAATGATAGCGTTATTTATCAATGGGTTATTCATGTTTTCAGTCAATGCGGATAACGCAAGCACTGACATTACTTTTATTCATTTAGGGGATATTCATGGTCATTTAATCCCTAGACCCCATTTACGTAGTGATGGCAATGGTCAATTACAAGGTGGTTTAGCGAGAATGTATCACTTAATTGAAACCATTCGTCAACGTCATCCGAACAGTTTATTAATTAATACTGGCGATACGATTCAAGGTTCTGCAGAAGCCTTATATACAGAAGGTCAAGCGTTGGTCGATGTTTTAAATTTGTTTAAAATTGATGCGTTCGCACCAGGCAATTGGGATTTTGTCTATGGGGAACAACGATTTCGGGAATTATTTTCGTGTTCTTCTCGTAAATCTCGCTGTTTGGCTCCTTGGGGAGCATTAAGTGCGAATCTATATGATAAAAAAACGGGAAAGCGACTATTGCCTGCCTATCAAATTCGTCAGATTGGTGAGGTCAAGGTTGGAATTTTAGGATTTACGTCAGAGCGAGGGCCAATGGTAGTAGGTGCGCAAGTGGTCGATGAATTTCGTTTTAGTCATGGTGATGCTGAAATGGCGGAATTTATTCCGAAACTTAGAAATAAGGAAAAGGTTGATTTATTAGTCGTGATTTCAGAATTAGGCTTAGCGAATAATATTCGTTTGGCAGAAGCGCATCCTGGCATTGATATTGTGTTATCCTCTGATATGCATGAAGAAACACCTGATGCCGTGAGAACGTCCACTGGCACATTAGTGGTTGAAGAAGGACAAGATGGTACGAGAGTCGGTGAGTTTACTGCCATTATGCAAGATGGAAAAATGGTGGATTATAAATTTAAAATGCATATTGTGGATGCGTCTTTAGCGGAATCCCCTTTAATTGCTCAAAAAATCGCCGATATTCGAAAGCCATTTGTGAAGAATGGTAGTTTTAGCTCGCACCATCATATTAATCCTATCAATGGTTTAAGTTTGACAATGCCAATTGATACGGTGATTGGTGACGCCAAAGTGCCTTTATATCGGGCTAATTATGCCAATGAGGAAATGCCTGCTGTGATCGAAGGTAGTTCTCATAATTTTTTAACCGATGCTTTTCGAGTGGTTTCTGGTGCCGACCTTGGGCTATTGCGTGGGTTTCGCTATGGAACTCATATTGCACCAGGGCCGATTAAACTTGAAGATATTTATCATTATATCCCTATTGGGCCTTTTATCGCAAAAGGGGAAATGTCGGGGAAAAAAATTAGAAATGTGATTGAAAAAAGTGCCGATGGTTCCTTAGCGACGCCAAAATATTGGAAAGGTGGTTGGTTGTTTGCTTGGAGTGGGATAACATTTGATTTAGAGCCAACCGCTAAAAAAGGTGAGCGTAGTCGTAATATTCAGGTATTAAATGCTGAAACGGGTGAATGGCAACCATTAGTGCTAAATAAAATTTATACGGTAGCGTCCTATAACTATGCGGTTGAACCCAATTTAATTAATAAAATTCCAGCAAAAAATGTTAAAGTAGTGAAAGATAAACAAAATACACCCTTAGATGCCACCGATGTTGTCGTAGAATATTTAAAACAACATCCTGCGAATCCTGGACCTAGTCGGATTCATTTGTTATCACCCTTGCCACCCCCTGCTTACAAAAATTTAGAAATACAACCCTTATTAGGAGCAAATTATTCACCTGATCCCTTATTGTCATCAGAATGTCAAGCTGATATGAAAAAATATTGCAGTAATAAGTCAGGTAAAGAATTGAAGATGTGTAGCAAACAACACTATCAGCAGTTGCAATTGGCTTGCAAAGAAAAAATCTTACAATCTTTAGAAGATAAAGGCAGTTGTACTTGGGATAGATATAAATATTGTTCCCAATATTTGACAGGACGATTGGATCAGCTTAAAGGGAAATTATTAGGTTGTTATGTGGAACACTTCCCCGTATTATCCAAAACTTGTCAACAGAAAACGGAATTTTTAACCATTTGTGAACAGGATATGCGTCGTTTTTGTGAATCAGTAAAAGCGGGGGGCGGTAGAGTAACTTATTGTTTGAAAAGTAATTTTGATAATTTAACGGTGCGTTGTGGTGGTTATTTATTAGAACAGCGTAAAAAAAAGCAAGGAATGGGTTAGTTTTATACTAGCAATGGAATAGTTTTAGATTTTAAGGAATAAATAAATGAAGAAATGGGTGATTTTATTAGTGGTATTATTAATGTTGGGCGGTGGTGTTGTTTATATGTTAATGTACACACCTATGGGCGATATAGTATTCGGGGAAGCGAAACTTTATCAAGCCGAAGGTTGTGATGAAGAAATGAAAAAATATTGTTTAGAGCAAGAATCAGGGGAATCCGATAAAAATTTAATGCGTTGCTTCAAAAACCATTTTCCAGAATATAACGAAACTTGCAAAACCAATGCCATTAAAATGGCTGAAAAACGTGGCGGTTGTACGGCGGATCGCTATCGTTTTTGTAGTGATATGTTAACAGGTACCGTCAAGCAATTGGATTCCAAAAAACATACGGATGGTCGTGGTTTGTTAACATGTTATCTAAATCATCGTCCAAAACTTACTGAAGATTGTGGTGCTAAGGTAGATATGATGGCAGTATGTCAAGACGATATTCGTCAGTTTTGTGGTGATGTTGAGGTGGGTGGTGGACGTATTGGTAAGTGTTTGTTTACTAATCGAGATGGTCTAAGTAAAGAATGTGTTGATTCTATGGGTTTTATGTAAAATTGCAATACGGAGAAAAAACATGTCAAAGGTAGAAGCGTTTTTTGATCAAGATACATTTACCTTAAGTTATATTATTTACGATTCTGAGACCAAAGATGCGGTGATAATTGATCCCGTTTTAGACTTAAATACCCGTTCTTGGGAATTTACGACAACTTCAGTGGATAAACTAGCAGATTTTGTGGAATCCAATGGCTTAACGGTACACTGGGTGTTAGATACGCATATTCATGCGGATCATGTTACTGGAATGCAAGCCTTGAAAACTCGTTTTGGGGCAAAATTAGGGATTAGTGATCAAATTGCTATTGTACAACAAACTTTTAATGGTGTGTTTAATTCTCAAGATTATGTGGCAGAAGATGGCAGTCAATTTGATCGTTTATTAAGTGATGGTGATATTGTTGAAGCGGGTAGTGTTAAAATAGCCGTGATTCATACCCCTGGCCATACCCCTGCCTGTTTAACTTACCAAACAGATCAAGGGATTTTTACCGGTGATGCCTTATTTATGCCAGATATTGGTGTTGCTCGTTGTGATTTTCCTAGAGGCAGTGCCAAAGATTTATATCATTCGATTATGCAGAAACTTTATACCTTACCTGATGAGACCAAAGTATTTGTAGGACATGATTATCCACCTGATAATAGGGATGTTTGTCATCAAACGACCATTAGAGATTCTAAGGCTAGAAACGTTGACCTTCCAAGTTCGATGACGGAAGAAGATTTTGTGGCCTATGCTGAAAATCGGGATTCACGCTTACCGCCACCAAGATTATTATTTGAAAGCATTCAAATTAATATCAATGCAGGTATAATGCCTCCTGAAGAATCCAATGGTAAACGTTATTTGCGTATGCCGTTGAAAGTTTGATGTTTTATTCGGTGATAAAAAGCCCTAGTGGTATTATTATGTTTATCGGGCTTTTTTAAACCATGCCAGCAAATTTGAAATCGCCTGATCTAAATATGGCATGGTTTCTGTGATTTTGGTCAGTTGTTTGTCTGTTATTGCTTGTTCTAATTCCGCACAGATTTGCTGTAAATCTTCTGTGGCACAATAAACTGTGGCACTATGTAAATAATGCACTTGATCCCAAAGTGCTTGCCAGTTTTGTTGTTGGTAGTTGCTTTTTATTTGTTGCTGTTGTTGAGGTAAAGTTTCAATCAGTTGTTGTAACATTTGTTTGGCAATAGCAGGATGATTGCCTGCTCGTTGTAAGGCTAAAGTTTGGTTGTAAATCATAGGTTTTTGCTTGATGTTTGTGAATTATTGACTAATATTAGACGCAAATGTCCTAAAATCGAAATATTTTAAAGTTGATTGTGCTATGAATTATCCAAGCATTGAACATTTTGTCGGCAATACGCCTTTAGTACGTTTGCAACGCTTAAATATCCATACTAGCAATACCTTGCTTGTGAAACTAGAAGGCAATAATCCCGCAGGTTCCGTTAAAGATAGACCTGCGTTAAGCATGATTAAACGTGCTGAACAGCGAGGCGATATTAAACCAGGGGACACCTTAATTGAAGCGACCAGTGGTAATACAGGGATTGCCTTGGCAATGGCAGCGGCCATTAAAGGCTATCGTATGATTTTAGTCATGCCTGAAAGCATGAGTAAAGAACGACGTTCTGTCATGAAAGCATTTGGCGCAGAGTTGGTATTAACTTCGGCGGAAGGCAGTATGGAAGAAGCGATTGATGTCGCCAGACAAATGGAAACCGAAGGCAAGGGACTAATTCTAGATCAATTTGCCAATTTTGACAATCCTCAAGCCCATTATGAAGGCACTGGCCCTGAAATTTGGCGAGACACCCATGGCAGTATTACCCATTTTGTTAGTGCGATGGGAACTACTGGAACCATTATGGGCAATTCTCGGTTTTTTAAAGAAAAAAATCCTGAGATTCAAATTATTGGGGTACAACCAAGCAAAGGCTCGAAAATTCCTGGGATTCGACGTTGGTCCAAAGAATATTTGCCTAAAATTTATGAGGCGAATCGGGTTGATAGATTGATTGATATTAGCCAAGCCGAAGCAAGCCAAGTTGCCTTGGATTTAGCCAGTAAAGAAGGGATTTTTGCGGGTATGTCTTCAGGTGGTGCAGTAGCCGCTATGTTAAAACTTTCTGAACAGGTGGAAAATGCGGTATTGGTATGTGTTATTTGTGATCGTGGGGATAGGTATATCTCAACTGGCTTGTATCCCATCGATTAAAAAGCAAGAAATTATAGTAGAGCCTTGTCTTTGTCCTGAAGCATAGGAATAGTAGAATTAAATGAATGTCTTAGTATTTGATATTGAAACTGTGCCTGATGTTACATCAGGACGACGCTTATATAACCTGGAATCTAGCTTAAGTGATCAAGCTGTGGCAAAAGCCATGATTCAAAAACGTAAAGATGAAGCAGGTACGGATTTTTTACGTTTACATTTGCAACAAGTCGTCGCTATTTCTGTCGTATTGGAATACAAAAAGAATAATCAAACCCAAGTAAAAGTCTGGTCAGTGGCCGAACCAAATTCCTCAGAAAAAGAAATTATTCAACGATTCTTTGAAGGCATTGATAAATTTTCACCGACTTTAGTCTCTTGGAATGGCATGGGCTTTGATTTGCCTGTATTGCATTATCGTTCCTTATTACATGGCGTACAAGCCCCACGATATTGGGAAACGGGACAAACTGATGGTAATTTTCGTTATAATAATTATATTAACCGTTATCATGATCGTCATACGGATTTAATGGATGTTTTAGCATCTTATCAAGCCAAAGCCTATGCCAGATTAGATGATATTGCGGTATTACTGGGTTTCCCAGGTAAAATGGGCATGAGTGGTGCTAAGGTGTGGGAGTCGTATTTACATGGTGATGTGGTTAGCATTCGTCATTATTGTGAAACTGATGTATTAAATACTTATCTGGTATATTTACGTTTTCAATTGATTCAAGGCAAGTTGCAACCGCAAGAATATCAAGCGAATTGTGAACAGCTTAAACATATATTACAACAACAATCCCAATCGCATTTACACGAATTTTTAGCACAATGGCAAAAAAACCTTTCCCCTTAGTCGAAGCAAAAATTACAGCTTTCAATCACGATGGTCGAGGCGTTACTAGAATCAATGGCAAAGTTGTCTTTGTCGAACAAGCCTTACCTGATGAAACCGTCGTCGTTAAAACCATTAAAAAACACAAACGCTATAATCAAGGCATTTGTGAACAAGTCATTGAAGCCTCACCCTATCGAGTGGAACCAGAATGTCCCCATTTTGATTTATGTGGTGCTTGTGTGTTACAGCATTTCGCCTCTCAGCAACAAATTTTAGCCAAACAACAAGTATTACTAGAGAATTTACAACATATTGGCAAAGTGACTGCAACTGGCTTATTAGAACCTTTAGTTGCGAATGCTTGGGGTTATCGGCGTAAAGCTCGCTTGGGGGTAAAATATGTTGAAAAAAAACAGCGATTATTAATTGGTTTTCGGGAAAAACATACCCCTTATTTAGCAGATTTAAAGCAATGTTTAGTGTTAGAGCCTAAAGTTGGTCAACAACTAACCTTATTACAACAAACATTTAATCAGTTAACGATTAAGCGTCAGATTCCACAACTAGAAATTGCGGTGGGTGAGCAAACAACAGCGATTGTGATTCGAGTCCTAGCATTACCTACGGATACCGATAAAGCGATTTTAAAACAATTAGCCCAGCAACAAAATTACACGATTTATTTTCAAACAGGTGGTACTGATACGATTCAATCCTTAGAGCCGAAACCAGCCCCATTATTTTATAGCTTAGCAGAACAACAACTACGCTTTTATTTTCGACCCTTAGATTTTTTTCAAGTGCATGCTAATCTTAACCAAAAAATGATTAGTCAAGCCTGTCAATTATTGCGATTACAAGCCAGTGATAAGGTTTTGGATTTGTTTTGTGGCTTAGGCAATTTTAGTTTGGCATTAGCTCAATTAGCAGGCGAAGTCATTGGGGTGGAAGGGGAACAAAGTTTAGTGGTACAGGCAAGATTGAATGCCGATTATAACCGATTAAGCAATACCAAATTTTTTTATAGCAATTTACATCAAAGTTTTAGGCATGAAGCATGGTCGCAACAAACCTTTGACAAAGCCCTAGTTGATCCACCACGCACTGGGGCAGAATTAGCCATACATTATTTAGGTCAACAACAAATTCGCATGATTTTATATATCTCATGTAATCCTGCGACGTTGGCCAGAGATGCCGATATTTTAGTGCATCAATATGCTTATGAGTTGGAATTAGCGGGGGTAATGGATATGTTTCCACAAACTGCTCATGTGGAATCCATTGCTTTATTTCGCAAAAAATAATGAAAAACCAAACTTATACATCACACTTAGTATTTTTACTTAAGGTTAAAATTATGGTAAGGAAAACAATAGAATTTAATTTAAATCAGCAAGCACAATCGCTTACCGTTGATCCTGCTATGCCATTATTATGGGCAATTCGAGAGCTAATTGGTTTAACAGGCACTAAATTTGGTTGTGGCAAAGGATTATGTGGTGCTTGTACTGTGCATTTAAATGGTATGGCGATTCGTGCTTGTATTACGCCTATTGAAGTCGTCGCTAATCAAGAGATTACTACCATTGAGGGGATTCAATCTGAGCATCCTGTCAAACAAGCGTGGAAGGAACAAGATGTCCCGCAATGTGGTTATTGTCAACCTGGGCAGATTATGTCAGCCGTAGCTTTATTAAAACAAAATCCTAAGGCGGATTTAAATCAAATTAAATCAGGTATGGCCGGTAATTTATGTCGTTGTGGCACTTATCAAGCCATTCTTCAAGCAATTTTACAAGCACAAGCAATGCAAGCAACTCAATTTGCCCAAGTCAAGGGGAACAACCATGAAGCGTAGAGAATTTTTAAAACTAACCGCTGTGGTCAGTGGTAGTTTATTGATTGGGGTACAATGGTCTTGTGCCAGTGATAATATGACAGAATCGGATCAACGATTAAATGCTTGGGTTCAAATTCAAGCGGATAATCAAATTACCTTTATTATTGATAGAGCGGAAATGGGGCAAGGTGTGTTAACGGCTTTGACGATGTTATTGGCAGAGGAATTAGAGATTGAACCGAAACAAGTAAAAACTGAATTCGCACCTGTGGCAGATGTTTATAAAAACCCTGCGTTACATAGTCAAGTAACAGGTGGCAGTACGAGTATTGCAATGGCTTGGCAACCGTTAAGAGAAGCGGGTGCCAAGGCGAGAGAATTATTACTGTTAGCGGCGGCTAAAACTTGGCAAATTGAGAAATCTCAGTGCTATGTCAAGGATACTAAAGTGTGGCGTAAGGATAATCAGCAATTTTTAACTTATGGGGAATTAGTTGACGTGGCACGTCAATTATCCCCTCCTAAAAAAGTGCGTTTAAAACCCGCCAGTCAATATCGTTTTATTGGTAAAGCCATACCTCGTTTAGAGACAGCTGATAAAGTTGAAGGCAACGCCGAATTTGGTATTGATGTGTCGTTGCCTGATTTATTAGTTGCCGTTGTGATTCATCCACCTGTATTTGGTAGTCAAGTTGAAAGTTTTGATGCCAGTAAAGCCAAACAAAAAGCAGGGGTCGTTGATATTATCGAAATTCCACAAGGAATTGCGGTTGTGGCTCAATCTTATTGGCAAGCAGAACAAGCCAGTCAGTTATTAGAAATTCAATGGAAAACCGTTGATTTAGATAGTCTTGATAGCACTATAATCCAACAAAATCAGGCAGAATTAGTCAAACAAACAGGACGTTTAATTCATCAACAAGGTCAAACTGCCCAAGCATTAATTGACAAAGCTGATGCTAGGCAAACCCTGTCTGTTACTTATCAAACGCCTTATTTAGCTCATGCGACTATGGAACCCATTAATTGTACGGCTTGGGTAACGGAACACCAATGTAGCATTTGGGTGCCTAGCCAAGCGCCAGAATGGAATAAAAGCACTGCTAAAGAAATTACAGGCTTATCTGAGGAACAAATTACGGTACATACGACTTTTCTAGGGGGGGGGTTTGGTCGTCGAGTTTGTCCCGATGAAATTGCGGAAGCCGTTACTATTTCCAAACGCTTGAAAAAACCGATCAAAGTGCTATGGCCAAGAGAACAAGATATTCAACATGATTATTATCGACCTGCCACTTATCATCAGCTTAAGGCTAGTTTTGATGCGAATAAGCAACAAGTAAAAGCATGGCAACATAAATTTGTTTGTCCGTCAATTTTATCATGGATGTTGCCACACTTAGTGCAATCGGAATCACCGTCATGGTTGCCCGAAACGATTAAAGATTTATCGGGTAAAATTGCTCACGGTGTTTTTACCAAATGGTTGGTTGATGATACTTCAGTAGAAGGCACTAACATTCCTTATGCCATACCTAATCAAACCGTAGAATACATTTATTATGATCCGGGCATTCCTGTGGGTTTCTGGCGTTCAGTCGGTCATTCGCAAAATGCCTTTGTGGTCGAAGGTTTTATTGATGAAATAGCGAATCAATTAAACCAAGATAGTTATTTATTTCGACGGAAATTATTACAAGATCATGGACAAGCCTTAGCGGTACTAGATCGAGTGGCTGAAATGAGTCAATGGCATCAAAATAGTAATCATCCATCAAGATTTTTAGGTATTGCTCAACATTATTCGTTTGGTAGTTATGTGGCACAAGTTGCAGAGGTATCCATTCATCAACAAAGCATTCAAGTCGAAAAAGTTTATTGTGTGATCGATTGTGGTCAAGTGGTGAATCCTGCGATTGTGAAAGCACAAATGCAAAGTGCCATTGTATTTGGTTTAACTGCAGCGTTAACAGGCGAGATTACTATTGAACAAGGGCGAGTTACCCAGCATCATTTTGATGATTATCAATTATTACGCATTAATCAAATGCCAGAAGTCATGGTTGATATTATCCCTTCTGAAAATGCCCCATCAGGCGTAGGTGAACCAGCCACACCACCAATTGCACCTGCGGTTGCCAATGCGGTTTATCAAGCCACTAAACAGCGATTACGTTCTTTACCATTACGTTTGACTTAGCTTTTTATCACATTGGAATGTTGGGCAGGTAGCGAGGGAGCGGAGTGATAATAGGTTAGATATTAGCTTATATAAGAAAAGTTTTATATGTAAAATCTAAAACCTATTATAATAAATGTGCTATTGGCTGTAGCCAATAGCTTTGGTGAATCCGCCCATGTTACTTTTACTAAAAGTAACATACATCTTAATAAAATGTTAAGTTTTGTGAATGAAAAAGGATCAGGATGTCAATCTGGAACAAGCAATGTCTATCGGTTTTCTAATCTTAGCCGCGGGTTTAAGCCAACGCTTTTCCCAAGGTCATAAACTCTGTTACCCCTTAGCTGATCATCATCACAAGCCTATTATTTTAGAAACAATGACTCGCATACAGCAAGTAACGGATAATTATTTAATTATTACTTCAAGTTTTGATAGTCTTGTCTCACAATTATTACAGCAATATCAGTATGATTTTACTATTTGTCCCAATGCTAATCAAGGTATGGGGGATACTTTAGCGTTTGGTGTCAAACAAACAAAAAATTGGTCTGGTTGGGTGATTATGTTAGCGGATATGCCATTGATTCAAGTTCAGACTTTACAATCAGTTTGGCAAACAATTTCAATTGATTCACCTTTAGTTGTGCCTAAAAATTCCCAAGGTAGAGGGCATCCTGTTGGGTTTGGGCAGAAATTTTATACAAAATTAATTCAGTTAACTGGCGATCAAGGGGCAAAATCTTTGCTAGACTTGTATCAGATTGACATCACTTATCTAGCTTGTAATGACCCTTATATTCAATATGATATTGATACTTTAGACGATTTATCCTAAATTTTGTACCATTTATCATATATTATTATATTAAGCTATAATAATATATTATATTTTGTTATTAGTTTTTGTTTCGTTTGGTTGTTTGATAGTTGTATGTTGCGATTTTTATCGAAAAAGAAGCGTTATATTTATGTAGGGCGTACCAGTAGCAAAAAAGTTATTCAAGGTGAGCTTTATAGTAAACATCCACGAGTGGCATTAAATGAACTCAAAAGCCGTTCGATTAGTCCCTTATGGTTAAAACAAAAAGACAAGCCCAGTTTAATTTGTCGTAAAGTTTTCCCTAAAGAAATTACCTATTTTTTTCATTTTTTAGGGAGTTTAATACAGCAAGGCCTGCCAATTGCCGAGGCTTTAAAAGCAATTCGTTTAAGCAGTGAACCTAGTGTGCAACGAGTATTAGAGCCAATTGAAGCCAAAGTAAATGCAGGACAGCCGTTATCGTATGGTTTGGACTTGTTTCCTGAATATTTTGATAAAGTGGCGAGAAATTTAATTCGGGTAGCAGAAAAAACAGGCACTTTAGAAGAAGCGTTATTAGAGTTATCATCTTATCGAGAACGCAGTGAACAAATTGAACAACGTTTAAAATCCGCTAAAATTTATCCCTTTATTTTAGTCATCGGCGAGGTGATGTTAATGACGGTTATGTTGACGATAATTGTGCCTGCTTTAAAAGAATTTTTTGAACAAGCAGGGGCGAGTTTACCATTTTTAACGCAAATGGTATTAGTATTGTCCGATTTAGTGATTCAATGGTGGTGGGCATTACTGTTTGGCGTGATATTGTCTTTGTTTATTTTCCAATTATTACGAACCTTTTCCTACAAAATGCAAACCTTTTTAGATTGGTTAGCCTTAACCATTCCTGTTTATAAACAACTAAGCTCGGCAATGGCGATTTCTCGCTTTTTACATGGCTTAAGAACGCAAATTGCTTCAGGATTGCCTTTGCATGAAGGGATGCAAGCAGTCAAGGGGACAACAGGTAATATTTTTTATGATAGAGATGTGGCAAAAATTAGCCGTCAGTTAGAAGAAACAGGGCATCCTTTATCCAAAATTATTCAGAATTATCCACGTTTTCCTCAAAATTTAGTCTCATTTTTTTTAACCGCAGAATATACCGGCGAAATGCCAAAAATGTTAGAAATTGCAAGCCAATATCATGACAGTAATTTGGAAATTAAAGTGGAAAAATTAGTGCAAAGTTATGAAATGATAATGACTTTAGTCATTTATGCCTCGATCGGTTTCGTGGTGATTGCGATGTATTTACCTATTTTTAAATTGGGAACGGCAGTATGACAAAAATACTAAGGCAACAAGGATTTAATTTATTTGAATTAATAATTGTATTAACTATTATGGGTATTTTAGTCAGTTTTGCCATACCAATGTATAGTTCTTTTCAAAGCCAACAACGGATTGAAGCGTCTAAACAAAAATTGTTAGATTTTATTCGTTTAGCCAAAACAGAATCCGCAAGGCGTAATGTTTATACCGCATTATGCCGTAGTAATAATTTAACGAAAACGCAACCACGTTGTGATAAAGGTGATAATTGGCAAACAGGTTGGATGGTGGTTGCTGCAGGCATTTTAAATAATAAAATTTCACCATTTAAATCAAATCCTATGACAGATACTGTACTTAAAGTCAATGCTGAAGTGGCAATGGTAACCATAAATGTGAGTACGGTAGAGGAACAACCACTGGTATTTTTACCCGATGGTAGTACCAATCAACAAGGCAATGAGGCGGTATTTTCCATTTGTGATCCCAATGGCAACAATAGTTTAGATGTTGTGATTAGTCCTGTGGGTCGTGTGGTCATTGAAGAACCTGCATCAGGATGTTAAAAGATAATTCAATCATATTAGGATGAAATATGCAAGGTAATTTAAGCAAACAACAAGGCTTTACTTTAATCGAGGTGTTAATTGCTGCCACCGTATTAGCTGTCGGCTTATTAGCCTTAGCAGGATTACAGAATCAAGCCTTAAAAATCAATCATGGCACTTATTTACATTCACAAGCGGTGATTTTAACACAGGCCATTGTTGCTAAAATTCGGGCCAATCGTTTGGCTGGTCATAATGGGGATTATAATCTTAGTCCCGCCGTTGCACCGATTCAAGCAAACGTGGATTGTAGCCTTGCTACCGCTGTTTGTGATCCACAACAATTAGCCCAATGGGATTTATGGCAATGGCAACAATTATTAGCACAACAATTACCCCAAGGCGTTGGTGAAATTAGTGTGAGTTCTATCAATACAGGTTTGTCGGGTATTACGGATTTAGATACGGTATATCAGTATAGGGTTAGCATTTATTGGAATGATAGAGGTGAACAGCGTTCAATTATGGTGGAGACTCAATAATGATAACAAAAATAAAAATAAAAACTAATGGTTTTACCTTGATTGAATTAATGATTGCGATGGCATTGGGTTTAGTGCTTATTGCGGGTGCTATTTTTATTTTGATCTCAACTCGGCAAAATAGTCAGATGCAACAAGCCGTTACTTTGTTGCAAGATAATGGTCGAGTTGCTACTAAAATTTTTGCTCGTCATATTCGTATGGCAGGTTTTTGTAATGAGGCGTTGGAATTGCAAATTCCTTGTTCGGAGATTTTTACGGAAACCAATCCTCCTGTCTCTGGTATAGAAGGTGGTGGCATTAATCCTGATCAATTAACCTTGCGTTATGCCAGTGATGGCAGTATGCGAGATTGTTTAGGGAATACCATTGCGAAAGGGGGAACATCAGATAATACTTTTTTGGTGCAGACACTAGACCAAAATAAAAAGATGACCGCTTATGCCATTCATCCTGAATTTCAATACCAATTAGTATGCCGTGATGCGAGTGGTGGTGAAATGATTTTAATGGATGGGGTTGAAAATATGCAGGTATTATACGGCATTGATACCGATGCTGATCAAATCGCAAATCGTTATGTCACTGCAACTACGGTACAAGCCAATGATAACTGGAATAATGTGGTAGCGATAACTTTAGAATTAATGTTGCGTTCACAAAATAACGCCGTTGAATTACAAGCAAAAACCAATCGATTATTAGGTGTACAGTGGGTCAGTCATGACAGACGTTTACGTTATTTATTTGCCACAACGGTGAGTTTACGAAATCGAGTGAGATAGAATAAAACCAATATATTAAGGAAAAAAATCATGAAACAACAGCAAGGATCCGCATTATTTGTGGTAATGGTGATTTTAAGTATCTTGACTATTATTAGTATTAATACCATTCAATCCGCTATGACCAATGAAAAGTTAGTCGCAGGCACACAAGATTATGCCTCTGCTTTTCAGGCAGCCGAAGCAGGCTTGCAAGATGCGAAGTTTTTTATTGCCCATCAAACGGAACGCCCTATGCCTTATAAAGTAAAAGGTATTGTGGCTAAAGGTAAAACCCCTGACCCTTCTTTGTCAAAAAAATGGTTTAAATTCGCTCGTAATTATGGAGAGGGTACGCATGGCTCAGGCTTAAGTTTAGCCGAGGTAGCAACGCAACCGAGTTATATTATTGAAGAATTGGATTATGTGGATGATATTGCAACTTACAAGATTACTGCCTTAGGTTTTGGTGGTTCATCGGATGCTAGGGTGGTTTTGCAAGAGGTGTATCAACAACCCATTAAACCTGTGATTGATATTGAAGCCAAAGGTTTTATGAATTTTTTGATGTTATCGTCTGATATTGGTATGTCAGAATGTATTAGTTTCGGCGGTGGTCGTGGTACGGATAAAAATTGTGGCAGTTTTTTACCTAGATTTGTAACCGCACCTAGCAATAGCAATCCTTTCACACCGAGTAATTTATTACCTGTCACTTTGAATATTAAATTTTCGGGTATGATGAATGGCGTGTTTATGGCCGATATGTTATCGGGGTTAGATATGCGGACTATGACCAGTTTTTTCGCTATCTTTGGGGCCCTACAAATGGCAGGGATGTGCGATATGATGCCAATGCCGATGATGAGTGCCATGTGCAAAACCATGTCGTTTGCAGGCGGTGGTGCGGGGGTATTATTTGCTAAAGGCATTATTCCTAAAGGTTTTACTTGGGATAAGGTGAATATTGAAATTGAAAATTCCATGATGAATATGGTTGGAATTGGTAGCATGACGGGGGACAATCATATTTGTCTTAAAGCCGATGGACGGATGATGAATGGCTTTGCCAGCATGAACGCCGCGGTCGGTCCTGGGGGGTATATGGAATTGATGAAGCAAATGATGAAACAAGTCATGGGCAATATGCCAATGATGGATACTATGATAGATATGATGATGCAAATGATGCAAATAATGATGTCGCAAATGGATAAAATGATGGGTTTACCCATTCCAATGATGGATATGATGAAAATGATGACCGAAATGATGGGCGGTAGTGGGGCGAATAATGCTGGTTTTGATGATATTTACCAAATTAATGTCGGTTATCGAGGGGCATTGATGAATATGGTGATGATTGGGGACGCGGGTGGCAATGATATTTATCAAATCAGCACTGGGAAATTAGATAAGAACAGCAAACCCATGAATATGGGGGACATGATTATGATTATGGATATGTTAGGCGATGACTATTACAAAATTAATACCCATACGGCCGCAATGATGGACATGATTATGTTAATGGATTGCCAAACCAATAATCTTAATGTTTATAAAGACTTTAGTCCCTCCTTTGCGGATATGATACGGATTATGATGCAAACCATGTTAAGTATGATGCCTATGCCTATGCCATCCGGTGATAAAGCAGGCGGTTTAATGGGGGGAATGATGGATTTGGGCATGAACGCTATGATGAGAGTGATGAAAATGATGGGCATGGATTTTAATCGTTTTATGAGTTGTGGCGGGCCACCTCCTGTTACCATTAACCCACTTAAATGGTTTCGCTGGATGTTTGATTGGATGCCTCAAGCCGATGCGAATATTTATGCCGACTATGCTAATGCGGCTACGCCTACATGTTATGAAGGACCGCAAACCTTGTCTTGGATGGAAATGACCTTGTAGCACTTGTTTGTTTGTGGGGGCGAACGGCCGTTCGCCCCTATATTCACCAGATTATTTAATCCGTTGCGATAAGGTTTTGAGATCAAAATCGGCCTCACTGATATTCACGTTAAACCGATAATTTAACCAAACCATTTTGCTAATGTTTCCATTTTGCTTATTAGTCATGACGATTTCACCTGCCCGCCAGTGCTTACCTAAATAACCCTTAAATTGATTGGCCGTATAAATTTTAATAACTTGTTTCTTATTATTATAATAGACTTTTTTAAGCGTGCGGAATGCGTCTTTATCAATCCAGCGTTCCTCATAAGCATAATTCGCACTCATTTTAGGCTTTGCTTTGATGACAAAACAATTTTTGCCATTATAGGTTTGGCTTTTTATCAATTGGTAATCAAATTCATATAAGGCTTGTAAATTTAAATCGAGATAAGAAAATTCACTGCCAGCAAACGAACCTAACTGATTATTTTCTGATATTTTAGTGGCTCGGCGAATGGCAGGAATATATAAGAATTGTTGATCGGTCAATTTTTCTCTGTGTTTTGTTAATAATGCCGTGCCTTTAATATCATCTGATTTCACTATCACTAATAAACTTTGTTCTAAACTTTGGCTAATTTCCTTACTAATATAACTAAACTGGTGTTTCGTCGTTTCACCATGTTTCTTATTGATAATCAGTATCATATCTGCGATTTGCTGACCATAACCACGAAGACGGTTTCTCGCTTCTTCTGCAATCATAAAGCCTTTTTTAGCCGAACTAACTTGGGCGTTACTAATGCTTGATGCCGTTTGTTGAGGAATGTTAATCCTTATTTCGGGGGATGTGCTTGGATTGTTGACGACTTTTTGTTGGGGCTGGGCATTATTTGGTGAGGCATTTTTTATCTCATTGTTTTCAATGGTATCAAAATCTTCTTCAATTGCATTAAGGTTTGTTTCCGTTGTGCTATCATCACCATAACCATCGTCTTCATCACCATAATCATCATCATAGTCATCGTCATAATTATCCTCTTCATCCTCATTGTAACTATCATCCTCATCTGCTTCAGATGTCTGATTGTAGTAAGGAATGCGAAAGGGAAGTTCAAAAGGCAGTTTAAATTTGGGATCCACTTGTTTGGCAGCAATTAATAAACCAAGCATAAGTCCAGCAAGTAATGCGAGATAAATACTCCATTTCATTAATTTTCCGATAACACGAAATAAACCCGCAAAGAAACGGATAATAATATTCGGTTTATCCTCTTTTGGTTTTTTATGTTGTTCTTTTTTAGTATGAGCACCAATTTTGATTTTTTTGTTGGATTTAACTGGTGGTGTTGGTTTTGGACTAGCCGTTTGATTAGTTCCAAATCCTTGAGGGGCTTCGCCAATTTCAATTTGTTCTATTTCAGCATTATCAAATGGACTGCTTGTTTTGGTTTGAGGGGGGGATTTTGCTTGGGTTTTAGATGTTTGATTGGCTTTTGAAAGCACATCAATATCGTCAATTGATAATGGTTCATCATCAAGGATGCTGGTTTTTTTAGTTTGTGATCGAGCTTGGCTTGCTTTTTTTGTGGTTTTAGGTGGGGGGACTGATTTTTTAGTGGATGCTTGTTCATCTAATGGAAAGGGTAAATTTGCTTCTGCTTCAGCAATGGTATCTAAAGCTTGATCTAATTCTTTGGCGATTTGATCAAATTCATTCCCTAAGTCGGCAAAATCATCGTTAGGTTGGTTTGCTTTTGCTGATTTTTTAGCAGAAGTGGCGGTTTTTGGTGTTGCGTTAGGTTTTGGCGGTTGAGGTTTTTTCGATGGTGATTGAGGTTGGGCTTTCGTCTCAACGGGGTTAGGTTCTTCTATAGACAAATTGCTAAAATCAATTTCTAATGCGTCTGCAATCGATTGTTCTTGCCTATCTTCCAGTTTTAGTTCTGATTTAGGTTTAGAGGCGGGTTTTGTTTGGGCGTTGGTTTTCGCTTTGTGTCTGTTTAAAAATTCGCTACGTCTTTCCAGCATGGCATGCAATCGGGCAATTAATTCTTTGGCTTTGACGGGTTTTGCTAAATAGTCGTTGGCTCCTGCATGAAAAACTTTGTTAATGGTCTCATCACTGGTATCACCTGTAATAATAATACAAGGTGTCTGGGAAATGACGGGATTTTTAAGGCGACGTAGGGTTTGCACAAATTCATCACCATCTAAACCTTCTTCTGCAAGATTGAGGTCGGAGAGAATAATATCATAGTTTTTGGTGGTAATCACTTCTAAGGCTGCTTCAGCACTTAAATAATGTTCGATAGTAAACGGTTCCGTTTCTAAGGCTTTGCTTAAAAAATGGGCAGCCGTGCGACTGTCTTCAATTAAACAGATCAAGCCATTTTTTTGAGAGTTGCTTTGGCGTTCTTTATGGTGAGCTTTTGACGCATAATTTTTCATGCGTGCTTCTAAGGCTTTAAAATTTAGGGGTTTGATTAAATAGTCATTGGCACCTGCATTAAATACGTCCAGCAATACTTGATCATCTTGACTGCCTGTTGCGACTAAAATTGGAATTTTATTAATGCTAATGTTTGGGTTTTGACGTAAGGCTTTGATTAAATCAATGCCATTCATGCCTGTGGCCGATAAGGTCAAATCCGTAATCAATAAATCATATTTTTGTTGTTGAATGGAGGCTAATGCTGATTCCGCATCTTTGAAATGCTGATAATCATATTCTGGCAATTTATCCAGAAATTTTTTCACTGGGAAGGCAGCGGTTTTGCTATCTTCAACGAAACAAACTTGAAATTTATTGGCGTAGGTGGTCATAGTCAATTTTTTTATCCCGATTGATTTACGCTCAATCGGGATGTTATTAAATAATTATTGAGCAAGGTTGACATTACCTGTCAGCCATTGATTTAAGTTTACAATGTCTTCTGCAGATAACATTCCTGCCGCTTGTTTTAAACGAAGGGTATTGAGAATATAGTTATAACGTTCGTTTTTATAATCTCTTTCGGAACGGTGGTAATCTCGTTGGGAGTTCAATACTTCCACAATGGTACGAGTTCCTACTTCAAAACCCGCTTGGGTGGCTTCAAACGATTCTTTATTCGAAACGACCGCTTGTTTTAATGCGGTAACTCGGCTAGTGCTTGCCATCACATCATTGTAGGCTTGACGGGTTTGACTGACTACCGTACGTTGTTGCGTTTCTAAGTCATTTTGGGCTTTATGATAATCATGAGTGGCTTGTCTTGTTTTGGAAACGATTGCTCCACCTGAGTATAAAGATAAAGAAAATTGTAAGGCAAGTGAATCATTGCGTTGCACTCGATCACCGCCACCTGTTAAGGGAGATTCTGAACTCGATAAGTTTTTGTCTTCATATTCACGGGCCGCAACTAAATCCAAGGTCGGAAAATGATTGGCACGTTGCAGTTTAATTTCTTTGCGAGCACGTTCCACATTATTTTGGGCTGAAATAATATTAGGATTTTGACGGATCGCCGTTTCTTTCCATTGTTCAATATCCTGGGGATCGGGGGGGAGTAAGGGCATATTATCGCCTAAGGCACTGAGTTCGGTATGATATTGTCCGGTAATTTCCCGTAACGACTCTAAAGAATTTGCTAAATTGTTTTGAGAAGCAATTTCATCGGCAACGGAATTGTCATAACGAGCCTTAGCTTCACTGACATCCGTCCCTGCAATTAAACCGACTTCATAACGTTTGCGAGTTTGCTCTAAATGGCGTTGGGTAGCAGTTTTTTCGACTTTGGAAAATTCTAAGTTATTATAAGAAATCAACACATTAAAATAAGCTTGTGCTGTCCGCAAGATTAAATCTTGTTCTGCCGCTACTAAATTCGCATCTGCCTGAGCCAAAATATTATCAACCTGTTGCCAACTAATATGGTTGCCATAATTAAAAATTGGTTGTGTTAGTTGGATTTGATAGGAATTCGTATTAAAATCATGGCGTTCCGTATCACTACTATTGGAATCCCCTTGGTTGGCCGCTGCTAATTGGTCGGTGAGTAGGGTGGGTTGAGTAAAATTGACATCATTGTCTTTGGTTTCCGCACCAAAAGTGATGCTGGGTAAAAACTGGGAAAAAGCTTGGGGCTTGGCTTCATAAACTGATAGCCTCTCTGCTTTCGTTGATTTAAGACTGGGATCAGAATCCAATGCTAATTCGTAAATTTGTTGTAAATTTTCGGCTTGCACAGTGCAAATCTGACTTGCCAGAAAAATAGGTAAAATAAAATGATAAGTTTTTTTCATAAGGTTATCCCCGTATTGGTTGTTAATACCATTGTTCATTGGTATAAAGATTTTTATTTTTCTAATGATTTATTGTTTTTCTTGTCTATAATATAACCTGATTCTTAGAAAAATCAATGAAATCTATCTTTACTCATACATTATATCAAAAGATTTTTTATCATGTGGATGCGAATATTCTCTATTATTTTGAGTTTTATCATTGTAACAACTGTTTATGCCGATGATGAAGCGATTCCTGTTACTGTACAAAAATTAGAAAAATTGTTTATTTACCCACAAATCGAGGCACCTGCGTCTGTCGTGAGTATGAATGATAGTCAGATCAGTGCGGAGGTGAGTGCGAAAATTATTGAAATTCCAGTGGCGGTGGGTGATATTGTGGTAAAAGATACTACTTTGGTGCAATTGGACATGGCAGATTTTGAATTGGAGCATAAACGCTTAAAAGTGAAACTTGCCCGAGTAGCCGCACAACTTAACCAAGCCCAAACGACCTTGAAACAACAAAAAGATTTGGGTAGAAATACCAGTAAATCAAAACTTAAAAAAGCTCAAACGGATGTACGAATATTGCAACTGGATTATCAAGAATTCAGTGTTGCCGTCAATAAAGCCGCCAGAAATATTGAAAAATGTGTGATTCATTCGCCATTTACAGGCTTAGTTTTAGAACGACTGGGCAAGGTAGGGGAATTTGTGAGTCCGGGGAAACCCATTATACGGGTGATGGATGTGGAACGGATTGAAGTCTCTGCTCAAGTGCAAAGCAAAGATATTGAAAGTTTAGAAGCCACCGATAAATTATATTTAGAGTATCAAGAGAAACGTTATCCATTAAAACTGCGTACTGTCGTCTCACTATTAGATTCTCGAACTCGAACGCAAGAAGTCCGTTTAACTTTTTTGAATGAACATGCCTTACCTGGAACATCAGGGCGTTTAATTTGGAATGAAATTAAACCCCATTTTCCACCAGAGATTTTAGTGCGGCGTAAAGGGAAATTAGGGGTAATGGTTTATAAAAATAAGCGGGTTAAATTTGTTGAATTAACGCATGCCTTAGAAGGTCGTCCCATTTTAGCCACTTTACCTGGTGCTACTTGGGTTGTCATCAATGGGCGTTATAGTGTGAAAGAGGGTGATACTGTTAAAGCCAGCAAACATCACGGTAAATAAAATCCAATCATTATGTTTAAAAATCTACTTGAAAATCATGTATTAGCAACCTTAACCTTTGTTTTGGTTTTGGTCATGGGGTTATTGGCGTATTTTCAGATGCCGAGAGAGAAAAATCCTTCATTTAATTATAATGCGGTTGCTGTGGTTGTCTTATTACCTGGGGCTTCTACTTGGGATATAGAAAAGGCCTTAACCATTCCTGTCGAACAAGCGGTGGCAAAAGTGGATGATGTGAGAACGGTTACCAGTGTGAGCCAAGAGGGGTTATCGACGACGATTGTCCGTTTTGGTGATATCAATGATGAAACCTACGATAGACGGATTACCGATCTGCGCCGTGAAGTACAAAATATTAGCAGTAGTTTGCCCCCCGAGGCCTCATCGCCAACCATTAGTTCTGTGAATAGTAGTAATTCCTTCCCTAGTGTCAGTGTGATTATTACAGCCGTTGCGAATGATGAAAATTTAAGAAAACAAGCCGAATATGTCAGCAAAGATTTGGAACGAATTAAAGGGGTGGAAAGTGTTGGTGCGGTTGGTTTGCATGAGCCTGAGTATCAAATTCGGTTTCATCCAGAAGAACTGCAAGGGTTAGGGATTTCACCGACTTCTTTAGCCGATACGGTACGTTCGCATTTTCGTGATATTTCAGCGGGAACCATTAAGGTGAATGATCAACAGTGGGTAGTGCGTTTAGTAGGTGCGGTGAATGATTTAGAATATTTGGCTAAGTTACCCGTATTAACGGCGAATGGGGAAGTGCCGTTAGAAACGGTCGCAGATGTCGTTCGTGGCCGATCCAAAGCCACGGGTTTGGCAAGATCACAGGGAAAACCTGCTATTATGATTAATTTGACTAAAAAAGGGAGCGCGAATACTTTAAAATTGTTAGATGATGTCAGAAACTATATTGAACAACGTAATGCTCTTAAACATTCCACTGGAATTGAATTATCCTTGCTTTATGATCAAACCGCTAGTATTCGTAATTCCATTGCAGTCATGGAAAGCAATGCTTTTTGGGGACTAATTTTGGTCATGTTTATGACATGGTTATTTTTGGGCTGGAAAATTGCGTTATTAACGACATTAGGGATTCCCTTTACCTTAGCAGGAACTTTTTGGATATTGTCTATGCTAGGTTTTACCATGAATAATCCCGTGTTACTCGCTATTGTCATTAGTTTGGGGATGTTAGTCGATGATGCAGTAGTCGTGGTGGAAACGATTTATCATCGCTTACAAAAAGGAGGCGATGCCGTTACCGAAGTCGCCTTGGCACTGCAAGAAGTGATTCCCCCTGTGTTATCCGCTGTATTAACGACTATTGCCGCCTTTTTGCCCTTAATGTTGTTGCCTGGGGTCTTAGGTAAATTTATGTTGGTTGTGCCATTAGTGGTAACGGTGGCTTTGATTTTTAGTTTAACTGAATCATTTTGGATGTTACCCTCACATGTTCAGGCTTGGGATGTGAATTTTACGGGTGAAAGTCATTCGCAACGTATGCGAGAAAAACTTACTAAAAAACTGCGGCATCTTTATACCAAGCTTTTGTTTAAAGTAATGCGGTGGCAAAAATTATCACTGGCTACAGCGGTAGGTTTATTCTTTTTGTCAATTTATGCGGTTTCATCTGATATTGTTAAAGTCAACTTTTTTGCCTTTGATTCGTATCGAGTCTTTTATATTGATATTGAATTAGAACCAGGGACTTCTTTAGATCAAACTTTAGATAAAATGTTAGAAGTTGAAAATCTAATCCGTGATAATGCGATGTATGATGAGATTCGTGCCGTCGCTTCCAGTGCGGGTCGAGCCAATGGTAAAACTGGCGATCATTTAGGACGGATATTAGTTACTTTGCAACCTCCTCGTCCCGATTTGCGTAAACTCGATGAAATGGTAGAGGCGATTCGCCCTATTATTACCAACATTCCTGGCACTTATAATGTGAATTTAGTGACATTTTCGGATGTGCCACAATCACCTGCGATTAGTGTTAAGATTCGAGGGGATGATTTTACCGAAATCAATGCGGCTGCCAAGGCTTTACATGAAATTGTTGAACAAATGGAAGGCAGTAGTGATGTGAAAATTGAAGATAATACGGGCAGTATGCAGTTATCGTTTCAATTAGATGTCGATGCTGTCAGACGAGCTGGTTTAAATCCTGAAATGGTGTCTCGTACCATTCGTTTGATGGTGGATGGTGAAGTGCTAACAAGTGTACAAGATCAGGGGGAACAAGTAGATATTCGCTTATTGAGTTCAAGAGGTGTTTGGAACAATATTGATGAGTTTATGCGACAAACCATCGCCTTGCCAAATGGTGGGGGGGATATTCCTTTGGCTCAACTATTGTCATATAAAGTAGAGAGAGGGACGGGTAAGATTCGACATTATCAATTTCGTCGTTCCATTACTTTAGAAGCGGATATTGATAAATCAATTATGAACACGGTGCAAGCGAATCAATATGTAAAAGAGGAATGGGAAAAAATTCAGATTGATTATCCTAATGTCAATTTGGACTTCTCAGGTGAATTAGATGATATTCAAGAAAGCCTGGATGCTTTAGTGAGTTTATTTTTATTTGGGATTTTATTGATCTTTTTGATTTTAGGGACTCAGTTTAATAGTTTTAGTCAGCCATTGATGATTTTATTTACCGTTCCCATGGCGTTCATGGGAGTCGTATTAGGCTTGTTTGTGACGAATAATCCTTTAAGTTTGTTTACGATGTTTGGTGTGGTTGCTTTAGCGGGAATTGCGGTGAATGATGATATTGTATTGATTTCAACAGCGAATGACAGTCGTAAACGTGGGGTGAGTAAATTATATGCGGCAATTTATGCGGGACGACGACGCTTTGTGCCAGTGATTATTACCTCATTAACGACCATCGCAGGCTTATTTACTTTGGCAACGGGTTTAGCTGGCTTTTCCCTAATGTGGGGACCTGTTGCGGTAGCAATTGTTTGGGGTTTGGCCTCTTCGACGGTATTGACTTTATTTATCTTACCTGTGATTTATTATAACTTTAGTAAAGAGACGATAGTGCAACGTGATTGTTTGCCTAGACGTCTATTTTTAAGGTTGACCCCATTATTATCATTTGTGTCCTTTTTATTACCGAAAGGGAGTTTAGCCTCTCGTCAAGTGGATCAAGTCGAATCAGCGATGATGGCACAATCGAAAGGGGCGAAATTGATGAAAGAAGGCAAATATTGGGAAGCGATTTTGCATTTTGAAGAAGAAGCCAATGCCGATCCTGAGAATAAAACTTTAAATTTAAATACGGCTCAAGCGATGTTGATTTTTATGCAGAAATTTGGAGCAGATGTGGGATTTTTAAAACGATCCAAACGCTATTTAGATAGAGTCGCTCAACAAGATTCTGGGGACAAGCGTTATCGACGCTTATTAAAACTTTATCAGCAGTTAGTGATTACAGGCGGTGATTCACCGAATTTAGAATAATGAGTGCGATACAAATGAAACGAACTCGGGTTAAAATTTGTGGTATTACACGGATTGAAGATGCTGAAACGGCTATTGCCTATGGTGCGGATGCCATTGGTTTAATGTTTTATCCACAGTCACCAAGAGCCATAAGTTTAGAGAAAGCACAGGCAATTACCGCAATAATCCCAGCCTTTGTTTCAGTGGTAGGATTATTTGTTAATCCAGAACCAACTTGGGTCAGTTCAGTGTTAAATGCAATGCGAATTGACTGTTTACAATTTCATGGGGATGAAACACCTGAACAATGTCGGGCGTATCAAAAACCTTATATCAAAGTGATAAGGATGAAATCTGAAACAAATGTGTTATCCTATACCAAAAGTTATGCCGATGCTGGTGCCTTGTTACTGGATGCGTATCAAAAAGATAAATTTGGTGGGACTGGACAAACCTTTGATTGGCAAGCCGTTCCGAAAGATTTAACCCAAGCAATGATTCTTGCAGGTGGTTTAAGGGCTGATAATGTTAAGCAAGCCATTCAACAAGCCCAACCCTTTGCGGTTGACGTCAGTGGTGGCGTTGAGCAACAGCATGGGATTAAAGACCCAAATAAAATTGCACAATTTATGCGGGCGGTTTCCCAATCTTGTAAATGGTAGTTTGAATATGTATTTTTTACTTAGCCCTCTCTCAATCTCCCCCCCTCAAAAAAAGGGAGGGGCGTAACGGTGAGCGGTGGCTAGGCAATCGTTTATGTAAGGACAAAATTGAATGGATTTTATGACATTACCCGATGAACAGGGGCATTTTGGTCAATATGGGGGGATTTTTGCTTCTGAAACCTTAATGTATGCTTTAGATGAATTGACCCAAGCGTATCAGCAATACAAAGATCAACCCGAGTTTTTGGCCGAACTACAACAAGATTTTACCCACTATGTCGGACGACCTTCACCCTTATATTTTGCAGCAAGTTGGACGCAAATATTAGGCGGTGCCAAAATTTATTTAAAACGGGAAGATTTAAATCATACGGGGGCACATAAGGTGAATAATACCATTGGTCAGGCTTTATTAGCCAAACGTATGGGCAAAACTCGGGTAATTGCCGAAACAGGGGCAGGTCAGCATGGGGTAGCAACCGCAACTGTGGCAACTCGTTTAGGTTTGGAATGTGTGGTCTATATGGGCGAAGAAGATATGCAGCGCCAAGCCTTAAATGTGTATCGTATGAAATTATTAGGCGCTAAGGTTGTCCCTGTAACTTCAGGGTCAAAGACCTTAAAAGATGCCCTAAATGAAGCCATGCGTGATTGGGTAACGAATGTTGATAATACCTTTTATATTATTGGTACAGTGGCAGGTCCACATCCTTATCCCATGTTGGTGAGAGATTTTCAAACCGTCATTGGTAAAGAAGCCAAGCAACAAATATTAGATAGGGAAGGGCAGTTACCCAATGCCTTAGTTGCTTGTATTGGGGGGGGGTCTAATGCCATTGGTTTGTTTCATCCATTTTTAGAAGAGGAATCCGTTAAAATTTACGGCGTAGAAGCAGCCGGTTATGGTTTAGAAACAGGTAAACATGCTGCTCCTTTATGTGCGGGGAAAGTTGGCGTATTACATGGTAATCGTACCTATTTAATTGAAACGGATGAAGGTCAAATTATTCCGACTCATTCCATATCGGCAGGTTTAGATTATCCGGGTGTCGGGCCGGAACATGCTTACTTAAAAGATACGGGTCGTGCCAATTATGTGGCAGTAACAGATAAACAGGCATTGCAAGCGTTTCATTCTTTAAGCCAAACCGAAGGAATTTTACCTGCTTTAGAATCCAGTCATGCTTTGGCTTATACGATGGAATTAGCACCGACTATGGACAAAAATCAGATTATTTTGGTAAATTTATCAGGGCGTGGTGATAAAGACATTCATACCGTGGCAGAACAAGAAGGACTTCAATTATGAATCGAATCGAATCCTGTTTTGCTGACTTAAAACAGCAACAAAAAAAGGCATTGATTCCTTTTATTACCGCAGGTGATCCTAATATTGCTTTAACCTTGGAATTAATGCAGACTTTAGTGGCATCAGGGGCGGATATTATTGAGCTAGGCGTACCCTTTTCTGATCCCATGGCAGATGGGCCCGTGATTCAAAAGGCCAGTGAACGTGCGTTAGCGAATAATATTTCCGTATTTGATATTTTTGACATAGTGCGACAATTTCGTCAAGGTAACCAGACTACGCCTATTATTTTAATGGGATATTTAAATCCCATTGAAGTTGTGGGTTATGACAAATTTGCCCGTCTTGCCAAACAAGCAGGTGTGGATGGTTTATTAACGGTAGATATGCCACCTGAAGAAAGTCATGATTTTATTGAATGTATGACACAATATAATTTAGCCCCAATCTTTTTGTTAGCCCCAACAACGACGCAAGCAAGAATACAAAAAATTTGTGCCTTAGCCCAAGGCTTTATCTATTATGTATCATTAAAAGGGGTAACAGGAGCGGGGCATATTGATATGGCGGAAGTTGGCTTAAAATTAACTCAAATTAGAGCGATGACTTGCTTGCCTGTGGGGGTTGGTTTTGGCATTCGGGATGCCGATTCTGCTAAAAAGGTGGCACAGATTGCGGATGCGGTGGTGGTGGGAAGTGCTATCGTGAAATTGGTTGAAGTATCATTAGATCAGCCGAATAATATTCCTATGTTAATGAAACAGTTGTTAACAGAAATACGTCAAGCGATTGATGAAGAATAATGAAAATGAAGGAACTGAACAGGAGAATGAAATGCCTACTTGGTTTGAAAAATTAATTCCTTCTCAAATTAGGATTGATACGGGGAATAAACGAGCAGTGCCTGAAGGTTTATGGCAAAAATGTCCTTCATGTCATGCGATTTTATATAAAAAAGACTTAGAACGAAATTTGGAAGTATGTCCTAAATGTGGGCATCATTTTCGGATAGGAGCGCGTTGTCGTTTAGAATGGTTTTTAGACCCAGAACCGAGAGAAGAAATTGGAAATGAGTTAGAACCGCTGGATATTTTAAAATTTAAAGATAGTAAAAAATATAAAGAACGAATTGCCCAAGGTCAAAAAAGCTCCGGTGAGACCGATGCTTTAGTCGTGATGAAAGGCTGTGTTCAAGGTTTACCTTTAGTCGTCGCTGCTTTTGAGTTTCGTTTTATGGGTGGCTCAATGGGTTCCGTTGTGGGGGAACGTTTTGTCCGTGCGGTACAGGCTTGCTTAGAAAACGGTATTCCTCTTGTCTGTTTTTCTGCAAGTGGTGGTGCGAGAATGCAGGAAGCCTTGTTTTCATTAATGCAAATGGCTAAAACCAGTGCTGCTCTAACGAAATTATCAAGACGGGGTATTCCCTTTGTTTCCGTCATGACGGACCCGACTATGGGGGGCGTTTCAGCAAGTTTAGCAATGTTAGGTGATGTTCATTTGGCAGAGCCTGAAGCACTGATTGGTTTTGCAGGACCAAGAGTGATTGAACAAACGGTCAGGGAAAAATTACCCGAAGGCTTTCAACGTAGTGAGTTTTTAGTCGATCATGGGGCGATTGATCGTATTGTTGATAGACGAGAAATGCGTGTTACCATTGCCTCTTTATTGGCAATGTTAACGAAGCAAAGTGCCAGTAAGTTAGTATTAGATAGCGATAGTAATCCGCCGACCTCGGTCGCTGATTCTGATGATAATTCGAATGTCGAAGCCTAAAACCTTATCTCAGTGGTTAGATTGGGTGCAAAACTTACATACGGTGGGCATTGATCTGGGTTTAGAACGAATTAAAACCGTCTATGATCGATTGTTTGCAAGCCAATCATGGCCTTATATTATTACAGTGGCGGGTACGAATGGCAAAGGTTCTTGTATTGCCTTGCTAGAGTCAATTTTAGTCTCCGCAGATTATCAGGTTGGCAGTTATACCTCGCCTCATATTCAATGTTTTAATGAAAGAATCAAAATCAATCAGCAAAGGGTGGATGATCAAACGTTGATTCAAGCATTTGCACAAGTGGAACAAGCGAGAGTCGCCGTCAGTTTGACGTATTTTGAGTTTGTAACTTTGGTGGGGTTGCAATGTTTTGCTCAACAATCATTGGATTTTTTATTGTTAGAAGTGGGCTTAGGTGGACGTTTCGATGCCGTTAATTTGTTGGATGCCGATTTAGCCGTTATTATGCCCATTGATCTCGATCATCAGGCTTGGTTAGGTAATGATAGAGAGACGATTGCCAAAGAAAAAGCAGGCATTTTACGCCAACAACAGTTAGTCGTTGTTGCGGATGAGCATCCACCGCGGTCGTTATTAGAACAAATCAATTCACTGGATGCCAAGGCTTATATTTATCAACGAGATTTTGGGGTTGAACTAACCGAAACTACTTGGAATTGGTGGTCATCAAGCCAATTATTCGATGCCTTGCCATCCCCGAATTTGCAAGGGAGACACCAATATCAAAATGCGGCCACGGTGTTAATGGTCATCACTTTGCTATCTCAGCCGTATCCAATAAGTTTGGCTGCCATCAAACAAGGTTTAGTCTCCGTTAAGTTAATGGCAAGACTACAGTTAGTCTCACTGCAAGCAAATTATCCTTGTGATATCGTATTAGATGTTGCCCATAATCCACATTCTGTTCGGGCGTTACAACAATGGTTAAGCCAACAGTCTTACCGACATTATTATGCCATTTTTGCGATGTTAGCGGATAAAGCCTTGGTGGAAAGTATTGAATTATTAAAAAATGTCATAACCACATGGTATGTGATTGAGTTAGAACAAACACGAGGCATTGATGCAACAGAATTAGCAACAATGTTGTCAAAAATCGTTGCACCAAGATCGGTGGTTTGTTGTTATACTGTCAGTGCTGGGTTGCAACAATTGCAATCTCAGGTAACGACAGAGGATTTGATCATTGTTTTTGGTTCGTTTTATACGGTAGCAATGGCATATAATGAACTAGAACGTATGAGCCTAATGGATTTCGTCATCGAAAGATGAAAGATTTAAATATTGATAGGTAAATAAATGAACACACAATTAAAACACCGTTTAGTTGGATTGGCAGTGATTGCTTCCTTCATTGGCTTAGCCGTGCCTTTTATTTGGCAACCGAAAGTGAATGGTATGCCAGAACATCCAGAAGTGGAAGTATTACCGACAGAGCAATCATTTGTTTCGCAAGTAGTTGCGGTTGATAATCGTTCGGTACTCCCCATGAATTTGGCCAGTAAAGTTGAACAAGCGAATCAGCAATTTGCTAAAATTGAAGCCGAACAACAATGGGTGATTCAAGTGGGCAGTTTTAGTGAACAAGCGAATGCGGCACGTTTAGCAAAGCAACTTGAGTTGCAATCTTATCCCGTGATCATAGAAACGACTAAAAAACAAAATAAAACATTTTATAGAGTGAGAATTGGTCCTAAAAATAAAGCAATTTTGCAACGCTATCAACAACAACTTGCAGAAAAACTGGGATTATCAGATACGAGAATGATGTCTTATCCCTAAAACAAGGTGAATAGAATGGTTTGGTTAGATTATGCTATCTTAGCTGTGATAGCAGTTTCCACAATTATTGGTCTGGTTCGTGGCTTTATTCGTGAAGTTTTATCACTCATCGTTTGGGTTGTTGCGATTAGTTGTGGTTTATTTTTTGCTAAAGATGTGGCGAGTTTGCTCGAATTTATTCCAGGTGAACAATGGCGAATATTATTGGGCTTTAGCAGTATTTTTTTAGCCATTGTTTTACTCGGCTCTTTGCTGGTTTATTGGATTGCTTTCGCCGCAAAAGCCGTAGGTTTCATTACGATTGATTGGATTTTAGGCATTTTATTTGGCATGATTCGTGGGGGGGGGATGGTGATATTATTCATCATGGTGGCAAATTTAACGAAATTGGTCGATATGCCTGTTTGGAAAGACTCCATATTTATTCCTTATGGGCAGCAAAGTATTGATTATTTGGAACAGGAGTTACAAATTCATGAAGTCTTAGAGCAATGGATGGCAGAATTTAATCATCGTGAGTCATAATATTTTATTTTAGCGAGCAAGGGCGGTTGCGGTCGAAAGAAGGCAACAAATTATAAGTCATAATATTTCATTTTGAGAGGATAAAAGCTTATGTGTGGCGTGGTTGGGATTGTTGGGCAATCCGCAGTGAATCAAGCATTATACGATGCCTTAACCGTATTACAACATCGGGGGCAAGATGCGGCAGGGATTGTTACTTGTGATAAAAACCAGTTATTTTTAAGAAAAAACAATGGCTTAGTGAGAGATGTCTTTAGTACCCATCATATGATTCAATTATTAGGTAATATGGGGGTTGGTCATGTGCGTTATCCAACCGCCGGTTGTTCGTCATCGGCCGAAGCCCAACCTTTTTATGTCAATTCTCCTTATGGGATTGTTTTAGCCCATAATGGTAATTTAACCAATGCCGATGAGTTAAAAAAAGATTTATATCGAGACGATCTCCGCCATATCAATACGGAATCAGATTCTGAAATATTATTAAATGTTTTTGCCCATGAATTGCAACGGCAAAGTATGGGGAAAACTCAAATTGAAACAAACGATATTTTTCTAGCCGTCAGTCATGTACATCAGCGTTGTCATGGTGCTTATGCTGTTGCGATTATGATTATTGGCTTTGGTATTGTTGCTTTTCGTGATCCTTATGGGATTCGTCCTTTAGTTTATGGTCAACGTAAAACGGAACAAGGTATGGCGTATATGGTGGCATCCGAAAGTGTTGCCTTAGATGTATTGGGTTTTAAACGTATTGCGGATGTACAGCCAGGTGAGGCGGTATTAATGGATACCAAAGGTAGGTTATATCAAAAACAATGCTCACTATCACATTGTCATTCGCCTTGTATGTTTGAATATGTTTATTTAGCTCGCCCAGATTCGATTATTGATGATATTTCCGTGTATAAAGCACGATTGCGTATGGGGGAAGCCTTAGCGGAAAAATTACTGCGTTGTTATCCTAAGCATGATATTGATGTGGTGATTCCAATTCCAGATACGAGTCGTACTGCTTCGCTACAATTAGCGAACAGTCTAGGGCTTAAGTACCGTGAAGGCTTTATTAAAAACCGTTATATTGGTCGTACGTTTATTATGCCAGGACAGAAACAACGGAAAAAATCTGTACGCCAAAAACTTAATGCCATTGATTTAGAATTTAAAAACAAAAATGTATTACTAGTTGATGATTCCATTGTGAGAGGGACGACTTCTAAGCAAATTATTCAAATGGCAAGAGATGCGGGGGCGAAAAAAGTATATTTTGCGTCAGCGGCACCAGCCGTGCGTTATCCTAATGTTTATGGCATTGATATGCCTGCGGCTTCCGAATTGATGGCTTATAACCGCACAGAGGAAGAAATTGCCGAAAAAATTGGGGCAGATTGGTTATTATATCAGGATTTAGATGATTTAGTGGCAGCGGTTAAAACCAAGAAAAGTGCGAATGTACAACGATTTGATACGTCTTGTTTTAATGGTGAGTATGTGACTGATGTGAGTCCAGACTATATTCAACGTTTAGAGAAAAAGCGTTCCGAAAAAGCTAAAAAGAAACGGGAAAAGTTAAATAAAGATAAGACTATTGTTGATTTGTATAATCGGGATGGTAATGGTTAAATATAAATTCGACTATTATTTCAAAAGGGGTATTGATAACGAATGAAATCTTCTAATAATGATTTTAAAGGGCTGGCTACTAAAGCCATTCGCACGGGTTATGAAATGAGTCAAGAACAAGAACATAGCGAAGCAATGTTTTTAACCTCAAGTTTTCGCTTTAATAGTGCGGAACAAGCTGCTGCTCGCTTTTCGCATGAAGAAGAAGGCAATATTTACTCACGATTTACTAATCCTACGGTAAAATTATTTATTGATCGTTTAACGGCAATGGAAGGGGGTGAGGCAGGTGTGGCGACTGGATCAGGCATGTCCGCAATTTTAAGCACTTGTTTAGGCATTATGCAAACAGGCGATCATATGGTTTCGTCTTGTAGTATTTTTGGTACGACATCGGTTTTGTTTAATAAATATCTGAAAAGGCTTGGCATTGAAACCAGTTTTGTAGGCTTAAGTAATATTGAACAATGGGAACAAGCCATTCAAGCGAATACTAAAATACTGTTTTTGGAAACCCCATCCAATCCATTAACTGAAATTGCCGATTTAACCGCATTATCCAAACTCGCTAAAAAACATCATTGCTTGTTAGTTGTGGATAATTGTTTTTGTACCCCAATTTTACAGCGACCTTTAGAATGGGGGGCGGATATTGTGATTCATTCCGCCACTAAGTATTTAGATGGTCAAGGGCGGTGTTTAGGTGGGGCAGTCATTGGCAGTGAAAAAATAGTGGGTGAAGACGTGTTTGGTTTTTTACGTTCCGCAGGGCCAAGTTTGAGTCCATTTAACGCATGGGTATTCGCCAAAGCCCTCGATACCTTGAAAATACGGATGCATGCCCATAGTCAAAATGCCAGAGAATTAGCCACTTGGTTGGAGCAACAACCGCAAATTAAGCGGGTCTATTACCCAGGCTTACGCTCACATCCTCAATATCAGTTAGCCTGTCAACAACATGATGATACAGGGGGAATTTTATCGTTTGAGTTAGATGGGGGGAAACCGCAGGCATGGAAATTTATTAATGCCACCCAAATGTTGTCAATTACGGCTAATTTAGGTGATGCAAAAAGTACCATTACCCATCCAATGAGTACCACACATGGACGTTTAAGCCCAGAGGAACGGGAACGAGCAGGAATTTCCGATAGTTTAGTAAGAATTTCAGTGGGTTTAGAAGATATTGCTGATATTCAAGCCGATGTCGCATTGGGCCTACAAGCCCTTTAATTATTATTAGCTTGAGGAACTATTTATCCCCTATGGCATCTATTTAAAGTCTGCAAGAAGTGATTTTTTAAGTGAATGCTTAAATCTTTAGTATTTATAGTGGCTGAATGGGCGAAATTTTTGTAAAATAATAGGTTTATCTTACAAATGGAAATGGCATGATTATTGGTATTGATCTTGGTACAACCAATAGCTTGGTCGCAGTATGGAAGGATGAGCAAGCACGATTAATTCCAAATGCTTTGGGCAAGTATTTAACGCCCTCAGTGGTTGGATTGGATGATAATGGTGATATTTTAGTTGGTCAGGTTGCAAAAGAACGCTTGATGACGCATTCTCAACAGACCACCGCGCATTTTAAGCGGTATATGGGAACGCAGAAAGTGATTGCCTTGGGTAAAAAATCCTTTCGTGCCGAAGAATTATCGGCTTTAGTGTTAAAAGTATTAAAACAAGATGCCGAAGTTTTTTTGGGTGAAGCAGTTACTGAAGCGGTGATTACAGTGCCTGCTTATTTTAATGATGCCCAACGCAAAGCGACCAAAGTCGCAGGTGAATTAGCAGGTTTACAGGTTTCTCGTCTTATTAATGAGCCGACTGCGGCCGCATTGGCTTATGGTGTGAATCAGAAACGAGATGAACAAACAATTTTAGTCTTTGATTTAGGTGGGGGGACTTATGATGTAACGGTTTTAGAATTTTTTGATGGTGTTATGGAAGTGCATGCGAGTACAGGGGATAATTTTTTAGGTGGTGAAGACTTTACGACATTGTTAATTGAAGAATCTAAGCGTAAACTCGGCAAATTCATGGATAAAGACGTATTGGACGAAAATAAAGGAATTTTAAGTGTTATTCGAAATCAAGCCGAAATTGCCAAACAAAATTTTGCTCAACAGAAAGTCGTGGAATCTAAACTGGTTTGGCAAGGACAGACTTATCATTGGCAGTTAGAGCAAAAGCGTTTTGAAGCCTTAAGTGAAGAATTATTATATCGTTTAAGAACCCCGATTGAACGGGCTTTGCGTGATTCTCGTATTAAATCCAGTGAACTAGATGATATTATTTTAGTGGGGGGTGCCACTAGAATGCAGATGATTAAACGTATGGTGGCAACGATGTTTGGACGTATGCCGAGCTGTCATATTAATCCTGATGAGGTCGTAGCATTGGGTGCCGCAATGCAAGCAGGTTTAAAATCACGAGATAGTGCGTTAAAAGAAGTCGTGTTAACTGATGTAGCACCTTATACCTTAGGGATTGAAGTGGTGAAACATGAACGTCATTTAAATACGGGTTTTTTCTTACCCGTGATCGAGCGTAATACGGTGATTCCTGCCTCCAGAGTTAAAGATGTTTATACGGTGAATGATTACCAAAAGTTAGTCATGGTAAGAGTGTATCAAGGTGAAAGTCATTTAGTGAAAGAAAATATCTTTTTAGGTGAATTAGAAGTCAATGTTCCTGCTAAAAAAGTCGGGGAAGTGGGTATTGATGTTAGGTTTACTTACGATATCAATGGCTTATTAGAGGTTGAAGCAAGTTTGCATGACACAGGTGACACTGTCTCAGTTGTGATTGAGGATAATCCTGGGGTATTAACAAAAGACGAAATTGCACAACGCTTAAAATCACTGGAAAAATTAAAAATTCACCCTAGGGATGAAACTGAAAATCGCGTTGTTTTAGCACGACTACAACGTTTATATGAACAAAATTTAGGTGAGTTACGTCAAGTTTTAGGGGATGCTTTATCAGAGTTTATGGGTATTTTGGATTATCAAGACCCTGAAATGATTACTGAAATGCGAGAACAATTAGAAGAATTTATGGATAAAATCGAACAAGATTATTATTAATAGTCAGCGTAATGGATATTAATATCTGGCAAGAACTTGGTATCGAACCAACTCAGGATAAAAAGACCATTAAAAGAGCGTATAGCCAACGGCTAAAACAGGTTCACCCTGAAGATGATCCTGATGGTTTTCAACGATTGCGTTTTGCGTATGAACAAGCCTTGGAACAGCAACAATATTTTACTAAACCCATTCCTGAACGTCCCATGTCTCCACGCTTGGAGAAACAAAAACCCGCTTCGTTTCGCTTTGTTAGGGTTTCCAGACAAGAGTGTTACCAACAATTAGCAGATTATGTCAGTATTTTATTAAATGTATTGCAAACAAAAGGGGAGCAAATTGCCATTGCAACATTAAAACAATGGTTACAGCAACCCATATTATTACACATCGAAAGTCGGGAACAATTTGAAGACATTTTATTACCGAAACTGATTCAATTACCGCAATTGCCCTATCAATTATTACTGTTTTTAGACAGGCTTGGTCACTGGCGTAAAGAGTCTTTGGAATTTAGTCGGCGGTTTGAGTTTGGGGAAGATTTGTTAGATAAAATCCGAGCGTATTTGATTTATTATTCTTTAGCACGTTTGGCCAGCGTTTCATTAAAGCAAAAAAACAAAGTTGAAAAACGGAAAATCCTTGCCGCACGTTTATTAGTATCTCAATATCGACCAGTTTATTTTCGTTGGAAAAAATTGCTTCGTTCTGATTTGCTGGATGTGATCAAACAATTACTGGCTGAAATTGATAGTGAAGTAGTGGTGTCCGAATATTTCAACCAAGCTACTTTAAATTGGTGGCGAGAAGCCATTAAGCCAAGTTCCATTACTTGGAGCGTTATTCAAGGTTTGGTATTGTTGCTTTGGATAAGGCTTGCCGTTGATATTAGTGTAGAATTGAATCATAATCATTTTTGGCCAGTATTTCTATTGCTTATGATTGCTTATATTCCTATTGCTTGGGGATTAATAAAATTAAAGCAAGCTATTAATCATTACTTGCTACCTAAGTTTAGAATATTACGCTTATGGTTAAGGTATGGATCCCCCTTAGTATGGCATAGCGTATTCTGGACAGGATTCTTATTAGGGTTATTCGTATTTAATGCTTCCATCGATTTAATTTTTTTGAGTGGTTTTCTCGCTATGTGGCTGTTGTATGGGGCTTGGGATGCGATTATTTTGGGATTTATTATTGCTATTATTGCCCCGGCTGTGAATTTGTTTAGTATTCCTTATTTTTGGATTGCCAATGATGTGCTATTATTGCTTAGTGGTTTTTTTATTATTCAGCTTTATTTATTAGTTTGGTTGAAGCGGGATTGATTTTTAGTTTTAATCAAAGGCTGATAAGCGGTTGCCAGTAAATACTCAGTCGCTTGTTGTTCATAGCAACGAATGGCTTGTGCTTGTTGGCGAAAGCCTGAACAGATTTGGGTTTGATTATATTCAGGGCAATGTTGGCAGACATCGGGTGATTGGCTTTGTCTTAAGCGTGGGTAATAGTAGCGACTTATGAGTAATACGCTAGTTAGCATTAATACCTTGACGCTTGGTATCGTTAGCCATAATAATAGGTTTAAACCTATCGTTAATCCTAAACTAAAACGAATCACATCCCGAAATGCTCTTGAGCAATAGTGATATAATTTGGGAAACGATAATATTAGCGTGTATAGGCTGATAGTTAGCGTATAAGTCCAGATTAAATCAGGTGTAATATAAATATTATAAAGATCAGAAAGATAATAAGCGACTATTATGGTAGTCATAGCAATATAAACCCAACTACAACTGCGACAAATATAACAATGGCCAATTTTAATAAGATCATGTTGAAACGGGTGACATAAGGGTTTGTGAGCAAGGTAAAACCAATAACAATGTTTAAGTTTCAGTCGATTAAAATACCATTGTTTACTGATTCCCCAAGGAGTTTTTGCTAACACGGTTGCTTATTTCTTAGCTAAAGTTTGTTGAATATCCAATAAAATATTACCCGCGGCACCAACGGGGACATAATTTTCAATTGCTTGCAATACGACTGCTGTGCCATGTACGACAACTTCAGAAGAGCCTTGGGCAAAGCCACTGATTTCAAAATCAACATGAATAATACCATTGGCTTGTAATCGAGAGGCCATTCTTAACATATTATCCACTGCTCGTTGGCGAGATTCATTGCCTAATTTGCTATAAGAGGTCAATTCACCCCCCGATAAGTGCTTACAACCCATGGCAAAATCTTGACCAATATCTTTGGCACGAACCGAGATTCCCCAAACCATGCCTTTATATTCCATAATTTCATACCCATCAAAACCATCCCCCCCTGTCATAATGATTTTATGATTATCGATTTTAGGGCGAGTCCCAATTAATAAATTATTTTGTTGCTTGTTTTTTTCGGGTTGATCTTCCCATGCAAAGCGATGTTTAGCCATAATAATGTCCAATAATTTTTTATTTGATCTGCTTTAAAGGGGCGCCGCAAATATTACAGCGACTGGTTTCCATATGTTCGGTTTCAATTTCTTCACCACATTCAGGACAGCGATAGGTTTTACGAGAACGAACGGCAAGATAGTAAAGCAAAATAGCAATAGGGATGAGTAGTAAATAAATCATAATAAATCTTAATCTGGGTGATTATGATAACCATAGTTGAAATTATTCATTCTCGCAAGTTAATGTATAGGTTTTGACTAGCATAATTTTGGTATCAGCGTGGGCGATTTGATAAAGTTTTACTTGTTTTTGGCTAAGATCAACTATCATAAAATGACTAGTATGGCTACGTTTTAAGGTGCCTGCGTTTAAAAACCAAATGGGTTTTAGATAACGTACCATAACTTGATGCGTATGCCCATGAATGACCCATTGATAATCACTACTCAACAAGGCTTTTAATTCCAGATTATTTTCTAAAGCATAACCATCGTCATCGGGTTTTAAACTCGCCATATCATTCTCACCTAAACCATGACAGAGTAATAATTTCCCTCCAATGGTTGTTAAGTCAATAGTTTGTGGCAGTTGGGTTAAATAGTCATAAGTTTGGATAGATATGTCTTGTCGTTGATCCGCATGGCTTAAATGGCGTAATTGTTCCATTAATAACCAACGATCATGATTGCCTTTTACTGTGATGACTTGATATTGTTGTAGTAATTGGCAACATTGATTAATATCACCATGACCATCCGCAATATCACCCACCGCTAAAATCGCATCAACCGCTTGTTGTTGACTAAAATTTAGGGCAGTCGCAAGATATTGGTCCTCTGTGTGAATATCGCCAATGATGGCAAGCGTTGTCAAGGGTTTGTCAGGTTTGGTCTGTATCATGGTTTTTTCTGGTGCTTAATATATTATCTAGTCATGGCATTTATCATTATATATAATATACTTGAATTTAGGGATAAGTGAATACTTAACCTAAACATCCGTTTAACAATATATACAATTCTATGGGAGATAGATGATGAAAAAATTGTTTCTAGCCTTATTATTAACGATGTCTGCTTTCGCAGCCACTAATGCAAATGCTTGGTGGGGCGGTGGTGGTCCTTGGTATGATGGTCCTTGGTATGGTGGTTATCCCTATTATGGTGGTTATGGTTATCCTTATTATGGTGCTTATCCTTACTATGGTGGCTATCCCTATTATGGTGGTTATCCTGCTTATACTTATCCTTATGCCGCACCAGTGGTGGTTCCTAGCACACCTTCTTCTTCTAGCAAATAATTTTTTCTTTGCATCAAAAAAAGGGGCATTTGCCCCTTTTTTTGATTAATACCCCATTTGATAACGGGTATTGTATTTTTCATGTAATTTTTTTGCTTGTTGACTTAGCTGTTTATCCGTGCTTGGTAATGGCGTTAATGTTTCACCCGTATGGGTAAATAAATCCATGTCTTTTGCCCAGCCATAAGTTTCTAATATGAAATAGTGTCGTTGGTTATTTTTGGGTAATTTTTGAGCTGAAAACTGTAATTCAATTTCTTCACCTGAACCCATAATCGCTAGGGCATTATCTTTATGTTGTACTAATTTATTGATAAGGCCTATTTTTGTATAATAACCTGCCATTTGCCGAGTATCCCAAAAAGGTTGTCTATTATTATAATCATAATGAGGACGATATTGGGCATTGATCGACCATTTAGGAAAACCTGATTGGCTTAAGACTGCTCGTATTAACGGCATGGAATGTTGACGAAATGCTGGCGGGGTTTTAGCATAGGCAATGGCGATTCTATCCCAATAAATTTGCATATTCGTACTAAGCCTAAAGGTATTGGTCGCATTATCCGGTAAATTCGATAATGCCAGTGCCATTCGTCTTGGCATTCCTGCGGGATAGCCAAATTCTTGGTGTAACATATGCCAATTTCCTGACAAATCTTGCACTTCAATACTCGGTGCTTGAAAATTCGCCTTAGCTTGCCAAGCAGAAAACATGGTTTGTGAATAAGGATATTCCACCCAGCCATCAATGACTAAAATCGGTTGCCCTAATGCGATGTTGATAGGCTGATCAAAATGTAATATGAGTTGATGGCGTTGTTGTAAACGACCAATAAATCGTGGATCGAGTTTTCCCACTGGACTGGCTTTGCCATCTTTAGTGATAAGGGTTTTGGTAACATCTTGACCTCTATCATTGATGACTTTTTTAGGTAGCCATTCTTGTTGATAAAACCAAGCCTTGCCTGTGGGTTGGGGATCGGTAATCCCTAAGCGTTCATCTAACACCATTTGCCAATCTTGAGGTAAATCATAACGGTGTAAAAATACCGCATCAATATAAGCCGCTTCTTCCATAGGTTCAGTAATTTTTATAATATAACGATCATGTTTAGGTTTAATACTATTGTCAGGAAATAAAAAATATTCCCAAGGTCGAGGTTGGCCATATTCACCCCGTCCTAAGTTATAACCTATGCCACCCACGCCCAAAAAATCGCTAATAAATTGATAATCTTTACCATTCCAAGCGAATAAGACAGGACAACTCGATAATTGGCGTTGGGTTTCTGTGATAGTGGTAATTTTGGCTTGTGCTTGTAAGTTTAATTCGGTTTGAAATACGCCGTCTGACCAATTAATGGCAATAAAATCCGCTTGTTTCTGACCAGCTAAACCAATGGCTAAAGGTTGTAATGACTGACCTCTTAAGGAATTATGGGCGAAAGTATGACTACTTAACCATTGCGATCCTAATCGAACATCAATTTTAGTGCCAATTCCTGAGGCATTGGAACGCATGGCTTTCGCTTTATCGGATCGACCACTAAAATTTAACGCTAAAAAGTTAAATCTTGCCTGACCGGGATGCCAAATTTCAAGTTGATTGTTATGGTCTAGTGTCATAAGGCTATAACCTTGTTGCGGATAAAAAATACCCATTTGCCATGTTTGTATGGCTTGGTCAAATGTTTGCTTGGCAATGATTTTCGCTTGCGTGATTGAATAAACCTGCCATTGTTGTTTTGAGACTAATAAAATCTCTAATTGACTGTTCCCATTGATATCATAAATACCGAATTGACTAGAAGGCTCAACTGTTAGTAGGGTTTTTGGGGACGGGTTTGTTTGTTCTAATAACCAAACTTGTAATTGCCCTTTGGCATCTAATGTATAAAGTTCAGGATAACCATTGCTATCGGTATCATAAGCAATGGCTTGTTGTATGGTATGTTGTTGTAGTTTTTGATAATCTTGGCTGGATTGATAATTCCATAATCGGTTATTAATATAGATATGATGTGGTGGTGATTGGTTGAGAACAATCAAATCTAAATCTCTATCTGCATCAATATCGACACTTAAGGCATCTAATGAATTAATATCGTCATCAATGCCTTGTTGTGAGGCGATATTTGTAAAACTGCCATCGAAATTATTGTTAAGTAACTGATTTTTACCATCCGTATTGACCAAAAAAATATCCAAATCCCCATCATGATCGGCATCAACTACCATACCATCAATGGTATGGTAGTTGCCACCTGAGCTTTGACTGCTTTGGGTGATATTCTGCCATTGATGATCCTTCGTTTGTTGCCATAACTGATTTTTTCCTCGACGACATAAATAGACATCGACGAAACCATCATTATTAAAATCTCCCCATAAATAGGCTTGGACTTTATCGGTATTTAACCAAGCGGTTTGGGTATTTCGTGTAAATTGTTTGGGATTGCTTTGCTCTAATAGGGTTTGATTCGCAATAATGTCTAGTTTGCCATCATGATTTACATCAGCTAGTGTGATTGGTGTTCGTTTGGGTGAGTTGATCGGAGAAATTACAATGGGTGTTTGAAATAATCGCCCTTGTGCTAGGCTTGGCGTTGTAGTGTGGGTTTGGTTGACGGTAATTGCTTCCGCTTTAGGACCCATACGAGTATATTTAAATTCTGCTAAACGTGCTTGCGGATTTTTTCTTAATTTTTGATAGGCTTGTACCCGTTGTTTTGCTCGCTTAATTTGTTTTTGTTGGCGTAAAATTTGGAAACTGCCATAGTAAGCACTCAGTAAATAGGGATCACCTTGGATGGCAATGTCATAATGGGCTAAGGCTTTTTCTTTTTGATTTAATTGCGATAAACATTGGGCTAAATAATAATGGGCGTAGGCATCCTTGGGGTCTTGTGCAATCACTGCTTGGAAATGGGGTAATGCTGATTGGGGGGAGGATAAATATAAACGTAGCAAGCCTGCTAAATAATTGGCAATAATTTGTTTAGGGTGTTGTTGTAATAGTTGATCGACTAAGGCTAAGGCTTGTTGTTCATCACCTGTTTGTTGACGGTTTAAGGTCGCAATGGCAAGATTCAGTTTGATTTCCAACCAATCAGGATAGTGTTGGTTTAGTTCACTAAATATTTGGTAGGCTTTCGCATAATCAAACTGTCCCATTAAACCAACGCCTTGATTATTTTTGTATATGGCTTGTTGTTTGGACAAGGTTTGAAGGCTTGTGGTTGCGTGTTGTGGCTGTTTGGTTTTGGTTTGATTTTGGGGTGGGTTCTGCTGTTCGTCTGAACATGAGACAAAAGTAAATAAGGCAAATAAAGCAAGTAATAAGATAAAAATGTTATTGTATTTCACGATGTTGTCGCAATCAAAGTAGTGGTTTCGTGGTTATGGTAAGACAATCGTACCACAAAAATCAATAGGCAGTGAATGACGGATAATCTTGAAATATACTTGATATTTCACTAAATGGGGCTTGTCGCCAAATATCAGTAACATCCCAAGTTTGGCGAGTGGCTTGTCGTCGTTGGTAACGCTTAAGATTGGCTTCTAATCTTGCTATTAAATCATAACGCTGGGCATTAAATGTTGCTTCTAAGGCTTGTTGTTGTAGTTTAATTGCTTGTTCATATTGACCAAGTTGCGCATAGGCCATCGCTAAAGTTTCAGCATTTTCTAATAATGGTGAGGTTTGATATAACTGTTTGGCTAAGATTAGGGCTTTTTTTTTGTCAGTTAAGCTGGCTTTGGCATGGGTCGCATAAATTCTTGCCATCAAATATTGAAAGGTTTGGTTATCGGGGTAATGTTCTTGTGCTTGTCGTAAGACGGATTGAATGGTTTGGTAGTCAGCATTGCTTTGATGTAAAGCGATGAGATAATAAATATACGCAGGAGGATTATCTGCTTGCTTATGTAAACTTTGGGCATAATGATCAGCGGCTTGTTGATATTTACCTTGACGCATTAATATATGGGCTAAATAATAATGAGCACCTGCATGTTTCGGATTCGCTTGTAATGCTAAATGATAGTGATGGATAGCCTCGCTAATTTGATTTTGTTCTTCTAGTAATGCAGCGAGTAAAAAATGGGCAAAATCATTTTTTGGCTGTTGTTGCAATATAAATTCTAATTGCTGTTGGGCTTGGGTTTTCTCGCCTGTTAAATATAAGGTTCGAGCATAGCTAATTCTAGCATTGATATTTTCGGGTTGTATTTTTAAACCTTCAGCAAACGATGTTTTGGCAATATCATAATGTTTTACACGAATGGCTTCTATGGCACGATAAAAATGAGTGCGACTGCCTGTGAGTAACTTTTCAAGTTCTGCTAAGATTGGATCAGCTAATGTTGGTAAGCCCTCGCCTCGTTGTTTTAAATGCCATTGGGCTTGTTTGATATTGTGATTAAAACGATAGGCCATGGCGAGATGATAATGCAAACGGGTGGCATTCGGACTTTTAGCTAGGGCTTTGCCTAGATAGTTAATGGCGTTTGGGTTTTTATTTTTTAATGCGAGTTTGGCGAAAAGATATAAATGATAACTGCTTAGGCTGTTAATATCCGTATCTGTCATCGTCTGTGGGTTTAATAATTGTTGGGCAAGTGCTGCTTGATTTAATTGTAAATATAATTCTGCTAAGCGTAGTTTTAAGGGGAGGTAGTCAGGTTTTAGGATGAGAGCCTGTTGGTATTGTTGTTTTGCTAATTGTGGACGACTGGTTTGTTGGTATAAATAGCCTAAATAATAATGCCAACGCATATTATCATCGTCTAAACTTATGGCGTTGAGATAGCTAGCTTGGGCTGGAATATAAAGATGATGGACATGATAAATGCTTGCTAATTCCCCATAGGCTTGGGCGAATTGTTGCTTAGATAATTTGGGGTTTTGCAGGCGGTCTCGCATGACTTGTCGTGCGAAATCTAAAGTTTCTTTTACAGTGGGTTCAATGGTGTCAGTATCTGGGAATGGAATTGGGTATTTAGGTAGCTTAAGCAATTCATCCGCGAACAGCACAATACTATAAAAACAGCTTAGTAGTAATAAGTATTTCAAGTTCAATTTTTCTTGTTCCTAGGATAATTTCATGGCAATTTAACTAATTGTAAAATTATTTTGACGATTTTTCATACAAAGTATGATACTGATTGATTTTAAGACCGTGCCATTGCTGTTGTTGACCACTGCTCCAATAGACGGTTAATTGTTTAATCTTAGTCGCTTGCCCTAAACCAATTAAAATTCGAGTGTCATTAGCAGAGGCATAACTGCCATCCGCTCTCACTCGGCGATAATAAGTTTTATTGGCCGTTTCTAATTTTACTTTGGCATGACTATCAACTCTGTTATATTGGCTAATTAAATTCAAACCTAGCCAATGTTGATTTTGCCCAATTTGATTGATTAATAATCGAGCTTTACCATTGTTATTAACCACTAAAATATCGGTGTCGCCATCATTATCAATATCACCAAACGCTGCACCTCGACTGACTTCAGAGAGTTTAAATACTTCGCCGGCTTTCTCCGTTACTTCAACAAATTTACCCTGACCAAGATTATGAAACAGTTGATTGGGTTGGTGTAATGGATAGGGATCGCCTTGTTTTTGTAAGATTGGAATAATATTTACCCCACCATTGGCAATAAATACATCTAATAAACCATCATTGTCATAATCAAAGTAAGCAGTGCCAAAGGCAGTATAAGGTTTACTCGGGGTAGCTAAACCGCTTTGTATGGTTTGGTCTTCAAACCAGCCTTGACCATCGTTAATATACAACGTATTGGTTTCACCTAAAAAATGGGTCATAAATAAATCTTCATCGCCATCATTATCAATATCGCCAGCATCCACACCCATGCTGGCTTCAGGCATACCATCGGCATTCACTGCCACTCCTGCCAGTAAGGCATTGTCTTCAAAGCGTTGATTATGTTGATTTAACCATAGTTGGTTTTCTAAGCCATCACTGGCAACATAAATATCAATCCAGTTATCATGATTAAAATCAGCAGTGATTACCCCCAAAGTATTACCTGGGTTTTGGGCAATATTGGCAGTTTTGGCAATGTCTTTAAAACTTAAATCCTGTTGATTATGCCAAAGTTGATCCGCACGGGGATTGTATAAGACTGGCGAGCAATAATCTCTGGCACTGCTCGGGGCATAACAGGTTTTATTATTGGCAATGCTAAAATCAACATAATTACCAACATATAAATCCAACCAACCGTCTTTGTCAATATCAATAAAACTCGCACTGACACTGGTATCCATGCTATCACCTGCGGTTTTTGATAGGGCAGTAATATTGACGAATTTGCCATTGCCTTGATTTTGCCATAATTGATTGCCACCAAAATTATTGACATAAATATCCAACCAACCATCATTATTTATATCGGCAACCGCAACACCCATGCCATAAGCCAAGGCTTGGATATTAGCCGTGTCAGTGACGTCTGTAAATTTAAGCTGACGGTTGTTGCTATCATTACGAAAGAGTTTATCTTGTAAGGGTAGGGTTTTCGCTGGAAATAAGGCGTTATTAATGGGTTTGTTGCCTAACATTTTGCCTTGCACTAAATAAATATCCAGATCGCCATCATTATCATAATCAAATAAGGCCGCACCGCCCCCTAAATTTTCAATTAAATAAAATTCACCTGACATCCCATTAAAATAATAAAAATTTAAACCACTCGCGTCAGATTGATCGACAAAAATAGGCGAATCGGCATAACTAATCGTCATAGTCGTGAGAACAATATAAATATTAAAGCAAATCACATAGAGCCTTGAAGACATCGTTATATCACTCCTGATTAATCACTAATAACTGATCGATGTTAGGGTGAGTCATGCGCTGTTGTTGACCATTGGGCCATTGAATATTAAGCCACTCAACTTGACTATGGGAACCTAAACCAAAGCTTAAAGGTAATTCGACTTGTGATAAATAGCTGCGAGTTGGCATGACTTGTCGAGTTTGTATGATGCCATCAACCGATAATTGCACTGTTGCACCAATGGCATTTTGATTGTTCCCTTTGCCTTTTAGTTTTAAACGTAACCAATGGTGATTTAATTGTTGATCATTACGCAATAATAAAGGTCTGCCTCCATTTTGGGTGATTAAGATATCTAAATCGCCATCATTATCAATATCCGCATAAGTTAAACCACGACCGACAATCGCTTGGAATAAATCATTATTGTTTTGCTGGGCTTTGACGGCAATAAATTGCGTTCGACAATCCTTGCCACAATTCCAAAATAATTGGGGAGTTTGTTGATAGTGTTGACTGGGTTGAATGGTATTGATTTCATTTTCCAAATGACCATTTGCTTGGAGCAAATCCAAACGCCCATCTAGGTCATAATCCAAAAATACTAAACCAAAGGATAATTTTAAACGGCTTTCAGGCCCAATGCCATCCACCATTGCCACATCCGAAAATTGGTTAGTATCTTCGGCTAAATACAGCGCGGTCATTTCATTGGCAAAATTGCCAATGGCCAAAGCTAATGCTTGATTATTACGATAATAAGCAAAATCAGCACCCATTGCCCCTGTTGCTTGCCCATTACGATCAAAAGCTAAACCCGACATCATGCCAATTTCTTCAAATCGTCCCGAGCTGGCGATTTGGTTTTCAAATAAAAAGTTTTGTACGGTATCATTGGCAACAAAAATATCTAAATCCCCATCTTGATCGGTATCGACAAAGTTTACTGCTAAGGCTTTGCCTATGGGTTGGTGAGTAGTGGGATGGCTAACTTCTAAACCCACTTGTTGTGAAACATCGGTAAAACTGCCATCCCCATTATTTCGATAAAGTTGATTTTGCGTGCCTTGATAACTTGTGGGTGGACCATAGGCTTTCCCAATGCCGGTTAATTGATAATTGACGTCAATATCCAATTGTTTGGACCATTGAATATAATTGGCGATAAATAAATCCAAGTCGCCATCTTGATCATAATCAAAAAAACCACTGCTGGAACTCCATTGTGGTTTATCCGCTAATCCGGCACTTTGAGTAACATCAACAAATTGTCCTTGTTGATTTTGGAATAAATGATTTTGTCCGACGGTCGTAATAAATACATCTACCCAACCATCGCCATTATAATCACCAACGGCGACTCCCATACCATAAAACGATTGTTCAAGACCAACGCTTACGGTAACATTAGTAAATTGCCCTTGACCATTATTATTATACAATGCCATTGTGGCTTGTGCCTGATCTTTGGGAGTTTCCCAATACTGAGAGTTAATTAGTAATAAATCTTGATCGCCATCATTGTCATAATCAAAAAATGCGGCACCACTGCCCATGGTTTCGGGCAAAAACCGTTGCCCTGTCGCACCGTTTTGATGAATAAAATCAATGCCTGCTTGTTGGGTAATATTGGTAAATATCACTTTAGGCGGTTTTTGCTCAGTCATTGTGCGAATGTCAGGTAAGTCGGGCACTGTTTGTACGATAGGTTCTGATTTTGTCGGTATTTTTGTTTGCCACCCTAATAGTAGGGCAATGATAGTTGTCATCAAAAGTATGACTAAGACTGACCATTTAAAGGCGGTGGCAATAATTTTATCATTACTGCTTGGTGTTTGCATATCGAAAATCCGTTTTTGATATGGTGCTTATGATAGCATGAAATCATAAAATGTCATCAATGGCTTATTAAAATATTTAAGAAATTGCTTGATAAAATGAGTGATAATTTAGATGATGGATTATTTTTTGAGGAGCTAGAATGTCATGAGTCAAATCGTCATTATCGGGGCAGGTTTCGCAGGATACACCGTTGCAAGGGAATGGCGTAAATTAAAGCTAAAGCAAAACGATGATTTGGTGATCATTACTGCCGATTCAGGGGATTTTTATTCTAAGCCAATGTTATCTAATGCTTTGCAACAAAATAAAAGTCCAGAGCGTTTGATTAATATGCCTAAGGCAAAAATGGAACAGCAATTACAGGCAAACATATTAGCACAAACCAAAGTCATGGCAATTAAAGCAGAACAACATTACGTTGAGACTGAACAAGAAACGATTGCTTATGATAAATTGGTTTTAGCCTTGGGGGCAAGTCCCATTCGCTTGCCCATTCAGGGTAATGGTGCGGAACAAGTGGTTTCGGTTAATCATTGGCAAGATTATCAGAGGATTTACCCAAAATTACGCCAAGCGAATCATTTAGCGATTTTAGGTGCGGGTTTAATTGCTTGTGAGTTTGCTAATGACTTTTTAAGCCAAGAGAATAAACAAGTCGATATATTTGATATTGCTGCTTATCCTTTAAGTCGTTTGTTACCCGAGACAGTAGGAATATGGTTTGCGGAGAAATTAGCTCAAATCGGGGTAAATTGGCACTTTGAAACCAGTGTGAGTTCTATTGATAATCAACACGAACAATGGCAACTGAATTTTGGCGAACAACAAAGTGTTACGGCTGATTTAGTCTTGTCTGCGATTGGTTTACGCCCAGAGATTAGCTTAGCCCAACAAGCGGGTTTAAATGTTAATCGTGGCATTAAAGTCAATCGTTATTTACAAACGTCTGATCCGGATATTTATGCCTTAGGCGATTGTGCGGAAGTCGAAGGTTTGGTATTACCATTTATTTTACCGATTAGGCAGGCAGGACGTGTTATCGCTAAAAATTTAACAGGAGAGCTAAGTTTATTATCTTATCCTGCCATGCCAATAGTGGTGAAAACACCTGCGATGCCAACCGTGATTGCGGTACCTGTCAATCAAGGGGGGGAATGGCAAGTAACATTGGATGATCATGGGGTGAAGGCTTTAAATTATTTAGAGCAACAATTACAAGGCTTTGTTTTAATGGGGGCTTACATGAGTGAAAAACAAGTATTAGCTCGTCAGTTGCCAATGTTATTCGCCTGATTATCTTTACTGTGGGCAAACAATAGAAAACGTTTGCCCAAGTGATTAAATTATTGCTTACATCAATACAGGGGCATCTTGTTTTTTCTTTTCAACGTCTTGTAAACGTTGTTGTGCGTCGGCATAGGATAATGCTTGAAGTTTATCTGCCTCGAAACCTGTTAAACTGTACATACGAAATTCAGGGCTAAGCCGTTTAAGTTTCCCTATGGTAACATCATAGTTTTCATTGCCTCTATGGATGATAATGGCACTTTTTTCCCAATAGAGTTTGCTGTAGGGTAATAGAATATTCCATTGTTGCTCATCACCAAATTTTAATAGCATTAATAAACCTGAAATTTTTGAATCAAGTTGTGAGTAATTATATTTTAATTCAACTTCTACGGGTTCGGCATGCGGTGCAATACGGGTAATATTCACATCAACATATCGTTGTTGCATACGGTTAATTCTGGTAATAAAACCAATGTCAGGGGCTTTAATGCCTGTTTCGCCTAAACCAAAGGCAACCAGTTGTCCAATATGAATTGGGACGGTAAAACGAGTTTCTTGGGTTTCTAAATACAGACGTTGTCGGTTATCATCTAGGATATGCCATTTACTTTCTTGGGTGGCTGTTTCATCTTCACCTAACATGGCGGAACGTTGTGACATAATATCTTTAAATTCTCGGCGACTTTTGTTTAAGTCATCAGGATAAAGTAAATCGTTTAATAATTGATGGACTTCTTCAAAACCCGCATAAATTCTTAGATCAGCTTCTTCATTATGTTTCCTCGTAATCTGATTCCAATTATCTTGACGTATTTTTTTTGACATTAAGCCTAATATTGGTAAGCGGTGGGCAGGGTCAACCCTTCTTAGTAAGGGGTTTAAGTGAAAGGTATCCTCTTTGTCTTGGGCTTGTTGTTTTAAAACAATGCTAAGGTCTTTTTGAATGTGTTGTTTCAGCCGACTGAGATTGATAATCGAACTAGGTGCTTCAAATCTATCACTGCGTTTAAAAAGCATGGGGCGATTGGCATTATAGTATATAATCACGCTGTTATTAGGCATGACACCTTTGGCATCAGGGACAATGCTTAATGGTTCTTCTAGGGTTTTTAAATATTGCAGAATAATCGGTTGTAGTTTGGTTGGCCATTCCGCATGATCCATTAATGCGTAGATTTGTAGTTCCAAATATAATTGATGCAATGTCGTGTATCTGATGGTAGCTTGTTTTTTGTTGGCATCTAATTTTTTTAGTTTTTCCATAGGATTTTGATTTAATCGTGCTTGCTCTGCTTTGACGCTTTCATAAGCAACCATGATATGATAGATTTGATTGGCATCTTTCCAATGTTTTGCCGCTACGTTTTTATATCTTAAACTTGCGAGTTGTTGTTCAAAATGAATTAATTCTATGATTCTAAAGGCACCTAAGCGAAAGCGATCCCGAACTCTAGCATAACGCCAATTCGGTAATTCATAATCATGTTGATAGATGATTTCCAATGAATAAATACATAGTTGGGTGATTTCAATCGCAGAATCTAATAATTCTTGTCTCTCACCGACATCAGGAACGCCACCATTGTCTTGATAATATTGTTGTAACTTAACACTCGTAGGGTAAGCATAATCTAAGCATAGTTGGGTGAGTTTCAAACGTTTTTCGGGTGATATTTTATAACGATTTAATGCTTTTAAATAGGCGGTTATTTTAGCGAAGAGTTCTTTAGGTCGTTTGTCTAACTGTTGGTATTGCTTTCTTAATGTCGCACCGCTCAGTTCTGGTTTATTTTTACGCCGTCCCGTTACACTTAAACCGAAATGTAATTCTAGGGTGCGTTTAGGAAGACCGATTCCAAAATAAAGTTTAATTCTTTGAATTAAGTTGCTTAGATATCGAAACATAATGTTACCTTTGTCATTTTAATCAGTCAGTTGATAATGTGAAACTACTAAAATTGGTCATATATTTTTTGTCTATCATCCACCAGCTTTTGCACATTCTTAGCAGCTTCCATCACTTTTTTGACATCCTTATTTGATAGGGTTAATGGATTTCGCTGTTCAATTTTAGGTTCAGCTTTTTGACTGCTTTGTTGCTTGGTCGTTGGCGTTTCAACCGCAGGAAGTACATTGGCATTAGGGTTGATTACAAGCTGTTTGGCATTAATACCGTCAGGGGGTGGGGTATTGCTCATATGCCATTGTCCTTGAGCATCTTGCCATTTATAAAATTTTACATTATCACCATTCCCAATACTATCAGAACTGGGCATTGGCAATGAAGGCATTTTCAAATCTGACCATTTCAGTAGTGGTGGTTTGCCATTAATCGATATAAAAGGTAATACGACTAAGGCAATCAATGCAAGTAGTAATAATTTAATGAAAAATTTAAACATGATGTTATCTGCTGTGGGATATGCTATATTTTAGTTTCTATAACTAAGACAATATTAGCAGAAAATGATTGATTTGAGCAGACAAAATTAATGAATTTCTGTACGAAGGAAGACAGTTTTTTGAATCAATGGGATTATCTTTATGGATAAGCAACATTTTTGGACCATGATTGAATATGCTTGGAATTCGGTCGGTGGTTTTACCCAAATGCGATCATTATTAGCAGAGGGACGGTTATCACCCGAACAAGCAAAAGTATTGATGGAGCCAATGAAATCGGTGGTGCATTCTTTGGGAAAAATGTTAAATCAACTGCCGGCAATGGAGGTCATTGCCTTTGATAGAATTTTGGAAAAGCGTCTATACAACTTAGATCGAGAAGATATTTATGAAGTCACTGATGGTGCTGAAGAAGTCAGTGATGAATCAATGGATGATAGATTTTTACATGAACGTGGGTTTATTGTGATTATGGGCGAAAAATATTATCGTGCCGTACTAAATGACCCTAAAAAGGCCTTAAAACATTTTGAATGTCGGACGATTTCTTATTTAGCTGCCTTTATTTACGAAAAAAAATACGGTAAATTTATTGAGTCGGATGCCAGATATAAACGAGAAACGGGTTCTAATAAGCAGGCTTGGGGAGAATCTTAATTTCTCATGTGTGGTATTGCGGGTTTTTTATCTCATCAATTGACAGATAAAGCAAATGCGATGACGGACCTTCATAAGATGTTGTTGCCATTACAACATCGAGGCCCTGATGATCAAGGTGTGTGGGTGGCGCCACAGCAACATATTGCCTTAGGGCATAGACGTTTGTCGATTATTGATTTGTCCACATTAGCCAGTCAGCCAATGTTATCGGCTTGTGGACGCTATTGTTTGGTTTTTAACGGCGAAATTTATAATTTCAAAAGTTTAAGAACTGAATTAGAAACGCTTGGACAAGTATTTTCCAGCACGTCAGACACAGAAGTTTTACTGGTGGCAATCAGTCAATGGGGATTGGAAACGGCTTTAAGCAAATGTAATGGTATGTTTGCCATTGCCTTATGGGATAAACAATGCCAAACCTTATCTTTAGCACGAGATCGTATGGGCGAAAAGCCTGTTTATTATGGTTGGAACCAAGAGTATTTTTTATTTGCTTCCGAGCTTTCGGCATTGAAAGCCCATCGTCAATTTAAACCAGTCATCAATCGTCAAGCGTTGACGTTGTATTTGCGTTATGGTTATATCCCAACGCCTTATTCGATTTATCAACATATTTACAAACTCCCACCTGCCAGTTTTATTGAGATTAATTTAAGGCAAAAATCTTTACCTCATGCGAAATTTTATTGGTCAACACAAACAGCGTATCAAACACCGTGTGATTTAAGTTTTACTGAGGCAAAACAACAGTTAAATACCTTGTTACTGGACGCAGTAGATTTGCGTATGGTCGCCGATGTTCCTTTAGGGGCTTTTTTATCAGGCGGTTTTGATTCGTCTTTAGTTGTTGCCTTAATGCAAGCCCAAAGTATGAATAAAGTGAAAACGTTTTCTTTAGGGTTTTATGAACAGCGTTATAACGAAGCCCAACATGCTCAAGCTGTGGCAAAATATTTAAAAACGGATCATACTGAGCTTTATGTTACGCCTAAACAAGCCATGGAAATTATTCCAGATTTAGCGGGGATTTATAAGGAACCTTTTGCGGATTCTTCGCAAATTCCTACCTTTTTGGTATGCAAACTCGCCCGTTCTAAGGTGACCGTCAGTTTATCGGGGGATGGTGGCGATGAGTTATTTGGTGGCTATAAACGTTATTTTTGGTTGCAACAAGATTGGCAAAAAATTACTCAATTGTCATTAGGTTCACGACAGTTTTTGGTCAAATTATTGAAAGTATGTCCTGCGATTGTGTTTGAGAAAGTTTTTTCACTGACGAAAAAAATTCTACCTAAAAAATTTCAAAAAGTTGATTTGGCGACTAAAATCGCTCATTTATCCCGACGTTTGTCTTATCAAAGTGGTGAACAATTATATCTTGAGTTAATTTCACAATGGGAACAACCCGAACAGATTGTATTAAATACCACGGAACCCAAGACATTAATTCATCAGTCAGCGACCGTTGCTATGGAAGCCTTACTGCAACAAGTGATGTATTTGGACGCGGTGACTTATTTGCCCGATGATATTTTAGTCAAAGTCGATAGAGCTAGTATGGCGGTGAGTTTAGAAGCGAGAGTGCCTTTATTAGACCATAGAGTCGTTGAATTTGCCGCTGCCTTACCTTTGCCATATAAAATGCAACAAAATACAGGTAAACGAGTATTGCGTGAGGTTTTATATGATTATATTCCTCGAGATTTGATGGACAGACCGAAAATGGGCTTTGGCGTGCCGATTGATTATTGGTTGCGTGCGGATTTAAGAGAGTGGGCAGAAGATTTATTAAATCCCGTAACATTAAAACAACAAGGGTATTTTAATCCCGATGCTATTTTAACAAAATGGCAACAACATCTTTCTGGTAAGCAAGATTGGCATTATGATTTATGGAATATTTTAATGTTTCAATCTTGGTTACAAGCGAGTCATTAGCCCATAGGATGTATAATGGCACTTAATTTGGGTTTGCTTGTCGTTATTTTGGCAATGATAGTAAGTTTTAGCTTGGTGAAGTATTTAATACAACCCTATGCTATTATCAACATTTTAGACCATCCTAATCATCGTTCATTGCATTCACAGCCTATCCCAAGAACAGGGGGCATTGCAATTATCGTAACAATATTAATAAGTTTTATTGGTATATTGTACTTTGTTCCGTTAAATTTTTTACCTAACTTAATGTTAGCAACCGTATTCGTTGCTTTAATTGCCTTAGCAGATGATCGTTGGTCACTGCCGATTTGGATTCGCTTATGTTGTCATCTTGTGGCAACCTTATGGTTGATGGGGAGTGGTTTTCGTATTGAATCCATTGAATATCCCAATGGTGTTTGGCTATTATTGCCAATAGTTGATGGTATCATAACTTTATTTTTTGTGATTTGGATGTTGAATTTATATAATTTTATGGATGGTATGGATGGGTTTGCGGCAGGAATGACAATGATTGGTTGTAGCACATTAGCATTATTAGGCTATCAAGCTAATGTGAATGAATATGTCATTATTAATGGGATTATTGTTGCGTCAGTATTAGGGTTTTGGGGGTTTAATTTTCCACCTGCTAAAATTTTTATGGGTGATATTGGTTCGTCAAGCTTAGGTTTTTTAATTGCGGCATTAATTTTGTGGGGACATCAGCAAAAATTGTTTCCTTTATGGGTCGCAGGATTAATTTTTTCACCATTTATTATTGATGCCACCATGACCTTATTAAAACGTGTTATCCTGGGAGAAAAGTTTTGGTTGCCACATTGCTCTCATTATTACCAACGTTTGGTGCAATTGGGTTGGGGGCATAAAACCACGGTATTATCAGAATATGGTTTAATGTTAGCTTGCAGTATTTCTGCGGTGTGGTTAACGCGATCTGAAGCGGATGTACAATGGTGGGGGGGGATAGTATGGGTGATTGTGTATTTGCTTTTAATCATTATGGTAAATTATCTTGAACATCAACAAGATTAGTTATTATTTTTCTTTTTTAAAAAACCGTTTGGCAGCGTTTGTTCATGATATTTTAATGATTCCCATTGCTTGGATTGGGGCGTATTGGTTGCGATTCAATTTGGAAACGATTCCTGAGGCATTTTGGCAAGTTTGTTTGTTTTTATTGCCGATTATCATGGTGTTGCAAGCGGGCGTTTATTGGTATTTTGGTTTATATCGTGGCGTTTGGCGATTTGCTTCCTTGCCTGATTTATTTCGAATTATTAAAGCCGCTGTGATTGGCAGTGTTGTTTCCGCGTTTGTTGTATTTTTAATGATTCGTATGCAGTATGTGCCTAGGGCTGTCTTTCCATTGTATGTGGGTTTGTTGGTGTTATTACTAGGTGGGGCACGCTTTATTTATCGCTGGTTTAAAGATCATCGTTTGTATAATGCCATTGGGCAACAAGTGTTAATTGTGGGGGCGGGGAGTGCGGGTGAAATGTTGGTGAGAGATTTTTTACGAGATTCTAGCCAAAATTATTTGCCCGTTGCTTTTGTTGATGATGATTTACATAAACATCATCGAGAAATTCATGGGGTACCTGTCTTAGGTTCGTGTGATGATATTGCGGTAATGGTTGAAACTTTCGCCATTGATTTGATTATTATTGCCTTGCCCTCCGCGAATACTGAGCAAATGCAACGAGTGGTATCCTTATGTGAACAAACTGAAAAACCGTTTTTAACGGTACCAAGAGTGGAAGACTTAAGTACTGGTCAGGCAATTTTAGATGATTTAAGAGAGGTTTCCATTGAAGATTTATTGGGCAGAGAGCCTGTTACCTTAGATTGGGACAAAATCAAACAAATTATTACCCAAAAATGTATTCTAGTCACAGGTGGGGGGGGATCGATTGGGTCAGAATTATGTCGACAAATTGCGAGAATGCGACCGAAACAATTAATTATTTTTGAACAAAGTGAATATAATTTATTTCAAATTGAACAAGAATTAATCACACATTATACGGTATTAAACTTTATTCCTTATCTAGGGGATATTTGTGATCCAGTGGCGGTGAATGATGTATTGAGACAATATCAACCCCAATTGGTGTTTCATGCTGCGGCGTATAAGCATGTTCCCATGCTGGAAGGTCAAATTCGACAAGCCGTGTTAAATAATATTTTAGGCACACAAATTTTAGCACAAGCGGTTGCGGATGCCGATTGTGAAGCCTTTGTAATGGTATCGACTGATAAAGCCGTTAATCCTGCGAATATTATGGGGATGAGTAAACGTATTGCTGAAATTTTTTGTCAAAACTTAAATGAGACGACTAATACTTGTTTTATTACGGTAAGATTTGGTAATGTGTTAGGTTCTGCGGGGAGTGTGATTCCTATTTTTCAAGAACAAATCCGTTATGGTGGACCAGTCACTGTTACGCATCCAGATATTAGCCGTTATTTTATGACTATCCCTGAGGCTTGTCAGTTAGTCATGCAGGCATGTATTTTAGGGAGAGGGGGGGAAATCTTTGTATTAAACATGGGTAAAGCGGTTGAAATTCGCTATTTAGCCGAGCAAATGATTCGTTTGGCAGGTAAAATTCCTTATCAAGATATTAAAATTGAATATACAGGCTTACGTCCGGGTGAAAAACTTTATGAAGAATTATTTCATGAAAAAGAACCGTTACAAAAAACGCAACATGAAAAAATTTTGTTGGCAAATAGTCGTTTAGTTGATTGGAATGGCTTATTAGAACAATTAACACAATTACAATTGGCTTGTCAACGCAATCAAAAACAACAGTTATTGCGATTAATGAAACAATTAGTCCCTGAATGTCATTGTAAGGACTAACATGTGCCTAGCCTATGGGGTGCTGGACCTATTTTTGCGATTTAGAAGAAATTTTATAAAATTTATGCTATATACAAAGTGATGATTAGGTCTAGGCGTTGGATGGCGTTTGATAGTGGTTTTTATTCTGGAGGGGAATAATCAATGAAAGTAAGCGGGTTGGGTATTTTATTCATCACTTTGTTTAATACGATTGCTTTGGCAGCAAAACCTTACATTGCCATTGTCGATTTAGAGGTTTTGGGACGTTTAGGTTCGCAACATGCTGGGCATCGATTTGCGACGATGTTATTACCAAAACTTATTCAAGAATCATCAGTCACCGTATATTTTCGTTCGTTTAAACGACCGAATGTTATTTCAAATCAATGTAAAAAACAACATATCGATGACATTAATCAAATGGTTTGCCAACTCTCACAACAACATAATTTTGATGTGATTGTGAGTGGCTCAATTACAGGGTTTGGGCAGTATGCTGAGGCAACTATTGAGGTGATTGATGTTTTAACGAAAAGCAGTGTGAAATTAGCACCTGTTGCCGTTACTGTGCAAGGCGCTGAGCAAAGTATTCCTGAGATATTAAAAGCGATAAGACAAATAAAGCAACAGTCCAGTCAGAAGGTAGGTAATATATTAGGGGATAAGCAGGCATTTAATCAACGTCAGCCCAAAACTATTTTTCGTCATTATTTAAAAGATGGAACGCCGGCTCCTGAAATGATTATTATTGAAGCAGGACGCTTTGATATGGGGGATGAAAATGGGGTGGGGAGTCGATTTGAACAGCCCGTTCACCGAATCAATATTGATAAAGTATTTGCCGTGAGTCGTTATGAAATTACCTTTCAAGAGTATGATAAGTTTGCCCTGTCAACAGGTCGGACAAGACCGAATGATTTTGGTATGGGACGAGATCGCTGGCCTGTTGTCGGTGTGAATTGGAAAGATGCCAAAGCGTATGTGAAATGGTTATCGGAACAAACGGGTGAAAATTATCGCTTGTTATCGGAAGCCGAATGGGAATATATTGCGAAAGCAGGTTCTGAAACGAATTATTGGTGGGGCAATGATAAAATCAAAGCAAAAGCAAATTGTAAGCAATGTCGTGATAGTAGTGATTTCGCACAAACGTCTGTTGTTGGGGAATATCCTGACAATGCGTTTGGTATTTTTGATACCGCAGGTAATGTGGCAGAATGGGTTGAAGATTGTTGGTTTCTCAATTATATTGGCGCGCCAAACGATGGTACGGCTAGAGTGCAACCCTTTTGTTTGAGTCGCACAATACGCGGTGGCTCTTGGCAAGATAATTTTAATGATATTCGCTCTTCTGCTAGAAAATCGGCAAAAAGTCGTACTAGGGATAATACGATAGGCTTTAGAATTGCTGTCGATTTATAAGAATAGGGATGATCATGGATCAGTCAGGGACCGAGTTATTCCAAATGGCATTTCAAGATAATACTTCTTATACCATGGAATGGGGCGAATTTTTATTTCGAGTGCATGATTTGCAATATTTGAGTATTGCAACTGGGGAAATGGTGATTTGTGATCCTTTGGAAATGACGCATGATATGCCTTTTATTGTGTCTATTCCTCCTGGTTGTTATCCCATTAAATTAAGTGTGGCACATCGAGAACAGCAAGAAAAAGTCGCATTTGCGAAACTGATGATTCATCCAGAAGCACCCATTTATTGGGATAAAGCAATGGTTTATGCTGGCTTTCCAAAACAACGTAAATCCGTGGCAGAAATGACGGAGAGTGAATTAGATATGTGTGTGGGTTCCATTATGGATATTAGGGCATTTTATATCTTATCGAAACAACGTCATGCTGATCCTAGTTATGCGTGGCAATTAGTGGGACAAATGCGACAACAGCAATCTTCTTGGGCAAATATTTGTATCGATAGACGTCAACAATTAAATGCGATTTTATTTTCTTCAGGATTAGGTGAGCGAGTTTATGCCACTTATTTTGGTTATGATGCGAAAGATCGTTTAGTCTCAGTGTTAATGGATTTTTATGTGATTCCTTGGGATACGAAGTTTTGAGATTAAATCCTTATTTCTAAATCATTATTGCAACTATCGAATTGATGCAAAAAATGTTACAATCCCTGATTAAACAGAAACGTCTGTTGCTTGCCATTATTCTTGTGTTAGGTTCCTATGTCAGCTTCTTTTATACATTTACATCTGCATTCTGAATATTCTTTGGTAGATGGAATTGTTCGAATTAAATCATTAGCAAAAACTTTAATTGATTTAAACATGCCTGCGGTGGCAATGACGGATCAATGTAATTTGTTTGCTATGGTCAAATTTTACAAAACCTTTATTGCTCAAGGTATTAAACCTATTTTTGGCGTAGATGTTTTGTTAGTTGATGAGGAAGCCACCGAGAAAGCCTATCGTTTGGTATTATTAGCAAAAAATCAATTAGGGTATCAAAATTTATTGCAACTGGTTTCTATGAGTTATCTCAAACGTTGTCAACCCTTGCCCTATGTAAAACGTCAGTGGTTGTTAGATCATGGCGATGGTATTATTGTATTATCAGGCGGACATCAAGGAGATGTTGGTCAAATGCTATTAGCAGATAAGCTCACGCAGGCTCAAGAATTACTGCAATCATGGCAAGGTCATTTTGGCAATAATTATTATTTACAATTACAGCGTACCGGCAAAGCAGAGGAAGTGGCGTATATTGAAAAAATATTACCATTGGCAGAACAATATCAAATCCCAGTGGTAGCGACCAATCATGTGTGTTTTTTAAGCCCAAAAGATTTTGACGCACATGAAGCCAGAGTGTGTATTAATCAGGGCTATACTCTTGCTGATAACAAACGACCTAGAAACTATACCCAGCAACAATATCTACGTTCCCCAAAGGAAATGGCAAAATTGTTTGCCGATATTCCACAAGCCTTAAAAAATACGATTGAAATCGCAAAACGTTGTTCAGTGAGTTTGGAATTAGGCAAAACGGTGCTACCTGATTTCCCTATTCCAGACAAATTAACGCCTGAGGATTATTTTATACAACAATCTGGTCAAGGTCTAAAACAACGAGCGGAGAAAAATCATAATATTAAACATAATTTTGAGCAGTACCAACAACGACTGCAAGTCGAATTAGATGTGATTATCAAAATGGGATTTTCAGGGTATTTTTTAATTGTGGCAGATTTTATTCAATGGGCCAAACAACACGGTATTCCTGTTGGGCCTGGACGTGGTTCTGGTGCGGGTTCATTGGTGGCATATGCTTTGCAGATTACTGATTTAGATCCGCTTGAATACGAATTGCTATTTGAGCGATTTTTAAATCCTGAACGAGTCTCAATGCCGGATTTTGATATTGATTTTTGTATGCAAGGGCGGGATAGAGTGATTGATTATGTGGCTAATCGCTATGGTCGGGATCATGTGTCACAGATTATTACTTATGGCACAATGGCCGCTAAAGCGGTCGTGAGAGATGTGGGTCGAGTTTTAGCCTTCCCCTTTGGTTTTGTCGATAAAATTGCAAAATTAGTGCCTTTTGAAATTGGTATTACCTTAAGTCATGCCTTGGAACAAAGTGAGGAACTCGCCCAAGAATATCAAACTAACGATGATGTTAAGACTATTATTGATCTAGGTATTGCCCTAGAAGGTACTCCACGCAATGTAGGCAAACATGCGGGAGGGGTCGTGATTGCCCCTTCAAAATTAACCGATTTCTCCCCACTTTATTGTGAAATAGGGGAAGCACAATTAGTCACTCAATTTGATAAAGATGATGTTGAAGCCGTCGGCTTGGTTAAATTCGATTTTTTGGGCTTAAAAACCTTAACTGTGATTGATCAAGCGGTGAAAATTATCCAAGAAAAATTTAGTCAAACCATTGATATTGTCAATCTTGCCGTAGATGATTTGCCTACCTTTGAATTACTCAAACAATACCAAACAACTGCGGTATTTCAGTTAGAATCATATGGCATGAAAGCCTTAATTAAACGACTGCAACCCGATTGTTTTGAAGATATTATTGCGTTAGTTGCTTTGTTTCGTCCAGGGCCATTGCAATCGGGGATGGTCGATGATTTTATCGCCCGTAAACATGGGGCTGAAATTCAATATGCCCATCCTGCTTTAGAACCTATTCTTAAACCGACTTATGGGATTATTTTGTATCAAGAACAAGTGATGCAAATTGCCCGAGAATTAGCTGGTTATACTTTAGGTGGGGCAGATTTATTACGTCGTGCTATGGGTAAGAAAAAGCCTGAAGAAATGGCGAAACAACGGGATATTTTTATCAAGGGGGCAACGGAGCGACAAGTAAACGCGGAGGTGGCAAGCTATATCTTTGATTTAATGGAGAAATTTGCGGGGTATGGTTTTAACAAAACACTGGACAGAAATACCAAAGTCTATACACTTAACGGAATTAAATCATTAGAGGATTGTCATGTAGGTGACGAAGTTGTGAGTTTATCACCTGATGGAAGTTATTGTACTTCTACAGTTGTTGCTTTACATGATCATGGTAACGTACCGTTATGGGAGGTAATATTTGATGACGGAACAATCGAACGATGCACATTGGATCACAAATGGTTTACAAAATATGGACAGCAGCCCCTCTGGAAAATTATACAAATGGGTGAGCAAGTGTGGGGAGGTTCCGCGTACCAAATGAGGTATTCATGCTCATCCCGAAGAAGGGTTGGCGAAAGTGCAACTTATGATCAACGATGGAAATTGGCAAGGAATATGGTGCTTCGGAGAGTGGTGCGAATCAGTTTCGTGGGATGGCATCAAGGTTACGATTTGGAGGTAGATCACGACGAACATAATTTTTTATTGGCTTCAGGTTTATGTTGTTCAAATTCACATAGTGCCGCTTACGCACTAATCGCTTATCAAACCGCTTGGTTAAAAGCCCATTACCCCGCTGCATTTATGGCAGCGGTATTATCAGTGGATATGGATAATATTGATAAAGTCGTGGTATTTATTGAAGAATGTTTCCAGTTAAACATTGATATTTTGCCCCCTAATATTAATTATTCTGATTATAAGTTTACTGTGGCATCTAAACAGCAAATTATTTATGGTTTAGGGGCGATTAAAGGGGTAGGTGAGGCGGCACTATCTGCCATTTTAGACGAACGTCAACGTCATGGGGTTTATCAAGACTTGTTTGATTTTTGTCAGCGAGTGGATTTGCAAAAAACCAATAAACGAGTCTTAGAAGCGTTGATTCGTGCTGGTGCTATGGATGATTTAGGTAAAAATCGGGCGAGTTTAACGAAACAATTACCCTTAGCGTTGAAAATGGCCGATCAATGTAAAAAATCACTGGCGATTGGACAACAAGATTTGTTTGGTTTAGCAAGCGATGTCGTACCAAGCATGATTCAAGAGAAAGTCGTTGAAATTCAGGAATGGGATGAGCCAGTAAGATTATTGGCAGAGCGAGAAACCTTAGGTTTATATTTAAGTGGTCATCCTATTGATCAATATCAACAAGAATTGCAACAATTGACTAGCCATAACATTGTTGATTTGGTATTAACAACAGAAAAAGTTGAGCGACAGCCAGTTTTAGTGGCAGGATTGCTGACAAATATCAATGTTAAAATCACTAAGCAAGGTAAAAAGTTTGCGAATTGTAAGTTAGACGATAAAACCGCTCGTATTGAAGTCAGTGTCATGAGTAATGAATATGAACAATATAAGCCAATTTTGAAAAAAGATACTATTATAGTGGTAAATGCTTGGTTTGGTTTTGACGATTATAAGGAGTGTAATCGACTGACTGTGAAAAAAATTTTTACATTGGTGCAAGCAAGAGAATATTTTGCCCATCAATTAGATCTTAAAGTAAATTATCAACAAATCCAAGATGGATGGGTACAGAAACTTAAAGATTTATTAAGCTCTTATACTCAAGGGCAATGTCCTATTGTCATCCATTACCAAAATCAGCAAGCCAGTGCGGATATTGTGTTGGGAAACGGATGGCGAATCACGCCTAGTGATGAATTATTACAACAATTACAGCATTTATTAGGTGGAAGGTTAGAAAATGTATCCTTGTTATATAAAAAGAATTAAAAAATCACAAAATCACATTGAAGTGATGATCGAGGTAATGATATGAATTTTTTAGAATTTGAACAACCCATTGCAGAACTGGAAGCGAAAATTGAAGAATTACGTTTAGTTGGCAATGATAATGAAATCGATATTAAGGATGCTATTGCGAAATTAGAACAAGAAGTCGAACAATTAAAAAAGACCATTTTTGCTTCCTTAACCCCTTGGCAAATTACCCAGTTATCACGCCATCCTGATCGCCCTTATAGTTTGGACTATATTAAGCAAATTTTTACGGATTTTTGTGAGTTAAAGGGGGATAGAGCGTTTGCTAATGATCCAGCTATTGTCGGTGGCATCGCACGTTTAGATGACCAGCCTATGATGATTATTGGTCATCAAAAAGGTCGAGATACCAAAGATCGTCAGTATCGTAATTTTGGCATGCCACGTCCTGAAGGGTATCGTAAGGCATTGCGATTAATGCATTTAGCCGAACGATTTTCCTTACCTATTGTGACTTTAATTGACACCCCTGGGGCTTATCCGGGTGTTGATGCTGAAGAGCGGGGTCAAAGTGAAGCCATTGCGCGTAATTTATTTGAAATGGCAAAACTTAAAGTGCCTATTATTTGTATAGTGATTGGCGAAGGTGGATCGGGTGGTGCCTTAGCGATTGGGGTTGGCGATAGAATCTTTATGTTGCAATACAGTACCTATTCCGTGATTTCCCCTGAGGGTTGTGCATCCATTTTATGGAAAAGTGCCGATAAAGCAGACACAGCGGCTGATGCTTTAGGAATTACGTCTGATCGTTTGAAAGAATTAGCATTGATTGATGATATTATTGAGGAACCCCTAGGAGGGGCTCATCGAGATTTAAATGCGATTTCAGATAAAATGAAACAAATTGTATTAGAACATTTGGAAGTATTACAACGTCTAGGTATTGAGGAGTTACTGAAACAACGTTATCAGCGTTTGATGCAGTATGGTAAATTTACTGATACCAGTAAAAAGTAATGGGATAAATTTATTTTTTATAATTGCCAGATTTTTGCTAACTTTATTAAATAAAGGAATAAATAAAGGGTAGAAGATTGTCATCTCTATTACGATTGCTTTTGATAATGGTAAGCATATTATTATTAATGTTTATATTGCTAGTGTGTCATTATAGTTATGAATTTGGACGTGACCCCTTGTGGTGGGGGCAAGATGAATGGAAAATTAGTCTCACACTTGGCTCGGTTGGCAATTTGAAAACGGAATATTTGAGAGTAAAAAAACTACAACAGAGCCCATTGGTGAAGCAAGAACTGCCTGATAATTCGTTTGAGTTAAAAAAGTTTGGTCGGAATACCATTGCTTTATCCAAAAAACATAAAAGTTTGTTGAAAAAATTACGAGAATTATATCAAACTTTAGAGCAAAAACAGGAATCGCCTATGACTGCCGTTACTACTACTGAGGCTAAAACTTCTCAGTTTCAAAGTTTAACCGATTGGGTTCATCATCAAACAAATGTGGAAAATAGTAACCGTCATACCACTGACATTAAAACACTTTTCAATCATATTCACCAAACTAAGTCGGCGTCCACGGAAAATGAAGCAATGATTGATATTAGTAAGGATTATAAATATGGTGTGTCTTGGTTAATTAAAGCCATGGTGGTTTGGGAACAAAGTTTAACGGATCCAATGGTATTATCCAGAGCACAGATCAATTTTAGACAAGCAATACACTCACTAGAAACCGCTGTAAGAGAGTCAAAAAATCAGGAAATTAATGCTTGGTTAGAAGTTGCAAAAGATTATCAAGAAGATGTATCTGAACGCATAATATCGCACAATTAGTTAAAATGAGTAGTAATAATGGCAAGAAGCGATAAACAAAATCCTTTGTCCGGTGATTCATTAGAACAGTTATTAGCCTCTGCGGATAAACTGCAACTCGATGATGGTCAAACTGAAACGGATCCGCCATTTGATAAAACAAAAACTAAGCCTAATGCTAAAACCAAGGATATTGAACCTGCAAGTGCGGAACTCGAAGCCCTATTATCAGCAGCCAGTCAATTAAAGCTAGGTGATGCCCCCGCTGAATCACAATCGCAAAGTAAACGAAAACAATCATCGGATGAGGAAAAACAACGAGTTGAAAAATTATTACAATCTAATTTGACCTTAACTGAAGTGGAAGTCATAAAGAAAGAACCACATCGCAATAAACCAAAATCCAAAGGCAAGGTGGTTTGTCCAAGTTGTGGTTTTGAACAAATTTATTACGAAAAATGCGAAAAATGTGGCATTGTTTTTGAAAAATATTTGCCCAAAATTCAGCCATCTAAGCCTAAATCTATGGCGAAACTTGACGTTCAAGTGCCAGCTAAAAATGAAACATTTTTGGCTAAGATCAAACGTTTGTTAAATGAGTTGTCAGGTGGCGATGTCGCAAGCGAAATCACGAAAGCAAATCAAGAGGGCTTGTTTCGTAAAAGAAAAGAAACCGCAGATTCTGAAAAATTTTTTTTAAAGTATGAAGCGCTTGAAGAAGCGGAAGAACACGCACAACCATCAAGAGAAAAACAGTCAGCAGATAAATCGTCAAAGGAATCTAAAAAAGCTGTTCGAGCCAAAAAACGTTTGAAGTCTAAGTCAGAGGACAAGACAGATACAGCCGATGTATCGGAAGACATGGCGGATTCTGCTAGTAGTAATAGTTCAAAACAGTTAAGCGAGGATGGAATGGATGATCAGTTTGTCATGGAAATCATTGACGAACAAGAAGAAGTAAAAGGCGGTGGTAGTAGTAGTGGTAGTGGTGTTTTAAATCGTATTTCCAAACTATGGTCAAAGGATAAGTCTCAATCTAAAGCAAGACGCAAGCACAAAAAATCTGTTACTCAGTCGTCTGAGACAAAGGAAAACGAACCGTCTAATCCTCAACAAGAAGCAGCGCTTATGGACAAACCTTTGCAAATGACGATGGTTGATCAAGCGTCCAAGAAAAAGAAAGGTAATCAAGACAAGCAAGATAACGCGAAACAAAAACTTGATTTAAAAGAAGAGGCGTTTCAAGCATTGTTAGTAAGCTATGTTGAATCTGAACAAGGTTTCATGCAGAAGTTGGCCGTTTTTACAGTAAAAAATATTTATACTTACACTAAAAATTTTGCTAAATTTGAAGAAGATGGGCTTGAATACTTTACTTTAACGTGGCATTGGTCCGCTTTCTTTTTTCCATTTTTTTGGTGTGTTTATCGAAAACTCTACCGTTTATCTTTTTGGGCATTAATCTCCTCTATCTTATTCCCTATTATTTCTAATATTGTTTGGGGGTTGACCGCCTATTATCTTTATTTTAACTATGCTAAGGGTAAAATCGAGGAATTAGAGAAGAAAAACGCGAATGCAGGGGTCGCACAGTTAGTTTTAGATTTAAGAAATACAGGGGGGACCAGCGTTAGTTCATTCGTATTAAGTGTGATACTCGTTGCTTTCTTGGGTTTTATTTTCTATGCCTTAGGTGGTTTTGAGTTTTTTAACCTTGCTTGATGATTAATTCTTTGGCTGCTTTGCCTTTGGTTTCTCGTACTAAACGTGGGACTAAATAGCCTGATAACCGTTTTTGCATTTGTTGATGTAAAGCAATGGCTTGTTGTTCATCAATATCAAAATGACTTGCCCCTTGTACTTTATCTAATAAATGTAAATAATAAGGCAAGACATTAGCTTGAATTAAGGCATGGCTTAGATTAACTTGGGCTTCTATCGTGTTATTAATGTTTTTTAATAATACGGCTTGATTTAGTAATAAAATTTGGTGTTGATGCAACATTAAGCAGGCTTGTATGACGTCATGATCGATTTCATTGGCATGGTTGCTATGAATAACCATAACAACGGGTAACGTTAATTTTTGTAATAGCTGACATAGTGCTAGGGTAATGCGTTGTGGTAGCACTATCGGTAGTCTCGTATGAATCCGAATGCGTTGCAGATGTGGAATTTTTTCCAATGGTTGTAATAAACTGGCCAGCTTGTCATCACTTAAAACCAATGGATCGCCACCACTTAAAATAACTTCTTCAATTTCTGTGTGTTGTTGAATATAGTCAGTTGTTGCTTGCCACTGGTTTTTGCTGGCATGGCTTTGTTGATAAGGGAAATGACGTCTAAAGCAATAACGGCAATGAATTGCACAGGCAGGAGTGCTAATAATTAACAGCCGATGTTGGTATTTGTGAAGTACTCCTGTGGTTTTTAATGCCATTAAATCGCCAACAGGGTCAGGAATAAAATCTTTAACCTTTTGATTTTCTTGGATTAAAGGTAAAACTTGTAATAATAAGGGATCATTGGGATTCCCTTTTTCAATACGCTTAAGATAACTGAAAGGTAATTTTAATGAAAATTGTTGATGAGCGGTGAGATCGAATAATCTTGGGTCAAGTTGTAGGTAATCTAATAGCGTTTGAGGATCAGTAATGGCTTGGGCTAAAACAGTTTGCCAATTTGATGAGGATTGTGTTGACATTATGATTGTGATCTTTAAATTGCTGAGTAAACATTGTACTATGGCACGCACTGGAATTGAATTATTTTATACAGGAGTTTGATATGGCGAATTATAGTACCAATGAGTTTAAAGGTGGGTTAAAAATTATTTTAGATGGTGATCCTTATACCATTGTTGAAAATGAATTTGTGAAACCTGGTAAGGGACAGGCATTTAATCGAGTTAAAATCCGAAATTTGAAAACGAATCGAGTGATTGAACGTACGTTTAAATCGGGGGAATCCGTTGAAGCGGCGGATGTGATGGAAATTGAAATGCAATATCTATATAACGATGGAGAACTATGGCATTTTATGAATCAAGAAACCTTTGAACAAGTTAGCGCTGGCAAAACCGCAATGGCAGAAGCAGGCAAATGGTTAAAGGGACAAGAAATTTGCACGGTTACCTTATGGAATAGCGAACCTTTATCTGTTGCGGCACCAAATTTTGTGGTATTAAAAATTACTGAAACAGACCCTGGGGTTAGGGGGGATAC
>JALWTS010000006.1 GCA_027077805.1 Gammaproteobacteria bacterium
AATCAATTCCCCCCATAACATGTATTTCATCAGAATTACATAAAGGGCAACCATGCCATCTAAAACTGTTATCAACGTACAATTAATGCTCCAATATTTTAATAAGTTTTGCTGGCACCCCATATACCAATGTATTTTCTAACACATCTTTATTCACAAGACTACCCGCACCAATTACAGCATTATCACCGATGGTAACACCTGGCATAATAATAGCAGCACTACCAATCCATACATTATTACCAATAATAATCGGCTTATCATTTCTTTCTGATCTGTATGGAACTTTTAAATAGTTATGCGTTGAAGTAGTAATTTGAACATGTGCTGCTATAATTGTATTATCACCAATAGTAACTAGAGCGCCTGAATTGATATTTACAAATGAAGCAATTGCACATTTATCACCAATTCTCAAGTTGTCAAAATTACTGATATAAATGGGAAAATACACATCTAAATTTGATACCCCTAGTCTTTTAGCATAACAATACCGCTTCAATTTATGAGTAATTAAGCAACTTACTCCAAATAGTTTATCAAAAAGTCTCACTTGTCTATACCCTCCTGTATTTTTGAGGTCAAAATACGTCTAACAGGGTGATTCCAACAAAATAGTGAAAAAGCTATACTACAGAAAAAACTAATAGAAAAAATTATTGTGTTTGAATACATCCAATATAGCGCAGTATTAGATATCATTATAAGTGTAAATGCACCTACTAGCAACAACATGAAACGGCCTGAAACTATTGCTATCTCCCCAAGCAACTCATATTTATACAAATACAACCATAAAAACAAAACACTCCCAGTTACGATTGCGAAAATCATACTAATTACCACACCGTCCCCTAAATAAAACACTCCAAACAAAGGGACTGTTAACAAAAACACTGTCGTCATTGTTATATGACATAATAAATTGTCTCGAAGTACGCCTAAGCCCAAGTTTGAGAAATAAGCAGGACCAATTAGTGTATTAATAAACCAGCCAAAACTTAACAACACAGCATACTTAACAAATGTTTCTTCATAGTGACCAATCCATAGAATGGAAACCGATGGCACGCAAACTGCTAACAATGTAAAGCCAACCAAAGAAACAAAAAAGTTAATCTCATAACTTTTAATAAACAGCAACTTCGCTTTGCCCTCCGTATTTTTATTTATTGAGGCCATTGCAGGCACCATTACTATCTTTCCTTCTACAATTAAAGCCCTTCCTTGAGCAACTAGCCTACTTGCCATTTCATAATAACCCAATGTTTCAAGCCCCCCAAACTTACTCATCATAACCTTAACCATAGGGTCAAACAACATATTCATAATCGAAATGATTTGAAAATTCACACCATATTGAAACATATCTTTCAGTATTGAAAAGCGCCAATAAAGTGGCATAAATGGCAATCTTATAAGATAAAATTTTAGACTATACCACAATACAATAAGCAAACTTATGGATTGGATAAGCTGAGCCATCGCCACACCTTCCAAACCATATATTGGAACCAACCATAATGCCAAACCTAAATACAAGAGGTGAGAACCCATCATAATAAAGCTGCGCAAATCCATGTGCATACAACCATCTAGCCCACCACTGAACACACTTATAATCACCATCAACCAAAGTGAGCACAATGCATATGGTAATATTTCAAGCGCTACAGGTATCCCATGTGTGGGCAATAAATACTCTAACCCAATAATAAATAAAGGATATGTCACAACAAGCAGAAAACCCATAAACACAGCCAATGTTAGAGCGATTGTTTGAACAATATCTGAAGCCCTATCTTCATTACCTTGTCCCAATGCCTGAGCAACATATTTAACAACGCCTGCAGACAGTCCTAACTCCCCAATTCGAGAAACTGATGTTGTGGCAATCACTAGTGACCAAACACCTATCAATTCAATACCTAAACGATCATATAAATAGCGATATAAAACAAAGAAAACAATGCCACTGACCAAGACCTGAAATACCGTGGCTACAACATTTGAACGAACTCGTTTAGAACTGGTATCTATAGGCATACAATCACGACAAGTTGTTTTTCTGAGGAGAAAATACTCTAATAACTGCTAAACAAACCACTAATATTTTTTTCAAAAGCCAACTTAATTAACTCCCCATTGCTTTGGTTTTCAGGAGGGAATTGAGTAATAATCTCTTCCCTTTGTGGTCCCGTCAACAAAGAGTTACTTATGCCTATTCC
>JALWTS010000007.1:0-1721 GCA_027077805.1 Gammaproteobacteria bacterium
AGATGATACCTTATGGGTGAATGAAACCTATTTTCGGGAAGCGGAACTTGAATTCGGGCGATTAATGCAACCTTATGAAACCATCAATCAAATTGACCAAGAGTTGTTTAAAATTGAAATAGATAATCTACCGATTTATGGTTATGGCATTAAAGGCTTTGTATTGTCTATGATTGAAGCCGCGATAAAACTATCCAATGGGCAAGTCAGCATAAAAACCATGCAAGCAATTATTGACCTTGGCAAGAACATGCTCAATAAACCCGTTGAACTGCTTGATGGTGTTGAAGATGTACTGAAAACTTTATCAAAATCCCACCGCTTAATCATGGCAACCAAAGGAGACTTGTTGGATCAAGAACGTAAATTAGAAAAATCTGGCTTAAATCAATACTTCCATCATATTGAAGTCATGAGCGATAAAAAAGAAAGCAATTATCGTACATTACTGAGCCATCTTGATATTCCACCCGAACAATTCCTGATGATTGGCAACTCATTAAAATCTGATATATTGCCACTGATTGAAATAGGCGCCAATGCCGTGCATGTGCCCTTTCACACCACTTGGCAACATGAAGAGGTGAATGAATCTCAAGTGAATAATGACAGTTATCAAACACTCAATAACATTTCTGAGGTTTTAAGGTTATTTACATAAATTTGCCTTTGATTTTTTATTCAAATAATTATACGGGACAAACCAAAGGGAAATAAGCAACATAATAACAGTAAATTTGTCTTCATTGCCTCTCATAACATATCCAATAGTCATTATTAGTATTGCAAAAATCACTGCGACTATTACATTTAAAAGTTTGTAATTTTTTTTCATTTTATTCTTCATTTGATCACTCCTGCGGTGTTAATTTCTGCTTGTTCTTTGTAAACACTAAAGTCTATATTCTCAAGTTTAAGTTGTTTAAGTCGATTACCGACACTTGCCCATAGAATAAGTTGGCAATAAATACTCATAACACTGGGTTTTATATAGGATATATCATAGATTTTAATCAACATGTGTACGCCTAAAAATATACTGACACCAATACTGACATAGACCATAGAGTGAACCGTAACTTTAATTTGCTTTATCCTGTCCTCTGATGCTTGATAAGGATCTTGCTTTTTGCCATAAATATGCCAATAAATAACCCCTGCAAAAAATAAATTAGTTGCAAGTATGATAATTATATTTTCAAAAGATTTGCCGCTGAATCCATATTTTACCAGTACTAATATAAAAGCCATCACCATGAGAGCTATAGTGCTTACCAATAATTTAAAAGATATGAAATCTAATAATTTACGCGGTGTCATGACAGCCGTTTTAGTAGTCGAGGAATTGTTGTTGCGCATAGCCCTAAAATACTTACATTCTTTCACCTCTAACCACAGTAAAGGAACCATTTGTAACATAAAGTAAAGCCAAGGAATCATTTCTGAAATTTGGCCTGTGGACATATAATCCCACATGACAATGGCAGACATAAATGAAAAACCAACCGTTAACATGATGCTGTTTAGTAATTTGTATTTGTGTTGAGTTTTATTGTAGTGATCAATGGTTCCAGAGTAGAGTTTTGGGTATTCTTCAGGTGGATAAGTTTCCATCACTGTTTTCATTCTCAATAATATTTTGTTGGGAATAAACCATGATGCCAATAATATTTGGCTAAGAAATATTAGGTAAAAATAAAAGTTATGTGGATCTATCATGT
>JALWTS010000007.1:1731-2111 GCA_027077805.1 Gammaproteobacteria bacterium
AAAGGCAATGCGGATTTCTGAATCGGTGACGCCTGCTTGTTTGAACTCGGCGATTAATTTGCTTAATTTGCTTTCTACCCACTGGTTTAAATCTACCGTGCTATTGGCAATGGCATCTGGATGGATAAAACTGCCACGATAACCTTTGGACTGAATAACTGAATCTCTTTCCAATAAACTGTAAGCTTTAGCTACCGTCTTATTGTTGATTTCTAAATCATTGGCCAATTGTCTAATAGAAGGCAATGGTGCTCCAGGGAGTATATCCCCATGACTGACTGCCTTTTTTATTTGCTCTATCAGCTGAGTAAACAGCGGAGTAGCCGCTTCAATATCAATAGTAATGTGCATTGTGAACCTTGTTCCAGTTGTACCATGTG
>JALWTS010000008.1:0-1843 GCA_027077805.1 Gammaproteobacteria bacterium
CGGAACAAAAATATTTCACAAACCTGCGATATTTTTCCTACTGGATTCTTGCACTAACGCAGAGTTAAGCCGACCCCGAAGATGCGCGCCTTTTGTGGCAATATGCGCAGCGCCACAAAAGGCGCGCAGCTTTGGGGGTCGGCTTAAACGTATTGTTAGGCTTTTTTAAAAATTCGCTCTACCAAAAAAACCAATAGAGTCTGTATCATCACCACTTGAATAGCCAAAGCCTACTTGAAAATTATTTTCTAGGCCTATCAGAATACCCAGCGAAAATGAAGTTGATGAATCATCAAATATATCCGTCCTTTGAAAAGCCCATGAGAACTCCATATTATTTTGTAAATTATTTCTCATACCAATACTGATGATATTGCCTGTATCATCTTCGCTTCCAAACCCATCCACTGATACTTCTGCATTTAATACATTAAATCCAATTATAAAATCTGACTTTTCATTTATTGGAGAATGATAATTTACACCAAATGAAAAACTATTTGTATCAATACCAAAGTCAAAGGACTGATTATCTATGCCGCCAACAAAGGCAATATTAGGGCTAATCTCTTTTGATAAAGAGACTGCAAACCCATTTCCATCAACATTTACTCCTGATATATTTGTGTCCGATGACACATAGGTTGCTTGTAAGAAATTATAGTTAAGCTCACCAGCATTAACTTGAAATGCTATTGGGGCTGCTATAAATGTGGCTATAATTATTTTTTTCATATTTATCCCTCTAATTTAACCAGCTTTACTTGAGCCAAACTAGTGGCTGGTTCACTAGCCTAACGCCTAGTTCACCAGACCGAAAAGTTGCGTGGCTTTTGTGGCATTATAGCGAAGCGCCACAAAAGGCGCGTAACTTTTTGGGTCTGGTGAAACGCATTGTTAGGGCTTGGACTCATTAGAGTGTTTTAGCAAGCTATCAAGTATGATTTTTTTTGGCTCTACATGGTAAGCCATTGTTTTAACATCATTGCTTACCATTATTTGTGTTGTTTTGTTGTCCTTATTCCAAAAAAACACATGCCCTCCTGTACGGCCTATATATAATAAATTAACTGCTTTATCATTAATAATTACAGTGTTTTCTTTTGATTTATGACTCTGAGCTTCAACACTTCCCCAGCCATAAGAAAATATTAATATCATTATAGCAGGGTTAAGTATTGCCGCCCTTATAGTAGGGCTTGTAATTTCATTTGATAAAAAATGACTATTCGAAACCAACGCAAATACTAATGGGAATATAATCATGGCCGCAAGAAGCCATTTTGCAGGATGATTGGTAAATAATGCTGTGTATAAAGCATAAGCAACAATAGCTAATGCAAATATTTTCCAGTATTTTTTTATAAATTTTGCCTCAGGCAAATCGGAGCCTTCACCTGCTGGGAGGATACGTTCAAAGACAGGCGTTAAAAAAACTGATGTCAATACAGCGCCTAAAATTACAAATGAACCGTAGCGAGCAAGTTGGTATATTGATATTTTTAAAATTTCAGAAATATTTATATATTCAAATATATTTACATCAAATTCACTCCAGTAACCAAATAGGAATAGTGTTGATACGGTAATACTATAAGGTGTGACTAAAGCGATATATGTTTTATAATTTTGGTTCATAATTGATTTATATTTAAGCCCTAACGCCGAGTTAAGCCGACCCCGAAGCTGGGTGACTTTTGTGGATGCTTTTCCCACAAAAGGCGCGCAGCTTTGGGGGTCGGCTTAAACTTTTTGTTGGCAATCAGATTAGCCATAAACTCAACACTTGCATGACTGTACCGATTTTAACTGGCATTATTTAAAATCTGACTTTCAAGTTTTA
>JALWTS010000008.1:1853-2095 GCA_027077805.1 Gammaproteobacteria bacterium
ACTCTAACCCAGTTTAAACTGGCTTGTAAATATTGAGCTGATTTAATCATTTATATTTTTCAAATATCTCAGGCTAGAGCACTTGTACTCGCCGGAGGCGGTTATTTACTTTTTAAACCTGACTATCGTTTGATTAGCAAAATAATGGATTCCCTTCTTACTCTGTAAACTGGCGGATTCCTTTGTTTCAAATTTAGCCCGCTGCGCGGCTAATACCTCTAGCCTTGCCAACTCTTTCTATT
>JALWTS010000009.1 GCA_027077805.1 Gammaproteobacteria bacterium
TGACCGCCGATTGTTGTTGTGGATTGAGCATGATTTGTTGATAGTAAAAAAAGGAAGGAATTATAGGCGATATTCAGCTAAAAAGTTATTTATTTTTAAAAGCATACCGAAAAACATCTTATTGACTAAATGTTTTTCGGTTATCTGTATATTATAAAATGTCGTTACTTAAGGAAACTTCTGGATATTTTCAAACCGAAGAGCAACTCAAATCTCGATACAGAAATGACAATACCATATCGAGATTTGGGTCTATGAAATGAAGAGTTTGTTAATTATTCAATATTCTGTTTAGAAACGAAAGGAAATAATCCACCATAATTAGCTAAAACACCACCTGATAAATTTGCATTAACATAACGTTGAATAGCAAATCCTGTTACAGGCAAACCAGTTAGAGTAGAACCTTCGGAAGCAGCTGTTTGATTGAATATTAATTTTGTCCAGCCAGTATCATAACTAGAAACTATTTTACTAACATTTTTAGAGGCAAAAATGGCAGAATCATTACTGTTTGTTTGTTGTAAATACTCAATCGTATTAACACCCCAACATAAATCAACTTTCGTCTGTGTCATATCATTTTCTGTTTCTCTATTGTATAACGCAATTTGTGCAGATTCACAAGAACCATTTTCGTTTATTGTTTCACTAAAAGGAGCAATAGGTGTTGTGCTCGGTGCAAATAAAGGATCAACATAAAATTGTTTGGTAGGGAAAGTTATGACCCATTCGGTATTAGCTCCGATACTCGTGCTATTGACAAAATCGCCATATATTTCATTAGCAGATAGGACCGCACTGATTGCCTTGAAAGGTTTATCCCAAGTAATATTTTTATAACCTGTGCCTGTTGATACTATGCTTTCCAAACTATTGCCTGAATTAAGATGAGGTAAAATAGTTCCAGGTTCGGCATGCTGTAAAACTGTTGAATAGCCTTGAATTGCTGTAGCATTATACGAAACATCAAAACCACCAGTAACATCAATTAATGATGCTGAACCATATAAGCCACCGATGCCATTTGAAGAGGTTAAACCTTCATTTGGGTTGGTTACCCAACTTCCGTTATTAAACCATAATCTTTCTAAATCAAAACAATTATTAGGTGAATTGCCTGAAAAAATGGCATATTGAGCAAAGTCCCCTTCAACATTCCCCATTTCAAAGACTTGAATGTGTCCTTCAGTAACACGTGACATGTTTCCATCAATTGGATCATCATCATATCCATCGCCACCTCTGTAACCGTAAGGTCTAAATTCAATCTCACTAATGTTTTGAGGTACTGTACAAGTATTATCATTCGTCAAGAGTTTAGCCGATGGCTGTCCTTCATAAGAAGAAATTGTTGAAGGTGTGGCAACTAAAGCTGCCGTCCATACATCATAAGGAGCAAGGTAAATATGAAAATTTAAGGTGTCACGATTGTTTTTACCCTCATAAAATCTGATGTTAGTCGCTTTGACCTTATCAGTCGTATTGACAACAGAAATCAAAGTGTTTATGTCATTATTTACCGTATAGTACGGATAGATTAATACTTGTCCAATCCCTTGTGGGTTGATTTTTACAGCGGCTTGGGCTGAAGTGGAGTAAAGTCCTAAAGTTGCAAGCTGTCCAGCAATTGCAACTGATAATATTCTTTTTATCATAATTTCTCTCTAAAGTTAACGTTTTATTATTATCCAATTCTAAAAACATAAATTGGTCAGATAAGGATAGTACATCATCCTTGGAGAAGAATTATAAACAGTGGAACATATAATTTTTGTTAATAAAGAGTTAATAATTTGTAAAATTTTGTAATGCTAATACGGCACTGAATAAAGATTAAAATTTTAAATACGCATTAAATTTAGCTTGTGTTAATATTTAACTAAGCAATTGCGACATTTTTTTATGGATTTGGGTAATAAAAGGTATAATGTGTTTCGATTTTTACAACAGACAAGACAAATATGAATAATAAAATAACAAT
>JALWTS010000010.1 GCA_027077805.1 Gammaproteobacteria bacterium
GTTTTGATTCGACGTCAATCTCAGCGTTGGTATTGGTTTCGGCTTGTTTTGCGTCAACGTCAATCTTAGCGTCGGTGTCGGTTTCGGCTTGTTTTGATTCGACGTCAATCTTAGCGTCGGTGTCGGTTTCCGCTTGTTTCACTTCGGCTTCACTTTCACCTTTGATTTGGATAGGGGTAGTATGGATACTGGTTTGGGTATTGGTTTGGTTGTCGGTATTGTTGTTGGTAGGGGTAGTAGGGGTAGTTTGCTTGGTTATAGTGTTTTTTTTGTGTCGGTTTGTGTTACTTCAGTTTGTTTGGTATCTGATTCTACATCTACTTTTTCTTGTTTGGTATCAGTTTCAACAGCCGTTTCTACTTTTTTAGAATCCGATTCAACAGTGGCTTGTACTTTTGCTTGCTTGGTGTCAGTTTGTTCAACTTCAACTTTTGTATCCGCTTTTTTAGCATCAGTTTTAACAACAGATTCTTCGGATTCTGCTTTTTCTTGTTTGTTTTCAGCTTGTTTTTTGACTTCCGCGTTTGCTTCTGTTTCAACCGTCGCTTTTACTGTTTCTTGCTTAGTTTCAGCTTGTTTGACTTCAACTTTCGTTTCTGCTTCAACTGTTTTTGCATCGGCTTCCGTTTCTGTCGTTGGCATTGGAATATCTTTTATCATATATTCAATTGTTGCTTGAATTTCTTCAGCAGAACAATCCATACACATACCTTTAGGTGGCATCGCACCTTTGCCTGACGTCGCTGTTTTCACCAAACCCGCCACACCTTTCCCAATTCTGGGTTGCCAATCTGCCACAACACCAAATTTAGGCGCACCTGCGGCACCGGAAGCATGACACATTTTACAATGTTTATTATAAATGATATCACCACTACGGGTTTCTTTTTCAACCGCTTTCGCAGTAGTAATCGTGGTGGATTGGGCAAGATTTACTTTACCAATGGGTTGAATGCGATTGCTTAAACTCTCTTCCAGTGGCTCACTTTGTTGATTAACCGTCGGGATTTGCCATAGGGCAATGCTGGCAACAATCACTGTGCCAACTACCGCATAGGCAACTTCAACATCACTAATACGCAACCAGCCTAGGGCATTAAATATCCATAATACACAGAGTGCTGCCGCACCAATAAGTAATCCATTAAATAACTCAGTTATTTTGGGGCTTGGGTTAATTGTTGGCATAAACCATAACAGTATTGCCGAGAAAATAATAAATACGAGAATACCTTGAACAATTTTTACATCACGTTTATCTTGCACGTTACTATCCTTTGAGTGATTTCTTTAAGTTAGTTGAAAGTAAGTTCAGTTGCTTCATGCCAAAAATTCGCTCCCAGTTGGCATTTATGAGACATTATAGCGAATATTTTTTGATTTAAAAGCCTTAAGGTTTTTCCTCGCCTCGCGTTAGCGTAAACTTATGATTTTCCATCCTTGTTTTTTTGCATAATCTTGTAGTTTTTGATCAGGATCAACCGCAATGGGGTGGGTAACGAGTTCTAATAAAGGTTTATCGTTATAGGAATCACTATAGAAAGTACTATTGTCCAGATTATATTTGGATTGTTGCAACCATTGTTGTAATCGGCTTACTTTGCCTGCTTGAAAACATGGGGTTCCTGCGATTTTGCCCGTATATTGATTATCTTTAATTTCAGCTTGGGTCGCAATTAAGTTTGGAACACCAAATAATTCGGCAATAGGTTGAGTAATAAATTGATTGGTAGCCGTGATAATGACCAACGTATCTTGCTGTTGTTTATGTTGGGCAATTAATGCTTTGGCTTTGGGTAACATGACAGGGATAATTTTTTGTCGAATAAATGGTTGTCTTAGTTCCAGTAATTGTGCCATGGGATATTGGCTTAGTGGGGTCAACATAAAGGCTAAAAATTCATAAATATCTAAAGTGCCTTGTTGATATTGTTGATAAAATAAATCGTTTTGTTGTTGATAATACGCCTTGTCCACTAAGTTTTGTTCGACTAGAAATTCTCCCCATAAGTGATCACTATCATCACTCAGTAAAGTATTATCTAAATCAAATAAAACTAAGCTCATTATTGTTTCCTTTCATAGTAATGCTTGCAGTTGATGGGGGGGAATTGGGTAAGTCAAAATGGCAGTGATTTGATATTGTGGCTGAAATTGCTTTAAATGATGTTGATAGTCTTTATCGGCAAACAAGATCAGCCGAGTTTGTGGGTGTTTGCTTTGCAGTTGGGCGAATAAGCTGTCAATATTACTAATTCTCGTCCCATATTGAGGACTGTAAATAAATTCCGCGATAATTAAATCTACGGATTGCTTTTTTAATAATGCTAAGGCTTTTCTGACGGAATTCACGATAGTAACTTGATAATCTGCTTGTTGATATAAATCGAAACAATTAGGAAAATTAGCGGTTTCAATGATTGTCATCAAACGTTTTGCCTTATTTTTTGTGTTGGTATTTTGATTTGGCATAACGACCTGGAATATTAGCAACTTCCGATAAACGCCAGCTTTTAGTATCAATTTTGGCTTCTAATGAATTTTCAAGTTTATCATCAAGTTTATGAAAAAAATCTAAACCTGTTTTAGTTTCAACCTCATCAACACTGACAACAAATTTATCTAATCTTTCATTGCCTTTGACTTTTTGGGGCATAATAAACGCTAACATTTTTGGCGTGTCTTGTTTAGATTGAGCTGGCATGGCATAAACTTTGTAAAAGGCACTGGGAATTTTCACCCCTGATTTTAAAGTTTTCGGCGATTTATCAAAAATAGGACCAGTGATGACCCACACGGATTTAAACCAAGTGGCAAAATAATTCGCCTCTACCTCTTCCAAACGTTGCCAAAGTTTTTGATTAAGATTGGGTGTTTGTGGGGTGATATTACTCATTAAAAAACTATCCCTTTGCCCGGTTTTACCATATAAATTAGAAATCGCATAATTTGGTGCCATATGACCTCTATCATAACCACTGCCGGTATAGTCATCATGAGAAACTCTAGCAATACTACGATTATCAATCCGAAAATGAGAAGGGCGTTTGAGGTATTTTTTATTCGTAATGGGTTCTAAATGATACGTTACCCATAAGGGGTTTTTATGGAGTTCTGAATAAGCTAACATAAAACCTTGATTGCGAAATACTCTAGCTAAAGCAATGCTATCCCAATGTTGGGACTTAGGCACGCCTTGATAAGTGTAATTATCCCGTACAAAAAGTTCTTGAATATAAAAAACAACGCCAAGAATACAGGCAAGTAAAATACCTGCTTTGGTTTTTAGTAAGGGTTTTATGATATCAAATTGTTGTTGGTTCATCGCTTGGTTTTGAAATAGCTAAAATTGAGTTTATGATAATCTTTTCTTACGGTTCTCGCAATGCCTGACCCCAAGCGCGTAAGATCGGTTTTAGTAAATAGGCCATGACCGTCTTTTTACCCGTAATGACATCAACTTCTGCCGTCATGCCAGGAATAATAGGTAAGGGTTTATGTGCTTTGTCATATAAATGATTATGTTCCGTACGCACTCGGATTAAATAAAAACTATTGCCTTGTTCATCGTTAATCGTATCGGCACTAATATGTTCAAGTTTGGCCGCTAAGGCACCATAAATGGCAAAATCGTAGGCAGTAATTTTAACTTGGGCGGGTTGTTGCGGATGGATAAAGGCAATATCCGCAGGATTGATTTTCGCTTCGACCAATAAATTTTTCTCTAACGGCACGATTTCTACTAATGACATCCCTGATTGAATCACGCCACCAATGGTATTCACCGAAATGGTTTTAATAATGCCCTCTACAGGCGAACGTACTTCCGTTCGCAATACCTTGTCTTTTAAGGCAGGAACTAGCTCGGTTAAAGTATTTAAGCGGTTTCTCGCTTTATTCAGTTCTGCTAAAGCCAGAGAACGGGCTTTTTGTTGTTCTTCTTTAATGCGTCTATGGGCTTCTGTCAAGGCTGATTTTGCTTTGGGAATTTGCAAGCGAGCGGATTGTAAATTTAAACTCAATTCACTTATTTGCCGTTGCAAGCGTAATAGTTCTACTTTAGACGTTACCCCTTTTTCCACCATAGGAATGGTCATTTCCACCTCTTGTTTGGCATAGTTTAGGCTTTGGTGTAAGGGCTTGATTCTTGCTTTTAATTCGGTTAATTCTTGTTGTTGTTGTTCCGCTTGTTGCGTTAAAATTGCAATCGTTGATTGTAATTGTTGTTGATGAGCCAGATATAAAGCGGTTTCGTCCGCAATGACTTCGGGGACTTTTTGTGTTAATTCCTCTGGGAATCTTAATTCTGTGGGATTGATTTCTGCTTGCAATCGGGCAATTTGTGCTTTTAAAGCGAGGGATTCGGTTTGATTTTCACGATATTCTGAGGCTAAACGAGTATCATCAATTCTTAATAATACTTGATTGCGTTTAACGGTTTGACCTTCTTTGACCAAAATTTCAGATACAATCCCGCCTTCTAGGTTTTGTACGACTTGCACCTGACCAGACGGAATGACTTTGCCACTGCCACGAGTCACTTGATCAATTTCGGCATAACTTGCCCAAACCATTGCCCCTACAAAAAAAACAATCATGGTCAGTAATAAGAGATTGGCTGACATCTTTGGCCCTTTTTGGACGGCAGAGCGGAGGTCGGAGAGAAATTCTAGTTCTTCGGGAGTGGGGTTGGGCATAGGCTTTCTTATTTGTTCAGTTGTGAGTAAATGATGCTATTCACTAGAACAGCGGTATAATAACGAATATATTCCGTTGTTAACTCCGCTTTTCTTAAATAAATGCTTCATGTATATGTACTGTCATCAAAACACTTGAGTTATTTTAATTCGATCGATTATTATAATCTAAGTTTATCAAAATCATCAATGTTCAGGGCTGAGTTGTTTAGGTGACATTATTACTCCGCCACCTTAACCTGCCCCTTAGCAATTGCGTCTAAAACCGCCTGTCTCGGGCCATCTGCCACTATTTTCCCCCGATCCAATACCAACAATCTGTCCACTAAGGTTAACAACGAGGCTCGATGGGTGACTAAAACCAAGGTAATTTGTTGTTGCTTAAAAATGCGTTGCATACGAGTTTTAAACTGATCCTCAGAGCGACTATCCATGGCATTCGTGGGTTCATCAAGTAATAAAATATTGGGTTGTTGGATTAATGCTCTAGCAAGAATAATCGCTTGACGTTGACCACCGGATAAGGTTTCACCACGTTCGCCTACAGGTAAGTCATAACCTAAGGGATGTTGACTCACAAAATCATCCACACCTGCTAGTTTTGCCGCTTGCAATATTTCCGCATCGCTCGCACTGGGATGACTGACCGTAATATTTTCTTTGACCGTGCCTCGGAATAAGAAAATATCTTGTGGGACATAAGCAATGGCTCGGCGTAAATCAATGGGATCAATTTGCTGGATGTCGATATTGTCGAGTAAAATAGTGCCTTCAGTGGGACGATATAAGGCTAATAATAATTTTTGTAAAGTGGTTTTGCCCGAACCAATACGTCCAATAATACCCACTTTTTCGCCTGCTTTGATTTTTAGTTGTAATTGCTCAATCACATTTAAGTTTTGTTCTGAATAACGAAAACTGACTTTATGAAACTCAATATTGCCATCTAATTGGGGGCGATGTAAAAATTTCTTTTGTTGCGGACGTTCCACGGGCAGTTTCATAATATGGTTGAGTGATTGAAAGGCTGCCATAGCATGATGCATGCGTAATAAGGTTTGGGCAACTTGGGCAATAGGTACCATGGCCCGACTGCTTAACATGACACAAGCGATTAACATTCCAAAACTTAAAATACCTTCATGAACTAAATAAACGCCATAAACTACTACCGCAATCAAGGTTAATTGTTGCGATAACATCGTAAAATTGAGTAGATTTAAGGACCAGAAACGGGAATGTTGTCCTGCGTACGCTTGACCTGCAACATTATGTTCCCATTGATGACGGATTCTGGCTTCGGCACCAATGGATTTAATGGTTTCTAAACCCATTAAAGATTCAATGAGTACCGATTGTTTTTGTTCATTGTAACGGTAGGCTTTGCGTACCGCTTGGTTTAGAGGCAGTTGTAATAACACTGAAATAATAAATACTATCGGAATGGCAATCAGTAAAATAATCACCATAGGTCCACCTACCAACCAAAAAATCGTTATAAAAAAGACAATAAAGGGAAAATCGACTAAGCTCATTAAACTCGCTGAGGTAAAAAAGTCTCTTAAACTGGCTAATTCTTGTAAAGTATTGGCAAATGCACCCGAAGAATTGGGTTTCACTTGCATTTGTAGGTTTAAGACTTGATCAAATACCCGACTTGCCAACAATACATCAATTCGTCGTCCTGCGACATCAACAAAATAGCCACGCAGTCCTCGTATAATAAAATCAAACACAAATACCGTTACTGCTCCAAAGGCTAAAACCCATAACGTTTCTTCGGAATGATGGGGAATGACTCGGTCATATACGGTCATAATAAACAATGGGGTTGTTAAGGCAAAAGTATTGACCAAAATGGCGGCTAAGACGACTTGAGCATAAATCCACCAATCTCGATATAACACTTGCCAAAACCAGTGGCGTTGTTGTTGATGTAAGAATTGATCCTGACTCGGGCTGACTTCATGTTCGGGACGAATTAAAATACTATAACCTAAGTAATAAGATTCTAATTCTTTGATTGGGATTGGTTGGGTGCCACCTGTCTCTGGCAATACGATTTCAGCGGTATCTTGATCCAGCCAACGTGTTAAAATACAGGCTTTGCCTTGTTCTAAAGGTAATACTACGGGTAAGAGCAAGGAGGAGAGTTTGCGTAAGGATTTTTTTATCACTTTGGTTTTAAAGCCTGCTTTTTCAGCCGAACGTAAAAACAAGCTCGGCGTGAGTTTTTTCCCTGCATCAGGTAAACCTGCTTTTAATACCTGTTCACTATAAGGACGATTAAAATAATGGCTGATTAATGCTAAACAGCTAAGTAAGGGGTCTTGGTCTTCAATCTCAGGGGATAATTGCCAATCATCGTTTGTATCAGCCGGATTAGAGTTTGTTTGCATTGTGATGAGTCTATTGCAGGTTATTGGGTTGCTGTCGTATCGGTATATTGAATTTTGGCCGTTTTTAAAAGTTGGGTGATTTGTTGAATCACGTTTGTCCAATCACCGACTTTTGCTTGACGAAATAAACGCATACTAGGATACCAAGGACTATCACTACGTTGCAATAACCAACGCCAATCAGGATTAAATGCCAGTAACACCCAAGTCGGTTTGTTCATCGCTGCGGCAAGGTGAGCAACGGCAGTATCAACAGTAATGATTAAATCTAAATGGGCAATAACAGTGGCAGTATCAGTAAAATCGTCTAGGTCTTGATCCAAACGTTGTATGGAGAAACCTTGTGGGGGATCATCGGCTTGTTTGGCGGTTTCCCCTTTTTGTAAACTATAAAAATGATATTGGGTGAGTTCAGCAAAAGGGGCGAAATCCCTAAGTTGACATGAGCGTTCTTTGTCTTTAGGATGTTGAGGACTGCCAGCCCAAACCAAACCAATTCTTAAGGAATGACCTGTCATTCTAGTTTGCCATTTCGGCAAGTATTTGGGAGGCACTCGAATCGGGTTGCATTCGGGGAGCGGAATATTATCTAAATGAGTTTTATAATAGTAAGCCAGACTTAATAATGGCACATAAACATCATAATGCACTTTATCAGGCAAGTGTTTGCCCGTGCGTGGTAGTAATTGATCTACCCCGGTTAAATATTGAAAGAGTTTTAATAATGGTGGTGGGCATTCTAAAATGACTTTCCCCCCCTGTTGTTTGACCCAAGGTAAATAACGAATAAACTGAATGGTATCGCCTAATCCTTGTTCTGCCCGTACTAAAATAGTTTTACCCGTTAGGGCTTCCCCTTGCCATTGTGGTTTTGGGGTGGCTTGTAAGGCTTTAAGTTCATCGGTTTTTAAACGCCATTCATATTCTGCGAAGCCTTCAATTAATTCACCTTTGACTAATAACATCATGGCTAGATTGCGATGGGCAGAAATATAGTCAGGTTCTAGTTCAATGGCTTTACGATAGGCTTGAATTGCAGGTTCAACATTTAATAACTCATGATGCAAACAACCTAAATTATAATGACCTTCGGCATAATCGGGTTTTAAGGCTAATGCCGTATGATAAGCGGCTTTGGCTCGATCAAATTCGCCTTTTTGTTGTAAGGCCAGACCATAATTATGAAAACCTGCCACAAAATCAGGTTTGATTAAAATCGCCAATTGATATTGTTCAATGGCTTGATCTAATTGCTGTAAATCTTGTAATACTACGCCTAAATTAGAACGAAATTCTGCTTTGTCAGAACGATATTTTACGGCTTGTTGTAAGTAATGTTTGGCTTGCTCTAATTGATTTTGTTTTTGATACATTAGCCCTAAAAACTGTAGCGTTTCAGCTTGATTGGGATGATGTTTTAAAATTTGTTGGCAGAGATTATCGACTTTTTTAAAGTTTTGTTGTTTAAGTTGATTTTGAATCAGTTGTAAGGTTTGTGATAAGGTAAATTGCTTTGAATTATGATCCACTTTTATACATCACTCTTTGTTTATGAATTATCCTATTAATCAATTACAGCGAATTTTAGCTGTTTCGCAACAAGGGCAATTAAGTTTTGCCATTCAAAAAGTACAAGCCTTACTACAAAAATATCCGCAATGGGCGGATGCTTGGCATGTTTTAGGGGTATTATATTGTCGGCATGGACAATTTAAGCAAGGCAAACAAGCCATACAACAAGCGATACAAAGACAAGCAAAACAAGCTGAGTATTATTTTAATTTGGGTAATGCTTATAAACAATTAGGCGATGAAATTCAAGCCATTAATTGTTTGCAACAAGCCGTAACCTATCAACCAAGTTATGCACAGGCTTGGTACAACTTGGGCATTAGCTTACAAACGCAAAAAAATTATGATGGGGCAATTCATGCCTATCAACAAGCGATTAAATACCAAGCAAACTATCGTAAAGCCTATAATAATCTTGCGGCATTATATTGCCAACAACAACAGTATGTCCAAGCCCAAGCCTTATATCAAACATTAACCCAATTATTTCCTGAGTATGAATCAGGCTATTTAGGTCTCGCTCAAATCGCTAAAGAACAACAAGATTTTAGCACTGCAAGCCGATATTACCAACAAAGTTTTGCGAAAGCAAAACAGCCTTTTCGTAGTTATTATAACTGTGGCAATTTATATCGAGAACAAGGTAAATTTGAGTTAGCAATTCAATATTATCAAAAAGCACTGCAATTAAAATCAGATTATGCCTTAGCACATTATGCCTTAGCTTGTAGCTATTTATTATTCGGACAATGGCAACAAGGTTGGTTAGAATATGAATGGCGGTGGCGGGACTTAAATCCCTATCGCAATTTTAACTATCCTCGTTGGCAAGGGCAAGACTTAAGGAACAAAACGGTATTCGTTTGGAGTGAGCAAGGGGTTGGTGATATTGTCTTATTTGCCCAAGCCTTATTTCCACTCAGCCAACAAGCCAAGCAGATGATTTTAGAAACCGATCCTAGACTGATTCCGATTTTTAAACAAGTCTTACCACAAATTCACTATATACCCACTTTAGCGGACATTAATACGGCACCAAAGGTCGATTATCACACGCCAATTGGCAGTTTATATCGTTGGTATCCACCCAAATCTCATCCTCAAGCCTATTTGCAAGCGAACCCAGAGCAAAGCCAGTATTTTCAACAAAAATACCAACATTTTAAGGGCTTAAAAATCGGTATTGCTTGGCATAGTGGTAATCCTGATATGGGGGAACAACGTAGTATGCGTTTAGAACAATGGTTGCCAATGTTACAACAAGCCAATATTACTTGGATTAATTTACAATATGGTAATGTCAGTCAAGAACTACAACAATTGAAACAACAATATCAAATTGAGATTTATCAAGATACTGACGTCAATGCTTTAGAGAATTTAGAAGGCTTTTTAGCCCAAATTAATGCCTTAGATTTGGTGATTTCCATTGATAATTCTACGGTACATTTTGCCGCAGCCATTGGTAAGCCTGTTTGGGTGTTGTTACCGTTTGTTGCGGATTGGCGTTGGCAGTTAGGGCGGGAGGACTGTGCTTGGTATCCTGATGTTCGATTGTTTCGTCAGGAGAATATTGGAGAATGGGATAGGGTGGTTGATAAAGTGGGTAAGGCACTTCAGGTCAGGCTAGGTTAATGCTTCTTCAACTTCAAGTAAACATAAACCGCCCCTTTACCGCCATGTTTTGATTGCGTCGTTACAAATGCCAACACTTGCGAATACTGACGCAACCATTGATTCACATGATTTTTTAAAATGGGGTATTTGGATTGTATGCTTTGACCGTTGCCGTGAATAACTCGCACACATTGTAAACGGTAATGACTACAAGTGTGAATAAATTGGTGAATTTGTTGTCTGGCTTGGGGAATGCTCATATTATGTAAATCTAGCTCGGCTTCAATGGGATATTCGCCACGAGCAAGTTTGCGCATGACTTTATGTTGTAATCCTGAACGCTGGAATTTTAAAATATCTTCGGATGTTACGGAATAGGGCAGGTGCTCTTCAGAAAGTTGATCTTGATTATGTTGATTGTTGTGAGATGTTTTTTTGTGAATTTGGGTGGAACGGGCAGGACGATAATGATCGATTTTATCTTGTTTAATCGGTTTTACATCTGCCATTATTTGGCGAAATAGGTTATAATCTTGGTCATTATCTTTCTTGTCTTGTTCACTCACAGCTGACCTTTATGTATATTCTGATTTCTAATGATGATGGTTATTTAGCACCCGGAATTGCCACATTAGCAAACGCATTGCAAGCAGTGGCTGATATTGTTGTTGTCGCACCTGATCGTAATCGTAGTGGTGCTAGTCATTCTTTAACTTTAGACAATCCTTTAAGAGTAAATCAAGCCAAAAATGGCTTTTATTATGTGGATGGGACACCCAGTGATTGTGTGCATCTTGCCATCACTGGCCTGTTGGCACAATTGCCCGATATGGTTGTTTCAGGGATTAATGCGGGGGCAAATTTGGGTGATGATGTCATTTATTCAGGCACAGTGGCAGCCGCCGTAGAAGGGCGATTTTTAGGATTGCCAGCCATTGCCTTGTCTATGGATGAGTTAAAACCACACTATTTTGAGACAGGGGCAAAAGTTGCGGTAAAATTATTAAAACAATTACAACAACACCCATTGCCCAGTCATATGATTTTAAATGTGAATATTCCTGATATTCCCTATGAACGTTTGCAAGGATTTAAGGTTACTCGTTTAGGTAATCGCCATAAATCCGAACCTGTTGTTGCCTCACAAGACCCTCGGGGGCGACCAATTTATTGGGTTGGACCTGTTGGAGAACAGCAAGATGCTGGTGTAGAAACCGATTTTTATGCCGTAGATCATGATTTTGTGTCAATTACCCCATTGCAGATTGATTTAACCCATTATGCGATGTTATCAAAGGTAGAACATTGGTTGCCAAGGATCTAATTTGGGGTGATCGTCAGCGACATCTCGTCGAACAATTACAACAACAAGGTATTGTTGATGCAAGGGTGTTAAAGCAAATTCAAACAGTACCCAGACATCAGTTTGTCATACGACCGTGGTTAAATCATGCCTATGACAACACCGCCTTACCCTTAGAATACGGGCAAACCATTTCTCAGCCTTACATTGTGGCACATATGACACAGTTATTATTGGCAGGGCAATCATTATTAAAGGTTTTAGAAATTGGCACAGGTTCCGGTTATCAAACCGCAATTTTAGCAAATTTAGTGAAAACGGTTTATACTGTTGAGCGAATTAAAATTTTGTTAGATAAAGCCAAACAACAATGGCAACAATTAGCATTAAACAATATTTACGCAAAATGTGATGATGGCTATTTAGGTTGGCAAGCCCATGCCCCATTTGATGGAATGTTAGTCACGGCTGCGGCATCTGAAATACCCGAGCATTTAGTGGCACAATTAGCTTTAAATGGGCGTTTAGTGATTCCCGTTGGTCAAGCGTATCATCAAGAATTATTGCTCATTACCAAAACGCCACAAGGATTGCAACGACAATTTATTGAACCCGTTAGCTTTGTGCCTTTAATGAAAGGATTGGATACGGAATGAAAATTTTTTCGCCTTTATATCAAAGCGTTATGCAGTGGTCGAGGCATAAATATGCCCCTTGGTATTTAAGTGGCTTAAGTTTTGCCGAATCGTCATTTTTTCCTGTGCCACCCGATGTGATGTTGGCTCCCATGAGTTTAGCTCAGCCTGATAAGGCATGGAAGTTTGCATTACTGACTACTATTGCGTCTGTTTTGGGGGGGGGGGTTGGATATGTATTGGGAATGTTTGCATTTGAGTTCATTCAACCTTATATCATAGCGTTAGGTTATCAAGCCCGTTACGAATTAGCCAAACAATGGTTTGAAGAATGGGGGGTTTGGGTGGTATTTATTGCAGGTTTTTCACCAATTCCCTATAAAGTATTTACCATTACCGCTGGCGTGGCAAGTATGGCATTTTTGCCGTTTTTAATGGCATCTTTGATTGGTCGAGGCGGACGTTTCTTTTTAGTCGCTGGATTGATGTATTGGGGTGGGGTGAAAATGGAAGCCTTACTCAAACAATATGTGGATATACTAGGTTGGTTAGTTGTCGTTTTAATGATTTTGGTTTATTTATGGTTGCGTTAATGCGACAATGCTTAATCTTGTTTGCTTGTTTGAGTTTGCTTGCTTGTGCAAACTCTGGATATGTGCCAACGGTAGAACGTAAAATCAATACGCTTACTTCTGTCGTGTCATATCAAGTCAAGCCAGGGGATACCTTGTACTCTATTGCTTGGCGTTATGGCTTGGATTATAAACAATTAGCCCAGTGGAATACGATTAATCCTCCCTATGTGATTTATCCTAGGCAACGATTATGGTTACAAGCCATTCAAGCAAGAAAGGTAACGGGTACTGAAATAAGTATTAAAGCGACAACGAAATCTCAGCTGAAAGCGAAGAGTCGATCAGCATCGAAATCCAAAGTGAAACCGCAGTCTTCAATCAAAGTAGCAAAAAATTTACCCAGCAATATTATCTCTCAATCACAGTCTAACCCCTTAACAACTAAAAAAGTTGCAAAAAAATCAGAATGGCAATGGCCAGTATTAGGTAAGGTGAGCAATGCTTCTGAACTAGGTGTTGATATTATTGCAAAACTTAATAGCCCTGTTGTTGCTATTGCCCAAGGCGAGGTGGTTTATAGTGGTCATGGTTTAGCGGATTATGGTGAATTAATTATTATCAAGCATGCTAATCAGTATGTAAGTGCTTATGGTAATAACAAGATTCGATTAGTTAAAGAAGGAGCAAAAATTCAACAAGGACAGCAAATTGCCATATTAGGTAAGGGGCAACATTTGCGTTTGGAGCTCCGAGAAAATGGCAAGTCAGTCAATCCACTGTTGTATTTACCTAGGTAGATATTGGGGTTTTCCCTTGTTTTTATTTTTTCAAAATAAGTTAAAATAATCAAATAGTTTAACAACTAGAAGTCGAGACCATTAAAGGAGGACAATATGCCAAGTCAGGGCAATGTGAAAAATAAGCCGAATTTTGCAGAAAATGTGGTAGTAAATTATGAACAGTATGAAGATGAAATCGATGAGGAAACCATTACTGCTCATGACAACTTAAGCGATGTGCAAATGGATGCGACCCGCTTGTATTTAAGTGAGATTGGCTGTTCAAAATTATTGACAATGGAGGAAGAGGTTTATTACGCTCGTTTAGCTCAAAAGGGAGAGATGAAAGCGAGACAAAAAATGATAGAGTGTAATTTACGTTTAGTGGTTAAAATTGCTCGACGTTATATGAATCGGGGATTAGCATTATTGGACCTCATTGAAGAAGGCAATTTAGGTTTGATTCGAGCCGTAGAAAAATTTGATCCCGAACGTGGTTTTCGATTCTCGACCTATGCAACTTGGTGGATACGCCAAACCATAGAACGAGCGATTATGAATCAAACGCGAACCATTCGATTGCCAATTCATGTGGTGAAAGAAATTAATGTTTATTTACGCGCCGCGCGTAAATTAGCCCAACAATTAGATCATGATCCGAGTGCGGAAGAAGTTGCCGAAGTTTTAGATAAGCCTATCAAAGAAGTCAAACGTATGTTGGGCTTAAATGAACGTATTACTTCCGTGGATACCCCAATTGGTAAAGATGCGGATAAACCATTACTGGAATCAATTGCGGATGACACGAATCCTGATCCTTCTATGGTATTACAAGATCAAGATGTGGTAGCAAATTTGGATGTTTGGTTAGAGAAACTTAATGAGAAACAGCGAGAAGTGGTCGAACGCCGTTTTGGTTTGCATGGCTATGAAAATGCAACCTTAGAAGAGGTTGCCAATGAATTAGGAGTCACTCGTGAACGAGTTCGTCAAATCCAAATGGATGCCTTAAGACGTTTAAGAGATATTTTAGAACGGGATGGGTTTTCTATTGATACCTTGTTACGTTAATATAAGAAGGCTGGGATAAAGCGAAAAGGGCGTTCCGTTCCGAAATATTTAATCGGCTTTGCTTCCTTTGGTTTTTGTAGAATAATGCCACGATTATTAGTCATTAAAACATCCTCTTTAGGGGATGTCGTTCATGCCCTGCCTGCTGTAAGCGATGCCAGTTCCGCTTATCCTAATTTAATCATTGATTGGGTGGTTGAAGAGGCTTTTCAAGAAATTCCAAATTGGCATTCTGCGGTGGCAACCGTCATTCCAGTTGCCATTCGGCGTTGGCGTAAAAATTTATGGCAACTGTGGCGTTCGGGGGAATGGCAACAATTTCAAAAGCAACTTAAATTACATCATTACGATAGCATTATTGATGCGCAAGGTTTGTTGAAAAGTGCTTGGATTGGACGTTTGGCTCAAGGGACTTATCATGGTTTCGCTAAAAATTCTGCGAGAGAGGCTTTCGCCAGTTATTTATACCGTCAAACTCATACCATAGAAAAACAGCAACATGCGATTATTCGTGTTAGACAACTGTTTGCAAAAGCGTTGAATTACACTATTACAGATGAGCAACATTTAAATTATGGCATTTTACCTTATTTTCAAAAAAATCCAACCAATCAATTAAATAATAATCATAAAAAACCATCTGTTTTATGTTTTCATGCGACCACTTGGTCAAGCAAACATTGGCCAGAAAGCTATTGGGTAGAATTAATTCAATTGCTCACAAAACAAGGCTTAGAAGTGTTATTACCTTGGGGCAATTTACAAGAACGGCAAACGGCACAACGATTCGCTCAGGTTTCATCACAGGCAACTGTTTTACCCAAAACAACTTTAACGGAATTAGCCCAGTTACTAAGCACAGTGAAAGCCGTCGTTGGCGTAGATACGGGGTTATGCCATTTAGCGGCGGCTTTACACATTCCATCCATTACTATTTACGGCTCAACTCAGCCTGCAAAAACGGGTACTTTGGGTCAAGAGCAACAACATTTACCGTCGAATTTTGCTTGTGCCCCTTGTTTACGCCGTCAATGCGATTATACGGGTTTAAGTCGTGTGAAACCCGCCTGTTACCAAGAACTCACCCCCAAGTTAGTTTGGGAACAGTTACAACGAAAGTTAAACTAAAAAGCAGTAATAATAATGAAATTAGCCTTTTGTTTATATAAATATTTTCCTTATGGTGGCTTGCAAGTGGATTTTCTAAGAATTGCGCAGGCTTGTTATGAGAAAGGTCATTATGTTACGGTGTTTACTTTAGCGTGGCAGGGGGAAAAACCACAAGGCTTTGAGATTATTGAAATTGCCGTCAGTGCGACTAAAAACCATAAACGTTATCAAGAATTTCGTCAGAAACTTACGCCATTATTGGCACAAGGTGATTATGATGTGGTCATTGGATTTAATAAAATGCCAGATTTAGATGTTTATTATGCGGCGGATCCTTGTTATGAGGAAAAAGCCAGAACTTTAAGACCATTTTATTACCGCTGGACACCTCGTTATCGTCATTTTTCGGCTTATGAACATGCGGTATTTGATGCACATTTAAGCACTAAAATTTTGGCATTATCCAAAAAAGAAATGGGGCATTTTATTAAATATTATCAAACCCCTGCGTCACGTTTTTATCCATTACCGCCGAATATTCGTAAAGATAGGCAAGCGGATCAACACAGTGATAAATTACGGGCAGAATTTCGCCAACAGTTTCATTATCAAAGCGATGATAATATTTTGTTGATGATAGGTTCTGATTTTAAACGTAAAGGTTTGGATAGGAGTTTAATCGCTTTAGCGAGTTTGCCTGAAGCACTGAAAGTCAAAACGTATTTATTTGTGGTGGGCAAAGATAAAGGACAAGCCTATTATCGTTTCGCCCAAAAATTGGGCGTTAAATCACAATTAACAATCTTAGAAGGCAGTCCTAATGTGCCGTTATTTTTGCAAGGTTGTGATCTGTTATTGCATCCTGCTTATAGTGAAAATACAGGAACGGTATTATTAGAAGGTTTGGTCGCAGGATTGCCCGTATTATGCAGTGGTACTTGTGGTTTTGCTCATTATATTGAGGAAGCTGAGGCAGGCTTAGTATTGACAGAACCTTTTCAACAAGCTGAAATGAATCAATTGCTACCGCAAATGTTAGAAGATAAATCAGCGAGGCAAACTTGGCGAGAAAATGGGATTGCTTATGGGCAAACTCACGATCTTTATGGCTGTATTGAGACATCGGTAGCCGTGATTGAACAAACAGGACAGGAACGGAACGGTCAGGATAATTAGGATAAGTGAAATGTTATGGGTATCACCTGAATTTTTGAAAGCTTGGGAGCCAAGCCAAGATTTGTTTCAGCAAATCATTAATGTCCAAGGTAAAGTATTTCGGCAAATGGATGGCCGGCGTACTTTGCAATTTGAACATCAAGGACAATGTTATTTTATTAAAGCTCATTTTGGCGTGGGTTGGAAAGAAATCTTTAAAAATTTATTAAGTTTTAAATGGCCGGTCATTGGGGCGAGTAATGAATGGAAGGCCATTCAACGTTGTGAACAGTTAAATATTCCCACTATGCAGTTAGTGGCTTATGGGGCAAAAGGCGGTAATCCTGCCACTCGACAATCCTTTGTGGTAACAAAAGATTTAGGGCAAACGCAAGATTTAGAAGTGTTTTGTGCGCAATGGCCACAATGGGAAATGAAGCAAGCCCAAGTTAAAATCAAACGTCAGATTTTGGCTAAAATTGTTTGGATTACTCGACAATTACATCAACATGGCTTAAATCATCGTGATTTATATCTTTGTCATTTTTTATTGGATATGTCTAAACCTTTAGAGGCAGATGCGATTGGCTTATTTATTATCGATTTGCATCGTGTACAAATTCGGCAACAAGTGCCACAGCGTTGGCTAATTAAGGATTTAGCGGCATTATATTTTTCCAGCATGGATATTGGTTTAACCAAACGTGATGTGTTTCGATTCTTAAAATCTTACCGTCAACAACCATTACGCCAGATTTTAACGCAAGAGAGCAAATTTTGGTTAGCGGTGCAACAACGAGCCGTTCAACATTATTGTGCGTATCATCAAAGACAACCGCTATTTCCTAATAAAGTTGGCTTTACTTAAGCAAGTTTATTCACCACAAAGTTTTTGAACTTCCGCTTGGGGTGTCGTGGTTTTCCATATCGCTTGACCCGATACTTGAATTTGTTCATCTTTATCACGCATAGTTATGGTATAACGTTTCCCATTATCACACTGAAAATAGTAGGTTGAAATTGGCCTTTTATATGCCATTTCTTTATATTCAGAAAAGGCAAAACTGGCAGAAATACTAAAACATAATGTTAATAATAATAGAACTCGCATAATAATACCTTAAGAGTTTTCTTGGATAAATTTCAATAAAAGTATAGTATAGTTAATTTTTTGTGCTTAAGCAAAATCAAGGAAAATTAATGAAAAATGATCAAGAACTGACTAGAGATAGAGAAATTTTTAGAATTATGCGTAAAGTATTATCTCAAGTTGCTAAGGAAACGGCAACAGAGCCTGGATTAAAACACCCTTTATCACAGCGGTGTATTGACGATATTCGCCAGTGTTTAGCATTAATTGCGGCAAGGGAAAATGAGTTAGCACAACTGGCCGGTGTTGATCCTGAACGGCCTTATTTTTCGGATGAAGCCCAATCACAACAAGCACAAGTGATTTCAATTAATTCCATTAAAAATCAAAACAAAAACAAACCGAGTTAAGACGAAATTGGGTTAAGGTAGTTGGTAAATTTTGATGTTAGCTTGTTGTTTTAACTGGGTAATATAATCATCTACTTGTTGCTGTTGTAGTAAATTGATAATATTTTTTCTAACAGATGCTAAATCTGGCGGTTCGCCTTGGCGAGTATCTTTTAGCAAAATAATATGCCAGCCAAACTGACTTTTGCTAGGTAAATTGCTGTATTCACCTTTTTTCAATGTCGGAATGATTTGTGCGAAATTAGGCAACATTTGGTCTTTTCGGTACCAATTTAATAGCCCTTGACGTTTGGCACTACGGCAGTCAAGTGAATACTTTTGTGCTAATTTGCCAAAATCTTTGCCCAGCTTGAGTTCTTTGATAATATACTGAGCTTGGATATGAGAATCCGTTAAAATATGAGCAATTTGGTATTCCGTTAAGTCCATCTGGTGAATTTGTTGTTGATAATAGCTTTGAACTTGTGCTTCTGAAATTGGATGATGAAGCAAATAATCTTTCAACGCTTCTTTAGTGAGTTGACTTTTATAACGATATTCTAATGCCGTTGTAACATGATGACGTTGTTCTAATTGTTGAGCTTCTGCTTGTTGTAATACGAGTTCAATATTAATTAATTCATTCAGAATGGTTTTGGGGTGATTGTCGGTGAAAGGTGGGTTTTGTTTCGCACGTTCTTGGGCATATAAGATATAAATGGCTTGCTTAATCGGGCGACCATTAACAATGGCTAAGGTATCTTTACTCACCTCTTCTGGGGCAATGGCTTGAATTTTATGATTGGCTGGTTCAACATCCTGATCCTGAGAGCAGGCCGACAGGCATAATGACAAATTTAAGATGAATAGTATCCTTAATATGATATTTGCTTTGACATCAAGTATCCACAACATTGATGAAATTCCTTTATACTATGGTGATATGTGGCAATGGCTTCTACTAAGTCTAAAGTTTGCCCATCGTAAGGGTTTAACATAAAATGGATACGAATTTTAAAGCGAGAATTTTTAGGTAAGTAACTCACTGTGGCTAAACTTTGTGCCAGTTGCATGGGTGCTTGGCTTTTATCATAACGAGTTTTGCCTAATCCTGCCTTTCCCCAAGATGTTGAGGTTGAAGGTAACATTCCCCGAATATCTATTAATCCATGCCAATGAATCTCAGTGGCATGAATTACGGTTGATCCGCTTAATAATACAAGTAGGGCAATATTATTGCAATTCGGCATGGTTTCGAGCTTGATATTCGGTTTCAGTATAAAGTTTCATAGTAAAAGCATGAATTTCAGTGTGCATGAGTTCAGCTAAGGCATCATATACTAAACGATGTCTTGCCAGCGTATTTTTATTATCAAAGGCGGCACTGACAATGATTGCTTGAAAGTGGCCACCACCACTTTTCGCGCCGGCATGACCAATATGTTGATGACTTTCATCAATAATTTCAATATGACTTGGCTGTAATGCTTGCTCTAATCTTTGTTGAATAAGCGTAATGCGATTAGACATGAGGAAAAACCTTTTTGAATGGTTTAATCGTAATCGTTTGGTAAGCCTTCGAGAGTTTATAGGGGTCTTGTTCTGCCCATTGCCTTGCCTCCGTTAGATTGTCAAATTCTGCGACAATTAAACTCCCTGTAAATCCTGCGGGGCCAGGATCATTACTATCAATTGCAGGAAAGGGACCGGCTAATACTAAACGTCCTTGTTGTTGTAGTCGTTTTAGTCGTTCTAAATGCGCAGGACGTTGTTGTAAGCGTTTCTCTAAGCTATCGGGGGAATCTTGAGCCATAATTGCGTATAACATAGTTAAATTTCCTTTTTCGTTTGGGGGGATTCTGAATCAGTGGTGCTTGTTTCAGCTTGTTGTACATGGCGGGCGAGATACAATGCTTGTATCACCACAAAAACTAAGGTAATTCCTAACATGCCAAATAATTTAAAATTGACCCAAGTATCTGTGTCATAATGAGTAAAGACATAAACATTAATGGCACCAATGACCATAAAAAAGACGACCCACATTAAGTTTAATCGAGTCCAAACAGGGGCCGGCATGGCAATATTTGCTTCCATAAGGCGTTGTACTAAGGGTTTTTTGCCAATAAAATGACTGCCTAAAAATACGACACCAAATAACCAGTTGACGACGCTAGGTTTCCATTTAATAAACTGCTCATCTTGTAAAATCAAAGTAGCACCACCAAATACCACTAAAATAACCAAAGTAATCCAGTGCATGGGTTCAATGGTTTGTTTTCTAACATAAAGAAAACCTACTTGAAAAAATGCGGCAACAATGGCAACCGCGGTGGCAATATAAATATCATATAAATGATACGCCACAAAAAATAATAAAATTGGAAAAAAATCGGTTAAAAATTTCATGTTTAGCCCTTTTATTTTATATTTTTGTATTTCTTAGTGTACGGTTGTGGTACTTGTCCATTGTTGGTAATAGTATTGCATAATTTGTTTAATGTCTGTTGGGTAATCAAGTAATGCCATTTGTTCCATTCCTTGGGTAAAAAAATCTTGAGCGTCTTCGGGCAGATGTTGAATAATTAATGCAAATGCTTTGTGCATAAGTTTAGGTTGATGGCTACGGGTGCAAATAATACCATAATTTAATAATAAAATACGCCACGGACGTTGTGGATGGCTTTTTTCTAAATCTTGTTGAATATCCGTATGGGTGGCATAAATAATTTTTTCCACGATTTGACTATAATCCGCTAATTGTTGGGGTTGTGGCATTTGATTTGCGTTCCTAGCAATCACATTGACAATGGATTCAATTGTATTAAGGGTTACGCCATAAGATAACATGAGTAAGGCAAAATCAAGGCTTAATTGTTCTAAGGCTTGACTATTGTCAACCAGCCCTGTTTGCTTGGCGTAAATTGAGAGTTGTTGTAAGAGTTGTAAACCATAGTCGGTTAATTCTGAACTTTCTTGTGATGTGAATTCTGTTGCATCGAATTGTTGACAAATAGAAAAAATTTGCTGCATGGCCTGCACCATTTGCAAAGTAGGGCTTACATTAGCATCTGTTCGAAATTCCGTGAGTAATAGTGCTTGTGTTTGTTTTTCAAACTCCGTTTGTAATGCGAGAATATTTGTGTCAGCAAAATTTGGCATAAGACTTGTTATAAGGTAATATGTATTTATTTTACCTAGCCTATGGGTAATGGGCAAGTGCAATAATCTGAATTACAATTACAATGAATCAACGTTACGATTGACATACCCACTCCATTTATTCTGATGGCACTTTAACACCTTACGATTCACTTTATCAAGCAACAGTAATCATTAACAACTTTATTTTAGATAAAAACTATGGCACAATTTTTTCAAATTCATCCTGACAATCCTCAAGAGCGTTTATTAAAACAAACGATTACTTTTTTGGAAACATCAAGAAGCGTCATTGTTTATCCGACGGATTCCTGTTATGCCTTAGGCTGTCGTTTAGGCGATAAAGAGGCAATGGAGCGTATTCGTAAGATTCGTCAGTTGGATAAGCATCATCATTTTACCTTAGTCTGTCGAGATTTATCAGAAATTTCGACCTATGCTAAATTAGGGAATAAAGCCTATCGCTTGTTAAAAAAATTAACGCCTGGTGCTTATACTTTTATATTAAAAGCGACTCATGAAGTACCCAGACGTTTACAGCATTCTAAACGTAAAACCATAGGTTTGCGGATTCCCGACAATATGATTGTGCAAAAATTATTAGATTTTTATGCAAAACCATTGTTAAGTGTTACTTTAGATTTACCGAGCGAAGCATTGCCTTTAACTGATCCTTACGAAATCCGAGATATTTTAGATCACCAAGTTGATTTGGTGATTGACGGTGGTTATTGTGGTTATGATATGACAACGGTTATCGATCTGACTGACGATTACCCTCAAGTGATTCGTGAAGGTAAGGGATGTTGTGAATTTTTAGATTGATTTGTGGTAGAATCCACCGCTTAACATATTTTTGATTTATTTTTAACTCATTTTTAATTCAAAGGAATAGCAATGGCCAATAATCAGCGGGTATTATCAGGTATGCGATCAAGCGGTCAGTTACATTTGGGTCATTATCATGGCGTATTGAAAAATTGGATAAAGTTGCAAAACGAATATCAATGTTTTTTTTTCGTGGCAGACTGGCACGCTTTAACCACTCATTATGATAGCCCTGAAGTCATTGCCGATTCGGTGTTTGATATGGTGATTGATTGGTTAGCGGCAGGGGTAAATCCCAGCTTGTCCAAAATATTTATTCAATCGCAAGTCCCTGAACATGCCGAATTACATTTACTATTGTCAATGATTACCCCTTTAGGTTGGTTGGAACGAGTGCCAAGTTATAAAGATCAACAAGAAAAACTTAAAGAAAAAGATTTGGCAACCTATGGTTTTTTAGGTTATCCCTTATTACAAAGTGCGGATATTTTGATTTACAAAGCAGGGCAAGTGCCTGTCGGTGAGGATCAAGTGGCTCATGTCGAACTCACACGAGAGATTGCCAGACGTTTTAATTTTTTATATGGTCGAGAATCAGGATTTGAAAAAAAGGTCGATAGTGCCATTAAAAAAATGGGTAAAAAGAATGGCAGAATGTTTGAACAACTCAGAAAAAAATACCAAGAGCAAGGCGATAATGAATCATTATCCTTAGCCCAAGCCTTAATAGAAGGTCAACAAAATCTGAATACCAGAGATAAAGAACGGTTATTAGGTTATTTAGAAGGCAGTGGTCGAGTCATTTTACCTGAACCACAAGCCTTACTGACGAAAGCATCAAAAATGCCTGGTTTAGATGGGCAAAAAATGTCAAAATCCTACAATAATACGATTACTCTTAGGGCGAAGCCCGAAAAAATAGAACAACAATTAATGACCATGCCAACCGATCCAGCAAGAGTAAGGCGAAGCGATTGTGGTAATCCAGCGAATTGTCCCGTATGGCAGTTTCATGAGGTTTATTCTGATGACAAAACTAAGCAGTGGGCAAAACAAGGTTGTATCAGTGCAAGTATTGGTTGTGTCGATTGTAAGCAACCAGTGGTTGATGCTGTGATTACCGAATTAAAACCCATACAGCAACGTACACAGGAATTACTGGAACAACCTGATATTGTCAAAGGCTTTTTAAGTGAAGGTCGTGAAGTAGCGAGAGAATCCGCAAAAGAAACACTACAAGAAGTTAGGCAAGTCATGGGCTTGAGTTATTTATAGTTTTTACCATCATTAACAATGCTTTACTTTAATGCTTTATGGTGTTGAATTAGAGTTTATTAACAGAAATAGCCACCCATGTTATCAGAATGTAAGGCACTGGAAACCTAATGTCGGAACGTATTCAGAAAGTATTAGCCCATCAAGGATGGGGCTCCCGTCGTCAAATTGAAACTTGGATTAAACAAGGAAAAATCAAGATCAATGGTCGATTCGCTCAATTAGGCGAAACCGTTGGAACAACTGATGTGATTCAAATGGGGCGAAAATATTTAGATTTAAATAAAGTGAATACCAAAACAGGTATTGAAACATCACGTTTGATTATGTATCACAAAAAAGAAGGTGAGCTGGTTACTCGTTTTGATCATGACAATCGTCCCATAGTATTTAAAAATTTACCTAAAATTCAAAGGGGACGTTGGATTGCGATTGGACGTTTGGATTTTAATACGTCTGGATTATTATTATTTACTAACAATGGTGAATTGGCGAATCGCTGGATGCATCCGAAACAACAACTGGAACGTGAATATGCGGTGAGAGTTTTAGGTAGCGTCACACCTGATATTATCAAAAACTTGACGAAAGGGGTGATGTTAGATGATAGTTTGGCAAAATTTGAACAATTAATCGATGCAGGCGGTTCTGGTGCTAATCATTGGTATCATGTGATGGTGAAAGAAGGACGTAACCGTTTAGTCAGACGCTTATGGGAATCACAACAGCTCAGCGTAAGTCGCTTGATTAGGATTCGTTTTGGTGAAATTCGTTTACCTCCCTCATTAACACAAGGGCGTTGGCAGGAAGTTGATTTGAAAAGTTTAAAGCAGACTATGCTATAATCAGGATTTGGTTTACATTATTAACCTCTTAACCTTAACCCTAATTTTAAAGATGATTACATGAGCAAAAAAACCAAGCAACCCCCAGTGCTATTCAAACAAACCCAGAATATTGTCAAAAAAGTGGAAGCCAAATTAGGTTATTCTATGGTGTCTTATTGGAATTCTTATGGGGGGTCTATTGTGGGTAACGATATTGTGGCAATTTATGAAATTATGCAAAATATTGGCAAAAAAGACAAATTGTTGTTATTTGTAAAATCAGGTGGTGGCAATGGTGAATCTGCCCTAAGAATTATTCATGTATTGCGTCAATATACGAAACATATTACGGCACTGATTCCATTAGAATGTGCTTCGGCTGCAACAATGATGGTATTAGGCGCTAACGAAATTCAAATGGGGGCATTAGCCTATTTAACACCAGTGGATACATCTTTAACCCATGATCTCTCACCTATTGATCGAGATAATGATAGGGTTGCCGTCAGTCATGACGAGTTAAATCGAGTGGTAAAATTATGGCAACAAGAGGCAAAATTTGATTCGAGTAAAAACCCCTATGAAGTTTTATATCAATATATTCATCCGCTAGTGATTGGAGCCATTGATCGTTCAGATTCGTTATCAATGAAACTATGTAAAGAAATTTTGTCTTATCATATTATGGATGAAGAGAAAGCAGACCGAATCAGCCAATGTTTAAATTCAGAATATCCATCACATAGCTATCCTATTACTTTAAAAGAAGCCCAAAAAATTGGTTTGCATGCCACTGAACTTGATCCAGAAGTAAGTGAATTATTATTAGAACTCAATCATCTATATTCTGAAATGGGACAAGATGCGATTACGGATTTTGATGAGCATAATTATCACAATAATGCGATTCTTAACATCATGGAAGGGCAGTCAGTACAGGTTTTTTATCAAATCGATAAAGATTGGCATTATCTAAAAGATGAACGTCGTTGGACCTCATTAAACAATGAGAGTGGTTGGCATAAAATTTCTGACAATGGCACTGATACCCCGAATCATACTCGGATATATATTCGGTAGAGCTAAAAACTGTTAGCTAATCATATACATTTCCGACTCTTTCAAAATAACCCACACCATGTTTATAAAGGATAACTTTTTTTCAGTGTTAATCAAATATCATATTCAGGGTTAGAATTTACAGGCAATTCAATGGTAAAGGTCGTATGTTGTCCCACGACACTTTCAACTGAAATTTTGCCCCCAAGTTGTTCACAAAATGATTTGCTAATGGTTAAACCGAGACCTGTACCTCCAAGGTTTTTAGCTTTGGAAGTGTCCAGTTGTGTAAAGGGTTGAAAGATTTTATCTAACATTTCCTGCGTAATTCCAATGCCAGTATCTGAAATTTTAAACAATATGATGTCCCCTGATTTTTGCTGGCAACGTTGTACATTAAGTTCAATATTTCCTTGATTAGTAAATTTGCAGGAATTAGTGAGTAAATGTTTTAGAATTTGGGTAATTTTGTTGCGATCAGAATCCATATAGCCAAGATTATCACCATAAGTCAGTGTGATGACATTATGTTGACATGAGGCAAGTTTCTGCATGTTGTCAATAATTTCTTCAACGAGTGCTTGAATGGCAAAGTGTTCAATGCGTAGTTCAATTTTTTTAGCTTGAATTTTAGAAAAGTCTAGCACTTCATTAATCAAATCTAATAAATGTTTACTGGAAGATTGAATATTAGCAATGTCTTGTAAACTATGGTCTACTGCTTGTTTTAAGTCGTTGTCTTCGGCCTCTTCCATTATTAATTCGCTGTAACCAATGATTGCGTGCAGTGGTGTGCGTAGTTCATGTGAAATATTGGATAAAAATGCTTGTTGGGCTTGTTTCGCCTCGCTAATTTGGTATTTGGCAACATCAATGGCTGTTTCCAAAGAATGAATGACATCACTTTGATATTGCATATAGCTGCGGATTTTTAAATGAGTGGATACTCTTGCAATCACTTCTTCAGAATTAACTGGTTTACTAATATAATCAACACCGCCAACTTCAAATCCTTTTTTAATATCTTCAGGTTCACTTTTAGCCGTCACAAAAATAATTGGAATATCCTTGGTATCCCCCTGATTTTTTAGGGCTTGACAGGTTTCAAAACCATTCATTTCAGGCATCATCACATCAAGCAAAATCAGATCAGGTTGAAAATGTTCTGCGATTTTTAAGGTTTGTTTACCACTGTGGGCAAAAGAAATCTTACATTCTAAGGGTTGCAGAATATTTTTCAGCAGATCGATATTATCCGCAATATCATCAACAATTAAAATCTTAGAATTTTTTATAATAGTCGGCGTATTCATTAGACATGACATGAAAACAGTAATGATTTTATTTTTATCTATTCGTGTTAATTATAGTCAGATTTTTTAATGATATTTTATATTTTTGTATTCTATTTCCCTTTTAATGATTGAATACGATTATTTAGATTTTAATTCAGGTCGCGTGGCAACCATTCGAGTCGCAAAATAACAGGATTATTCACTCAATAATTGAGTGAGTGCTTTGTTACAATGCTGATAGATTTCAGGTGCATCGGCTTCAATGACTTGATTTAATACCCAACGATTTTGTTCTTGTTCTCCCATGACTTTTTGAATTTTTTGACCTAAATGTTGTAAAGCATTATAACTGGGTTGGTTATCAGGAAACTTAAATTCCGCATATTCTTGGGAACGCTTATTAAGATTATTTAAAAATCCTTTTTTATAATCTCGTTCACCTAAAAATTCTTCGGCATTTTCTTGCACATAATCCGCCAGTTTGTAAGCC
>JALWTS010000011.1 GCA_027077805.1 Gammaproteobacteria bacterium
GGCATGATTATTTTAGAGTCACCTGCACTTCAAATCAAAAGAGCTAACAAGACGCTACACTCGGACAATTTTTCCGCTACGCTCCAAAATTGCCGGTGAGCTTGGTCGTTAGATTTCTCCTGACATCATAAAATCTGTTTTTAGTGTTATAATGGCAAATTTTTACCTCCTTAAAATAAGGAGCTGCTACATTGGAAGCATACTTTAAAGAAAACAAGGTTAGATTGTATTTTGGCGATGCAATCAAAATCCTAAACCAACTGCCAGATGAAAGTATTGATCTTATCTTTGCTGATCCACCTTATCACCTATCAAACGATGGTTTTACTTGTCATGCAGGAAAAAGGGTAAGTGTAAACAAAGGGAAGTGGGATAAAAGCCAGGGAATTGATTCGGATTTAGAGTTTCATTATTCTTGGATAGAAGCTTGCAATCGTGTTTTAAAGCCAAATGGTTCATTATGGATTTCAGGTACATATCATTCTATTTATGTTTGTGGTTATGCTTTGCAAAAACAAGGTTGGCATATTATAAATGATATTTGCTGGTATAAACCCAATGCTGCCCCCAATCTATCATGCCGTATGTTTACAGCAAGTCACGAAACCTTGCTTTGGGTAAAAAAAGATAAAAAAGCCAAACATACTTTTAACTACGAAGCTATGAAGTTTGGTGATTTTCCTGATGATATAATAAAAAAACCAGAGAAACAAATGCGTAGTATCTGGGCTATAGGAACACCAAAAAACGGTGAGAAAAAATACGGCAAACATCCTACTCAAAAACCAGAGTCATTATTGGATAGAATAATTATCGCATCATCTAATGAAGGTGATATTATTCTTGACCCATTTTGTGGAAGTGCAACCACAGGCATTTCGGCTTTAAGGCATCATCGTAAATTTATGGGCATTGACTCTGAGAAAGAATATTTAGATAACCTTGCTATTCCAAGGCTTTCAGAAGTGTTAGATCAAAATACTTCAAATGTAGAAGTTTTACAGGTTGGTGAAAATAACGCTCATTACGATATATTACCGTAGGATAAACATGGAACGAACAGAGGCAGTAAAAAAGTTACAACAATTAGTGGGTAAAGAACTTCATCAATTGGCAAATGAGTATGGAGTAACAATTTATCGAAACGGAAAGGTTAATAAAGGATGGGCAGGGCATGTTTTTGAACGGTTTTTGGAGCTTCCAATTAATTCTGCGCAATCGCCAAATTTCGGTTCATGGGAGCTTAAGTCTATACCGCTAAAAACACTTAAAAATGGCTCTCTTTCTTTTAAAGAAACAATGGCTATTACTATGATTGATCCGGTTAATGTTTGTCAAAAAGAATTTGAAGATAGCCATTTATTAGCAAAGCTTAAAAAAGCTCTCGTTATTGCAAGAACAGTTGGTAATCATGTTGATGAACCAAGTTACATTCATTCAATTGTGGAATTTAACTTAGAGGGTGAGTTATATAATTAATGGCTGATTGGGACTTAGTAATGAATAGTGAAGAACCTTTTAAAATCCAGCCTTTACAATGAGGATTTTGTGTCATGTATCCATCAGTAAAAACAGTGATTGCCAGTAAAGACTATGAACTTATTATTGAGTTTGACAATGGTGAATGCGGAATCTTAAATATGAAGCCATATTTAGATATGGGAGTTTTTAAAAGATTAAAAGAGCCAGGTGCATTTAAGAGCGTTCGAGTCTCTTTTGATACCGTTGAGTGGAGTTCTGGTGTAGACCTTGATCCTGAGTTTGTTTATGAAAAGTGTCATAGTAAACAGAAAGCACAACAAGGGCATGCACATGGATTCTAAAAAGCTTTGCTTGAAAAACAGCAAAGCTTTTTAGAAGCAGTGATGCCGTCGTTAGCATTTTTTACATTGCGTATATAATTCTGATTAGCGAAAAAAGTGTTTTTTATCTTGAGATAGCATCAATAACAGCTTTAGGATTTTTATCAACTACTCGCAGTAAAACTAATGCTGTTCCTCTGGGGGTTCTTAATCCTTGCTCCCAGTGGCGCAATGTTCCAAGTGATATGCCAAATGTTGCACAAAATTTTTGTTGGCTCATACCAGTTTTTCCTCGAATTTCCTTTACATTAACAGGTAGCGGCTTATGTTCAATAATTTTTGTTGGTTCACCTTTTGCATGGTTAATTGCTTCATTTAAACCTTCGTAGATTTCCTCAAATGCTTTACTCATTCTTTGTCTCTCCAATATTTAACGAGAATTTTAACCGACTTTGATAATATTTGTTTTTCATCCATTGATAAATTAGATTTCTCATTCTTTCCAAAAATAGTCAGTAAATACAGTGGCATAATTTCGCTATGGTAATAGTAAATAACTCTTGTCCCACCACTTTTCCCCATCCCTTGTCTAGCCCAACGTACTTTTCTAACGCCATTTGTACCTTGAATTAAATCTCCTGCACTTGGGTTTTCAGCAAGATAGGAAATTAAATCATCTTTTTCATCTTCAGTTAAAAGTTGTCTAATTTTTTTCCGGAATTGTTCAGTTTCTGCAATAGTAATCATAATTATTGAATATACGCCATTGGAGTATATTTGTCAAATTACGAATGATACAGAATAAAAGCAGAGAAGCAATAGGGTTATATTCTAAAATAGCTAAATACTGATATTCAGAACCCCTTACATATAATTTATTTTATTATTATCAGTTTAGCAGTGAACAAATACGTTCAAGAATTGAAGAGGTTTACCCTCAAATAATGGAGCAAGTGTCAATAAACAAAAATGATTATTCTTGGAATAATATAAAGACCCCTGAGGAACTTGGAAGGGTTAGAATGAGCGCGATGGAGACTTTTCTTGGTGATTATAAAAACCATAATGATTCAAAAAGATACATAAACGCATCATTACCAATACTGCCATTTGCAGATGAAGAGTTCGATTTGGCTTTATGATCCCACTATCTTTTCTTATATAGTGAATACGTGAATCAAGAACAACACATTCTAGCTATAAAAGAAATGTGCCGTGTTGCTAAAGAAGTACGTGTTTACCCGTTACGCTCCATTGGAAATAATGAAGAATCACCGCATCTCGCACCAGTCATGGGTGCATTAATAGAAACCAATATTAATGTCACTTTAGTTCCAGTAAATTATGAATTTCAGAAAGGTGCTTCAAAAATGTCGGTAGCTAATTAATGTTAGCGTTGAGGATGGCGTTTTTATTGTGGCAACATAACGTGTGTGATGTTTATTTTCAGCGTTGTTTGTGTGTATTAAGCAATGTCTCTTATCACTTACCGAGCTAGCCCTAACAATGCCATAAACACGGACGCCAAAAAGCTGCACTCCATTGCCGCCAGTGAGCTTGGTCGTTAGCTATTAGGACAAATAGTATAAAAATCAATAATCAAGATAGGCAATTGAAATTAGAACATTAAAAGTTATTGAAATATTAAGTAAGTCGATATGATATAATTCAGATAATGAATGAATTAAATAAATATGTAGGCTAATAATGGATCAACAATTACTTTTTGATGATATTAAGAAAGGCATTACATTTGATGATGCTGCACTCCGATTGGGTGTATCGATTGCAACGGTTAGAAATTGGATTAAAACAGGCTACCTTGATCAGATTTCTCGTGGCATAGTCTCAGTAACATCTTTTGAAAATTTTAGAGATAATGTTGCGGGTGACGAAAAATTAACAGCAAGAGCAAATAAGTCACTTAAAGATTCACATGACCATGATGAACTTTCTCAAGATTTTCTTATACTATTAGATACAGATAAGGCTAGTGGATTTGAGCTAGGTTTGCGCTACGAAGAAGCACTTTCTAATTCTTATAAAAATAAAGAAGGCATTTACTATACCCCAACGGATATAACAGAACGTTTTTTTCAATATTTGCCAGATGATTGCTCTAAACTATCTTTTTGTGATCCCTGTTGTGGTTCAGGTAATTTTATATCAACAGCAATAAAGCACGGGTTTGCTCCAGAAAATATCTATGGCTACGATATTGATCCCGTTGCAGTAGAAGTCACAAAAAAAAGAATATTAGAGCTTACAGGTTACACTACAGAGAAAATAATTTGTGTTGATTTCCTTGAATCAACACTTAAATTTGATCAAATGAGTTTTGATGTTATTTTTACCAATCCGCCTTGGGGTAAGAAACTAAGTAAGAAACAGAAAAATGAATTTGCTAAAGTACTAATGGCTGGTAATAGTGTTGATACTAGCTCTCTTTTCTTTTTTGCTTGTCTAAATAGGCTATCAAATGATGGGTTTCTAGGATTTCTACTCCAAGACGCTTTCTTCAATGTGTCCTCCTATGAGGAAGCAAGAAAAAAAGCAATGTGTCTTCAAATTTTATCTATTATTGATTTTGGAAAACCATTTAAAGGATTATTAACTAAAGCAAAAGGAATAATTATAAAAAATTCCCGATCTAATATTGAAAATTTTGTTGAATGTATTGAGCAGAATATTATAAGCAAACGATTACAACGTTCTTTTTCAACTAATCCTAAATTTATATTTAACAATAATACATCTCAACAAGAGGCTGATACTATTTCATATTTATATTCCTTACCGCATATTACACTCAATCAAAAGGCTAAATGGGGTCTTGGAATAGTGACTGGAAACAATAAAAAATTTATTATAAATGAGCCATCAAATGGTTATATACCCGTTTATAAGGGTGTAGACATAAAAAAAGAAGGACTTTCTGAGCCGACATCATATATATCAAGTGATCTATCGCTTTATCAGCAAGTTGCCCCTATTGATTTATATCAAGCTAGCCAAAAATTAATTTACAAATTTATTTCTTCAAAATTAGTTTTTTTCTATGATAATAAGCAACGTTTTATATTAAATAGTGCTAATTTAATGATTCCAGATGATGATTTTCCAATTAGTCCTGAACAATTAAGTCATATTCTTAATAGTAGGGTTATCAATTGGTTATTCCAGAAAACTTTTGATACACATAAGGTGCTTAGATCGGATATAGAATCATTACCTATACATACTGGTTATTTTTCTGAATGCACAACTTTTGATGAGGCTGAATTTGCAACGTATCTTGGACTAAAGGAACTGGAAAATGGAACTTTCCGAATTAAAAAAAAGGAGAACTTCAAGATGTATTAAGAATTATTGAAGAAGACCAAGCTATATTCCCATTTGATGAAGGCTATCAGTTATTCAAAATTGGTGCTTTATTGAAGCGGGATCGAGAAGATTCTGGTTTAACACAAGAGGAAATAGCATTAAGGTTGAATACAAAAAGATCTGCTATTTCAAGAATTGAAAATCATGCTGAAGATATTAAGCTTTCCACACTAGAAAAGTTTGCATCTGTATTAGGTCGGAAGATAGAAGTGTCAATCACATAAAATTAGCTAACAATAGTGTAAACTTGGACTGGCAAAAGCAGCACCGCTCCTACGTCGCTCTGATTTTAACTGCCGCTGATGCTTCGCGTTATGTTTCTTTAGTGGCTTCGAGCTTTTTTTGGCAGGTTATTTTTCGGATTTATTGCAAAATACCAACATCCCCGTAGGGGCAGGCCCCCGTGCCTGCCCTGATCGCGTCTGCCCTAATCACACAACGCACGAACACAAAATGGGCAAACATCGAAAAATGGGCAACCACAGGGGGTTGCCTACGGGGTTGGGTGATATCGTGCATCGTTTTAAAACATTAACAACAAAACGATATATTGATGGTGTAAAAAATAAAAACTAAAAAAGGTAGTGATGATTTCATGACTACCTTTTAGTTTTAAATGATATCAACTTACAATCTGCCATATAAAAGATTAGTCATTTCTTTATTTGAGCTTTTGGAATCAGCTGATGATAGCTTGTTATTGATAGGTGCTTGATTTTGCATCCGATAAAACAAATAATTTAACCACACTAACGATAGTAACAATAAACTTGCGATGCCATTATGGGCAACGGCAATTTCTAAAGGCAATGAAAAAGCGACATTACTCACCCCTAAGATAATTTGAATTAGTAATAATAAGGCAACAATAATTGCCGACAAACGTACTAGCAGTACTTTATTAAATAATAAACGAATCAATAAGCTACCAACAATAACGGCAACGGCAATGGCACCTAAACGATGGGTAAAATGAATGGCAGTGCGAGCAGGTGTTTCTAAAATACCACCTTCGTAATCAATACCTAAACCCCGCCATAATATAAATGCTTCATTAAAGTCCATATTTGGCCACCATTTGCCTTGACAAGTCGGAATATCATAACAGACTAAAGCCGCATAGTTAGCACTAGTCCAACCCCCTAAAGCAATTTGAGCAAAAACCAAAACTAAGGCGAATCCTAGCCAAATTCGTAAGCCTAAAGGCTGTTTCATGGCAGGAATATTTCTGGGTTTAGCATGTAACAATAATAAAAATAGCAACGAAAAGGTGAGAAAGCCACCTAATAAATGCCCCATGACTATCACTGGTTTTAGTAATAATGTTACAGTCCACATCCCTAACAAGGCCTGAAAAACTACCAACAGCAATAAAAAACTGGGCAATTTAACGGGTTGATTAGCTTGCTGTCTATGTTTAATCGCTAACACAAATAATACAAAAATCAATAAACCTAAAGTGCCTGCAAAATAGCGGTGTACCATTTCTTTCCAAGCCTTTTCAGTTTCTAAAGGACGTTCAGGGTATTGTTCGGCATGTTGTGCTTTCACTTGGTGGACTAACATTTTACCATAACAACCTGGCCAGTCAGGACAACCTAAACCTGCATCCGACAAACGCACATAAGCACCTAAAGTAATGACAAAAAATGCTAATATGGTAGCAAACAGTGTGATACGATGAAACCAAAGGTGATAATACAAATTAAGCCCCCCCCTTTAATGAGTTGCCATTGACATAACGAATTGAACAATACCCCATAATGCTAGAATAAACAATAAGGTAAAGATTAAACCTACAATCACAAAATCGGAAGCAGAACCGTGGGTAAAATCACGTTCTAGGTTATCTTTATTTTGCACGCCAAACCAAGCACGAAAACTACTGACAAAGACTTGCCATAAACGGGGTTTTTTTGATTCACTCATTTTAAATACTCACTCCAATGAAAAAATAATGATCGACTAATAACATTGCAAATAAAGCAGAAAGATAAGTAATCGAATAAGCAAAAGTTTTCATTGCGTGTTCATCATTTTCTGCTTGGTATAACATCACCACATAACGTAAAAAAATTAGCCCTAGTACAATGGCACTGATAAAATAAATCCAACCACTCATTTGGGTGGCAAATGGTAATAAGGTGACGGCAAATAATAATAAGGTATAAAGTAAAATCTGTAGTTTCGTAAAGGCAACACCGTGAGTTACAGGTAACATTGGAATGCCTACTTTCGCATATTCTTCACGGCGTTTAATGGCTAATGCCCAGAAATGTGGCGGTGTCCAGACAAAAATAATTAAAAATAATAACAAGGCATGATGGTGCAGTTCATTAGTAACTGCCATCCAACCTAATACAGGCGGTGCCGCACCTGCGACACCACCAATAACAATATTTTGTGGCGTAGCTCGTTTTAAATACATGGTATAAACTACCGCATAGCCAATTAATGAAGCAAAGGTAAAGATTGCGGTCAGCCAATTCACCCAAACGACTAAAATTATCATGGCAATAATACCTAAGCTAATAGCAAATATTAGGGCTTGACTATCCGTCAGTTCACCTGTTGGAATGGGACGTTTTTCAGTTCTTGCCATTAGGGCATCCGCTTTTTGATCCACAATATGGTTAATTGCGGCGGCAGAAGCTGCGGCTAAACCAATGCCTAAGGAACCATAAAATAATGCAGATAATGGCACCATAGCAGGTACGGATAAAAACATGCCAACAATCGCTGTAAAAACAATTAATAATACAACTTTGGGTTTACACAAATTATAATATGCCCGCCAATTAAATGATAAAGTGCTGGTTTGTTCCATAGTTAACTAACCTATTCTTGAAAGTTTTAAGAGACGTTTCAGGTCTTGTAATAATCCTTGAGGATTGGCATCAGGTAAATAACTTAAAATCAAATACGAGAGCGGATCGATAATATAAATTCGTTGAGCAGTTATCGCTGGCTCTGAGTCCGCTACAGTAAATAGTGTTAATACTTTTTCTAAGTCTTGTGTAGGAATTTTGGCAACTATCATATTGGGATAATCGCTTAATTGGGATTGCAATTGGCTTACATGGCTATCATCTGTTAATAGTAATAAGCGTTGCACTCGTTTACGCTCTTCCCCTTGTGCTATCGTAATTTGACGCATATGATAAATATTTTTTTGACAAGTTTCTAAGCAGTTAGAACTAGCAATGGTTACTAAAACCCATTTCTTTGCCAAAAGGCTTAAGTCAATGGTTTGGTTCTTAAGGTCAAGTAATGGTGGAAATTCCACTAAACGAGAAGGCTGGATTAATTCACCCTTGTTGCTAGTAGCATTAGGCTGCCAGTTAGGATTGAGCATAAACCAGATTTGGATTATAACCACTGGCGCTACAAATACCATTAACATGAGTAAAATAGTGCGACCAGCATTACCGTTGCCTTCTGATTGTTTTGTTGTTTCTTTGTTCACTTAATATACGTCCTATGTATTAATTAAATACTTGTTCAGTTATTTGAATGATTTATTTGGATTTTTTTCCAATTGACAATTATGAAAATTACGAATACAGCAAATGCCATTGAAAACCATTGTAGAGCATAGCTTAAATGTTTTTCTGGTTGATAAATAATCGGCTGCCATTCACGGATAAAACCATAATCCGCTTGTTTATCTAGTAATAATAGATACGGTAATAATTCATAACCTAAAGTTTGGCTAAACGCTGGTAAATCTATGACTTGCACTTTTCTTGGCCAATTTAGATTCGTTTGGTTATTGCCCAAATGAAATACTCCTGTTATCGGTTGGCTAATTTCTCCTATCATTTCTACTGCTAAATCATTGGGTAACTGAATTTTTGATTCTATTGCTTGCTTATAATCAACGCCTAACCAACCACGATTTACTAATACCGCTTTTTGTTTCGTTCCATCTACCCATAATGGGATTAAAATATGATAACCTGCCCTACCCTGATAAATTCGGTTTTCTCGTATAAACTGATGCTTAGTGTCTAGTATACCTTTTACCTTGACAGTAAAATATTGCAAATCTTTTGCGGTTAATAAATGATTAGATAATTCAACAATCGGTTGCAATCTACGTTGATTATACTTATCCTTTAAGTCTTGTTTTTGCTCTGCCCGATCAAGTTGCCATAATCCTAAGCTAATAAACAAAGGGATAATGATGGCAGTGGCTAAACTAGGAATTAAGCTAGGTCGAAATTGATAAGATCCAAATCTCATATTAATTAAATCATAAGATAAAAACAAGCCTATTATGCCATATTTGGTACTGATTCTAAACTCTGGAGTGATTGATGTTAGCTAAAACTATTATCTTAGTTATTTTTTTATTTATTCTTATCAATTTAGGAAAAGCATTATTTTCTTTGGTAAGACAACGTGGACAAACTACCCAAATGGTTAAGTCCTTAACTTGGCGGATTGGACTTTCAATTGGTTTATTTATTTTACTGATGTTAGGATTTGCGTTTGGAATTATTCAACCGCATGGTATTGTACCACCGCATTAAAAAAAGGCACAAATTGTGCCTTTTTTAGATTGAAATTAAAATTTGATTTAATTTTGTTTGATTTGATCTTACAACCAATAAACAAAAATAAATAATCCTAACCAAACCACATCAACAAAGTGCCAATACCAAGAAGCTGCTTCAAACGCAAAATGATGCTCAGCGGTAAAATGACCTTTCATTGAACGAAACAACATTACAGTCAACATAATAGCACCAATGGTTACATGCATACCATGAAAACCAGTTAACATGAAAAAGGTTGACCCATAAATACCTGATGATAGTTTAAGATTTAATTCATGATAGGCATGAACATATTCATAGGCTTGTAATCCGACAAAAGTAAAACCTAAAGCCACTGTTAAAAACAAGCCCATCGTCAACTGGTTACGATTGCCTTTTAATAAGCCCCAATGTGCCCAAGTTACTGTAGCACCACTGCTTAATAAGATAATGGTATTAACAAAAGGTAAACCCCATGTATCCATCACACCTGAGGCAACATCAAAGCCTTCTGAATTAGGTAAAGTTAATAACGGCCATACGGCATTAAATTCTGGCCATAATATTGAATGGGTATAGACATTATTATCGGCACCACCTAACCAAGGCACGGCAAACATTCTAACATAAAATAATGCCCCAAAAAATGCAGAAAAGAATAGCACTTCAGAAAAAATAAACCATACCATTCCCCAACGGAACGATTTATCAACTTGCTTATTGTATAAACCATGTTGATTTTCATGGATTACTGTTCCAAACCAACCAAACATCATGTAAATTAAAATTCCAATTCCAAGCATCATAAACATTGGACTTGCACCATGCAGATAAGATGCAAACCCTCCTAAGGTTGTAAATAAACCAACAGAACCAACGAGTGGCCAGCCACTAGGCTCTGGTAAATAATAATCACCTTCTTTCGCAGACATTGTTACCCCTTTGTAGATTTAAAAAATGTATAAGACAGTATAACTTGAGATATATCTTTTGGTGCCGCAGGATCAATAATAAAATGTACAGGTGCAATTATTTCTTCTCCTGCCTGCAAGGTTTGCTGACTAAAGCAAAAACATTCCGTTTTATTAAAATATTTGGATACCTTAGTTGGTGCTAAACTAGGTATTGCTTGAGCAGTAATTGCATGATCTGCCATATTTTTAATCGAAAAATTTACTTTACCTAATTCCCCAGGATGTACCGTTATTTTATCTGCTAAAGGTTTAAATTCCCAAGGGAGTTCACTTTGGCTTGTCGTTACAAATCTCACAGTGATTGAGCGTGACATATCAATCGTTGTATTGCGTGCTTCTGTAACGGATACTTGCCCTGTTTTACCATTTAAACCCGTAATATCACAAAATAAATTATATAAAGGTACTAAGGCAAACCCAAATCCAAACATTAAAACTGCTACTGCACTTAGTTTCAGTAACAATTGTTGGTTCGCTTTTTGTAACTGGAGTTCTTGCATTATCTCGCCATAAAAATAAACGCACTAAAGAAAAATCCCATTACAATCATGACTAAGATTACAATAGTAATGGTTAAACGATTTGATTTTGCTTTAGTGTTGGTTTCAGTCATAGTTAATCGTTAATAATCGTTAAAAAAATCATCCGCCCACCCGTTACAGTGGGCGTTAGTATTGTACTATTTACTTCACCTGAGGTGGTGTTGCAAATGTATGATAAGGTGCTGGAGAGGCTACCGTCCATTCCAGACCTTCAGGTTTCTCCCATACTTTATCCGTTGCTTTTTCACCACCACGAATGGTTTTAATTAAAATATATAAGAATAATAGCTGAGACAAACCAAAGGCAAAACCACCAATACTTGCTAATTGATTAAATTCAGCAAATTGTATGGCATAATCAGGAATCCGACGTGGCATACCCGCTAATCCTAAGAAGTGCATAGGGAAAAACAAGATATTCACTGAGATCACTGACCACCAAAAGTGAATTTTGGCTAAGGTTTGATCATACATATGCCCTGTCCATTTTGGCAACCAGTAATAAACCGCGGCAATAATTGAGAATAATGCACCCGCTACCAATACATAATGGAAATGAGCCACGACAAAATACGTATCATGATATTGGGTATCAGCTGGTGTAACACCCAACATTAATCCTGAAAAACCACCTAAGGTAAATAAGAAGATAAAAGCTAAAGCCCATAACATGGGAACTTCAAAGGTTAAAGCCCCACGCCACATAGTGGCAACCCAGTTAAATACTTTAACACCCGTGGGTACTGAAATTAAAATTGTGGCATACATAAAGAATAATTCACCTGCCACAGGCATTCCTACAGTGTACATATGGTGAGCCCATACGATAAATGATAAAAATGCAATCGACGCAGTCGCATAAACCATAGAGCTATAACCAAATAGTTTTTTGCGAGAAAATGTTGGTACGATTTGTGAGATAATACCAAACGCAGGTAAGATCATAATATACACTTCAGGATGACCAAAAAACCAAAACACATGCTGGAATAAGATAGGATCACCACCGCCCGCAGCATTAAAAAAGCTGGTACCAAAATGTCTATCGGCTAACATCATAGTAACGGCACCTGCTAATACAGGCATGGCAGCAATCAACAAAAATGCAGTAATCAACCAAGTCCAAACAAACAATGGCATTTTCATTAATGTCATACCTGGCGCACGCATGTTTAAAATAGTCGCAATAATATTAATCGCCCCCATAATGGATGACATCCCTAATAAATGCACTGCAAAAATAAAGAAATCAGTGCTTTCTGGACCATAGGTTGTGGATAATGGGGCATAAAAGGTCCAACCAAAGTTAGGCCCCCCTCCTTCCATGAATAAGGTACTAAGCAATAAAGTCCCAGCAAAGGGCAAAATCCAGAAACTCCAGTTATTCATTCTGGGTAAGGCCATGTCTGGTGCCCCAATCATCATGGGAATTAACCAGTTTGCCAAACCAACAAAGGCAGGCATAATCGCACCAAAGACCATGATTAAACCATGTAAGGTAGTCATTTGGTTAAAGAAATTTGGATCAACAATTTGCATGCCTGGTTGGAATAATTCAGCACGAATGACCATTGCCATCGCACCACCAATTAATAGCATGGTAAATGAAAACCATAAATATAAAGTACCAATATCTTTATGGTTGGTTGTAAATAACCATCGGGAAAGTCCAGCAGGAGGACCATGATGATCATGTGCGGTATCGTGAGCGGTTGCTGTACTCATGAAAACTCCTTTTTAACAATAGTTAATAATAAATTTTTAATCATATTTTATAGTTGTTGTTTCGTTAGCGAGCTGATTTAATATCAGAGGGTTGAACGGCATCCCCAGTATTATTACCAAAGGCATTACGTTCATAAGTAATAACAGCGGCTAAGTCAGCATCGCTTAATTGAGCCCCAAAAGCCTGCATTGCTGTTCCTGATTTTCCATTCATCACAGTATTAATATGGTCAGCAATTGGACCCAAAGCAATTTTACTACCCGCAATCGCTGGAAACATTCCGGGTAAGCCTTTACCATTAGCTTGGTGGCAACCCGCACAGCTAGTATTATAAACTTGTTCGCCTTTGGTCATTAATTTTTCCAATGACCATACCCCTTTGGCTTCTTCTTCTGCTGCTTTTTTCTCAGCTTGTTTTTGGGCAAGCCATTCTTTATATTCATTTTCAGGTTTGGCTAACACTACGATTGGCATAAAACCATGATCTTTACCACAAAGCTCCGTACATTGACCGCGATAAACGCCAGGCTTTTTCAGATAAGTCCAAGTATCATTAATATAACCTGGAATAGCATCTTGTTTTACCCCTAATGCTGGCACCCACCAAGAATGAATCACATCATTAGATGTGACCAGAAATCTAACTTTTTTATTGGTAGGCAGAACAATTGGATTATCCACATTAAGTAGATAATGATCCACTTGACTTAAGTCTTGATTTGCACCTAGTTGTCTAGCTTCATTACTTTCGGCATCTAGGTTACTAAAAAAGCTCAACCCTTTAGCGTCATCATCTAAATATTCATAATGCCATTTCCATTGATAGCCTGTTACTTTGATAGTAACATCAGCATCAGAACTATCTTCTAGGGCTAATAAAGTTTTGGTGGCAGGAAATGCAATAAAAATTAGAATAACAAATGGAATAATCGTCCAAAGTACTTCCACTTCAGTACTTTCGTGAAATTCCGCAGGTTTTACGCCTTTTGATTTACGATGATTGATAATTGAATAAATCATCACACTAAAAACACCAATACCAATTGCTGTGACAATCCAAAAGACCATCATATGCAAATCATAAATTTCTCCACTGATCGGTGTTACTCCTTGGGTCATATTATACTTATATTCCGCAAATACACTGCCTGCATAAACGACATTCCCTAAACCGAGCAGTGCCAGCAAAAGATGTTTATTTACTGACAAGTTTCGCATTTATTACTCCTTATTATCATAATTTAAGTCAGAAATCGATTGAATTTTTGTGCCAAATCCCACATCGCAGCAAAATGCTACCCGATTCTGCTAGATAATGCAATCTCAAACTGTGTTATTTCACCCATAAAATTTCCTCTATTATAGCTGGCATTGAAAATATTGCCGTAATTTATCAGCTAAAAATTGTTTTTCTTCATCCGTTAGCCACCGTGCGATCTCAAACCATTGCCCTTGATAGCTAATACTTAAACGGCTGGGATGCAAGCCTTTCGCTGGGGTAAATAGCAATTTAGCCCAACAACGAGGAAATTGCTGTTGGCTTAAACCCTTGCCTACCCAATAACTACAAACTAACTGATGTTCTTCTAAATTTAACACTTCCCAATGTTTGGAACAACGCGATAAGTAATAAAATGCCAAGCCTAATGCCAGCATTTCTAAACCAGCAAAAGGCAATACTATCCACGCACCTAAATAAATAAAAAATAAGGCGATAGTTAAGCTAACACTAAAAATTGCACTATAAATAATAAACAAAGCTTTCGCACTTAAGGCACAATTAGGCTGGATTTGATAGCTATCTGCTTCAATGATTAGCATTTGTATGACCAAAGCAATCTAGGGAATATAAATATCAAAATACTTAGCAAATTCTTCCGTATATTGCAAAGTATTTGCTTGGTACCCAATAATACCAAGCAATGGAATCGGTAATTGTCTTTTTAAGGTTTTAATATTTTCAACTAGTGCCAACATTTGCGGGTCAATTTGATTAGCAATCCAACCTAAAACGGATACTTGTTGCTGTAACATACAACAACTGGACAGTAAAGCATGATTTAAACAACCTAAACGCATACCTACAACTAATATTACAGGTAAATTAAACGCAAAGGCTAAATCTGCGACACTTTGACGTTGATTTAAAGGCACTAACCACCCCCCAATGCCTTCCACTAAGACATAATCCACTTGTTGTTGTACTATTTCGTAATTATCTAAAATTTCAGAGAAATTAATCATAACGCCTGCTTGTTCAATCGCAATATTTGGTGCAATAGCAGCTTGAAACCCATAGGGATTAACGAAATGGTAAGGTAAATTAACGGATGATTGTTTTTGCAAGGCCAAAGCATCGTTGTTTTTGCCTTGCACACAACCTGTCGCAATGGGTTTTAAACCGGCAACTTGATAACCTTTTTGTTTTAATACTTGCATAATAGATAAGGTAACATAGGTTTTACCAATATCGGTATCTGTGCCTGTAATAAAACAACCTTGAGCCATTATTTACCTATCTTTACTTATGATTCTGATGTTACTCGAATAGGAAACTTAGATTTCGTTTCAGGCATCCAAGCGTGACCATAAATGACTTCATAACTCGCAGGAATAACCCCATCTTGACGATAGTATTCATAGGCTTGAACCATGGCTTTTAATGTGCTTTTAGACGTGAAATGTTGGCAACGATTAGAGGTCATATTATGTGAGCCTAAAGTTTTTAAGTCTTTCATTAAAGCATAGACATCATTATAGGTTAAGGTCAACCATTCCGCATCCATTACGGGATCAACAAACCCTGCCTTGAGTAATTGATCACCAATATCATACATATCTACAAATTGATTTACATGGCTATAATTATCAACATTTGCCCAACTTGCTTTAAGCTCTCTTAAAGTATCAGGACCAAAAGTGGTAAACATCACTAAACTATTAGGGGCTAAAATTCTATGCCATTCATAAAACGTATGTTCTAAATTATCACACCATTGCAACATTAAATTAGAATACAACATCCCCATGCTATGACTTTGAATCGGTAATCTTTCGGCATCACCACAAATATATTGCGTATTATCCAACCACCCTGCTTTGGCTTTGGCTTGTTGTAACATTGGTAAAGCAAAATCTAGGGCAAAAATTTTTGCATGTTTATAGCGTTTTTTTAAGCCACGACTCCCCGAACCTGTGCCTGAACCTAAATCAAGAATGGTTTGCGGTTGATATTTAATATATTGCAAGCGTTCCAGTAAACGTGAGTTAATTTCTTGCTGTAATACCGCAACACTATCATAGCTTGTGGCGGATTGGCTAAAGGCTTGTCGGACTTGAGTTTTATTGATGGTAATTTTATTCATCTCTATTTATAGGTGATTAAGGATTTGTTCTAAGTGACTTAATATCATAACATGTCCCGCATCTTCCAGCTTAATAATCGTCGCCTTAGTTTGATACTCAAGTAATTTATCTGCCATTGCTATTGGCACTAATTGATCTTGCCCAGCAAAAAACCATAAACTAGGACATTGAATATTCACTAATTGACGACGAAAATCGCTGGTTTCCAAAATACTTAACCCATCTTTTAATGCTGATTGTTCAAATTGAATAGTGGCAAATTGTTGTTTTAGTTGTTTAATATGCTGTCGCCTATTGCTTTGTAAATAATAAAATTTGTTTAGCAGTGCTTTGGGTTTGGTATTGAGTTCTTGTTTGAAGTTTTGCCATAATTGTAATGGCATACTTTCAGCTTGGTTTTGCTCTGCAACAAATTTTGGGGTAGTGGCGAGTAAAATTAATGATTGTACTTTTTGGGGATAGTTGAGTGCCATTGCTAAACTAATGCTACCACCCAATGACCAGCCGAGATACATGGCTGGGGGTAATTGCTGGTTTAATGCTTGCGTCATAGTCGTTAAACTAAAACTATGTTGATACTCACAACCATGCCCAGGTAAATAAACATTGTAGATATAATACTTTTGGCTGAATTGTTTGATAAATGCTTGCCAAATACTGGCATGGCTTGCCCAACCGTGTAGTAATACTAATCTAGGGTTTTTATTATGACCAATATCGTCAATTTTTAAGCGTAGAGTTGACATAAAGTTTATTAAGTTGTTCGAGTAAATAGTCAATATGACTGGTCTGATGCTCAGTAGATAAGGTAATTCTCAGTCTTGCTTGATTTTTAGCTACGGTTGGTGGGCGAATAGCACTTACTAAAATACCTTGTTGCCATAAACGTTGACTCCATTCTAATGCAAGATGATCTTGCTTTAGTAATAAAGGTTGAATGGCAGTACTGGAATTTAATAGCGGTAAATCTAATTGTTTAGCACTGCGTTTAAAATAATGAATATTATCGGCCAATTGTTGGCGTCGCCATGCTTGTTTTTTTACGATAGCTAAACTTTTTCTTGCTGCCATGACTAATGCAGGCGGTAATGCGGTGGTAAATAAATAGGTTCGAGCAAATTGAATTAAACTTTCAATTAATGGCTCAGACCCTGCGACAAATGCACCAAAACATCCCATGGCTTTGCCCATTGTTGCCATCAAAATCGGAATTTGAGTTTGGTTTAGGGCTAAATTTTCCCAACTGCCTCGACCATTCGCCCCTAATACGCCAAAACCATGTGCATCATCTAAGACTAACCATGTTTGGTAGTGTTGACTTAGTTTGACCAAATCTAGCAAATGGGCGAAATCTCCTTCCATGCTAAATACGCCATCCGATTGGATTAAACATTGATGATTAGTGTTTGATTCAACTTGGGCTTTGATGAGCAGTTGTTGCAAATGTTGCATATCATTATGCCGATAACGTTGATGTTTGCTACTCACTAAACGAGCACTATCTAATAATGAAGCATGATTATAACGATCGGCAAATACTCTATCATTCACTTGTAATAAGGCAGTGGCAATGCCTAAGTTTGCCATATAACCTGTAGAAAATAATAAAACCCGATCACGTTGTAAAAACTCCGCTAATTCTTGTTCTAATAACTGATGTTGTTCTGAATAACCATTGATTAAACTAGCGGCACCACTGCCAACACCATATTGCTTGGCTCCTCGTTGTAAGGCTTGAATAATCTCTGGATGATTAGCTAAACCTAAATAGTCATTGCTACAAAAACTTAAATACTTTTGCTGATCAAATATGACTTCAACGCCTTGAGGTGATTGCATTACGTTGAGTTGACGGTATAAATGCTGTTGTTGCTGTTGTGCTAAGCGTTGTTGTAATTGAAGCAATAATTTATTGGCCACAATGTTGTTCCATTTGTGGTGTTAAGCCTAAGTTTTGCATCAGTTGTTGATCTTTGACTTGTGCAGGGTTATCCGTTGTTAATAATTTTTCGCCATAGAATAAAGAATTGGCACCTGCAAAAAAACATAAGGCTTGCAAGGCATCATCCATTTTTTCTCGACCCGCAGAAAGTCTAATCATTGATTTAGGCATTAAAATTCTAGCGACAGCAATCATTCTTACAAAATCAATGGGATCGAAATCAGCCACTTCTGCTAAAGGCGTGCCTGCGACTTTGACTAATAAATTAATCGGGACACTTTCGGGATGTTTGGGTAAATTCGCTAATTGTTGCAATAAACTCACTCTATCATCAATGGATTCACCCATACCCACAATACCACCACAACATACTGAAATATCTGCCGATCTGACATATTCTAAGGTTTGCAGTCTATACTCATAGGTACGAGTGCTAATGATTTCGCCATAATATTCAGGTGAGGTATCTAAGTTGTGATTATAATAATCTAAACCTGCTTGCTTTAATTGTTGGGCTTGGTGTTGTTCTAGCATACCTAAAGTCGCACAAGTTTCTAAACCTAAGGCTTTGACCGCTTTAATCATAGCGATCACTTTAGCCAGTTCTTTGTCTTTAGGTCGTCGCCATGCAGCTCCCATGCAAAAACGACTGGCACCATTTGCTTTCGCTTGCTTGGCTGAGGCAATGACTGTTTCTAAAGCGAGTAACTCTTCTTTTTCCACACGAGTTTGGTAACGTAAACTTTGGGGACAATAGGCACAATCTTCTGGGCAACCACCTGTTTTAATGCTTAATAAGGTACTAATTTGTACGGCATTGGGATTAAAATAGTGGCGGTGAACTTGCTGTGCTTGGTATAATAGATCATTAAATGGCTGTTGTAATAATGCTAAAATTTCTGACGGTTCCCAATTATGCCGAATTTGATTCATTTATCCGATTCCTTATTTCACTCATTGAAAACCTTATTATACCCCGCTTTTTGTTTGCTGTGTAAACAAGATTGTGATTCAAACCATGCTTTATGCCAACAATGTCAAACCTTATTGCCTTATTATCAACAACGTTGTTATTGCTACGGCCAAGCTATGCTAAATAGTCAATATTATTGTGCTAATTGTTTACAACCCCCCCTTTACTTCCAAAGCAGTATCATTCCATTTTTATATCAGCCACCGATTGATCATTGGATTAAGCAATTAAAATATCAGCATCAATTATTTTATACCCAAGTTTTAGCGAATTTGTTCTTGGATTATTTATTATGCCAATCTTTAGTGATACCTGATGTGATTATTCCAGTACCACTACATACCAGTAAGTTACGCCAACGTGGGTTTAATCAATCTTTAGAACTCGCAAAACCGATTGCCAAGGCGTTAAATATTCCATTAGATTATTATAGTAGTATGCGTTGTAAAAATACGTCTAGTCAAACACAATTAGATACAAAAGCCAGACATCGCAATATCAAAAAAGCCTTTGTCTTAGAAAATCCCCCTAATTATCAAAATATTGCGATTATTGACGATGTCATGACGACAGGGGCAACTGTGAATGAATTTGCTAAATTGTGGCAACAAGCTGGTGTTGCTAATATTCAAATTTGGGCAATAGCTAGCGCTTAGTGATTAGTGTTAAAAAAAAACTCCTTTATTGACCCGACTAAAAGCAATAAAGGAGTAAAAAAATAAATTCTCCTTGCCTATCAGCAAGGAGACAGTCAGAAAGCGAGAGGGGGGCTTCCTAACATAAAACCAATATATGGAAAAAAAGTTTAAATAGAACACCCACCATGATATGGAAGCAAAAAGTATACCAAAAATACAATATCTATTTATTTTAAGTATACTTTATTGATTATAAAGGATTTATTTTTTTGATACGCTTAGGCTTATATCATTTTGCTGACATTTTTTTGACACAATTCGTCAGATACTTGACGAATTGCGTCAGCATATTAACATTTTTTTGACACGGTAAAATTGAAGCAACGGATGGGATATCGTGTTAAATATGATTAGCCAGTGGTTTTAAGCTTAATACCGCAGGCAATGGGCTATCAATTTTAGAAACTAATTGGTAAAGCACTGCTTGTAAGGCTTCTTCAATGACAGGATGGTAAAATGGCATTTGTAACAAATCAATGACTGTCAGTTTTTGCTCTATCACCCAAGCAACTAAATGGGCTAAATTCTCGCCTTTAGGACCTATCATGGTCATGCCTAAAATTTTACCATTCTCTTTGCAAGCGTAAACCCGAATTAAACCACGGTTTTTTGCCATAATCATGGCACGGCCAACAATGCTAAATTTGATTTCACCAATCGCAGTTGTGTCTAAATCTAATTCTGAGTATAACTTACCGACACTGACGATATTGGGATCACAAAAAGTAATATTCATGGGTGTTTTGCGTTGAAATGCGGTGATAGCTTGATGGACAGCATTATAACCTGCAATACGACCTTCATCGCCTGCTTCATGTAAAATAGGGCGATCACCAGAAACATCCCCTGCAATAAAAATGGGTAAATCTCCAATTTGCATAGTATTGGGGTTATAATCAGGAATACCTTTGGCATTGCGTTTAATGCTGAGTTTATCAATACCTAGTGTCTCTAAATTAGGAATACGCCCCATACTGAGTAAAACCTTATCAACTGTGACGTCTTTATCGCCACTACTGACTTTTAACATATCATCAATAGGGGTGATAACGGCAGGGTGCCCTAACCATAAAGGAAACTCCTTTTGTAAAGTATCAACGGCAACTTGATTAACATTAGGGTCCACCAAATTGGCAATATTTTGACACTGATCGATTCCTGTAACATTAATGCCAATTCTATGTAAGGCTTGTCCCATTTCTAATCCGATCACACCTAAACCGATAACCGCAATCGAAGGTGGTAGGCTTTCTTGTTCAAATAGTTCATCAGTTGTTAAAATTTTATCCCCAAATTGTTGTTGCCATTCGGTGGGAACATAAGGACGAGAACCGGTGGCGAGAATAATTTTGTCGGCGTGAATGGTTTGCTGACCAACTTTTAATACATTAATATCCAAAAATTCCGCATATCCTTCAATAAAGTTTTCTTTGGGTAGTTGATCCGTGCTATTTGATAAAACTCTATCAACAAAATTATCGCGTAAATCTCGGACATATTCCATTGCTTCAGTGGTATCTAAACTTAATGTTTCTTTGCCTTCTAAACCATAACGAGAAAACACATGACGACGATGAAAATCTTCCGAAACTTGAATGGCTACTTTTGAGGGCATACAACCTACTCTTGCACAAGTTGTGCCTAATTCACCACCATTAATTAATACAAAGTCTTGTGTTTGTTTTCTGACTTCTGACATGGCATATAAACCAGCACTACCTGCCCCAACAATGGCAACTTTAACTTTTCTATCCACTTAATTTTCTCCTACTAAAAAAATAGGCGTTGCCTACGATTAAGCAACGCCGAACGTTTACCATAAATTACAAAAAACTAATCAAGGATTTTTTTTAAGGCTTGAATTGTTGATTCACTCAACTGATGAATAAATTTTAATCCTGCTCTGGTATGATTCACATAAGTTACCATAGCAGGTAAACAATGCAAGCGTTGTTTCCCCTTTTCCTCCAACATAAATGTCACATCGACGACTTGATGATTTGCCAAGCGGATTTGACCGAGATCAACACACATACCGCCTAAACTAATATCACGAGTTCGGCTGCATAACAACCCTAAATCATGTAGAGATAATGCGACATCAAGGACAATGGAGCGACGTTGATTTAAGCGATGTTCCATTATCAATCTCCTTAAGGACAGACAAAAAAGCACAACATTAAAGTTAACACAAAGTTGATATATCATATCAATACTCGCTGATCGCCTTTATAATCGCTTATAAAGGTCAAACCTTCATCTTAATCCTAAATTATAGCACAATTTTGACAAAATCAAATTTTGATTTATTTTTTTAGTTTTAGTTAGTTTGATTTAGCAATGGATCGGCAATCCCCGCTTCGACAAAGCCTTTCGCTCGTAGCTGACACGCAACACACTGTCCACAAGGTGGTACTTGACCATTATAACAAGTATGAGTATATGCCATGATTTCTAAAGCATGGAGTTCTATGGCCAATTTTACAGTTTCTGCTTTGGATAAAAACATTAAAGGTGCATGGATTTTAAATGAATATTCCATCCCTAGTTTTAGGGTTTGTTCTAAAGATTCTAAGGTATTTTGGCGACAATCAGGATAACCACTATAATCAGTTTGCCCTACCCCCACCACTAAATCATGAATTTGGCGTTGATAAGCAAATGCGGCGGCCAAAGTAAAAAAAATTAAATTACGCCCTGCCACAAAAGTATTGGGTAAACCCGTATCGGGTGCTTGTTGTTCTACGGTAATGGATTCTTGGGTTAAGGCATTACCACCTAATACAGCCAAGGTATTAATGGGTAATATATGATGTTCAATTTGGGCAATTTGGCTAATTTTTTTTGCGGCTTGCAATTCAATTTTATGTTTCTGACCATAGTCAAAACTCAATGCAACGATATTAGACTGACCAAATTTTGCCATTGCCCAATATAAACACGTTGTAGAATCTTGTCCGCCTGATAATATCACTAGGGCTGTCATAACGAATCCTCTGTCGTTAATGTTGCGGTGGTTTTACGAAATTTTAAATCCCAAACAATTCGCCATAAGCGTAGGGTTTTATCTTGGCTGGCAGATACCAATAATTCGGCATCAGCACTCATGGCTAAATCCGTAATACAGGCGGTATGACCCTCTAAGGTTTTAATACATTGTTGTTCTCTAGCATTCCAAATGCGTATGGTTTCATCGGCACTACCCGAAATGATAAATTGACCATGGCCAATAATAAGTAATGATGTAATCGTATCCGTATGCCCCTTCAATATGACCATTTGTTCCCCTGTCTCCATTCGCCATAAACGAATGGTTTTATCGGCACCACCTGAGGCTAACCAATTACCATCACTGCTGACAACTAAGGCAGAAACCGCAGCTCTATGACGATCACGATCTCGTTCTAAACTATGCACAGGTCGGCCAGACTTGGCATTCATAATATATATCACCCCTGTACGTTCCCCGATAATGACAAATTCACCATTAGGACTAATTGTCATGCTGGTTAAATCGTTTTTACCACCAATCGTATGACCGCATTCCGCTTTTTCTAAATCCCAGATTTTAATATTGTTATCCCAACCAAACGAAGCCCCTTTACTCGCATTTTGACTAATCGAGACTAATTTTACAAAGTGAGCATGACCTTCGAGAATTTTCGTAGAATCTTCGCTTTGATCCTCTAAATTCCATAATTTAACTGGATGACTATCCGATCCCCCTGTGAGTAGCCATTGACCTGTTTCACTGACAGATATTGAATTTAAAGGCCCATGATGGGGTTTAAAACTTTTTTCAATTTTACCTGTGTTTAAGTTCCATTTTTTTACCGTTCGATCATAACTGCCTGAATAAATCCATTGCTTAGTTTTATCAATGCCTACGGAATGAATTTGATCTTTATGCCCTTCAAACAAGCGTAATTGATTTACAAAGGCAACCCCTTTGACTCGGGCATATCGTTTTAATTGTTTATATATATTTAAAATCGTTTCATCATTACGGAAGTTGAGATCATTCCAAGTTTCATAAAGCAAAATATAGGCATTTTTATATTGTTTTTCATTACACAAGGTTTGAATCTGGGTCATGGCATAATCCAGCATTTTTTGTTCTTTGGCAATGTCTTCAGAACTCTTAGGAAGAGATAATTGTAAGGCCGCATGATAATCCATTTCCAGTGTGAGTTGCCATACTCGAATGCTATGATCAGAACTCGCAGAAATGACAAGATTTTTATCTTCTAATAATACTAAGTCATTAATGCCAGCCGTGTGTCCTGTCAAGGTGCGTAAACATCGACCACTATCCACATGCCATAGTTTCAAGGATTTATCATTTTCACCCCCACCTGATACAATATATTGGCTATGCTTAGCAATGGTAAGTGCATGCACGGCATCTTTATGCCCTTTTAAAACATTAATATTTTGCTGACTATCAATATTCCATAAGTAAATTAATTTATCTTCCCCTCCTGAAGCTAAAATCCAATCATCACTGCTAGCGGCTAAAGTATTGACTTCATAACGATGACCTTTTAAGGTAGCAATAGATTTTCCAGCCTGCAAATCCCAAATTTTAAGGGTTCTATCACCACTGGCTGTATAAGCTCGATTGCTATCGGAAGAGACGCCAATCGCATAAATTTCATCGGTGTGTTCTTGAGAATACCAATCAGAGCCACCCATATTTTTTAAACATTTACCATTATGTACATCCCATAAGCGTAAAGATTTATCTTTCCCTGTGGATAAAATTTGATGACCGGCACGTAAAATGACTAAATCATAAACTTCCCCATTATGCCCTTCTAAAATTTTGACACATTCGCCTGATTCAATATCCCATAAGCGAATGGTTTTATCATCACTACCCGATGCAGCAAAACGGCTATCTGCAATGGATTTGACAACATTCACTCTATCAGTATGACCTGTAAAAGTACGCAAACATTTTGCTTTTTCTAAATTCCACAGTTTAACGGTTTTATCTTGGCTTGCGGATAAAATAAACTTACCATCACCAACAATATCAACGGCCATCACTGCTCCAGTATGGGCCTCTAAAGTTTGCAGGCATGTCATATTATCCAAAGATCGATCCCCTAGCAGTGCTTGATAACGTTCTGGAAATTTTTCTAAACAAGCCTGGGCAGAATCTAAATCATGCCGTTCTAAATGTACTTGGGCTTTTAATTCGGCTAAAATCTGTTTATCTACCGTTGGATTAGTCGCACAGTTATCGAGTCGTCTTAAGATTTCCGCATCATCAATTTCATGTTTTTGCCATTGTAATAGTCCCAGATTATAAGTACATTGTGGATGGGTTGATTCCGCTTCAATCCCTTTTTGAAAACTTTCTATGGCATCCGATTTTTTACCTAGCTCATAATACGAATACCCCTGGTTATTTAATTCATCCCCTGCGGTATCGTATAGGCGAATTTGGTAATTAGGGGCATCAGTATGGTAAATTTCTCGATAAATATCATTGAGTCGATGTCGAAGTTCTTCAAAGGTTTGGGGACGTTTCGTGCGATCTAAATGCACAACGTCCAGTAATAATTTGGCCAAACTTCGTGGTAACTGTGGCCGAAATTTTCTTGGATCAGGGGGGGGAGTTTGGATTAACTCTACGGTACTAGGGTATGGACGTTTATTTAATAGCATTTCCCATAAACACACGCCAAAACTGTACACATCCGAATCAAACCATACCCCATCAGGTGCTTGATCACTTTTTTGTCTTGGATCTAATTTTTGCTCAGGTGACATATAAGCAGGTGTTCCCATCATCGCCCCTAACATAGTGGTATTACTATCACCTAATTGTTTGGTTTGGACATTTTGATTTTTTTGTTTCGTACCTTGTGTGCTTTTACCCACTAAACCAAAGTCGGTAACTTTTAAAGTCCCATCTTTCGTCATTAAGATATTTTCAGATTTAATATCTCTATGCACCATACCTTTCGCATGAGCTTTTTCCATGCCATGACAAAATTGAATCCCAAAATTTAGTGCCACTTGATAATCTTGACATTTTTTGCGTTTAATCCACTGACTTAAATCCCCTCCGTTGACAAATTCCACAAAAATATGCGGGACTTGTTCAATATTTCTAACAAAATAACAATACGCAATGTTTTGGTGCATACCTAAAGCAGTCCAAGCATCGGCTTCTTTGATGACCCGAGTATAAAATTCTTGTTCGTATAGCACTTCTTGTTTCGGTTGTTTAATGGCAAAGCGAACATTTTGGGTAGGATCTAAACCGATATAAACAAATCCCATGGCTCCTTGAAATTTCTTTTCCACTAAGTAACGATTTTCAATTATGTCCCCAATTTCATATTCCGTACAGGTTTTCACCGACCAGTCCGAGGGTGTTTCATGACTTTGATCGGCTTGTTCTTTGCCTTTCCATAATTGGGTTACTTTGGCTAAAATGCTACGATCACTCATTTCAGTTGGTGCTGAGGGCTTAGGCTGTGGTGCTCGACCTGTTATTTTGCCAATCATATTTTGTAAAAAACCAGGCACTACCTTCATAAAAATACTAGGTTCTTGTTGTGGTACTAAGTCTTGAGTACCTGTCGATTCTTCTGGAATAAAGTTTTCGGTACTTTCACTATCTACGGCGGGGGTATCTATTGTTCCTGTTTTTTCGTCAAGGGTGTTTAAAGTGCCAGTCGATTCTTCAGCAGGGGTATTTAAAGTGCCAGTCGATTCTTCAGCAGGGGTATTTAAAGTGCCAGTTGATTCTTCGGCAGGGGTATTTAAAGTGCCAGTTGATTCTTCAGCAGGGGTATTTAAAGTGCCAGTTGATTCTTCGGCAGGGGTATTTAAAGTGCCAGTTGATTCTTCGGCAGGAGTGTTTAAGGTTGCAGTTTTTTCCTCAGGTGGAATATCTAAAGTACTCGTTATTATGGGTGTTTTAGGTGCAAATACCTCAAATTCACCGTCATCCGCGTCCTCATCTTCATCACCATTTTCAAGTGCAGTCGTGTCTTGATTGATGATTTGTGATTGTGAAGCGATGGTTTCAGTTGATGCAATACTATTGTCATCTTCTTGAAAAATATCGGCTAATGAGAGCTGTGCTTGTGATGCTGACGTAAACACTTCTAACTCAGGCTTATTTTTGTCAGAGATTTCTGCTATAACTATTCCAAGTGCCGCTAATTTTTGCTGGATAATGGCGGTTTGATCATTTAAGGGGATTTTAATAGTAATAGTGATACTCACTTCAGGAGTGGAAGTTGTTGTCATTAATCTATAAACCTAAAAAATCTTAATTACTGAAAACTATAGAACAAGACAAGCAAGATAAAAAGGTTAAAAAAATGCAAATGCAAACGATTCAAGAACTTTATCAGCAAGGGGAATTAAAACAGGCAGTGATTGCCCCTGCGAAAGGTAGCCAAATGCCAAGCGGTTATTATTTATTTTTTGTGGCAAACGATAAACGCTCTATTAAACTTACGAATATCAAAGATGAAGAGCGAATTTTTCGCTCAATTGATAGTGCTAAGGATACGGCAAAAGAAGTAGGAATTTCTAAAATAATTGTTACGCCTTAATAGCCAATTTGTCCAATTGATTTAATGATAGGCGAAATCCTGAGGCTTGTTTATGTCCACCACCGCCAAATTGTTGTGCAATTTGGGCAACATCAATACCTGTTGAGGGACGGGAACGTAAACTAAAATAGCGATAATCCGCATTATCATAGTAAACAACGGCAAATGCTTGATTTTCAGAAAGTTGATCGCCAATATCCGATGCCATAAAACTTGGTGCATTCACCATTGGCACAGTATAACCTGCAATGTCAGCCATACTGGCTTTGCTGACTAATTCCGCTACTTTTTTACGATAAAAACGCAAAATCGGAACGCCTTCTTGATGTAATGATGCCAATCCCCTTGAAATCAAATAGTCCCATGATGAAAATCGCATCTCATAGGAACGTAAAGCGATAGTAATTTCTTCTGTTCCTGCTAGATTAAACTGCCATAAATCACGATCTTGAATATGGTATAACAAATCAGGTACGGCTTGTTCAGGATGAAAATATTGCCATGCAATGACAGCACCTGAACGATGATTATCAAATAAACCTTGTAACTGACCTTGAGCAAATAAATCTGCTAATTGATCTATTGCGGTTTGATGGTGGTCTAAAATGGTCATTGAATCTGCTTGGCTTAATAAAGTTTGCATCATTGCCAACGGATAAGAAAAATCCAAAATAAATACGCTTTTACCCACAACATCAGGTGGCGCTTCACCATGTTTTGCAGGATAATATTCCGCCGTGTCACCAAATTTTTTCCAGGCCGCATAAGCAGCACCAAAACCGTCATCGCAATAAGCGTGATAAATAATTAATGTTTTTTGATTCATTTGCATTCTTATTACTATGTTAAGACTTTCTATTATAATCCCTACCTTCAACGAAGCTCAACATATTGTTGCAAGCCTACGATTATTACAACCATTAAGACAACAATGCCACGAAATTATCGTTGTTGATGGTGGTAGCAGTGATAATACACAATTATTAGCCCAACCTTTATGCGACCAACTATTACAGTCCAATAAAGGTCGAGCAACACAAATGAATTGTGGTGCGAATTATGCCACAGGCGAAATATTATGGTTTCTGCATGCCGATACTCAAGTACGCACAAATGATTGGCAAATATTGCTTAATTTGCCCGAAACTCGACAATGGGGACGCTTTAATATCCAACTCTCAGGACAAGCAACAATTTTTCGGGTAATAGAAACCTTAATTAATTGGCGTTCTTGTTGCTCAGGCATTGCGACAGGCGATCAAGGGATTTTTGTGTCTAAGGTTTTATTTCAGAAAATACAAGGTTATCCGAATATCCCATTAATGGAAGATATTGCATTGAGCAAAAAATTAAAAACTTATAGTCAACCGCTATGTTTATCGGCAACCCTATTAACTTCTAGTCGGCGTTGGGAACAAAAAGGCATTGCTAAGACGATTTTATTAATGTGGTGCTTGCGTTTATTGTATGCCATCGGTGTCAAACCTGAGTATCTAGCAAAGTTATATCGGTGATTTAAGTGATTAAGCAATTTTAATACAAAGCATTTCACCCAAATTTCAAAACAACGCCAACGCCTGCAAACACCGATGCAAATGATGTTCACCCGAATCAGGATGAATCACTTTATTCGGTAAACGTAAACCATATTGATATTGTTCTTGATCCGCATCTAAAAGCCAACGACAAAGATATGACAACCGAGTTTCAGTATCAGTGGGCGGGGTTTGATCCCAGTCTATCCAAAGTTGTTGTATTTGATGCCCACCAAATTGTTTAATTAATACATTATCCGAACTTGCTAAGGCTTTCCAATGAATATATTTTAAGGGATCACCCGGATGGTAATTTCTTAGTCCCATAAAATCATCCATGCCTTCTTGTAATTTGCCCTGATCAGATTGACTAGCCTGACTGGCTAAGTGAGTGGTTGAATCTTTGCTGGCTTTAGGGTAAACGATGACAGTTACATCGGTTTTATAACGATATTCTACTTGAAAAAAACCTAAAGGATAAATACTAGAGATTAAAAACTCTTTGGGTTGAAATTTACCCCGAGTTTTCGTCATAATCGCAATATCAATGGCATTGCTTTGTTGCGGTGGAATATCCAAGCTATAAGGCTTTTGTTGTTGCCACTGAATATTAATAGCATAATAGGCACGATTTTGGGGGTTATCAATATGCACTTTAAAATAGGCAGGATGCCCTACAAATACAGCTTCTGCGGGTTCTATTCTTATACTTAGTTTTAATAAATTGCGATAAGCATGAATCATGCTAAGCAAGCCCAAACTTATCAATAAAAAACTAAATAAATGCCCCAAATTATTGCGATAATTCACCGCACCAAATAACATCACCCCAACAATAAGCAAAAACAACACCCCTGCTTTGGTAATATGAAGTTTGAGTTGACGAAATGATAAAGATTGTGAGGCTAACATTAGGGAATGGCAACTGATTCTAGTAAATGTTTGGCTAATTCATCCGCTTGATGGTAAGGTGCTTGTTCTGTCGGTTGTAGTCTATGACTGACAATTCCAGGTAATACCGTTTGAATATCTTCTGGAATCACTTGTTGTCGCCCTTCTAAAATTGCCCATGCTTGAGCACAACGGACTAATGCTAATCCTGCTCTGGGTGATAAACCTGTATGATAAAAATGGGTATCACGAGTAAATTTAAGTAGGGCTTGCACATAGTCAATTAATGCCGAGGATAAATGAATTTGTGGCACTTGTTGTTGGATGTCTAATAAAGCCTTAGCCTCAGTACAAGCCTTGGTTTCTAGCAGTAATTGGCGACGACTTTGCCCCATTAATAACGCTCGCTCCGCTTCTTGGTCAGGATACCCCATGGCTAAACGCATAAGAAATCGATCTAATTGCGATTCGGGTAATGGAAACGTGCCAATTTGGTCATTCGGATTTTGGGTAGCAATCACAAAAAAAGGCTGGTTTAAACGGCGGGTTTCGCCTTCTACTGACACTTGATTTTCTTCCATTGCTTCTAATAAAGCACTTTGGGTTTTAGGCGTAGCACGATTGATTTCATCCGCAATAATAACTTGTGAAAAAATCGGCCCTGCTTGAAAACGAAATTCTGCTCGGTTTTTGTCATAAATGGAAACCCCTAAAATATCCGAGGGCAATAAATCACTGGTAAATTGAATCCGTTGAAACTCCAAGCCTAATAAATGAGCAAAAGTATGAGCTAAAGTCGTTTTACCTACGCCAGGTAAGTCTTCAATGAGTAAATGACCTTTTGCTAAAATACAAGCGAAAGCCAGGCGTAAGGTATTGGTTTTGCCTAAGATAATTTGATCAGCTTGGGCAATAATGGAATCTAATAATGGTTTCATAGTTTTTTTGTTACGGGTTTTGGCTTAATATAGTCTGTTTTAGTAATTATTAGTTTTGGATAAAGTTTGGCTTAGATGATCAATAATTACAATATTAGTTTAGTTTTGAGTTTGATTTTTAGTTTAGTGGGTGAGTTATGTTTTATCCAGAATCGTTTGATGTCATTGTCATTGGTGGTGGGCATGCAGGAACCGAAGCAGCTTTGGCTTCTGCTCGTATTGGGGTGAATACTTTGTTATTAACGCATAATATTGAAACCCTAGGGCAAATGAGTTGTAATCCTGCCATTGGTGGTATTGGTAAAGGTCATTTAGTCAAAGAAATTGATGCCTTGGGTGGCTTAATGGCAACCGCCATTGATCATGCGGGGATTCAATTTCGGATTTTAAATCGCCGTAAAGGACCCGCAGTGAGAGCGACTAGAGCTCAGGCGGATAGAGTTTTATATAAACAGTTTGTGCGAGAAACCCTAGAAAACCAACCGAATTTAAGCCTATTTCAACAAGCAGTAGATGATTTAATTGTCGAAAATCATCGAGTGCTTGGGGTAATTACTCAAATGGGATTGACATTCAAAGCGAAAGCAGTGGTATTAACGGTTGGAACATTTTTAGGGGGTAAAATTCATATTGGTTTGGAAAATTATGCGGGGGGGCGTGCCGGTGATCCACCTGCTAATGCCCTATCACAACGCTTACGAGCGTTAGATTTAGCCGTTGGACGCTTAAAAACAGGCACGCCCCCCCGTTTAGATGGGAATAGTATTGATTATTCTCAGCTGGTGGAACAACAAGGGGATCAACCAACACCAGTGTTTTCATTTTTAGGTGAGCAAGCACATCATCCGCAACAAGTCAGTTGTTATTTGACCTATACCAATGAACAAACGCATGATATTATCCGTGAGGGTTTATCACGTTCGCCTTTGTATTCAGGCGTAATTGATAGTGTAGGACCACGTTATTGCCCATCGATTGAGGATAAAGTGGTACGCTTTTCGGAACAAAACTCACATCAAATTTTTGTGGAACCTGAAGGTTTGCATACGACTGAAATTTATCCTAATGGTATTTCAACCAGTTTACCATTTGATGTGCAATATCAATTGATTCATTCGATTAAAGGTTTTGAGCAAGCGAAAATTATTCGTCCCGGTTATGCCATTGAATATGACTTTTTTGATCCTAGAGAATTGCAATATTCACTAGAAACCAAAGCGATTGCAGGATTATTTTTTGCAGGTCAGATCAATGGCACGACAGGTTATGAAGAAGCGGCTGCTCAAGGTTTAGTCGCAGGTTGTAATGCCGCACGCCAAGTTTTAGATAAAGAGCCTTGGCTTGCGAGTCGGGATCAGGCGTATATTGGGGTATTAATTGATGATTTAATTAGCAAAGGTACGGCAGAGCCTTATCGCATGTTTACCAGTCGAGCGGAGTACCGCTTATTATTGCGTGAAGATAATGCAGATCAACGCTTAACGGCAATTGGACATGAGCTTGGCTTAGTCGATGAACAACGTTGGCAAGTTTTTTCGCAAAAACAAGCCTTAATCACCCAAGAAACCGCACGTTTACGTTCTACTTGGATACATCCTAGCAAAATGACTACAGCAGATAAAACCATTCTTGGTGAATTAGCCCATGAATATAATTTATTGGATTTATTACGTCGTCCTGAGCTCAGTTATCCACAAGTCATGCGTTTATCACAAGCAGGTGAAGCAATTAATTATCCACAAGTGATTGAACAAATTGAAATTGAAACCCATTATTCTGGCTATTTACAACGACAACAGCAAGAAATTGATAAAGCTCGTCGTCATGAAGCAACTAAGCTACCCAGATCAATGGATTATGCCCAAATTAAAGGCTTATCAAACGAAGTGCGTGAGAAATTGATTAAAATTCAACCGCAAAGTATTGGACAAGCTTCTCGTATTCCTGGTGTTACGCCTGCGGCAATTGCATTATTATTAGTGTATTTAAAAAAATCACAGCGGATCTAATCGCTGTGATTTTACAATTTGAAAGTGGTCGTAATTTCAGGTGGGGTTTTAACCATTTCACATTCTGTCACAGGTTGAGCTTTTTTTGTCATAGAACTTAAGTTAAAATGAATGGCATATTTTAAAATGCGAATCGTTAATGGAATATTTTTTTTGATTTCTTTGGATTGAATTTTTCGACCTTCGTATAAAGTGCCATTAGTGCTATTTAAATCTTCCACAATATAATGATCATCCTCTCGATAAACTCTCGCATGGTATTGAGACACACCTAAATTATCAATGATAATGTCATTATCATAGGCACGTCCAATGCTTAGGTCATTTTTTTCGGTTTCAACCAGTTGTATAGTAGCATCATTAAACACAACCGTAATTCTTAACATTAATCCTGCTCCTATTGACAATATTGTTTAATTTTTTTTTCCAATGCGTTGACTTCATTACTTGCTTGTTCATGCGAAATATATTGTCGATCACCGTTATCATCATATTGATACAATCTGCCACCACTATTGACATCTTTTCGTTGATGTTCCAAGCGTTTATACAAATAGGCACACTTCTTGTCTTTTTCTGCTTTTTTTGCCTTTGCTTCTTCTCGATTTGCTCGGGATTCTTGTAGTGATTGTAACATTTGTTGCATTCTTTGTTGTCGATTTTGTGCGTTAGAATCGTAAGTTTTTGAGGGTTGCACTTTAATTTTAACTTCTTTGCCTGTTTTTCCTTGAACTTCACAAGGCTTATCAGAAAAATAGCTTTTATTCGCCGAATCTTTGCAATGATATATACCTGCATTCACTGAAAATGAAAAGACTATAAATAAACTCATTATTACCATTAGTTTAATCATTAAACTTCCTTACAACAATTATATTTACTAATAATAGAAAAAAAAACGGGCATTTACCATGCCCGTTTATCATACCATTAATCATTGCTAAGTTAATAAACTAACTTATTTATTACCAAATTCAGGATAGGCTTCCATACCACATTCTGATAAATCCACCCCGTTGTATTCTTCTTCTTCCGATACTCGTAGACCAAAGATAAGTTTGATAATAAACCAAGTAATAAAGCTGGTGATAAATACCCAGAAGAAGATAGTACCTAAACCTGCTAATTGTGCCATAAAAGTCGCTTCAGAATTCGTCAATGGCACCGCTAATAATCCCCACATACCAACCACACCATGCACTGAAATCGCGCCGACAGGATCATCAATTCTGATTTTATCTAAGAAGATAATAGCGAATACGACTAAAACGCCACCAACCATACCGATAACGGTTGCCATTCCTGGGCTAGGGGTTAAAGGTTCTGCGGTAATGGCCACTAAACCTGCTAAAGCACCGTTTAAGGTCATGGTTAAATCAGCTTTACCAAATAACAGTCTCGCTGCAATTAAAGCGGCGACAACCCCCCCTGCGGCAGCGGCATTAGTATTCACGAAAATCTGGGCAACCGCATTTGCTTCACCCACGTCGGAAAGTTTCAATTCAGACCCGCCATTAAATCCAAACCATCCCAACCATAAAATAAATGTACCCAAAGTCGCTAAAGGTAAATTAGCACCAGGGATTGGATTGATTTCACCTTTAGGGCCATATTTTCCTGCTCTAGGACCGAGTAATAATACCCCAGCTAATGCGGCCGAAGCACCTGCCATATGAACAATCCCTGAACCTGCAAAATCATTAAAACCTAATTCATCTAAAAAACCACCGCCCCATTTCCAGTAACCTTCTACAGGATAAATAAAGCCTGTCATCACGACAGCAAAACTTAAAAACGCCCAAAGTTTCATACGTTCCGCTACCGCACCTGAAACAATTGACATGGCAGTTGCCACAAATACAACTTGGAAGAAAAAATCAGAACGTACTGAATAGTAAGGTGCATCATCCCCCCCTGCTAATACGGCTTCTACTGTATTTTCATCCCCTAGTAAAAAACTCATACCTGGAATATAAGCACTAATCGCTTCACTAGGATACATAATATTGTAACCTACTAATAAATACATCACACATGCAACAGCATATAGTGTAATATTTTTGGTTAAGATTTCTGTAGTATTTTTAGATCGAACTAAGCCTGCTTCTAACATGGCAAAGCCTGCCGCCATCCACATAACCAGTGCCCCCGATACTAGGAAATAAAAAGTATCCAGTGCGTATTTGACTTGTGCGATATCCCCAACTATATTTTCCATAAGATTCCCCTTATAAAGCTTCTGTCCCTGTTTCACCCGTACGAATACGAATGACATTATCTAAATTAAATACAAATATCTTGCCATCGCCAATTTTTCCCGTATTGGCAACATTAGAAATTGCTTCAATGACTTGATCCACTAAATCCGCAGGAATTGCGGCTTCAATTTTTACTTTAGGTAAAAAATCTACCACATATTCTGCTCCACGATACAATTCAGTATGACCTTTCTGCCGTCCAAAGCCTTTAACTTCAGTAACGGTAATTCCATTGACCCCTATATTCGATAATGCTTCTCTAACATCATCTAGTTTAAAGGGTTTAATTATTGCACTAACAAGTTTCATCATTTTCTCCTGTTGTTTGTAGTAAAATTTACGGAAACTTTGTTGAGCAACACTAAGCATATATTATGCCAATATACTTTTCATATAGAAAACAATTAGTTAAAAAATGTTTTTTATTGACGCACCAAAAAAATGCACTATAAGTCGGGTTTTATGTTATTATTGCACTAACTTTGTGCGTTAATTTAAAACACCCTTCCCCCGTTGACGATACAAGTCCTTATCCACTACCTTAGCCATCACTTCTTTTAAGGGACGTTCTACAAATATAATTCGATAACAGGTTTGTAAGGGCAATCATTAACAGAAGCCATGAGTTTATATCCAAATAATCCCAAATTAAAACGAATGTTAGCGAAATATCAACGAAGATAGTCAGCCTAGCTTAGGCATAGAAATGTTTTTTTTCGTTTTATGGTCAAATGGATTTCATTATTTATTCAGAAAATATTAAAATACTAAGTTTTAAATCATTAGGGATGATTTTATGCTTTGGTTAAAAGCCTTACATTTAATTTTTATGGTTACTTGGTTTGCAGGATTGTTTTATTTACCCCGTTTATTTGTCTATCATGCGATGACAGACGATAAAATTGGTCAAGATCGATTTAAAATCATGGAGCGTAAACTATTTTTCGGCATTATGACCCCCGGAATGATATTAACTTTATTGTTTGGCATTTGGATGCTAGTTAATTATGCGTGGGCAAGCTATTCACAGCAATTATGGTTACCTATTAAATTGGCTTTGATATTAGTTTTAGTGGCTTATCATATTTATTGTGGTAAATTATTGTTTGATTTTCGTAAAGATAATAATCAACATAGTCATGTATTTTATCGTTGGTTAAATGAAGTTCCAGTGGTAATGTTAATTGCAGTGGTGTTATTAGCAGTGTTAAAACCAGTATCATTTTAATTTAGCTAAACATTTCGGTACATTGGCTTGATAAAATTTAAAGCTATTTCATACATTCAAAAAGTCAAAAGGCCAAAATAATGGCAATACCAATTGTTACTGTTTTTTCAGGACATGATCCTACGGCGGGTGCGGGAATTCATGCCGATATTGAAACCTTATTTAGTTTAGCTTGTTATGCAAACTCAATTTTAACTTGTTTAACCATACAAAACACTAAAGATATTCAAGCGGTTCAATTAATTCAACCTGAATGCTTATACCAACAAGCCCAAATCTTATTTCAGGATATGTTGCCTAAGGTCATTAAAATTGGTTTGATTCCTGATGTGGCAACTGCAAAGGTGATAAAAAAACTTTTACAACAATATCCGCAGATTCCAGTAGTATTCGACCCCATTCTACGTTCTGGCGGTGGTCAATGGTCGGCTCAGTCCAGTATGCTTGATGCTTTAGTGAATATCATGCCTTATATTGCTATTATTACGCCCAATAGCCAAGAAGCCCGTCAATTAACCCAACAACAAACATTGACTGGCAGTGCTAAAAGATTATTAGCCAATGGTTGTGATTATGTATTGATTACCGGTACGCATGAAACCGATGATGATGATAAGGTGAAACATTTATTATATGCCAAACAAGGTTGGCAACATAGTATTACTCAAGCTCGCTTAAAAGGGGATTATCATGGCTCTGGTTGTACTTTAGCAGCAGCGATTGCAGGTTTTATGGCAAAAGGTTTCGCCATGACACAAGCGGTGGAGCTTGCTTGTCAATTTGCTTGGAGTAGCTTAGAATCAGCCCATAATTTAGGGCAAGGGCAAGCATTGCCTAATCGTAGTTTTTGGTCAAAGCTGAAGTAATTTAGATTTAATTTTAATTTAATAATGATTTACGGTTTATATATTCTTACCAATCACGATAATACCACGACTGAGGTTTTATTAAGCCAAGTAGAACAAGCCCTATTAGGTGGGGCAAATATGGTGCAGTATCGGGATAAAACCCGAGATACGGCAAAACAATACCAACAAGCAACCGCATTGCTAAAACTATGTCATCGCTACCACAAGCCGTTGATTATTAATGACTCTATAGCACTCGCCCAAGCAGTGAATGCCGATGGCGTACATTTGGGGAAAACCGATAATTCATTAACCAAAGCCCGACAATTATTAGGTAAGCAAAAAATCATTGGCATTTCTTGTTATAATTCCTTGGATTTAGCGATAACCGCCCAACAACAAGGAGCAAATTATATTGCTTTTGGACGGTTTTACCCTTCACAAACCAAACCTCATGCCATCCCTGCCCCGTTATCTTTATTAACGCAAGCAAAACCAACAATTGATTTGCCTATGGTTGCTATTGGTGGCATTAATAAAACTAATGCTAAAGTATTAGTGGATGCGGGCGCTGATAGTTTGGCAGTCATTCAAAGTATTTGGCAACGTAATGATATTCAAGCAGAGGCAAGGGCGACGGCAAGTTTATTTAAACAAAATCGGTGAATCTTGGTAGAAAATATATTTTAATAAAAAGATATAAAAAGATACAAAAGGACATACAATGACAGACAATCAAACCTTATTTAATCAAGCCCAACAATTTATTCCTGGAGGGGTAAATTCTCCTGTAAGAGCATTTAAAGGTGTTGGTGGTGAGCCTGTGTTTATTGATCATGCCAAAGGAGCATATTTATATGCCAGTGATAATACTCGTTATATTGACTATGTGGCTTCTTGGGGACCTATGATTGTCGGTCATAGTCATCCACAAGTGTTAGCAGCAGTACAACAAACCTTAACTAAAGGCTTAAGTTTTGGTGCACCGACGGAATTAGAAACCCAAATGGCTGAAAAATTATGCCAATATGTGCCTTCTTTAGACTTAGTAAGAATGGTAAATTCAGGCACAGAAGCCACTATGTCAGCGATTCGTTTGGCTCGTGGTTATACTGGACGGGATAAAATTCTCAAATTTGAAGGTTGTTATCATGGCCATAGTGATTCACTGTTAGTAAAGGCGGGGTCTGGGGCTTTAACTTTAGGCGTGCCTAGTTCACCAGGGGTGCCTGCAAGTTTAGCCGAACATACGATTACCGCCTCTTTTAATGATTTAGAAGAAGTAACTAAAATTTTTCAACAACAAGGTGAGCAAATTGCAGGAATGATTGTAGAACCCGTTGCGGGTAATATGAATTGTGTGCCACCTGTGGCAGGGTTTTTAGAAGGATTGCGTGCTTTATGTGATCAATACCAAAGTGTGTTGATTTTTGATGAAGTGATGACAGGTTTTCGGGTGGCATTAGGTGGGGCGCAATCGTATTACAATATCACACCTGATTTAACGACCTTAGGTAAAGTAGTTGGTGGTGGTATGCCTGTAGGTGCGTTTGGGGGAAAACGTGAGATTATGGAACAAATTGCCCCACTTGGCCCAGTTTATCAAGCAGGAACTTTATCAGGGAATCCTATTGCCATGAGTGCAGGTTTAGCGACTTTAGCACTGATTAGCCAAGCTAATTTTTATCAAGATTTAACGAAAAAAACGAATTATCTAGTGGAAGGTTTCGCTAGGCTTGCAAAGCAACATAATATTCCTTTTAGTAGCAATGCAGTTGGGGGGATGTTTGGTTTGTTTTTCAGTGATGATACAAACATTACTAATTTTCAACAAGTAAGTTTGTGTCATGTAGAACGGTTTAAACAATTTTTCCACAAAATGCTGGCACAAGGGGTGTATTTAGCACCTTCTGCTTATGAAGCAGGTTTTGTTTCTGCCAGTCATAGTTATGATGATTTAGACCAAACCATTGCTATAGCAGATAAAGTTTTAGCAGAGCTTTAGCTGTTTAAATTTTAAAAAATCGCTCAAATTCCTTGGCAGGGACAGGGCCACCCCATAAAAAGCCTTGTCCTTGATCACAACCTTGATGATTTAAAAATTCAGCTTGGGATTGAGTTTCTACCCCTTCTGCAATCACGCTTAATTTCATACTACGGCCTAATTGAATAATCGCATCAACAATGGCTGCATCGTTTTGGTCAATGGTAATTTCATGCACAAATGCTCGGTCGATTTTAAGTTTATCCACAGGAAAACGTTTTAAATAACTTAAAGAAGAATAGCCCGTACCAAAATCATCCACCGCTAAACCAACCCCCATTGCTTTCATTTGGTCTAAAATCATGACGGCTGTTTCCGCATTATCCATGAGTACACTTTCAGTGATTTCTAGTTCTAATAAATGCGGTGGTAATGCCGTTTTATCTAAAACATCAGAAACCGTTTTAATGAGATTTTGGGTTGAAAATTGTTTGGCAGAGAGATTAACGGCAATCATGACGGGATCAAAACCTTGCCGTTGCCATTGTTTATTTTGTTGGCAGGCCGTTTGTAATACCCATTCGCCTAAAGGCACAATCAGTCCGACTTCTTCGGCTAAGGGGATAAAATCAGCAGGTGAAATCATGCCCTGTTCAGGATGTTCCCAACGGATTAGGGCTTCCATGCCAATTAATTTTTGTGTTTTTAAACAGAATTGTGGCTGATAATACACCACAAATTCTTGTTGTTCTAAAGCTCGGCGTAAATGGCTTTCTAACAATAATAATTCAAAACCTCTGGCATTAATATCAGGCGTATAAATACAATAATGATCCCCGCCCTGCTCTTTCACTTTATACATAGCACTATCCGCACATTTCATTAAATATTCCATATCAGCGCCATGTTCTGGAAATAAACTAATGCCAATGCTAGTGGTAATAAATAATTCGTAGTCTTTGACTTGTATGGGGTCAGATAAGCTGGTTAAAAGTTTTTTTGCAACCTCTGAGGCGACATGGCGAATGTCTTTGCTGTGTTCTTCTAAAACAATAACAAATTCATCGCCACCTAAGCGGGCAACAACATCTTCAGCTTTAATTTGTTGACGTAAGCGGGTGGCGACCATGCGTAATACTAAATCACCAACTTCATGCCCTAAACTGTCATTGATTTTTTTGAATCGATCTAAATCTAAAAATAAAATAGCAACTTGATATTGTAAATCTTGGCTATAGGTTAAGGTTTGATATAAATGGTCTTGAAATAATTGACGATTTGGTAGTAACGTCAAAGTATCATGATGCGTAAGATAATATAATCTTGAGGATTTTTCATGAAATGAGGCTTTGGTTTGCCGATGTTGTATCGCAATGCTAAATAATGCGGCTAAAGTTTTTAAACTTTCAATTTCAAATGCTTCCCAATTTCTCGTTTGGGAGCAATTATCTACGCCCAACCAGCCCCACCAAGTTTGACTGACAAAAATAGGGACAATGGCAATTGAAACAATATCTTCTTGTTGTAACCATTGTTGTTCAGTTGCTTGAAAATCTTTTACACAGCCATAAATGGCATCACCTTGGTTTAAATGATTTTGCCAATGTGTGAATTGTTGCAACGCATTGATTTTGCTGGAACGTAAATTGCTAATATTTGATAGGCCATTGGTTTCTTGGGAGTAACATTCCATTGTTAAATAATCATCATGTATATTATTTTTAAAAATATAAGCACGACAACAGCTTAAAGTTTGTACAATATATTGTAGGGTTTGTTTTAGATTGGCATCCCAATTCCCTGTTGTGAGTAAGGATTGGCTTGCAAAATGGATAACCTGTAAAATATTGGTATAATGTTTCGTTGTTATTTTCGGATCAAGTTCTGACATAAAATAGTAGCAATAATTTTAATGTACTAATAATAATAGCAATGAACTTATTAATTATCCAAACAAAAGGCTTTTAATAATTAGTGTTTTATTCTATACTAATATAGTTTAAAATTATTTAAGAGGATAGATTAATGCGACAACAACACATTAAATGGCTAGTAATGCTATTACTCAGTTTATTAATGCTTCCAAGCTATGCGAAAGTTTTGGTATTAGTTCATGGCTACTTAGGCGGTGCGTATTCTTGGGAACAGAGCGGTATTGGTCATGTATTAGAATCACATGGCTGGCAACATGCGGGATTATTTGTGTCTGATCCAGCAGGCGTTCGCTTTCTACCTGCCAATCCTAATGCAAAGAATAAAGTTTATACTGTTGACTTTCCATCGGAAGCACCCATTCGTTTACAAGCGGATCAATTGCATAAAGTATTGGCAATCGTCAATCAACAAAATCCTGATGAAGATATTATTTTAGTTGGGCATTCAGCAGGTGGTGTGGTTGCTAGATTAGCTTTAGTAACAGGTAGGCATAAAAATGTTACTGCTTTAATCACCATAGCAAGTCCCCATTTAGGCACAGAAAGAGCAGAACAGGCTTTAGATGTTACCAGTATTCCATTTCCAATCGCCATTATTCCCGATGTACTGGGCGGTGAAACTTATCACACCTTAAAACGTTCACAAGGATTATATGTCGATTTATTACCTGCTCGTCCTGGTAGTTTATTATTCTGGCTAAATCAACAGCCTCATCCTGAGATTAAATACTATTCTATTATGCGTGGTGATGGTGCGATGATTGGTGATATACTGGTTCCAGGCTTTAGCCAAGATATGAACAATGTGCCAGCACTTCGTGGTCGATCTCAAGTTATTATGGTCGCAACAGATCATAGTTTAGACATTAGAGATGGTATGGCATTGCTTAGCATTTTAAATAAATAATCGTATCAATATTTCATAGGGGCGAGAATCGCTTGCCTCTATGATTTTTTTACCGCTATATCCTAAAAATTGAAACTTATGCCAACGCCTTATCTTATGCGGTTTGCTTCCTTCTGAACTCTTTAATACAGAATTAGTTTCATTACCAGTTCTTAGCTAGGTAAATTACCACTTTTCATCATTTTACGAATGGCGGTTACATGGCGACGACTGATTTCTAATCTATCCTCTACCCCTCTAATTTTTACGATACAATGCCCTTCCCGATCTTTTTCTAAACCTTCCATAAATTGTTTTGCCACTAGTGCATTGCGATGAATCCTGACAAACTTATCTTTAAACTCAACTTCTAAAGATTTCAATGGTTCCTCAATTAATACCTCACCGTTAGTATGCCTGACGGTGACATATTTTTGTTCTGCTCGAAAATATAATATATCTCGTACGGGAATAAGTTTTAAATTGCCACGAACTTGTACACAAATATGACTTCTTGCCAGTGCTTCTTCACTTTGCACCTGATCTAATGCCGAGACTTGAGCTTGAGTTAATATATGAGCCTTTTGTAAGGCTTGTTGTAAGCGTTCTTTACGAATCGGTTTTAATAAATAATCGACGGCATGAGTTTCAAATGCTTGTAAGGCGTGATCATCATATGCGGTAACAAAAATAACCGCAGGGGGTTGTTCGAGTTGCGACAAATGTTTGGCAGCTTCTAAACCATCCATACCTGGCATACGAATATCCATTAAAATCAAATTAGGCTGAAACTGGTTATACAATTCTAAGGCTTGACGACCATGAACTGCCTCAGCGACCACTTCAAAATCACCGCCAATATCTTGTAATAAACGTTGTAATCGTTGTCTTGCGGGTGCTTCATCATCAGTAATTAGAATTTTCATCATGTGTTACTTGCTCCTTCCAATAAGGAAAACTAATGGCTACTTCAAATTGGTTTTCATTCATTCGTCCTGCTTTAAATTCGCTTTGTCCTGAATAAAAGCTACTCAGTCTTGCTTTAATATTATCCATTGCTAAATGATTACCTTTTCGCTTAGACACACCATCAGGTGGAATACCATTATAAATAGCAATATGAATCGTATTACCATGATGATAGCCTTTAACAATAATTTTTTCGCCTTCAGGTGAGGGTTCTACGCCATGATAGACGGCATTTTCTAGTAAGGGTTGCAAGGTTAAAGGTGGCAATACGGCATCTTCTGGTACGCCATCCATTTGCCATTCAATATTCAAACGCTCTCCTAAGCGATGACGTTCAATTTGTAAATATTGATGAGTAAATAATAATTCATCATGTAATGAGGATTGATTTTTAGCATCAGATAAACTCACCCGAAATAAATCCGCTAAATCCTCGACGACTTCTTCTGCAACTTGAGGATTAGTCGTCGTTAAACTGGCAATGGTATTCATACTATTAAACAAAAAATGAGGACGAATTCTGGATTGTAATGATTGAAAATGAGCTTCGGCTTCGGCTTGAACTTGCACTCGCCATTGATGTTGCACAAAAAAATAACGCAAGATGACCCCACTGACAATAATACTTATCCCTAAATTTTGTAATAAAAATTGATAATGATCAGTCGGTAATAACCAATTATCACCATACCAATGAATTAACCAATAACATACTTCACTCACAGACAAAGTTACGCATTGAAATAAAAAAAAACTGACTAAGGCGACTTGGCTATCTTTTTTTAATCGCCACAGTAAAGGGCGTACTAAACATAAAACCGCCGCACTAACTAAAGCAACCCATTGAATAAATAAGGAAATTAAACTCAGTTCTTCTAAAAAATTTGTTGGTCTTATCAGTGCTAAAGTAAATGCTAGCAGTTCTGCCATCACCACCACAGTTAATATTGTTGAAATATTACAAAAATTTGGCAAAAACAAATGCTTTTCTTGTTTTTTATATTTAGGACCAAATTTAATTGGTGTTGCCGTCAATCTCGTTCCCTTTGCTTAGTTCTTTTACTATATTATAGATTTTTGCCAACGAAAAACTGGAAGTTTGATTATTTTCTATGGCATTAACTGCAAAATCCAATTTCTCTGCTTGACAGAGTTGTTTGATTAATGCTAGTGATTCATCTTTGCTTAATAACGGCATCCAAACTCGGGAAAAACAACGTCCAGGACGGATCAAGGCTTCATCTAAATCTCTAACATTAGATAAATTGGTTGAAAAAATAATTTTACGTCCTTGAGCACGAATCACGCCATCAGCAATGGCTAAAAATCGATGCAAATGTTCGTTGCCATCAGCACGAGGTTTAAGTAGATGATCCGCATCTTCCACCACAAAGGCATCTTCCCAACCTGTAATAAATTTGACAAAAATTTCATCACTTTCCAAGGCTTTTTTATCACCTGTGTACAATGCCTGAGCTTCCCCTCCCTTGCGTTTAGAAATTTCACCTAAAATTGCTCGAATCAATCGAGTTTTTCCTGTCCCTGGCGCACCTTGTAATACTAATACGGTTTCAGGTGCGGTTAAATAGCTTTGAATAAACGCATTCACGCCTTGAGGAATTTTAGGATAGGCTTGATCATATAAAATATCATCCGCCATTTCTTCGATACTCGCACTTTCCAGTTCCCCTTTCGCCGTTAAAAAATGCCAGTCAATGGAAAACATAGGATCAGTAATTTGGGTGGTGGCAACGCAGTCTAAAATTTGTTGTTTTACTGTGGTAATCAAATTCAAACGATTGCCCCAAATACCAAAAAAACAGGAGCAATAATCCGATTTACGCCCACCATGACCCGAGATAAAAATTCCCTCACCATCTAAAATAATAGAATTAGCGTTTAAACGCTGGGCTTGTAAGCCTAAATTTAATGCAAGATCGTCAAATAATAACTCTAATTCCGTCCGTGCCGCAAAACGAAGATGACGATAAATAGGATAACAAGCGATACCTTTGTTTAAAGCCTCAATAAAGCGTTGTTTTAAGGTAAGATCCGCAAAATCCCATAAATCCAAATTTAAACCAAAATGATATTTATCCATAAAGCTAAACTAATCACAAATTTTGATATTACTGATTTAGTCTAGTCGTTATTGGTAAAAATTTTGGGTTTATTGACAGAAAATAAATAACGGATAATATCGTTTAAACTCGTTATCATTGCTAAATCCCCCACTTTTCCCACCAAATTAACTATTATTAGCTTATAACAAAATATCAGCTAAACGTTAAAAGCAAAAAATATCAAGGAATATTATGACAAACAAAATCAAAACAGCCGTGGTTGGTGTTGGATATTTGGGGAAATTTCATGCTCAGATTTATGCCAGAATGCCAAATGTGGAATTAGTTGGCGTGATGGATACAGATCAGCAGCAGGCTCAGGCGATTGCTAAACAATGTCAATGTCAGGTGTTTACGGATACTCAGCAACTTTTGGATAAAATTAATGCCGTAAGCATTGTGGTGCCAACCATTGCTCATTTAGAGGTGGCACGGCCGTTTTTAGACGCAGGTATTCATATGTTGTTGGAAAAACCGATTGCAGTGAATCAAACTGAGGGGCAAGCAATTATTGATTTGGCAACACAATCGGGGGCGATTTTACAAATTGGTCATTTGGAGCGTTTTAATGCGGGAGTGATGGCATTAGCAGAACGCATTACCCAAGCTCGATTTTTTGAAGCCCATCGTATGGGCGAATTTGTAGCAAGAGCGACCGATGTTGATGTCGTATCAGATTTGATGATCCATGATATTGATATTATTTTGTCCTTGGTGCCCGCTAAAATTAGCCAAATTTCCGCAATGGGTGCATCGGTATTAACTAACCATATTGATATTGCGAATGCCCGTTTGGAATTTGATAATGGTTGTGTGGCAAATGTTACTGCCAGTCGAGTATCTAATAAACGTTTGCGACGGATTCGGGTATTTGAAAAGCAACATTATTTGGCATTGAATTTTATTGATCAACAATTAGAAACCGTTTATGCTCAATCCCAAACAACAACGGATGGTGAATGGCCTGAAATTGTGCAAGATAAAATTCAAATTGACGCTGTAAAGCCTTTGGATGCGGAATTAGCTGAATTTATTAATGCTTGCCAAAATCAACAAATACCAAGAGTTACCGGTGAAGTAGGTTTGGAAGCCTTGCGAGTGGCATTATTGGTTAAAAACAAAATTGAGCAATCGATTATTGATGCAAAAACTTGAATTATTTATGCAATATTCATTATTAATCTGGTTTTTATTACTATCCGCCTGTGCAAAGGTAGTCGATGGTGATGGGCCACCTCATACCATTCCTGAGAAAGCGATTCAATTAGTACAAGCTAAACAAGAACCTTTAAGTCGTTCTGGCAATCAAGCATCTTATACGGTGTTTGGTAAAACTTATTATACTCAAGCACAAGCAGTGGGTTATCAGCAGTTAGGGATAGCCTCTTGGTATGGACAAAAGTTTCATGGCCGTAAAACGGCTAGTGGTGAAGTTTATAATATGTTTGCATTAACGGCTGCCCATAAAACCTTGCCGTTACCCACTTATGTGAAAGTCACAAATTTGAAAAATAACAAGTATGTCATTGTTAAAATTAACGATAGAGGCCCATTTCATTCTAATCGCATTATTGATTTATCTTGGGCGGCTGCCAAACAATTAGATATGATTAAAACAGGAACGACAAAAATTAAAATGGTGGTATTAGCTACACCGAAAATAGCTTCTAAAAAAACCCAAGCTATTTTGCCAAAATCTAAATCCAATGCTAAAACTCGGCAATATTATTTACAAGTCGGGGCATTTAAAAACAAAAATAATGCCACTAAATTGCTAAAACAACTGCAATCTCATTACAAACAGGCTTATATGATGACAAGTTTGGATCAACAATATAAAATTTATCGAGTTCGACTCGGTCCATTTCAAACTCGTCGCCAATTAAAACCATTGATTCAGCGTTTAGCAAAATTAGGTTTAGAAAAACCGCATATTATCCAACGCTAAATTGAAAAATTGTTTTAATTTGTCCACAATAAATGCTAATGATCGAATAAAAAGGCAGTGCTGTGAAGAAAATCTTAACTTTCGTGTTATTTATTTTAACACCTATCTATACCTCATCGGTTTTCGCGGAAGCAATTCCAATTCCTGAACCACCTGATTTAAAAGTCAATGCTTATTTTCTGCAAGAATATCATACTAAAAAAATTATTGCGGAAAAAAATGCTGATAGTCCAGTGGAACCTGCCAGTATTACTAAACTCATGACGGCTTATGTGGTATTTAGTGAACTAAAAAATCAGCACATTAAAATTGATGATGAAGTCACGGTGAGTAAAAAAGCGTGGAAAACCCACGGTTCTAGGATGTTTATTGAAGTTGGCAGCACGGTTACTATTAAAGAATTAATACAAGGAATGATTATTCAGTCTGGCAATGATGCCAGTGTGGCATTAGCGGAGCATATTGCAGGCTCAGAGCAGAGTTTTGCTCAGTTAATGAATACTTATGCAAAAAAATTAGGCTTGAAAAATTCGCATTTTGCCAATAGTACGGGATTACCGCATGATAATCATTATACCTCTGCCAGAGACATTGCAATTATTACGAATGCCTTAATTTCAGGATTTCCGCAGTATTATCCTTGGTATTCTAAAAAATCATTTACCTATAATAATATTAAACAATTTAATCGTAATAAATTATTATGGCGTGATCCTTCTGTCGATGGCTTGAAAACAGGTTGGACTAAATCGGCAGGCTATTGTTTGGTCGCCTCAGCACAACGTCAAGATATGCGTTTAGTATCAGTGGTGTTGGGCTCAGGAACAAAATATTCTCGAATTAAAGAAAGTCAGACTTTGCTGAATTACGGTTTTCGCTTTTATGAAACTCATAAACTTTATCGCAAGCATCAAGTATTAGCAAAAGTGAGAGTATGGCAAGGGGCAAAATCTAAACTTGAGCTTGGATCTAAAGATGATATTTATGTTACCATTCCATCTCGCCAGTATGGTAAGCTTAAAGCCTATATGGAAGTGGATACGGGTATTCTTGCAGCAGTCAATCAAGGTGATGTTTATGGTGAAATTAAAGTAGAATTTAATGATAAACTCATTGCAACCATGCCCTTAATCGCTTTAGAATCCGTTGCGGAAGGAAACTTATGGCAACGTTTGCTCGATCAAATTAGAATGAAATTTTTTTAGTGCTTGGAAACATATGGCATTCGCAACACAAGATGTGATTTAGTCAAAGAATGAAATTTTTTTTAGTGGTTGGAAATATATGACATTCGCAACACAGGATATCGTTTATTTAAATGGTGAATTTATTCCCCTCGATCAAGCAAAAGTATCAGTAATGGATAGGGGGTTTTTGTTTGGTGATGGCGTTTATGAAGTGATCCCTGTGTTTGGACGGAAACCATTTCGAGGCAAACAACATATTCAACGTTTGGAGAATAGTTTAAAAGCAATTGCTATCAAAAATCCATTGTCTTATGAAGAATGGTTACAGATATTTTATTATTTAATTGCACAATATCCTGCCCAAGATCAATCCTTATATTTGCAAATTACGAGAGGGGTTAGCAATAAACGTCAACATATTTTTACGGATGAATTTTCCCCGACTATTTTGGTAAAAACAGGTCCAATTGTACCGCCTCATGCCAGTGCTTATACCAAAGGGATTAGTGCCATTACTTATGAAGATATCCGTTGGCAATATTGTGATATTAAATCGATTGCCTTGCTTGCGAATGTATTATTACGACAAAAAGCTTATCAACAACAGGCAACTGAGGCGATTTTAATTCATCAAAATAAAGTTTTAGAAGGGGCGGCGAGTAGTGTTTTTGTGGTTTTAGATGATGTTTTGTATACCGCAGCTAATTCCCAACGTGTCTTACCAGGGACGACTAGAGATTTGGTTTTAGAACTCGCACAAGCCCATGATATGAAATTTAAAGAACAAGCCGTTACACCTGAGCAATTGAAACAAGCCCAAGAAATTTGGACTAGCAGTTCTACTCAGGAAATTTTACCAGTAACCACATTAGATCATCATCCTGTTGGTAATGGGAAACCTGGAAGCTATTGGCGACAAATGTTAGCATTTTATCAAGCGTACAAAAAAAACTTTCGTCAGCAGTCAGTTACTCAACAAACTAGGTAATACTATGACCGAAATAATGACATTCCCTTGTGATTTTCCTATCAAAGTGTTTGGCTTAAGTAGTGTTAATCTTGATATAAGGATTATGGAAATCGTACAACGCCATGTTCCTGAATTAGATCAATCAGCTTTAACGTGTCGTATGAGTCGTACAGGCAAATATACTGCGGTAACGGTAATGATTACTGCCGAAAGCAAGGCACAACTTGATGCAATTTATCAAGATTTAACGGATTGTCCTGATATTACAATGAGTTTATAGTTTTATAGTTCATGGTTTGTTATGATTATCTATCTTTGCCATTTAGTTCTTATCAAAATTACACAAACCATGTAATACCATGTCTGTAAAACTCACAATACCAATCACTTCCCCATGTTCAACGACAGGTGCTCTTGAAAGGTTATATCGATCAAATAATCTAGCACAATACCGAATATCCATATCAGGAGGAACAGTGATGACAGGTTTGCTCATTATTTCATATATATTAGTGCGTTCAATCGCATGGTCAACAGCTAATACTTTTTTAGCAATATCTGAAATCAATACCATTCCATATTCATCATTTTCATGACGTTTTTTTACAATCAAGGCTTTAGTATCAACATGTCTCATAGTATCTAAGGCATCTTGAACTGTCGTCATACCATCAACTACATCAAATTTGGTTTTCATGACTTGGCGAACTTGAATTAAAGGGTGTTTCTTTCTCATAATAGTTTTTATCCTAAACTTATAAAACTGTGGCGAGAAAACCTCTAAGTCCCGAAAGGCTTAGGGGTTGTGGATATTCAAATTTTAAACTACAATTTTGATTCAACCATAGGAGTAAGCTTTTGGATTTGTGGCATAATCCCTACCACATCTTCCACGTCAAGTTGAAATGCTATTCCTGAACCGATTGCATCAAATTGCCCAATTTCTTCAATGGTTTCTAAAATATCTCGACTCATATGTTCTTCCACTATAAATAATAACATATCTTTTTGCATGACTAGGTTTAAACCTAGAAAAGTTTTAGGTGGATTTAAGCCTTCACCTCTTGCATTATTAATAACAGTTGCCCCCGTTGCACCTGCTTCACGAGCGCCTTTAAGCACAGTTTCAGTTTTGCCTTCATCTACTAAAGCAATAATTAATTTAAAATGCATTATCATCTCCGCTTAAATAAAACCGATTAAGGTTGTTTTCAACTTTTCCACTGACTAATTTGGGCATATCCCATGACTGTGATAATAGGGAATAAACTTGCAAAAGCAATTAAACCAAAACCATCTAGGATTGGACTTCGTCCAGGTATAGTCTTTGCAAGCTCTAAACCTAAGGCTGTTACTAAGGGAACGGTTACAGTTGATGTCGTAACGCCTCCTGAATCGTATGCTAATGGAATAATGGTTTTTGGTGCGAAAAAAGTTTGAATAATAACCAATATATAACCCACGATAATGTAGTAGTGTAGTGGTGTACCAGTTACAATACGAAAACTGCCTAATGCAATGCCAAAGGCAACCCCAATCGCAACCGAAATTCGTAATCCCCAAACACTAATCGTTCCGCCTGATACTTCTTCTGCTTTAATAGCGACTGCTATTAAGGAGGGTTCTGCAACTGTGGTTGCAAAACCAATTGTTGCTGCAAATAAATATATCCAATGATAATTTTCCCAATGGGCAGTTAATACGTCTAATTGCAAAAATTCAGGGTCAGTTAATTGTTGTGCCATAACTTCACCTAATGGAAATAAGGCTTGCTCCAAACCTTTTAAAAAAAATGCCAGACCTAAAATAACATACAAAAAGCCCAATAAAATTTGTTTTAAATTAGCAATAGGCTGACGTAATACCAGTAATTGAAAACTGAAAATAATCAAGGCAATAGGTAATACATCTTTAATGGTTTGTAAAAATGTTATCAATAATTCTAAGATGACATCCATCATTGTAAAGTAATCCCATAGCCCATAACAAAAATCATAGGGGTAAGTGAAGCAAAGGCAATTAAACCAAAACCATCAATCATAGGATTACGACCTTCTATGCTAGAAGATAAACCAATGCCTAAAGCCGTTATTAATGGGACAGTAATGGTAGAAGTCGTAACCCCACCTGAATCATAGGCAATACCAATAATCTCCTCAGGTGCAAAACCAGTCATAATAACAACACTCAGGTAACCCGAAATAATTAAATATTGTACAGGCCAACCATAAACAATTCGCAACACCCCCAATAAAATAGCAAATCCCACTGAAATAGCTACTGTAAAACGTAAACCAAGGGCATAATTACTTTTCGCTTCCTCCGTATCTTCGATCATTTCACCGTTCGCTGCGACTTCAGCCGCTTCTTGTGCAATGGCAATTAATGCAGGTTCTGCGACTGTTGTACCAAACCCTAAGGCAAATGAAAAGGCTAATAGCCAAAATAAACTCCCTTTGCGAGCAAAGGCATGAGCCATGGCTTCCCCCATAGGAAATAATCCGATTTTGAGTCCATGAATAAATAAACTTAAACCGATAATCACCATGAGTATTCCAAGCAACAACGATCCCAGATTTGGAATGGGTTGTTGTAATACAAACACCTGAAAAAAAATAATCACTAAAATAATGGGTAAAAGATCACGAATACTACTAATTAATAAATTAATCATAGGAAATCGCTTATAATTAAGCATATCATTACCAAATTCTACAATATATTTTTAAATATGATATGGGAAAAATTCTAAAATGCGATTGGCATCACATAAATATTTAAAAAAAATAACTATCATAACAGTAGCGCGGTTTGTTCAAAACTTGAGGTAATTGGGTTTTTAACTTAGTATTTAAAATTAAATAAAATATGATTATAACAGTAATGTTATTTTTGACAACTTTTAGGTAGGTGTTTCATGTCTCAAGCAAATAGCAATGTGGTTTCATTAGAAGAAAACCGAATGTTATCACCCGTTGAATTACAACAATTGACAAATTCAGGTTATGAATTATTACGACGCTATTTTCAACAATTAATCCAAGATTTTTTTGCTAAGGTTGATGATACCCTATTTGATCATGCTGAAAAAGCAGAGAATAATGCGATTCAAAATATGTATTTTGATGCTATGCGTATTGTGCGTGCGGATCAAAAATCAGTTGAAACTTCCATGATACAAACCGTACTTGATAGTTATAAACGATTTTGGAAACTCGGTCCCCAGTCCATTGAAATTAAAGAAGGTCAGCAAGGCGGTGAAGTAGAATTAGTATTAGTAGATGAGAATGAATTAGAAGAGTCATTAGCGATTACTAATATGACTTCAAAGGGCGAAAGTCGTTATCAAGAAATATTATTTGCGATTGAACATCGTTTTACCTATTTATCCAAAGGAGTGGAGGTCCATCCTAAAAATAATCCCATTGGTCCTGCCATTATTTGTCGATCATTTCAACATGCCATGAAAGCAGTGGATATTGATTTAAAAGTTAAAATAGCCATTTATAAACTATTTGATGAACATGTGATTAAAAATTTGGGTCGTTTATATGACGAGTCAAATGACATGATGATTGAAGCGAAAGTCTTACCCAATCTTAAGTTAAAAATTACGACCAAAATCAACCCAGAAACTGGGGAAGAAATCAAAGAAATTGTTGAAGATAAAAAAGAAGAAGACAAAAAAGAGGACAAAAAAGAAGAAGCTGAAGAGAAAAAATTAACGCCTCAAGATATTGTTGAACAGCGTCAAGAAAAACAAGCCTTTAATGAGATTCAAAGTTTATTAGAACAACAGCGAGCGATCACCGGTAAAGAACGCTATGATGGTGAGGTAGAAGCCAGTAGTGATGAAGTATTAAGTGCCTTAACTTTGTTACAAAATGATAATGTTAGTATTATGCCTGGATCAGAAGGCATTGAAATTCAACGCATGATGCTGGATGAAATTAAAAAATTACAAACTGATGAGAAAGAGCGGGGTTTATCACACGCCGATGATGATACTATTGATGCGGTTAGAATGTTATTTGATTTTATCTTAGATGATCCAAACTTGCCTGATCCGATGAAAGCGGTCATCAGTCGCTTACAAATTCCCATTCTTAAAGTTGCCGTTGCGGATAAAGCATTTTTTGGGAAAAAGAAACACCCTGCCCGTCAGTTGTTAGACGAATTTGCTAAAGCAGGATTGGGTTGGAATGAAAGCGATGGGAAAAGTGATAAAGGTTTGTATGGCCATATGTCTAATATGGTACAACGAGTACTAAAAGAATTTCATGATGATGTTGCAATTTTTGATGAGTTACTAGAAGAATTTCGTGGTTTCGTACAAAAAGAACAGCAAGTCTCAAGGGTAATGGAACAGCGTACCCAACAAGTTACCCAAGGGAAAGAAAGTTTTGATTTAGCAAAACAGCGTGCGAATGAAGAAGTAGATAAGCGTTTGAAAGACAAAAAAGTACCCAGTGTGGTAGAATCTTTATTAAAAGAAGGTTGGGTTGAAGTACTACAGTTAATTTTCCTACGGCAAGGCACAGGCAGTGAAGCATGGAAAAAAGCCTCACAGGCTATTGATAAGCTGATCTGGAGCTTAGAAGCAAAAACTACCCCAGAAACTCGAAAAGAATTAATTGAAGGCTTGCCCAAATTATTAAAAGAATTGCGTGAAGGCTTATCCGAAATATCTTATGATCAGCATAAAATGACTAAATGGTTTAAAGATTTACACCATATCCATATTCGTTCCTTACATGGTAAAAATAATATCGAAACAGTGAAAACCCCCCCTGCACCTGTCGCAGAATCGGCACCTAAAACTAAAATGTCGCCTGCGGAACAAAAAGCCAGACAACGTTTACAAAAAGCTCAAGTGGAACAAATTGAACTATCCGATGGCAATATTAAAACGGGCAATGATGATCAGCAAGTACAAAAAGATGAATATGATCGCATGGCAGAAGAAATTCAAATTGGCACTTGGCTAGAAATGCGTGGTCATGATGGAAAACAACGGATTAAACTGTCATGGAAAAGCGAGGTTTCGTCCTTAATGGTTTTTGTCAATCGCCGAGGGGTTAAAATTGCTGAAATGACAAAACAAGGCTTAGCAGCGGCATTTCGTCGTGGTGCTGTTGAAATTTTAACGGAGGTACCATTAATGGATAGAGCGATTTCGGCGATGATGGATAAGTTGAAGGCGGCGTCTTAGTCAAAAAACTGGTTGATTTTTTGACAATTTTTTTCTGTGCTAGGAAACTCAGCCCAAAGCTGTTGAAAACTGACCTTTAATTGCGGATGCAACTGTTCCCCTGCAATTTCAGCCAGTGGTTGTAATACAAAGGCATATTTTACTATTTCACCTCTAGGAATGTTATCCGCGATGACATTATCATATAACAAAATATCCAAATCTAAAGGACGAGGTGAGAAGCGGGGTTGTTGACGTTGGCGACCATGTCGGGTTTCGATTTGTTTGAGTTGTTGTTTAATAGTGTTAATATCGTCTTGACTGTAAAAGGCAATAACGGCATTTAAAAAGGCATTGCCATTAAACCCTATTGCAGGGCTTTGGTAAATAGAAGATATTTCTAGTTTGCCATAAATATCGGCAAGTGCTTGGATCCCTGAGTTAATATTCACTTCTTTATTAATATTACTGCCAATACTAAGATAAACTTTTGCCATTGCTTTAGCGTTGACCTCGTTCAATGCAAATACCAACATCCACCGCACCACGCAGTGCCCCTTTTTTATTTAAGCGAATTTTTAACCAAGAAATTTCAAATTCGCTTAAAATCAATGCCGCAATTTTTTCGGTTAAGGTTTCTACCAGTTGATAATCGCTTTGTTCTACAAAATCAATAACTCGTTTGGAAATATTTTTGTAATTGACGGTGTCTTCAATTTGATCCGTAGCGGCGGCTTGGCGAATATCAGTCGCTAATTCCAAATCAATATGCACGGTTTGTTTAATACTGCGTTCCCAATCATAGATGCCAATAATTGTTTCGATTTTTAAATCCTTGATAAAGATAATATCCATTTGACTATCCATTCCTTGTTTATCCGTTAGTTATTCATTGCCTTGACTTTTAAAACAAAGAAAATATTGGCTTGGTTAGCAAATCGCCAAGTATTAATGAATTGCTTTAATTTTTGTTTTAGTTTTTGGCTTAAATTTGCATTGGTCATCACTACCATGCTTACTTTACCATTGGTTTGGGTGGTAATATGTAAATGGATTTTACCTTGGAATGAATTTGGCAAGGTTCGGCATAGTTTTGTTTTATAGCTTTCTAATGTGGCGTGTATTTGTGGATATTTCGTGTTACCACTGACGGATAATGCTTTAATTTCACAGCTTAATTGATTGGCGTGATCATCATTGCGGGAAGTATTTCGCTCTGGTTTTGTTTGTGCTTGTTTTACTTTCACTTTTTCTTCGGCAACTTCCGCAACAACTGTGCTTGTTTGATCAGCCACTAAATTATGATAACCCGCAGTAGGTTTAGGTTTGACGCTAGCTAATCGTGGCGTGCTTGATAGGTACTGACGTTGCTTATACGCTCGCATGGGTTGGGGTGAACTTGCGACTGTGGGGACAGCTTGTCCAAAAATGCCTTCATAAGAAACCCCTTCAGGTAATTCTACCGCTTGTTCAATGGTTTGATTATCCCCTGATGAATTGACAATCTTATGTTCGACTGCCACAAAACTGGTCCACTGGGTCATTAAATGATAATTTAGCCCTAATTGGGTAATTTGTTCAATTAATGCCTGAGAACGATTTCTTACCATCTCTTGCATTAAGGCTTTCACTTTGTTTCTAGCCCAAATTGAGGCAATGGCTTGATGATTAGTATCCGCAGTTAAATCAACGTCTAAGGATTGTTGATAGCGTTGTTGACCTAATTGTCCTTGAATAGTAATGGTTTGTTTGCCTCCTTGTTGATAACGCCCGACAAGTTGTATGGGTTGCCCTTCCCAAAGATCAGGGATTTTTTTAGGGTAGATTTCAAATACATCTAATCCTTGCCAATCAATAGTAATTTCAGTTAATGTCGGTTTATCAATGCGTTGGAATAATGTTTTAATCACATCGGTACTGGCTTCATCTTGGCGTAAATAAAAAGCTTGACCCCTACCAATATCCGCCGCACGATCCAAAAGATAACGATTGACTGAAGAACCAATACCTAAGGTAAAAACTCTGGCCCCTTTACGTTCTTTGTCAATAGATTTGAAAATCTGTTGTTCATTGCCAATATACCCATCGCTTAATAAAATCGCAATTCTGAGATAGTTTTCTTGGGCAGGTTGGTTTAAGGCGTCTAGGATGCCTTTACGCATTTCCGTGCCACCAGAACCACGCAGGCTTTGCACATAGTTTAATGCTTTTTTGACATTCGCTCTATTATAAGGCTGAGGTTCTGACCACAAGGTGCTTGTATCACCGGCAAATCTGACCACATTAAAGCGATCTTGTTCTCGCATACCGTGTAGTAGTTCTATCATGGCTTGTTTGGATTTTTTTAATGGAAAACCTCGCATAGAACCAGAGGTATCTAAAACAAAAATCAATTCTCTGGGGACAATTTCATCGCTGGCAATATGTTTTTGTGGTTGGATCATTAAACTAAAAAACCCTCCCCTTTCATCTTTATAAGAAAGTAATGCCATCGTTGGCATTTTATCGGCGACTTCATAACGCAAAATAAAATCTTTGTTGGGAATCGTATCCGATGGATGGAGTGTTATGCTTTTGTGTTGTTTGGAATGATGACTAATTTCAATCGCATGCGAGCTAGAATGAACGCCTTGAATGGCCAGACCCGCCTCTAAATCAATACTTACTTCAATATCATGACCACTGCGTTGATCGGGTTTTAATACAACTGGGTTAATATTGGCTGATTTTGCCATAGATTTAGGATAATAACGAGGACCAACCACCATAGGAAACACCAATTCATAACTGCCTTGTTGATAGTCTAATAATTGCACATATTGAATTTCAATATTGATGTGATCATTAGGCAAAATATTAGCCACCGATTGGGTAAAGACATTGGGACGTTGTTGTTCTAATAATACCGTGCGTTTGCCTTGTGCTTTGGCTTGTTGATAAATTTGTTTGGCTTCATCACGCTTTTTGATCACTGCTTTAATCAGTCTATTGCCAATACGCATTTGCATTTTATCAATTGCGGCACTATTGGGTAAGGGAAAAGTATAAATAGCTTCAATGCTTTGTTCTAAAGGGTTATGATATTGTTGAATCACAGTAGTTTTAGCAATAAAACCGCTGATTTGTATGTTGACTCGGGTATGTTTTAATGGCAGTTCTAATTTTTCTTTCGCATCCGTTTGCAGGACGATTAAACTACCCGGATTGATGTCATTGGCAAGTCCTGCGGGTCGGGAAGCGTAAACAAATGACGTAAACAGTTGGCTAAATAAAAATCCAATAAAAATCCAATCGCGCATCTTTCATTCCTATGTTTTGATTTTAGTTGTCATTGCTGACATAAGTTTTCAATCTCATTGACTTCTTTAGGCATGGCTTGGGTTAGCACTTCACAACCTTTTGCAGTGACTAAGACATTATCTTCAATCCGAATACCAATATTCCACCAAGATTTGTTAATCTCAGGATTCGTTCCCGTATAAATCCCTGGCTCAACGGTAAGGGTCATACCTTCTTCAAATTCTCGCCATTGCCCATCAATTTTATAATTACCGACATCATGGACATCTAAACCTAACCAATGCCCTGTACGGTGCATATAAAAGGCTTGATAGCGTTTGTCTTTTATCAGTTGCTGTTTCTTGCCTTTTAATAAACCTAAATCCATTAAACCTTGGGTAATGGTTTCAACTGCTATCTCATGGGGTTGATTCCAAGTCATGCCAGGTTTAATCATAGCAATGGCCGCTTTTTGAGCTGCCAGTACAATTTCATATAAGTCTTTTTGTTGTGGATTAAATACCCCATTAACAGGAAAGGTACGAGTAATATCTGAAGCATAATTGTTACATTCACAGCCCGCATCAATTAACAATAAATCGCCATCCTTAAGTTTGGCATTATTTTCAGTATAGTGCAAAATACAAGCATTTTCACCACCGCCTACAATACTAGGATACGCCATTTGAACGGCACCTTTCGACATACATTGATGAATAATTTCTGCTTCGATTTGATATTCAAACTGTTCAGCTTGACAAAATCGCATAGCGTGTTGATGGGCTTGTATGGAAATTTTAGCGGCTTGACGCATTTGTTCTAATTCTAAAGGGGTTTTAAACAAACGCATTTCATGTAAATAGCAGTCTAGGGATAAAAATTGCATGGGCGGATTGATCCCAGAACGTAATTTACTTCTTAGTTTATTAATCCATTCCATTAGAGTTTGGTCAAATTCAGGATAAGTACCAATAGGATATAAAACCTTTTTTTTGCCTTCAATCAATCCCATGATAATCTCTTCAATATCATCAATGGGAAATGCATCCTCAGCCCCATAAACCTCACAAGCATCTTCTTGACCAATAATGCGACCATTCCAAATTTCTTTGCTTTTATCTTTTTCTTGGCAAAATAAAAGATATTCGCCATGTTCCCGTTCAGGAATTAATACCGCAATGGCATTGGGTTCAGGAAAGCCTGTTAAGTAAAAAAAATCACTATTTTGGCGAAACGGATAGTCAACATCACGATTACGTTGACATAGTGACGCAGAGGATAAAATCGCAATGCTATCTTTGCCCATTTGTTGCATCAGTTCTTTACGACGACGTTGGTATTCCCATTTATTAAACATTATGATTCCTGAGTCAAATTTTATTGTTCTTGCTGTTCTTGCTGTTCTCGTTGATACTGATAAATTAATAACACTCCAACTTTGATATATTCCACCAATTCAACATAGGCAAACTCATCAGTTTCAGTAGTCTCAGCATTGCTATCGGCTTTACCAATTTCTTGAACATCATGAATAAATTCTAAAATATCACGATTATCCAATGGTGCTTGAAAACTAGCCAAACCTAAACCGTAAATAAAACCCTGACACCATTTGCTTAATTCATGTACTCTAATATTAAGGGGTTGATCATCATCAGGGAGTAGCAAATCAAAGCCAAATTCAAATTCATCTTGTTCTAAATAGTCTAGCATTGAATCATATAAGATTTTAAGCGAAGTTTCTAAGACTTGCGTTGCTTGTCGCTCTTGAAATAAAACATTCAACCAAAGGGTAAAAACTAAATCACGCCTAGGTAAATAAAACAGACCACATAATATACCATGTGCTTCCGAAGCCGTTTCTAAAAGATTACAGTCAGTAAAATCGGATTGAATTGATTGAAATAGGGATGGATTGATCATATTTTTGTGATATATTTAAAAAGACTAAGGCATTCAATTATGTCTTACCATTATCTTAGAATCAACTTTCATTCTATCATCATAACGATATATGAACGCATCAGCATCAACATTGACCCAATTAGAACAAGCCATTGATAAATTAATTCAACAATACTCGGAGTTGCAACAAGATCATCAATCACTGCAAAAACAACATCAACATTTTATGGCAAAATATCAAGTATTAGATACTGTCAATCAAAAACTTGAAGAAGAAAAAGCAAATTTACTTAAAAAAAATGAAATGGCAAAAACCCGTGTCGATGCCATGATTGAACGTTTAAAAGCAATTGAAGCCCATTTTTAAAGAAACATAAAGACAGATATTATGACAACTATTGCCATTAGGATTTTAGATAAAGAATACCATGTCAATTGTGAGGAAGAGGAAAAACAAGATTTAATCTTATCTGCGAAACATCTTGATCAAAAAATGCGTGAAACTAAACAACAAGCAAAAACTTTAGGCACCGAACGCATTGTTGTACTAACGGCATTAAATATAAGCTATGAACTATTACAACAACAGCATCAATATCAAGCCTTAAAGAAAGATATTAAACGTTTAGAACGCAAACTAAAACAAACCATAGACTCGTGAAACTTAATAGCAGTCATCATGGTGTTGTATAATATTACCTTGAATTTAGTTGAGTTAAGTCAAAAAAAATATTAAATGCTATTGCATTTTTATAAATCATAGGTTATTACTTACTAATAATCCCCTGCGGTGTTCGAGGCGAGTGGGTATATTCTTGAGCCTAACTTACCCACGGAGATCAAATGCTGGTATTGTGAGCATGTCCGTCATTGATGGAAAGCCTAATATATTGGTTGCGTTCCCCACCTATCGCACTCTTGGTTCAAGGGCGAAACTTACCACGGCACAGGCGGGGGTCTATTTTATTATGCTAATATGCGAAATCCCCAACAACAACGGCAACAACTACGCCGTAAAATTCGCCAACAACGGCAACAATTATCGCAACGGCAATGTTGTGATTATCGCAAACAATTTTTTAAAGTAGCACAACAACAGCAATTATTATTAAACTATCAACATATTGCGGCTTATTTACCCATAGGGGGTGAGGCAGATGTTACTTTAATTTTGGCTCAGGCGTTAAAACAAAAAAAATCTTGTTATTTACCCGTCGTAAAACCTAAACCAGAAATGAAATTATGGTTTAGTCCTTACTATTCCGTGAAACCACAACAACAATCTTTAAAAACCAATCATTTTGGGATTCTTGAACCTTCGCATATAAAATACCGTTCCGTTTGGAGCTTGGATTTAATTTTAATGCCATTGGTGGCATTTGATTTAAATGGTAATCGTTTAGGCATGGGGGCAGGTTATTATGATAGAACCTTGGCATATCTTCAGCATAGACAATATTGGTTGAAACCTGTATTAATTGGAGTTGCCTATGAGTTTCAGCAAGTAGATAAACTACCTTATCAATACTGGGATATTCCATTGCAAGGGGTATTGACGGAGAAACAGTTGTATTGGTTTTAATTAAAATAGTTTCAATAACCATAGTATTTAATGGTATTCGTTTCGATAGCTGCTATCGTTGGAGAACGACAACCCCCTCTATCCTCTTAGCCTAAGCATTGAGGACTACTTTGAATAGTTTATATAAGACTGACATTTTGATTCGACTTAATAGATTAAGCCGGCTTGTCTGATTGAGTTATAAACTAACACGGAATATTTTACCTAAAAAATGATTCGATTTTAGAACCAACAACATTCACTTAGATTTTCTAAGATCGGGATGATCTTATAATATGAGACTGTAAAAAATATTTAAATACTATATATTTTATGAATGAATATAATACCATTTTAAGTCCTATTTCTTCCCACTACTTACAAACAAGTCAATGACGGGATTTTTAGTTTCATTCCAATACTGATAGCCTAGCTCTTTTAGAAAATGGGTAAAGTCTTTTCGTTCTGCTTTAGGCACTTGCACCCCGACTAAAACTCGACCATAAGCGGACGCATGATTGCGGTAATGAAATAAACTAATATTCCAACGATGTCCCATTTTAGTTAAAAAATTTAATAAGGCACCCGGACGCTCAGGAAATTCAAACCGATACAGTTGTTCATTCGTTACCGATGGTGCATGACCGCCAACCATATGACGTATATGCAATTTTGCCATTTCATTATCAGACATATCGAGCACAGGATAGTGATTAGCTTGTAAACATTGAATAAAGTCTTGTTTTTCCCCTTGTTGCATTTCTAAACCCACAAAAATTTGGGCAAGACTATCATCCGAATAACGATAATTAAATTCAGTAATACCACGTTTACCAATCGTTTGGCAAAATTTTAAGAAACTACCGGCGTGTTCTGGAATCGTTACCGCAAGCAAGGCTTCTCGTTGTTCGCCGAGTTCCGTGCGTTCAGAAACATGACGTAAGCGATCAAAATTCATATTCGCCCCACTATTAATCGCAATCAGATTGTGATTAATCATGCCTTGTTGTTGTATATATTTTTTAATACCTGCAATACCTAAAGCACCAGCGGGTTCTACAATGGCTCTGGTATTATCAAAAATATCTTTAATTGCGGCACAAATTTCATCGGTAGAAACTAATAACATTTCATCAATGACATGTTTTGCTAAACGAAAGGTTTCTTTGCCAACTTGTTTTACAGCGACACCATCAGCAAAAATACCGATTTGATTTAATATCACCCGGCGTTGCGATTGCAGTGCTTTATACATAGACGGTGCATCTTCAGGTTCTACCCCAACAATTTTAATGTCTGGACGCACATATTTAATATAAGTACCAATACCTGTAATTAAGCCACCACCGCCAACAGGCACAAAAATTGCGTGAATGTCTTGATTATATTGACGCAATAATTCCATTGCAATAGTGCCTTGCCCCGCAATCACCTCAGGATCATCATAAGGATGCACAAAGGTTTTTTGTGATTTTTCACTTAAGGCCATAGCATGTTTACATGCTTCATCATAGGTATCCCCATATAAAATAATTTCAGCTCCCCAACTCCCCACTGATTTGACTTTAATTTCAGGGGTAGTACAAGGCATAACAATTGTAGCTTTAATCCCCAAAGTCCTAGCGGATAATGCCACCCCTTGTGCATGATTACCTGCCGAAGCAGCCACCACACCCTTGCCTTTTTCTTCAGGCGATAAGGAAAACATTTTGTTATAAGCCCCCCGTAATTTAAATGAAAATACGGGTTGTAAATCTTCTCGTTTTAAAAAAATCTGATTCTGCCAACGATGCGATAAGTTTTTGGCATAATCTAAGGGGGTTTCTTTGGCAATATCGTAGACTCTGGCACGGAGGATTTTTTCAATGTAGCTTTCAGGCATAGTTATTATTTTTATGGTTTAAAGATAGTGCTTATTATAGCAAAATAGTGGGTTAAAATATCATGGAATAATAAGGTCTTTCCAAGCTAAACAGGATTCGCAATATCCACAAACTCATGTTCCAATCCAAACTGCTTTGCCAAATGTTGTCCTAAGGCTTGGATGCCATAACGTTCTGTCGCATGATGACCTGCGGCAAAATAATGGATATTTAATTCTCTGGCAATATGTACCGTAGGTTCTGAGATTTCACCACTAATATAGGCATCTACATCTAAAGCCACCGCATTATTAATAAAATTTTGAGCGGCCCCGGTACACCAAGCAATACGTTTTATTGTTTTATCGTTAGCCGCAATATAGAGAGGTTCTTGACCTAAGCCTTGTTGTAATTGTAATGCAAGCTCTTCGCCTGTTGAGACTTGATTTAACTCACCATAACACACTAGTTCTTGTTTGCCTTGATAATTCCAATTTAATCGTTTGGCTAATTGCATGTTATTACCTAAACTCGCATGGTCATCTAAAGGCAAATGGTAGGCAACTAAATTGATATTATTTTGTAATAATAACTGTAAGCGATTTTTTTTCATACCAACAACGATTGGATTTTCACCTTTCCAAAAATAGCCATGATGTACTAACACTATATCTGCTTGTTTTTCAACGGCGACGTCTAATAAAGCCATACAAGCGGTTACGCCCGTAATAATTTTATTGACTTGGGTTTTGCCTTCAACTTGTAAGCCATTGGGACAGTAGTCTTTGTATTCATGGATTTCTAATAAAGAGTTCGCATAAGCTAATATATTATCTAATTTAGCCATAAAAGCCATTCCCTACAGAATAAAAAATAGTTATAATATTATAGTTACTTTAGCAATGTTATTATATTATGCGTCACTTATTTTCACTTTTTTCGGTTTCCATTACTGCGGGTTTATTAGCTGCAATGCTATTTTTACTGTTTCAACCGCAATTTTTGAGCCAAGCACCTACCATCGAATTTAATCAAGTTGATTCCGCCACCTTAGTATCGCCACCCGTATTAAATGGTCCTGTTTCATATGCCAGTGCGGTATCACTGGCAGAGCCTGCAGTCGTTAATGTTTATACCGCAAAGATTGTAGAACAAGGCAATAATATTTTGTTTAACGATCCATTATTTCGACAATTTTTTGGCAATCAATTAAAATCGAGAAAGCAATTAGAAACGAGTTTGGGTTCAGGTGTCATCGTCAGTTCTCAAGGTTATATATTAACGAATCACCATGTTGTTAAGCAAGCGGATGAAATTCAAGTCTCATTAGCAGATGGTCAAAATGTATTTGCTAAAATAGTCGGTGTTGATCCTGAAGTGGATTTAGCGGTATTAAAAATTAATGTTGCCAATCTGCCGAGTATTACCTTTGGCAATTCTGATCAAGTCAAAGTTGGCGATATTGCCTTAGCCATTGGCAATCCATTTGGCGTAGGACAAACCGTCACTATGGGCATTATCAGTGCGACAGGTCGTCGTGATTTAGGCATTAATACCTTTGAAAATTTTATTCAAACCGATGCGGCCATTAACCCCGGAAATTCGGGCGGTGCATTAATTAATGCCTTAGGTGAATTGATTGGCATTAATACGGCAATTTTTTCAAAATCAGGCGGTTCTCAAGGCATTGGCTTTGCAATTCCGATTGATATTGCTAAAGATGTGATGATTCAAATTATTCGTTATGGTCATGTGAGACGTGGTTGGTTAGGTGTAGAAACACGTAATATTAGTAAGAAATTAATTCAATTATATCAACTGCGTGTTGATAAGGGGGTTTTAATCTCAGGTGTATTACGCAATGGTCCTGCGGATAAAGCAGGCATTGAACCTGGGGATGTGATTACGAAAATTGATGGTCAAGTGGTAGAAAATTCCAAAACCTTAATTGATTTAATTGCGTTTAAACCACCGAATACAAAACTCAGAATCGAGGGTGTTCGTGGCAAAAAGCGGTTTAAGGTAACCATTGTTACGGGGGAGCGTCCCGTGATAAAATAACAACATAAGGGGCTTGATTTTAAATCAAACCCCTTGTTTTAAACTTTCCTCAATAAACTGATCCAAATCCCCATCTAATACCGCCTGAGTATTACTAGTTTCAACCCCTGTACGCAAGTCTTTGACTCTGGATTGGTCTAAAATATAGTTGCGAATTTGACTGCCCCAAGCAATGTCCGATTTGTTATCTTCCAAGGCTTGTTGCGCTGCATTTTTTTGCATAATTTCCAATTCATAAAGCTTGGCTTTTAATTGTTTCATTGCCGTGGCTTTATTTTTATGCTGTGATCTGTCATTTTGACATTGTACCACGGTATTTGTTGGTAAATGAGTAATTCTTACGGCCGATTCTGTACGATTGACATGTTGTCCCCCTGCACCGCTTGCACGATAGACATCAATTCGTAAATCACTGGGATCAATTTCAATTTCGATTTCATTATCAATTTCAGGTGATACGAATACCGCCGCAAATGAGGTATGACGGCGATTACCCGAATCAAAAGGCGATTTCCTAACCAAACGATGCACGCCGATTTCAGTGCGTAGCCAACCAAAGGCATAATCACCAATAAACTCAATCGTAGCACTTTTAATTCCTGCCACTTCCCCAGGCGATACTTCAATCAGTTTGGTTTCAAATTGATGTTGTTCGCCCCAACGCAAATACATCCGTAATAACATTTCTGCCCAATCTTGAGCTTCAGTGCCACCTGAACCTGATTGAATATCTAAGAACGCATTATTCGCATCCATTTCACCTGCAAACATTCGCCGAAATTCTAATTGTTTGACTTGTTGTTCAAATTTGGCTAAATCCTCAACTACGGCTGTAATGGCATCGTCATCCTCTTCACTCACTGCTAAATCTAATAATTCCTGGCTGTCAACTAAGCCTTGAGATAAATCTTGTAAAACTAAGACAATGCCTTCTAATTCCCCACGCTCTTTGCCTAGTTTTTGTGCCAGTTCAGCTTGCGTCCAAATCTCTGGTGATTCTAATTCTCTTAATACTTCCACCAAACGCTCTTGTTTTCTATCAAAGTCAAAGATACCCCCGTAATGCTTGGTTTTTTTCTTGTAATTGTTGTAATTGATTGATAATTGGATTCAATTCTCTCATAATATTTATATCCTTTTTTTATTTACTATCTGTCAACTCCTCAAAATCGCTAGGTAAAGCTAAAGCATAGCCTTGTTGCCAACGCAAAATATTAAAATCTTGAGCAATGCCTGTGGCTTTCACCACAACGGCATCTAAGAAAAACTTATCACCTTGTGGTAATTTGGCATTCACAATAATACGAAATTGTTTTTCTCGATTGCCACCTAAATATTGGCTAGGAATATTAAACGGTGGTGGTATCATTTGTCCACCTTTTGCTTGTTGTCGTTGTTCAAGATAAGCATCTACTAACTCTGTTTTCACATTAGGAACAGATAGCATGACTGCCTTACTCGCTACGGCAAAATCCAATCCTGATTTTTGTGAATCCACTGTAATAAAAGGCTGAACTTTGGCAAATACGCTTTTTGTCATACCATAAACTTGTTGCAATTCAGAAATATGGTCAAAAAAGCCATCTTTTGCCCCATAAGGATAATCTGCTTGTTCATATTCAGGGTCTTCTGCCCCATTCAACTGCTTAAACTGGTTATTATCCCGCCAATCAATGATGGCATCCGCTAAAGCCTGTGCCTGACCTTCTTCCTCTACAAATTGTAACAACAAACCTTTGATTAAACTTTTATCGGCATAATTCAAATCAATTAAACCTGCGACATCGTAAATGGCAATTAATAACTGGCTTTGCTCAAACTCCCACAAATACACACTACCATCGGTTTTCCATTGACGTTGTATCGGATTTTGTGATACTTCCCATACTGCCCGATAAAACCCTGCTTGTGCCAAGGCTTCTGCTTGGGCATGATGACGATAATTGCGTGTGAGTTGAGTTTCAGTACGCATACTAAAAGCAAAGCTACTGGCAATGACAGTAAGTAAAATAACTACCCATAGAACAATGAGTAAAGCAATGCCTTGTTGACTCGTTGATCGATTCAAGATTAAATGCTCAAATTAGTGCTAGTATCGTTTTCATATCTCATTCTATTCCCTTCTAACTTTCTTTTCAATTAACACATAAGCTAATCTCTGCTAAACTTAGCACTATTTCAATTAAAAACAATTCACCATGAACTTAGACCGAATCGCTATTAAACTTCGAGCAAGAAACAACTGGGAAGCGTTGGACTTAGGGGTTAGGATGATACAGTCTTGGTGGCGTTTAGTTTATTTGGTTTGGTTTTTGGTGACTTTGCCGATATTGCTACTGTTAAACCTGATTTTTTATCAAAATCCTCTCATTGCCGCCGCATTTCTATGGTGGTTAAAACCTTTATTTGATCGCATGGTATTATTCGTCTTAAGTCATGCCGTATTTTCTGAGCATTTGACATTAAAACCAATACTACAAGCCTGGCCAAAATTATGGTTTAGAAGCTGTTTTTATCCTATGACGCTTGCGAGATTTAGCCCATTTCGTTCCTTTTATTTACCCGTATGGCAATTGGAAGGACTGACTGGTCATGCTCGTTCTAAACGGCAACAAATCTTACATCGTAACGTTACTTCCGCAGGTTGGCTGACCATTATTTGCTTGCATTTAGAAGGCATTATCTATATGAGTTTGTTTATGTTAATTGATTTGTTTGCCCCCATTACCTTACAAGGAGATATTTGGGAACAATTAATGTTTGAACAAAGCAATATTGAATTATTGTCCAATATTTTTGCTTACCTCGCAATGACAGTCATTGAACCATTTTATGTTGCCAGCGGTTTTGCCTTATATTTAAATCGCCGTACCCAATTGGAAGGTTGGGATATTGAATTAAACTTTCGCCAATTTCAACAACAACAGCAATCCAAAACCAATACCAGTCATAGCACAGCAATTCATCATAAAAAGCCAATCACCCACTCATTGCTATTCGCACTCGGTCTAGGCCTAAGTTTTATCACAGCAACAAGCCTACCCTCACCTGCTCAAGCAGAAATAGTAAATAATAACATTGCCAAGGAAAATATTGCAGGCAGTTGTGATAATGAGCAAATCAAACACTTAAATGAAAACACTGCGGCTGGAAAAGCGATTAAACAAATTTTACAACAAGCGGATTTTAAACATTGTACCGTTGAAAATCGCTGGTATTACTCTGCTGAAGAAGATAAAGACGAAGATAAACTTGATTTAAGCTGGCTAGATTGGTTAGAGGATTGGCAAGGGATGGTATCTGTTGCCCAATTACTTGAAGGATTGTTATGGGGAATAGTCATTAGTTTAGTGATTTGGGTAGCATTCCATTTCAAACGTTGGCAACATTTATTTCCTAGATTATACCAACCCAAATCTAAAAAAATTCCACCCAAAGTGCTATTTGGTATGGATATTAGCCCAGAATCCTTGCCTAAAAACATTGCAGAACAAGCACTTGCTTTATATCAACAACAACATTATCGTGAAGCCTTAAGTTTATTATATCGAGGTGCTTTAGTAAGTTTAGTCAATCATTATGCAATAGAACTAAAAACCAGTGCCACTGAGCAAGATTGTTTATTAGCCATTCAATCATTATCAACTGAGTTACAACACTATTTTGCTGACTTAAGCCAATCTTGGCAATTCGTTGCCTATGCTCATAAAATACCAGAGCAACAACAAATTGCGGATTTATGTCAAGCATGGCCTCAACATTTTGCCTTACCATCAACCATAACATCATGAGTAATCAACGACAAAATTTTTATATTATTATTCTTGTTGCTGTTTTAATTATGGCATGGCTAACGCATTGGTGGTTTAATCATTATACCTATGGTCCTCATTGGAAAAATCAAGCCTGGTCATTTCAAGCCGTGCATAATCCCTTGCTGGCAGCCGAACGTTTACTCACTGAATTTAATTATAATGTCAATAGCATACGCCAACTACGAGAATTGGATATTACCACGCTAGATTCTGGGACACTAGTTTTAAGTACGCCCACATTTAGCATTAGTAAAACCCAAGCAGAACAATTATTAGATTGGGTACATTTAGGGGGTCATGTTATTTTAGGGGTAAAACGCAGTTACAATCCAAATGAAGATAATACGCCGAATTATTTACTGGATTTTTTTTCCTTAACGGTGAAACGTCGTGATTCCTATGGTTTCGATTTATACTGTGGTTTAGATTGCACTCAAGAAGAACAAGAACAACAAGCATTCAATAAAACCACGCCTATCCATCTGCAACAACAACAATTCGTCGCTGATTTATGTTGTTTTATATTTAAAGACGAATATCAACATGCCACATGGATAGCAGAAGATAAACATGGAATCCGAGCATTACAATATCAATATGGTCAAGGTTATTTCACCTTACTCAGTGATATAAGTATTTTTAATAACCGTTATATTGGACAATATGATCATGCCGCAATTTTACAAGCCTTAGTTCAACAAAAAAATCACCCTAAAGTAGGGTTACAATACTTGACTGAGATGCCTTCTTTATTGACTATTTTATGGGATAAGGCGTATTTATTCATTATCAGTTTTAGTATTGCTTTAGTATTATGGTTACTATGGTCAAATTACCGCTTTGGTCCTATTATACAAACAATGGATAATCGTCAAAAAAACCTGTTGCAACATATTGAGGCCAGTGGTCGGTTTTTGTGGCAAAAAAATCAAGCAGAAGTATTACATCAAGCCAGTTGTGATGAATTGCTTAAATATATTGAACATTACCACCCCGCTTGGCAATATTTAAACAGCACAGAACTCTATCAAAAACTTGCCCAACACACCCAGCTTTCAATCACTGACATTAATCAAGCATTTACTAAAGACAATTTAAGCCAAGAATTAGCATTTTTTCGTAAAATTCAACTATTACAACTTATTAGGAATCGTTTATGAGTATTACTATTGAACAAGCTCATCAAACTGCACAAGCCATTCATCAACAAATTCACCAAGCCGTAGTTGGTCAAAATGCGGTGATTGAACAAATATTACTGGCCTTATTTGCAGGGGGGCATGTTTTAATTGAAGGTGCCCCAGGACTAGGTAAAACTTTATTAGTTCGAGCTTTATCGCATTGTATCTCAGGCCAATTTTCTCGAATACAATTTACCCCTGACTTAATGCCAACGGATGTTACAGGTCATGCCTTATTTGATTTAAAAACCGAACAATTTGAAATTCGTAAAGGCCCTGTATTCACCAATTTGCTATTAGCCGATGAAATCAATCGAGCCCCTGCAAAAACTCAAGCGGCATTGCTAGAAGTCATGCAAGAAGCCCAGGTAACCATTGAAGGGAAACCCTTTCAATTATCCCCACCCTTTATGGTATTAGCGACCCAAAACCCGATTGAACAAGAAGGGACTTATCCCCTACCTGAAGCACAATTAGATCGGTTTTTATTAAAAGTCAAAATCGACTATCCTGACAAAAACGAAGAAAATCAATTAGTTGCCAATATTACCCAAGGTCAAATTGGTGATAATCTTAATGTCTCGCAACTAGAGGTGATTACCCAAGCTGACACCATTATTGCCATTCAAACCGCCACAGCCAATTTACAAGTCGATCAACAAGTGATTGACTATGCGGTAAACATCGTCAGAACCACTCGTGAATGGTCTGGGATTGCCGTAGGTTCAGGGCCAAGAGGTAGTATTGGTTTAATTCGAGTTGCCAGAGCCAAAGCCTTGCTGGCAGGTCGAGAATTTGTCATTCCTGATGATATTAAACAAGTGGCGACCTCCGTATTAAGACACAGAATTATTTTGTCGGCAGAACTGGAAATTGAAGGTCATCACAGTGATTTTGTGTTGGAACAAATTTTAGAAAAAGTGCCGGCACCTCGAATGTAACTTAAGGGTTATCTTATGCTCTACCCTACCAAAAAACTCCTCTGGATAATCACCGCTTGGATGCTATTAGCCCTAAGCGGTAGCTTTTATCCACCATTAATCGTGGTCTGGCAAGTGGTCAGTGCGGTATTGTTTTTTATTTTCGCTTATGAAGCGGTGAATTTAGTGCAAATTCCTGAATTTACTAGTCAACGCCACACGGCAAATAATTTGTCTTTAGGCGTTTGGACAGCTGTTAAAATTCGGGTAAGCCACGCCTACAATCAAGCCTTAAGATTAAGTGTATATGATCATTCACCTGATTATGCTGAGATCAGAGACCTACCTCAAAGCTTAATTTTACCCAGCCATAACTGGGCGGAATTAACCTATCATATTAAACCAATGATGCGAGGTGAAGCCTTGTTTAAAAAAATGCAGTGGTTAGTAGAAAGTCCCTTGGGTTTATGGCAAAAAACCCATTGGCATTTAATTGAAACTAGGGTTAAAGTCTATCCTAATTTTGCCCCAATGATGAAATATACCTTATTAGCCGCTGATAATCACTTAAGTCAAATGGGCATACGCCAACGGCAACGACGTGGTGAAGGCTTGGAATTTCATCAGTTACGGGAATATCGTGAAGGGGATAGCTTGCGTCAAATTGATTGGAAAGCCACCGCTCGTTTAAAAAAATTAATCTCTAGGGAATATCAAGATGAACGGGATCAACAGATTTTCTTTTTGCTTGATTGTGGCAGACGCATGGCAAGCCAAGATGGTCATCTTAGTCATTTTGATCATGCCTTAAATGCCATGTTATTATTAGCGTATGTGGCATTAAAACAAGGGGACGCCGTAGGCTTAATGACATTTGCAGGTAATAAACGTTGTCTGCCACCTAAAAAAGGTCAGTCTAATATTAATACCATTTTGAACACGGTTTATGATCTGCAAGCAGGTCATCATAATAGTGATTATTTAAGTGTGGCGAGTGAAGTAGTAACACATCTTAAAAAACGAGCCTTAATTATAATCTTAACCAATCTAAGAGATGAAGATAGTCGCACTTTAACGGCTGCCTTACATTTACTAAAAAAACATCATTTGGTATTGCTTGCCAGCCTGAGAGAAACAATTTTAGATGCAACCTTAAAAAAACCAGTAACGGATTTTAAACAAGCCTTACAATATACTAGTACCCAACATTATTTGCATTTACGCCAACAAAGCCAAGAAGCCTTGCAACTAAAAGGGTGTCAAGTATTAGATGTGATTCCTGAAAAATTGCCGACTGCGATTGTCAATCGTTATTTAGATATTAAGCGTGGTGGATTATTGTAAGGCTTTGTGCTTTGTAAAGGGAGCAATCATGTCAAAATGGATAATTTTAGATCGAGATGGCGTAATAAATCAGGATTCCGATAATTATATTAAATCACCTGACGAATGGATTGCCATTCCTAATAGTTTAAATGCCATTGCGAAATTAAGCCAAGCGAATTACCAAATTGCAGTGATTACTAATCAGTCAGGGATTGGTCGGGGTTATTATGATTTAAATACATTAACACAAATTCATCACAAAATGTTGACTCAAGTTCAGCAAGCAGGAGGGAAAATTTCGGAGGTATTATATTGTCCTCATACGCCTGATGATAATTGTTTGTGTCGTAAACCTAAAGCAGGTTTATTTCAACAATTACAACAACAATATCAAATGGATATGGGTCAAACCTTTGCCATAGGTGATTCATTGCGAGACGTTCAGGCCGCACAAGTCGTACAAGCTCAAGCAATATTAGTTAAAACAGGAAAAGGCGAACAAACCTTGGCAAAAAATCAAGGCTTAGAAAACATTCCAATTTATGACAATCTTGATCAAGCGGTTACTTGGATATTAACTCAATCTTAATTGCTTAAAAATACAACGTCAAATCAAGCTAAAACTAGGCAATTTGCTCTAAAAATAAAGGTTGAGCAACACCATAGCCTTGGGCATAGTCAATGCCAATTTTGTTGATCACCGCTAATATTTCTTGATTTTCAACATATTCCGCAATGGTTTTTTTATTCATAAAATGCCCAATTTCGTTGATGGAGGTTACCATAGCATAATCATTGGAATTGCTTACAATTTCTCGGATAAACGACCCATCAATTTTTAAATAATCCACAGGTAAAGTTTTTAAATAGGAATAAGAAGATAACCCTGTCCCAAAATCATCTAAAGAAAAACGACAACCAAAATCTTTAACTTTTTCAATAAATTTAATGGCTTTATCTAAGTTTGCAATGGCAACTGTTTCAGTAATTTCAAAACAAACTTTCGCTTTTGGTATGCGATTATCATGCATCATACCTAAAACAAAAGTCATAAACTCAGGATCACTTAAGGATTGTCCTGACAAATTAATCGCAAAGCCATCAAAGTTTTTTAATTTATCAGGATTAGCAACTATCCAATTTATTACTTGATTCACCACCCAGCGATCAACCTCTGGCATACGGGTATAAAATTCGGCAGCTTGAATAAAATCCATAGGTGGTAATAATTTACCGTCCTCATCCGCAATACTTAATAATACCTCATAATGAAAATAATGTTTGTCAGTGTTAGTAGGCACAATTTTTTGACAACGCAACCTTAGTTGATTATTTGCTAAAATCTGACTAATTTTGCTACCCCAAAAGCTAATGTTATCTTGATCAAGCACACTAACATCATCAGCATGATAGCAATGAATACGATTTCTACCCATATTTTTTGCCACAAAACATGCAGAATCTGCTGATTTTAATACCGCATCGACATGACTATGTTCATTAACAAATACCAAACCCATACTTACCGTGATTGGAAAACTGTAATTTTCCCAACAAAAATCCAACGATTGAATTTTATAACGATATTGCTCAGCAATTTTATAGCCTAATTTTTCAGAACAATCTTTTAATAATACCGCAAATTCATCCCCACCTAACCGTCCAACTAAGGCAAATTCATCTGAATCTTGTTTCAAAATATCCGCAACTTGTTTTAGCAAACTATCCCCTGCCTTATGCCCACAAGTATTATTGACGATTTTAAATTGATCTAAATCCAAATAACACAACACATAATCCAAAGGTTGTTGTTGGATTGATGCGAATACTTGCTCTAATTGGCGTTCAAATTCTCGTCGATTTAATAATTGGGTGAGTTCATCATAAGTTGCTTGATGCACTAATTGTTGATGCATTTCTTGAATAATATGGTACAAGCTATTATCCACAAAGGATAAACTATCAGAAATTTGTGGCACTGCCCCAACAAATTGCTGTTCTAACTCTTGGGCAGATAAGTCTGCTATTTTAATACCATAGGCATTCACAAATACATAGCGTTCCCGATCTGGACTCAGCCAAATTAATTGGGCTTTTTGTTTGGGTGTTTGTTTTCGTTTTTGCAAAAACACCCAATCGCCAGCATTAAGTTTGTCAATTTGCTGTGTAAAGCTTTGTTGCTTGGATTTTTTGCCGATTTTTTTAAAGAGGTCTTCTGCTTGAATCACTTTACAATCACCATATGATTGCTTAGGCTGTGTGATATTCTGTTTGAGTTGCTCCACGATACTTTGACGTTTAAATGGATCAATCGCAATGGATTCTAATCCCGAATTAATTTCATGAATTATCAACGCTGCCTGTTCTGGGTTAAAACTATCACCGTTTAAATGGGGCAATAAACGCAATACTAAATCAAAATAAGTTTTAAAGCGTTGACTGTTTTCGCCTTCTCTTAATAAAGTAAATACCAATAAATCTTGCCAACCAGCATCTAATAAGGATAATAAAATTTTGGGTAAAGGTTCACCAACGAATGCTTGTTCTAATTTCTCACAAACAAGCATTTTCGCTTGCTCTCTTTGTTGCTGCCCTTCACAAGATTGAATCACTCTATCCACATTGCGTTGGTAAATCGTTTTTTCCTTTTGGACAAGTTTCTCTAAAATTTGATTAATTTGCTCAAAATCATTGACACTGACTTGTTCCGAATCAGACAATTGTTTAATAGATGACTCAATGGTATGTTTTAATTTTTTATTAATAATAATATTATCAATATCAACTAAATTTGCCAAATAAGACAGATGGTCTAGTGTCTTTTTTGCAGGATGTTTTTGATTATATAAAAAATTTGAATCAGCAAGTGCGGTTTTTATTAATGGAAATTCTAACACTGACAACCATTGCTTAATATAATCAGTCGCATATTCATCGTCTGAAACCGCATGAAATAGCTTTGAAAAAACATCAATGGTACTTGCTTGCGATTTTGGTAACTCCTTATAGATTGCTTGTTGCTTAATCGTAGCAGTGATCTCGCCTAATGATAAACTTTTAATATCATCAATTTCTTGTTGTAAATTACTCAGTTTTTCTAAAATAACCTTTTGATTGCTAGTAACCGCATGCGCATGAGGAAGTGTTGTTTCTTTAACATTGTCCTTTAATTGTAATAAAGTATCAACTAACTGATACATATCAGTATGAAGAGAGGGACTCGCCACAGACTGCTGAGTTTGATTCTCAACTGCGTTGGTATCAGATTCCATTGTTTTCTGAGAGTCAGTGGGTGCTTTAGTGGCACTAATGACATCACCCGCATCTTTAATGTTGACTTCCTCAGTGTCAGAATGAGACTTATTTTTTGGCTTGCTAGAACGATGATAATCCGCTTTTGCTTGTTCAAAATTCAAATCGGGTAAAATATTGTGGGCAATAAAAACTTTGTTAATACTTTTATATAAATCCTGACTATGTTGTTTCATTGCTTGACGAAAACAATAAAAACCAATCACAATCACTGCTTTGTCAGTTAATAATGAACAAATCTGCTGATACCAAATATGACATAACTGCGAAGGTCCAATAGGGTTATGATCTTTGGATACATCTTTTTTTATTAGATAACTCCAACGTCTTTCAATCCCAAATAATTCTTCGCTGTGTTGATTTTCAAGTTCCGATACTAATTCGGCAATAGATAATAAAATCTCAAAATCCTGTTTTTCAACCAGCGATAAACCTTCTGAACTTGCATTGTCATGATTACTTATCAATACGGAGCTTCCGATATGATGAGTTTGATCCAGTACTTGTTGACAAAATCCCGTCATAATAACATCAGCATCACGTTTTAAACTATCAACACATTCAAAATAAATGTCCTGTTCAATATTGCTGTTTGCGGAGGTTGCTGAAGACAATAACTTTTTCTTAAATTGCTGTAAAAAATCCGCAATAATTTGTTTTGATTCTTTTTCAATCACCTTAATGCAGTATTTTAATACTTTGCTTTCAATAAGATAAGGCTTAGACGCTTCTGTAACGAATGCTTGTGTTTTAACTAAATTGTGTAACGCTCGCAATATTACTGCATCCAATCCAATTGGAAAAGCAATGCCAATACCAGCTTTGAATACCCGAACCACATTTGCCGTAACACAATAGCCTTTATCCAATGAAAAATGGATTTCGACTTGCTGGCTTTTTAGTTCCTCATTATCTTTTAATTCAGTCTCAATAAACATACCACCTGGACAAAAATCTCTGATTTTACATAGCCTAGGTTTCAGTCCCTTTTTACTGGTTAAGAAAGCATCCAAATAGATTGGCTGACGAGGATGAGCTCGATTTTCCACTATCACATTCCCTAAAATCAAATATTATTGCTTTGATAGTATCGTTTTTCATAATATAGACCTAGTATAAACGAATTAAAAAATAATATGAACTTGATTTCTTATTCAAGCAATTGCTATAACTTAGTGAATGTTCTATGTTTAACATTGAATATCATTATTCATTAACGATTACTAGACAAAACTTGAATAATTTGATCCATAAATAAAGGGGTAGAAATACCATGTCCTTGAACATAATCAATCCCGATGCCAGTAAGCAATTCCAGTGTGTTTTGTTCCTCAATGCCTTGAACAATAGTTTTATTATGTAAGGCATGTGCTATATCATTCACGGATTTAATAAATGTTTGATGGTGGCAATTATTCCCCATATCTTTTGCAAACATATGAGCAACTTTTAAATAATTCGTCGTAATTTTATCTAAATAATCAATCGACCCTAAGCCAAAATTATCCACAATAATATCACAATTGACTTGTGTCAGTTGTTGAGTAATAGCAATCGCTTGATCTAAATTCGCAATAATCCATGCTTCTGGAAATTGAAAATAAATTTTATGGCTTGTAACTTGTTGTTCTTTTATAAAATGATACAAAAACTGCATAAAATCTTGATCATTTAATGAATGGTAGGCCAGATTAAACACAAAACCACCAAACTCATTTAGTGAGGAAGCATATTCTGCGACAAATTTAAATACTGTTTCAATCACCCAAAAATCAACATCGGGCATTTGATGAGAAACAATAGCCGCTTGAACAAAATTTGTTGGCACAATTAGTTTGCCATTTTTGTCTTCCACACTGAATAATACTTCATAAAATGGGGGGGACTGTTTTTCGTTATTAACAGGGACAATTCGTTGATATTGGATTTTAAGTTTGTTCTCCTGTAAAGTTTGTGCAATATTATCCGTCCAATCAAGCACTATATCAAGATTGGTATGGTAAGATGGCGTATCATCATAAAACTGAATACAATTCCCCCCTTTATGCTTGGCGTCCAAACAAGCGGATTCCGCATTTTTTAATATAAGCTCAGCTTCTTGGTATTGATCAATATGAACTAAACCAATACTGGCTGTCATCGAGAAATCATATTGTTCCCAAGAAAAATTTGCTTCTTGTATCGTTGTTCTGAGTTGTTCCGCAAAAATACCACCTTGAGAACGATCAAAGTTTGGTAGTAGCACCAAAAATTTGTCTTTATCAAAACATGCCACTATGCCATTATCAGCAATATGTTCACACAATAATGTTGCGGATACTGTCAATAAGCGATTGATAATATTTTGTCCATAGGAACGCCCAATATCAACGAACTGATCAAGTTGCAAAAAACAAAATATATACTGTACTTCCTGACCATACATTGTATATAAGAAATGTTCCAATTGATGTTGTAATCCTTGCCAATTGTACAATTTCGTCAATTCATCATGCTCAACAGTATGGGTAATTTCTTGGTGAATCTCCTGAAATACTGCCAATTTATCAACTTCGAGAATATTAGCAATAGAAATATTAGGAATAATCTCAATTAACTGTTGATCCAGTTTCAATGGTGATAAATCCGCTACTTTAATTCCCAAACTATTGACAAAAACATAGTGCTGATTATCGTTGCTAATCCAAACTAACTTAGACTTTTGTTCTTGTTCTGATAAGGCTAACAAAACCCAATCGCCTATTTTTAGGTGGGCTATTTTTTCACTGACTGAATTGGAATTTTCATCTAATACATAGGATAATTCCTGAAAAATATCTGCCTCTTCAACCACTTTGCTTAAAATATCACTATCATCACATTCAATAAGTTGTTGCTTTAACTCCGTTATCAAACTTTGACGCTTAAATTGATTCGTTGAAACAGATTTCAAACCTGTATTAATTTTTTCCAGAATACCTGAAAATTTTTCAGCATTACTAGCATGAGAAAGTTGTAAAAAACAATTAAAATAATCAATAAACTGTTGACTAGTTTCACCTTCTCGCAACAAGGTAAAAACCAATAAATCCTTCCAACCTTCATCCAGTAATTTCAGCATGATCTCGGGTATGGTTTTAGCCAGTAATTTTGTCGCAAGTTTTTCACAGACCAAAATTTTGGCTTGTCGCACTTTTTCTTGCCCTTCACAAGATTGAATGACTCTATTAATATTACGCTGACATAATTGTTTTTCACGATTAACAATCTTATCTAAACTCTGATTGATTTGCAGAACATCTGTTTCATTAATGTCATTCTTTTGCTTTAACAGCATTAAAGACGTATCAATCACCTGTTTAAGCCTTTTATCTGCGACTCGACTATCATCACAAACCAAATTCCCTAGATAAGCAAGATGTTCTAAAGTAGATTTAATAGGATGCTCCGCTTTCTCTAAAAAAGAAGTATCCGATAAGGCAACCTTTAATAAGGGTAGTTCTAATTGTGATAAACATTGTTTTGTGTAATTCGGTGTATATTGATCATAAGATACTTGATGAAATAAATTAGAAAAGGCATTAGTTACAGTTACTTGAGCAGGACTAAACTGTTGATACATAGGATGCTGTCTTAATAGATCAGTCGCTTGTCCTAGTAAGTTATTAGTATTGCCAACCGATGATGGCGAAGATGGTGCAACTTGGTGAAAATTGTCTGACACAGGTGAACTTGATGGGTAGGATGCGGTTGACGCTGGATTTGCATTAGGCATTACTTGTGGTGGTGGCACCTCAGTATTGTTTTGTGCGGTTGGAAATGTTGCGATTGACTGCCCTTTAAACAGCGACTGAAATAATTGAAACATTGCTTGTTCCGTTGGAATTTGCGTTGTATCTGCGGTAGCTGTATTTGCGGTTGCTGGGGTAAGGTCTTCTTCTGAAGCGGTATCGCCTGTAGAGGATTGCGTATCAGAAGCAAGCTGATCTGACCGTTTATCAGAATGAATGGCGGGTTTATATTGACCTGCTAACTCTTCATCTAAATTTATATCAAGCAAAATACCATGGGCAACAAAAATTTTATCAATGCCCACATACAAGTTTTTAATATTTGTGTCAATGGATTGCTTAAAACTAGAAAAATACAGTTCAGTAAGCTCGTCGCTGAGTAAGGGTTTGACTAAATCATACCAAGTATTGCAAATTTTATCAGGGCTAATAGGATTAGTTTCCCGCACCATAGCTTGACCAAGTAAATGTCCCCAACGTTTTTCAATCAATAATAATTCCTGAGAATAGCGATTGTTGATCTTGCTAATTAATTCAGAAATTGATAAAGAAACTTCAAAATCTTGTTTTTCTACTAAAGATAATTTAAAAGAAAATTTTTCAGTTAAAGCCTCTGAATCCGTGCCTTCTAAAGAAAAATCAATTTGATAAACCTGCTTAACAATTTGTTGGCAAAACTTTCTTGCCATTTTCTCAGATTGTTGTTTTAGTTTTTCCAAATTTTCAAAATAAACATTTTTCTGTGTATTCTTTTTTTGCGAATATCTATCTTCATTATCTTTTAGTTTAGTCCCTGAACTCAACAAAGATTTTTTCAAATTTTCCAAGAAACGTTGAAAGATTTGTTGTGATTGTTTTTCAACGACTTTAGCACAGTATTTCGTGACTTTATCCTGCATCAAAGATAAGTCTTTTGGGGATGAGTCTTTTTGGAAGACTGATTCAGATTCGCTCTCAAATAGCTCTGGACGAGCTTCCTCATCAAGTGATTGCAAATCTTGAGGGTCTGTCGCATCAGGTTCTAGTGATAATAATTCCAAATCTAGGTCCTCTTTTGAGGAACTCGGCACTTGTTCGACTAAATCTTGTAATTGTTGCAAAACTTGTGCATCTAACAAATAATCAAATACCACCCCCACATAAACTGATTGATAAACCCTAACAATTTTAGCCTTAAAACTATAACCATTTTTGATGGAAAAATGTACATCAACAGGCGTACCTTTTGTTTCGGAACTTAATACCCCATTCACCGCTATTAACATTCCTTTTGGACAATAGTTCTTAATTTTACAGGCGACTGGCTTAAAACCATAGCTACCCGATAAAAAACCATCTAAGTCAATGATTTGACGTGGAATACCTTGCTGTTCTCCCGAGAGAAAACTTTCCAGTGATATTATTCGATTAGAAGACAATTGACTTTCTGCCACAAAACATCCCCCCCCCAAAAGATAGTAAAAATTTGATAAAACATGTGTTCCCTTAATAACATTTTAATATTACAAGGATTGTTTAGAATTATGGTAGAACATTTAGGCAAAAGCAAGTCAGATCATCTCTACTTTTAAACATTAAAACCAAGAAAAATCGTTCGCTAACTCCTTAAATTTTATGGTACAATTGAATAATTTTATTTAACCAAAGCAAATGGATGACACTCTTTTCAGCAAACTCGACAGTCAAGCATTATTAATTACGGCAAGTACCTATTTATCAAGGTTTTTTGCTAAATCCTATGCCCAATATAAACAACAACAGCAACAACAAGTATGGAAAACGCCTAATATTTTAACTTGGGACACATGGCTATATCAATATTGGTCATTAAATCACCAGCAGCAATCAAATATTGAACAGCAACTCATATTACTTAGCTCTCATCAAGAATTAGTTGTTTGGGAAAAAATTATCAATGACGATGAAAACTGTCACCAATTACTGCAAATTGGTGCGACAGCAAAAGCTGCTTCTGATGCAAGACGTTTACTATACAACTGGCAACTTGACATTGAGGCAGATGACTGGCAACAAAATCAAGACTATCAAGCATTTTTTGGCTGGAATCAACGTTTTGATAGCATTTGTGAACAAGAACATTGGCTGGATTTCGCACGTTTACCTCATTGGCTTGCCACAGAATTTGAATCTGACTTCATTGAATTACCCAGTCATATTATTACCGCAGGATTTACGGAAATGACCCCAATTCAGGCAAGGTTACTGGAGAAATTACGCCAAAAAAACATTCCAATCGAAGCCTTACCCTTAGCAAACCCTGCCCGTAGTTGTCAGTATCTGCCACTTAAAAATAGCCAAGCAGAAATTCAAACGGCAGCAATCTGGAGCCGTCAAATACTGGAACAACAACCTGATGCCACAATTGCCATTGTTAGTCATGACTTAAGCACCCAAAAACATCAAATTGAACAAGCACTGCAAGATATATTTTTACCCAACTATATTTTACCTGATTCCAAACCGACTGAATTGCCTTATAAGGTTTCTTTAGGTCAACCACTATCACACTATCCCATTATTGCTGTTGCCTTAATTATTTTAGATATGGCAAAAGGCTTTTCAAATCTGACAAAACTAAGTATTTTATTACGCTCACCGTTTATCCAAGGTGCTAGAGAAGAACAGTCCCAACGAGCATTATTAGACGCTTGGTTGCGTGAGCATAATGAACAAAAAATCAGCTTCAATAACCTACAACGAGCCATTAAACATTGTCAATCTAAAAATAATGCTAACTGTCGCATTTTAGAACAGCATGTTCAACGCTGGCAAACATTAATCATTAATATTGCTTATCAAAAAAAACCCAGCCAATGGGTCATAACATTTAATGAACTGCTTGAATGCTTTGGTTGGCCTGAAGGTAGAACGCTTAATAGTGTGGAGTATCAAATTGTTCAGGCATGGAATAAAATTTTATCAGAATTAACCCGTTTAGATGCCGTGTTACCTAAAATTCCGATTAAAATAATGTTAAGTCGCTTATATCAATTGGCAGATTATACTATTTTTCAAGCAAGTAGTGAAGAAAGTCCAATCCATGTCATGAGTATCCCAGAAATTGCAGGCATGTACTTTGATTATGTTTGGGTCATAGGCTTACATGATAGAATTTGGCCAGCGTCGCCGAAACCCAACCCATTTATTCCACTCAATGTTCAAAAACAACAAAAAATCCCCCATGCGACGGCCACTCAAGAATTACAACTCGCCAAACATTTAAGCAATATTTTAATCCGCAGTGCCACACAAATTATCTTTAGTTATCCGCAACGAGAACAAGACAGCGATTTGCGTCCAAGTCCACTATTACTACAATTTGATGAAACTAATTTAGATCAGTTACAACTACCAGCATTTGAATGTTACCAAGACATTATTCACCAATCCTCAAAACTAGAACAATTACACGATCAACAAGCACCTGCCCTAGCTGAAGGTGAAATTGTAAAAGGTGGTACAGAGATTATTAAACGCCAAGCTGCCTGTCCTTTTAGTGCCTTTGCCTTTTATCGCTTAGGTGCCAAAAACTTAGCCCAAGGTCGCCAAGGTGGCTTACATCCCAGTGAACGGGGTTCCCTAATTCACAGTGTATTAGAACAAATCTGGCAACACTACAGCTCACAACAACAACTGATTGACGAATCAGAAGCCGTCCTAGAGAAAAAAATTCGTCAATTTATTCAACAAGCCATTGATAATTTAGACCTATTTGACAAAAAAATCCTAGATACCAAACTGATTAAAATTGAAAAACAAGAGCTGTTTCATATGGTAAAAACTTGGTTAGAATTAGAAAAACAACGCCCACCTTTTACGATACATGCCACTGAAATTTCTTATCAAGTAACCATTGCTCAATGTGTCATCAACACTAAAGTTGACAGAATTGATAATTTACACAATGACCAACAAATTATTATCGACTATAAAACGGGACAAACTGATACCAAATATTGGTTTGGGGAACGCCCTGACGAACCCCAACTGCCACTTTATGCCATTAGCAAACAAAATCAAATCAGTGGTGTGGCATTTGCCCAAGTACGTCTAGGCGAAATGAAATTCAAAGGCATTACCCAATTTGATCATATGCTACCCAAAGTCGCCTCTATTGAAAATCACAAACTCGAACATTGCCCTAATGATTGGTCAGAATTATTGCAACAATGGCAACATATTTTACATCAACTCGGCGAAGATTATCGTTTGGGTCATGCCAATGTTGACCCTAAAGAACCCAATAAAACTTGTCAATTTTGTGGCTTACAAACCTTGTGTCGGGTTCATAGTTTGAAGAAATAATCGCATAAATTGTGAAAAAAATTACGATTTGTGCTTGACTTTTGAGACAATATTTTACATCTTAGCTCATTGGGACAGCAAAAAATTGGACTAAAATAACACAAAAAACTGAGTTTTGTATGTCCATTTGTAAAATTTTCCATAGTTCTTGCCCATTTAGCGAAGAACTCAACATGGATTCTGTAACCATATATGTTTGGAACATATCGTACATTTTTAGCATTAGCCGTTGTTGCACATCATTTAATATCAATACCAGTGATTGGTCATTATGCCGTGCATGGATTTTTCATCCTCAGTGGTTATCTAATGACGTATATCATGACTAATTCTTATGGATATTCGCTTAGTGGTCTGAAAGCCTTTTCAATCAATCGCTTTTTGAGACTGTATCCGAGCTACTGGGTGATACTCATTTTTACTATTTTTGTCGTACTCATATTTGGTGAAGAAAATTCGTCCGACTATAGAAGATATATTTATCTACCAGACACATTAGCTGGTGTGCTTCAGAATATTTCGTTGCTATATTTTAACTTTTTTCCTGGTGGTGTTTCGCCTCGTCTATCGCCACCAACATGGGCATTAACGATTGAACTCCTATTTTATTTGTTAATTGCACTGGGAATCAGTCGTTCTAAAAAAATGACAATACTTTGGTTTTGTATTAGTTTGATCTACATGATTTCAACTCATATTTTTGAACTCGATTACCAATATCGCTATAGTTTTTTTATAGCGGGTACTTTTCCATTCTCTATTGGCGCAATGATCTTTCATTTTCAAAAAATATCTTGGGGACGTTTTATAAAACAATCTCATCCAAATACCTTGATAGTATTGTTTATGATGTTTGTTTTGAACGCGGGTCTTTCAGCCGTTGGAAAAAAACTAGATTTGCCTGATACTGTCTCTTTAGTATCATTTTACCTCAATGTCTTAATCAATGCCCTAATAGTGTTTAAACTAATTGACGGGCGACTCCCTTTTATTTCAAAGGAGCTTGATGCAAAAATAGGAAATTATAGCTATCCAATATACCTGCTTCATTGGCAAGCGGGATTCATTGCGTCAATGATTATCTTCGGGTCTCCAATTAGGGGGTTAAGCATTGATGGCATCATATCGCTTAGTGTCGCTTTGATCATTTGTTTTGTGATTTCTTATTTGATCATTAGATTTGTTGATTTACCAATAGAAAAATATCGTAAAAAAGTTAAAAAACGTCTAAGAAGCCATTCCACACAGATACAAAGCGAAAATTTTTGTCAAGTGAATGTTGACAGAAACCAATAGACCATCCGTCCCTAAAATCAGCGTCAACAACTGTCAGATAAAATTTTTCTATTTTTCCTTAAATTTTACGCGACTGTTAATCACTTCCAATTTACAAGCTACGCTTAATTTACAAACAAAATCATTCGCCAACTTACTAATTTTAGGCTATAATCAGTCAGCAATGTGTCAAGCCAAGCCTATCTATTAAACAAAATAAACCTAACGATACCCCTATTGTACCCAAGCTATCACCTAAAACATGACTGCCACTATTACTGATCATCACCAACGTGAACAAGCTTTAGATCCCAGTCGCTCTTTTATTATTCAAGCCCCTGCGGGTTCGGGTAAAACTGAATTATTAATTCAGCGTTATCTTAATTTACTGGCAACAGTCGATTCCCCTGAAGAAATTGTAGCCATTACCTTTACTAACAAAGCGGCAGGTGAGATGGTTTCTCGGGTGGTAGAAGCCTTAAAGTTTGCTCAAGACAAGCCAAAACCCCAAGAACCACATAAACGTAAAACGTGGCAATTAGCGAAAGCGGTGTTAAAACAAAGTGCACAAAAAGACTGGAATCTCACGCATCATTCGACCCGAATGCGGATTCAAACGATTGATTCCTTTTGTTCAAGTATTACCCAACAAATGCCTTTATTATCAGGCTTTGGTAGTCATCCTAAAATTCGTCAAGATGCCGAGGTTTTGTATCAAAAAGCTATTCGTTATGCCTTAGAAGAACTAGAAAGTCAAGAACAGTGGTCGCAAGCAATTGAAGATTTGCTAAGCCATTTGAACAATCGCCTTAGCTATGTTGAATCCTTGTTAATCAATATGTTGAAGCAACGAGATCAATGGTTGCGACATATGGTAGATAAAGATAAATTGTCGAAACAACGTTTAGAACAAGGCTTAAAACATGTGGTCGATCAAGCCCTACGCAAAGTGAAAGATTTAATTCCATTTTCGTTAGAACAACAATTGATTGGTTTTTTAAGTTTTGCGATTCCAGCATTAAAAAACGCGAACAGGCCTTCTAATTTATTGGTATTAGATGGCTGGAAACAATTACCACCGGCTAGTTGGCAGTATAAAAACGAATGGGTAGCATTAGCAGAATGGTTGTTGACCACACAAGGCGAATGGCGAAAAAAAATAACCATAGAACAAGGATTTCCTGCGGCAAGCGATGCGAAACTCGCATCAAAGAAAAAATATTATAAAGAAAAAAAACAAGAATTTACAGATTTTTTAGCAACGCTTAGTGTGGATCAACCGTTAAAATTCGCATTAGAAAACTTATTAAAACTCCCTGCCACAGAATATACCGATCAACAATGGCGACTACTAGTCGCATTACCCGAACTCTTAACCCTTGCTGAAGCCTATTTATTGTTAGTATTTCAAGAACAAGGGGAAGTAGATTTTATTCAAGTAACTCGTTCTGCTTTACAAGCCTTAGATCATCCTGATAGTCCTAGTGATTTGGCCTTATCATTAGATTATCAAATTAAACATTTATTAGTGGATGAATTTCAAGACACCTCTGTTATGCAATTTAAGCTATTAGAATTACTCACCTCAGGCTGGCAAAGAAATGATGGTCGTAGTTTGTTTTTAGTGGGTGATCCCATGCAATCTATCTATCGTTTTCGTGAAGCGGATGTCGGTTTGTATTTAATGGCTAAAGAGCGAGGCATTCAAGACATTAAACTGGAATCATTATGCTTAGAAGTTAATTTTCGCTCCCAACAAGGCATTGTTGATTGGGTAAATAAGGCCTTTAAACAAGTATTACCTAAACAAGCTGACATTTTATCAGGTGCTATTCCATTTCAAGAATCAGTGGCATTTCATGGCAATAGTCATCAAGATGCGGTAATGGTTCATCCCTTTTTTACTGAAGATAAAAGTGAACAAGCCAAACAAGTCGTTGAGATTGTGAAACAAGAACAACAACAATGTCCTGATTTAAATATTGCAATTTTAGTGCGTTCGCGTAATCATTTGTATGATATTGTAACAATATTACAACAAGCAGGTTTACACTATCGAGCCATTGAAATTGAAAAATTAGCCACTAGCAGTATTATTCAAGATTTATTAGCATTAAGCAAAGGCTTATTACACTTAGCAGATAGAACCTCTTGGTTATCAATATTACGAGCACCTTGGTGTGGTCTGAGTCTAGCGGATTTGTCAATATTAGTGGGTGATAATTTTAATATCACCTTATGGGATACTATTAAAAATCGTCATAACTATGAAAATTTAAGCCACCAAGGTCAACGTTGTTTAAATCGGATTCAACCGATTTTCCAAGCCTGTTTTGAACAACAACAACGGCAACGATTAAAACGTTGGGTAGAAGGTTGCTGGCACGCACTAGGTGGTCCTGCTTGTGTCGAAGACGCGACTGATTTAGAAGATGCACGCTTATTTTTTGACTTATTGGATCAATTAACGCTGACGGGCGAACTGGAAGATTTTAAGCAATTAGATCAACAAGTCGATAAATTATTTGCCCATCCTGATTTAGAAGCAGATGATTCCTTGCAAATTATGACCATTCATAAATCCAAAGGACTAGA
>JALWTS010000012.1 GCA_027077805.1 Gammaproteobacteria bacterium
TGTGATGCCGATTTGACTCCACGTTCAACCGCTTGAGCAGCGGCAGATGGTACACCATCGGCATTTCCAAAGCCACCAAAAATCACGTTAATAATCGAACGGTTCATTGCACGACACATAATTAAGGATAAAATCGCCCCCGAAAAACCCACTAACGCACCAACAATAATCAGTAGGTTATTATGTAAGGTAAAGCCAGTTGCTGCTGCCGCCCATCCTGAATAACTATTGAGCATGGAGATAATCACGGGCATATCCGCCCCACCGATTGGAATAATCAGAGTAAAACCCAAAATAAATGCACAAAGAGTCATCATCGCAAGAGATAAACTGCATTCAGTCATTGCAAAATGGATACCCAAACCAATCGTTACCGCACCAAGAACTGCATTTAGAACATGTTGACCTTTAAAAATAATTGGCTTGCCATTAATAATGCCTTGTAATTTACCAAAGGCGATTAATGAGCCTGAAAAAGTAATCGCTCCAATAATAACACCTGCGGACAATTCACCCATTAAAACAGGATTAAGTTGATTAGCAGCGGCTTTATTAAAATAAGTACCCATTGCAACCAAGACGGCTGCCATGCCAACAAAACTGTGCAAAATAGCCACTAATTGTGGCATGGCGGTCATTTGTACCCGCAAGGCTAAGAATGCACCAATACTGCCACCAATTAAAATACCTGCAACAATAAAGCCATAAGATTGGATTTGATTGCCCAATAGAGTTGCTGCTATAGCAATAAACATGCCGAACATACCAAGCCAATTACCATTTCTGGCACTAGTGGGATGAGTGAGTCCTTTTAAGCTAAAAATAAATAAGATAGCAGAAATAAGATAAGCAATGGCTTGTAGATTGGGTGAAATTTCCATAATTTTTATTTATCTTTCTTTTTAAACATGGCGAGCATTCTTTGGGTGACCAAAAAACCACCAAAAATATTAATAGATGCGAGGGTGACGGCAATAAATCCGATAATTTCAGCCGTTGTTCCGACGTTTTCAAGTCCTGTTACGAGCAATGCGCCAACAATAACAATCCCTGATATAGCATTAGTGAGTGCGACCAGTGGGGTATGTAATGCGGGTGTAACGCCCCAAATAACAAAATAGCCGACAAAGCAGGCAAGAACAAAAACATAAAGTGCGACAAGGGTTTCAGGCATGGGATTCTCTTACGGGCAATTAATCAAATAAATAATCTATGCGGGTTGGACAAGTGATTTTTGGGTAATTTCATTTTTTGATAAATCCTTTAATTGGGGCTGTTTATCAGTTTCAAATGTTAGCATGATATTTAATAATTTAAAAATATTGGTACTAAAATATCGGCTTGCATCAGTGGCAACAAGGGCAGGGTAGTTCGTAAATCCAATTAATTTTACCCCGTGTTTAGTAATCACTTTATCTGCTTCAGTTAAGGGGCAATTTCCCCCATTTGCGGCGGCTAGATCAACAATAACCGAACCTTCACGCATTGATTTAACCACGTCTTCTGTCACTAAAATGGGTGCAGGACGACAAGGAATTAAAGCTGTGGTGATAATCATATGGGCTTTGGTTAACTCATCTGCAAGCATTGTTTGTTGACGGGCTTTGTCTTCATCGGATAAGGCTTTAGCATAACCGCCTTCGCCTGTACCTGCATCTCCTAAATCTAAAATAATGGGTTTTGCACCAACCGATACAATTTGTTCTTGAGTTTCAGGACGAATATCATAAGCATACACATCTGCACCCATTCTTTTAGCGGTTGCAATCGCTTGTAATCCTGCCACACCAACCCCCAAAACCACCACACGGGTTGGTTTTGAAGAGCCAGCAGAGGTCATCATCATCGGCATAAAACGTCCATATTGAGCAATGCCTT
>JALWTS010000013.1 GCA_027077805.1 Gammaproteobacteria bacterium
GCTAAAACTTCCCAATTTTGATCTAAATCAGCCAATAATTGGGCTTCATTGGCTTCTAGTTTAGCTAATCCGCGTTGCATTGATTGTAATGCAATACTGGTATAAGCAAATCCCGTTCCCATATTACGCAATACGGTTGAATCAGTTAAATCCCGCTGCCAGCGTGAAATCGGTAATTTTTGGGCTAAATGTCCTAAAATCGCATTTGCCATGCCCATATTGCCCTCAGCATTTTCAAAGTCAATGGGATTGACCTTATGAGGCATAGTTGAAGAACCGACTTCACCTTGAATGGTTTTTTGCTTAAAATAACCAATGGAAATATAGCTCCAAATATCCCGACTACAATCAATCACAATGGTATTAAAACGCGCCATTGCATCAAATAATTCAGCCATATAATCATGCGGTTCAATTTGAATGGTATAAGGATTCCAAGTTAAACCTAAAGAAGTCACAAAACGCTGAGCGAATGCAGCCCAATCTAATTTAGGATAGGCACAAAGATGGGCATTATAATTTCCAACCGCACCATTGATTTTTCCCAATATTTCCACCTGTTTTATTTGTTGCTGTTGTCGTTCTAGGCGATAAACCACATTCGCCATTTCTTTACCTAAGGTTGTGGGTGATGCAGGTTGTCCGTGGGTGCGGGATAACATCGGTTTATCTGCATGTAAATGCGCCAAATCCCGTACTTTTTGAATTAATGCATCTATTTGTGGCAAAAGCACCTTGTCTCGCCCTTTTTGTAACATCAAGGCATGAGATAAATTATTCATATCCTCTGAAGTACAGGCAAAATGAATAAACTCATTGACTGCTTGTAATTCTGGATTATCTTTAATTTCTTCCTTAATAAAGTATTCAACCGCTTTAACATCGTGATTAGTCACTCGCTCAATGTCTTTAATTCGTTGCGCTTGGGCTTCCCCAAAATCCGTTATAATTTGTTCTAATCGTGCATTGGCTTCTGTACTAAATACGGGAACTTCTATTATTTGAACTTCATTACTTAACATTTGTAACCAACGAATTTCAACTAAAACCCGATGATAAATTAAACCAAATTCGCTAAAAATAGGGCGATAATCGCTTGTTTTGCTCCCATATCGACCATCAATCGGAGTTACTGCACTTAAATGAGATAAATTCATAAGAAAAAAAGAAAAAAGAAAAAACAGCGATTATTATATAACGGTACCTTGAGCAAATCTGCTTTTTACTGATGAGAAAAATGCGTTATGTCTACAAAACCGATTGCCATTAGTGCCATTGATGCAAATAAAATGATGCAGGCTGAAGATAATATTTATTTAATTGATATTCGCTCTTCAATGGAATTTTTATTTATTGGACATCCTTTAGGCGCAATTCATATTGCTTGGATGGATGAACCTGATTGGGAGATTAATCCGCATTTTACGGCTGAAATCCGCCAATTGATTTTAGGGGGTGTAAGCTGTCCTACAAAAAGCAATTGTGCCAAGATTATTTTAATTTGTCGGAGTGGCAATCGTTCTGAAATGGCAGGACAACAATTATTAGATGCGGGGCTCACTCATATTTATCATATTAATGAAGGTTTTGAAGGAGATAAAGATGAGCAACACCATCGTTCAACCATTAACGGCTGGCGTTTTTGTGGATTGCCTTGGGAACAGTGTTAATATAGATACAATGGTGATAATCATTTTTATTATCAATACAATATAAAGAAGATATATTCTAGTTTGTGATGGACTTGATTTTCTAAGCCACCTATGTGGTGGATAACGCCATCTTCGTTGACTGGCAAAATAACAGTGGTTTCTAAGCCACCTATGCGGTG
>JALWTS010000014.1:0-285 GCA_027077805.1 Gammaproteobacteria bacterium
AAATCACGCAAATCAATTTTATAGGAATAAAGATGAACTGGAACATATACCTCTCGGGTGAAATTCACTCTGACTGGAGACAACGTATAAAAGAGGGTTGTCAGGAAAACAATTTACCGGTGACATTCAGCTCTGCGGTGACAGACCATGAAGTAAGTGATGCGGCGGGTGATTTACTGGGGGCTGAAGACAATAGTTTTTGGCGTGATCATAAATCGGCAAAAGTGAATGCGATAAGAATTAAAACCTTGCTCGAGAATTGTGATTTAGCGGTAGTGCGTTTTG
>JALWTS010000014.1:295-1830 GCA_027077805.1 Gammaproteobacteria bacterium
GTGACAGGTACAAACAATGGAATGCGGCTTTTGATGCCGGTTTTTGTGCTGCATTGGGAACGCCTTATATCACGCTTCATGATGAAGATATTATTCATCCACTTAAAGAAGTTGACGCTGCGGCAATGGCCTGGGCAACAACACCTGAACAGGTTGTTGCTATGCTAAACTACATTATAAATAAAGAATAAATTATAAAAAGGAATCATAATGAAATTTTCTATTAAGGCTTTTACACTATTACTTGGATTAATTATTGCGGTACCTGCATTTGCGGCTTCACCGACAAATGTTTTTGCAACTTGTTTGGTTGATAATTTAAATGGCAAAGAAAGAAAAAGTCTGGCCAAGTGGATTTATCTGGCAATGGCAGCACATCCGGAAATTAAGCCTCTTTCAAGCGCAAGTGAAGCGGATATACAAAAAAGCGATAAATATATTGGAAAGTTGATTACCAAACTTTTAACTGTTGATTGTCCCAATGAACTCAATACTGCAAGTAAATCGAATCCAAGAGCGTTGCAAAATGGTTTTGGTTTAGTAGGCAAAGTTGCTATGCAAGAACTAATGAGTAATAAAAATGTTACGAAAGCCTTAACCAATTACATTAAATATGCGGATTTGGATAAAATTAAAAAAATCACAAGGCAAAAGTAATATTAGGGTGCTTTACATTTTTATGGGGTAGAGCACCGGATACTGTTTTATTTGTTTTGTGGTAAAGAGTAATACTATTTTGAAAAATGATCCTGTTACAAACCCGCTGGATAGATTGCCGTCTATTCTTAAGAAAAACCTGGATCAAAATTTATGTGTTTGTAATGAAGTGATCAAAATGGATATTATTAATGCTATTGTTAATGGCGCAACAACAGTCGCTGAAGTTAGGAAGCAGACTTACGCTACTATGGGAAGCGGCTGTTGTATTAATCAGGTCGAACGATTAATTGAATGTCTTGGTACAGAAGATATTTAGTGTGAGAAGCCAGAATAATTAAAGTATGAAAAATTTAATCGGTAAAAAATTTGTTATTTCTGGAATGAACGTCGAGATTATTTCTGATGCAGGCGATAAATGGGAAACAAGAAATATCACAACTCGGGAAACGATATTGATGGATAAATCGGTTCTTGATCATGCTATTCGGTTTGGCAAAGCAGAAGAAGTAATCGATATAAACTAATTGAAATAAACGAGAGTATGGAATTTTTTAAAGATATACATCATTCTGACCTGAGCATTGTTGAGCTTAAAAAATTATTATCAATTAATAACCTGACAACTTTATGCTCATCAATCACTGAGGTTACTGCGGCCGGTAAAAATCAGGCTGATATTTATTGTCTTTGGGGTGCGTTTAAACTTAGCCGCGAAGAAATTAAAAACGGTGTACGTTTTGCTTTAACTAGTTGTCCACATGCTCTGGCATGGACTATTACGAAAAATGATGCCGATCAAAATATTGTTCTTCATTGTACTATTGATAAAAAAGAGGAAGATCCGGATTTTGTAGACTCTATCGAAGAATTTGTGG
>JALWTS010000015.1 GCA_027077805.1 Gammaproteobacteria bacterium
CCGATGCTTCAACGGTAACAATTCAAGAAATTGGCAATGATGTATCTTTTGCCAGTGATGTAACGGCAACTACTGATATTTTAATTGAAGATGTCTTAAATAATGTGAGTGTGGCAGGAACAACATCTGCGGTTAATGCGGAAATCAGTGCAGGCAATGACATTGATTTAGCCACAGTGACTTTGACAGGTAATTTAATTGCGAATGCGGTCAATGATGCGACAGTAACAGGAACTTTAACTGCGGTAGATGCGACAGTGAATGCAGGTCATGATGCGAATTTAGCCACAGTAACTTTGACAGGTAATTTAATTGCGAATGCGGTCAATGATGCGACAGTGACGGGTACTTTAGGTGCTGTGAACGCCGAAATTCATGCAAATAATAATATCACTGTAGATGATGCGGTAACAGTAACTGATTTATTGCATTTAGATATCACGGAACAAGATGGGGTTGGTGGGGTTATTACTGCAAATAGTACCTTAACTGCAGGAACAGTAGTAATCAATGGTACTAATGATGATGATGCAGTTGTATTAAATGGTAATGTATTAGCAACTGCGGTAGCCGACGACCCAGCAACTGATGGAGTTATTGAAGGTAGTATTACTATTGATGATATTCATCAAGTTAAAATCAGCAATGATGTTAGCATTACTACTACCGCTGGTAGCATCTGGATTTATGATAATGTCGATGAGATTGTTTTAAACGGTGGTGTTGCTGGAACGAATAGTATTGTTGCGAATGGTGGTTCAGTTAATTTAGCAGCAGTGAATGATGGAAATACTACGGCTCAGAACTTAACCGTTGATGTTGATGAAAATGTTACTCTAGTAACAGTTGATATTGAGGGTGATTTAGACATTGATTTTGGTTCTACTGATGCAACTGCTAATACTTTAGAAGCATGGGCATTATCCGCAAATAGTATTGATGTTATTGGTGATGATGATACAGGTAGTAATGATGATAACGATACAGCTACCTTTAATAATACCGTAACTGCAACAGGTGCTCAGATTACTATTGATGGTGTTACGCAAATCAATTTCAAAGATGATGTGACTGCACAAACTGATTTAACGATTACTAATACTACAGATAAAGTTGATTTAGCGAAAGATGTTGATTTAGCTACTATTGACGGTTCTATCAGTATTAATAATAACGTCAACCGAATTTATCTAAGCGGTGATGGTGGTGATAATAGTATTCGAGGTGGTGATACTTCAGGTAATTTAATCAATGTTGATTTAACGGATATTGTTGACAGCACTTCACCTGACAGTTTGACCATTGAGTCAGAAGGTAATATTAGCTTAGATACTATTAACATTAGTGGTGATTTGGTGGTTAATGGTGATACAGGTGATGATCAAGTTGCTACAATTGCTGCTGATGAAGATATTAGTGCAGGTAGTGTTACCATCACTGGTAACGGCAGTAATGATACTTTAAATTTAGCTGCTGATGTTGATATTGCAGCTAATTCAGGTAGTGTGAGTATTGATATTGGTGGTATTGAAGGGGCTGGTAATTCAGTAATTAGTGCTTGGCATAATATTACTTTAACTACTGATAATGGTATGAATTTTGTTGGTGATTTAACTATCGATTTAAATGACGATGATACTATTAGCATTTTGACCGCTAATACAACAATAACAGCTAATTCTGTGACTGTAACGGGTACCAATGCCAGTGATAGTGCTAATTTTAATGGTGATGTTGCGGCAACAGCAGGTAGTATTGTGATGACAGATGTTACAACAGTTAACTTAAATACTGGTGTTGATTTAAGTGCGACAGGTGGTAATGTCGAAATTATTGATGGTGTTAATACTATTGATTTAGTTGGTAATGGTGGTGATAATGCTATTACTGCAGGAACTGGATCAGTTAGTTTAGCAGCTGTTACTGATAAAACTAATGATGTTGATACTACTGCTCCTAATAGTTTAACTGTTACTGCTGATGCTAATGTGACTTTAACCTCAATTGATATTGCCAACGATTTAGTGATACTAGCTGGTCAAGCTGTTGCGGATTCTACTTTAGCTGCTTTAGGTAATATTGAAGCAGGTAATATTAACCTTGATGGTGATGGTGCAACGACTGATGCTACTTTCAATGGCACGATTACTTCAACTTTAAGTAACTCAGGTAACGGCGATGTTGATATTGACAATATGGATGTGGTGAATCTTAACGATCATTTGACAGCAAACAATAATGTTACTATTGGTGCGACTTTAGTTAATACACTTAATTTAGCCGAAAATGTCAATATTACTGCTCAAGATGGCGATGTTGATGTTACGCCAACTAGGATTGTCCTAAACGGTACCAATACTGGAAGCAATACGATTACAGCAACTAGTGGTTCCGTTGATTTAACTGATGTTACGGATACTAATGCCCAAAGTTTAACTGTTGTTGCCGATGAAAATATTAGTGTTGATAGCATTAATATTACTAATGCTTTGGGTATTCAGGTTGGGCAAAATGGTGATAGTGCTTTAACTGCGGATGGTTCACTTACTGCAGGTAATATCGTAGTGATTGGTGCAGGTAATGATGATGACTTCACATTCAATTCAACTGTAGAAGCGAATAATGCGAGTGGTGCAGGTGTTGATATGAGTGTGGCAGACAATATTACTTTTATTGATACATTAACTTCAGCTACTGCGATTCGTATTTATGATGTTAATACCGATGTTAATTTTAATAGCACAGTAAGTGCTGGCAATGAAATTACCATTCATACCATTGGCAATGATGTTAATATTGGTAACGGTGATGCCACTGATGATATGACTGCAGGTACTTCTATTGATATTAACAATGTGACAGGTAATGTAAACTTGAATCAAGGGGTTGATTTACTAGCCCAAAATGGCAATATCTGGGTTTATGATAATATTGGTGGTGATGTTCAATTAGTAGGTGCCGCTGATGATACAAATACTGTTACTGCCGTTAATGGTTCTGTTAACTTAGCGGATGTCGTTGATGCTCCTGCTAATCAAAACTTAACAGTAACTGCTGACCTAGATGTTACTTTAGCCTCTGTTAGTATTGGTGGTGATTTAATTGTCAGCTTTGGTAATGGCACTGAAGGGGTATTAAATGCAGGTGCTTTAACTGCTAATACTATTACCATTGATGGTGATGATGATACTAATAATGTTGATGATAATGACACTGCGACATTTGAAGGTAATGTTACCGCAACTGGTACAGGTGATATTGATATTTCAGACATCAACGAAGTTATCTTAGTACCAAGTATCACATTCTCTACTGCTAATGGTGATATTTTAATCAATGAAAATATTGGTAGCATTGCAATTATTGGTGATACTTCTGGCACTATTACCATGAACTCTGTTGGTGGTTCTGTAAATCTAGGTGCTGTCAATGATGGTGATGCAATTAGCCAATCTTTAACCGTTAATGCCGATGAAAATGTAACCTTAACCTCTATTGATATTGGTAATGATCTAGTGATTACTTTTGGTAATGGGGTGGGTGGTGTATTAACGGCAGGTAACTTAAGTGCGAATTCAATCGATGTTGATGGTACTGATGTTGATGATGATACCGCAAACTTTAATGGTACAGTAACTTCTACAGGTGGTGATATTGATGTTAATTTAGTTAATCAAATCACCTTTAATCAAGCAGTAGATGCTGGTGCGAATGTTAATATTGATAATGCCGGTAATGTCAGTACTTTGACGTTTGTTAGTACGGTGAATGCAGGTACTAATTTAGATATTAACAATGTCAACCAAGTCAATTTCCAAGGCAATGCGGTTGCAGGCAATGATATTGAAATTACTGATGTTGCAACTGAGGTTGATTTAGCGACTAATGTTAGTCTTACGGCAACCGCAGGTAATATATCCATTGATGTTGCAGGTAATATTGACTTAAGTGGTACTGGTGGCACTAACTGGATTAAAGCAACCGCAGGCAATGTTACCTTGACCAATATTATTGACAATGGTGCGCCAGAGGAATTAGTTATCTATGCAGGCCAGAATATTACTTTAGATACTGCTACCTTAGATAGTGATACGGGTGGTGGTGTAAGTCCTATTCTAACTATCAAAGTTGGTCAACAAGATGTGGGTACTTTAACTACCAATGATATTGAAGCAGGTGAAGTAAATATTACCGGCTTAGATGATAATCCATTACTTGGTGAAGAAGATATTGTCAACCTAAATGGTAATGTGAATTCTGATTCTAGTGTTACTATTACCGATGCTTTGACTGTGAATTTAGCCAGTGATGTCGATATTACTGCCGATGATGGTAGTATTTGGATATTTGATAATATTGGTGGCATTGTATTAGATGGTGCAACCAGTAATATGACGGCAACTAATGGTTCAATCAACTTAGCAGGTGTAACTGATAATACAGCGTCTAATTTAGTCATTGATGTCGATAAAAATGTTACTTTAGCAACGGTTGATATTGAGGGTGATTTAGATATTGACTTTGGTTCTACTGATGCAACTGCTAATACTTTAGAAGCATGGGCATTATCCGCAAATAGTATTGATGTTATTGGTGATGATGATACAGGTAGTAATGATGATAACGATACAGCTACCTTTAATAGTACCGTAACTGCAACAGGTGCTCAGATTACTATTGATGGTGTTACGCAAGTCAATTTTAAAGATGATGTGACTGCACAAACTGATTTAACGATTACTAATACTACAGATAAAGTTGATTTAGCGAAAAATGTTGATTTAGCAACAGTAACTGGTTCAATTGACATTGAGAATAATGTGAATCAAATCTTCCTTAGTGGTGACGGTGGTGACAATACTATTCTCGGTGGAACAGAGGCGGGTAGTTTTGCTAATGTGAATTTAACGGACATTATTGATGATAGTTCTCCTGATAGTTTAACCATTGGGTCCTCAGGTGATATGCAGTTGGATATCATTAATATTAGTGGTCGCTTGGTAGTTAATCTTGATACTGGTAATGATAATATTGGTGCTGTGTTGGATGCCGATGGTGATATTGATGCAAGTGATGTAAGCATTACAGGTAATAATGCGAATGATATTGTTAACTTAGCGGAAAATATCGATATTATGGCTGGAAATGGTGGTGTTAATATCTTAGATTTAGCCACTGTTAATCTTACTGGTACAACGGCAACTTCACCTGAGACTGATACGAATATTATCACTGCCATCAATGGTTCAGTGGTCATTGATCCAAACATTGTGGATACGGGTAGCAATAACTTAGAAATCAATTCAGATCAAGATATTACTTTAAATGGTAGTGTGAACATTACAGGTGTATTAGACATTGATTTAGAAGTTGAAGATGCCATTGGTAATACCTTTACTGCAAATGATTCTTTAACCGCAGGTACGGTTGTAATCAGTGGTACAGGTGGTAAAGATGTGCTTGTCTTCAATGGTGATGTTACCGCTAATGCCGTCGCGGATGATGTATTAACGGCAGATATTGAAGAAGGTAGCATTAGTATTGATACCATTGACCAAGTAAAATTGGATGATGGCGTAAATATGACAACTGTTGCAGGTAATATCTGGGTATTTGATGGCGTTAATAGCTTTGTCTTAAATGGTGATGTGGAAGGTACTAATACCATTACTTCAAATGGTGGTTCTGTCAACTTAACTGATGTCAATGATGATGGTGATGATGCAAGTATCAATCAAAGTTTAACGATTGATGCCGATCAAAATGTTACCTTAGCAACGGTTGATTTAGGTAGTACCTTAACCATTAGTTTTGGTGATGATGCGAATGTTGGTGCATTGACAGAAGGTATATTAGAAGCAGGGAATTTAACTGTGGGTACTTTAGATGTTGATGGTAATGAAGCAAATACAGGTGCGGATACGGCGAATTTCAATGGTACGGTTACGACAACCGTTGCTGATATTAATATCAACCAAGTGAGCCAAGTTAATTTCAATGAAGATGTCACCGCAAGTACTGATGTAACGATTAGTAATGTTGGTACCGAAGTAAATATTGCGGCTGAAGTGGATATTACTGCACAAAATGGTAATGTAAATATTAAAGACAGTGTGGTTGATGGTACTGATGATGTTGCTCAAATTAATCTAAGTGGTGTTGGTGGTATCAATATTATTCAAGCCAGTGGTTCTGTTGATTTAGCGGCAGTTATTGATAATGCAACAGATGTTGATGATCATGGTGATCCTGCGGAATTACAAATTGCAGCTGGAACTGATGTTGAGCTTACTTCCGTATCAATTTCTAATATTTTAAATATTGATGTTTCTACTAATGATGCCTCTGCTGATACTTTAACTTCAGGAAGATTATTAGCAGGAACGATGACAGTAGATGGTTCAAGTATGGATGATACTTTCATCTTTAATGATACCGTGACTACTAGAAATGATGATAATGATGTTGGTGTCGTACAAGATAATAGTATTATCATTAATCAAGCAAATTTGGTTGATTTAAATGGTGATGTTCGTGCGGAAACGGATTTAACCTTTACTAATATTTCTGAAATTGATATTGCTGAAAATGTCGATTTAAGAACCGCATCTGGTAGTATTACTGCTTCTACTGAGGGTAATGTTAGCGTGATAGATTTCAGTGGTGATTCAGGTACTAATATGATTATTTCAGGGGATAATATTGATTTAACTGATCTAGTTGATAGTGGTACTCCAACTGAAATTGAAATCAGTGCTTACAACAATATCAACATTACTTCCGTTGATTTAGAGAATCGGATTACTGTAAATGTTGATATTCTTCGTAATGATATGAATCTTGCTAGAAGTTCATCGAAATTTACCGTTGGTCAAGTTGATGCAGGTGATGTTGGGTTCTTTGGAACTGATAACAACGATGATATGACGGTTACTGGCACACTAACAGCAACTAATAATATTTCGATTGCACAAGCAGACCAAGTATATTTGTTGGATCAAGTTGATGCTGGTTTAAGCTTCTTAACGGATGAAATCAATGAGTTACATTTGGCTAATGTTGATTCTGGTTTAAGCCAAGATGTAACTGCTGATACTATTTACTTTAATGGTAATTTGTATCGTAACAAAGGCGCTGGTGATAGTGCTTATAAAGGAAATATTACTTTAACTTTTGATGGCCAAACTACAGTAAGTAATCACTCTGGTGATATTACTATCACTGGAACTATTGATGGTGATACTTATCTTGCAATTTGGGCTGATAATGGTGATGATGACCAAACTATTAGCGTAGAAGGCAATGTTGGTGCTAAAACTCCTTTAGAACGTATTCGTGTAACAGCTGATAATATCTGGTTACATGATGTTCAGACTGTAGGAAGTCAAAAATACATTGGTGATGTATTCTTTAATAGTGCTTATGTTACTGAAAATAGTGTTTTCTTTATTGACGGTGATTTAGTATTAGGTAGTGATTCTAGTATTGATACTGGTAGTGGTGATGGCACTATTTTGATTACAGGTAATATTAATGGTTCTACTGCTGGTGAAGAAATCTTGGTGATGAGAGCTGGCAAAGGTCGGGTTCAAGTTGATGGTGATATTGGTAATACAGTGCGTTTAGAAACCCTTGATATTGAAGCGGCTAGAATTGACTTAAACCAAGATGTTACTACGCAGAAGTTTATTATTCTTAACTCCACTGATGGTAATACAGTGGTTGATGGGGTGATTACCACAGAAACCTTGATTGTTGATGGTAGTAATGACTTTAATACTGAAAGTAATCCTGCTGACCTAAATGCCATTAACTTTGCCTGTGATGTTGATGGGGTTTGTTATACCACTGGTGTCATACCCAATATCCTATCAGGACTTGGTCGTGCTTTCTTTGATGGTACTTTAATTGATGCTTTCTTCAGGGAAACGAAAGACAAACGTTTAGTTGATGTTGATCCTGCTATCTATCAAGATATCGAATTATTTGGTATCATTGGTGATGGTGTGTTATTGCCATCTGATCAACGTACTGATGATGATGAGTTAGAATATATTCCAGACAGTGAAGCTAACTTAGATATTCAAGATGAATTTGGTCAACCTGTAAATGTGGTACATCCATCTGATTATCAGTATAATGAGACTTTAGAATTAGATGCTTCAGCTGAAACTGTAAATACAGCCTCTGACGATTCTGAAGAACAAAGTTGGTTAGCTCAATGGACAGGTATTAAGTTAACTAAATTATGGTAAACTTACGATAGGTAGTTTGTACGCAAAACCTTTATAGCGACTGCAATGTAGTGTCGTGTCGCTATGAGGTAAACGTAAGGCTTGCAATTATGGTAAAATTTTAAGGAGTTAATTTATGAGTGCAGAACAAGCTCTGCCGTTATTTTATAAAAAAGTTATGCCGATTATGAAAAATCGTCATAGCGATTGGAAAATTGCAAAACATCAAGATTTTAATTTTGCAGGAGAAACGAATTCGGTTTTTTTGACGACAGTTGAATTTATTCAAGCCGCAAAATATTATCCTATTGTTTTCAGTAAAACAGGTGATGGTTTATTTCCAGTCGTATTATTAGGATTAGGTGATAAACAAAATTTGTTTGTTAACGCTTCAGGACAATGGGATGTGCCTTATGTGCCTGCTTATGTGCGTCGCTATCCGTTTATTTTAGCGAGTAAAGATGGTAAAACCCATACCGTTTGTATTGATGAACAGTTTTCAGGGATTAATCAAGACGATGGTGAACCCTTATTTTTAGAAAATGGTGAATATAGCGAATATTTAGATCGTTCTGTTAATTTTCTAAAAGAATATGAAGCACAAGTACAATTATCCCGTGATTTTGCTTCACAACTGCAAACTTTAGATTTATTAGAGCCAACACAAGCTCAGATTGATTTAAAAGGCAGTGGTGAATTTGCATTAACTGGTTTTTCAGTCATTAGTCGGGAACGATTGGCAAAATTAGATTCGACTACTATTGAACAATTATTCCGTAGTGGTAGATTGGAATTGATCTATGCCCATCTTGCTTCTTTAAGTAATTTTGATGGTTTATTAAAACGTCATATGATGCTTTCTGGAAGCCAATCTAGTCAAACGCAACACTAATATTATTAGATTGCTTTTACTATATTACAATGTTTTGCTATTTAAGCCCCTAATTCAGGGGCTTATTTAATTGATGCAGGGTAATACAGTTTGTAATGCTTGTTCATAAACTAAGCCATAGCTTCTTTTTTTTGCTTCGGGTATATCTGCAAAATAACCAATGACATAAGGCGTTTTCCAAGTAGTTTTGTTGTTTTTGTTATCAGGGTTAAAAACAAGATTTACAGAATGGGGATCATTGATAATTTGATCATAACTTCCCCATAAAGTTGGACGGATAAATTCAGTTTTACCCCAAATGGCATCCAGAATGATCACGCCTCGGTGGTGATAACCTAGTGCTTGAAAGCCATTGCCTTGATAATAACTAAATTGTTTTTTTTGGCATTTTTCTGGGAATTGATACATGGTTCGACGAACGGATTGGGTGGCATTCGCATTAGGGGTAGTTATCCCTTTTGCTGGAATAATTTCTACCTTACCTTTACGAAAAACATAGGTTGCAACCTCCATAATAATAGTTTTATTCCCATAAACAAGCTCTTTGCCATTTTTTTGGGTAATGATATTAGTTGGGCGGTTATCGGCAAAACTGATTTGAGTTTGTAAGCTGATTATGCTAAATAGTGCAGTAATAAATAGTTTCAAGTTAATACTCCTGTATTAATGATAGTTATGATTATAGAATAAAATAGTTGGGTGGTGCTTGTAAATCGGCAATTGACGTAAGTTTATTTAAGAAATGTATTGAAGTGGAATGGTTATGTATAAAACATTAGTGATTGGATTAGGATTTTGCATTTTTTTATTGTTGGGCTGGCAAATAAAAGATGGGGTTTTATTATCGGCAGATATGGATGAGACCAGTTATTATGTGGTTGCTTTGGATAATAATCAGGCATTTTTTGGTAAAATACAAACCATAAATCAACTATTTTTAGATATGACAGATGTTTATTATTTGAAAACACAGGTGAATTCAGAAACCAAAGAAGTATCAAAAAAGCTAATTAAACGTAGTACCGAATTGCATCAGCCGCAAAGTCTCCGTATTATGATGGGACGTGTGGTTTATTTAGAACTTGTGGGTCAAAGTTCTAAATTGGCAAAATTGTTAAAAGATCATCAAGCCAAATAATAATGATTTGTTGTCGTTACATTGTATTATTTTTTTGCTTATATGGTTTAATTTTACCAAGTCATGCTTTAGAAGGCTATGTCATTGACTCTGAAGGTAAAGTGATTAAAACACGAGACAAACAATGTTTACATAGTGCTACTTGGGATGGTAGCACTTTGGTTTTCGATTGTGATGGTGTGGAAGATAGAGATCAAGATGGCGTGCTTGATCCTAAAGATGATTGTTTAAATACGCCATTAGGGCAATTAGTTGATGCTAATGGTTGTGATTTTGATCAAGATCAGGATAGCATTGTTGATAGTTTAGATCAGTGTCCACAAACACCCGTACAAACAGTAGTGGATATCAATGGTTGTACTTTAAAGTAATAAAAGGGGAAAAATATGGCAGTTGTATTAAAATGGCTATTACGAATTATTATCGTAACAGTGTTGATTGTAATTGCAGGTATTGCATATATTACAATGGTTTTAGATCCTAATGACTATAAACAAGATATTGTTGTGCAAGTTGAAAAACATACAGGGCAGTCTTTGGATATTAAAGGCGATTTAGCTTGGTCATTTTATCCTTGGCTAGGTTTGCAACTAGGCGAAATGGAACTAGCGAATCCTAAAGGATTTGCTGGTGATCACTTGTTAGCGGTTAAGCGAGTAGGGGTGAGTTTAGACGTATTACCTTTATTGCAAAAACAAGTAGTCGTCGATAAAGTTATTTTGCAAGGTTTAGACTTAAATTTGGTTAGAAATAAACAAGGTCAAGGCAATTGGCAAAGTTTGGCAAAAAAATCAGAAAAATCTGAGCAACAGCAACAAGCGGAAACTGATACACAAACAACCGCCTCTGAGCAAAATGATCTAATTTCAGCATTATCTATTGGTGGGATAAGCGTTAAACAAGCTCGTTTAGTTTGGAATGATTTACAAAACAGTCAACATTATGAAGTCAAAGATTTAAATTTAGAAACAGGTAAAATTACTTTTGATCAATTTGTTGATATTAGTTTAGAGGTGATGTTAGAAGATCATCAACAACAGCAAGTCGCTATGATGCTTAAAGGGCAGGTTAATATTGATAAAAGTTTGCAGAAATTTGCACTTAATCAGTTTGATATTCAATTACAAGCCACAGCAAAAAGCCTGCCGATTTCACCTTTAAAAACCCATATTAACACCACAATGGCGATTGATTTAGTCGCACAAAAATTAAATTTAACCCAATTTATGCTAACATTACAACAAATTCAGTTAGAAGCCAGTGGAAATATTCAACAATTTTTATTGAATCCAAAATTTGATTTAAATATTAAAGCCAATAGTGATAATTTGCGTCAATTATTATCAGATTTAAACATTAAGATTGATGCCGATCCCAATTATATCAAAACCTTGGCATTAGGTTTAAATGCTTCAGGTAGCACTAATGATATTAATATTCAAAATCTTAAGTTAAATTTAGATGAGTCAACTTTGACAGGTAATGTGCAAGTGAAACCATTACCAAAACTTGGGCTTAAATTTTCCTTGTTATTAGATAAAATTGTATTAGATCATTATTTACCACAAGCTAAAGCGACACCAATACCAGCAAATGTTGAAGCAAATAGTAACGCTAAGATTGCCGAACATAAATCAGCACATAATAAATCAAAACAACAACCTTTAATCCCTGTAAAATTATTAAAATCTTTAACTATTAATGGGGATTTTAAAATTACTCAGTTAGAGGCAAAAAAACTGAAAGCGGAGGATGTTAATATTAAAGTTAATGCAAATAAAGGTTATGTGAAAGTTGAACAAAATATTGGACGTTTGTATCAAGGCAATTATCAATCAACTACGATTATTAATGTCAAAGGGGAACAACCGCTATTAAAGCTGGAACAAAAATTATCTAAAGTGGACATTAATGCCTTATTAGTAGATTTAGGACAATCAGGCTTAAAAGGGGCGACTGAATTTAGTTCTAATTTAGTAACCCGAGGACAAACAGAGCAAGACTTTCGGCAAAATCTTAGTGGTAAAATAGCTTTTGATTTTTCGGATGGAGCGATTATAGGGTATGATATTGGTAAGTTAATCAAACAAGTTGAAAGTTTAAGTCTATCCAGTTTAGGTCGTTTAGATTTTAGTGCGAATCCGGGGGATGAAACCCCATTTGCTTTTTTTAGAGGTAGTGCGGATATTAAACGTGGTATTGTTGAAAATAAAGATTTGTTATTAGATGCTACGGTGTTTAAAGTCGCAGGTGAAGGTCAGATTGATTTAGTCAAAGAGGAGATTGATTATATGATCAAACTTCCTGTGGCATTAAAAGAACTAAAAGATGGGGTATTACCGATTACGATTTCAGGTAGTTTAAGCCAACCTAAACCTTCCGTGGATGTAAAATCTTTACTTAGTGATCAAGGTAAACAAAAAGCCGCTGAAAAAGTCGATGATTTAATTGATAAAAATATCCAAAATGAAGAAGTAAAACAAAAGGTTAAAGCGCTTAAAGATAAATTATTTGGATTTTAATTTAAATGATAAGATGGTAACCTTGTTGTTTTGAGTCAAAAAGTTTCCCTAAGAAACCATCAGCGCCTGAAATAAGGATTTTCATCAGATATTTAACCAAATTTGTGCTAATCTTGGTAGAAAATAATAGAATGGTCTTAGTTATGTCTCAAGCAAAATTTAAACGCAAACAATTTATGATTGATCATGCCTTGCAGCTTAAATTGACTTTAGAAATGGCATTATTACCAATGACAGGAGCCTTATTAGCTTGGGGTAATATTGTGATTTATGATGAACTGATTCGTTTGCTTAATTTATTTAATATAGATAATCAAGGCGTGAGTTATAATTGGTTATATGTTACACTTATAGTTCTGGTTAATTTTATTATTTTTATTAGCATTAGTATTGTATTATCACATCGAATTGCAGGACCTTTGTTTCATATTAATCGAGTACTAAAAACCTTAAAGCAGGGCTTATGGTTTCAACGAGTACATTTACGTCAAACGGATCATTTAAAAGATTTGGCCGATAACATTAACGAGTTATCCGATGAGTTAGTTCAGCGTTTAGAGCATTTGCAACAGGTAGTAAGTGATGCTAAAACCTTAGCGGAACAACAAAAACAGGCAGAATTGTTAAACAAAATCAACGCAATTGAAACCCAATTAGAGTATTTTAAAACTCAGAAACCATCAAATTAAACAACTTTTACAATATTAAAATATGTTAGCGAGTTGATTTTGTGTCTTACATTAGAAATATCAAATAAATTTAAGTTGCAAAGCTAAATTTTTTGCACTAAATTTAAATCCAATTGGTTTGTTGAAATGGGTCTTATTTCTTGAAGATCAAAAACTAGAGTATCTGCACTAACAGAAAGAGCAATTGCCAATTTTTTAATTACTTCCAAAGTGGGTTGAGTTGCGCCACTTTCATAACGCTGGATTCGAGTCAAATGAACAGAAACTTTGTTTACTAACTGTTGTTAGGTCAAATCTTACTCAAGCTAGAAGCCATTCAATTAGTGATCTGTCAACACTAAAACGGATAGAAAAAACAATTTTTACTTGCGTATTATAATTTTATTAACTATGATAATCAAAAACTGAACAGTGTTTATTTAATTATGGGACGACGTGGCGAACATAGCTTGGCTGAAATTAAAGCAATGGCTTTGAATACTGCTATTGAAATTATTACTCAACAAGGTTTGGCTCAATTAAGTGCTAGAAAAGTGGCGAAACAAATGGGCTATACCGTAGGCACTTTATACTTAGTATTTAAAAACTTTCATGATTTAGTGTCCCAAGCTAATGCCATGACTTTAGATGAACTATATCGACATTCCTTAAATTATTCTCAGCACGCAATAGAAAATAAAGTGCTACAAATATCTTTAGGTTATTTACAGTATGCTTTAGATAATCCGAATCGTTGGCGAGCAATTTTTGAATATCAAATGCCAGAGCAAGAACAATGGATACCTGAATATGCGGAAAAGGTTCAAAAATTGTTTGCATTAGTAGAATCACTGTTAGTAGTGCAATGTCCTAGTTTACCATCAGATTCTGTGCATTTAACGGCACATGCTTTATGGAGTGGTGTACATGGTATTTGTGTGTTAGCTTTAACGGGTAAATTACAAGGCATTGAGTTAGAACAAGTCCCTGACTTAGTCTCATTGTTAGTAAATAATTGTTTACTTGGTTTACAACAGCAGGATTAAGCATTATGCAATTTTTAAAATTTTTATTAAAATTTTTGTGTCAGCTTTGTTTTCGGGTGGAAGTCAAAGGCTTAGAGCATTATCAACAAGCAGGTAAGCGGGTATTAATTATTGCGAATCATACTTCATTTTTAGATGCGGTATTACTAACAGCATTTTTACCTGATCGTTTAACCTTTGCAGTGAATACCTTTATTGCTGAAAAATGGTGGTTACGACCAATTAAAAACTGGGTGGATTTATTTCCTATGGACCCTGCGAATCCTTTTTCTATTAAATCTATGATTCGTTATGTGCAACAAGATAAAAAAGCAGTGATTTTTCCTGAAGGTCGGATTACGGTGACAGGCAGTTTAATGAAAGTTTATCCTGGACCTGCAATTATTGCCGATAAAAGTGGGGCAAAATTACTACCCATTCGGATTGAAGGGGCGCAATATAGTTATTTTTCCAGATTAAAAGGTTTAGTGAAACAACAATTATTTCCTAAGATTACTTTAACGATTTCTCCTGTGATGGATTTTCATCTGCCAGAACATCTCTATGGTCGGGAACGTCGCCGTCATGCCAGTAAAATCTTACAAGATTTAATGGTGGAAATGATGTTTAGCACTAGTGAGTATCAACAAACTTTATTAGATGCGTTAATTGATGCTAGTGAAATTCATGGTAAAGACAAAATTGTGACTGAGGATATTGCGAGAGTCGGCCATAGCTATCATGATTTATTACTACGCAGTATTATTTTAGGCAAATTATTACACAAAATTTCAGCAAACCAAGACTATATTGGCGTAATGTTACCTAATGCTAATGTGGCATTAGTCAGTTTTTTTGGCTTACAGTTCTATGGCAAAGTTCCTGCTATGTTAAATTTTACCCAAGGTGCCAAAGGGGTTTTAAGTGCTTGTCAGGTGGCTAAGATTACTACCGTTATTACTTCTAGACGTTTTGTGCAAATGGGCAAATTGGAAGAAATGATGGAACAATTAGCCAAAGAGGTGACGGTTTATTATTTAGAAGATTTTACTCAACAGTTAACCTTATGGCATAAATTAAGTGCTTGGTGGCAAGTTAAATCAGTACGTCGTTATTATCACTGGTTGACGAATAAACGCGATCCAAATCAAGCAGCGGTTATTTTATTTACTTCGGGTTCTGAAGGGACGCCTAAAGGGGTGGTATTATCACATAGCAACTTATTGGCAAATCGGGAACAAATGTTAAGCCGTTTAGATTTAGGAGCATCGGATCAAATTTTAAATGCCTTGCCACCATTTCATTCCTTTGGTTTAATGGCAGGAACTTTGTTACCATTGATGACGGGAATGCGGGTATTTTTATATCCTTCACCGTTACATTATCGTATTGTACCTGAAATAGTTTATGAAGCGAATGCCACCGTATTGTTGGGGACTAACACCTTTTTAACAGGCTATGCTAAATTTGCCCATCCTTATGATTTTTATCGAGTGCATTATGTGTTTGCAGGAGCGGAAAAACTTAAACAAGATACTAAACGCATTTGGTTTGAAAAATTTGGTTTACGGATTTTAGAAGGCTATGGGGCAACTGAAACCAGTCCTATCTTATCCGTCAATGATCCTATGAATTACCAGCCTGATACTGTGGGGCGATTATTACCTGCGATTGAGTATCAATTGGAGTCGGTCACAGGGATTAAGCAAGGGGGGCGTTTGCATGTCAAGGGACCAAATGTAATGTTAGGCTATTTAAAAATTGATAACCCAGGTGTATTACAAGCCCCAAAATCATGTTTTGGTGAAGGATGGTATGATACAGGTGATATTGTGGAATTTGATGTGCAAGGTTGCATTAAAATTGTGGGTCGAGCCAAACGCTTTGCTAAAATTGGTGGTGAAATGGTGTCATTAACCTCAGTCGAGGAATGGTTAAGCCAAGTCTATCCTGATCAATGCCATGCGGTTATCAATATTCCTGATGAGAAAAAAGGAGAGCAGTTGATTTTAGTAAGCACCGAAAAAACGGCTGATCGTAAGTATCTACAACAACAAGCTAAACAAGCAGGCTTAAGTGAATTGCATTTACCACGACAAATTATTATCACCCAAAAAATGCCATTACTAGGCAGTGGTAAAATTGATTATACGGAAGCTGGAAATCTGGTCAATACTGAGTTGAATTTATGAATAAAAATGTCGGTTTATTATTAATTGCCCAATTTTTATCGGCATTTGCGGATAATGCGATTTTATTTACTAGTTTAGCCTTAGTCATGCAAAGTGCTGAATTGCCGACTTGGTACATTTCAGCCTTACAAGGGGCTTTTTTAGTCGCTTTTGTAGTATTTGCTCCTTGGGTAGGGCCTTATTCAGACGCTCATCCTAAATCAAGCGTCTTAGTTTATGCCAATGGTATTAAATTATTTGGGACAGGTTTGTTTTTTCTACAAATTGAACCATTATTAGCTTATGCTACTGTTGGGGCAGGAGCGGCATTATATAGTCCTGCAAAATATGGCATTTTACCTGAATTAGTGAAGGAACAATCTTTAGTGAAAGCCAATGGTTGGATAGAGGGATCAACGATTTTGGCGATTTTATCAGGCAGTTTAGTTGGTGCAGCTATTGCTGATCGTTCTGTTACTGTGGCATTGATAGTGATTTCAGGGGTTTATTTAATTTCTGCGGGTTTAGCTGGGTTTATTCAATGTTTACCACCGAAACAACCCAGTTATGATCATATTTTATTGCATTTTAAACAATTAATTCGTCAATTATTGCTTACTGCTAGGGCAAAATTTGCAGTATTGGGGGCGTGTTTATTTTGGTCAGTTGCCGTGGTCTTACGACTAGCTGTGGTTGCTTGGGCACCTGTAGTATTATTGTTAGACACTAGTGAAGATATTGCGAAATTAACCTTTTTTTCTGCCATCGGTGTTGCTGTAGGTGCCGTGTTTGCAGGGCGATTAATTCCTATGTTTTATTTACGTCGAGTTAGATTTCCTGCCTATTTCATGGGTTTTGGTATTGTATTACTGGCGTTTGTGGATAATTTATGGCTTGCAAGAATGATGTTGTTTTTAGTCGGTGTGGCAGGGGGGGGTGTGATCGTACCGATTAATGCGGTATTACAAGATATTGGTCATCGTTCGATTGGGGCAGGCGGTGCGGTGGCCGTACAACATTTTTTTGAAAATTTAGCCATGTTATCGGCTACAGGTTTATACACTTTGGCAGGTATTTATCAAGTGGATGTGGTGTTATCACTCGCAGTAATTGGTGCGATTGTGATTGTGGCAACTTTTTTGGTGTCACTACAACTACCAGAGCAACCGAGTCCTTAATAGATATTTTTTTAATCGTAACTAAATTTCACGACATAGTGTTTGTAAAATGCTTGCATAAATTGTGGTTGTGATGAAATTGAGATAATTAACATTGTACTAGCAACTATCAGGATGGACAAGTAGACGCAGAATGCAGTACAATCCTTGCTCATATCTGCAATGTCATATGGGAAGAGAATATTTTGATAAGGTCTGCTTTACTCGTGTTGGAAGATGGTAGTGAATTTTATGGTTATTCAATTGGGGTTGAAGGTGAAACGGTTGGAGAGATTGTTTTTAATACCGCTTTGACTGGCTATCAGGAAATTTTAACTGATCCCTCTTATTGCCGACAAATTGTTACTTTAACTTATCCACATATTGGTAATACAGGTATTAATGCTGAAGATGCCGAGTCCGATAAGATTTGGTGTGCGGGTTTGGTGCTTCGTGATTTACCTAAAATTGCCAGTAATTGGCGTAGTCAGGAAAGTTTAGCCAGTTATTTACAAGCTATGAACATTGTTGCTATTGCAGGTATTGATACTCGACGTTTAACTCGAATTTTGCGTGAAAAAGGGGCTCAAAAAGCCTGTATTGTTGCGGGTAGTGCCATTGATAAAGCCTCAGCCTTAACTCAAGCAACGTCATGGTCGGGTTTGCGAGGACAAGATTTAGCAAAAGTCGTGACTACACCGCAATCTTATCAGTGGCAACAAGGCAGTTGGCAATTAGGTCAAGGATTTAAACAATATGCGGTTGAAGCCTTACCTTATCATATTGTGGCTTATGATTTTGGGGTGAAAAAAAATATTTTGCGATTACTGGTTGATCATGGTTGTCGGATCACAGTCGTGCCAGCCCAAACTCCAGCAGAAGAGGTATTAGCTTTAGCACCTGATGGGGTGTTTTTATCCAACGGTCCTGGCGATCCTAAACCTTGTGATTATGCCCAGCAAGCCATACAATTTTTACTAGAAAAAGGTTTGCCTTTATTTGGTATTTGTTTAGGTCATCAATTACTGGCACTTGCCTGCGGTGCTCAAAGCATTAAGATGAAATTTGGGCATCATGGGGCAAATCATCCTGTGATTGATCTGACTACTAAAAAGGTGATGATTTCTAGTCAAAATCATGGATTTGCAGTGGATGAAGCCAGTTTACCAGCAAATTTAGAACCCACTCATCGATCGCTATTTGATCAATCATTGCAAGGCATTCAACATCAACAGTATCCTGCCTTTGGTTTTCAGGGACATCCTGAGGCCAGTCCTGGTCCCCATGATGTTAAGCGACTCTTTCAACAATTTATTCAACTCATTCAATCATCGGGATAACAGGATAAGCGATGCCAAAACGGTTAGATATTAACAGCGTATTAATTATTGGTGCAGGCCCAATCATTATAGGTCAGGCGTGTGAGTTTGATTATTCTGGAGCGCAGGCTTGTAAAGCCCTGCGTGAAGAGGGTTGTCGGGTTATTTTGGTGAATTCCAATCCTGCCACCATTATGACTGATCCCGATATTGCCGATGCGGTTTATATTGAACCCATTCGCTGGCAAACGCTTGCTACTATTATTGAACAAGAACGACCCGATGCCTTATTACCCACTATGGGTGGGCAAACAGCCTTAAATTGTGCCTTAGATTTGGTCAAACATGATATTTTAGCCCAATATCAAGTGGAATTGATTGGGGCATCGCAACAGGCCATTGATAAAGCAGAAGATCGTGAATTATTTCGCCAAGCCATGACTAAAATTGGTTTAGATATGCCAAATTCCGCGGTAGCCCATGATCTTGAACAGGCATTAGCGATTCAAAAAGATATTGGATTTCCTGTGATTATCCGTCCTTCTTTTACGTTAGGAGGAAGTGGCGGGGGGATTGCTTACAATAAAGAAGAATTTGTTGAAATTTGTCAACGGGGTTTAGAGTTATCACCTACCCATGAATTATTGATTGAAGAATCTATTTTGGGTTGGAAAGAATATGAAATGGAGGTGGTTAGGGATAAAAAAGATAATTGTATTATTATCTGCTCCATTGAAAATTTTGATCCCATGGGGATTCATACGGGGGATTCCATTACCGTTGCACCTGCTCAAACCCTAACGGATAAAGAGTATCAAATTATGCGAAATGCCTCAATTGCGGTATTAAGGGAAATTGGGGTAGAAACAGGTGGCTCTAATGTGCAATTTGCGGTATCACCTGAAAATGGTCGTTTAATTGTGATTGAAATGAATCCAAGGGTATCACGCTCTTCGGCATTAGCATCCAAAGCCACAGGATTTCCTATTGCGAGAGTCGCAGCAAAATTAGCCATTGGTTACACTTTGGATGAATTAGAGAATGAAATTACCGCAGGTGCAACACCTGCTTCGTTTGAGCCGACTTTAGATTATGTGGTAACAAAAGTGCCACGTTTTACTTTTGAAAAATTTCCGCAAGCAAATCCTGTAATTACCACCCAAATGAAATCGGTTGGTGAGGTAATGGCGATTGGACGTACTTTTCAAGAGTCCTTGCAAAAAGCATTACGCGGTTTGGAGACGGGCAAGGATGGTTTTAATGAAATATTAGATTTAAGCACTGATACTGAGAGCATCACGGCCAAGTTGCATAAAGAACTGACCGAAGCAGGTCCAGAGCGTTTACTCTATGTCGCTGATGCCTTTCGTTTTGGTTTTGATCTGGATAAAATTTATCAACTCACTCATATTGATCCTTGGTTTTTAGTACAAATACAAGAATTAATCCAACTAGAACAAAGGATTCAGACACAAGGCTTAGATGAATTAAATCGTAAAGATTGGTTGTTTTATTTAAAACAAAAAGGTTTTTCAGATCGGCGTTTAGCTAAGTTAGCTAAATGTGATGAATCACAAGTACGACAGTTACGTCAGCAATTGAATATTCATCCAGTGTATAAACGAGTCGATTCTTGTGCGGCAGAATTTAGAGCAGCAACGGCTTATATGTATTCAAGCTATGAGCAAGAATGTGAGGCAGAACCCACGACAAATAAAAAAGTAATGGTCTTAGGTGGGGGGCCAAATCGTATTGGTCAAGGGATTGAATTTGATTATTGTTGTGTCCATGCCGTACAAGCATTGCGGGCAGATGGTTATGAAACGATTATGGTGAATTGTAACCCTGAAACAGTATCAACGGATTATGATGTTTCCGATAGATTATATTTTGAGCCTTTAACTTTGGAAGATGTCTTAGAAATTATTGCCAAAGAACAACCCGTTGGCGTTATTGTACAATATGGGGGGCAAACACCATTAAAACTTGCCAATGATTTAGAACAAGCAGGGGTTCCTATTGTTGGAACGAGTCCCGATTCAATTGATTTAGCGGAAGATAGACAGCGATTTCAACAATTAATTCATCGTTTGTATTTAATGCAGCCTCCCAATGGCACTGCAAGAACTGTTGATGAAGCATTGACTATGGCAACGGATATTGGCTTTCCATTAGTCGTAAGACCTTCTTATGTTTTAGGTGGACGGGCAATGGAGATTATTTATCAAGAAGATGACCTGAAACAATATATGCAAAATGCAGTAAATGAATCCAACGATTCCCCTATATTATTAGATCGATTTTTAGAAAATGCCATTGAAGTAGATATTGACGCCATTTGTGATGGTAAGGATGTGTTAATTGGTGGTGTGATGGAACATATCGAACAAGCAGGCGTGCATTCAGGTGATTCCGCTTGTTCCTTACCCCCTTATACTTTGAGTCAATCTGTGCAAGATAAAATGCAACAACAAGTGAAACAAATGGCATTGGAGTTGAAAGTCGTGGGATTAATGAATACCCAGTTTGCCATTCAAGGGGATACTATTTATGTTTTAGAAGTCAATCCCAGAGCCTCGCGTACTATTCCTTTTGTGTCTAAAGCGGTTGGTTTACCGCTTGCAAAAATTGCTGCTCGTTGTATGATGGGCATTCCTTTAAGACAACAGGTTGATTTGTTACCAAGAATCCCCAAATATTACTCAGTCAAAGAAGCCGTGTTTCCGTTCATTAAATTTCCGGGGGTTGATCCATTGCTTGGTCCTGAAATGAAGTCAACGGGTGAGGTTATGGGCATTGGTTTAGATTTTGGTGAAGCATTTGCAAAATCGATTTTGGCCACGAATGAAATTTTACCCACACCAGGAACAGCGTTTATTAGTGTGAAAAATAGTGATAAAATCCGTGCGGTTGCTATTGCAAAAGAGTTGTTAGCATTAGGTTTTAATTTAATCGCCACCCAAGGAACAGCCAAAACATTATTAGATGCCAACTTATCTTGTCAACGTATAAACAAGGTAATGGAAGGGCGTCCACATATTGTGGACAAAATTAAAAATGAAGAAATTTGTTTTATCATCAATACGACTGAAGGCAAACAAGCGATTGCGGATTCCTATGAAATCAGAAGTACGGCATTACAGTATAAAATACCTTATACTACGACAATGGCAGGTGCGGAAGCGACTTGTTTAGCGTTAAAGTGTAGCGATGTTAATCGAGTCAATACCCTACAAAATTTACACCAACAATTTTAAGCGATTTTTAGATGTAATCACAATTTAGCAACAAAGAATATTTGGAATTAATTTATGGCAAGAACTCCCTTAACTAAAAATGGTGCAGAGCAATTAAAAGCAGAGTTACAAGAATTAAAATCAGTGATTCGACCGAGAATTATTCAAGCAATTGCTGAAGCAAGAGCACATGGTGATTTAAAAGAAAATGCAGAATATCATGCGGCAAGAGAACAACAAAGTTTTGCCGAAGGGCGGATTCAGGAAATTGAAAGTAAATTATCAACGGCTCAAATTATTGATGTTACGACATTAAATGCGGATGGTCGGGTAGTTTTTGGTGCAACGGTTGATCTGGTTGATGAGGACTCTGGTGCCGAAGTAACTTACCAAATCGTTGGGGATGATGAAGCCGATGTGAAAAAAGGCTTAATTTCAATTAGCTCACCAGTAGCAAGAGCTTTGATTGGCAAGGAAGAAGGGGATGTTGTCGTAGTACAAGCACCAGGTGGCAGTAAAGAATACGAAATTGTTGAAGTGAAGTATATTTAGTCATGGCTAGGAGCAAAAGTTCACAACGCTGGCTAGATGAACATTTCAAAGATAAAAATGTCAAACTGGCACAACAACAAGGTTATCGTTCTCGTGCCGTGTATAAATTAATTGAAATTCAAAAAAAAGACAAAATTTTGAAATCAGGAATGTCTGTGGTTGATTTAGGTGCGGCACCAGGGAGCTGGTCGCAATATGCCATAGAAAAAGTTGGGTCATCTGGTCAAGTTGTGGCCGTTGACTGTTTGCCTATGGATGCCATGCCAAATCTACATTGTATTCAAGGCGATTTTCGTGAGAATGCCATACTAGAACAAATTTTAGCTACCCTTAATAAGGGTAACATAGATTTAGTCATGTCAGATATGGCACCAAATATGACAGGTATTAAAACAGTTGATCAAGCACGATCCATAGAATTAGCCGAATTAGCATTAGAGTTTGCTGAGCAAGTTTTGGATTCGTCAGGTCGATTTTTAGTGAAATTGTTTCAAGGACAAGGTTTTGAAACTTACTGTCAACAAGTACGACGTAGTTTTAAACAAGTGGTATTTCGTAAGCCACAAGCTTCTCGAGCTAGAAGTCGGGAAGTTTACTTATTAGCGGGTTAAGCTTACAGGAGAATTATTTTGAACGAAATGGCAAAAAATATCTTATTATGGGTAGTTATTGCAGTAGTGTTAATGTCAGTGTTTAACCATTATGGTGCCCAACGCCAAACGACGCATGCTATTGCTTATTCTCAGTTTTTACATGAGGCAAGACAAGGACGTATTCAAAAGGTAAATATTGAAGGTCGCACGATTCATGGTGTAACGACTAGTGGCGAAAAATTTACTAGCTATAGTCCTGATGATCCTCATTTAGTGGATGATTTATTGAAATATAATGTTGAGATTGACGCACAAGCTCCTGAGAAACCATCACTCTTGATGAGTATTTTTATTAACTGGTTCCCCTTATTTGTGTTAATTGGCTTGTGGGTATTTTTTATGCGTCAAATGCAAGGCGGTGGTGGTGGTCGTGGGGCTTTATCATTTGGTAAAAGTCGGGCGCGGTTAATGGGAGAAGATCAAGTTAAAGTAACCTTTGCTGATGTCGCAGGGGTAGAAGAAGCGAAAGAAGAAGTACAAGAAATTGTCGAATTTTTAAAAGACCCGTCTAAATTCCAAAAATTAGGAGGGCGTATTCCTCGTGGCGTATTAATGGTAGGTTCTCCAGGTACAGGTAAAACCTTACTAGCAAAAGCCATTGCAGGTGAAGCCAAAGTGCCATTTTTTACCATTTCTGGGTCTGATTTTGTGGAAATGTTTGTTGGGGTCGGGGCTTCTCGGGTGAGAGATATGTTTGAACAAGCCAAAAAACATTCCCCTTGTATTATTTTTATTGATGAAATTGATGCCGTGGGTCGTCATCGTGGGGCTGGTTTAGGCGGTGGTCATGATGAACGAGAACAAACCTTAAACCAATTACTCGTTGAAATGGATGGTTTTGAAGGGGGCGAAGGGGTGATTGTGATTGCGGCAACTAACCGTCCTGACGTTTTAGACCCTGCTTTATTACGTCCTGGGCGTTTTGATCGTCAAGTGGTGGTGCCTTTACCCGATATTTTAGGACGAGAACAAATCTTAAAAGTGCATTTGCGTAAAGTACCCTTAGCCAAAGATGTGAAAGCGTCTCTTATTGCCCGAGGTACGCCCGGATTTTCTGGGGCAGATTTGGCTAATTTAGTGAATGAAGCCGCATTATTTGCGGCAAGATCTAACAAAAAATTGGTGGGTATGCAGGAATTGGAAAAAGCGAAAGACAAAATTTTAATGGGGACTGAACGTCGTTCTATGGTAATGAATGATAAAGAAAAGAAATTAACGGCTTATCATGAAGCGGGTCATGCCATTGTCGGTAAAATTGTCCCATCTCATGATCCTGTGTATAAAGTCAGTATTATTCCTAGGGGTCGAGCCTTAGGGGTAACCATGTCATTGCCGGAAGAAGATCGTTACAGTTATAGTAAAGAGTATTTGGAAAGCAATATTTCCAGTTTATTTGGGGGGCGTTTAGCGGAAGAAATGATTTTTGGTTCTGAGCATGTTACGACGGGTGCATCGAATGATATTGAACGAGCAACCGAATTAGCACGGAATATGGTAACAAAATGGGGTTTATCGGAAAAATTAGGGCCATTATCTTATAGTGAAGAAGAAGAAGAGGTGTTTATTGGGCGTTCAGTGGCTAGACATAAACCAATTTCAGGTGAAACCGCACGTCAAATTGATCAACAAATTAGAGAAATTATTGATCGCAATTATGAACGAGCACATAACATCTTGGAAACCCATCGTAATGAACTAGAAGCAATGGCACAAGCGTTGATTAAATACGAAACCATTGATAGCGATCAAATTGATGATATTATGAATGGCAAACCGCCACGTCCACCAAAAGATTGGATTGATCCTGATATGAATGGGGATAATTCGGGAACTGGACAGGTAATTCAAAATGAAAATGAACAAGGTAATTTAAAACAAAAACCTGCAACTAAAATTACAGGTAATCAAACCCCTTTGAATAATTCGCACTAAATTTATTAATTTTATCTTTATAAGGGCAACTGTATGGTTGCCCTTTTTCTATTAAAGCCATGAATAATAATTCTCCCCAAGTGATGGGTATTCTTAATGTCACCCCTGATTCATTTTCAGATGGCGGGCAATATGTAGAATTAGACCTTGCATTAAAACATTGTGAACAAATGATAGCTGAAGGGGTGGATATTATTGATGTTGGTGGCGAATCTACTCGACCTAATGCTCAGTCAGTAAGCATACAACAAGAATTAGATAGAGTGATTCCTATTATTCAGGCAATAAAGCAACGTTTTGATATTACTATTTCAATTGATACTAGCAAAGCGGAAGTGATGCAAGCGGCGGTAGCTACGGGTGCTAACTTTATTAATGATGTCTATGCTTTACGTCAAGAGAATGCGTTAGAAGTTGCTGCTAAGTTAAATATTCCTGTTTGTTTAATGCATATGCAAGGTGAACCCAGAACCATGCAACAATCACCGAGCTACCAAAACGTGGTGCTAGAAGTCAAACAATTTTTGCAACAACGTTTACAAGCATGTCTGCAAGCAGGGATTGCCAAAGATAAAATTTATTTAGATCCGGGTTTTGGTTTTGGCAAAACCTTATCGCATAATTTATTATTGATGCAGCAATTACCCGTATTATTAGAATTAAAACAAGCACTTATTATTGGCGTGTCAAGAAAATCAATGATAGCAAAATTATTAGATAATGCCCCTGTGGAACAGCGACTATATGGTGGTTTAGCTTTGGCTAGTTTAGCAATTTGGCAAGGTGCAACTATAATTAGAACCCATGATGTGAAAGCAACTGTTGATATTATAAAAGTCTGTTCAGCAGTGAAAAATATAAAATAGAGGGCAAGATGAAAAAGTATTTTGGTACAGATGGCGTGCGTGGTCGAGTCGGTACTGATCCAGTCACAGCGAATTGCATGTTAAAACTTGGTTTTGCCGTAGGCAAAATTTTAGCAAGCAAAGGCAGTCGTAAAGTATTAATTGGTAAAGATACTAGAATATCTGGTTATATGTTTGAGTCGGCATTAGAAGCTGGTTTATCTTCTGCGGGGGTTGATATTGGTTTATTAGGACCAATTCCTACCCCTGGAATTGCCTATTTGACTCGTACTTTAAATGCAAAAGCAGGTATTGTCATTAGTGCATCTCATAATCCTTATTATGATAATGGGGTGAAGTTTTTTTCAGCCCAAGGTAAAAAATTACCTGATGAGTTAGAATTACAAATAGAACAGCAACTAGAACAACCCTTAACGACTGTAGATTCTATTGCCTTAGGGAAAGCATATCGAGTTGAAGATGCGGCAGGGCGTTATATTGAGTTTTGTAAAAGCACCATGCCCAGTAATTTGAGCTTAGAGGGTTTAAAAATTGTCGTCGATTGTGCGAATGGTGCCGCTTATCATATTGCACCTTGTGTATTTGCCGAACGAGGTGCTGAGGTTATCAGTATTGGTGTAACGCCTAATGGTTTAAATATTAATAATGCCATTGGTTCAACCCATCCTGAATTATTACAAGCAACCGTACTAGAGCATCAGGCTGATTTAGGAATTGCCCTGGATGGTGATGGGGATAGAGTGATTATGGTCGATCATCAAGGGCATATTATTGATGGTGATCAGTTATTATTTATTATTGCTAAATATTATCTGGATACGCAACAATTACAAGGTTCAGTTGTTGGTACCTTAATGACTAATCTAGGCTTAGAACACGCCTTAGCTAATTTGGGTATTACACTACAGCGTACCGCAGTAGGTGATCGCTATATTATGGAAGTTTTAGAAAGACAGCAATGGATATTGGGCGGTGAATCATCGGGTCATATTATTTGTTTAAATAAGACGACGACGGGGGATGGGATTATTTCTGCCTTACAAGTTTTAACTGCGGTGGTTCAAACAGGCAAATCACTATCAGAGCTTGCAGGACTAGTGTCAAAGTATCCGCAACATTTAGTTAATGTAAGATTAGATAATATGATTGACTTAAATCAGTCTCAGCCAATTCAAGATGCGCTAAAACAATCGGAAAGTGAGTTAAAAGATAAAGGTCGGGTATTATTACGTCCCTCAGGGACTGAGCCTGTGATTCGGGTTATGGTTGAAGGTGAAGATAAAGTGCAAGTAGAACGTTTAGCTCAGGCGATTGCCGATGTGGTTGCTGCTCAGACTCAGGTTTAAGTGAAACAAACACTTGATTTCTGAGAGTATCATGGTAAGCTAGTCGGCTTAAAAAAACAAAGGATTATTTGTTTAAATGGTGTAATCCAAAAATAACAAAACGTGCTAGCGATTTTCTTTCGGGGAATAGTAAGGTTCCGTTATCGAATGCGGGACAAACGTCGTGTTAGGGTGCTTATAAATCTTTAAGGAATTTATAGGTATTTATAAATTTATTTGGACGGAGTATTTAAATGCGTCAACCATTAGTTGCAGGCAATTGGAAAATGAATGGTTCAATTGCGAGTATTGAAACCTTGTTAAAAGGTTTATTAGCTGGTATCGATAGTGTGGCTGTTGCCGAAATGGCTGTTTGTTCTCCTTATATTTATTTATCACAAGTAGCAGGATTATTAAAAGGTTCCAAAATTGGCTGGGGGGCACAAAATTTATCAGAACAAGCATCAGGAGCATTTACAGGTGAAATTTCGGCTTCAATGTTATTAGATTTTCAATGCCAATATGTGATTGTAGGGCATTCAGAGCGTCGTAGTTTATATGGTGAGTCTGATGATTTAGTTGCTGAAAAAGTGTTAGTTGCTCATCAAGCAGGCTTGAAACCAATTGTTTGTGTTGGGGAATTATTGGAAGAACGTGAGCAAGGTCAAACAGAAGCCGTAGTACAACGTCAATTACAAGCGGTATTAGAGAAAGCGGGTAAAGCCTTTCCGCAAGCAGTGATTGCCTATGAGCCTGTTTGGGCCATTGGCACAGGTAAAACGGCTACCCCAGAACAAGCACAACAAGTTCATGCCTTTATTCGTGATATTCTGAACAAAATGGATACAACGGTTGCTGAGCAAACCCGTATTTTATATGGAGGCAGTATGAAACCCAGCAATGCGGAAGAATTATTAAACCAGGCAGATATTGATGGTGGTTTAATTGGAGGGGCCTCATTGAAAGCGGATGATTTTCTAGCCATTGCTCAAGCCGCGAAATAATTATTATGGCAAAGGAATAATGGAATGCATACTTTTTTACTTACCGTCCATGTGTTTCTAGCCATTACCATGATCGGTTTGATTTTGATTCAACATGGTAAAGGTGCGGATGCAGGGGCAGCATTTGGTGGCGGTGGTAGTGCGGGTAGTTTATTTGGAGCTAGAGGTTCGGCTTCATTTTTAACGCGTGCTACGGCAATTTTGGCAACATTGTTTTTTTTGAATAGTTTAACTTTGGCGTATTTAACAGGACAAAGAACGTCTGAAAAAGGGTTAATAGAAAGTCTGTCGCCGGCACCTGTCGTCCAAGAACAACAGTTGCAACAGCAACAGAAACAAGATAAAGCAAGCAGTCTGCCATTAGAACAGCAACAACCAAAAGAAAACGCAATTTCAGACCAAATTCCAGATTAGCACAACTTGCTTACTGAATCGTATCGCCGATGTGGTGGAATTGGTAGACGCGCTATCTTGAGGGGGTAGTGGTGAAAGCCGTGCCGGTTCAAGTCCGGCCATCGGCACCATTTGGAACTAAGTTATTACAAGATTATTATAAGATTATTCGTAATGGCTTATAAAAAAAGTTTACTTGACAGACTCCTATTGTCTCAATAGACTGTCAGCAGATTCTAAAGAGTGTATATATGTTAGCGAATTATTTGCCTATCTTAGTTTTTTTAACGGTGGGTTTGTTGATTGGGGTAGTTCCAATTTTATTGGGATTTGCATTAGGTCCACAACGTCCTGATAAAGAAAAATTATCTGCGTATGAATGCGGGTTTGAAGCCTATGAAGATGCCAGAATGAAATTTGATGTGCGTTATTATCTAGTCGCTATCTTATTCATTTTATTCGATTTAGAAATCGCTTTTTTGTTTCCTTGGGCAGTAGTATTAAAAGACATTGGGATGTTTGGCTATCTTGCCATGGTGGTTTTTCTAGGAATTTTAGTCATAGGCTTTGCCTATGAATGGAAAAAAGGAGCCTTGGAATGGGCGTAGAAGGTCTTTTAGAAAAAGGGTTTGTAACTACAACGGCTGATAGTTTAATTAACTGGGCAAGAACAGGTTCCATGTGGCCAATGACGTTTGGTTTAGCCTGTTGTGCGGTTGAAATGATGCATGCGGCAGCCGCTCGTTATGATATGGATAGATTTGGCATGGTGTTCCGTCCAAGTCCTAGACAGTCTGATGTGATGATTGTGGCAGGAACCTTAGTGAATAAAATGGCACCTGCATTGCGTAAAGTCTATGATCAAATGCCTGAACCACGCTGGGTCATCTCAATGGGGTCTTGTGCGAATGGGGGGGGGTATTATCATTATTCTTACTCAGTGGTTAGAGGCTGTGATCGCATTATTCCTGTGGATATTTATGTTCCAGGTTGCCCTCCTACCGCAGAAGCCTTATTATATGGCATCTTGCAACTACAAGAAAAAATTAAGCGTACTAATACTATTGCTCGTACTTCATAAATATGAAACCTGAACAACTACTGACTGAATTACAGACATTATTAGGTCAAAAATTAAAACAAGCAGAGTTGACTAATAATGAAGTTACTATTCACATTGAATCTCAAGAATTACTTGAAGTTTGTCAGATTTTAGTGGATGAATCCTCGCTGGCATTTTCCCAATTAATTGATATTACGGCGATTGATTATCTTTATTATGGTCATGCGGAATGGCAAACCGAGTCGGCGACTGAGTTTGGATTTGAACGTGGTGTGGATCGTAGTTTTCAGCAACAAATTGAATCAGATAAACCTAGATTTGTGGTCATTTATCATTTGCTTTCTGTGAGTAATAATCAGCGTGTCAGAATGAGTGTAAATCTTGCCAATGATCATTTAATGTTAGCATCCGTTACTTCAATTTGGGCGGTAGCCAATTGGTATGAACGAGAAGTCTTTGATTTATTTGGTATCTTGTTTGAAAATCACAACGATTTACGTCGAATTCTGACGGATTATGGTTTTGTGGGCCATCCTTTTAGAAAAGATTTTCCGTTAATTGGACAGGTAGAAATGCGTTACGATTCTGAAAAGCAACGGGTAGTATATGAACCCGTTGAATTGGAACAACGAGTATTAGTCCCTAAAGTGATAAGACAGGATCATCGTTATTTAGACAGTCATAACAATGATGAGGATGATAAGGAAAGCTCTGATGCCTGAAATCCGTAATTATACTTTAAATTTTGGTCCACAACATCCTTCTGCTCATGGAGTATTGCGTTTGGTTTTGGAACTAGACGGGGAAGTGATTGTCCGTGCTGATCCGCATATTGGTTTATTACATCGTGCCACTGAAAAATTAGCAGAATCAAAACCGTTTAATCAAAGTATTGGTTATATGGATCGCTTAGATTATGTGTCAATGATGTGTAATGAACATGCTTATGTTATGGCGATTGAAAAATTATTAGGTATTAGCCCGCCGATTCGAGCCCAATATATTCGTGTCTTATTTGACGAAATCACTCGAATTTTAAATCATTTAATGTGGTTAGGAACTCATGCCCTAGATATTGGGGCGATGTCGGTATTTTTATATGCGTTTCGTGAACGTGAAGATTTAATGGATTGTTACGAAGCGGTTTCTGGTACTAGAATGCATGCCACTTATTACCGCCCTGGTGGCGTTTATCGAGATTTACCCGATGCTATGCCAAAATATAAACCTTCTAAATGGCGAAATGATAAAAAAGTTCAAGAATTAAATCAAAGTCGTCAAGGTTCGCTACTGGATTTTATTGCGGATTTTGCCCAACGATTTGATACTTGTGTGGATGAGTATGAAACCTTATTAACGGACAATCGTATTTGGAAACAACGAACGGTTGATATTGGCGTAATTTCACCAGAAAGAGCATTGCAACTGGGTTGTACTGGGGCTATGTTGCGTGGTTCTGGTATTGCATGGGATTTGCGTAAAAAACAATCCTATGAAGTCTATGATCAATTGGATTTTGATATTCCCATTGGTAAAAATGGCGATTGTTATGACCGATATTTGGTAAGAATGGCAGAAATGCGCCAATCAAATCGCTTGATCAAACAATGTGTGGCGTGGTTAAGTAATAATCCAGGTGAGGTATTATTAGATGATCATAAAATTGTACCACCGAGTCGTGAACAAATGAAAGACGATATGGAATCATTAATTCACCATTTTAAACTATTTACTGAAGGTTATAGTGTCCCCCAAGGTCAAGTGTACACCGCTGTTGAAGCGCCTAAAGGTGAGTTTGGTATTTACTTAGTTTCTGATGGTAGCAATAAACCCTATCGTTTAAAAATTAGAGCACCTGGCTTTGCGCATTTATCCGCAATGGATGAAATGACGAAAGGTCATATGATTGCCGATGTTGCGGCGATTATTGGTACCATGGATATTGTATTTGGTGAAGTAGATCGATGAGAACTAATTATGAATAAATCAACACTTATTGATGAGGCTTCCTATTGTGAAATCGATCAATGGATAGCCAAATATCCTGATGATCAAAAGCAATCAGCGGTAATGGCTGCCTTAAGGATTGTGCAAGATCAAAATGGTGGTTGGTTAACGACTGAGTTAATGGATGCGATTGCCTTGTATCTTGAAATGCCCGCGATTGCCGTATATGAAGTGGCCAGTTTTTATTCTATGTATGAATTAAAACCCGTAGGACGGCACAAGATTTGTGTTTGTACTAATTTATCTTGTATGTTAAATGGGGCCGAACAAATTGTGGGTTATTTAGAAGAAAAATTAGGCATTCGTTTAGGTCAGACTACCAGTGATAAGAAATTTACCCTAAAAGAAGTCGAGTGTTTAGGAGCTTGTGGTGATGCACCTATGATGCAAATTGGTCGTCAGTATTATGAAAATCTCACGCCCGAAATTATTGATTCTATTTTGGATAAATTAGATTAATATGATTGGGACGGATTATATCGTCAATATGACTAAAAAGGATCGGTTATCATGACGAATGAAGTTTGTTTTCGCAATATTCATTATGAACGTCCATGGACTTTCGATGTTTATCTGGAACAGGGAGGCTATGAAAGCCTCAAACGGATTTTAGCTGAAAAAACACCCCCTGAAAAAATTATTGAAGAACTGAAAACTTCCGCCTTAAGAGGTCGTGGTGGTGCAGGGTTTTCCACAGGATTAAAATGGAGTTTTATGCCTAAAGATCGGCAAGGGCAAAAATATATTGTTTGTAATTCTGATGAAGGGGAACCAGGGACGTTTAAAGACAGAGATATTTTGCGTTATAATCCTCATGCTTTAATTGAGGGTATGATTATTGCGGGTTATACCATTGGTGCTACGGTGGGTTATAACTACATTCGAGGCGAATTTTGGGAGCCTTTTGAGCGGTTTGAGCAAGCCTTAAGTGAAGCGAAAGCACAGGGTTTTTTAGGAAAAAATATTTTATATTCTGGTTTTGATTTTGAACTTTATAGTCATTTAGGGGCAGGGGCTTATATTTGTGGCGAGGAAACCGCATTATTAGAATCTATTGAAGGTAAAAAAGGTCAACCTCGATTTAAGCCACCATTTCCCGCACAGTATGGTCTATATGGTTGTCCCACAACGATTAATAATACAGAAACCTTGGCATCAGTGCCTGATATTTTACGACAGGGTGGTGATTGGTTTCTTCACTTAGGCAAACCGAACAATGGTGGTGAAAAACTGTTTTCAATTTCAGGTCATGTGAATAAACCTGGAAATTATGAAATTCCATTAGGTACGCCTTTTTCAAAACTATTAGAAATGGCAGGCGGTATTCGAGAAGGGCATCAGTTAAAAGCGGTGATTCCTGGTGGGTCTTCTTCACCGGTATTGCCAGGCGATATTATGATGGATTTAACGATGGATTATGATTCTATTGCAGGAGCAGGATCGATGTTAGGTTCAGGTGCGGTTATTGTCATGGATGAGAGCACTTGTATGGTAAAAGCATTACAGCGTATTTCTCATTTTTACTATGAAGAATCTTGTGGTCAATGCACCCCTTGTCGTGAAGGCACTGGATGGATGGCAAGAGTGATTCATCGTATTGAACATGGGCATGGCAATGACAAAGATTTGGAATTATTGCAAGATGTTGCCACTAAAATTCAAGGACGTACCATTTGTGCTTTAGGTGATGCGGCAGCCATGCCTGTTGCCAGCTTTGTTAAGCACTATTGGGATGAATTTCAATACCATGTTGAACATAAACAATGTATGGTAGCAAATCAGGAATGAAATCATGACAGATTCTGTAACCATTGAAATAGACGGTCAAACTTTATCTGCTCCTAAAGGAGCGATGTTAATTGAAGTCGCTGATAAAGCAGGAATTCATATTCCTAGGTTTTGTTATCATAAAAAACTATCCATTGCGGCCAATTGTCGTATGTGTCTAGTTGAAGTTGAACGTGCGCCAAAACCGTTGCCTGCTTGTGCTACGCCTATTATGGATGGTATGAAAGTATCGACCAAATCTAAAGTCGCAGTGGAAGCACAACAAGGCACAATGGAGTTTTTGTTAATCAATCATCCTCTGGATTGTCCGATTTGCGATCAAGGGGGAGAGTGTGAGTTACAAGATGTTGCCGTAGGCTATGGTTCCGATGTTTCTCGCTATACCGAAACTAAAAGGGTAGTCGTTGATGAAAATTTAGGGGCACTGGTTGCCACTGATATGACTCGTTGTATTCACTGCACCCGTTGTGTCCGCTTTGGACAAGAAATTGCAGGCATTCGTGAGTTAGGGGCGACAGGTCGTGGTGAACACACTAGAATTGGAACCTATATTGAACATAGTTTAACTTCAGAGATGTCAGGTAATATTATTGATTTATGTCCTGTGGGTGCTTTAACTTCTAAACTATTCCGTTTTACGGCGAGAGCTTGGGAACTGGATCAATATGCTTCTGTTGCACCGCATGATGCGGTGGGTTCCAATGTATATGTTCATACGAGACGCAATCAAGTGATGCGAGTCGTACCTCGGGAAAATGAAGCGATTAATGAATGTTGGTTGTCAGATAGAGATCGTTTTAGTTATCAAGGTATTTACCATCAAGATAGATTAGAACAAGCACAAATTAAAACCGAGGATCAATGGCAAGTAGTTGATTGGAACACTGCTTTAAATGCCGTGGTGGATGGTTTGAAACAATATCTTGGTCGTGATTTAGGCATATTAGTATCACCACAGGCAACGGTGGAAGAAATGTTTTTGATTCGTCGTTTAGCCCAGGCTTGGCAATGTGAAAATGTGGATCATCGCTTACGTCAGTGTGATTTTGAAGACCAACATTTTGCACCTAAATTTCCTTGGTTAGGACAAACGATTAGTGATTTACAATCTTTAGAAGCTACTTTGGTGATTGCTTCCAATATTCGTTATGAACAACCAATTTTGGCACATCGTTTGCGTCAGTCAGTTTTATCGGGTGGGGAGTTATTTTTTGTCAACCCAGTTGAGTTTGAATTTTTGTTTGAAAATAAAGAACAATCGATTATTGCATCGCCAGATGATATGATGAACGTTTTAGTTGGCATTATTCAAGCCTTATATCGTTTAAAACAAGAAACAGTACCTAACAGTATTAGTATGTTGGTACTAAAAAGCGGTCAGTATGACAAAAGTTATGAGGCTATTGCTAAGGCTTTATTAGAAAAACAAAATGCTAGTGTCTTTTTAGGCAGTCTTGCGGTTAGTTTACCTAATTTTTCCCGTTTACGCTTATTAGCACATGAAATTGCAAAACTTGCTGCTTGTCGTTTCGGGTATTTAGCGGAAGCAGTCAATACTGTTGGTGCATGGATGACAGGAATGTTACCCCATAGAGGTGTCAATAAAAACGGCTTAAATGCAAAAGAAATGTTGGAACAGCCAAGAAAGGCGTATGTATTAGTATCAATAGAACCTGATAAGGATTGTTTTGATCCCGTATTAATGCAACAAGCATTGTCAGAGGCTGATTTTGTGGTTGCATTAAGCAGTTATCATAATCAGGCATTAGAAGCAGTGGCAGACATTATATTACCCATTGGTTTATTTACGGAAACCTCAGGTAGTTATGTGAATATGGAAGGGAATTGGCAAAGTTTTTCAGGTGTTGTTGTGCCTGTCGGTGAGGCAAGACCTGCATGGAAAATATTAAGAGTGTTGGGTAATCTATTTGATATTGAAAATTTTGAGTATTTATCTACAGCAGAGATATTAGCGGATTGTCAACAAACCATAGGCGATGTTACTGCTGATAATACTTTAGAACTTTCCTTAGATGCTTTGAAAATCCAAAAAGAACAAGTGCCATTACGACGTTTGGGGGAAGTGCCTATTTATGCCGTAGATGCCTTAGTTCGACATGCTGAGGGCTTGCAACAACAAGCGAAATTTATGGCAACGGATTGTGTGAAAATTTCAAGGAAATTAGCGAATAAATTAGGTTTGGTTGAAGGTGAAAAAGTATTGGTGACTCAAGGTCAACAACAACTGGAATCAACGCTAAAAATCAGTGAGCGTATTCCTGATAACTGTGTTTGCTTAGCATCAGCAACGGACGTAACGAGTTATTTGGGGGCAGCATTTGGTGAAATTGAGTTGGCAAAGGTAGAATAAAAGGTCAAATAAATGGAACAAAGTTTATTGGAACTATGGAAGGCAATTCCTGCGAGTTTGCAATGGTTAATTTGGACATTGGTCAAAATTGTATTGATTATCGCACCTTTGTTATTATCGGTTGCTTATTATACTTTTGCAGAACGTAAGATTATTGGTTTTATTCAAGTGAGGCTGGGACCTACTCGGGTTGGCCCTAGAGGGTGGTTACAACCGATTGCCGATGCCGTTAAGCTGTTGTTTAAAGAAATTATTATACCGTCTGGTTCTAATAAAGTTTTGTTTTTGATCGCACCGGCATTGGCGATTGCACCTGCACTAGCTGCTTGGGCAGTCATTCCTTTTGATGTCGGTTTGGTTTTAGCAGATATTAATGCAGGTTTATTATATGTGTTAGCATTGACTTCAATTGGGGTTTATGGCGTGATTATTGCGGGTTGGGCTTCTAATTCTAAGTATGCCTTTTTAGGTGCCATGCGTTTGGCTGCTCAGATTGTTTCTTATGAACTTGCGATGGGATTTGCACTGGTTGGCGTGTTAATTGCTGCCCAAAGTATGAACCTGCAACAAATTGTATTGGCACAACAAGGCAGTATTTTGCATTGGTTTTGGCTACCTTTATTGCCTTTGTTTATGATTTATTTTATTTCAGGTGTGGCTGAAACAAACCGAGCACCTTTTGATGTAGCAGAAGGCGAATCTGAAATTGTCGCAGGATTTCATGTTGAATATTCAGGCATGGCATTTGCGATTTTCTTTTTGGCGGAATATGCCAATATGATTTTAATTTCTACTTTAACGGTTTTATTATTTTTAGGTGGATGGTTATCGCCCTTTCAAGGCATTCCCGTATTAGAAGATTGGTTTGCCTTTGTGCCAGGGACCATTTGGTTGTTACTAAAAATCGCTTTTTTTGCCTTTGTATTTTTATGGTTGCGAGCAACGTTTCCACGTTATCGTTATGATCAAATTATGCGTTTGGGTTGGAAAGTGTTTATTCCTATTACGATTGTTTGGTTATTAGTCGTGGGTTTAGCCGTTGTTTATCAGTTGCCTTGGTGGTTTGATTAAATCACGTTGTAGTGATTAGGGGTATTACAAATGAAGCAAATAATTAAATTTTTTCGTAGTTTGTTTTTGTTAGAACTATTTAAAGGCATGGGATTAACGGGACGATATTTGTTTAAGAAAAAATTTACCATTCAGTATCCAGAAGAAACCGCACCACAATCGCCTCGTTTTCGAGGTTTGCATGCCTTACGTCGCTACCCAAATGGTGAGGAACGTTGTATTGCCTGTAAATTATGTGAAGCCGTGTGTCCTGCGTTAGCAATTACCATCGAAGCCGAACCTAGAGATGATGGTTCTCGACGTACTACACGTTATGAAATTGATTTATTTAAATGTATCTACTGCGGTTTTTGTGAAGAGTCTTGCCCTGTCGATTCCATTGTTGAAACCAGAGTTTATGAGTATGCCTTTGAAAATCGTGGTGAAAATATTTTGACCAAAGAACGATTATTGGAATTGGGTGATTTATATGAAGAACAAATTGCTCAAGATAAAGCTCAAGATGCAAAATATCGTTAATCACCTATAGGTTAATATAGATTATGTTACTCGAACAAATTTTATTTTACTTTTTTGCAACGGTATTGATATTATCTGCCACTATGGTCGTTACAAGTAAAAATCCCATTCATGCGACATTATTTTTAGTGTTAGCTATTTTTAATAGTGCCATTTTATGGTTAATGTTAGAAGCCGAATTTTTGGCCATTGCACTGGTATTAGTCTATGTTGGTGCGGTGATGGTGCTGTTTTTATTTGTGGTGATGATGTTGGATATTGATATTGCTACCATGCGAGCCCATTTTATTCGTTATTTACCCATTGGCTTGGTGGTGTTTATTACTATGATGGTAGAGATGATTTTATTTGTTGGCACCCGCTATTTTGGTTTAGAACAATTTGCCAAGCCAGTCGCAAAATCGGCAGATTATAGCAATATTGAAGAACTTGGACAGGTGCTTTACACTGTCCATCTTTATCCTTTTGAAATTGCCGCAGTAATTTTGTTAGTGGCAATTATTGCTGCGATTACTTTGACTCTGCGTCACAAACCAAATACTCGTTATCAGGACCCTAGTCATCAAATTCATGTTGATCCTAAAGACAGGGTCGAATTGCTTAAAATGCCAGCAGAGAAATTATAACTATTGGATGTCATATGGTTGCATTATCTGATTATTTGATTTTAAGTGCGATTTTATTTTCCCTAGGTGTGGGGGGGATTTTTTTGAATCGTAAAAATATTATTGTATTGTTAATGTGTGTGGAACTGATTTTATTGGCAGTGAATACCAATTTTATTGCATTTTCACATTATTTATCTGATATATCAGGACAAGTATTTGTCTTTTTTATTTTGACCGTTGCGGCTGCTGAAGCGGCGATTGGTTTAGCAATTTTGGTGGTATTATTTAGAAATTTGCGTTCAATTTCTGTGGATGATATCCATACCATGAATGGTTAGTCATTATGAAGTCAGTATATCTAACATTAGTTCTTGCTCCTTTATTGGGTGCTGTTATTGCGGGATTATTCGGTAAAAAGATAGGACGTACCTTATCACATTCCGTAACAATTTTGGGCGTAGCTGTATCTTGTAGTTTATCAGTTTGGGTATTAAGCCAATTTATTGCTGATCCTGGTAAGGTTGATAATTTCACTATTTACCATTGGTTAGTGAGTGAAGGCATTGATTTCCAAATTGGATTCTTAGTGGATAGTTTAACGGTATTAATGATTACTGTGGTAACGTTTGTTTCATTGATGGTGCATATTTATACCATTGGTTATATGCAGGATGATCCTGGTTATCAACGGTTTTTTAGTTATATTGCCTTGTTTACCTTTTCAATGTTAATGCTAGTCATGGCCAATAATTTTCTGCAATTATTTTTTGGTTGGGAAGCGGTCGGTTTAGTCTCTTATTTATTAATTGGCTTTTGGTTTCAACGGGATAGTGCCGTTTATGCTAATTTAAAAGCATTTTTGGTTAATCGAGTAGGGGATTTTGGCTTTTTATTAGGCATTGCTGCCATTTTTATGTTTACCCATAGCTTGGACTATCAAGACGTATTTGCTCAAGCACCACAACTTGCGTTAGAAACCATAGACATTATTCCAGGTAACTCATGGGATTTGATGACAGTTATTTGTTTGTTATTGTTTGTTGGGGCTATGGGAAAATCTGCTCAAGTGCCTTTACATGTATGGTTGCCTGATTCTATGGAAGGTCCTACGCCAATTTCAGCATTAATTCATGCTGCGACTATGGTAACCGCAGGTATTTTTATGGTGGCAAGAATGTCACCGTTATTTGAATGGTCAGAAACCGCATTAGCCGTGGTATTAATGATTGGTACGATTACCTCTATTAGTATGGGATTGGTTGGTATTGTACAAACTGATATTAAACGAGTAGTGGCTTATTCAACTTTATCGCAATTAGGTTATATGACGGTTGCTCTGGGGGTATCTGCTTATGCCGTTGCTATTTTCCATTTAATGACGCATGCTTTTTTTAAAGCATTATTGTTTTTAGGGGCAGGCTCGGTCATTATCGCTATGCATCATGAACAAGATATGCGTAAAATGGGTGGGTTGAAAAAATATTTACCGATTACTTATTGGACAACGTTTATTGGCTCTTTAGCATTAATTGGTTTTCCGTTTTTTTCAGGTTTCTTTTCCAAAGATAGTATTATTGAAGCAGTCGCTGTATCCAATATTTGGGGGGCGGAATTTGCTTATATGATGGTATTATTAGGCGTGTTCGTTACTGCCTTTTACACTTTTAGAATGTTTTATTTGGTATTTCATGGACCGGAACGTATGGATCATCATACCAAAGCACATCTACATGAATCACCGCTGGTTGTAACCATACCGTTAATACTTTTAGCTATTTTTTCAGTATTGGCAGGATTAGTGATTGAACCTTTATTATTTGGTGAGTATTTTGCCACTGCGATTACAGTAAAACCTGAGCATAATGTGTTACAAAATTTAGAGTTTCACAGTATTATTGAATTTGTCTGGCATGGCATGTTACAACCCCCTTTTGCTTTAGCCATGGCAGGTTGGTTTTTGGCATGGTTTTTATATATGAAACGTCCAGAAGAAGCAGAACGTAATAAACAGAAATTAAGTATTTTCTATAATATTTTGGCCAAAAAATATGGTTTTGATGAGTTTAATGCATGGGTGTTTGCGGGTGGTGCTCGTGGCATTGGACAGTTATTATGGAAACTGGGTGATGCGAAATTAATTGATGGTTGGATAGTCAATGGTAGTGCTCGTTTAGTGGCTTGTTTTTCAGGGCTATTACGGCATATTCAAACTGGCTATTTATATCATTACGCGTTTGCAATGATTCTTGGTTTAATGTTTTTATTGCTTCAAATCTGGTACATTGCGCCAGCACCTTAAGGATAAGGATGATGATGTCTGAATTACCACTATTAAGTCTTGTGATTTGGTTACCAATTATTGGTGGTAGCCTGGTTTTACTTACTGCAAATAAAGGTGAACAATGGGTTAAATGGTTGTCTTTATTGATTGCAGTATTAACTTTTATTGCAAGTATCCCGTTATATACTGAATTTCAAATTGCAACAGCAGGCATGCAGTTTGTTGAACATATGGCTTGGATTCCTACTTTCCAAGTAGCGTATTATTTAGGTGTGGATGGCATTTCCATGCCATTAATTTTATTAACAACTTTTATGACTATTTTAGTCGTCATGGCTGGCTGGGAAGTAATTCAGTATAAAAATCACCAATATATGGCAGCGTTCCTGATTATGGAAGGTTTAATGGTTGGGGTGTTTTCTGCCTTAGATGCGGTACTATTTTATGTCTTTTGGGAAGGTATGTTAATTCCCATGTTTTTAATTATCGGCATTTGGGGCGGACCGAATCGAGTTTATGCCACCATAAAGTTTTTTTTATATACTTTTCTAGGTTCCGTATTAATGCTAGTTGCATTAATCTATATGTACTTAAAAGCCAATAGCTTTGCCATTTTAGATTTTCACACCTTACCCCTAAGTTTATCGGAACAAACCTTTATTTTTCTTGCATTTTTACTGGCATTTGCCGTAAAAGTTCCAATGTGGCCCGTGCATACTTGGTTACCTGATGCTCATGTTGAAGCACCCACTGGTGGTTCGGTAATTTTAGCCGCTATTATGTTGAAAATTGGTGGTTACGGCTTTTTACGGTTTAGCTTGCCGATTGCACCAGATGCAAGCAATGAATTAGATTGGTTAATGATTACTTTATCTTTAGTTGCCGTCGTTTATATTGGCTTTGTTGCGCTGGTGCAACAAGACATGAAAAAATTAATTGCCTATTCTTCTATTGCTCATATGGGATTTGTAACCTTGGGCTTTTTTTTGGTGTTTGCCATTCAAGATAATACCGGCAGTATTCAAGGTGCTGCTTTGGGGATTCAAGGAGGTATGATGCAAATGATTTCCCACGGTTTTATTTCTGGTGCTTTGTTTTTATGTGTTGGGGTTTTATATGACCGTGTGCATAGTCGGCAAATTCAGGATTATGGTGGGGTAGCGAATACCATGCCAGTATTTGCAGCATTTATGGTTTTGTTTGCTATGTCAAATGCGGGTTTACCTGGAACTTCGGGTTTTGTTGGTGAGTTTATGGTTATTCTGAGTGCCTTTCAAGCGAATTTCTGGTTTGCCTTTTTAGCAGCAAGCACCCTTATTTTAGGGGCTGCTTATACTTTGTGGATGGTGCGTAGGGTGATATATGGTGCGGTTGCCAATGATAATGTGGCACAATTACAAGAGGTAAATTTTAGAGAAACCATTATTTTAACCGTGTTAGCAGTCATGGTCTTATTGTTGGGTTTGTGGCCTGCGCCATTGATAGATGTAATGACACCTTCTATTGATTTACTGTTAGAGCATATTGCTAAGACTAAGCTGTAATTATAGAGACTAATCATGAATTTTGAATTACCCAATTTTTCGTTAATTATCCCAGAAATATTTTTGCTTACAATGATCTGTGCTATTTTATTGTTGGATTTGTTTTTGACTGATAAACAACGGATTGTAACTTATTACTTGTCCCAATTAGCGTTAGTTGTTACCGCTAGTTTAGTCTTTTTTTACCACACTTCTGTGGTGATTGTTGATTTTAGTGGGCATTTTATTCAAGACCCGTTATCGGATTTATTGAAAATATTTTTGTGTGGCATTGTTGTTGTTGTATTTTTGTATTCTAAAGACTATCTAAAACAAGTCAATTTATTGAAAGGGGAGTTTTTTATTCTAGGTTTATTTGGTGTTTTAGGTATGTTGATTATGATTTCAGCCCATAGCTTTTTAATGTTATATCTGGGCTTGGAATTATTGTCGTTATCACTTTATGCTTTAGTTGCACTAAATCGTGATTCACAACTTGCTTCAGAAGCCGCAATGAAATATTTTATTTTAGGTGCGTTGGCCTCTGGTTTATTACTATATGGTATGTCAATGTTGTATGGTATGACTGGAAGTTTAGAATTAGCAAGCATTTCTGAGCAAATTTCAAAGTCTGATAATAATTCCATTGTATTAATCTTTGGGCTAGTTTTTATCATAGTTGGTATTGGATTTAAATTAGGAGCGGTCCCATTTCATATGTGGGTTCCTGATGTGTATGAAGGTGCTCCTACGGCGGTCACTTTATATATTGGAAGTGCAACTAAAATTGCTGCATTGGCATTAGCACTGCGGTTATTAGTCGATGGTTTGATTGAATTACACCACGATTGGCAAGGCATGTTAGTTGTTTTAGCCGTTTTATCGTTGGCAGTAGGTAATATTGTTGCCATTGCTCAAACTAATATTAAACGGATGTTAGCGTATTCTACCATTTCACACATTGGATTTGTATTACTAGCTATTTTAGCAGGGACGATTGACGGCTACATCGCCGCAACTTTTTATACTTTAGCCTATACGATTATGGCAGTCGGTGCTTTTGGCGTAGTCATTATTCTTAATGCGGAAAATTTAACGGATTTTCAAGGCTTAAACGAGCAACATCCTTGGTTGGCATTAATGATGTTATTGTTTATGTTTTCAATGGCTGGTGTACCACCAACGGTAGGTTTTTATGCCAAATTAATGGTAATTAGTGCCATTATATCAGTAGATTTAACTTGGTTGGCCGTAATTGCCGTTCTATTCTCAGTGATTGGCGTATTTTATTATTTACGCATTGTTAAGATCATGTATTTTGATAAACTAGAAGATTGCACTCAAGTGGTAAAATTAGCAACAGATATGAAATGGAGTATTAGCCTCAACGGCTTGGCCATTCTCGCATTAGGCTTATATCCATCGGCATTAATGGTGTTATGTACTCAGGCATTTGTGATGAGTAGTTAAATTAAATTCTGGTTAATATATTTATTATTGGTACTTTATGTCAAGTGAAGATTATAATAGTGACTTTTACAAAGAACGCTATAAAAATACAGTACATTCTGCTCAAGAAGTTTTGTCAATAGTTTGGAAAATTTTACCAGAAATCAACTCAGTGGTTGATTTTGGTTGTGGTGTTGGAACTTGGTTATCTGTTGCAAAATCAAAGGGAAGTAGTGATGTCCAAGGCTTTGATGGTTCTTGGGTTGAGCCGGAGTTATTGGAAATTCCCCCAGAAAATTTTCAGGCAGTAAACTTGGAGAAACCCATTACTGTTAATAAGCAATATGATTTAGCTATTTCACTAGAAGTTGCAGAACACTTGTCCCCTGATGTAGCGGATTCTTTTATTAATTCTTTGGTTAATGCCTCAAGTTTTGTATTGTTTTCTGCCGCCATACCATTTCAAGGTGGAATTGGTCATATTAATGAACAATGGCCTGATTATTGGGTGTATTTGTTTGATAAACATGGCTATGTAGTGTTAGATATTATAAGAAAAGAAATTTGGAATGATAAACAAATTCCAATTCATTACCGACAAAATAGTTTTTTATTTGTTAAGAAAGAACATCTGGACAAACTTGAGTTTTCTACTTCTTGTATGAATGAAAATTGTTTACCACTTGCTATTGTACACCCTGAGAATTATCTTTCTAAAATGAACCACAGATTTACTGTAAAAACAAGTTGGAAGTTATTTTTGACTTGTGTGAAAAATTGGTTTCGACGAAAAATACAATGAAACATATCATTATCCTATAGTTAAGGAAAACCCGTTTTAGTTTAATCTGATAAAAGAGTTTGTTTGACGTGAATATTTTGATGTATGTTTCATATTTTCCGCCACATTATAGTGGTGCTTCAAAACAAGGCATTGCTTTAGCGAAGGCTCTAGCAAAATTGGGACATACGATTGAATTTTTAACTATTTTGCGTGATGGCGATAAAAGTCAAGATTATTATGATGGTTTTAAAGTTTATCGTATTAAAAATGGCACAGGGCGGTATCAAGAACTAATGTTTCTTTTGAATTTTTTAGTATTTTTGTGGAGAAACCATAGATGTTTTGATATTTTGCATAGTCATGGTGCTTATTATTATAATAGTTTTGTTGGTGGTTTATCATATTTGTTCAACAAAAAAAGTATTGCTAAAGTGACTATGTTAAATAACGATCTTGCAGGCTTAGGTTCTGGTATATCAGGTAAAGTACAAGCATTTTTTATGCGACGTTTTGATGCTTACATTGCAATTAGCAAAGAAATTAAATTAGAATTAGAGAAGTTAAATTTTGATCCACAAAAAATATTTTTGTTGCCAAATGCGGTTGATACTCAAAGATTCAAACCTTTAAGTCATTCCCATGAAAAAATGATGAAACGACAACAGTTAGGGTTTGATGCAAAGAAATGTATTGGACTTTGTATTGGCAGTTTTTTTGATGAAAGAAAAAATATTGTTTGGCTGATTGAACAATGGATAAAATATCAAGGATTTGGTACTGATGCTTTACTTGTATGTATTGGTCCTATTAAACGCAATCAAGACGATAATAATATATTTTTTGATTTAAATAATTCCATCAACAAGGCTTCTGGATTAGTTTCTGTTATTGGACATACTGATACCATTGAAAATTACTACCAAATCGCTGATTTTTTTATTTTGCCTTCGAAAAATGAAGGGATGCCCAATGTTGTACTAGAAGCAATTTCATCAGGGCTTCCATGTGTGACAACTCCTGTGAGTGGTGTGAGTGCTTTAGTGAAAGAGAATATTAATGGTTTTCTTTTCTTTCCTAATAATACTCAAAGTTTAGCGAATGCCTTAAAAAGTTTAATGGTTGCGGATTTAGTTGCATTTGGTCAGTCATCACGTGCTATTGCCACTGAAAATTTTTCTATGGATTCTTTAGCACTCAGTTATGACAATCTATACCACAATTTGACTCAAAAAAATGATTAAATTCATTTGTTTTTATCCAATGTGCCGTAAGACTTCGTCAAAATTTAGCGTTTGCAAAAATGTTTAGCTAAAAAAAAGTTAAATTTTCTAACGACTGGCATAAACTAAAGCAAAGCTCAAGTTTTTATATTTATACTTGCAAAATTGATTTAGAATCGGTAAACTACCTTCATCTTTTGCGGGGTGGAGCAGTCTGGTAGCTCGACGGGCTCATAACCCGTAGGTCGTAGGTTCAAATCCTGCCCCCGCTACCACTTCTTAGAACATTGCTTCTAATAGTATAAGCAACCCCCTATAGGGGGTTTTTGTTTTTATGTGGAAAAATTTTAGGAAATAAGAAGTGGGCCATTGGCCCATTTTTTTTTAGGAGTTGTGGATGCAACAAGCATCAACTGAAATTTATGAAAGTGTTAAGCCTGTCATTGAAGCATTGGGTTATGAGTTAGTCGGTATTGAGTATGTAGTTGAAGCAGGTAATAATATATTAAGAATTTATATCGATCAGGACAATGGTATTGCAGTTGAAGATTGTGAGTTGGTGAGTAATCAAGTAAGTGCTACTCTTGATGTGAGTGAACCAATTACAACAGAATATTTTTTAGAAGTTTCTTCGCCAGGCTTAGATAGACCTTTATTTACACTACAGCATTTTATGCAGTTTAAAGGAACGATGGTTCGTATTGAAATGTTACAATTGCATCAAGGACGTCGTAAATTTAAAGGTTTATTACAAGGTGTAGAGGATAATAAGGTGTTAGTTGAATTAGAACAGCAGTTGTATTATTTGCCGTTTAATGACATAAAAAAGGCACGTTTAGTTCCAGTTTTTTAAGAGGATACAGATGAGTAAAGAAATTTTAGTTATGGCAGAAGTTGTCTCCAATGAAAAGGGAGTAGATAAAGAAGTTATTTTTGAAGCGGTAGAAGCAGCCTTAGTTTCTGCAACTAAAAAACTCAGTCCTCTTGATATTGAAGTAAGCGTTAAGATTGATAGACGTTCAGGTAATTATCAAACATTTCGACTTTGGTCAGTGGTTGATGATGAACAAGAAATTGAACGACCTGATCAACAAATGGCTCTAACAGAAGCCAGACAAATAGAGCCAGACATTGAAGTTGGTGGTGTTATTGAAAAACAAATTGAGTCTATTGGTTTTGGTCGTATTGCTGCTCAAACTGCTAAAAATGTGATTATTCAAAAAGTGAGAGAAGCAGAGCGGGCATTAATTGTTAAAGAATATTTACCACGTAAAGGTGAGCTCATTACAGGCGTGGTTAAACGTATTGATAAAGGTAATGTAATTTTAGATCTTGGTGGTCATGTGGAAGGTATTATTTTTAAAGAAGATATGATGCCTAAAGATGTGCGTATAGGAGATAGAATTCGTGGTTACTTATATGATGTACGTTTAGAAACGAGAGGACCACAGTTATTTATTAGTCGAACTTGTCCTGAATTATTAATTGAATTATTCAAGCTGGAAGTCCCTGAAGCAGGGGAAGGTTTGATTAGTATTATTGGTGCGGCAAGAGACCCTGGTTCAAGGGCCAAAGTTTCAGTTCGTGCGAATGACCCACGTATTGATCCGGTTGGGGCGTGTGTTGGTATGAGAGGCTCACGAGTACAAGCGGTGATTAATGAGTTGGGAGGTGAACGCATTGATATTATTTTATGGGATGAAAATAGTGCCCAATTTGTGATTAATGCCATGTCACCTGCGGAAGTCATGTCTATCGTGGTTGATGAGGAGGCGCATAGCATGGATATTGCGGTGAAAGAAAAAAACTTATCGCAAGCAATTGGTAAAGGTGGGCAAAATGTCCGATTAGCCAGTCATTTAACGGGTTGGGAATTAAATGTTATGACGGAAGCTGAGGCGGAAGAAAAAAGTGTTAAAGAACATCAAGTGCTTAGAGAAATCTTCATGCAACAGTTGGAAATTAATCAGGAAGTCGCAGATATTTTAGTGATGGAAGGCTTTTCAACCATTGAAGAGGTGGCTTATGTTCCTGTTTCGGAAATGTTAGCAATTGAAGAATTTGATGAAGAAATAGTTGAAGAACTCAGAGATAAAGCAAAAGATGTGTTATTGACTAAAGCCATTGCAAGTGAAGAACAAAATGATGTTAAACCTGCTGTTGATTTGTTGAGTATGGAGGGTATGGATGAAGAACTTGCTTATACCCTAGCTAGGCATGGTATTTGTAGTATGGAGGATTTAGCAGAACAAGCAGTGGATGATTTAATCGAAATTGTTGCCATTGATGCAAACAAAGCCGCTGAATTAATTATGACAGCACGATCACCTTGGTTTTCTGAAGGGGTTAAGTGAAAGGGGTTATATATGAGTGAAGTAACTGCAAAACAATTGGCGAAAACAGTAGGCATTCCAGTTGATCGACTGCTTTTGCAATTAAAGGAAGCTGGTGCAGTCGTAGAAAGTGAAGATAGTTTAATTAATGAGCATGATAAAAAACAATTGCTGTTACACTTGCGTCGCGCGCATGGTAAAGAAGGTACAGTGTCAATGGCTGGTCCAAAAACAATTACTTTGCAACGTAAGACGACCGAAAAATTAAATCAGAAAGTAGGAACACAGCAGACAACCAGTCGTGCAGGCGGTGGTAAATCTAATGCGGTTAATGTGGAAGTACGACGCAGGCGACGTTATATCAAGCGTAGTGTTGTTTTAGAAGATGATAGTCGCCGTAAAGAATATGAGCGGGCTCGAAAAGCGTTACAAGATCAAGAACAACAAAAGAAACAATTCGCTGAAAAAATAAAATCAAATCAAGTGCCTGAAGTTCAAGATTCGCAAGTTTTGGAAGATAATCCAGCCCTTGAAAGGGCGGATACTGAAACTCAAGCCGTAGATAATCAAACAGTATCTAGCAATACTAAAGCAGTTGATTCTGTAGAAACCGTTGCTGATGTCGATACCGTTGAGAAGTTGGCTACCGCAGTGAGTGATAAGCAACATAACGATACTGTAGATGAACATACTGTACACACTGAGCTTGATGATAATGGGTCAGTTTCTGTCTCTCGTCGTGAAGTCGTCGATGCAAAACATGAGACTGCTACGACAGACCTTGCTGATTCTAAGGCAAGTGCTGATGTTGCACAAACAGACTCTAAACCGAAAAAGTCGAAAAAGGCTAAGAAAAAACAAAAGGTTTCAGAAGATGAAAGTGCGAGTAAGGTGAAGGAAAAACGAAAATCAAAACTAAATTTTCAGCAATTATTACAAGAACAAAATGGTGATGATGGCAAAGATTTCGATTTTATAGTCGGTAAAAAATCAAGAAAACGTAAGAAGAAACAAAAAGTTGTAATTGAACAAGTTGGGAGTGATGAACAAAAACATGGATTTGAAAAACCAACGGAGCCTGTGATTAAAGAGGTTATTATTACTGAAGCGATGACCGTTGCGGATTTAGCTCAAAAAATGTCAGTAAAAGCAACCGAGGTCATTAAAACTATGATGACAATGGGAACCATGGCAACTATTAACCAAGTGATTGATCCAGATACTGCGGCCTTAGTTGTGGAAGAATTTGGGCATCAATATAAAATTGCTAAAGAAGAAAATATTGAAAGCCAATTGTTAGAATCGAATAGCTATGATGCAGAAATTTTGCCAAGAGCACCTGTCGTGACTATTATGGGGCATGTTGATCATGGTAAAACATCTTTGTTAGATTATATTCGTCGTACTAAAATTGCGAGTGCTGAAGCAGGAGGAATTACGCAACATATTGGTGCTTATCATGTTGAAACAGAACGAGGTATGATTTCATTCTTAGATACACCTGGTCATGCCGCATTTACTGCAATGCGAGCGAGGGGGGCAAAAGTTACTGATATTGTTATCTTAGTCGTCGCAGCCGATGATGGTGTGAAACCACAAACCTTAGAGGCAATTCAACATGCGAAAGCAGCGGACGTTGCCATGATTGTTGCTGTAAATAAAATTGACAAACCCGGTGCGGACCCTGATCGGGTGAAACAAGAATTATCTAATTATGATGTTGTTCCTGAGGATTGGGGCGGTGATATTATGTTTTGTAATGTGTCTGCCAAAACTGGAGAAGGAATTGATGACTTGTTAGAATCAATTTTGTTACAAGCAGAGGTCATGGAATTAAAAGCAATGCGGGATTGTCCTGCCACAGGAATGGTTATTGAGTCTAGTTTGGAAAAAGGTCGAGGTCCTGTTGCCACCATATTAGTTGCAAAGGGTACCTTAAGAAAAGGTGATATACTGTTAAGTGGACAGGTGTTTGGGCGAGTCCGAGCCATGTTTGATGAGACTGGAACGCCAGTAGATCAAGCAGGACCTTCAATTCCTGTGGTTGTCTTAGGTTTGTCGAATACGCCAGTTGCAGGTGATGAAGCGGTCGTTGTTGCGAATGAACGTAAAGCAAGGGAAATTGCTTTATTTCGTCAGGGTAAATATCGTGAAGTTAAACTTGCCAATCAGCGCTCTGCAAAATTGGAAAACGTGTTTTCTGGTTTAGAAGAAGGAAAGGTGAATACACTGAATTTGGTGATTAAAGCAGATGTGCAAGGTAGTGTTGAGGCGTTACAAGAGGCATTGATTCGTTTATCTACTGATGATGTTAAGGTCAAAGTTATTTTATCAGGTGTTGGTGGTATTAATGAATCAGATGTTAATTTAGCAATTCCCGCAGGAGCGATTTTGATTGCATTTAATGTCAGAGCAGATAGTGTGGCACGACGTTTAATTGAAGAAAAAGAAGTAGATGTGCATTACTATAGTGTTATCTATGATGTTATTGATGAAGTTAAAAAAGCCATCAATGGTTTGTTAGAACCATTGATTAAGGAACGAGTCATTGGTTTAGCTGAGGTTAGGGATGTTTTTCGTTCGCCTAAGATTGGTGCTATTGCGGGATGTATGGTAACAGAAGGGGTGGTCAAGCGGAACAATCCTATTCGGGTATTGCGGGATCATGTCGTAATTTTTGAAGGTCAATTAGAGTCATTAAGACGTTATAAAGAAGATGTTGCTGAGGTCAAAGCAGGGATGGAATGTGGTGTTGGGGTCAAAAATTATAATGATGTGAAAGTAGGGGATCAAATTGAAGTATTTGAAAGAGTTGAAGTATCACGTCAGGTTTAGATAAAATGTCTCATCGTTTAAATAGAGTAAAATCACAAATTCGACGCTTGTTATCAGAATTGATCACCAGAGAAATTAAAGAGCCAGATATTGGTATTGTTACTGTTTGTGGTGTGGATTTAAGTCAAGATTTTAGTTTAGCAAAAGTTTATATTACGGTGTTTCCAGAGGAAAAGATTGATAATACTTTGCTTGTTTTAGGTCGCTCAACTTGGTTATTACAGTCCTTATTGGGAAAGCAGTTGCATTTGAGAATGACGCCAAAACTAATATTTTTATACGATACTTCATTTGAATATGGGGCAAAAATGGATGATTTAATTCGTCAAGCCAGAAAGATGGATGGTTGATTGAGAGCGAGATGATGTCTAAACTTAGCTTTGCTAAGTAAATAGAAATGCAAATTCACATTTTAGAAGACAGTTAACAACTAATATGGAATGGTTACTGTAAGTGAGATATGTGTGGGACTAGGTAAGACAGGTAGAAATATTAGTGGTATTTTGTTATTTGATAAACCAGTAGGGTTAACATCAAATCGTGCCTTGCAACAAGTAAAAGCCTTGTATCAAGCAAAGAAAGCAGGTCATACGGGAAGTTTGGATCCGTTGGCAGAAGGATTATTGCCTATTTGTTTTGGTGATGCCACTAAAATATCTGCTTACTTATTGGATGCAAGCAAGTATTATCAAGTAACGATACGTTTAGGTATGACTACGACAACGGGTGATGCCGAAGGTGAAACAACAAATGAAGTCGTAGTAACACCCTTTACAACTGATAAAATACAAACAGTACTAGCCCAATTTGAGGGAGAACAACAACAAGTTCCACCAATGTATTCGGCATTAAAGGTGAATGGGCAACGATTGTATCAGTTAGCTCGTCAAGGGCTTGAAATAGAGCGTCAAGCTAGGACGATTAATGTTTACAAACTGATATTAGAAAATTACCAGCATCCCTATTTAGAATTGTTAGTTCATTGTTCTAAAGGAACTTATATTCGGACACTCGCTGAAGATATTGGGCAAGTATTGGGTTGTGGTGCTCATATTATTTATCTTAAGCGTATTGGCGTGCAACCCTATATTCAACAGCAGTTGTGGTCATTAAATCAACTGCAAGAGTTAGCAAAACAAGGGTTAGCGAATTTAGATGATATTTTATTATCAATAGATACTGCGGTCACTCATTTACCCGCAGTGTATTTATCAGATGATTTAGTTTATTATTTAACGCTGGGACAGCCAGTTGTCGTACCTCATGCCCCGACTAATGGTTTGTTACGATTATACCAGTCAACGCAAAAATTTTTGGGAGTTGGACAGGTATTAAATGATGGTAGGGTTGCTCCTAAACGATTAATGAACTTGTCTTAGGTTTAAATTTATATATTTTGGTTATTATATATTTAAGGTAGAAAAAAATGGCATTAAATGCAGCAAATAAATTGGACATTATCAAAGATTTTCAATTATCCGAAACCGATACGGGATCACCAGAGGTTCAAATTGCCTTGTTATCAGCACGTATTGATTATTTAACTCAACATTTTAATTCACATAAAAAAGATCATCATTCTCGTCGAGGTTTGGTTAAAATTGTTAATCAACGTCGTAAATTATTGGATTATATTAAACGTAAAAATGCCGAACGTTATCAGACTATTATCTCAAGACTTGGTTTGCGCCGTTAGAAAAAAGGAAGTGATATGACACTTATTAAAAAGACGTTTCAATTTGGTGAGCATACGGTTCATTTAGAAACAGGAGAGATTGCTCGTCAAGCAGATGGTGCTGTTATTATTGATATGGCAGGTACTGTATTATTAGTTACTGTAGTAGGAGATAAAACCATTAAAGAGGGAGAAGATTTTTTTCCATTAACGGTCAATTATCAAGAAAGAAGTTACGCAGCAGGACGGATTCCTGGCAATTTTTTTCGGCGTGAAGGCAGACCAACTGAGCAGGAAACATTAATTTGTCGATTAATTGATCGACCTTTACGACCTGTGTTCCCCAAAGGGTTTACCAATGAAGTACAAGTAGTTGCAACCGTATTAGGTCTAAATGAAGAAGTTGATCCGGATATTCCTGCGATTTTAGGAACGTCAGCAGCGCTAGCCGTCTCAGGTATTCCATTTAATGGTCCCATTGCTGCCGCAAGAGTGGGATATAAAAATGGTGGATTTTTATTAAATCCCACCAAAACTCAGTTAGTCGATTCTGATTTGGATCTTGTGGTTGCGGGTACTGATTCTGCGGTATTAATGGTAGAGTCTGAAGCCGATCAATTATCAGAAGCCGTAATGTTAGATGCGGTTATGTTTGGTCATAATGCCTTTAAATCTGCGATTCAGGCGATTTCTGAATTTCAAGTGGAAGTGGCACCTACCCCTTGGGATTGGACCGCACCTGAAACCAATCAAGCATTGCATCAACAAGTCGCAAATCTCGCACAAGAACAAGTGAGTTCTGCATACCAAATTGCGGAAAAATTAGAGCGTCAAAATCAACTCGCTACTATTCGACAACAGCTAGTGAATGAGATAGTCGCAACTCAGGAAGAACTGACAGAAGATCAGGTATTTAATGCGATTAGTCAATTAGAAAAAGATATTGTTAGAAAGAATATCTTAGATGGTAAGCCTAGAATTGATGGGCGTGATCCTTATACGGTTAGACCTATTTCAATTCGTACAGGGGTTTTAGATAGAACCCACGGTTCCGTATTATTTACTCGTGGTGAGACTCAGGCCTTAGTCGTAACGACCTTAGGAACAGCGAAAGATGCTCAATTAATTGATGCTTTACATGGGGAAAGTAAAGAAAACTTTTTGTTACACTATAATTTTCCGCCTTATTGTGTCGGTGAAATTGGTTTTGTGGGCAGTCCTAAACGACGAGAAATTGGTCATGGTCGTTTAGCGAAACGAGGTATTCAAGCCGTTATGCCACCTATGGATGATTTCCCTTATGTGGTTAGAGTTGTATCAGAAATTACGGAATCTAATGGTTCTAGTTCTATGGCGAGTGTTTGTGGCACAAGTTTGTCGTTAATGGATGCTGGGGTTGCGATTAAAGCACCTGTGGCAGGCGTTGCAATGGGTTTGATTAAACAAGGCGATAAATTTTGTGTTTTAACTGATATTATGGGGGATGAAGATCATTTAGGCGATATGGATTTTAAAGTCGCAGGGACTGCGGATGGTATCACTGCATTACAGATGGATATTAAAATTGATGGTATTACCCATGAAATTATGGAGACAGCCCTAGCTCAGGCAAAACAGGGACGTCTGCACATTTTAGAAAAAATGAATCAAGTCATTTCAAAACCTCGTACTGAAATGTCAGCATATGCGCCTAGAATTGTCAGCTTTAAGATTAATCCTGACAAAATCCGTGATGTGATTGGTAAAGGTGGGGCAACTATTCGATCCATTACGGAAGAAACAGGAGTGGTTATTGATATTTCTGATGAGGGAATCGTAAAAATATCATCAGTTGATGAAAAAGCCAGTGATACTGCAAGAAAACGAATAGAGGATATTGTTGCCGACGTTGAGGTCAATAAAATCTACGAGGGTAAAGTGGTGCGTTTAATGGATTTTGGTGCTTTTGTAACTATTTTGCCTGGACGAGATGGTTTAGTTCATATTTCTCAAATCTGTGAGGAGCGAGTGGAGAAAGTTAGCGATAAATTAGCGGAAGGTGATATTGTGAAAGTTAAAGTGCTAGAAATCGACAAACAAGGACGTATTCGTTTGAGTATGAAAGCAGTGAATTAGTATTATATTCCTTCGGGGCTAAATGCGACATATACTCGTTCCTATGCTGTTACACATCGGAACGAGTTTTTTCAATCCCACCGAATTAAGCATTAACCAACACTCGTTGTTTTATCCGTTTTCTCAATATTAGTATTCTTTACTGTCGCAGGTTTTTGGGCAGTTTTATCTTGACCTTGATTGTTATTATCATTTTGGTTTTGTTTATTACTATCGTTCTGGTTATTCTGGGTATCATTATTTGGGTTGTTTTGATTATGATGTCGTTTAGACAAACGATAGTTCCGTTTGCGAGGACGATTAGAACGGGAGCGGGGACGTCTTTGTTGTTTTGGTGAATTTTCTTTGTTATTAAGCTCAGGTTTTACCTGCTCAGTGTTTTCGTTTTTCTCATCTTTCTCACTATCACCATTACTACTCGTATTTGTATCATTGCTATCGTCCGTTGTTGCCGTATTTTCTAGTTTTTCATTATCTTTCTCACCACTAAAAATTGATAACAAACGCTGTATTAATGGAACGGCTTCTTTTTTAGACGGTGGTTGTGCGGATGGAATAATTGACTTAACCGTTGGTTCACTTTCATTGCTACTCTTGAACGAAGATCTAGTAATTTCTAAGCTTGGTTTTTCTAATTGTTCTACTAAACGATTAGAATGATTTAGTTTTTCTTTAACTTTATCGATTTTGTAAGTGGGTGTATTGAGATGAGGATTAGGTAAAATCAAAATTGAAATATTTTGTCTAGTTTCTATGCCAGTTAAAGATTGCCGTTTTTCATTAATCAAAAAAGTTGCTACTTCTAGGGGAAGTTCTACAATAATTTGTTGGACTTTATCCTGCATTGCTTCTTCTTCTAATAGTCTTAGAATAGATAAAGCTAATGATTCCACACTGCGAATCGTGCCATAACCGTTGCAACGTGGACAAGTATGTTGACTTGATTCACCTAATGATGGGCGTAAGCGTTGACGAGACATTTCCAACAAACCAAAGCGAGAAATCCGACTTATTTGTACTCTGGCTTTATCCATTTTTACGGCTTCTTTGAGGCGGTTTTCAACTTCTTTTTGATGTTTAACTGGCCCCATATCAATCAAATCAATGACAATTAAGCCACCTAAATCTCTTAAACGCATTTGGCGAGCAATTTCTTCAACTGCTTCTAAATTAGTATTAAGTGCTGTTTCTTCAATATCACTACCTCGGGTGGATCGAGCAGAGTTTACATCAATTGGTGTCAAGGCCTCTGAATGATCAATCACAATTGATCCACCTGACGGTAACTGTACTTCCCGACAAAATGCGGTGTCAATTTGGCTTTCAATTTTGTAGTAGGTAAATAATGGGGTTTCTTTTTGATAATGTTTAATTTTATCAATATAATTCGGCATCATCTGTTGAATAAACTGATAAGCATTATTAAAAATTTCTTTGTTATCTATCCAAATTTCATCAATATCCGAACGTAAATAATCACGGATTGCACGCAAAATAATATTACGTTCTTGAAAGATTAAAAATGGAGCAGGTTTTTCGTGAGATGATTGTTGGATTGCTTGCCAGATTTGAATTAAGTGATCCAAATCCCATTGCAATTCTTCAACAGATTTACCAACCCCAGCCGTGCGTACAATTAAGCCCATTCCCTCAGGAATTTGCAGAGTACTCATTGCTTCTTTTAATTCACTACGGTGTTCCCCTTCAATTCGGCGAGAAACACCACCAGCTCTAGGGTTATTAGGCATTAATACCAAATAACGCCCTGCTAGACTGACAAAAGTGGTTAAGGCAGCACCTTTATTACCTCTTTCTTCTTTATCGACCTGAACAATCAGTTCCAAACCTTCATTAATCGCATCTTTAATACTGGTTTTACCTGGCTGTTGATTGTCATTAAAATACTGACGTGAAATTTCTTTTAAAGGTAAGAAACCTTGACGTTCTGCACCATAATCAATAAATGCGGCTTCTAAACTGGGTTCGATTCGGGTAACGCTTCCTTTGTATATATTGGCCTTTTTTTGTTCCTTTTTAGGATGTTCTATATCTAAATCATATAATTTGCGATTATCTACTAAAGCAACTCGCAGTTCTTCTTGCTGAGTTGCATTAATCAGCATTCTTTTCATGTATTTTCACCTTGCTTTCGTTGCTGGGCAAGGAGTAGAAGTGTTGATATTTAATGTTTGTTGGCAGTTAATACTGTATCCTTAAATGTTATGTCTGAGTGATTTTGACACTACTATCCTTGCAGTTTAGGTTTGAGTTATTTGTCAGTCCTAATCTTGACTATTTTTTTGGAGTCATTAACCAAGTATTGCCTTAAATATGGCTTTGCAGATTATCTTTTGTGCTTTTTCTTAGTAGGCTTATGATTTACAATCTGTCTTTCTATCTGTAGAAGTAACGGCTTCTTAGTATTTTGGTTAACAATGCCAAGTATAACACCGAATAGTTTTGATAACAAATATAGACATGACGAACGAATAGTATTTTTATGGTGCAAATGTGGTGCAACAATTTCAACAAGTGACTTTTATACAAATCGATACAGAATATCAAGGGCAACGTATTGACAATTTTTTGTTTACTTATTTAAAGGGCTTACCTAAGACTAGGGTCTATCGTTTATTAAGAAAAGGTGAAATTAGAGTGAATAAAAAACGAGTCAAACCTAATTATCGTTTATTAGCCAATGATCAATTAAGAATTCCTCCTGTTACCTTAGCGATAAAATTTGAACCGAAAATTGTATTAGCTCAGTATCAATTTATTGAAAATCGGGTGATTTATGAAAATAAACGTTGGTTGGTTATCAATAAGCCTCAAGGTTTAGCGGTTCATGGTGGCAGTGGACAATCATTTGGTTTAATTGAAATTCTAAGAAAATTGCGTTCGCAGGCTAGTTTTTTAGAATTAGTTCACCGTTTGGACAAAGCGACATCAGGATGTTTATTAGTGGCTAAGAAAAATAGCAGTTTACGTTTTATTCATCAGCTATTACGTGATAAGCAAGTGAATAAAGTTTATCTTGCTTTAGTGGCAGGCGATTGGGCAGAATCTTGTGAGATCAATCAACCCTTGCAAAAAAATATTTTATCCAGTGGTGAGCGTATGGTAACCGTATCCGCACAAGGCAAAGCATCAATAACCTTGTTTAAACCATTATATCGATTTGGAAATTATACCTTAGTGCAAGCCTATCCAAAAACTGGGCGGACGCATCAAATTCGAGTTCATGCTAAATACGCAGGACATACTATTATTGGGGATGAAAAATATGGTAATATTAACAAAATTGAACAATTAGCCATTAAGCGTTTATTCTTGCACGCTTTTAAACTGGAATTTGCTGATCAGGAACAGACTTACTGTTTTAAAGCCCCATTGGATGATAATTTTACCAATTTATTGGATCGTTTGGATATCAATTGGCGTCAATCAATGAAATCATTAGCGATTTAAATAGGTCAGAACCTGTCAACTATTAATTTTTGATTGGGATGGAACCTTAATGGATTCCGCTTATCATATTGTTTGTTCCATGCAATGTACTGTAAAACGGGTTTAATGCTTGCCAGCAATAGTGCTAGATAACTTATAACTTTGCTGAATTTAACGTGTTGTATAATGTTTAGAGAAACAAGGACGGAATAAGAAAGATGGAAAAAGAAATTGAAAAATTAACAGGAAAAAAAGGGTCTTTGGATTGGGAAAGAGATTTAGTGCAAAAGTTAGCATTTGCTGCTATTGATGAACAGCGACGCTATCGACGTTGGAGTTTTATCTTTAAATTTCTAATTTTAGTTTATTTAGTGGCCGTATTATTACTTTATGCACCGATTGATTGGGATAGCAGTGCCATTCAAAATAAAGCACATACCGCATTAATTGATATTGATGGGGTGATTATGGCAAAAAATGGTGTCAGTGCTGATGATGTCGTTGCTTCATTACGTAAAGCCTTTAAAGACGAGCAAAGCAAAGGAATTATTTTAAGAATTAATAGTCCGGGTGGCAGTCCAGTGCAAACTCGCTATGTGTATAATGAAGTCAATCGATTACGAGAAAAATATAAAGATAGAAATATTAAGGTCTATGCGGTGATTGTCGATATTTGTGCGTCAGGGGGTTATTATATTGCTTCAGTTGCCGATGAAATTTATGCGGATCAAGCGAGTATGATTGGTTCGATTGGGGTGTTAATGGATAATTTTGGCTTTGTGGAAACCATGAAAATTTTGGGGGTTGAACGCCGTTTGATTACGGCGGGTGAACATAAAGGTTTATTAGACCCTTTTTCACCTGTGGATGACGGTGAAGTCGCTCATATGAAAACTTTATTAGCCGATATTCATCAACAGTTTATCAATGATGTTAAAAAAGGGCGAGGTGAACGTTTAAAGGATGACCCAAGTTTATTTACAGGCTTAGTTTGGTCAGGTCAACAAAGCTTGGATTTAGGATTGATTGATGGTTTTGGCAGTAGTTCCTATGTCGCTAGAGAAATTATTGGCGAAGAAAATATTGTTGATTATAGTCCAAGCACAGACTTGCTTGAACGCTTTGCTGAAAAAATTGGGGCAACTACGGCACAATCCTTAGTAGAAATTTTAGGTTTAGATAGGCTTAAATTACATTAAGCCCTTCATTTGCTAACATATCAATTAATTTGATTAAGGGTAAACCAATTAAAGTATTTGGATCATTGCCTTGCATGCTTTCAAATAAGGCAATGCCTAAACGTTCGGAACGAAAACTACCCGCACAGTTGTAAGGCTGATCTTGTTGCAAATAATTTTCAATTTGGGTCTCAGATAACTGTCGAAAACCAATAGTAAAGGTATCTAAGTCTAGTTGTAGTTGTTGGGTTTGACTATTAAGCACGGCTAAACTGGTATAAAAAACAACGGTTTGACCAGATGCCTGTTGTAATTGCTGTTTAGCATTCACAAAATTGTCTGGTTTCCCCAATATTTTTTGATTTAATACCGCCACTTGATCGCTAGCAATAATAATCGCATCCGCTTGTTGTTGTGCTACTGCCATTGCTTTCATTTTTGCAAGTCGTTTCACTAAATCTTCAGCCGATTCATTCGTTTGAGCCGTTTCATCAATATCTGGTGAAATACAATTAAATTCCAGTTGTAATTGTTGTAATAATTGTTTGCGATAAGGAGAGCTAGAAGCAAGAATAAGATTCATAATTTTATTAAATACCAATGTATTATTTAAAAGTAGCACTATAACACAATTTCACAATAATCCATTGAGATAGAAATTTTATATTGAGACTCAGGTTCAAATAGGGTATATTGCTCGTTTCGTTTGATAATGTAAGAGTATCAACAAAGAGTGGTGATGGTAAAACAAGTCTTACCTAATCGGGTGGATCCGTGGCAATTTGCCTCAAAAGGCAAGCAATTAGCTGGAAAAGTCGCAATAGATAATATGACACGCTTACATCAATCCTTGGTTCAGCCTCAAGGAGGGGTTGATGTTAGTTTGCATTTCGGGATTGATGCAAAAGGTATTCACTATATTAAAGGGCATATTACCACAACATTGATTTTGGAATGTCAACGTTGTTTGTTGGCAATGCCATGGTTTGTTGATATAAATTTATTGTTAGCAATAATGACAAGTGATAGACAAAGTAATGAGGATGATTTCGATACACCCTATGATATTTATATCGTAGAGAAAGCGAATGAAAATTTATCACTGCTTGACTTAGTTGAAGATGAATTAATTTTAGCATTACCCATTGTCTCAAAACATGATTATCCTTGTTCGGATTTTCTTAAGAAAAATGTGGTTAATATGACATCAACTCAGCGTCATTCAAAACAAGTTCATCCTTTTGCAATATTAAAAGATTATAAAATTAAATAACAGGAGTATCAAAATAATGGCGGTGCAAAAAAGTAAAAAAACTCGTTCTCGACGTAATATGCGTCGTGCTCATGACCATTTGAGTTCAAATGCCTTATCTGTCGAAATAAGCACTGGTGAGGTTCATTTGCGTCATCATGTGAGTGCCGATGGTTACTATCGTGGTCGCAAATTGATTTATAAATAGTCATCACACTGGGGTAGCGGAACCATTATTTATGGGAACAACAGTAATTGCAATTGATGCGATGGGAGGCGATCACGGTGTTGAGGTTATTGTGCCTGCCGCATTAAAATCATTAAAACAGAATGATAATCTTGAACTGATTTTAGTGGGTGATGAACAAAAATTAGTACAGTGTTTAAAAAAATATCACCATCCAAAACAGCTAACTATCCATCATGCCAGTCAAACCGTTGCCATGGACGAATTGCCCTCCCAAGCATTACGCTATAAAAAAGATTCGTCCATGCGAGTAGCCGTCAATTTAGTCAAGCAAGGCAAAGCACATGCTTGTGTGAGTGCGGGCAATACTGGGGCTTTAATGTCAGTGGCTAGATTTGTATTAAAAACCTTGCCAGGTATTAGTCGTCCTGCGATTACCACAGCGATTCCTTCTACGTCAGGCTATACTTATGTCTTAGATTTAGGGGCAAATATTGATTGTACCGCTGAACATCTGTTTCATTTTGCAGTAATGGGGGCAGAACTCGTTACTGCTGTTAATGATGTTGCTTCACCAAGCGTAGGTTTGTTAAATATTGGTGAGGAAGAAATCAAAGGCAATGTTCAGGTAAAAGAAGCCGCATTGTTGTTAACAGAAAGCCCGTTGAATTATATCGGTTTTGTTGAGGGAGATGATATTTACAAAGGCAAAGCAGATGTGGTGGTATGTGATGGCTTTGTGGGGAATATTGCGCTGAAATCCAGTGAAGGTTTAGCTAGAATGTTTTCCAGTTCAATGAAAACATTGTTTATGAAAAATCTTTACACTCGTTTTGCAGGTTTGATTGCTTATCCTGTGATTAAGCAATTTCGGCAACAGTTTGATCCTGGGCGTTACAATGGGGCAAGTTTACTAGGTTTGCAAGGAATTGTGATTAAAAGTCATGGCAGTGCCAATGAGTTTGCTTTTGCGAATGCCATTAAAATTGCGATATTAGAGGTTCAAAAAGCCGTGCCTGAAAAAATTTCACAGCAAGTTGAAATCATGGTTTCAGAACAATCTACAGTTTAAAACAAGCATTCCTTAAACCTTGTGAAACGAGGTGTTGGGGATATATTGTAAAGGGGTAAGTCATTTTGAAGTATTCGCGTATTGTTGGAACCGGTGGCTATTTACCAGAGAAAATATTAACAAATGCTGATTTAGAAAAAATGGTGAATACTACGGATCGTTGGATTCGTGAACGAACGGGTATTTATAAACGTCATTTAGCCGCAGAGGGTCAAACGACTTGTGATTTATCAGAACAGGCGGTAAAACTTGCGATTGAAATGGCAGGAATTGAAACGAATCAAATTGATTTGATCATTGTGGCAACGACGACACCTGATAGAGTATTTCCTAGCACGGCTTGTTTATTACAACAACGCTTGGGGATTCATGGTTGTGCCGCATTTGATATTCAAGCTGTGTGTACGGGTTTTATTTATGCTTTGGGGGTAGCGGATCAATTTATTCGCTCTGGAATGGCAATGACGGCATTAGTGATTGGTGCGGAAACTTTATCACGCATTATTGATTGGACGGATAGAAATACCTGTGTTTTATTTGGTGATGGGGCGGGTGCTGTCGTATTAAAGGCCGATCAAGTGCCTGGAATTTTATCCAGTCATTTACATGCAGATGGTGAGTATGAGCAATTATTAACTGTGCCTGTTGGGGTTTCGCAAGGTTATGATAAAATGCAACAAGGCGAAACCTATATTCAGATGAAAGGCCATGAAGTATTTAAAATTGCGGTCAATACTTTAGGGCAAATTGTTGATGAAACGCTGAATGCGCATCAAATGGACAAATCTGAGGTCGATTGGTTAATTCCACATCAAGCCAATATTCGTATTATTCAAGCTACCGCAAAAAAATTAAAGATGACAATGGATAAAGTAGTTGTTACCGTAGGTGAACATGGGAATACTTCTGCTGCTTCGGTTCCATTGGCATTAGATGTTGCGGTACGTCAAGGTAAAATTCAACGAGGAGAGGTATTATTAATGGAAGCCTTCGGGGGGGGATTTACTTGGGGTTCTGTATTAGCAAAATATTAAGGAAGTAAAAATGGGACAACAATCATTTGCAGTAGTATTTCCAGGGCAGGGTTCGCAGTCAGTCGGGATGTTAGCGGAACTTGCACAGAATTATCCAATTGTAACACAAAGTTTTGAACAAGCATCGGATATTTTGGGTTATAATTTGTGGGATACCGTCTCTCAAGGACCCATTGAGCGTTTAAGTCAAACCGAAATTACCCAACCTGCCATGTTAGTTTCGGGGGTAGCGGTTTGGCGAGTATGGCAACAACAGCAAGGTGCCATGCCTAGTTTTATGGCAGGGCATAGTTTGGGTGAATATACGGCATTAGTTTGTGCGGAAGCAATGAGTTTTGATAATGCCATCACTGTCGTGGCAGCGCGTGGGCGTTTAATGCAGGCGGCGGTTCCTGTCGGTCAGGGGGCAATGGCCGCTATTTTAGGCTTAGAAGAGGGTCAAGTTGAGACTTTAGTGCAACAAGCCAGTCAAGATCAGGTGGTTGAAGCCGTAAATTTTAATGCGATTGGACAAGTTGTCATTGCTGGTAACACACCTGCGGTAGAACGTGCGGTTGAACTCGCAAAGCAAGCAGGTGCAAAACGAGCAAAATTATTACCTGTCAGTGTGCCTTCTCATTGTCGTTTAATGCAGGAAGCCGCCATACAATTACAAGATGTATTGCAATCAATTAGCATTCAAACACCACAAATTAAAGTGATTCATAATGTGGATGTGCAAAGTCATACCGATCCAAAAGCGATTCATGAAGCCTTAGTGAAACAACTTTATCAACCTGTACAATGGGTACAAACTATTCAATCATTAAAAGCTCAAAATATTGACATTGTGATTGAAGCTGGGCCGGGAAAAGTATTGTCAGGACTGAATAAACGCATTGATAAAACGATGACGGCATTACCTATTTTTGATTCAAAAACCTTAGAGACTGCATTAGAAGCAGTTAAATAAACATATTATGATTATAGTCGTATTTGGAGTAGTTGAATGACACTTAAAGGTAATATTGCATTAGTAACAGGTGCCAGTCGAGGAATTGGACAAGCCATTGCATTAGAGCTTGGTAAACAAGGTGCTTGTGTGATTGGTACGGCAACTACAGAACAAGGTGCTGCAAATATTAGCCAAAATTTGCAACAAGCAGAGATTCAAGGTCAGGGCATGGTACTCAATGTAACTGACTTAGAAAGTATGGATAATCTAGTCAAGCAAGTGCAAGCGGATTTTGCTGCCCCTAGTTTATTAATTAATAATGCGGGGATTACTAGGGATAATTTATTTATGCGTATGAAACCTGCGGAATGGGAGGATGTGATTAATACCAATCTTAGTTCGGTTTATCATATGACGAAAGCCTGTTTAAAACCGATGATGAAAGCACGATTTGGACGTATTGTGAATATTTCATCAGTGGTTGGTGTGTCAGGTAATCCGGGACAAGCCAATTATTCTGCCGCAAAAGCAGGCATAATAGGTTTCAGCAAATCCTTAGCTCAAGAACTAGGCTCTAGAAATATTACGGTGAATTGTGTGGCACCCGGATTTATTGATACCGATATGACACAAGCCTTATCAGATAAGCAAAAACAAGCAATGTTGGCTCACATTCCATTAAATCGTTTAGGATCAGTGGAAGATATTGCGAGTGTTGTCAGTTTTTTAGTCTCATCTGCCGCAGCTTATATTACAGGTGAAACCATTCATGTCAATGGTGGAATGTATATGAATTAATCTGCTGGGAAAAAATATGAGCAGTGCTTGTAAAAAATAAAATTATCGACTATAGTCCAAAAAACATTGATATGGAAGCTGTAACACGAATGGTGTAGATAGTTTTCATTGGCAATTCCGTTTAGTCGATGCAAGGCTTAAAGAGTTATTATCTTTAAAGTCATAATTAAAACTAAATGACATTTTTTTTAGAAAGGAAAACATTAGAATGAGTAGAATAGAAGATCGGGTAAAAGAAATTGTTGCAGAACAATTAGGTGTAAAAATTGAGGAAGTAACAAGTGAAGCATCATTTGTGGATGATCTCGGGGCAGATTCTTTGGACACGGTGGAATTAGTGATGGCATTAGAAGAAGAATTTGATTGTGAAATCCCTGATGAAGAAGCAGAAAAAATTACCACAGTACAGCAAGCAATGGATTATATTGATAGCCATTTGAATTAATGGTGAGTCATGTTAATAATATAATAAAAGGATTATTGGTAAGTATTACCGTAATCCTTTTATTTTGAGTTTGTTTTATATCTTATGAGGTAAGTCTTTTGTCAAAACGACGAGTTGTAATTACAGGCTTAGGCATTGTTTCCCCTGTAGGGATAAGCATAGCAGAAGCATGGCAAAATATTTTAGCAGGTCAAGGCGGGATTCGTCCCTTAACTCATATTGATGTCTCTGCACATAGTACTAAATTTGGTGGCAGTGTGCCTGATTTTGATGTGGCAGACTATTTGCCACCAAAATTATCCAAAAAAATGGATATATTTATTCATTATGGCTTAGTTGCCGCATCTCAAGCGATTGCAGATGCTGGTTTAGAAGTAACGGAACAAAATGCGGAACGGATTGGGGTCTCTATTGGTTCTGGCATTGGTGGCATTCATGGGATTGAAAAAGGGCATAGTGCCTATTTGAGTGGTGGCCCTAGAAAAATTTCCCCATTTTTTGTGCCTAGTAATATTATCAATATGATTTCGGGAAATGTGTCGATTCAATATGGATTAAAAGGGCCGAATACCACTATTGTTACGGCCTGTAGTTCTGGAACCCATAGTATTGGTCAATCAGCCCGAATGATTCAATATGGTGATGCCGATGTGATGATTGCAGGTGGGGCTGAAATGTCAACTACGCCTACGGGTTTAGGTGGTTTTGCGGCGGCCAGAGCCTTATCTAGGCGTAATGATGATCCTAGCACGGCGAGTCGTCCTTGGGATAAAGATAGAGATGGTTTTGTCTTAAGTGATGGGGCAGGTGTGGTCGTCTTAGAAGCCTTAGAAATTGCCAAACAACGTGGGGCAAACATTTATGCGGAAGTGGTTGGTTTTGGCATGAGCGGTGATGCCTATCATATGACATCGCCACCACCGAATGGTGAAGGTGCGAGTCTTTGTATGAATAATGCCTTAAAAGATGCTAGGTTAAATCCCGAACAAATTGATTATATTAATGCCCATGGTACGTCAACACCTTTAGGCGATTTAGTTGAAACCAGAGCAGTAAAGGCCAGTTTCAAGGATCATGCCAAAAAATTAGCAGTAAGCTCTACCAAATCAATGACAGGTCATATGTTAGGAGCCGCAGGTGGGGTTGAAGCAATTTTTACTACCTTAGCAATTCGAGATCAAGTCGCACCGCCAACTATTAACTTATTTGAAGCTGGTCCAGAATGTGATTTAGATTATGTGCCTTGGAAAGCACGAGAAATGCCGATTAATGTGGCTATGTCTAACTCATTTGGTTTTGGTGGTACTAATGGAACCTTAGTGCTATCCAGATTTCAATGAAATCCTATTTCACAAAATCTCCTATTACCCTTGGAGATTTTGTTTTACAAGCAGTAAATTATGATATAGATTTATTGGCATTACATCAGTATCAGCCGCAACGTTATCCTTATTTGTTGCAAAGTGTGGCAAGGCATCCAGAAATTGGACGTTATGATATTTTGTTTGCCTTTCCTTTGGCAAGCAAAATTTATTCTAAATCAATATTAACCCATTTAAGCCAACAAGTTACAATAACAAAATCCATTCCTGAGCATGATTTTGATCTACCATTTTGGGGGGGGTGGTTTTTGTTTCTAGCCTATGAGGTGGTCGCAGAAATTGAAGCGACTTTAGTGTTGCCACAATCCGCTTATCCAAAGGCAATTTTAACTCGTATTCCCGTGGCAATCATTCGAGATCACCAACAGCAAACAAGTTGCTTAGTCTTAGAATCATCTCATCAACCTTATCTTAGTGTAATAGAGCAGGATTTAATCCTTAGCCAAATCCAACAAACAAAATTTAGTCATGATAATATAAGTTTTGAATTAATCGAAGAAGTTCCTAGCAAGTTTTTACAGGGGGTGAAACGCATTAAAGACTATATTTACGAAGGGGATGTATTTCAGGTGAATTTATCACGTTTATGGCAGGCAATCAGTGCGAATCCCATTGATGCCGTGCAACTCTATCAACGTTTATGTCAAAGCAATCCTGCACCATTTGCAGGCTTACTCTATCACAATGGTTATTATATTCTCAGTTCCTCCCCTGAGCGTTTATTACAAGTGAAACCGCCTTATATTCAAACTCGTCCGATTGCAGGCACTCGACCTAGGGCAAAGGATACTACGCAAGATCAAGCCTATTCACAGGAATTATTATTACATCCTAAAGAACAAGCCGAACATATTATGTTAGTGGATTTAGAACGTAATGATTTAGGTCGAATTTGCCAAGCAGGTAGTATTAATGTCAATGCTATGATGCAATTAGAATCTTATGCTTATGTGCATCATATTGTGTCTAATATTCAAGGTAAACTTAAGTCGGGTATTTCGCTGAGCCAAATGATTTCGGCAGTATTTCCTGGGGGGACGATTACGGGTTGTCCTAAAGTCCGATGTATGGAAATTATCGCTGAATTAGAACAACAACCCAGAGGAGCTTATACGGGCGCCTTAGGTTTTATTAGTCATCATGGCGATATGGATTTTAATATTTTAATTCGTAGTATTGAAGTGGCTCAAAATAAACTTTGGTTTCGGACTGGGGCAGGGATTGTTGCGGATTCTGATCCTGAGAAAGAATTAGCCGAAACTCGAAGTAAGGCCAAAGGCGTATTACTGGCATTACCGTCATGATTCCCGCATTGATCAATGGCGAGTTTCGCCAATCTATTTCAGTATTCGATAGGGGGTTTCATTATGGCGATGGTTTATTTGAAACCATTGCTGTCAAACAAGGTAAACCTTTATTATGGCAACAACATATGCAACGTTTACAAGCTGGGGCAACCCAACTGAAATTACATTTGCCCGATAGTCAACTTTTATATCGAGAAGCCTTGCATTTAATTCAACAATCCCAACAATCCCAATTCGTATTAAAGATTATGATTAGTCGCAATAATACTGGTCGAGCTTACTACTATCAACCTGAAAGTTTAAGCCAGCGAGTTTTATTATTATTCCCATGGCCACAATATCCTGCAAGCTATCAACAACAAGGGGTAAAATTACGCTTTTGCCACCATTATTTAAGTCCATCACCATTAGCAGGGATTAAGCATTTAAACCGTTTAGATCAAGTGATAGCTAGAAATGAATGGCAAGATGCTAGTATTGCGGAAGGTATTGTTTTGGACAATAATGGTAATGTTGTAGAAGCAACCATGAGCAATATTTTTGCCATTTCAGCAGAACGGGTGATCGTTACCCCTGATTTAACGCAATGTGGTATTGCAGGGGTAATGCGAGCATGGCTGTTAGCTTATATACAACAACAAGCGTGGTCTTATCAAATTACGACTTTAAAGCCATCCCAATTAAAAACCATGCAAGAAGTGTTTTTGTGTAATAGTATTATAGGAATTTGGCCAGTAACGCAAATTGAAGATTGGCACTATACGATTGGTGATATGACCTTAAAATTGTTACAGGCAGTCGCACAGATAAACTAAAATTATTACAAATAGAGTTAACAACAGAATGGAATTATAATTTAATGCGCATTATTGCTCGATTATTATTATTGTTAATTTTGTTAGCAAGTACTGTTGCAACAGTGCTTTACTCGCAATATCAACAATTTTTACAAAGTCCTTTAAGTTTTGAGCAAGCAAAAATAAGCTATACCGTTACCTCGGGTGGTACTGTTACCCGTTTAGCCAATGATTTATTAAAACAAGGTATTTTCAAATCAGAACAAGAACTTTACTTTTTTCGTTTCATGGCAAAGTTAAAACAAAAAACCGCTATTAAAGTCGGCGTTTATGAGCTAACATCAGGATTATTACCCGAACAATTATTAGATCGTTTAATTTCAGGTCAAACCAAGCAATATCAACTTACCCTAATTGAAGGTTGGAATTTTTTTCAAGTATTATCCGCAATTCGATCACATCCCCAAATTAAACCAGTATTAAATCATCAAGATTGGACGGAAATTATGAGCAAACTAGGTCATGCTCACCAACATCCTGAAGGACGCTTTTATCCGGATACTTATTATTTTCCTGCGGGTACGACTGATTTAGAGTTTTTGCAACGTGCTTATCAAACCATGCAAGGAATCCTGACAAGCATATGGCGACAACGTCAACCGAATCTGCCTTTAAAATCAAAAGATGATATGTTAATTTTAGCCTCAATTATTGAAAAAGAAACAGGCTTAGCCAGTGAACGCCAACAAATTGCAGGGGTATTTATTCGACGCTTACAAGGTCATATGAAATTACAAACCGATCCAACCGTAATTTATGGCATAGGCGCAAGGTTTGATGGTAATCTAACCCGAAAACATTTGAGACAAGATACGCCTTATAATACCTATGTACATTATGGTTTACCACCCACAGCAATTGCGATGCCTGGGAGAGATTCATTATGGGCAGCCGTCAATCCCGATAAGGGCGACAGTTTATATTTTGTTGCTAATGGTTCGGGTGGGCATTATTTTTCTAAGACTTTGACACAGCATAATCAGGCAGTAAGAAAATATCAGTTGAAACAATGATCGATACATCACGCTTAATTTGGGGCCATCAATGACAGCAAAATTTATTGTCCTAGAAGGTTTAGAAGGCGCAGGTAAAACGACTGCCTTAAAGTTTATCACTGCTTGGTTGCAACAACAACAAATTGAAGTCGTAAGCACCAGAGAACCTGGAGGGACTGTGATTGCTGAAAAAATTCGTACACTCGTAAAGCAAGCGGTGGCAAATGAACCATTAACCTTAATGAGTGAGTTATTATTAATGTATGCCGCTAGAGTACAAAATACGGACGTGATTATTAAACCCGCCTTAGCTCAAGGTAAGTGGGTGATTTCTGATCGCTATTTTTTATCCAGCTTTGCTTATCAAGGGGGGGGACGGCAGTTAGAGATCGCTGCTATTCAAGCCATTCATCAAGCCTGTCTAGGAGAATTTAAACCCGATTTAACCTTATATTTTGATATTGAACCCGAACTAGGTTTAAGCAGAGCTAAGGGACGAGGTGCTTTGGATCGCTTTGAACAACAACATTTAGATTTTTTTATTCGCACTCGCCAAGTTTATCAAAAATGCTTAGCAAAAGATGATACTATAGTAGAAATTAATGCGGGTTTAGCGATAGAACAAGTCAATGCCCAACTCATCAAAGCATTGCAAACACTATTATTATCATTACAATCACAGTTACAGCCATAACTATTACTATTATTATGCAAACCCAATTACTTCCTTGGCAACAATCACAATGGCAACAATTATTATTGCAATGGCAACAACAGCGTTTGCCTCATGCCTTATTATTACAAGGTCAAATGGGTTTAGGTAAACAAAACTTTGCCAATTATTTAAGCCAGTTTATTTTATGTCAAGACCCCAATAAAATCGATAAGGCTTGTGATCAATGTCATGCCTGTCGTTTATTTTTAGCTTATAATCACCCTGATTTTTTTAGAATTACCCCTACAAAAAAACAAGAACTTATTAAAGTTGAGCAAATTCGGCAATTAATTCAAGATTTAACATTGACATCACCTCTAGGGGGATATACGATTGCTTATATTCACCCTGCCCAATCAATGAATACGGCAGCATTTAATAGCCTATTGAAAACCTTAGAAGAACCGACCCCAAAAACCTTACTCATTTTAGTCAGTGATACCAGTAAACCTTTACCTGCTACTATTGTCAGTCGTTGTCAGCCATTATTATTTGCACCTCCAAGTCAATCTCTAGGTTTGCAATGGCTACGTCAACAAAGTCGGCATCCACAAGATGTATTATTATTAAAACTTGCCGCAGGTTCGCCACTATTAGCCTTAGAATTATCAGAAACCGAGCAATTGAATTTACGCACGCAATTATTTGCTGATTGCTTAGCCGTGATGCAAGGGCAAGGTAATATTGTCAAAGTAGCAGAGGTTTGGGCAGAAACCTATTTAAAATTAAGTTTATTTTGGTTATTAAGTTGGTTTCGAGATATGGTCGCCTTGAAATTACAAGTCGCAGAAGGGCAGGTAATTAATTGTGATCAAATTCAATCATTGCAATCTTTCGCCTCCCAGCTAAACTTTATACAATTATATCAATGTATTGATCAAATTATGCAAACTCAGCAATTATTTACAACGCATACTACTATTAATAAAACAATGATATTAGAGCAATTGTTTATTGGTTTGCAACAAACCATAGTTGAAGTCGAAGTTGAATAGGAGAAATGCTTATGATGAAAGGAAGAGGTTTACCCAGACAAGGGATTTTATCGTTAAATATTAAAGATAAAAACGCATTATATGCCGCATATATGTCATTTGTTAAAAATGGTGGCTTGTTTATTCCTAGTCCCAAAGAATATAAACTAGGGGATGAGGTGTTTATGTTATTAACCCTAATGGAAGAACCCAACAAATTACCTGTCGCAGGTAAAGTCGTATGGGTAACACCAAAAGGGGCAGAAAATAATCGAGTCGCAGGGATTGGCGTGCAATTTAGTGATCAAGACGGGGGTAATGCAAGAAAAAAAATTGAAACCTATTTAGCAGGTACTTTGGAAGCTGAGCGTGTTACCCACACCATGTGATTTTTATCCGTCATTTTTACTCTTGGGATTTTTATGTTAGTTGATTCTCATTGTCATTTAGATTGTTTGGATTTATCGCCTTACCAAAACCGTTTAGATAATTTTTTTGCTACGGCTGAACAACAAGGCGTAGAACGATTTTTATGTGTCAGTATTAATCGAACTAATTATCCTAAAATGTTAAATTTGGTAGAATCTTATCCACAAGTGTTTGTGTCAGTAGGGGTACATCCTAATGAACATAATGAAGCAGAAACGCCATGGGAAGAATTAGTTGCATTAGCGAAACATCCCAAAAATATTGCCATTGGTGAAACAGGCTTAGATTATTTTCGTACTAAAGCTGAAGATTTCGATTGGCAACGGCAACGATTTCGTCGTCATATTACTGCTGCCAAACAAGCGAATAAACCCTTGATTATTCACACCAGGCAAGCCAAACAAGATACCTTGGATATTTTACGTCAAGAACAGGCACAAGACATTGGTGGCGTAATGCACTGTTTTGCCGAAGATTGGGAAATGGCAAAACAATCTTTAGACTTAGGTTTTTATATTTCTTTTTCTGGCATTGTTACGTTTAAAAATGCCCATGAATTAAAATCAGTGGCAAAAAAAGTGCCAGCCGATCAATTTTTAGTTGAAACCGATTCACCTTATTTAGCTCCTGTACCCCATAGAGGCAAGGCGAATTATCCACACTATGTACGCCATGTCGCTGAATGTTTAGCGGACTTACGGCAAACATCCGTTGCAAGCATAGCACAACAAACTACCGACAATTTTTTTCGTTTGTTTTCTAAAGCGAATCACGAATGAATAAGCATTTGCCGTTAATTATATCACCTAAACAATTAGCCGATTGTTTGGATCAGGATGATGTGATTGTGGTGGATTTATGTCAGCGTTATGACGATTCCATCGCCAATGCCATTCCCTTAGAATACTCTTTACTCACTGCACAATCGGGTAAGGCAATGGGATTATTACCTGATGAAGAAGAACTAAGCGAAGTGTGTAGTTATTTGGGATTAACCCCAGATAAACATGTGGTTGCTTATGGGGATGAAGGTGGCGGGAAGGCCGCAAGATTATTATGGATTTTGGATGTCATTCAACATCCGCATTTTTCGTTTTTAAATGGTGGTATTGTGAATTGGAAACTTTCAGGTTATCCGACCAAAAAACAACGTTTCTCTCATATATCGCATCGTAGTTCTGATTATCAAGCCAAAATTAGCAACAAGGCATGGGTAGATAAACACTATGTTTTAGAACATATTAACCAAGCAGATACGGTATTATTAGATGCCCGTTCTGTCGAAGAATATCAAGGCAGTAAAAAACTGGCAAAACATGCTGGTCATATTCCATCCGCAATTCATTGGGATTGGCGTAATGCTTTTGATCCTGACAGTCATTGTTTATATCCGACCTCACAATTACAACAACAATTCGCATCTTTAGGCATTACGACAGATAAAGAAGTGATTGTCTATTGTCAAACTCATCATCGCTCATCGCATACTTATATTGTGTTAAAACATTTGGGGTTTCGTCATATTAAAGCCTATCCTGGTTCTTGGTCGGAGTGGGGGAATGAGGATAGCTTGCCTGTTGAGATTTAATATTTTGTTTTCTGTCATAGCAACGGTTGTTAGAACAACATAAAATATGATAGTCATTGTAAGCAATGAAAATAATTATGCAAATTTTTGACTCCTTAGCCTAATAGTTTACAAAAAAACTGGTAAAATACTATCATAGCGTCAATAAAGGATGAATGGTATGGAATATAAAACGCCAGGTGAAGTCGATGATTTAAAAAAGGACTTGCTTAAAATCTGGAATGATAAACTGCGTCAAGCTTATCGTAAAGGCTGTTCCGCCGAAAGTATGTGCGAACAATTTTTTACCTTAGAGCCTCAACAATTAAAACAAGCGAAAACCGTTGATATGAGATGGTCGGCGAATCCTTCTGAAGTGCAAATTTGTATGGGAGCGAAAGTCGCAAGACAATTATCGGATTGGGCAGTGCAAGGGCGACAACATTTACATAATGAGTATTGTGAGTATAGTATCCTTCGTAAAAGGGATCAAAAAGGCAAAATGCGTCCTAAACGGGTTCAAGTTACCACAGAGTTGCGAGAATATTGGCTGTTTTTAGCCATGTATGAACCGCAATTGCTGTATCAAGCGACTACTGACGTTTTAGGCTTTGAACCTGATTGGGTTGCTTTGTATGGTATGGATGAGCCTTGGAATTTAAGTGTGAAACAACGAAAACTTGCCTTTTGTCGACAATTAGCAGGTCATGGTAATAGTCGAGAAATGATTGCTGAAGGTGTTGAGATGTATCCTGAAGGTGAATTAAATCTACACCATGCCTTATTTATGACGCATCCTATTAATACTTTGGAAGATTTGTTTTATTTAGTCAAATTTGGTGCCAAGCCTTATGCTCGTTCAACTACGCACGGTTTAGAACCTGCAACGAGTGAACAAATTTTTCGTTATTGTGGTTCAGAGCATTTGGGTTGTCGTCATGCTGATCCAACGGCCGTGAGTATGCACAGCAATGTGTTTTATGGTAAGCAAGTGAGTTTTGCTAATCCAGTGGGTATTTATATTTTATCTTTTGCCGATAATGTGTTTTATTACAAAGATAGATTGATTCCTAAAGCGTGGATTCGTTGGAAACGTGGTCAGGAGGGTATGTATCAGCATTTAGAATTTGGCCCTGGTGATGACGAAGATATTTTTTTAGATGATATTTCTATCAATAGTGGCACTACTCAGCAAACTTTAACTGGTGGTTATCAACTATTGCAACAATTAGAAGTAGGGCCATTAGTGATGATTGGTGATATTGATCCCATTAAGCCTAAAGATTATATCGTATTAGAAACCAGTGATGCTCCAATTCGTTGTCATGAGGCCAAAATATGTGAGTCAATTCAACGTTTGAAAATGAAATACGATGAAGCCCATCCTTTAGTGCGTGTGGCACCTCGTACTATGGGCTTTGTTGACTAGTCTTGATTTTGTTTGTCCCAATTCCCTCCCTTCCAAGGGACAAACAAAATGTAAATATTAAGATAATAACCACGATTCTTTAGGGGGGGCATCACTTGCGGTTGCGTCCACTGGTTTCGCAAATAATTTTAATATTGTTGTTAATAATGGTCGCAATTCATTAATCATAATGGTAAAATCCGCTTCCATTTCTTCCTCTGGGGTTTCAGTATTATATTCTTGTTTTTGTTCAGTGATTAATTCTTCAAATTTTAAGCGTTTCATCACTAAATCTTCTGCTAATACTAAGGAAATTTTATCTTGCCATTGCAGTGCGACTTGGGTTAATAATTTTCCTGCTTTCAAATGAGTTTCAATTTCTTTGGAATCCAAATCTTGTTGTTTACAACGGATAATGCCTCCTTCTTCTTCAGGACTGCGGAGTTCACATTCATCGGCAATAATAAAATCTTTAGGGGGATTGTCTGTTAACCAACTCGTTAAAACTTTAGCAACAGATTCTTTCGCTTGTAATGATTGCACACTTAAACCACCAAGTGATTTTCTTAATAATTCTATTAAGGCTTCCGCTTTTTTTTGACTGCTAGTATCAATAACCAACCATTGATTTTTAGTATCAATATAGGCATAAGTGGGTTGGGAACGTGAAAATGCTCTGGGCAATAATTCGGCTAATACTTGTTCTTGTATGCTTTCTTTTTCACGTTTGCTGAGTTTTCGCATTTGTTGTTGTTCTTGATCAACTACTTTTTCTAACATTTGTTCTTTAATGACACTGCTCGGTAGTAATTTTTCTTGACGATTACCACAAATTAACAAGCCTTCATAGGCACTATAAACTAAAGTGTGATCTTGTCGTCCTAAAGGGGAACTCCAACCATAAGTAGACATTTCCAGCTTACCACAAGGGCGAGAAGTGTGCTGGGATAATTTTTGTTCTAATTCCGCTTTGGATAAGGTAAAAGGAATTTTAAATTGATAAACAATAATATTTTTAAACCACATGCAATTTTGTCCGTATTTTAGAAAGTCGCCATTATAGCAATAAAAAAACCCCACCAAAATAGGCAGGGTTTTGATAGTGTCATTAAAGAGGAATTGTTAGGTTATTTTATCGAATTTCAACTTCTTCTACTAAATACCATAAGCCCCGACGACCTTGGGACATAGTAACTGCAAGATATTGAGCACGAATGCCATTTAAGCTAACAGTGTCAGCACCTGCTGCATTTTTATTGACTTGCTGTACTAATTGCCATTGATAGCCATCCCAAGCCCATACGGCAAATTGATTCGCATAGTAGTGTTTACGCCAAATGATTTTAATGTCGTTCAGTGTTTGCACGCTTTGTAAATCAAACTGCAATGAAACTTGATTGGAAATATCTCTAATATTTCTGGATGCCCAAATTCTGGAGGTTTTGCCATCAATTAAACGATCAGGGCCAAAAGCACTACTCCAAGATTCAGAGGCAGTTGGTATGGAATTTAAGGCAAGGTTATCACCATTACCATTATTATTATCACCCCCACCGTTATTATCACCACCGCCGTTATTATCACTGCCACCACTATTATCACAAGCCGTCCAGCTACCTGGGACTAAAACGGCATCATAAGATTGATGTACGGCATTCCATTCTGGCGAACATTCACCATAAATTGTTTTAGCAGAATTTGCTAATAAAGTTCTAGCACTTGCAAATCCAGTGGTGCTAGTAAAGGTATTGGTCATTGCGTGGTAATAAATTTTTAACGCTTTTTCAATGCCAATGCCATTCACTTGATTACTGGTTTTACCTCTAGGATGCTTGCCACCTTCTGATAGTAAATAAAACGCAAGATTCATAATGCCACTGTTTGTATGAACATAGCCATTGTCATTACTGCTACCGGGTTGTTCCCATGTCTCTAATTTGCCACGATCTGGATAGTTATCTTTGCTACGACCATCTGCTTGTGGATCGTACATATAACGGCGGAAACCATCATCATTGGCGGCATCTTCTCCTAAAGTCCAGTTATCTTGGGTCGTTTTAATGCCATTCCTTGGATTCCCATGCGAACCTCCGCCTGAATCTTTCCATGCTTCTGCTGCCGAACCGAAAATATCTGATAAGGCTTCGTTAATCGCACCCGATTCGTTTTGATATTTCAGATTGCTTTCTGCTGAGGTAACACCATGAGTTAATTCATGACCTGTAATATCTAAAGCACCCGCAGGATTTTGTAAGTAATCCCCCCCTGAGCCATATGCCATTTGGTTGTAAGGGCTACCTAAGAAGACGGCATTATCACCACTGCAACTGCCCTGACCAAAATCAAACATCGTTTTAATGGATGATTTTAATTTAATCCCTTTGGCATCATAAGAATCACGATTAAAAAAGTGATAATAAAACCAGTATGACGTGCCAGTATTATTGTAAGCATCTATGGCATGTTGGTCTGCACCCGTTCCAGGCCCACTTTCATCAAATAAATGACTGCCAGGCAATTCATTCCCTGTTTTCATACACTTGCCATTCATAGTATAAACTTGGCGTTGTAATGCGTGATGGACATGGGTAACGGCTGATAACATGGTCCCTTTATTCGCATCTACAAACACTTCTTCTAAATGACGACCTGACTCTTTGCTTGAGTATTCCACGACACTGCGATAAACTAGGTTTGCATCACCCTTAGGATCAATAAACACTTGCAGTTCAGGTTGTTCATGAAGAATGGGTTGGGCTGTTAATTCTTTTTGTGCAAGGGCTTGATTAATCGCATCAGCGCCATCTAATGTTGCTTGAATATCTAGGTCAATGTTGGTTTGAAACTCACCTGCCATCATGGCAACTTTATTGTCATCACCTGCTTGGACCACTAATTCTTTACCATCAACTTTTAAACCTTTGTAAGTTTGTTGAAATTTGTAAAATACATTGTCATACTCATCACGTTTCGCAATGGTAAAACTCACATCATCATCCTGTGATAATTTAAAATATTCCTTACCGCTTTCGGTAATTAAACGTTTAGCATCATTGACATCATAGATTTGGACATCAGTAATTGGATCCGATTCAATAAAAACGGAACTTTGATTATCATGTGGTTTTTTATTTTGATAAAACTTTTCGCCTTGTTTTAGCAATGAAACCGATTTTACATCCTTTGGAAATTGTTCCATATTGGGTATCTCTGCTAAAGTGGGGATTTTAGGTTGTGATATTGTTGTTGTGGTATCATTACGAAACGCAGAAGTTTGGTTGATCGTTGCGTTTGAGCTTTGTTGTTGATTGGATAATGCAACTGGTTCAGTTGTGTGGGTTTGATCCGGATATAGGGTATATAACACTCCTCCACAAATAACACCAATCGCCAAAGCAAGGGCGGTTTTTTTAGGCATGGGTTTCTCCGTTTGGTATAAGTTTGATTGAACTTGCTATAACTTATATATGATGTTTTAAATAAAGCATAGGTAGTTTGGGATGGCTTGTCTATTTTTTCAGATAGACGGTGAATATTTCTATAAGGTGAATATTATGAGTGACTTAATTACGGCACCAAAAATGGTTATCATGTCAGGCATTGCCTCACATCAGCAAAATCTTAAATCAGTTTTAGCTCAGAATGGTTTGGAGGTTGTTGATGTTTTACCACCTAAACAAGAAATATTATTGAATTTAAAAGCAGATCAAATTGATATTGTATTATTGGATCTAAGTGATGATGCCAGTTTTGATATTATTGAATATACGGATCAATGTGCCGTGCCTGTGTTGTTTGATGATTGTCTTGAGCAAGTAAATGATACTTGGATTAAAAAATTAATTCATAAAATTTATGAATCCATTCCCAATGGCAAATTCCAACCAGCATTAGATGCCATGATTGATTCACCATCAGAGCAATCATTAGAGATCAACTATGATAAAACCCAACCTTTAGAACAGCCCTTAGGTGAGTTATTAATTCAAAGTGGTAAATTAAACTTAGACGATTTAAACCAAGCCTTATCCCAACAACAATCTGCTGAAGATGCCGAAAGAATTGGTCAGATTCTTAATCAACAAGGCTTGATTTCAGAAAAAGATGTGGCGTTGGCATTGTCTAAACAATTAGCCATCCCCTTAGTACGACCCATTGATTATCCCGATACCCCAATTTTAGAAGAAGAAATCTCAGTACGATTTTTAAAGGAACATCAAGCCATGCCTTTATTAGAAAAAAACAATGGTTTGATTGTTGCAATGGTAAACCCAAGCGATGATTATACGAAACAGGCTTTAGAAATGTTAAGTGGGCAAACCGTTATTCCTTGTGTGGCAGTGGCATCAGAATTTAACGATGCTTTTGAGACGCTATATGGTAGCGGTAAAAGTATTATGGACAGTATTGTCGAAGATATGGGGCAGAGCGATGAGTTTAGTGAGGAAGATGATGTTGAACAGTTAAAAGATATGGCGAGTGAAGCACCTATTATTCGCTTGGTTAGTTTATTAATCCATAATGCCATTGAAGCACGTGCATCGGATATTCATATTGAACCTTTTGAAAATGCTTTAAAAGTCCGTTATCGCATTGATGGGGTATTACAAGATGTCGAAGCACCACCTTCGCATTCCTGTGCTGCGGTGATTTCTAGAATCAAAATTATGGCAAAATTAAATATTGCGGAACGGCGTTTACCGCAAGATGGTCGCATTAAATTAAAAGTTGAAGGCAAAGAGGTGGATTTAAGGGTATCTACCGCACCGACTATGCATGGTGAAAGTGTGGTGATGCGGATTTTAGTCAGTGATAATGTCGTCCATGATTTTGCCAGTTTAGGTTTTATTGATAAACCTTTAGACGATTTTAAACATTGTTTATTTCAACCGCATGGCATTTTATTAGTAACAGGACCCACAGGAAGTGGTAAAACGACTACTTTATATACTGCCTTAAACCAACTGAATACCCCAGGGCGTAAGATTATTACGGTGGAAGATCCCGTAGAATATCAATTAGAGGGCATTAATCAAATTCAGGTGAAACCACAAATTGGCTTAAATTTTGCGGATGCCCTGCGTTCCATTGTACGTCAAGACCCTGATGTAATTATGATTGGGGAAATGCGCGATGTTGAAACCGCTAAAATTGCCATTCAATCCGCTTTAACAGGCCATATGGTGTTATCAACCTTACATACTAACGATGCCCCTAGTAGTTTAACTCGACTAATGGATATGGGCGTAGATGATTATTTAGTAACGACTGCTATTAGTGGGGTTTTAGCACAACGTTTAGTGAGGCGTTTATGTGAACATTGTCGTCAACCTTATCAAGCCAGCCAATCGCAGATTGACGAATGGAAACTGGATCAATTGAGTAATAATTCCAAGATTCAATTATATCGTGCTGTTGGCTGTGAGCAATGTCATCAAACGGGTTATAGTGGACGCTTATGTGTCATGCAAATGATGCTTATGAATGAAGACGTACGGCGTTTAGTCATGCAACATGCGAGTTCTAGTGATATTGCAGTTGCTGCCCAAAAACAAGGCATGGATACTATATTGCATGACGGTTTGGTTAAGGTAATACAGGGGATGACGACTTTAGAAGAAGTTTTAAGAGTGACTCAGGATGTGCAGGCTTGATGGTGATCAATAAAAGATTTTGTTGTAAGTACAGTTTGCAAGGTTTTTTTCAATACCAATCTTTGTTATGCTGAAAGAAAATTTGGGATAAATTAATGGTTGCCTTATCTTTAGAAGAACGTCAGCGTATGACACGTTTTATTATGAATTTATTGGATCAGTGGAAAGTGAAACCGGCCGATCGAGTCGTTTTATTAGCTTTACCTGAAGAAACTAAACCTCGTGCTTTACGTTGTTATTATGATGATACGCCTTTGCCTGATGAACCTGAAGTCATGAAGCGAGTAGAACATTTATTAGGTATTGATGAAGCCTTGCGTACTACTTATCCAACCAATGCCGATATGGGATTATATTGGTTAAATCGCAAAAATCATCGTTTTAAACATCGTACGCCATTAACAGCTATGGTTGATGATGGTGTGAATGGGCTAATTGCCGTGCGTTCTTATTTGGATTGTGTTTATTTTTGGAATTTAACAGGCTCCAATCCTTCCGTCTCTTAAACAAATTTTTTAGGGCTTTGAATTTGAGGGCAGTCCAGTTGAGTAACTTGCCCTGTTTCTAAACACTGGGCAGTTAATTGTTTCCCCCATAAACAGCCACTATCAAGTGAAATAACTTGATGGTTTGTATAATATCCTAAGGTTGACCAATGACCAAAAATGATTTTTGCTTTAATTTTTTCCCGTTTAGGAGCGAGAAACCAAGGATAAACATCATTGTCTTGAGTATTTTGCGGTGAATCTTTGTGTTTAAGTAATAATCGTCCTTCCGCATTGCAATAACGTAATCGAGTAAAACAATTACTAATAAATCGAAAGCGATCCCAATCTTTGAGTTGTTCTGACCAAAGATCAGGCTGATTGCCATAAAGATGATCTCGCAAAAATTCCTTATGTTTCTTTCCTTGTAATAAGGTTTGTAATTCTTGGGCGCAATTTTGTGCGGTGCTTAAATTCCATTGTGCTGGGAGTCCCGCATGGATTAAAACATAATTTAACGTTTTGTCATAGTGCAGTAGGGGTTGATGTCTTAACCAGTTGATGAGTTGGTCTTTATCGTTTGCTTGTAAAATTGCTTGTAGTGTACTTTTTTGGCTATGTTTCGTATTACCATAATACATTGCTAATAAATGTAAGTCATGATTGCCTAATACCGTGATAACGGAATCACGGATTTTATACACAAAACGCAATACTTCTAGCGAGTCTGGTCCTCGGTTGACTAAATCACCGGTTAACCACAATTTATCTTGCTTAGGATTAAATTGAAGTTTATCCAGAAGCTGGCAAAATTGCTTATAACAGCCTTGAATATCACCTATTGCATAAGTTGCCATAAGATTAGTGAATGACTGTATCAGGTTTGCTTAAGCTAAAGGCAGGAATCATCGCCTCAAATTCTTGCCCATCATCTGTTATCATCTGATAACTACCATGCATACTACCTAAGGGGGTTTCTAGGGTTGTACCACTGGTATATTGAAAACTTTCACCTGCCCTTAAATAGGGTTGTTTACCAACTACCCCATCCCCAATCACTTCTTGGACTTTGCCGTTGGCATCTGTAACATACCAATGTCTGGATAACAGGCGACTTGGAACACTACCCGTATTTTTAATGGTAATCGTATAAGTGAATACATAGTAATTTTTACTAGGCTTAGATTGAGCTTCAAGATAGTTAGTTTTGATGCGGATCTCGATTGGGTATAACTGATTTGATGTCATTGAATTTTAAATTGTCTAAGTAAGATAGTCATATTATAATCAAACAATGGAATATTTCCACCGATAGCGTTAAAATCGTAGCCTGAAAGAAATGGTTTTATAAGGATTTTAGGGCTATAATTATTTTTATTTCGCGATTGATTACTACTGAAATTTCTTGAAATCTTAAATCTTGCTTTAAGGATTATATGCAATGTCTGTCTCTGACCAAACAATTGATCGGAATTTGTTACGAAAATTTTCGCCTATTACTGATTTGCCTGAGGCACGTTTTGATGAGTTAGTGAGTCGAATATATTTGGAAGATTTCGATGAAGGTTTTGAGTTATTTAAGGAAAATTCGAGAGATCCTTATTGCGTTTATTTGGTCGAAGGTAAAATTGCATTACTGAGTGATAGCAAAGAAATTGGTACGATTACGGCTGGCTCATCTCAAGCGATGTTGCCGATTGATGAACATCAACCACGAAAGGCAACTGCCATTGCTAAAACTGATATCGTTTTGATTCGAGTCGATAGAGATTTTCTCAATATCTTACTATCCCATCAAGATGCCAGTGATTATGAAGTCTCCGATTTAGATTCTTTAGAATCTGATGATTGGATGACACAAGTATTGCAATCACCCACTTTCCAACATATTCCTGCCTCAAACGTAATGCAAGCGATGATGCAAATGGAGCAAATTACTGTTAGCAAGGGTGAGGTTATTGTTAAACAAGGCGATGCAGGTGATTTCTTTTATATGATTCATAAAGGCAAAGCTCAAATCACTCGAGTTGCCAAACCTAATAAACCACCCATGAAACTTGGAGAACTAAGATCGGGGGAATGTTTTGGCGAAGATGCATTAATTTCTGATAGTAAACGTAATGCGACGATTACCATGCTAACAGATGGTAAATTATTAAGATTAGCTCGAGAACCATTTATAAGTTTAGTAAAAGATTCTTTGTTACGTTATATCACCTTTAAAGAAGCAGTTAAGTTAGAAAATGCGATTTGGATAGATTGTCGTGAGCAATCTGAGTATTTACAATCGCATATTAAAGGTAGCAAAAATATTCCTTTTGTTAATTTGCGATTGCAAATTGAGAGCTTGGACATTGAACAGCCTTATATTATTTATTGTCAAAACACCTATTTAAGTTCTGCTGCGGCATTTTTATTATCAGAACGAGGGTTTGAGGCATCCGCATTGCGTGACGGTTTAAGTAAAGTGCCTCAAGACGCATTAGAATCTGAACAAGGCACATCCAGTGATGATAAAGCGGTATCAGATGCTAATGATATGTCAGATCAACTCAATGCGGTGTATTCTGAACATGCTGGCGTTGATTTAGAACAATTAAAAATTTTGCAAGTAGAATTAGATAAAGCAAATGCTAGAGCTGAGAAGTTTGAACGAGAAGCTAAAACTTTGAAACAAGGATTGATTCAAGCAAAGCAACAATTAAGAAATCAACAAAATCAGAAAGAAGAAGTCGCAGAACTCAAGGAGCAGTTAGCTGCTTTAAATCAAGAGTTAGCTGAAAATTCAGGCGAAAAGAATTTTACCTTGCAAACCTTATTAGCTGAAATGGAAGAAAAATTAAAAAGCCAAGCAGAATTAATGGAAGAATTAGACAATGCAAAAGATCAATTGCAGGGGGTCAATGAGGAATTGGCAGAATCGCTGACAGCACAGCATAATTTGCGTGAAATTTTAGATCAAACTAAGATGGAAAAAAAGGCATTAGAAGTCGTAGTAGAACGTCAAACCAAAGAAATTGAAGAATTACATTCAAAATTAGACAAAAACTAAGTAAAATATTGACTTTAGAGTTGACTAAGCAGTCGCTGTTGTTTAATGTTAAACAATAGAGGAAAGTCCGGGCTCCATAGGACAAAGTGCCAGATAACGTCTGGAAAGCGTGAGCTTATGGAAAGTGCCACAGAAAATAAACCGCCTATTTAGGTAAGGGTGAAAAGGTGTGGTAAGAGCACACCGCATTAATGGTAACATTAATGGCAGGGTAAACCCCACTTGGAGCAAGATCAAACAAAAAACTAAGATGTTGTCCGCATCGTTTTTGGGTAGATCGCTAGAGGTTTATGGTAACATAAATCCCAGATGAATGACCGCTCTTGACAGAACCCGGCTTATCGGTCAACTCGTTTTATTTTTGCAAATTTTATGATGCAACATCAATCCGTTTTATTATCAGAATCAATACAGGCTTTAAATATTCAGGCGAATGGTTTTTATATTGATGCCACTTTTGGTCGAGGTGGTCATAGTCGGGCAATCTTACAACAATTAAATACTCAAGGACGATTAATTGCTTTAGATCGAGATCAATCTGCTATAGAATATGCAAAACAACAGCGAATAGACACACGCTTACAGGTATTATTACAGCCATTTTCTCAGCTACAAGCGGTATGTGATCATCTTGATATGATAGGTAAAGTAAATGGTGTTTTATTTGATTTAGGGGTATCATCACCACAATTAGATCAAGCAGAACGAGGCTTTAGCTTTGTAAAAGATGGGCCTTTAGATATGCGTATGGATGGCACGCAATTAGAGACAGCCGCCACTTGGTTAAATCAAGTCAGTGAATGGGAGCTAGTCGGCGTATTGCGTCAATATGGTGAAGAGCCTTATGCAAAACGCATTGCAAAAGCAATTATTCAAGCAAGACAACAAAATCCGCTTAGCTCAACTTTACAGTTAGCAGAGATTATTAAACAGGTGTATCCTAAACATAAGTCTTTAAAAAAACATCCTGCTACCTTAAGTTTTCAAGCGATTCGGATTTATATTAACCAAGAACTAAGCCAGCTTAAGTTAGGCTTAGAGCAAGCATTAAATATCCTTTGTCCGCAGGGGCGTTTAGCTGTTATTAGTTTCCATTCATTAGAAGATCGAATTGTAAAACAATTTTTACAGCAACAGCAACAAGGTGGCGATTTTCCACCTGATCTTCCCGTAACCGCCGATCAGTTTCAACCGACATTAAAAATTATTGGTAAAATACAAAAACCAAGTTCACAAGAAGTTGCAATCAATCTTAGGGCTAGAAGTGCCAAATTAAGAGTGGCAGAAAAATTATGACTATAAAACAACAATGGATTTTAGGCGTACTATGGTTATTGATAATACTAACGGCATTGGCCATTGTGATGTTGCGTTATCACAATCGAAACCTATTTTATCAATGGCAGCAATTACAACAACAACAACACAATCTTGATATTCAATGGGGGCAATTATTATTAGAAGCAAGTACTTGGTCAGATTACCATAGAATTGAACAATTATCACAACAGCAATTTGAAATGAGACATCCTGAGCCAAGCGAAATTCTTACCATAAAAAAACCAAAGTAAATCACCCCTAAGCCCTTAGTGGGTTTTAATAAAGACAACTTATTGAAGCCTATATTTACCCTAACACTAATAGGAGTCAAGAAAATTAATGAAAATTACAAATAAAACATATCGTTGGCGACGACAGGCTTTATTAGGCTTGCTGGTTTTAATGGGCCTTATTTTAGTCGGCAGATTGTTTTATTTGCAATTAATCGACAAAGAAAAACTCCAAAATAAAGCTGGAAAAATTCATATTAAAACCATTACTCAACCAGCCTACCGAGGCATGATAATGGATAGACGAGCTTATCCCTTAGCGATTAGTACGCCTGTTGATTCCATATGGATTAATGTATCTCGATTACAACAGCGATTGCAACAATTAAGCCCTTATCCTAAAAAAATTGCCCAAGAATATCTTAAATTCAAGCAATTAGCAGATTTATTAGCCATTGAATACGACCAGCTATTAGAAAAATTTAATCATTATCAAAACCGTCAGTTTTATTACCTAAAACGGCATATCGATCCTGAAACGGCTCAAAAAATTGTTGCTTTGGCAATTCCTGAAATTGGATTATTAAAAGAATACAAACGCTATTACCCAAGCAAAGAGGTTACCGCACAGTTGATTGGTTTTACCAATATTGACGATCAGGGGCAAGAAGGTTTAGAACGCAGTCTTAATGGCCGTTTAACTGGGGTTGAAGGTAAAGTACAGATGTTAAAAGATGGGCATAGAAAAATAATTCAATATTTAGATACGATTAAACCTGCAAAGCCAGGCGAAAATTTGTACTTAAGCATCGATCAACGGGTTCAGTATTTTTGTTATCAAGCCTTAAAACAAGCCATAGAAAAACACCAAGCGGATTCGGCATCTAGTGTGATTTTAAATGCGACAACGGGTGAAGTGTTAGCGATGGTGAATTACCCTTCTTATAACCCCAATCATTTGACTAATGCGGACAAAAAATATTATCGTAATCGAGCAATTACGGATGTTTTTGAACCAGGTTCTACGGTTAAACCCTTTACTTTTGCCGCAGGCTTAGAATATGCAGCTTATACGCCAACGACTAAAATTGATACCGAACCAGGTTATTACAAAATGGGACGGCATCGTATTGAAGATGTCCACAATCATGGGCTGATTACTGTTGCGGAGGGACTGAAATTTTCAAGTAATATTGCGGCGTTAAAAATTGCTTTAAAAGTTCCAAAAAGTAAATTTTGGACAATGTTGCATTCGCTTGGCTTTGGGCAAAGCACTAACAGTCAATTTCCAGGAGAACCTTCAGGACGGTTACGTCATTTTAGTCGTTGGAAAGACATTGATAGGGTAACGGCGTCATATGGGTATGGTTATTCGGTGACTGCCTTACAATTAGCTCAAGCCTATACCGTTTTCACGAATCAAGGTAAGCGATTACCTATTTCCTTACTGCGTCAAGAATCGTCACCCCCTATAAAGTTAATTTATTCTGCCAAAACTGCCCAACAAATCAAACAAATGATGATTGCCGTAGTATCCAATGAAGGAACCGCAAGACGAGCTAAAATCAAAGGTTATCAAGTCGCTGGAAAAACAGGTACCGTACATAAGTTAGAAAACGGACGTTATAGCAATAAGTATTTATCCTTATTTGTAGGCATTGCTCCTGTCGCACAACCCCAATTCATTATGGTAACCATGGTGGATAATCCTAAAAAGGGAGGGCATTATGGTGGAACTGTGGCCGCACCTGTTTTTGCCAATGTCATGAAAAAGTTATTACCGCTTTATGGGATTCCGCCACAGCAGAAACAAGCAATGTAAGCAAGTCTTTGTGTTTATTTAAATTTTACTTAGTACTATTTTAGTAATGTTTTATTATTTTTGGGTGATTCAATGATATTTTAAATGATATTTAAACTGACGAAGCCTTATAAATTATGCCAAAAACACTGATTAATATACTAAAAAACTGCCCCCAAAACTACCAAAACCTAAGCATTCAAGGCTTAAGCACCGATAGTCGCCAGGTACAAACAGGCGATTTATTTCTAGCCGTTCAAGGTTTAAGGCAACATGGTTTAGATTATGCGGAACAAGTGGTTGCTAAGGGAGCCGTCGCCATTGGCTTTGAACCTAGTCAAAATATAGCGCTTAACACGCTGAAATCCAATTCTACGATTCCAATGTTTGCCATTCCCAACTTAAGCCAACAACTTGGCGTGATTGCCAGTCATTTTTATGATTGTCCCTCTTCTGCCATGACTGTCATAGGAGTAACAGGCACAAATGGTAAAACCTCTTGCAGTCAATGGTTGGCACAAGCCTTATCAGGATTGCCACAAGCAAAATCTGCGGTCATGGGGACGTTAGGTAATTATGTGGGAACATCCGGGCAAGTCAGTGGTTTTACGACACCTGATGCCATTAGTTTACAAGGACAATTAGCTCAATGGCGACAACAGCGAGTTAGCCATTTAGCCATGGAAGTTTCTTCTCATGGTCTCGATCAAGGACGGGTAAATGGGGTTGACTTTGATATTGCGGTATTGACTAATTTAACTCAAGATCATTTAGATTATCACAAAACTATGCAAGCCTATGGTTTCGCCAAACAACGTTTGTTTACTATGTCCAGTGTAAAGCAAGTAGTATTAAATGCGGATGATAAATTTTCTTTACAAATTTTATTACAATTAGATGACAAAGTCGAAACCATTAGTTATGGTTTTAAGCGATTAAATACGGCTAAATTTATTCAAGTAATGGCTTATCAATTTAGTGCCAATGGGGCGAGTTTTGTCATTGCTAGTAGCTGGGGACAAGCCCAAGTTAAAACGCAATTATTAGGTAAAATTAATATTTATAATAGCATGGCCGTATTAGCGGTATTATTAGCGTTGAGAATAGATTTTAAACAAGCCATTCTCATGATGAAAGATTTAAAGCCAGTGATTGGACGCTTGGAATTATTGACTACGAAATCAGGCGTATCGGTTGTGGTTGATTATGCTCATACTCCTGATGCGTTAAAACAAGTTTTAACTACGTTAAGACAGCATTGCCAAGGACAGTTGTATTGTGTGTTTGGATGTGGTGGTAATCGGGATAAAGGCAAACGTCCACAAATGGGGGCAATTGCCACACAACTAGCGGATAAAGTCATTGTAACGGATGATAACCCTCGTTGGGAAAATAGTCATGATATTATTCAGGATATTTTACAGGGAATCACTGATATGACGAAGGTTATGCTTGAGCCTGATAGAAAATCTGCCATTACTTTCGCCATTAAGTCAGCCCAAGCACAAGATTTGGTATTAATTGCAGGCAAAGGGCATGAGGATTATCAGCAAGTTAGGGATGAAAAATTGGCTTTTAGTGATAGGAATGTGCTTAGTCAGTTATGAGGAATTGCTGCCATATAATAAATAATTATATTGATAAGCTGAATTATCCATCACTCTTATTTAAACACGCAACAAACTTCTATTTCTTTCAATTTGTACTATGCTTCTCTATAGTTTTATGGCGTTTAATATCGTAGGTTACTATGTCTGAAAAAAAAGCACGTTTATTATCTGTTGAAGAAAAAAAAGCCTTAGCGGCAAAATTATTACGACAAAAACAGCAAAAGCAACAAAAAAAGCAAAGCCGAGCGAAAGCAAAAGCAAAAAAACAGCCGAAAAAGTTTCCGTTGTCGTATGCTCAGCAACGTTTATGGTTATTGGATCAATTAGATTCGGGTAACCCTGCGTATAATATCCCAGGGGCGATTAAGATTGAAGGGCGGATTAATATTGGCGTATTAGAGCAAAGTTTTCGTGAATTAATTCAACGTCATGAGATTTTGCGTACGTCTTTTATCAATATTGATGGTCAAGCCTATCAACAAATCCATCCTGCCCCTCCCTTTTCATTACCGATTTATTATTTAGAGCAAACGACTGAGGAGGCAATTTTACAACGTGCCTTAGCGGAAGCGAGAAAATCGTTTGATTTAAGTAAAGGCAGTTTATTACGAGCAGGTTTATTGAAAATTAGTGATGATTACCATGTATTGTTGATTACCATGCACCATATTATCTCTGATGGTTGGTCAATGGGGATTTTTATTCAGGAAATCAGCCAATTATATTATGCCTTTTGTCAGTCAAAACCTTCGCCTTTGCCTGAATTAGATATTCAATATGTGGATTTTGCCGTATGGCAACGTCAATGGTTGCAAGGAGACGTTTATCAGCAACAATTAGATTTTTGGCAACAGCAATTGCAAGGCTTGAGTGTTTTAGAATTACCCACAGATTATCCCCGTCCCGCGATTCAAACCATGAATGGGGCAACCATTCGTTTTCATTTAAAAACAGGCTTGTCAGAACAATTAGAAAACTTTTGCCAACAACAACAAGTGACGCCATTTATGTTGTTTTTAGCGGTATTTCAAATTTTATTAGCCCGTTATTCAGGACAAGATGATATTGCTGTGGGGACACCGATTGCGGGACGTAATCGAGCGGAAACCGAAGGCTTGATCGGATTTTTTGTCAATACTTTAGTGATGCGAGCGGATTTAAGTCAAAACCCCGCTTTTGTGGATTTTCTTCAAGCAACCAAACAATTTGCCTTACAGGCCTATGCTCATCAAGATTTGCCCTTTGAAACCCTAGTCGATAGTTTACAACCTGAACGAGAAATGAGTCATTCCCCCTTATTTCAGGCAATGTTTGTCTTGCAAAATACCCCAAGTCAAGCACCTATGACGACCGATGTGAAATTATCGGTCTTAGAAGTCGATAGCAAGGTTGCAAAATTTGATTTAACCTTAAATATGGTACAGAAAAGTCAAGGGTTTGCAGGAGTATTTGAATATAATACTGATTTATTTAAAGCGGAAACCATTGAACGTTTAAACCAGCATTTTGCCCTTTTATTAGAAGGGATTATTAGTCAATCAAATCAAGCCTGTTTCGCCATTCCTTGTTTTAGTGAGCAAGAACAACAACAATTATTATATCAATGGAACCAAACAGAACAAAGCTATGAGCAAATAACTGCCTTACAACAATGGTTTGAACAACAAGTCGCTCAAACACCTAATAATATGGCAGTGGTTTTTGAAACAACCGAACTTAGCTATCAACAACTGAATCAACAAGCCAATCAATTGGCCCATTATTTAAGAATTTTAGGCGTGAGTCGTGATGATTTAATTGCGATTTATATGGATCGTTGTGCCGAAATGGTGGTGGCATTATTAGCGGTATTAAAAGCAGGCGGTGCTTATATTCCAATTGATACTTCCTATCCTATGGATAGGGTGGAATGGATGTTGGAAGATGCCAATGTTAGGGTGTTATTAAGTCTAAGCGGTCATGTACTCGCATTAGAATTAAATCAAACCAAACGTATTGATTTAGATAATGACGAAACCAAAACCATGCTTGTCCAATGTTCCGAGCAAAATCCGGGTTTAATCAATCAAGCTCAAGATTTGGCTTACATTATTTATACTTCAGGTTCAACAGGACGGCCGAAAGGGGTGATGATTCCGCATCGGGCGATTATCAATCATATGCAATGGATGGCACAAACTTTTCCATTAAGTCAAAATGATAAAGTCTTGCAAAAAACCCCTTTTAGCTTCGATGCCTCCGTCTGGGAATTTTATGCCCCATTATTAGCAGGTGCAACATTAGTATTAGCGAAACCTGGTGGACATCAAGACCCTGATTATTTACTTGCGACGATTGAACAGTATCAAATTACTGTTTTACAAGTCGTGCCAAGTTTATTACGAATGTTGCTATTATCGAAGCCTTTATCCGCCTTAAAACATTTAACCCGCTTATTTGCTGGGGGAGAGGCTTTAGGCTTGGATTTAGTCGAAACCTTACAACAACAATTTGATATGCAAATTATCAATCTTTATGGTCCGACAGAATGCACCATTGATGCCACTTATTTCATTTGTGATAAGGCCATGTCTTATGGACGGATTCCGCTAGGACAGCCCGTGGCAAATTTACGTTGTTATGTTTTGGATCACTATGAACAATTAGCCCCGATTGGTGTTCCAGGTGAGTTATATATTGCAGGGGCTGGTTTAGCCAGAGGTTATTATAACAAACCTGAACTCACGTCCGAACGGTTTATTACCCATCCCTTATTAAGCCAAGAACGCATTTATAAAACAGGGGATAAAGTGAGATATTTAGAAAATGGCTTATTAGATTATTTAGGGCGTATGGATTTTCAAGTTAAACTTCGGGGTTACCGTATTGAACTGGAAGAAATTGAAGCCAGACTACATCGCCATGCCTTAGTCAAAGAAGCGGTGGTAATTGTCAGAGAGGATTTACCTGGGCATGCACGTTTAGTGGCTTATGTGGTAGTAAAAGACGAAACCGATGATGTCATCCAGCTATTAAAAGCCCATTTGCAAGCGAGTTTACCTGATTATATGGTACCTGCCATATTTATGGGACTAGATGCCTTGCCTGTATTGCCTAATGGTAAGGTTAATCGTCAAGCCTTGCCGGTTCCCGATGCAGATATCTTAGCATTAGTGAATGAATTTATTGAACCTAGAAATCCTACGGAAGTAGTGGTAGCACAAATTTGGCAACAGATTTTAGGCTTAGAGAAAGTTGGGGTATATGACAACTTTTTTGAATTAGGCGGTCATTCTTTATTAGCTACGCAAATGGTGGCTCAAGTGCGTCAACAATTATCGGTGGAAATTTCATTAAGAACCGTATTTGAAGCCCCAACGATTGATCAATTAGCCGAAAAAATTGAACAATTAAAACACCAACAACAAGGCATTAGCTTACCTCCCTTGCAAGCCATGCCAAGAGAGGAATTTATTCCATTGTCTTTTGCCCAAGAACGTTTATGGTTTTTGGATCAGCTCGATCCGGGCAATGCGATTTATAATATTTCCTCTGCGGTGCGTTTAATCGGTGATTTGAATATCGCCGCATTAGAACAGGCTTTCGCAATGCTAGTAAAGCGTCATCAAAGTTTGAGAACTCGTTTTGTGAAAGTCGATGGCTTACCGAGACAAAAAATTGATGAACAAGCAGTCATTCCTTTGGTTCATTTGGATTTACAAGCCTATCCTGAAACGGAACAACAGCATTTAATGATTGACAGAGCCTTTAGTGAAAGTCAAAAAGGCTTTGATTTGGCTAATGATGTGTTAGTACGAGTGAGTGTGTTGAGCTTACAACCTAAAAACCAAGTGTTGTTAATCACTATGCACCATATCATTTCGGATGGTTGGTCAAATGGGGTATTAGTACGAGAATTAGCCGTTTGTTATCAATCAGTGCTGAATCAACAAGCCGTACAATTACCTGATTTAGACGTGCAATATGCGGATTTTGCCTTATGGCAACGGCAATGGTTGCAAGGTGAGGTGTTAGAACAGCAATTAAATTACTGGAAACAACAATTAGCAGGCATTCCCGAACGTTTATATTTTCCTACGGATTATACGCGACCTGAGATTCAAACCTTTCATGGGGCGCATCAATCATTTCATTATCCTAAAGAATTATTAGATCAATTATATCAATTGAGTCGGCAACAAGGTTGTACCTTGTTTATGACCTTATTAACCGCTTATGCGGTATTACTGGCCTATTATTCACGGCAACAAGATGTTTGTATTGGTTCTCCGATTGCAGGGCGACATCAATCGGGCACCGAAAATATTATTGGCTTTTTTGTGAATGCCTTAATTTTTAGAATTCGTTTAGCCGATAATCCCAGCTTTGAGCAATTACTGCAACAAGTGAAAGCCACGACTTTAGATGCCTATAGTCAGCAAGATTTACCATTTGAAATGTTAGTAGAAGCCTTATCACCGCAACGTAATTTAGCTTATGCACCCTTAGCCCAAGTTGGCTTTGCCTTACAAAATTTATCCATGCCTACGGTAGCACTACCTGAAATTCGTTTAGAACCGATGGAGTTTGAAACAGGCACGGCAAAATATGAATTAATGCTAATTGCGATGGAAACCGAACAAGGCTTGCAAGGGGCATTAGAATATAATACGGATTTGTTTAAAAAAGCAAGCATTCAGCGTTTATTGCAACAATATCAAACTTTGCTACAAAGTTTCGTCGCGGAGCCACAGCAGTTATTATCTGAAATAAGTTTGGTTAAGCAACAAGAATTGTATCAGTTATTTGCGTTAGAACCTGAACGCTATGAAAAAATTCTACCTTTATCACCTATGCAACGGGATTTATATTTAGAAACCTTATTACATCCTGATACCTTGCAAAATAGCTTAGGTGTGGCAATTCAAGTGCAACAACCGTTTGATTTAGTGCGATGGAAAAAGGTATTACAAGGCTTTGCAAACTCACAACCCATACTTCGCAGTCGAGTGATTGGTTCTAAATTAGCTTATACTGATGTGGCGTATCAAGCGATTATTGCCACAGAACATTATCAGCTTGATTTTGATCATTTAGATATGAGTCAACGCTACTTTGCCGAAGCAGAGGTCATTGCCAGATTAAATCAAAAACTACATAGACCTTATGATTTGCATCAAGACCATTTAATTCAACCTGGTGCCATACAATTATCGGATGATAAATGGATTCTCTACATAGCAGCTCATCATATGATTTTAGATGGGGTAGCGATTACCCATTATCTATTGGAAGCCTGTGCCTGTTATCAACAATGGCAACAAAATCAGTCTTATGAATTTTTAGCCGCCTTATTTGAGGATTATTTAATTCAAAGTCGTCATCAATTTGATAGATCAGAAACGCAACAATTTTGGAAAAAACAATTAGGCGATTTATCCAGCCTAGATTTTTCTGTGGCAGAGGAATTAAAACGCTCTGAGTTAATTAGTCAACGTCAATTATTGCCGTCAGACCATTGGAAACAAGTCAAACAATATTGCCGTGCTAATAAAATGACTCCTGCAATTTATTTCAAAGGTTTATATGGTTTGTTATTGGCCATTTATTGTCGGGCGGATCAAAATTTTGCCATTACTGAATATTTAGCAGGTCGCCCTAAAGGGCATCAGCAAAGTTTAGGTTGTTATTATCAAGCATTACCCTTTGTATTTGATTATAAGATATTATGGGGGGAACTATCAGGATTATGGCAATATATTAAAGGGGTACAAAAAGGCTTAGGGGAACATAAAAATATCTCACTGTTAGTGCAACAGCAATTAATGCCTCAGTCAAGATTACAGTTTTCCTATAATTTTTATCATTTTCCCGCGGTCGTAGAATTTTTACAGCAATCCAGCCAAATTCAACAAGCACCTCCACCCGTTGCGAAAGGGCAAGTACAATTCATTGTCAAAGTCGTTGGTGAAGAGTTGGGCTTTGAATTAAATTATCATGGCAATGAATTTAGTGAATTAGAATTTTTAGAACGCTTACAATATTTAAGTCAACAAATTATCAATGGGGCTGACGATAGTCGTCGCTTAAAATGGTTAGCAACGGAAGAATATCAAGCGATTTTACCGCCTGATATTAATCCTGATTTACCTTATCAGGCGATTCAACAATGGTTTGAGCATCAAGTCGAATTAACGCCTGATGCGATTGCCGTCATTTATCAAGACCAAAGTTTAAGTTATCAACAATTAAACCAACAAGTCAATCAATGGGCACATTATTTAAAACAACAGGGCGTAGATTTTAATATTTGTGTCGGTTTATGTGTGGAACGTTCCCCATTAATGCTGATTGGTTTATTGGCTATTTTAAAAGCAGGTGGTGCTTATTTGCCCATGGATAGTCATTATCCAATCGAGCGTTTGGCTTATATGTTAAAAGATGCCAATGTCTATTTATTATTAACCCAAAGCTCATTGCGAGATAAGTTACCCGATCATCAAGGTAAAATTATTACCTTGGATAAACCTGAATTAGTGGCAAAATATTCAACTGAAAATTTAGATTTAACTACCCAAACCCAACATTTGGCCTATGTGATTTATACCTCAGGTTCCACAGGACAACCTAAAGGGGCAGGGGTTTATCATCAAGGTGAGATTAATTTATTACAATGGTACATTGCGGAATTTGCCATGTCAGCATCTGATAAAACCTTGTTGATTTCCGCCTTTGGCTTTGATTTAACCCAAAAGAATCTATTAGCACCGTTAATGTCAGGGGGGTGTTTAGTGATTCCTGCGATGGATTATTATGACGAAAATTTAGTCAGGGAATTATTATTTGAACAACAAATTACCTTATTAAACTGTGCGCCAAGTATGTTTTATCCTTTGGTCGAAGGCGGTGATTTCTTAGCATTGCAAAGTTTGCGTTATTTATTTTTAGGGGGGGAGCCTATTGTTGTGTCGAAATTGCAAGCCTGGATGCAATCAGAAGAGTATCAATGCCATATTGTTAATACCTATGGCCCCACCGAATGTACGGATATTGCTGCCTATTATGTTTTGGATAATGATTTAGATAATTTACCGACTATTATTCCAATCGGTCAGGCGAATAGCAATGTACAACTTTATGTGTTAGATGATCAACAACGTTTATTGCCCAAAGGCTTAATTGGGGAATTAGCCATTGGTGGTTTAGGCGTTGGTTTTGGTTATTTAAATGATGAACTGAAAACCAAGCAAAAATTCTTAGCCAATCCCTTTGCCCAAGGTCAGATTTATTTGACAGGGGATTTAGTACGTTATCGCCAAGATGGTTTATTAGAATTTATTATGCGTAAAGACCATCAAATCAAACTGCGAGGTTTGCGTATAGAATTAGGTGAAATCGAATGTAGTTTAGCCCAACAAGCTGGAGTAAAAGATTGTTTGGTCATAGTGAAAGAGGAACAAATCTTAGCCTATATTATTACTCTAACTGAATTAGACCTTGAACAATTACAAACGAAACTAGCCGATTATTTGCCTAGTTTTATGTTGCCCAGTCATTATATTTTATTAACACAATGGCCATTAACCCCTAATGGTAAGATTGATCGCAAAGCCCTACCTGAACCTGATGCCAAACGTCGTCGTGTCTATGAACCTGCGAAAACCGACATTGAGCAAGCCTTAGCCCAATATTGGTCAGAATTGTTAGGTGGCGTTGAAGTAGGACGTTTCGATCATTTCTTTGAATTGGGGGGGCATTCTTTATTAGCTACGCAAGTCATGGCATTTATTTATGATAGGTTTGGTTTGGAATTGCCCTTGCGTACTTTATTTGAAGCCCCGATTTTACGAGATTTAGCGGAACAAATTGAATTAGCAAAACAACAAGGGGTAAGTGTTCAAGCACCGCCAATTGTTGCGGTTTCTCGTGAGCAAGCGTTGCCTTTATCATTTGCCCAAGAACGGTTATGGGTATTAGATCAACTGACGCCCAATAATCCCGTTTATAATGTGCCAACCGCAGTGCGATTAGAAGGTGATTTAAACATTCCCGCTTTGCAACAAGCCTTAAATGCCATTCAACAGCGTCATGAAACGCTAAGAACTCGTTTTATTGAGCATGAGGGAGAAGTCCGTCAACATATTGAAACCGCTAGCCATTTGTTTCTGAAAATCATGGATTTAACCCGAGAACAAAATGAGGCTGAAAAACAAAAATTAGTTGAGGACTATGTCAGTTTAGAAGCGAATAAGCCTTTTAATTTAAGCAAAGACCCTTTGGCCAGAGTGAGTTTAATTGTTTTATCTGAACAACAATATGTCTTATTATTGACCTTACATCATATTATTTCCGATGGTTGGTCATTGGGGGTATTCGTACAAGAATTAGTTCAATATTATCAGGCCTTTATTCATCGTCGTCCCGTGCCTTTGCCCGAGTTGAAAATTCAATATGCCGATTATGCTTATTGGCAACGCAATTGGTTAAAAGGTGAGGTATTACAAGATCAATTAAATTGGTGGCAACAAGAATTAGCCCATGCACCAAAATTATTAACCTTACCGACGGACAGACCTAGACCTGCTACCCAAAGTTTTGCAGGGGCGCAATATAGCTTTCAATTACCGTTAGATTTATCGGAACAATTAAACGAATTTTGTCAGCAACAAGGTTTGACTTTGTATATGGTGCTATTAGGGGCATGGGCAATTTTATTATCACGTTATTCAGGCATGATTGATGTCTGCATTGGTACGCCATTGGCAGGGAGGACTCGTTCGGAATTAGAAGGTTTGATTGGCTTTTTTATCAATGGTTTAGTCATGCGAGTGAAGCTGGAAGGCAATCCTAGTATCTTAGAATTATTACAGCGGGTAAAAACCACTAGTTTAGGCGTTTATGCCCATCAAGATGTTTCTGCGGAACAAATTTTAGACGTATTAAACATTGAACGCCATTTAAGTTATACCCCTGTTGCCCAAGTGGCATTCGCCTTACAAAATCTACCAAGCCAAGCAATCGAATTACCTGATTTAGACGTGCAACCGATGACCACGGATACCGCTACGGCTAAATATGATATTACCTTATTTATGACCGAAGCACCGCAAGGCTTATTCGCTAGTTTTGAATATAGTGTGGATTTATTTGATGTGAGCACTATGGTGAGGATGGCAGAACATTATCAAACCATTTTAGAACAAATGATGGCGGATGCAAATCAGCATTTATTACAATTAAGTTTGGTGCATTCCCATGCGTTATATAAATTATTAGATTTAGAATATCATAAAGTTGATGCGATTTACCCTTTAAGCACGACCCAGCGAGATATGTATTTAGAATCAGTAAGATTCCCTGATTCTTTATATAACAGCATAGGTTATGGCATTGAACTCGAAGATTTTATTGATCAAACGCTATGGTTGCAAGCCTTGCAACAAGTGGTAGATTTCAATCCCATTATGCGTACCCAAATTGCACCAAGCCAACAACCTTATTTGGAAATGGCGTATCAATATGTTTTAAAACCTGCCCCATTAAGCATTGAAAAAATTGAATTAGATGATCATTATTCTGAAGCCCAATTTAAACAATTTTTACATGATTGGGTCTATGTGCCTTGGCAGATTCATCATCAACCTTTAGTGCATCATGGTTTATTATATTGGCAAGGACGTTGTTTTAATCTTTTAAGATGTCATCATATTTTATTAGATGGGGCAAGTAGTAGTTTAATCTTAAATTTTACTTGTCAGATTTACCAACAGTTATTAGATGAACAAAGTCCTAACATTGATACAACCCCCTTTCATCAATACATTGATTATAATCGTAGTCATTTTGATACCGATGAGATTATTAAAGGTTGGCAACAACGTTTCGTCAATGCGGAAGCCTTGGATTATCCTGTGCCAGCAAAATCATCCCAACAGGCCATGCGTCGTAATTTAAGCATTCCTGCCACGCATTGGTCGGTAGTAAAAACCTTTTGTCGCAAACAACGCATTACACCTGCCATGTATTTTCGGGCGATTTATGGTTTGTTATTAAAACAATATTGTCGTCCTGAATCGGATTTTGTCGTAACAGAAGTGAGTGGGAGTCGATTTAAACAATTTAATAAAGCCTTGGGTAGTTTCTTTCAAGATATTCCATTAGTATTTCGTTCGCATGATATGCAAGGGCAACAAGGTATTACCGATTACTTACAACAAGTAAAATCTTATTTGCGTGAGTTAGGCGAGTTGAAAAATATTTCTTCGTTTGAGCAAAATCAGTTGTTGCAATACGGTCGAATTCGATTTTACTACAACTATTTTAATTTCAAAGCTGAAATTAAATTGATGGATCGAACCCTACCGATTTTACAACATGAAGTGAAATTACCACCTAATCAGGTCTTATTAGTCGTTAATGCAGGTTTAGAACCACCCGTCTTAGGCTTAGAATATCATACGGATTATTTTGACGATTTACAGTTTTTAGAACGCATTTTAGAATTATCCCAACAAATTTTGGAAGGGACCCAGCGTTTAGAACAGTTAAACTATGTTTTAGCCAAAGAAAAAATCTTATTTCAAGAATGGAATGCGACATCTGCTGAATTGCCCGCTATTAATAATCCTGTGCAATGGATTCAAGCACAAGCCCAGAAAACGCCTGATGCGATTGCGGTCATTCAAGGTCAGCAACAATTAAGTTATCAACAGCTAAACCAACAAGCCAATCAATTCGCCCATTATCTACAACAACAAGGCATTGAAGCCAATCAAGTGGTTGCCGTGTGTTTGCCTCGTTGTCCAAAATTATTAGTGGCGTTCGTCGCCATCTGGAAATTAGGGGCAGGCTATTTGCCATTAGACCCTAGCTATCCGAAAGAACGCTTGGCGTATATGTTACAAGATGCCAATGCCAAATTATTAGTAAGCCAGCAAGATTTATTACGCCAATTCCAACAAACAGGCATTGCTTTAGAACAACAAAGCGAGATTTGGCAATCGGATTTAGTAAATGATTTAGCCATAGATTATAGCCAACAACATTTGGCTTATATTATTTATACCTCTGGTTCGACAGGACAACCTAAAGGGGCAGGGGTGAAACAACAAGGGGTCATTAATTTACTGGCATGGTATCGCCAAGAATTTTCTATGACTGCGAGTGATAAAACCTTAATTATTTCAGCGATTGGCTTTGATTTAACCCAAAAGAATTTATTTGCCTTATTAACCGTCGGTGGTACTGTCGTTTTAGCGGAAGATGGCCCTTATCATGCCGATAATATTCGCCAACAAATTGCCGATAATCAGATTAGTTTATTAAACTGTGCGCCAAGTATGTTTTATCCATTGGTGGAAACCAGCACGGATTGGCAATCCTTACAAAGTTTGCGTTATGTATTTTTAGGAGGCGAAGCCATTGTTATGGATAGATTAGCCACTTGGTGGCAACAATCAAATAGCCAATTAGTTAATACCTATGGTCCTACTGAATGTACCGATATTTCTGCTTTTTATCGAGTACAAACGAATGATCAAATGATTCCTATTGGTCAAGCAAATCGCAATGTACAACTTTATGTTTGCAATTCGCAACAGCAATTAGTGCCCATTGGTGTCGTAGGGGAACTTTGTATTGGTGGTTTAGGCGTGGGCTTAGGTTATTTAAATGACAGCGACAAAACCCAAGCCAAATTTATCACCACCGAATTTGCCAATAATCAGACCGTTTATCGTAGCGGTGATCTAGTCCGTTATCTGGATAATGGTTTATTGCAATTTATGGGGCGGGTGGATCATCAAATTAAACTGAGAGGTTTGCGTATAGAACTGGGGGAAATTGAATTTGCCTTAAAACAACAAGTTGATATTGATGATGCCTTAGTCATGGTGATGGATGAACAATTAGTGGCCTATGTGATTACGACGGAAAGCATTGATGCCGAATTACTACAACAAAACCTAGCGGATTATTTACCTGATTATATGATTCCGCAACATTATTTAGGTTTAACCATCTGGCCCTTAACGCCTAATGGTAAAATTGATCGTAAAGCCTTGCCTGCCCCACAAAAACGCCAAGTTTATGTCGCGCCTCGTAATCAAGTGGAACAAGATTTAGTGGGTATTTGGCAACAATTATTAGGGCTTGATCATATCAGCGTAGAAGAGCATTTCTTTGCCTTAGGTGGGCATTCTTTATTAGCCACTCAGTTAATGACACAAATTCGGCAACAATTTGGCTTGGAATTTCCATTACAAGAATTATTTCAACGACCAACCATTGCTAAGATTGCTGAAAAGATCATTGAATTACAACAATTAGGGCAAATATCAGCTCAGGTCATTCCTGTGGTGGATCGTAGTAAACGTCTGCCTTTATCTTTTGCCCAAGAGCGACTCTGGTTTATTCATCAACTGGACCCTAGCAATATTGCCTATCATATGCCCTCGGCTTTGCGTTTAGAGGGGCAATTAAATGTCAATGCCTTACAGCAAGCCGTGATTGTCCTAGTGAAACGCCATGAAGTATTGAGAACTGCCTTAATTACTGATGAACAAGGCATTGCCTATCAGCAAATTGTTGATTCGGAGAGCGTGGCAGAATCCACTCGTTTTCATTTAGAGATTGAAGATTTAAGCCATATTCCAAGGAAACAACAAGATATTGAAGTATTACAACAGGTCAATCAATTAGCCAAACAACCCTTTGATCTAAGCCAAGCCCCATTATGGCGAATGAAATTACTATTATTAGCAACACAACACTATGCCCTAGTTTTAAATATGCACCATATTATTTCAGATGGCTGGTCAATTTCGGTATTTGTCAAAGAACTAGCAATTGCGTATCAAGCGTGTCAACAAAAGCACCAAGCAAATTTACCCCGATTAGCCATTCAATATGCCGATTATGCTTATTGGCAACGACAATGGTTGCAAGGGGAAGAATTAGAACGGCAATTAAACTATTGGCAACAACAATTAGCCGATGTGCCTGTATTACAAATGCCAAGTTTCATTGAGCCAGATCAAACAGTGAGGAATACGATTGATAAATTGACAGGGGCGACTTTGGAATTTGAGTTAGCAACTACGGATTATCAATCATTAACAAAATTAGCTCAATCCCAAGGGGTTACCTTGTTTATGCTCATGTTGAGCATTTATCAAATTTTATTAGCTCGTTATAGTCAACAAAATGATTTTGCCATTGGTACGCCTATTGCGGGACGGCATCATGCCAGTACTGAAGAACTGATTGGTTTATTTGTGAATACCTTGGCACTACGATTAAAATTTGATCCAAAATTGCGGTTTGTTGATTGGTTAAAACAAGTGCAAGCCACTGCCGTAGAAGCCTATGCTCACCAAGATTTACCGTTTGAAAAAATTGTCGATGCTTTAGCCTTACCTAGAGACATGGATCATAGTCCTGTGTTTCAGGTCATGTTTAGTTTGCAAAATACTCAAGCAAGCACAGGGCAAATTCCAGAATTAAAATTTTCAGCCATTGATTTAGAGGTGAATATTGCCAAATTTGGTTTAGCGTTAACCTTAACCCAAACCGAACAAGGTTTAATTGGCGTGTGGGAGTATCAAACCCATTTATTTACTGTCAATCAAATGGCCGATTTAAATCAACGTTGGTTGCAATTAGTGGCAGCGATTGCAACGGATACGAATAGCAGTACGGCGATTGGCTATTATCCATTATTAATCCCAGCCGAACGCTTGCAACTGCAATCATGGAATCAAACCCATCAACAATATCCGCTTAATTTTTGTTTGCATCAATGGATTGAGGCTTTAGTGGAACAAATGCCTGATCGAGTGGCCGTACAGTTTGAAGGGCAATGCTATAGTTATCAAGAATTAAATCAAAAAGCCAATCAACTCGCCCATTATCTACATAGTGAAGGGATGACAGCGAATAGCTTAGTGGGAATTTGTATGTGGCGACAGCTGGATTTAATGGTAGCCATTTTAGGCGTCTTAAAGGCAGGTGCGGCTTATTTGCCGTTAGACCCAGATTACCCACAAGATCGCTTGGCATATATGCTAGAAGATGGTCAAGTCAGTTTGGTATTAACCGAACAAGGTTTAATCGAACGATTCCCAAGTACACAAGCAACATTATTTTGTTTCGATAAAGATTGGGAGCGTATCGAACTATTGCCTACGGAAAATGCGGGGTTTGAGGTTGCATTGAGTTACCTGGCCTATGTGATCTATACCTCTGGTTCAACGGGCCTACCCAAAGGGGTGATGATTTCTCATCAAGCGATTGTCAATCATATGTTATGGATGAATCAGACCTATCCATTAAGCAATCGAGATAAAGTTTTACAAAAAACCCCCTTTAGTTTTGATGCTTCCGTATGGGAATTTTTTGCCCCTTTAATGCAAGGGGCCAGTTTAGTGTTTGCAAAACCAGGGGGGCATCAAGAACCTGATTATTTAATTGAAGTTATTCAGCAACAAAACATTACTGTTTTGCAATTAGTGCCTTCATTATTGCAAATGATAGTGGCAATGCCAAATTATCAAGATATTCAATTAAAACGTTTATTTTGTGGTGGCGAAGCCTTAACGGTTGATTTGGTCAAAAAAGGCTTTGAAATTGCAGCAGAAGTGATTAATTTATATGGTCCAACCGAATGTACCATTGATGCCACCCATTATCACTGTCAAATTGATGATAAAATTATTCCCATTGGACAGCCCATTGCCAATTTGCGTGCCTATATTCTGGATACGATGGGGCAAGCTGTCCCTGTTGGTGTCATTGGTGAATTATATTTTGCAGGCACTGGTTTAGCCAAAGGGTATTGGCAACGTCCGCAATTAACAGAACAACGTTTTGTTAGCATCGATGGTATTGACGAGGTTCAATTATATCAAACGGGCGATCTCGCAAGGTTTTTAGAAGACGGCAATATTGAATATTGTGGGCGTAAGGATCAGCAAGTAAAATTGCGTGGGTATCGAATTGAATTAGAGGAAATTGCCAGTTTATTAACTCAACACGCTGATATTCAACAAGCGGTGGTGATTGTCAGAGAAGATCAAGTTGGGATTCAGCGTTTGGTTGCCTATTTAGTAGCGGATAAAGATAAAATTAGCCTGGAAGCCCTGCGTAACTTATTAAAACAACAATTACCTGATTATATGGTGCCGACGGCGTTTGTTTATTTAGAGGCATTGCCTTTCACCCCAAGTGGTAAATTAGATCGCAAAGCCTTAGCCCCACCTGAAGAACAACATTTCGTCAGAACCCAAACTTTTGTTGCGCCTAGCACTGAAGCGGAAACCATTTTAGCCAATATTTGGCAGCAGGTTTTAGGTTTAGAACAAGTGGGTATTTATGATAATTTCTTTGAATTAGGGGGCGATTCTATTTTAAGCATTCAAGTGGTTTCGAGAGCGAAGCAACAAGGCTTGGCCTTAACGCCACGGCAATTATTTGAAAATCAAACCTTAATCGATTTAGCCAGTGTGGCTGGTACAGCGGTACAAATCCATGCGGAACAAGGTTTGGTTACGGGTGATTATGAACTGACACCGATTCAACAACGGTTTTTAGCTCAAGATTTATTCCATCATAATCAATGGAATCAGGCTTTATTATTAACAGTGAAACAACCCATTGCCTTGGATCATTTGGAAGAATCTATTGCCTTTTTAGTAAAACATCATGATATTTTACGCAGTCGCTTTGAACGGATTGGGGATCAATGGCAGGCACAAATCCTAGAAAATGAAACCCGACGATCTGTTTTATATTTAAATCTAGCCGCCTTAGAAACCGATCCATTACTACAATCGGAAGCCATTACCCAAGCCGCAGCGCAAGCCCAAGCCAGTTTAAATATTGAACAAGGGCCGTTATTACGAGTGGTTTATATTGATTTAGGCGAACAAGCCCATCGTTTATTATTTGTATTCCATCATTTGGTCGTAGATGGCGTATCATGGCGGATTATTTTAGAAGATTTACAATTAATCTTTCATTTTATTCAGCAGGACAAACTGCCCATATTAGCGGCAAAAACGACCGCATTTCCTGTGTGGTCAGCAAGATTACAGCAATATGCCCAAACCTTATGCTTAGATGATTTATGGTCATTAGAAGGCATTGCGAAAGTCAAACCATTGCCTAAGGATTATCCTGATGGTAGTAATCAAGTAAAACAAGTCAAATTAGTACAACTAAGTTTATCCGCAGAGCTTACCCATAAATTATTACAGCAAGTGCCTGCCGTATATCATACACAAATCAATGACATATTATTAACCGCTTTATTATTAGCCTATTACCGTTGGTCGGGTGAAAGCACATTATTATTGCATTTAGAAAGTCATGGGCGTGCTGATTTATTTGATGATATTGATATTTCACGCACTGTCGGTTGGTTTACCAGTTTATATCCCATTTTATTATCTTTAAGCAGTGAAGATTATAGTGAACTCATCCCTGCCATTAAAGAATATTTACGTCAAGTAAACGATTTGGGCATTAACTATGGCTTGTTGCGTTATGTGCATAACGATAGTACGATTCGCCAAACCTTAGCGAATATGCCACAAGCAGAAATTAGTTTTAATTATTTAGGGCAATTAGATAGCAGTATTCCTGAAACAGAGCAATTTGCCAGTGCCAAAGAATCCGCCGCTTATCCGCATCATCCTGAATATCAACGGGAACACTTAATTGATATTAATAGCAGTATTGTACAAGGCAGTTTAGGCTTTGCCTTTGCTTATAGTAAAGCGATTTATGATAAAACCAGCATAGAATCCTTTGCAGAAGCCATGATTCAGTCATTAACGCATTTAATTCAACATTGTTTAAAACCGAATACGGGTGGTTTTTCACCTAGTGATTTTCCGTTGGCAAATTTAGATCAGCCAACCATTAATCAATGGTTAGGTAAAAACAGAAATATCCAAGATATTTATCCTTTATCACCGATGCAACAAGGCATGTTATTTCATAGTTTATATTCACCCGAATCAGGGGTATATTTAGAACAATTAAGCTGTATCTTACAAGGACAGTTAAATATTCCTGCCTTTCAACAGGCTTGGCAGCATGTGGTGGATAGACATGATATTTTGCGTACCGCATTTTTCTGGGATAAAACTGAGCAACCGTTGCAAGTGGTGTATCGCCAAGTTACCTTACCACTAGCGCAGTTAGATTGGCAGGACAAAACTACTGACGTGCAACAACAACAATGGCAACAATTAGTGCAGTCTATTCGTCAACAAGGATTGGATTTAAACCAAAGTCCCTTAATGCACTTAGTCTTAGTCAAACTCAGTAACGATTGTTATCGTTTGTTATGGAGCCATCACCATTTATTAATGGATGGCTGGTCATTGCCATTATTATTGCAAGAAGTATTAATAAGTTATCAAGCGTTGGATTTAAACCAAACGATTAACTTAAGTCGTAGTCATGGTTATGGTCGTTATATTCAATGGTTAGCAAATCAAGATATGGACAAAGCCAAACAGTTTTGGCAAAGCTATTTGCAAGGCTTTGTTACGCCAACCCCATGCTTTATTGATACCTTACCCAAAGAAGAACCATCAAGCGAAACCCAACAACATGTCGCCTTAAGCCCCGAACATAGTCAGGCTTTAGAGCAACGAGTACGTCAGCATAAAATTACCTTAAATGGCTTAGTACAAGCGGTTTGGGCCTTAGTTTTATCTCGTTATAGTGGGGAAGACGATGTGGTCTTTGGTTCCGTTGTTGCGGGGCGACCTCCAGAATTAACTGGCGTGGAATCTATGATTGGCTTGTTTATTAACACCTTGCCGATTCGCTTTCGCTTAGATATTCAACAAAGTTTATTAAGCGTCATTCAAAAGCAACAACAACAGCAAGCAGAAATGCGACAGTACGAATATACGCCATTAGCCCAAATCCAACAATGGAGTAGCATAGAATCAGGGCAGGCATTATTTGAAAGTGTGTTAGTATTTGAAAATTATCCAGTTGAAGCGGCATTGACGCAACAACAAAGCAATTTATCGATTAGTGAGGTTGAATCTAAGGAAACCACGAATTTTCCATTAACCTTACAAGTCAGTCCTGGCAAGCAGTTAATTTTAGAATTAAAATATCAGGCTAAACGCTTTGCCAAAGCACCCATTTTGCGATTATTAGGACATTTAGAACAAGTCTTAATTCAAGTGATTGATAAGATTACTCAGCCAATGTCGCAATTAAGTTTGTTGACGAAGGCAGAATTCCAGCAAATAACGATGGATTGGAATCAAACCCAAATTCACTATGAACAACCCGAGTGTTTACAACAATTATTTGAACAACAATTAATCAAAACACCCGAAGCAATCGCCTTAAGATTTGAAGATCATTGCTTAAGTTATCGACAATTAGAAGAACAGGCGAATCAATTAGCCCATCATTTGCAAAAATTAGGCATTCAAGCCAATGATAAAGTCGGGGTGTTTACCTTACGTTCCATTGAAATGGTAGTCGCATTATATGCGATTTTAAAAGCAGGTGCTGCCTATTTGCCATTAGACCCTGATTATCCTGCGGATCGTTTAGAATATATGTTAGATGATGCCAAAGTAGCGATTGTGTTAACCCATCAGTTGGCCTTGAATAAATTACCGAATTATCCAGGTGAATTATTGATTTTAGATGATGATTCTTACTTACAACAACAAGATGATTATCCGGTTACTCGACCTGAGCTTCGTAGCACTCACAAGGATTTAGCCTATGTTATTTACACCTCAGGTTCGACAGGCAAACCTAAAGGGACTTTAGTCTCTCATAAAGCAATTATTAATCGCTTACTTTGGATGCAACAAACCTATCAATTGACTGCGAGTGATAAAGTCTTGCAAAAAACCCCTTATAGTTTTGATGTGTCGGTATGGGAGTTTTTCTGGCCATTATTTACGGGGGCAAGTTTAGTGATTGCCAAACCAGAAGGGCATAAAGACCCTGATTATTTAAATCAAATTATTCAAACTGAGCAAATTACCACCTTGCATTTTGTGCCATCCATGTTAAGTTTATTTTTACAAGCCACCACCACGGCTCAAAGCACCAGTTTAAAATATGTAATTTGTAGTGGTGAAGCCTTGCCTTTGGAATATCAACATCGTTTTTTTCAAGTGTTACCCCAAGTTGAATTACATAATTTATACGGTCCCACTGAAGCTGCTGTTGATGTTACTTGGTGGCAATGTCGGGCGGATAATCCTTATAACAGCGTACCGATTGGTAAGCCGATTGCTAATACTCGTTGTTATATTTTAGATGTCGCAGGTCATCCTGTACCCATTGGAGTCCCTGGTGAATTATTATTAGGAGGGGTGCAATTAGCGGAAGGCTATTTAAATCGTCCTGAATTAACGGCCGAAAAATTTATTGCACACCCTTGGTTAGAGGGGGAACGCTTGTATCGTACAGGGGATTTAACGAGGTATTTACCCGATGGTAATATTGAATATATTGGACGTATTGATTTTCAAGTGAAGTTGCGAGGTTTACGCATTGAATTAGGTGAAATTGAAACGGTATTAAACCAATTAGACGGGATTAAAGAAACCGCTGTCATTGTTTATCAAGATAATTTAATTGCTTATTGTGTGGGAGAACAACAGCCTATTGTCGATATACAAGCACAATTAGCCCAGCAATTACCTGAATTTATGATACCCAGTCATATTATGTTTTTAGAACAAATGCCATTATCACCGAATGGTAAATTAGATCGTAAAGCCTTGCCCAAGCCTGATACACAGCAACGCCGTCAAAAACCATATGTGGCACCACGCAATGTTTTAGAAACTCAATTAGTGGAAGTTTGGCAAGAATTATTACAACATCAACCCATTGGGGTTTATGATTCATTTTTTGAATTAGGAGGGCATTCTTTATTAGCAGTACAAATGATGGTGAAAATTCAACAGCGACTTGGCAAAGAAGTGGCATTAGCCCATTTATTGCAAAATAGCGATATTGCCAGTCTTGCGAAACGCTTAGAAGGCGATCAATCCGTATCATGTTTAGTACCTTTACAAGCACAAGGTGATAATCCACCGATTTTCTGTATTCATGCTTTAGGTGGTGTGGTGTTATCGTATTTAAGCCTAGCACAAGAATTTGGCACGGAACAAGCTGTTTATGGTTTGCAAGCATTAGGTATTGAAGCTAATCAACAAGCCTTAACGAGTGTTGAAGCGATGGCTGAATACTATTTGGCATTAATTAAAACCGTACAAGCTCAAGGCCCTTATTATTTAATTGGACACTCATTTGGTGGTTTAATTGCTTTAGAAATGGCAAAAACCTTAACGACACAACAACAAGCGGTTAAATTAGTCTTACTCGATACTTTAGCACCTGATTATTATGCTAGGCAACGTCTTGAACAACAAAGCATGGATTGGAGTGAGTTACAACAGACATTAACCAATATGTTGCAAGTAGATATAGAAATTGATTGGCAAAGTTTAGCAACATTAACCATGGAACAACAAATTGATACGATTCTTAATAGTCTACAACAACAATTTGCGGATTTAGATATGGCAATGTTAGCAAGGGTGTTAAAGGTCAATCAAACTAATTTCTTAGCATCACAGCAATACCAACCTTCGCCATATTCAGGTGAAGTCATGTTATATCGTGCGCAACAACGTCCTGATGATCTGGATCAGGATGATGGTGGCTGGGGTAATTACTTAGAAAATTTAGAGTTAACGGTAGTTGCAGGTGATCATAATAGCTTATTAGAATTACCTCAAGTGACTCGTTTAGTGGCACTGATTAAACAATGGCTGTAAATAAAATCAATAGTTTTTACAAAATTGCCAACTGATTCCGTTATTTTGTGCTATTTTGTAATATTATTTTGACAAATTTTTCACTAGAATAAAAATAAACAAAAGATTAAAAAGGTAAAAACAATGGCGCGTATATTAATTGTTGATGATTCTCCAACTCAAATTGTTAATCAGACCAAAATTTTAAAAAAATACGGTCATGAAATTATTACGGCTGAAAGTGGTACTCAAGGGGTGGAAGTGGCTAAAGCAGAATTACCTGATTTAATTTTAATGGATGTGGTCATGCCAGATTTAAACGGGTTTCAAGCCACTCGTCAGATTACCCGTAATGAATCAACGCAACATATTCCTGTAATTTTAGTCACAACTAAAGATAAAGAAACCGATATGGTTTGGGGAAAACGTCAGGGTGCGAAAGCCTATGTCGTCAAACCGGTGGTTGAAAGTGTGTTAATGAAAGCGGTGAATGAACTGCTAGAAAATTAATACTTTCATATTTGATATCATTGCTGACTTATTTCTTCAAGCATGAATATTGCGGGAACTTAAGAATGCGTTATCCAGAGAGCGAAGCGGATGATAAAACGCAGGAGAGGGCTTGCCCCTCAGCTCCGCATTATCGGATTTCCGCGAAGCGGAAATCCGATAATAAGTCATTAGCACTTGACATAATATTAATACTTGCATTTCTGTCTTTCTTGTTTATAATATTAGAAAAACTTAATATAATTACTTTTTAATTTAAATTCAAACTTTATTTTTGGTTGGGGGAAAACAAATGATTGATTCAATGACAATAGTTGATGTAGGAATTGTATTATTTTTATTACTATCCGTAGCAATTGGTGTTTATCGAGGATTTACTCGGGAATTATTCTCATTGATTGCTTGGGTTACGCCAATTGTGTTAGCAGTGATTTTCTGGGGTGAGGTTGATCAGTTTTTAGCAAATTCATCGCATACTCAAGGCTTGCCTTATATGGATAATAGTGCTGTTCGGCTTTGGTTATCTGTGGCAATAATATTTTTACCAAGTTTTTTACTGCTAATGTTTATTAAAGCATTAATGGAATCTGGTATAGATGAAAAACGCAGTGGTGGTGATAGATTTTTGGGCTTTATTTATGGTGCGGTACGGGCTGAAGTGATTTTAATTGTTGCTGTGGTATTTGGGCAATATTTAGCCTTATCTGAAACGAATTGGTGGCAAAAATCGTTGATGATTGCTCCTGCGGAAGCGGTGGCAAATAAAGCTCGTAGTTATTTACCTGAAGGTTTACTTGCTTCTCATGTGGCCGAGCAACAAGAAGACGATGCTATTTCATTTGAAGAATTAGAAAATTCCGAAGAACAGGAGGCACCTGAAGAAGATATTAATGAAGAAATATCTTGATTTAGTCAATACAGTGTATAATTAAGGGCAGAGAATTCATCTGCCCTTTTTTTGTTATGAAACTATATTTATTTATTTTAATATTAATCACTAGTCCTAAGTTAATGGCAAATTTTTCCTTATGGTCCACGGAACAAATGGTGGCACTCAAATTTTCAGTCGCGCATTTAAGTAGTGAACAATTATTGCAACGAAAAAAACGTTCTGATTATTTGCTGTTTGATACTCGGCAATTCGCTGAATATCAAGTCAGCCATATTGCGTCTGCCATCCCCATTGATCCTAAAATTTCCCCCAAAGATTTTATACGGCGTTATGCGAAAGCAATTAAAGGCAAACATTTAGTCTTTTATTGTTCAGTGGGTTATCGCAGTTCTAAACTCATTGAACAATTACAAGCACAAGCGAAACAAGCAGGTGCGTTATCTTTAAGCAATTTAACTGGGGGGATTTTTCGTTGGTATAATCAGGGCTATCCTGTTGTTAATCAACAAGGCGAAACTAATGATATCCATCCGTTTGACGAAAAATGGGGAAAATTATTAGAACTGCGTCAAACATCACCTTAATCCGTAAAATGGTAGGCGCAGAGGGAATTGAACCGTCGCCCCTTCCGTGTGATGGAAGTACTCTACCACTGAGCTATACGCCTATAACAAACAAAACTTGTAAAACTTTACAGATGTGCCTAATATAGCACATTTTTAAATATTTGGATAGGTAACACAAAATGTCAGTCATTACTCGTTTTGCTCCCAGTCCAACTGGTTATTTGCATATTGGCGGTGTGAGAACTGCTTTGTTTTCATGGTTGTATGCGAAACAGCAACAAGGTCAGTTTATTTTGCGTATTGAAGATACGGATAAACAGCGTTCAACGCAAGCATCAGTAGATGCTATTTTAGAAGGCATGGCGTGGTTAGGCCTAGATTATGATCAGGGGCCATTTTTTCAAACTCAGCGAATGGCTCGTTATCAACAAGTTATTCAACAGTTATTGGATCAAGGGGATGCTTATCGTTGTTATTGTACTAAAGAAGCATTAGATGCCCTTCGTCAACAACAAATAGCCAATAAACAAAAGCCTCGATATGATGGGCGATGTCGTGATAAGATTGGTCAATCATCAGGGGATTATGTGATTCGCTTTCGTAATCCATCATCAGGTGACGTGATGATTAATGACTGGGTCAAAGGCAAAGTCATTGTTAAAAATCAAGAGTTAGATGATTTAATTATTGCCCGTTCCGATGGCTCACCAACCTATAATTTAACCGTAGTGGTTGATGATATGGATATGGGTATGACTCATGTGATTCGTGGCGATGATCATTTAAATAATACCCCAAGGCAAATCAATATTTTGCTGGCATTAGGGGCAACACCTCCCGAATATATTCATGTCCCTATGATTTTAAATGATCAAGGCAAACGCTTATCCAAACGTGATGGGGCGGTTGGTGTGATGCAATATCAACAACAAGGTTATTTACCCCAAGCGGTATTAAATTATTTAGTCCGTTTAGGTTGGTCTTATGGCGATCAAGAAATTTTTTCCATAGAGGAAATGATGGCAAAATTTGATTTGACTAAAATCAATAAATCAGCGGCGGTATTTAACCACGAAAAATTATTATGGTTAAATCATCAATATATTATGCAAACACAAGCACAAGACCTAGTGCAACCTTTAGTCTGGCAATTTAAACAATTAGGTATTGATAAGTTTACCCAGGTGGATTTAGTTGCTGTGATTAGATTACAACAAGAACGCTGTAAAACCTTATTAGAAATGGCAGAACGCAGTCAATTTTTCTACCAAGATTTTATCGAATACGACGAAAAAGCCGCGAAAAAATTCTTAAAACCTGTGATTTTTGAAGGTTTAACGGCATTATTAACGCAATTATCTAACTTAGCGTCATGGCAAGCGGAAGCCATTCATCAAGTCATTCATCAAGTCGCAGAACAACAACAGTTAAAACTAGGTAAACTTGCTCAACCTTTTAGAGTCGCAATCACAGGGGGTTCCGTATCACCACCCATTGATAAAACCGCTTATTTAATCGGTAAAGAACGAACCTTGCAACGCTTACAACAAGGGTTGGATTATATTCAAAATGGTTTCAATAGCTCTTCAACTTGACAGTTTTCCCAATCTTTAGCAAAATGGCAGTTTTTTTCAGAGTTTATTTAGGAGTAGATTTTGGCTAATAGTCCTTCAGCAATTAAACGTGCACGACAAGCAAAAAAACGTCGGCAACGCAATGTCGATCATCGTTCAAAATTCCGCACTTATGTGAAAGGTGTGGTTTATTCTATTGAATCAGGGGATAAACAAGCGGCAGAAGAAGCCTATCAAGTAGCCGTACCTATTATCGACAGTATGGTGAATAAAGGTATTATTCACAAAAATAAAGCCGCTAGACATAAAAGTCGGTTAAACAAACGCATTCGCTCTATGGCTTGATTATTGTGTGAGTTTTTGGGCAGACAGCTTGCTTAATCTCTGCCCTCAAACCACAATTAAATTATCTCTATGAATTAATTCAGGTTCGTCAATATAACCTAAAATAGCTTCGATTTTTTGCGAGGATTGGCGTAAAATTTTGGATGTTTCCTCGTCGTTGTAATTAATCAGTCCTCTTGCGATTTCTTTGCCTTTTGTATCAACACAGGCAACTAACTCACCACGATTAAATTCACCTGTTACTTTCGTTACACCAATGGATAGCAAACTTTTACCTTGTTGTTGTAAAGCGTGAATTGCACCTTGATCCAAATAAAGCTGACCTTTCATTTGTAACTGACCTGCTAACCATTGTTTTCTTGCTGTCATCGGGGCGTGTTCAGGCAATAATAAACTACCAATATCTTTGCCTTGCGATAATTCGATTAAAATATCGGCTTGTTTACCATTAGCAATTAGCGTAGCCGTGCCTGAACGAGCCGCAATTCTTGCCGCTCGAAGTTTGGTTTGCATACCACCTCGACCTAAATGACCGAAACTATCCCCTGCCATAGTATCTAAATCAGGATTTGTCACTAAAGATTCGGTAATTAATTGAGCTTTTTCAGGATATTGTTGTGGGTTATGAGTAAATAAGCCGTCTTGATCGGTTAATAAGACCAAAACATTCGCTTCTACTAAATTACAGACTAATGCTGCTAACGTATCATTATCACCAAAGCGAATTTCATCGGTTACTACAGTATCGTTTTCATTGATAATTGGAACAACATTTAAGTTTAATAAAGTGCGTAAGGTTGAACGGGCATTTAAATAACGTTGACGATTAGAACAATCGTCATGGGTAAGTAAAATTTGTGCCGTATGTAGTTGATGTTGTTGAAATTGACTTTCATAAGCTTGAATCAGTCCCATTTGACCTATTGCTGCTACTGCTTGCAATTGATGTAAGGCGTGAGGGCGAGCTGTCCAAGCCAAACGGCACAAACCTTCCGCAACCGAACCTGAGGATACCAGTAATACTTGTTTTTGTTGTTGTTTTAAGCGAGCAATTTGCTGTACCCAGTCAGCAATGGCAGTTAAGTTTAATCCTCGTCCATGATCCGTGAGTAAGGAACTGCCAATTTTTACCACCCATGTTGTTTGATCGCTCAGTTCATTGCGTTGTAACATATTCAAGGCATCCGTGATATTTGAAGTCTAATTTTTTATACATCACTCTTATTTTGTTCCATTTGTTCTAAAGTTTGCATAATTTTTTGGCTAAGCTCTGATAAGCCTTGTTGTTGTACACAAGAAATTTGAAATACTGGGGCCGTCCATTGATGTTGTGCAATAATTTCTGCAATGGTTTGTTCTATGGTTTCTGGTGGTAATAAATCGGTTTTATTAAAGACTAACCAACGTGGCTTATCGATTAGGGCTTGGCTATATTGGATCAGTTCTTGTTCAATTTGCTGAATGGCTTGTAGTGGGGTTGTTTGTTGATCGTAAGGGGCAATATCTACCACATGCAGTAATAAACGAGTGCGTGATAAATGTTTTAAAAATTGAATCCCTAAACCTGCTCCTTCTGAGGCTCCTTCAATTAGTCCTGGAATATCCGCCATGACAAAACTACGCAAGCTGGATAAACTAATTACCCCCAATTGCGGATAAAGGGTAGTAAACGGATAATCAGCCACTTTAGGATGTACAGAAGACACCGATCGAATTAGACTAGATTTCCCCGCATTTGGTAAACCCAGCAAACCAACATCAGCGAGTAATTTAAGTTCTAAATCTAACTGCCGTTGTTCGCCTTCAGTGCCTAAGGTTTTTTGTCTAGGGGTGCGATTAGTACTGCTTTTAAAGCGAGTATTACCTAAGCCGTGAAAGCCACCTTTTGCAACTAATAATTTTTGCTCGGCTTTGGTAATATCCCCAATTTGTTCTTGAGTGTCATGATCAATAACCACCGTACCAACAGGAACCGCAATGCTTAAATCATTGCCGTTTTTACCTTTACATTGTCGCCCACGACCATTTTCACCCCGTTCTGCTTGATAGTAGCGTTGATGTCGGAAGTCCACTAAGGTATTTAAATGTGGATCACCAATTAAATAAACACTACCACCATCACCACCATCACCACCATCAGGGCCACCAAATGGAATATACTTTTCACGTCGAAATGAGACGCAACCAGAACCACCATCACCTGCTTTGACTTTAATGCTGGCTTCATCAATAAATTTCATTTATATTATTCAGGCCTTGTAACAATGCTGACAGTTTTTCTAGCTTTAGGGCCTTTGGTTTCAAATACAACCTTGCCATCCGCTTTCGCAAATAAGGTATGGTCTTTGCCACAACCAACATTTACCCCTGGATGAAATTGGGTGCCACGTTGGCGAACTAAAATATTGCCTGCACGCACAATTTGTCCACCATAGCGTTTCACGCCTAAGCGTTTCGATTCCGAATCACGTCCATTGCGGGAACTTCCGCCTGCTTTTTTATGTGCCATAAATTTGTCCTTTGTTTATATGATTGATAATACTTATGAATTAGTGTCAGAAGCAGTGGTAATATTATTGATTTCAACTCGGGTATAATATTGACGATGTCCCATCCGTTTCATATGATGTTTACGCCGTTTAAATTTCAAAATATTAATTTTTTTGCCACGGGATTGATCGGTAACGATTGCTTGAACTTTTGCCCCTTCGACATAGGGACGACCAAAAGTAGTTTGTTGCTCATCCGCAACCAGTAATACTTGATCAAACTCAATGGTATCACCAATATCCGCCTCAATTTTTTCGATATTGAGTTGATCGCCAGTAACAACTTTATATTGTTTGCCTCCAGTTTGGATAATTGCTTGCATGATTTTTCTCTATACAAATTAAAAACGCTAAATTTTAACGATTTCAGGCATCAAGGTCAATTTAAAAAATATTGACATTATTTTTTGATAACAATAGCATTGTTACATTTGTTGGCAGGATAGGGGTAGCGAGTGCATATTGATCAAATAAAAACTTTAGCACAATCAGAAATGCAAGCAGTGGATAGCATTATTCAACAAAGTTTGCATTCAGATGTCGTACTTATTAATCAATTAGCGGATTATATTATTAAAAGCGGGGGCAAACGTTTACGACCTTTAGTGGTCGTTTTATCCGCATTATCATGTGGTTATCATGGCAAACATCATCAAATGTTAGCAGCAGTGGTCGAGTTTATTCACACGGCAACCTTATTACATGATGATGTGGTGGATGACTCCGATTTACGTCGTGGCAAAGATACTGCTAATGCGGTATGGGGGAATGCCGCTAGTGTCTTAGTCGGCGATTTTTTATATTCACGAGCCTTTGAAATGATGGTATCAGTACAGCAAATGCGAGTCATGGAAATTCTATCGCACACCACTAATACTATTGCCAAAGGTGAGGTAATGCAGTTAATGAATTGTCGTAACCCCAAGATTACCCAGCAAGATTACATGAGGGTAATTACTCGCAAAACGGCCCAATTATTTTCAGCCGCAACACAATTAGGAGCCGTATTAGCTCAATCCAATTCCCAAATGGAACAAGCAATGACTGACTATGGACTGGCTTTAGGTATTGCGTTTCAATTAGTGGATGATGCCTTAGATTATAGTGCCTCAGTGGATGATCTTGGTAAAAATATTGGTGATGATCTCGCCGAAGGCAAAGTAACCTTACCATTAATTTATGCCATGCAACAAGGCAATGCTGCGCAGGTCGAATTAATTCAACAGACTATTGAACAAGGCGGTCGTGAACAATTGGTACAAATTAGTGCCATTATTAAAGAAACTAATGCGATTGATGCCACTTTACAACAAGCACGCAAATTTGCTGAGCAAGCACAAGTTATGCTAGGAATTTTACCCGATTCAGACTATAAACAGGCTTTATTAGGCCTAGCGAAATTTGCAGTAGCACGTCGTCATTAATCCAATTATCTGCTATTCTCAACCTTTGACACTATTATTCAGCGTTTTTTGTCATTTGATATGATAAACCTATGGTAAGCATCATCAAACGTTTTGGAGGACATCATGCCAAAAGCATGGCATAAGTATTTTGCACTTATTTTACTATTACCATTGTTAGCATTTGCGAATAACTTTGATTCAGAATTTGAGTCTGCTGCGGCAGAATTTAATATTCCAGTCGAATTATTAAAAGCCATTAGTTTTATTAATACTAGAATGCAAGCTCGTCAAGGTTTGTCTCATCACGGACACAGCAAACACGAATTTCAAGAAAAGTTAGAAGAATTAGAAATTGAAGGTTCCCCTGATTATTTTGGATTAATGGGCTTAAGTGACGCTCAAATGGCAAAAGCTGCCGAGTTTTTACATATATCCGTTGAATCAGTGAAAGATAACAATTTAGAGAGTATTCGAGCGGCAGCCGTATTATTAGCCGATTTGGTTGAGCAACAATATGGCGATCAATCACTCACCTTAGGAGACTATCATCCCATTGTCGCACAATTTATTGGCTATGGTGATGCCGCTTTAGAATTGCAATATGCCAATGAAGTGTTTACCGTATTAAAACGTGGGGTAAAACTTGGTGCGTTTTATGGCTTAGCGCCTGTGTCTGATTATTTATTAGAACCTGTGGATTATCAACGCTTATTACCTAGTGTACCAGTTGAGAGCACGCCGAAAATTTACCACAATATTGCTTTACCTTCTGCCATTGATTCTAATGTTGCAGACAATTATGTGCAATCTAGCCATTACAGTAGTCGTAGTGGTACTAAAATCAAACGAATTGTACTACATACTTGTGAAGGCTCAGGCTCTGGCTGTGTTAATCATTTAAAACACAATGATTATAGTGTTTCAGCCCATTATGTGGTTTTAGAATCAGGCAAAATTACCCAAATGGTAGAAGAAAAATATAAGGCCCATCATGTGCGTTGTTGTAATAGTGATAGCATTGGCATTGAACATGGGGGATATGCTCATAGCAATACTTGGACAGAAGCCCAATTACAAGCGTCATTTGCATTGATTTGTGATATTGTTAAACGCAATAAATTATCCGTCTCTCGCAGTGTGATTCAATCTCATGCTGAATTAGATCCATCCAGACGTACTGATCCGGGTCCTTATTATCCTTGGGATAGAATGATTTCTGAAGTCAGTGCCTGTGTCAGTGGTACGCCTGCTAAAAAACCAGATTTACGCATTGATCAATTTTCATGGACACCTTCCTCACCGAAAGTTGGGGATAATGTAACTTTTCATGCGGTAGTAAGAAATGATTTCGCAGAGACAGGTGCCAATGTTGGTATTGCTTTTTATGTTAATAATCAGCAAGTTGGGTGGGATGCCACCACGCCAATCCGTGCGAATAGTTCTTATAGTTTTTCCATGCAACAAACTTGGCAAGTCCCCCAAGATGGGGCTTTTAATGTTAAAGCCCTTGTCGATGATTTAAATATTGTTGCTGAAAGTAATGAAAGCAATAATACTCGCACTGCAACGCTAACGGTTAGTCGTGATAGCAATTCTGGCGGTGGTGATAATAATTCTGGCAGTGGTGATAGTGGCGGGGATTCTTGTGCCTCTGAGGAATTGACTTATAACTTAAATGGTGGCAATCAAATGCGTCAAAGTTTAAGAGCCTTCCGTGATGAAGAACTAAAACAGTCAGAATATGGCCAGCGTTTAACGGAGCTATATTATAAACATACCCAAGAAGTCAAAGCATTGATCAAAAAAGACCCTATTCTAAGAATGATGGGTTTGCGTTTATTATTCCGTGTGATCTATGCCTTTAATCCTAGGCAAATTGACAATGATGTCATTCCCTTAGATGCGGGTTATACCAAGCTGACGATTGCTTTTCTCAATCGAGTGCAGCAAAAAGGCAGTGATGCTTTACAACAAGACTTTGAAGAACTTAAAGACTTGGTGTATGAGTTAGAAGGCTTGACGGCAAGTGCTTTATTGGATGCAATTCGGGTAGAGGCTGAGTAGTAAGTGATATCATTGATTGTAAAGGTAGGTTTTGCCTACCTTTGCAATGTTACAAATGTGCCAAAATCCAAGTCTGCCATTGTTCAAACAAGACAGGGTCTAAAGTCGCAACAGTAGAACAGCCCTTTAAATGACTTAAACTAATGGCTTGTTGTTCCAAAGTCATGGCCAAGCCACCTGCTTCTTTTAAAATTAAACTGCCTGCAGCATAGTCCCATAATTTTTGACAACCATGCAGATATAAATGGTAACGTCCTGCTGCTAACCAGCACCAATCCAAGGCTACCGAACCAAAACTGCGTTGTGAAGAATAAGGGGGGTGTTTGGCTAAGTTGCTTGCAAGCCTAGAAGGTAAACGCTTATAGTCAACTACTGCCGTACATTGTTTTATTTTTACGGCAAATTGTTTGGGGGGCAATCGAGTTTGGTTTAACCAAGCACCTTGACCTTTTTTTGCCATAAAACATTCATCCCGAATTGGATCATAAACAATGCCTAATACCACTTCCGCATTGATAATTAAGCCTAAAGAAATCGCAAAAAAGGGTAAGCCTAAAGTAAAGTTTCGTGTGCCGTCTAAGGGGTCTAAACACCATAAACCGGGATGATCACTATTAAGCAAGGCATGTTGTTCTGATTTTGGCATTTCTTCGCCTAGAAATTGATAGTTTGGCCAGCGTTGTGAGAGTAGGGTTTTAAGTTTGTTTTGGACGTTTACATCAACTTGGGTAACAATGCTACCATCGGTTTTCCATTCACTAGGAACATTGGCAAAAAAGGGCAGAATATCTTGTTTGGCAATATCAGTAATTAGGGATTTTAGATCAGTCAGTTTGGGTTGCATAAAATTGGAAATCATTAAAAAAATTTAATGATAAGTATATCACAGAGCGTTATTGTTGGAAGAAAAGTTGGAACAGTGACGGAGGAATAAGGAGTTTTATCACTGTTCCATAAAAAACTAGAATGATCAGCGTTGTTTTATATGAAGAAAAATCAAGTAATTACGCTGCAACTGCGGCAATTTGTGAGGAGTAAATTTCTCTTACTTTGCGAAGCACTTCAATATCAATACCCATAAAACTCACGCCATAAGCCATCATACCGTCTGCTTGAGCATGAACATAGCAGACGGTAACTTGAGAAAATAAACCAATGCCATTATCGGTGATAATACGAATATTGAGTCGTTCATTTTTTTTGTACTTAGTTTTTGATAAAAATTTAAAACCACCCGTAGAAATATTGTCTATAGTAGAAGAAACAAACTTAGTGTTGTTTTTGAAGAAAAAATGTTTTTGGCGTTGAATATGTACAGAGACACCAGAAACTTTATAGCGTTTGGACGCACGTTGTTCATTTTTTTTGGGGATAAGTGTTAACATTATGGCTGTCCTTTTTTGATTAGGAAATCATTTTTATTATTTTGTTTATTTTTAGCACGTTATTTTAAATATTTCAAATAAAATTTAACATTTTTTTTTAAGTTATTGTTCTTAGAAGTATTTTAAATGATGAGTTTTTTATTTTTATTGAAAATTTTATGATTTAAAGGAGTTGAGTTACAATGACCCGACCAATGGTAAAAGATAATGCCATGTACAAACTATTAGAACGTGGTAGCATTCGAGAATTTAATAACCGTAAATCAGAGTTAGATGATGAGGATTTGACTTTAGCCGATTTTGAGGATTTTAATTTAAGAGGTATTGATGCGGATGAGGTGAATTTTTCAGATTCTTATTTTCGTCAGGCAGATTTAAGAGGCATTGATTTTTCCACTGCTGATTTACACGGTGCGAGTTTGTTTGGTGCGAAAATTTCAGGTGCATTGTTTCCTAGTGATTTGCCAGCAACTGAAATTTTATTATCGTTAGAGCATGGAACTCGGCTACGGTATTAATATTGATTAAGGTTTGCTTGTCAATGCTTGAGGGCAAGCATAGTCTTGCCCAAATCTGACAGGATAATGCCGTTGTTAACTCATGGTGATAATCGGCTTGAATTTAGATTTTAAAATCGCTAAGTTCTACTAGTTTCGTTTGGGCTTTGCCAAAATAATTGCCTTGTGAATAATCAATGCCAATGCTTTGAACTTGTTCATAAATTTCTTTAGAGCTAACAAATTTGGCCACCGTTTTGATATTCATTTTATTAGCAAAGTTAACAATGGTTTCAACCAATATGCGGTGATATTGATTGCTGTCTAAATTTTGGATTAAACTGGAATCAATTTTAATAAAATCAGCGGAAAGTTTATAAATCTCATCAAAATTAGAACAATCAGAACCAAAACCATCTATGGCGATATGAGCGCCAAGATGACGGATAATTTTAACATCACTCGCAATTTCCTGAAAATTATCAATGCCTTTTAAACTCATAATTTCAAAAATAACCTGTTGCGGTTTTGGATAGCTTCTAAGTTGACTAATAATAAATCCTCTAGTGCTAGGATCAATTAGGTCTTCTGCGGATAAATTAATCGAAAATTGATAATCCAAATGGCGAAAGGCATAAAATGATTTATCTATCATTAATCGAGTGATGTTTGGATAAAGTCGATTATTTTTAGCGGTACTTAAAAAACAATCAGGGGTGATTTCTTTCACGCCATCTTTATCCAGCATTCTGACTAAACATTCATATTTTTCAACTTCGCCCGTTTTGTTATTGATAATGGGTTGGAATGACGGAATAATTTCATCATTATCAATGGCATCTTTAAGTTTTTTGGCCCATTCGATATTGATTTGATTGTTGGAAGTATTATGTAGGACTTCTTGGAAGATCACATGGGTTTTTTTCTCATTTTGGGCAAATTTTAATGCTTTAAAGGCGTGTTCAATTAAAAATTGTCGTTTAGAACCTGCTACTCCTGCGGTAATCACAATAGGGATAATATGTTCTTGATACTTAAAAGGTTGATCTTCAATGGATTTAAGTAAATCTTCCAAATAAATATCATCCATACAAACATAGCCTCTATGGGCTAGGGTATTAAGGGCTAAAATTGCCATATCTGTATGACCAATGTGATATAGTTTGGCAGAAGAGGGTAGGCTACGACGACAACGTTTGGCAATTTCTTGAATGACAAAAGTACCTGCGTTTTTACCATAAAAATTAACAATTTGTTGAAAACAGCTAATATTTAAAATAATCAGCATGGGGTTAGGAGATCGTTCAATATCCCATAATAATTGGGTACGATTAGGCAGTTTCGTGATTGGATGTGAGAAAACCCATCTTTTAAATGGATAGAAATAGGCTAATATCATTAAACAACCAATGAGTAATAATAACACGGCTGATTCAAATGCTTGCCAAAAAACATCATTAAGTTGCCGTTGTAATCCAGCCAAATCGGCATTGATCTTAATTAGAAATGCTTGATTATGATAATGATAAGGCAGAACGAGCATTCTAAAATGTTGGTGGTATTCTTGATAGGTTTTAAATAAGGCTGGGTGAGTTTTAAATAATTCGGGTAAGGTGTGGGAGGGGACTAACGAAATAAGATGATTTTTTTCATTCATGCTAATGGGATGGGGATTAGAACTTATCATAAAGAGTTCATAATCCTGTAATAATAAAATATCAATACTTTCTAGGCCATTGATTTGGGCAAATTGTTTTAACGTTTTTTCAGTTGCTTCCAGTTTACTATTATCAGGCGTAAGTTTAATAATATGTTGTGGTTGTAAATTAGCAACGACTAAATAAGCCGTTTGCAATAATTGTTGATCCAGTTGTTGTTGTAATTTTTGGTATTCCATTTGGCGAATGGTATAAGTATAAGCAAATGTTACTAAAGCAAATGCAACAACTGTTAACAACCAAAGTTGTTTGGAATTTAAGAAAAGAATTTTCATTAGTCTCATCGTAAAAATGATTTCTCACCTATTTTATAAAAAATCTGCCAAGCTGAATATAATTTTTTAGAAGAATTTTCAGAATCTATTATCTTTAATAAAGAATAGAACATATTTTTATATTTGCCGATGGAGGTCTGGGTGCTTGAAAAACACAGGTTAAATCAAACATGGATAGCAATCCTACAGCAACAAGCAAACGATTATCCCGATAAAACTGCTTATTGCTTTCTAAAAGATGGTGAACAACCCCTAGAACAGTATTGCTATCACGAGTTAAATCAATCTTGTCAACAAATTGCGGCTTATTTGCAAACATTTACTCAGGCTTTCGATCGAGTGTTATTATTATTACCTCAGGGCTTGGACTATGTGCTTGCTTATTATAGTAGTTTATATGCAGGTTTAATTGCCGTTCCTGCCTATCCACCGAAAGGGCAACGAAATTTACCTAGAATTCAGGCAATTGCTGAAGATTGTCACGCGAAAGTCGTGATGACTACGGCAAAAGTAAAAGCAAATTATGCCAAGTTGCTTCAAGCAATGCCTGCCCTAGCTGATATCGTTTTCTTAACGATTGACGACATTTTAAATGACGCTGCGAATCATCACATAAACTGGACTATGCCGAATATTGATACCGATAGTATTGCTTTTTTGCAATATACCTCAGGTTCGACAGGGATTCCCAAAGGGGTGATGGTCAGTCATGGCAATTTGATTGCTAATCAATATTGGATTCAACGCAAAGCCAATACTACCGCTGATTCCACTATTGTCAGTTGGTTGCCATTGTTTCATGACTTGGGTTTAATCGGTATGATGATGCACGCTTTGTTTTTAGGGGCGCGTTGTGTGTTAATGTCTCCTGCCGCCTTTATTCAAAAACCAGCACGCTGGTTACAAGCCATTAGTGATTATCAGGCGGATTTTAGTGCCGCCCCTAATTTTGCCTATGATTTATGTAGCCAAAAAATTACCCAAACGCAAAAACAAACATTAGACCTGAGTTGTTGGAATGTGGCGATGAATGCTGCGGAACCTGTGCATGCGGATACCGTACAACAATTTTTTGTCGCATTTGAATCCGTTGGCTTAAAAGCAAGCACTATGTCTCCTTGGTATGGTTTAGCGGAAGCGACTTTAATTGTGTCAGCCAATCCATTTGATCATCCAGCGAAAACCTTAAATGTCGATAGCACTGCTTTAGAACAACGGGAAGTCGTGATTGTGTCTGCTGATTATCCTGCCCTGAAAACCTTAGTCAGTTGTGGTGAGTTAAATCCTAAAGATACTGTTATTATCGTCGATCCTGAGACTTGTTATCCTTGTGCTGAAGGACACATCGGTGAAATTTGGGTGGCAGGGGATAGCGTGGCTTTAGGCTATTGGCAACGGCCAGAACTCAGCCAAATGACCATGCGGGCAAGGCTGGCTAAAATGAATGATAATGAGACTTATTACGAATTTGGATCATTCAGTTATTTACGCACAGGTGATTTAGGTTTTATTGTTGACGGGCAGTTATATGTTTCTGGACGACTTAAAGATGTGATTATTATTCGGGGACAAAATTACTACCCCCAAGATATTGAGCGTTGTGTTGAATTGGCTCATCCGAGTTTAAGAGCTGCGGCTACGGCTGTTTTTACGGTCGATGATGAGGAATTAGTGGTGGTGCAAGAAATTGAACGCCGAGCCTCACCGTTAGAGGACGCTTTAACGGCGATTCGGCATAGGATTGTCGAAGAATTTGGCATTGCAGTGAAAGCGGTCGTATTGATTAAAACCCTAAGTATTCCCAAAACCAGTAGTGGTAAAATTCAACGTAGTGCCTGTTGTCAGGCCTTTTTAAAGAATAGTTTAGAGGTAGTTGCCATATGGCAAGCCCAAGCTCAAACGGATGCGGATTATTTACCTCCTAGTGCCAAACAACAAAGTATCCAACAATGGTTAATTGAAAAATTTGCGTATTATTTACAAATGGATAGCAATGAGATTGCCATTGATACGCCATTGATGAAACAAGGTTTAGACTCCTTAGCCTTAATGAGTTTGATGGGTGAGTTAGAACAATGGTTACAGCAACGTTTATCTTTGCAATTATTATGGGATTATCCTAGCATTGCCGAATTAGCCCACTATTTAGCCAAACAAAAAGCCAAACAACCTCATGATTTACCTAAGTTTTATGCGCATCCTGAGCAACGTTATCAAGCGTTTGCTTTAAATCCTATTCAACAAGCCTATTGGCTAGGAAGACAAGGCTTATATCCATTAGGTGATGTCGCCTGTCATTTATATTTTGAAATGGAATTAAAACAATCAGCACTGGATTTACCACAATGGCAAACAGCCTTACAACAAGTGATTCAACGCCATGATATGTTACGAGCAGTGATAAAAGAGGGACAACAACAGATTTTAGCAGATGTGCCTGATTATCAAATTAAAATTACCGATGTTAGCCAACAAACCGCAACCGAAATTCAGACTTATTTACAACAACAACGGCAACAATTATCACAGCAAGTATTTCTCACCGAACAATGGCCATTATTTGATATTCAAGTGTCTAAATTTGATGATAACTATCGTTTGCATTTTAGTTTTGACTTATTGATTGCCGATTTATGGAGCATTGTCGTTTGCTTGCAAGATTGGCAGGATTATTATCAAGGGAAAACCTTAGCACCTTTGTCGCTTTGTTTTAGAGATTATGTGATTTACGAACAACGCTTACAGCAAAGTGATTATTTAAGCACGGCTAGAGAATATTGGCAACAACGCTTAAGGAACTTATTTCCACCCCCACAATTAAGTTTGGCAAAAAATCCTGATGATTTAAAGCAAACCCAATTTACTCGATATGAATTTCAGTTATCTGCCACACAATGGCAAAGTTTAAAACAACAAGCCCAACACGTTAATATCACACCTTCCATGCTAATTTGTGCTGCTTTTGTGGAGGTTTTAGCCTATTGGAGTAAATCACCACAATTTACCTTGAATTTAACTTTATTCCAGCGTTTCCCCATAGATGCTGAGGTAAAACGTATTATTGGTGATTTTACCAGTTTGGAATTACTGAGTGTGGATTATCAAGTAAAGCAATCGTTTTGGGCCAGAGCCAACGCCCTACAACAACAATTGCTACAAGATTTAGCCTATCGGGAAGTCAATGGTTTAGAATTATTACGAGAACGTAGCCGTGGTCAAACTCAGCCTATGGGAATGCCTGTGGTTTTTACCAGTGCCTTGCCCATTGAGCAAGCACTGAAAGCATCGGTATTTCCTTCATGGTTAGGCAAACGTGTTTATAGTATTTCCCAAACGCCACAAGTTTGGTTAGATCATCAGGTTTATCAACAACAAGGGCAATTATTATTAAGTTGGGATGTGGTAGAGGAATTATTTCCTCATGCCATGATTGCCGATATGTTTCGCAGTTATCAACAATTATTACAGCGTTTTGCTGCCTCATCTGAATTTGCTTGGCAAGCCGATGTCGATTTATTGCCTCAAACCCAACGGCAATTCTTAAGGGCAATTAATCAAACCCAACACGCTTTTACACCACAATTATTACATCATGCGTTTTTTCAACAAGCGCAACAGCAACCCCAACAATTAGCCATAATAAGTCCAAGTAGCGTATTCACTTATCAAGAAGTGGCAAGCTATAGTCTAAGTGTGGCTGCCCAATTACAGCAACAAGGTTTGGTCGCAGGTGAGATTGTTGCGATTATTATGGACAAAGGCTGGGAACAAACGGTTGCGTGTTTGGCTATTTTAGTCGCAGGTGGCGTGTATTTGCCGTTAGACCCCAATTTACCGAAAGCCAGAACTGCTTACATTTTACAAAGTTGTGGCGTTAAGCAGATTTTAAGCCAATCTCACTTAGTGAATACCCTTGAAACCGATTGTCAGCTATTAGCTATCGATCAATGGGATTATCAAGGTCATCTGTCATTACCGCAACCCGTCAAACGTCAAGCTGATCAATTGGCCTATATTATTTTTACTTCCGGTTCTACTGGCGTACCCAAAGGGGTAATGATTAATCATCAAGGGGCATGGAATACGGTATTGACGATTAATCAACGCTTTAATATTACGCCAAAGGATCGTTTGTTCGCTTTGTCTAATCTTAATTTTGATTTATCGGTTTATGATATATTCGGGGCTTTATCGGCAGGTGCGACTTTGGTCGTTCCACAAGCCGAACTAGAACGGCAACCTGAACATTGGGTGCCGTGTTTACAAGATTATAAGGTCAGTGTTTGGAATTCGGTTCCAGCATTAATGACTATGTTAGTCGATAGCCAATTATGGCAAACAAATACTTATTTGCGTTTGGTGTTATTAAGTGGGGATTGGATTCCATTAGATTTACCCGATAAAATTTGGCAACTGGATTCTAATATTCAAGTGATAAGTCTAGGTGGGGCAACGGAGGCTTCAATTTGGTCAATTAGTTTTCCCATTACTGAGGTATCCGCCGATTGGCATAGTATTCCCTATGGTAAACCTTTAGCCAATCAACAATTTTATGTATTCAATCCGAATTTAGATTATTGTCCTATTTGGGTAGTGGGTGATTTATATATTGGGGGGATTGGTTTAGCGTTAGGTTATTGGCAAGAAGCCGATAAAACTCAAGCCCAATTTATCCAACATCCTAAAACGGGAGAGCGTTTATACAAAACAGGGGATTTAGGGCGTTATCTTGCCGATGGTAATATTGAATTTTTAGGACGAGCGGATAATCAGGTCAAAATCCAAGGGTATCGCATTGAATTAGGGGAAATTGAAGCCCAGTTAGCTCGTTGTACTGGCGTAAAAACTTGTTTAGTGCATGTATGGCAACAACAATTAGTGGCTTATTTAATCGGTGATATAGATTTAGATGTGATTCAAGCACAGTTAGCTCGGCAATTACCCCATTATATGTTGCCAAAATTTTGGATGATTTTGGAACAATTACCCTTAACCGCCAATGGTAAAATCGACAAACAAGCCTTGCCTGTGCCTAAAGTGGAACAGAAATCTATCGTGCCACCTCAAGGTGAGATTGAAACTTGGTTGACGGAATTATGGTTACAATTATTACCTGTGGAACAACTTAGCACCGATGAGAATTTTTTTGGTCTAGGCGGTGATTCTTTATTAGCCACCCAAGCTGTGGCAAAAATCAATCAGCGGTTTCAAATCCAATTACCTTTTGTGCGTTTTTTTGAAGCCTCTGCCAATATTCAAACATTAGCCAGTTTTATTCAGCAACAGCAAGCAAATTCCGCAACATCAACACTCACCTCAACAACGGATATTGATTTAGCGACTTGGCAAAGCCATCCACAACATCGTTACCAACCTTTTGCCTTAAATGCCATTCAACAAGCCTATTGTCTTGGTCGGCAAGGTGGGTTTGAGTTAGGCAACACCGCTTGTCATTTCTATTTAGAAATGCAGGCCAATGATTTAGATTTATTGCGTTTAGAACAAACATGGAATCAATTAATCCAACGCCATGAAATGTTACGAGCAGTGATTTTAGCCGATGGTTTAGAACAGCAAATTTTAGAAACCGTGCCTTATTATCAAATTGCTTGTGTGGATTTAAAACATTTCGCTACCCAAGAACAACAAGCATTATTGCAACAAAGTCGGCAGCAAATGTCTGCTCAAATTTTGGCCACTGATCAATGGCCCTTATTTGAGATTAAAGCATTTCAGTTAGCAGAAAATATCACCCAACTGCATTTTAGTTTTGATTTATTAGTGGCTGATGTTTGGAGCTTTTTAGTATTTTCTAAGGAATGGCAGCAACTGTATCAACAATCACAATTATCATTACCCGCCTTAGCGCTTTCATTTAGAGAGGTGATTTTAGCCGAACAACAATGGCAACAAAGCGAGGCATGGCAACAACATTGGCATTATTGGCAATCCCGCTTAGATACGTTACCACCTGCCCCTGATTTACCCTTCGCTTGCGCCCCTGCCACGATTACTCGACCCCAATTTCAACGTTATCATGCTCGTTTAAATCAGGCCTTGTGGCAACAATTACAACAACTCGCCAAACAATATCATTTGACCGTATCAATGGTGTTATGTACGGCATTTGTTGAGGTCTTAGCGTATTGGAGTCAGTCGCCTGATTTTACATTAAATCTAACATTATTTAATCGTCCACCTTGGCATCCCCAAATTAATCAATTAGTAGGTGATTTTACGTCATTAGAATTGCTAGAAATTCATTACCAATCGGATTTAAGTTTTATTGCACAAGCAGAACAGATTCAACAACAGTTATTTCAAGATTTAGAACACAGAGGTGTGAATGGCATTGATTTAATGCGAGAATTAAATCGCCGTCAACAACGAGCGAATACCGCAGTCATGCCTGTGGTTTTTACCAGTGCCTTACCGATTCAAGACAGTGATGGCAATGAAACCTTTCCTTTATCTTGGTTAGGGAAACGTTTGTATAGCATTACGCAAACGCCACAAGTATGGCTGGATCATCAATTGTTTGAAGAACATGGCGAGTTAGTCTTTAGTTGGGATGTGGTAGAACAATTATTTCCTAAACATATGATAGCCATGATGTTTGCCACCTATCAACAACGTTTAGAAGCCTTAGCCACCCAAGCCACATTATGGCAACAGCCTGCTCATTTGCTTGAACAGGATTGGCTTGATTTACTGCAACAATTTGAACGACCCAGTTTGGTGGCAACACCCAGATTATTGCATCAAGCCTTGTTTGAGCATAAGCCTGATGCTACCGCAATCATCAGTCCAAAACGACGATTGAGTTATGGTGAATTGCAACAAGCCGTATTAATTGTAGCACAACAATTACAACACCATCAGATTAAGCCGGATCAATTAGTGGCGATTGTGATGGAGAAAGGTTGGGAGCAAGTGGTGGCTTGTTGTGCTATTTTGACCATCGGTGCGGTTTATGTGCCAATTGATCCCAATTTACCCTTAGCTAGGCAACAATATTTAATTGCTCATTGTGAGATTTCTTTAATATTAACCCAATCATGGTTAGTCGCAACGAGCAATTTATTAGCAAGCGATGTGATCAGTATTGATACCATTGATTTTCATCAGACTCCCTCACTGTCAGGCTATGTTGCCAGAGACGCTCAGGCTTTAGCGTATATTATCTTTACCTCTGGTTCCACAGGCGTGCCGAAAGGGGTAATGATGTCGCATCACGCCGTAGTCAATACGATTGTGGATATTAATCAACGCTTCCAAGTAAGCGAAAAAGATAGCTTATTATTATTATCCCATTTAAATTTTGATTTATCGGTTTATGATATTTTTGGAGCATTATTTGCGGGTGCTGCGTTAGTCATTCCTGAGGCAAGTTTGGAACGAGAACCCAGTTATTGGTGGCAATTATTAGCCGAACAACAGGTATCAATTTGGAACTCAGTGCCCGCATTAATGACTATGTTGCTTGCACAAACGGAGGCCAAAACCCATTTGCCTAAGTTGCGTCTGGTTTTATTAAGTGGGGATTGGATTCCATTAGATTTACCCCCTCAAATTCAAACCATCAATCCTGATGTTAAGGTGATGAGTTTAGGCGGAGCGACTGAGGCAGCGATTTGGTCTGTCTATTATCCTATTAGCACGATTAAGCCAGAATGGCGTAGCATTCCTTATGGTCAGGCATTAACTGGGCAGTCGATTGTCGTGTTAAAACCTGATTTTACCATTGCCCCTGTTTGGGCAGTCGCAGAAATTTATATTGGCGGTTTCGGCTTAGCTCAAGGCTATTTTCGGGATGAAGATAAAACCAATGCCCAATTTGTGATTCATCCTAAAACCAAACAACGTTTATATCGTACGGGTGATTTAGGTCGTTATTGGCCTAATGGTCAAATTGAGTTTTTAGGACGGCAGGACTTTCAAGTTAAAATTCAGGGCTATAGAATTGAATTAGGTGAAATTGAAGCGATCATCTTACAGCAAAAAAGGGTTGTGGCGTGTACTGTAGCGGTTCATCAAGGGCAGTTAGTGGCTTATATTGTGGCAAATAATCTTGATACCGAACAATTACGGCAATTGCTTGCACAACACCTACCGAGTTACATGGTGCCTAAACATTACTTGTTCATTGAGTCAATTCCATTAACTGCCAATGGGAAAGTCAATAAATCCGCCCTACCACTACCGAAATTAAATTATCAATCAAATCATGTCGTCCCTGCCAGTAATGCGACTGAGCAATGCCTATTAGAATGTTGGCAACAAATTCTAAACCAATCTCAATTTGGGATTGAAGATGATTTTTTTGCCTTAGGGGGGGATTCTATTACGGCGACTCGGGTAGTCAGCCAAATTCGGCAACAATTACAACAGTCTTTAAGTTTGGCAGAGTTTTTTGCCCATCCCAATATTAAACAATTGGCTTTATTAATCACTACGAAAGCACAGGATAGCACCCGCCATCAAATTGCGGTTGCGGATTATCCTGTGATTGAGCCCGATCCAGATTTATTATATTTACCTTTTGGTTTAAATCCCATTCAACGTGCCTATTGGATGGGGCGACAAGGTCATTTTGAATTGGGCAATGTGGCTTGTCATTTTTATATGGAACTGGATGCCATCGCTTTGGATATTCAAGGTTTGGAAATCGCTTGGAATCGATTAATTCAACGGCATCCCATGTTACGAGCAGTGATTTTAGCGGAAGGACAGCAACAAATCTTAAGGGATGTGCCTTGGTATCAAATTGTTTATCGAGATTTAACGGACTTAAGTCAGCAGGAACAACAGCAACAGTTGGCGGCGACTCGACAACATTTAGAAGCCCAAGTATTCCAAGCGGAACATTGGCCTTTATTTGAAATTCACGCCTATGATTTCGCCACAGAACAGCAACGACAACGCATTTATTTAAGTTTTGATTTATTAATTGCCGATGTTTGGAGCTTTTTGATTTTATTTCGAGAATGGCAACATTATTATCATCATCCGCAACAAGACTTGCCCGCATTAGACTTAAGTTTTGCTGATTATATTCGAGCCGAACAGCAATTAGAACAATTAGGTTTTTTTGCCAATGATTGGGCTTATTGGCAACAACGTTGGCCTGAATTACCACCTGCACCCGAATTACCTTTAGCCGTCAATCCCAGTCAAGTCTTACAACCCCATTTTGTGCGTTATCAACATCAATTAGATGCCAATGTGTGGCAAGGCCTGAAACAACAAGCCCAATCTTGGGGGATCACGCCTTCCATGTTGTTATGTTCGGCTTATGCCCATGTACTGGCTCGTTGGAGTCATAATAAACAATTTACTTTAAATTTAACCTTATTTCATCGCTTACCCTTGCATACACAAGTGGAACAATTAGTGGGAGATTTTACTGCCTTAGTATTATTGGCCATGGATTTTTCCGAACCACAGGATTTTGTCCGTCAAACCTTGGCGATTCAACAACAGTTATTGCAAGATTTGGAACATCGTAATGTCAGTGGGATTCAAGTATTGCGAGAAATGAGTCGAGAACGAGGCCATTCGGTATTTATGCCAGTGGTTTTTACCAGTGCCTTACCCGTGCAAGAAGGCGAGGTATTAGCATCCCCTACGGATTGGTTGGGTGAAAAAGTCTATCATATTACCCAAACACCACAGGTCTGGATTGATCATCAGGTCTTTGAGGAAAATCAAGCCTTAGTATTTAACTGGGATGTCGTTGAACAATTATTCCCTGCCTCTATTATGAGCAAGATTTTTTATTGTTATTGTGAGTTCTTGCAACAATTAGCCGCTTCTCCCTCGCAATGGCAACAATCTTTCGATTTATTACCCAAAATCGATCAAACCGCTTGGCAACATTATAATGCCACGGATAAGGTCTTATCACCAAGCCCTGCTTTATTACATCAAGCCGTATGGCAGTATGCCCAAACCCAAGCGGAAGCCATTGCAATTATTAGTTCAGAGCGAAGTCTAAGCTATCAACAACTTGCGGATTATGCCAGTCGTTTAGCCAGTGCCTTGCCAGAATTTAAGCATGCACAGCAGGGGATTGCGGTGATGATGGCAAAATCTTGGCAACAATCAGTGGCGTGTTTAGCGATTTTAGCCGCAGGGCATTACTATATTCCTATTGATCCAAGTTTACCCTTACAGCGTAAGCAATATTTATTCAAACATTGCAACATTACTCAGGTTTTAAGCCAGTCTCAATATTTAGATGATCCTGTTTTGACTGCCACGGCAGTATCTGTCATTGCGGTGGATCAATGGGATTGGTCGAAATTGCCCCCGCTGTTACCAAGAGCGATTACGCCAAAATCATTAGCGTATATTATTTTTACCTCAGGCTCTACTGGCGTGCCAAAAGGAGTCATGGTATCGCACCAAGCCGTGATGAATACCATTATTGATATTAACCAGCGTTATCACCTCAATGATCAAGATTGTTTATTTGCCTTATCTAATTTAAATTTTGATCTCTCGGTCTATGATTTATTTGGGGCGTTTTATGCGGGGGCGAAAGTTTTTATTCCTGAGGCAACATTAGAACGTGAACCCCATTATTGGTTGCAATGTTTACAACAGCAAGCGATTACCATTTGGAACTCCGTTCCTGCTTTAATGAAAATGTTAGTTGATTATCAGGCGGAGATTCAAGCACCTGATTTACGTTTGGTGATGATGAGTGGCGATTGGATCGCCTTAGATTTACCGCCTAAAATTCAGGCAATTAATCCCGATATTGAGGTGATCAGTTTAGGCGGTGCTACTGAGGCAGCCATTTGGTCGATTGCCTATCCTATTACTCGCATTGAATCTGATTGGCGTTCGATTCCCTATGGTTATCCTTTAAGCAATCAACGATTTTACATTTTAGATAGCAATCAACAATTATGTCCTGTTGGCGTGGTTGGCGAGTTATATATTGCGGGGCTTAGTTTAGCCAAAGGTTATTATAAAGATACCGTAAAAACTGAGGAACATTTCAGCCATCATATCGGTTTAAATCAACGTTTATATCGCACAGGCGATTTAGGACGCTTCGACCCTGCGGGTTGGATTGAGTTTTTGGGACGTAAAGATTTTCAAGTAAAAGTACAAGGTTATCGGATTGAATTAGGGGAAATTGAAACCGTATTAGCACAACGCTTAGGTTTAAGTCCTGCTGTGGTCAATGTCTGGAAAGATGCTAATAATCAACCTCATTTAGTTGCCTATTGCCTTGAAAGCAATGAGGTTGATATGACGACAATACCACAACAATTAGCGGATTATTTACCCAGTTATATGATTCCGCAATGGTGGGTGGCCATGAAAGCATTGCCATTAACCGCGAATGGTAAAGTCGATAGAAATGCTTTGCCTGATCCCGTGATTCAGGAAAGCATACAACCACTGCCACAAAATCCCATGCAACAATGGTTGGCAGAATTATGGCAGCAACTTTTAAATATTGAGGTGCTTGGCATTAATCAAGGTTTTTTTGAAGTCGGTGGGGATTCTTTGTCGGCAACAAGCGTGGTGGCAGCGATCAGACAACATTATGGTGTTAATCTGTCCTTAGCCGATTTTTTGGGTCAGTATATGACGATTCAGGCATTAGCCGAGTATATCGCACAAGTTCCGCAAACCGAGCAAACGGATTTAATGTCTGATTCGCAAACATTCGTCATAACAGAATTAAGCCATGACGCACAAAATCGCTATCAACCCTTTGCCTTAAATCCCATTCAACAAGCCTATTACTTAGGACGGCAAGGTGGGGTTGAGCTAGGGAATATTGCTTGTCATTTTTATTTAGAAGTTGATACGCCATTGAATCTCACTGCTTTAAATCAAGCCTGGAATCAGTTAATTCAACGACATGATATGTTGCGTATGGTCATTATTAATGGTCAACAACAGATATTAGCCACAGTGCCAGATTATGACATTCAATGTTTGGATTTGCGTATGGCAACACCTGAGCAACAATCCTTGCAATTAGCCCAAGTGAAACAAGGTTTAGAAGCCCAAATTTTACCCGTAGAACAATGGCCATTATTTGAAATTCAAGCCTGTCGTTTAAGCGATGATTGTCATCGTTTGCATTTCAGTTTTGATTTATTATTAGGTGATGTTTGGAGTTTTATGTTGTTGTTTGATGAATGGCGACAATATTATCAACAACCAGACATTCAATTAGAGGCGTTAAAGATTCAATTTCGTGATTATGTGATTGCTGAACAGTATTATCAAGCCAATTTGCAAGCACATAAAAATTATTGGTATGCCAGAGTTGCCGATTTGCCTCTTGCACCTGAGTTACCTTTAGCCAAACGTCCTGAGAGTATTGTTCAACCACAATTTAAACGTTATTATCATTGTTTTGCTAAGAATTTGTGGCAAAAACTTAAAGCCAAAGCCAAGCAACATCAGCTCACCCCTTCAGTGGTATTATGTAGTGCTTACAATGATGTTTTGGCTTATTGGAGTAAAAGCAACGATTTTACCTTAAACCTAACCTTATTTAATCGTTTGCCATTACATCCACAAATCGAACAAATTGTAGGGGATTTTACCTCAACCTTATTATTGGAAGTGCATTATCAATTAGCCCAAAATTTTATACAGCGTTGTCAAACGTTGCAACAGCAACTGTTTGCCGATCTCGAATATCGAGATTTAAATGGGGTGCAGGTGTTACGAGAATTACGGCGACAACGTGGACAACAACTGATTTTTCCCGTGATTTTTACCAGTGCTTTGCCCATTCAAGATGAAACCGTTGTGGAAGCCTCGTCTTTAGATTGGTTGGGGGAACGAGTGTATAATATTTCACAAACCCCCCAAGTTTGGTTAGATCATCAAGTCTTTGAAGAAGCGGGGCAATTAATTATTAGTTGGGATGTAGTTGAGGCATTATTTCCCCAAGGTTTAATCGCCGATATGTTTGCAGCGTTTATTCGGATTTTGGAATTACTGGTTTATTATGATTGGGCATGGCAAGCCAATGATTTTGAATTATTACCCATGACTCAACAGCAACAACGCTTATTGCTTACGCAAACGGATAGTGTGATTGCCCCACAATTATTAAGTCAGCGATTTTGGCAACAAGTGGCGACTAATCCTGACCAAACCGCAATTATTGCCCCTAATCAAACTTTAAGTTACCAACAATTAGCGGATTATGTGTTGACTTTAGCCTATGACTTAAAACAACAAGGCGTTGTTTCGAATCAACTGGTAGCCATTATGATGGAAAAAGGTTGGGAACAAGTGGTGGCTTGTTTGGCAATTTTAACCGTAGGGGGGGCGTATTTGCCTATTGATCCGAATTTACCGGAATCTCGCTGGCAATATTTATTAGCGCATGCCAAGGTCAAGGTCATCTGTAGTCAATCATGGTTAATGGAACGTTGGCAAGCGGTTGATTTAACTAAAATTGCGGTTGATCAACTGCAAGCTCAACGCCTGCCTTTATTCGCTACTCCCTCAAAACCAGACGATTTAGCCTATGTCATCTTTACTTCAGGTTCGACAGGGATTCCTAAAGGGGTCATGATTCAACATCAAGCCGTAGTTAATACTATTATTGATATTAATCAACGCTTTAACATTACGTCTAAGGATAAATTATTATTATTGTCCAATTTAAATTTTGATTTGTCGGTTTATGATATTTTTGGTGCTTTATCGGCAGGGGCAAGTTTAGTCATTCCCGACGCCAGCCAAGAACGAGAGCCACAATATTGGCAACCATTACTGACTGAAACCAAGGTAACGGTATGGAATTCCGTCCCAGCATTAATGACTATGTTACTGGATTCGCAACCGGCTGTAGAAACTTTGGCAAGTTTACGCTTGGTTCTACTCAGTGGCGATTGGATTCCCTTAGAGTTACCAGAAAAATTGTGGCAAATCAATGCTAAAACCCAATTAATTAGTTTGGGTGGGGCAACAGAAGCAAGTATTTGGTCAATTTATTATCCTGTGGAAAGCATAGACGAAAATTGGCATAGTATTCCTTATGGACGAGCCTTAAGCAATCAACAATGCTATGTTTTAAATACTGAATTACAAGCCTGTCCTGATTGGGTCGTCGGGGATTTGTATATTGCTGGCGTAGGTTTAGCCTTAGGTTATTATCAGGATGACGAAAAAACGCAAGCACAGTTTATTACTCACCCTAAAACCAGAGAACGATTATATAAAACAGGCGATTTAGGTCGTTATTTAGGCAATGGGGATATTGAATTTTTAGGGCGGGACGATTTCCAAGTTAAAATTCAAGGCTATCGTATTGAACTCGGCGAAATTGAAACGACTTTATTAAAACATCCTAAGATTGAACAAGCAGTGGTAGTGGTTTGGCAACAACGCTTGCTTGCCTATATTGTCAGTCAGCAACCAGACTTAGATTACCAAGGTTATTTAAGTCAATATTTGCCTGATTATATGGTGCCTAAATTATGGATGCCATTAGAGGGACTGCCATTAACGGCGAATGGTAAATTAGATCGTCATGCTTTGCCCAGTCCTGAAAATCTAGTGGCAACGAAGGTTCATGCCAGTACCGATACGCAACAATGGTTATTAGAGCTATGGCAACAGATATTACAACAAACATTGGGTATTACGGATCATTTTGTAGAATTAGGCGGGCATTCCTTACAAGCGACTCAAGTGGTCACAGCGATTCGGCAACACTATGCCATTGATTTAAGTTTGCGAGACTTTTTTGCCCATCCAACTGTCGAGGCATTAGCGGTTTTCGTTGAGCAACAAGCAACTACCACGGATAGTCGCCATCAAACCCAGCAAGCCATGCCAATGGCAGTCATACGACCCGAACAGCGTTATCAGCCCTTTGCCTTAAATCCCATTCAACAAGCCTATTGGTTAGGACGACAAGGAGGCTTTGATCTTAGTCATATTGCTTGTCATTTTTATTTAGAAGTGGAAACCACTGGCATTGATCTTAGCAGATTACAAGAAACTTGGAATCAGTTAATTCAACGGCATGATATGTTACGAGCGGTCATTCATGCCGATGGTCAACAACAAGTATTCGCCGAGGTTGAGCCTTATGACATTCAATGGTTTGATTGGCAACATTTAACAGCTATACAACAACAACAACAGCTAGAAATGATTCGACAACGAATGTCTCAACAGTTATTCAATACGGAAGTTTGGCCGTTGTTTGAAATTACTGCTTCGCAATTAGATGCCGATAATATGCGTTTACATTTTAGTTTTGATTTATTAATTGCCGATGTGTGGAGTTTTATTATTTTATTTTATGAATGGTCAATTTTATATCAGCATCCTGAGCAAACTTTGGCAACACTCACTTTAAATTTTAGAGATTATTTGCAAGCAGAACAGGCTTATCAACAAACCCCAAGTTATCAACAGGCTTGGCAATATTGGTTAAAGCGTTTAGATGATTTAGCGTTAGCGCCAGCACTTCCTTTGGCAAAAAACCCTGAGCAAATTCAAAAACCCAAGTTTGTACGTTATCAACAACGGATTGAATCGGAAAATTGGCAATTATTAAAACAACAAGGGCAAGCCATTAATGTGACGCCCTCAATGTTACTCGCTACCGCTTTTGCCCAAATTATTCAGTTTTATAGTGGTTCTAAGCGATTTAGTTTAAATTTTACCTTGTTTAATCGTTTACCTGTTCATGATCAGGTGAATCAAATTATTGGCGACTTTACCAGCCTATTGTTATTAAGTTGTGATTTAAGCCAGCCACAATGTTTTGCCACACAAGCCCAACAAATGCAACAACAATTATGGCAAGATTTAGAATATCGTGAGGTGAATGGTATAGAGCTATTACGAGAACTGAGTCGTATGAAAGGGCATCGTGTTACCTTGCCGATTATTTTTACCAGTGCCTTGCCTATGCAGGAACAGCGTACCGATGATTTTGCCTCAATTGAATGGTTAGGCAAACGTGGTTATAGCATTTCGCAAACGCCACAGGTATGGATTGATTATCAGGTGTTTGAAGAAAAGAATGGCTTAATGATTAGTTGGGATGTGGTCGATGAGCTATTTCCGCAAGGTTTTGTTAATAAAATGTTTACTAGCCATATTCAATGGTTACATCAATTGGCACAATCGCCACAACAGTGGCAACAGTTAAAACGAGAATTTTTAGATCCAGCCATTCGGCAACAACGTGTTGCTATTAATACCACTAATCGAGTTTTAAATAGTGGTTTATTACATCAGCCATTTTTCCAACAAGTGCAACAACAACCCCAACATCCTGCCATTATTGCACCGCAACTTAGTTTAAGTTATCAACAATTAGCCGATAGGGTATTAGGTTTCGCAGGTTGGTTACAGCAACAAGGCCTAAAAATTGGGCAGGCAGTTGCGGTTATTATGGACAAAGGTTGGGAACAAACGGTCGCTTGTTTCGCCATTTTATCCGCAGGCGGACATTATGTGCCTATTGATCCACAATTACCCAAACAACGCCAACACTATTTATTACAACAATGTCAAATTACCCTTGTCTTGAGCCAGTCTTGGTTAGTCTTAAAGCTGGGCTTAAGCGACTCCGATTATCAAATTGCCAGTTTGGATACTGTCGTCTGGCAACAATTACCCGCCTTAAGTCAGGCAGTCGAGATGCGAGCAGATGAATTAGCCTATATTATTTTTACCTCAGGTTCAACGGGGGTGCCAAAAGGGGTGATGATGCAACATTATGCGAGCAGTAATACGATACTCGATATTAATCAGCGTTATCACGTCAGTCCAAATGACAAAATTATCGCATTATCAAATTTGAATTTTGATTTGTCGGTTTATGATATTTTTGGGGCTTTATCCGCAGGGGCGAGTTTAGTCATTCCTGATGCAAATTTGGAACGGGAACCTGCTTATTGGGGGGAATTATTAGCATTACAACAGGTAACGATTTGGAATTCTGTGCCAGCATTAATGAAAATTTTATTGGATTATGGACAATTACCTGAATGTCAATTACGTTTAGTGTTACTCAGTGGTGATTGGATTCCATTAGAATTACCTTCAAAATTGTGGCAATGCTTGCCTGATGTTGAATTAATTAGTTTAGGGGGTGCGACTGAAGCTGCCATATGGTCAATTTACTATCCTATTAATCATATTGATCCCAGTTGGCATAGCATTCCTTATGGCAAGCCATTAAGCAATCAACAGGTTTATGTATTAAATTCACATTTGGATTTTTGTCCTGATTGGGTGATCGGTGAAATTTATATTGCAGGAATGGGTTTAGCCAAAGCCTACTATCACGATAGTGAAAAAACTCAGGCACAATTTATTTATCATCCAGAGACAGGACAGCGTTTATATAAAACGGGGGATTTAGGACGCTATTTGCCAAGTGGTGATATTGAATTTCTCGGTCGTCAAGATTTTCAAGTTAAAATTCAAGGTTATCGCATTGAATTAGGGGAAATTGAAGCCGTGATTGCCCAATCCGATAATGTTGAGCAAGTCGTGGTCGTGGTATTTGAGCAACAATTAGTTGCCTATTATGTGGGTCATGCGGACCCGCATGAATTACAGTCTTTAGTTGAACAGCAATTACCGCATTATATGCACCCTAGATTTTGGTTAAATTTAAAGCAGTTCCCACTAACGGCCAATGGTAAATTAGATCGTAAGGCATTGCCACCCCCCGCTATTGATAAAACTGTTGCCACAGAAGCATTAGACAACCGTTTGCCACAAAGCGACATAGAAGTATGGTTAGCCCAATGTTGGCAACAAATTTTAGGGGTGGATACGATTAAGATTTATGATTCATTTTTTGAATTAGGCGGTGATTCGTTAAAAGCAACCCAAGTAGTGGCTGACATTCGTGGTCATTGGCATTGTGTCTTACCTTTGCGCCGCTTGTTTGATTATCCTAGTATTGCCAAACTTTCCAGTTACTTACAATCACAATTACAAGTAACGACTGCTACTGGCACGGATACTGATACACGTCCCACAGTGGCAGAACTCACACCTATTTCTATTGATAGGGAACAATGGTATCAACCCTTTGCCCTAAATCCTGTCCAACAGGTTTATTGGTTAGGACGGCATGGCAGTTTTGAATTAGGCAATATTGCCTGCCATTTTTATTTAGAATTGCATAGCCAAAATTTAGAGATTGCTCGATTGGAATTAGCATGGAATCAATTAATTCAACGTCATCCTATGTTACGCATGGTGATTGCAAGCGATGGTCAAACCCAACAAATTTTAGAAAGGGTGGCAAAATATCCGATTAAACTGACGGATATTCGTCATCAAAATGCCCAGCAACAACAACAAACATTAGCCAGAACTCGGCAGCGACTGGAAGCGCAAATCTTTGCGACGGATCAATGGCCATTATTTGAAATTCAGGCTCATCAACTCACTGAGCAAGATTATCAACTGCATTTTAGTTTTGATTTATTAATGGCCGATGTGTGGAGCTTTTTAATTTTATCCAAAGAATGGTGGGTATTATATCAACAACCTGATGCGGTTTTACCCGCTTTAGAACTGAGTTTCCGTGATTATGTCATCGCAGAACAACAATGGCAGGAAACTGAGATTTATCAACGGGCTTGGCAATATTGGCAACAACGTTTGCCTGAGCTACCCAATCCACCTGAATTACCCTTGCTTGTTGAGCCTGAAACCGTAAACCAGCCAAAATTTCAACGCTTATCTGCCCAATTAAATCAATCAGATTGGCAAAGTTTACAACAACAAGCCCGATCACAGAGTTTAACGCCATCCGTCGTATTCGCCACTGCTTATGCCATGGTATTAGCTTACTGGAATCGACAGCAACGGTTTTTATTAAACGTAACCTTGTTTAACCGTCAGGATTTGCATCCTCAGGTGAATCAAATTGTGGGTGATTTTACGACTTTAGAGTTATTAAGCATTGAGTTAGATGCCAACTTGACTTTTACTCAACAAGCTCAAAAAATTCAGCAACAATTATTAAACGATTTGGAACATCGCTTAGTCAATGGCGTTAAGGTGTTACGAACCTTACAACAACAACGTGGACGATTTTCGGCACCTGTGGTCTTTACCAGTGCTTTACCTGCACAATCACAACAATTAGACGATGGTTTTGATACCAATTGGTTAGGGCAGCGGGTTTATAGTATTACCCAAACCCCGCAAGTGTGGTTAGATCATCAATTATTTGAAGAAGCAGGGCAGTTGTTATTAAGTTGGGATTTTGTGGAACAATTATTTGATGCAGAAATGATTAATACCATGTTTCAAAGCTATGTTGAGTTGTTGCAATCATTAGCGACTCGGCCGAAATTATGGCAACAGACCGAATTTAATTTATTACCCTTAAAACAACAACAATTATATCAAGCAGTTAATGCCACGGAACAAGCATTTCACATAGGCTTATTACACCAAGATTTTTTTATACAAGCACAACAAGCCCCCCAACATATGGCATTAATCACCGCTGATAGAAATTTTAGTTATCAGCAAGTCGCAGAACATGCGTTGCAAGTTGCCTATGTCCTAGTGCAACATGGTGTGACTGCCAATACCTTAGTGGCAGTGGTGATGGAAAAAGGCTGGCAACAAGTCGTTGCCTGTTTAGCGATTTTAAGAGCAGGGGGGGCTTATGTGCCGATTGACCCAAATTTGCCCAGTCAACGCCGTCATTATTTATTAGATCATTGCCAAATCAAATTAGTATTAACGCAATCGTGGTTGGATGCGAGATTAACTTGGCCAGAAGCGAGTCAACGGATTCGAGTCGATGACGATTGGCAAGGTCAAGCCTTATTAAATCAGCCTGAACAAGCAAGTCCATCGGATTTAGCTTATATTATTTTTACCTCAGGTTCTACAGGCGTGCCGAAAGGGGTCATGATTCAACATCAAGCTGTGGTCAATACCATTGCGGATATGAATCAACGCTTAGATATTCAAAGCAATGATAGATTTTTTGCCTTATCTAACTTAAATTTTGATTTATCGGTTTATGATATTTTTGGGGCATTGTCCGCAGGGGCGATATTGGTGATTCCAGATGCAAATTATGAACGAGAACCTGCGTATTGGGCCGACTTATTCGTCAAACAACAAATCACCATTTGGAACTCTGTTCCTGCCTTGATCACAATGTTGCTTGAGCATGAAGGTTGTTTAGACTTACCGAAACTTAAAGCAATTTTATTAAGTGGGGATTGGATTCGCTTAGATTTAGCCCAAACGCTACGCCATAGCTATCCAAAAACGTTATTATGGAGTTTAGGCGGGGCAACTGAGGCAAGCATTTGGTCGATTTATTACCCCATTGAGCAGGTTGATGCCAGTTGGCAAAGCATTCCTTATGGCAAGCCCTTAGCCAATCAGCAGTGTTATGTTTTAAACCAAAACTATCAAGCCTGTCCTATTGGGGTGGTTGGGGATTTATATATTGGTGGGGCTGGTCTGGCTCAGGCATATTATCAAGACCCTGATAAGACGAATGCCCAGTTTATTTATCATCCTAACACAGGACAGCGTTTGTATAAAACAGGGGATTTAGGTCGTTATTTTGCCGATGGTAATATTCAATTTTTAGGACGAGAGGATTTTCAGGTGAAAATCCAAGGGTATCGGATTGAATTAGGTGAAATTGAAGCCCAACTACTACAACAAGCGGAAGTTGAGCAAGCGGTCGTTAATCTTTGGCACGATGAGAAATCACAACAACAATTGGTTGCTTATATTGTCGGCAATATTCGTAGTGAAGAACTACAGCAGCGTTTAGCACAAGTGTTACCCAGTTATATGTTGCCTAGATTTTGGGTGTTTTTAGCTGAATTACCCTTAACAGCGAATGCCAAAGTTGATCGACAGGCCTTACCTGCCCCTGAATTACTGGAACAAGATTATGTGGCACCAAGCACGGAAACAGAAGAATGGTTGTTAGGCGTTTGGCAGGATATTTTATCATTAGATGTGGCATTTGGCATTGAGCAAGAATTTTTGTCGCTAGGGGGGAATTCCTTACAAGCCACACAAGTAGTGGCACGGGTTCGCAATTATTTTGATATTAGTTTCAGTCTGGTTGATTTTTTCCGCCACGCGACTATTTTTAAATTAGGCGAATTTATTGATCAGTGTTTATTACAACAACATGCCCAAATCCCTACGGCAATTTTACCTGTCAAGCCAAGTCAAAGCCAAGCCTCAGTATTATCTTATGCCCAAGAACGTTTATGGTTTCAAGAACAATGGCAACCTGCTAATCCTGCGTACCATTTACCGATGGCCGCCCAAATTAATGGGGAACTCAATGTTGAGGCATTGCAACAAGCCTTGATTACTGTCGTAGCAAGACATAGTGTTTTGCATACTCGTTTTGTGAGTTTCGATGGAAAAGCAACCCAGAGTTTAGATTATCAATTTCAACCCGAATTAAAGTGGATGGATTTTCAAGATTTAACTGGCGATTCACAAGCCCAAGCGGTGCAAGATTACTGCCTACAAGAAGCCAGACAGGGTTTCCAATTAAGCCAAGGGGGATTAATTCGAGCGAAATTACTGCAATTAGCACCCAAGCAAGCCATTGTTTTAATTGTTTTACATCATATTGTTGCCGATGGTTGGTCTTTAGGTTTATTAATAGAAGAACTGGCCGAGGTTTATAATGCCGTTGTAGAGCATCGTTCCCCTGATTTGGCGATTTTACCGATACAATATTCGGATTATGCCATTTGGCAACGGCAATGGTTGCAACATGACGCCATACAGTCGCAGTTTGCGTATTGGCAACGGCAATTACAAGCCGTTGAGGTTTTAGAATTAAGCACTGACTTTAGTCGTCCTCATGAGCAAAGTTTTAATGGTTTAAGACATGCGATTGCATTTGAGGCAGATTTGGTGTGGGAATTAGAACAACTGGCACAACAGTCTCATATTACCTTGTTTATGTTATTGTTGTCTGCTTATTTTATTCTGTTATGGCGTTATAGTAATCAAACGGATATTACCGTTGGTACGCCAACCGCAGGTCGTTCTCATCCTGAGCTAGAGTCATTAATCGGATTATTTGTGAATACCTTGGTGATGCGGGCAGATTTAAGTCAAGACTTAAGTTTAAGCGAATTTTTTGCCCAAATTAAAGCAATGACCTTAGCGGCACAACAACATTCGGATATTCCTTTTGAACAATTAGTCGCATTTTTGCAACCGCAACGTGATTTAGCCCATAGTCCCTTATTTCAAGTGATGTTTGCCTTACAAAATGTACCCGAACGGCAAATCAATTTAAGGGATTTAGAATATCAAGCCTTAAATATTGACCCACACACCGCTAAGTTTGAATTAAGTCTAGAATTATGGCAAGCAAGCGTCCATCAATTAACGGGATGGTTGGAATATAATACCGATTTATTTAGTGAAACCACCATTGCACAAATACTTAAACATTATCAGGTGTTGCTAAGAAATATGGTGGATAATCCGCAACAAAGTATTTATCAATTACCCATACTAACGGCTGCGGAACAACAATTATTGCTTATGGATTGGAATCAAACTCAGCAAGATTATCCGCAACAAGCAAGCATTGATTTATTTGAGCAACAGGTAGAGCAAACACCCACCGCTATTGCACTTATTTTTGACCAACAATCCTATAGTTATCAGCAATTAAATAAACGTGCCAATCAATTTGCGTCTTATCTACGACAACAAGGGGTAGAAGCAAATCAGTTAATTGCCCTATTTTTACATCGACACTTGGATTTAGTCGTGGCAATGTTAGCAATTTGGAAACTGGCGTGTGCTTATTTGCCCTTAGACCCCTTTTATCCTGAACAACGCTTAAATTATATGTTACAAGATGCGGAAATTCGTTTTATGGTAACAGAACAATCCTTGTTGACTAAGTTAGCAGATATGGTCATTCAGGTGATTTGTTTAGAAAATATTGTGTCAAGCCTAGCAAAATTGCCTGCTGATAATGTGGCACAGCCGATTCAGCTATCACAACTTGCCTATGTGATTTATACCTCAGGTTCAACAGGCCGACCCAAAGGTGTTGCGATTAGTCATGGCAATTTGATTAATTTTTTATGGGCAATGAAAGCACTGATACAACCACAAGCCGAACATAAATTACTTGCGGTAACCTCATTATCCTTTGATATTGCAACTTTAGAGTTATATTTACCTTTATTAGTTGGGGCAACAATTGTGTTAGCATCAAGATCGCAACGCAGTGATCCAGCGCAGTTAAATCAATTATTAACCCAATATCAAGTGGATATTATGCAGGCAACGCCGACGACTTGGCAGATGTTATTAACCTTATCCTCACCACAACTCCCTAAAACAATATTATGTGGTGGTGAGGCAATGCCCACAGAATTAGCCAAAGCCTTATTACATTATCCATTAAACTTATGGAATATGTATGGTCCGACTGAAACAACGGTTTGGTCCACAGCACAATTACTGCAACCAGAACAAGCGATTACGATTGGACGACCGATTGCGAATACGCAATGTTATATTTTAAATTCACAATTACAGTTAGTTCCTATTGGGGTCATGGGGGAATTATATATTGGTGGTGATGGCGTTGCTCAAGGCTATTATCAGCAAGCACAATTAACCAAACAACGGTTTATTCAAAACCCTTATACTGGACAGCGAATTTATAAGACAGGCGATTTAGCTCGTTATGATTATCAAGGGAATATTCATTACTTAGGGCGTGCGGATAGCCAGATTAAATTGCGTGGTTATCGTATTGAAACCAGTGAGATTGCCAATTTATTAAGTGAACATCCTAGTGTGCAACAAGCGATAGTGCATTGTGTGGATCAAAAATTAATAGCGTATTACATTCCCGCAAAAACCTCAATTGTCGATGAGTTAGAGTATTGGCGTTTTTGTTTGCAAGCACCGCCATTGCTATTGCCTTTAAAACGCTTAAATCTAAATCGGTCGTCTCAACAAACAAGCGCCAGTTACCGCTTAGTCTTACCTAATTACTTATTAAAAGCGTTTAATCAAGCATTTCCTTTGGCACAAGTAGGCTTATTTGAACGCTTATTAACTGCTTTTTCAGTATTATTATGTCGTTATAGTCAACAATATGATTTCAGTTTATTCGTTGCCCAAGCGATGACTGAGATTTTTATTCGAGTACAATGGGGAGCAGCGTATAGTTTTACTCAAAGTTTGGCTCAAATCGATCAAGCACTACAACACGCAATGGCACAGGAGCAATCAAAACCAACATTAGAAGGTATCACACAATTACCTAGCATAGGTTTTAGTTTAACGGATGCGACGCTGACAAGTCATCCGAATTTAGACCTGCATTGTCATATTGTAATGAATCCTGAACAAATTGTGGCCATATTTGATTATCAAACCGCATGGTTTCAAGAACAAGATATGGTGCGATTGGGTTTGCATTATCGTCATTTGTTAGAACAAATTATTGAAAAATCGGATGCCGTCATATCCGATTACCCACTGTTAACCGAATGGGAATATTATCAACAACAAACTTGGACAAAAAGCCATCAAACCTTGGGTTTAGCCGATTCCGTACATCGTGTGTTTGAACAACAGGTGAAAGCTAATTCCGAAGCGGTTGCCGTGATTTGGGGAGAACGACAATGGCGTTATCAACAATTAAATCAGCATAGTAATCAGTTAGCCCATTATTTACGGCGTTTAAGTGTCAGTCAAGAAGTCGTGGTTGGGGTTTGTTTGCCCTTAAGTTTTGATTTGGTAGCGACTGTATTAGCGGTATTTAAAGCAGGCGGTGGGGTTTTAATGATTGATCCTAAACAAGCCATTCCTGAGGCGTTAAATCATCTTAATCAAGCCAGAAGTCCTTTATTAGTAACGTATAGTGATTATCAAGGTGATTTTGCAGAACTTGCATTGGAAACCGTGTGTTTAGATCAAGATTATGAGTGGATTCAGCAAGAAAGTCAGAATAATTTAGTGGCAACCCAGTCTTTAGATAATCTTGCTTGTGTTTTTTATCAACAGCAACAAAAAATTACCTTAGAACAACAACAATTATTTTATAGTTTAGAACAATTACAACAAAGTCTTGCCTTTGATAATCGTTGTTTATTACTCATTGCCTCACCATTAAGCAGTGAGCGTTTAATCATTGATATGCTATTGCCATTATTCAGTGGGGGACAGTTATTGCTGGCAAGCACTGATTATCTATCTGCTTGGATTGATCATTACAATACTTATCAACCTGATTTCGTCTTTATGACACCAACACAAGCAGAGCGATTATTATTGGCAAATTGGCAACCGCAATCCAATATTGTCATGACGGCGGAACGCCTGCCTTTGTATTTATGGCAAAGATTACAGGCGAATTGTCAGCTATGGTTAGCGTTTAATCATGCCAGTGTTGGTATTTATGCGGGTGTTAGTTTAATGACAACGGCCATTGATACCCCATGTTTGCTGTTTAATCCTGCTTATTGTGGTGCTTATGTTTTGGATCAATGTCAGCATTTGATTCCAATTGGTGTGAAAGGACAACTGTATTTATCTGGCGTATTATTGGGTCGCCGTGGCAAGGATTACCATGATGCGACTGAATTACTACCTATGCGCATTCAAACGCAACAATCAGCACAGTATAGTGATAATGGTCGCATTGAATTGCTTGATGCAACAGAAGTGCAACAAGCCTTAGAATCTTGGGTTGCGGCTAGTGATGGGGTGAATGCCGTTAGAGCTATCGTGCATGAGTCTGAGCAACAGTATTTATATGTGATTGCCGACAAAGCAGACGTAAGTGCCTTGCCTTCAGAATTGGAAACCCAATTTGGTGATATGGCAAAACAATGGCATTTAGTGGTATTAGAGCAATGGCCGATAACCGCAGAAGGTTTGTTCGATCAAGCGCAATTGCCAACTGTAACCGTTAAAGTGACTGAAACCGAACAACATCGGGAATTTTTAAAACAATATTTACCCGATTACATGTTGCCAAGTGCGTTTATTGCCTTAACGGAATTTCCATTAACGCCGAGTGGTAAAGTTGATTATAAAGCCTTACCACAACCTTTGACGGAAAACTTTAATCAAATCTATGTTGCCCCAACAAATGTAACCGAACAGAGTTTGGTAGAACTTTGGCAGGAATTATTGGAGCATCAACGCATTGGCATTTATGATGATTTTTTTGCTTTAGGGGGGCATTCATTGTTAGCAGTGCAATTAGCCGTGAAAATCCAACAACGCTTTGGGATTAATCTGCCCTTGTCGGTGCTATTTCGTCATACTAGCATTGTTGAATTAGCAACTTGGATTGATCAGCAAGCAAGTGAGGTCATGGTCGATATTCCATTGATTTCAAAACAACAGCCCGTATTGTTGTCGTTTGCTCAAGAGCGATTATGGTTTTTTGAAATGTTTTATCCTGACTCGGCCGTTTATCATTTACCTGGGGCAATGCAAATTCAAGGCAATTTAGATTTGGATGCCTTGCGACAAAGTTTGATCGAACTTATGCGACGACAACAAAGTTTGCGTACTGCTTTTGTGAGTGTTAATGGCAAAGCCATGCAAAAAATATTGCCTGTGAGAGAATGTTATTTACCCATTTTAGATTTCCAAGAATTTGAACCACCACAACAACAACAGCGAATCACCGAATTTTTAAATCAACAATCTAAACAGCCGTTTAATTTAGAACAAGGGTATTTGTTTCGAGTGCATTTATTACAGTTGGAATCAGACCGCTTTATTTTATTTTGGAATATGCATCATATTATTGCCGATGGCACATCATTTGCCGTGTTATTAAAGCAAATGATGTTGTTATATCATTATTATCATCAAGGCTTGTTGCCTGATTTACCCGAACTCAAACGGCAATATACGGATTATGCGGTATGGCAACGCCAACAATTACAAGGGGAATTATTAGAGCAAGCCTTAAGTTATTGGCAACAAAAATTGGGCGATCAACCGCCTGTGGTGGAATTGCCAATGGATAAACCAAGACCCTTAGTACAAAGTTATCATGGTGCCAATTATCAACAGTGTTACCCAAAACATTTTGCCACGGCATTACAGCAATTAGCTAAACAAGAGCAAGCAAGTTTTTTTATGGTGTTGCTGGCTGCGTTTAAAATTTTACTGTATCGCAATACAGGACAGGAAGACTTATGTTTAGGCACACCGATTGCTAATCGTCATCGAGCCGAGTTTGACGATATTATTGGATTTTTTGCCAATACCTTAGTACTGCGTACGGATTTATCCGGCAATCCTACCGTGAATGATGTCATTGCGAGAGTGAAGCAAACCACTTTAGATGCCTATGCCCATCAATCCTTGCCATTTGAAAAATTAGTCGAGGCCTTGTCTTCGGTGCGAGATTTATCGCATTCACCCTTTTTTCAGATTATGTTTGTATTACAACAGGCAATGCCCAGCATTGATTATCCTGAACTCACTATTGTGCCAATGGCGGTTAGCACTGATGTCTCAAAATTTGATTTAACTGTCTATATGGAAGAAACCGAACAAGGCTTGATCAGCACTTGGGAATATAATACCGATTTGTTTGAATTAGATGCCATTAAACGCATGGCAGGTCATTATGAAACCTTATTGGAAGTCATTCCCTCGATTTCTGAAATTCGTTTAAATGATTTGTTAATTTTAGGCGATGAAGAGCGTTATCAATTATTAGTGGATTGGAACGATACTTACCAAGATTTTGCGACATTTGATTTAGTCGCTAAGTTTGAACAACAAGTGCTAGCCTCACCTGATGCCATCGCCCTATCCGATGGTAAAACCAGTTTGCGTTATCAGCAATTAAACCAACAAGTCAATCAACTCGCCCATTATTTAGTGAATACCGTGGTGGTCAATAATCGTATGATTGGTCTTTGTTTCTCACCTAGTTTATCAAGCATTATTGCGATTTTAGCCGTAATTAAAGCAGGTGGGGTCTATTTGCCTTTGGATCCAAGTTTACCTGTGGAACGGTTACAATTAATGTTGGATTTGGCAAAAGTCAACTGTGTTATCAGTGATACCGAATTGGATTTAAGCGTTAATCATTGGTTTAAGCTAAGTAGCATTCAAGATAAACTCGTACAACAGTCAGTGGATAATCTGGCTTTGATCAATCAAGCCAAAGATTTGTTATATATTATTTTTACCTCAGGTTCTACGGGGCAACCGAAACCTGTTGCTGTGTATCATCAAGGCTTTAATAATTTATTACAATGGTATCTACAACATTTTGAATTTAATGCTAAGGATAGAATATTATTATTATCCTCACTAAGTTTTGATTTAACCCAGAAAAATATATTTGCTCCCTTGTTAACGGGAGGGCAACTGCATTTATCGCATCAATTTTATGAACCTAAGTTAATTAGTCGTCGGATTCAACAGTGTGGTATTACTCGACTCAATTGTACGCCGAGCACCTTATATCCTATTGTGGAATCGGCAGCCAATCATACTTTTGGTAGTTTGCTGACAGTGATCTTAGGGGGCGAAGCCATTAAAGTCAATCGCTTAATTCAGCGTTTGCCTGCTTCTGTGGAACTCGTGAACACTTATGGTCCTACCGAATGTACCGATGTGTGTGCATGGTTTAAAATTGAAGATTTACAGCGGTATCAAGAATTGCCTGTTCCGATTGGGCGACCGATTGCTAATGTGCAACTTTATGTCATGAATCAAGATTTAGATCCTGTCCCTATTGGGGCGCCAGGGGAATTATGTATTGCTGGAATTGGTGTCGGTGCGGGATATTTCGGCGATCAAGAATTAACTGAGCAAAGTTTTGTGCCGAATTATTTAAGCAATGATCCTAATGAGCGTATGTATCGTAGTGGTGATATGGTGCGTTATCGTTCGGATGGGCAATTACAGTTTCTTGGACGGGTTGATCATTTAGTCAAGTTAAGAGGGTATCGTATTGACTTAGGCGAGATTGAAGCCGTGCTTAATCAACACTCTGCTATTCGAGAAGCGGTCGTATTACTAAGAGAAGATCAACCCAATCAGTCTTATTTAGTGGCCTATGTCAGTTTACAGCCAAAACGCAAATTGACTCTTCAGGCCATTAAATCGTTACTTAAACGTAAATTACCTGCCTATATGGTTCCTTCTGCTTGTCTGATTATTGAGTCCATGCCCTTAAATCGTCATGGTAAAATTGATCGTAAAGCCTTACCTAAGCCTGATAAGTCGGATAATTTATACCAACCTAGCGATTTTGTTGCCTTGGAAACACCTTTGCAACAACAAGTCGCAGAGATTTGGCAGCAATTATTATTGCTTGACAGAATTGGTCTAGCCGATAACTTTTTTGAATTAGGGGGGCATTCCTTGCTGGCTACGCAAGTGATTAACCAGTTAAAAGACAAATTAGACGTGGAATTATCATTGCGTTTGTTATTTGAATATCCAAGCGTAGAGCAATTTGCCACGCAAGTGGAAACGGCTGTCTTAAAAAAACAAGGACTGCAAGCCCCAAAATTACAGGCACAGCCATTACAAGCCTTATATCCCTTATCCTACAGCCAATATCGAATTTGGTTTTTTGAACAATTTAAATTAAATACGGCCAGTTATCACATTCCTTTGTTATTAAATGTGACGGGGTCATTAAATCAAGATTATTTACAACAAGCCTTACAACGATTATTACAACGTCATCATATTTTACGCACACAATTAGTTTGGCAACAACAGCAAATTTGGCAACAAGTGGTAACGGAACTTGAATTACCTTTTACTGCGATTGCAAGCACCGCACAAGATTGCCAAATGGCGATTAATCAAGCAATCGTGCAAGCGTTTGATTTAAGCCAAGCAGGATTATGGCGAGTGGTGTATTATCATTGGCAAGATGAACAACAGCAACGACAACAACGCTTGTTATTTGTTTGGCATCATTTGATTATGGATGGTTGGTCAGTCAATTTATTTTTAAATGAATTAGGTCAAAGTTATCAAGCTATCTGTCAACAGCAACCTGATCCCTTGCCTGCGGTTGAATTACAATATGGTGATTATGTTTTATGGCAACGACAATGGATGCAGGGGCAAGTCTTACAAAGCCAGTTAGATTATTGGCAACAAACGTTAGCACAAAGCTCAGTATTGGCCTTGCCTACGGATAAACTCAGACCTGCCAGCCCAAGTTATCAAGGCAAGCGTCAACATTTTGATTTATCAACATTGACCTTACCGTTAAAACAATTAGCACAACAACAGGGTGTAACGTTGTTTATGGTATTATTAGCAAGTTTGCAGTTGTTATTATATCGTTATAGTCGTCAAACTGATATTGCGGTTGGCACGCCTGTGCTTGGGCGACCACAACTAGAATTAGAATCCATGTTGGGTGTTTTTGTGAATACTTTGGTCATGCGTACGGATTTGGCAGGCAATCCCAGTTTTATAGACTTATTACAACGGGTGAAAGTCGTGTGTGCTGGTGCTTATGCTCATCAAGACATTCCATTTGAACAATTAGTTGAGGCTTTAGAGCCCAATCGAGACCCCAGTCATTCCCCTTTATTTCAAGTGATGTTGGTATTGCAAACGGTACAAACGCAAGGCTTTGCGACTGAGCAATTCAGCTTAAACCCCATCACTGATATTAGCACCCAAACGGCAAAATTTGATCTAAGTTTTGAATTATGGGAAGAAGAACAAGGTTTAGTGGGGGAATTAGAATATAATACGGATATTTTTGTTAGTAATCGCATGCAACACTTATTACAGCATTGGCAACAATTACTACAAGCAATTTTGGAACAGCCACAACAATTAATTGACAAGATTGAGTTTATTAATTCACAAGAACGTCATCAAGTGGTATGGCAATGGAATGAGCAATGGCGTGATTTTGACCCTATTCGTTTAGAAGTGCAGTTTTCAAATTGGGCTCAGCAACTTCCGTTTGCCCTTGCCGTTAAAGATCAACAGCATCAATATACTTACTATGAGTTAGCGCAAAAATCAGGACAATTAGCAACAATACTACAGCAACAAGGTTTACAAGCCCAACAAACTGTTGCGGTATGTTTGCCCCGTCATATTGATTGGATAGTGGCAATTTTGGCAATTTTAAAAGCCAATGCGGTATATTTGCCCTTAGACCCTGTTTATCCTAAGCCACGCTTAGATTTTATGTTAAGCGAGGCAAATGCTCAGTTTTTATTAACTCAATCAAGTTTATCCGCGCTATGGCAAGATTTTAAAGGTGATTGTTTAAATTTAGACGATTTAGATTACCAACATTATCAAGCCATGCCAGCGGTAAGTGAGGATATTCAGCAATTAGCTTATATTTTGTTTACCTCAGGTTCTACTGGCCAGCCAAAAGGGGTGATGGTGAAGCAAGTGGGGGTGGTGAATTTATTGGATGATTTGCAACAAAAACACGCATTATATCCCAAGCAAAACAGTAGTTTATGGACCAGCTTTAATTTTGATGTGTCAATTTATGAAATTTTTTCGGCATTAACAACAGGGGGCTGTTTACATATTATTCCAGAGGCGATTAAAACTCAGCCAGTTGCCCTGTTTAACTATTTCCAACAATATGACATTCATCATGCCTATTTGCCACCTTTTGTTCTTGTTGAGTTTGAACAATGGTTGCAACAACATGATTGCGATTTACAACGCTTATTGGTTGGTGTCGAGCCTATTGCGGAATCCTTGTTAATAAAAATTCAACAGCGTTTGAGTAAACTGCAAATTATTAATGGTTATGGTCCTACTGAAACCACTATTTGTGCGAGTTTATATTGTGTCCCAATGTCAGCGTCTCCTAGCATGAATCGCCATGCACCCATTGGACGTCCCGTCCAAAATAGTCAAATTTATTTATTAGATTCACAACAACAAGCCGTCCCTGTGGGTGTCATTGGTGAAATTTATATTGGGGGCCTTGGTTTGGCTCAAGGTTATATTAATCAAGCAGAATTAACCGCAGAAAAATTTGTAAATAATCCTTTAACCCCAGAATTATCACCATTGTTATATCGCAGTGGTGATTTCGCTTATTGGCGGGAGGATGGTGAGTTGCAATTTGTGGGGAGAGCCGATCAACAAGTAAAACTGAGAGGTTATCGGATTGAATTAGGTGAAATTGCCCGTGTGATTAAAGGTCATCCTGCGGTTGATGATGCCATTGTTTTAGTCAAAAATAATGAAATATTAGTCGCTTATATTGTAAGCACCGCAACAGCAGTGGAATGGCAAAGTCATTTACAACATTATTTACCCCATTATATGATTCCACAAATGTTTATTACATTAGATAAATTGCCAATCACACCCAATGGCAAACTGGATCAGACTGCTTTACCTGAGATTGACGCAATGGATGAGGTGCCATATCTTGCGCCTCAAAATCCATTACAACAGCAATTGCTGACTTTATGGCAACAAGTATTACAACAAGAAAAAATCGGTGTGCAAACGAATTTCTTCCATTTAGGTGGCCATTCATTACATGCGACGCAATTAATGATGGCGATTGAACAAGAATGGCAGGTGAATTTAGCCGTCAGTGCCTTATTTGAAAATCCTACTATTGCAAGTTTAGCGGATAAAATTACTCAGGCACAACAGGCAAAGGATAGTATTGCGGTTGATTTAAATGAACAACAACTACAACAATTGTCAGGAGAAGATTTGGATAAATTATTACAACAGCTAGAGGATAAGGAATAATTAATGTTTTATTTTATATTACTGTTATTAATGGGCATTGTACCTTGTTTTGCGACAGAGCAGACCTTGGTATTATTACAACCCAATGATTATATTCCTACCAGTTTAATGACTGAATTTGAACAATTGCATCAGGTGAAAGTTGAGTCAAAATATTATCAAAATCCATTACAGCAACAACAATGGTTAGTTGATAATCAAGGCGGTGGCTATGATGTTAGCATTGTTGCCGCTCATAAGGTTCCCGAATATTTTCGTTTAGGTTGGTTATCAGCGATACCTCCTGAGAATATTCCTAATTTAACCCACATTGATAATGATTGGCGTACTAGTCATGAGTACACGGAATTTTATTCCGTGCCGTTGTGTTGGGGGACGATTGGCATTGTTTATCGCGACGATTTAATTGTGGAACCTATTAATAGCTGGCAGCAATTATATCAACCTAAGTCCTCTTATCAGGATAAAATTGTTATGTTAAATGACCGTCCTATTGTCATAGGTTTAGGCCTGAAAGCATTGAATATGAATACTGAGGCAGAAGCATGGCAAAAATTATTTGAAATTTTTCAGCAATATTTTCCAAAATTATTGGATTCTCAGTCTATACTTAAAGGATTGATAGATGGCAGGTATTGGATGGCATTGGTTTGGAATAAAACGGCGATTACATGGCAAATTCAGGGGAATTTGCATTATATTATTCCCAAAGAAGGCAGTTTATTATGGATTGATAGTCTTGTGATCAGTCGTAAATCTAAACAGAAAGAATTGGCAATGGCATGGATTAATTTTTTACATCAGCCTAAAAATGCCGCTAGAATCGCAAGTCATTTGAATTATGCGACTGTTAACTCCGATGCTTATCAATGGTTACCCAAACAATATACAAATTATCCAATGATTCAAGCTAAGAAAGAGATTTTAGACAAATCAACTTTTATTCAAGCACTCACTCAAACCCCTAAGGCTGAACAAGAAGCCGTGATAGATTTACTCACGCCTAGCATAAAGCCTTTACAAACTGATTGATGAAAAAATATAACTGTAATGGATACTATAAATGAGTTAAAACGTAGTAAAAGCGTGTTATTAGTTGATGACGATGAAATGCAAGTTGAGGCAGTTGTCGATGTCTTGCAATCCAGAGATTATCACACTTTAGTGTGCAATAAACCTCATGAAGCATTGAAGTATATTAAAAGTCAGGAAATTGGTATTGTGGTAACGGACCTAAAAATGCCAACCATGACAGGCATTGATTTGCTGGCTCAAATCAAAACCCTACCTTTTGTTATTAATGTCATTATTTATACGGGATATGGTAGTTTTGAATCGGCTAAAGATGCCGTGAATTTAGGGGCATTTGCCTTTGTTGAGAAATTATGTGAACCTAAAGAGTTGATTAATTCGGTTGATAAAGCGAGTCATGACTTGTTATATCAATACAATCAAAAGTTAGAACAAATCAATCGGGAATTAGAACAGCGAGTTGATGCTAGAACCATTGCTTTACAACAAACAAATCAAACTTTAGAAAATGAAATCCAAGCCAAAGAAGTTGTTCAGGAAGAACTACGCTTATATCAAGAAATCTTGGAACACATGGCTGAAACAGTCTATTTAATTCGAGCAGACGATGGTGTGATTGTTTATACGAATCCTCGGTTTCAAAAATTATTTGGTTATACACCCACTGAGATTATTGGGCAACCTGCCAGTATATTAAGTACTTATGATGAATCACAATGCCAAAAAATTATTCAGCATATTATTCAGGGCTTGGAACAACATAAAAAATGGACAGGAGAAATTGAAAATCGGCGTAAAGACGGATCTATTTTATGGTGTCGAGTGAATATTTCTTCTTTTGAGCATGTTGAATATGGTATGGTTTGGGTGTCTGTGAATGAAGATATTACCGAACGTAAATTAATGGAAGAAGAGTTAAGGGTAGCCAAGGAAGTCGCAGAGGCTTCTAATCAAGCGAAAAGTGCTTTTTTATCGAGAATGAGCCATGAATTAAGAACACCACTGAATGCCGTTATAGGCTATAGTGAAATGTTGGGAGAAATTACGGAAGAAGAAGGTCATCTTGAGTATGGCAATGATTTGGCTAGAATTAATCAAGCAGGGCGTTATTTGTTGACTTTGGTCAATGATATTTTAGATTTAGCGAAAATTGAGCAAGAAAAAGTGGAATTTCATCCTGAAAAATTTGATTTAGAAGTGGTATTAATTGATGTTTTAAAAACCATTGAGCCTTTAGTAAAAAAACAAGGGAATCGCTTACATTATCAGTTTGGTGATTTAGGGGAAATGGTGGCTGATATCACACGATTACGCCAAATTTTGTTTAATTTATTAAGTAATGCCTGTAAATTCACCCAGCAAGGTACGATTAGTTTAATGGTTAAAAAGATAAGATTTAGGGGAGGGGATGGCTTTGAATTTCAAATTCAAGATACGGGGATTGGTATTAGTGTTGAGCATGTAAACACATTGTTTCAACCTTTCAAGCAGGCTTCAGAAGAAATTGCCCATAAATATGGTGGCACAGGTTTGGGTTTGGCGATTAGTCATCATCTTTGCCAATTAATGGGGGGCAGAATTAGTGTGGATAGCGAGTTAGATAAGGGCAGTGTTTTCACAGTGTTATTGCCAGTGAGTGTCGAGTTCAACAAATAAAATCATTTTAAAGATGGCAAAAAAATATTTTCTGTGCTATGCTACTCTGAATTAGATAATCATATTATTAGATTCTAATGGTGTTGATGACTGGCTGGGATGAGTTATGTGGGTGTTTACTTTGTGGTAGGCATCTATTTTTTTTGTGGATTAAGGATAGTTGTATGAAAGGTTTGCTTATCAGTTGGTTATTAATCATAAGTTTATTTGGCTTGAAAGCTCAAGCAGAAGTTTTTTTGGATACAGTGAATGGCGAAATTCATATCCCGAATGTTGAAATTGGTTGGGGAAAATATCAATTAGATTTACAAGCGGTTGATATTGCCGATAGTGATTGGCAACAATGGACATTTACCGTGGGTAATGCCAATTTTTCAAGTTTTCCAAATCCTCAGGATCAAGCACTGCCCCTTTTTAATTTAGAAACAGGTATGGTATGGTTGCCAACGGTTACCGTTGATGAGCAAGCCTATGATATTGGACTGCGAGTAAAAAACTGGCGTCAAGCCAAACGTGAAAAAACACCTTGGCAAGCATGGGAACTCGAACTCGAACACGCCACGCCTATTTTGGAACAATGTGGGAGTTATAATTTAGTGATGCCTCCCCAAGGCGTTTGTCCCAGTCGTTCTGGTTCATTATTGCCGTCATTGACTGGACCGTATTGTGTGGGTACCACCAATATTCATGTCCAAGATAATAGTCGCCAGGAAACGTATGCCGAATCGGGGCAAACTGGACCAAGAGAATTAATGTTACGGGTATGGTACCCCATTGAGCAAGATGCGGTAGGAACACCAACTGACTACATGGATGCGGAATCTTATGACTGGATGATTAATGCGTTTTATCTTGGCAATGTATTTGAATTACCCGAAGATTCCAATGAGCAAATTCGTCCGAATAGTTTAGAAGCTGCGCCAATTGCGACAGGTAAATTCCCAGTATTATTATTTTCACCTGGCTTGTTTTATATTACATCTAGTTATGCTGCTTTTATTGAGGATTTAGTGAGTCATGGTTATATTGTCGTTGCGGTGAATCATCCCTATATTTCTGGTATTACCATTTTTCCTGATGGTCGTAGTGTTGGTCCTTTAAATACGTCTGAACTAACCGCAGATGAAATCAAGCAAATGATTGAAGACGGTTTTCATGTGATGGTGGATGATATCAGCTTTGTCTTAGATTATTTAGAAATGTTAAATCGTGGGGAAACTGAGCATAGTATGTGGGAATGTCAAATGGATATGTCAAGAATTGGTATGTTTGGTCATTCTTTAGGGGGGGCCGTAGGCTTGCAAATGTGTGCTCAAGATTTAAGGGTGAGAGCTTGTGCTAATATGGATGGTATTCCTCATGGTGATGTTATTGAACAGGGAACGAGCAAACCTGTATTAATTATGCGTTCGGTCAAAGCCTTTGAGAATATTGATTATTGGAATTTATGGAAAAATTTAGATACAGGCGATGCGTATTCTGCGGTTATTGCAGGGACTGGGCATACTAGCTATTCTGATGTGGCTATTATGTTAGAGCATTTCTTGCCTTGGCTACCTAGAGCTGTGTTAGGTGCTGGTTATACGAATCCAAAATATGTGGCAGAAATTACGAATCAATTTCATTTGAAATTTTTTAATGCCTATCTTAAAGGTGATTCTTTAGCAACTTTTACGGCTTTATCGTATCAATTTCCTGAAGTTAAGGTAAATAGTAAAGCCTATGAGAATAGTTACAAAAATTACTAATTTTTTTATATTCAATATCATAGAACAGTTTTTTTTGCAAGATTTTGACTAAAAAACTGATATAATTAATTCATTCACTATTATGAGTTAACAATGAATGCAACACAAGGTCAGCAAATTTTTTCTCGTTGGCAACAACAAAATCCGCATCCTAAAACTGAATTAAATTACCAAACCCCATTTGAATTATTAATTGCGGTCATATTATCGGCACAAGCGACTGATAAAAGTGTGAATAAGGTGACAGAAAAGCTATTTGCCTTAGCGAATACGCCAGAGGCGATATTAAAGCTGGGTGAGCAAAAACTAAAACAGCAAATTCAAACGATTGGCTTGTTTAATAATAAAGCGAAATTTATTTTGCAAACTTGCCAACTGCTATTAGAGCAACATCAAGGTAAGGTTCCCCAAACTCGGGTAGCACTGGAAAAATTACCTGGCGTTGGTCGTAAAACCGCTAATGTGATCTTAAATGTGGCATTTGGTCAAGAAGCTATGGCGGTTGATACCCATATTTTTCGGGTTTCCAATCGTATTGGTCTTGCCCCGGGTAAAACAGTTTTAGATGTCGAAAAAACTTTACTTAAGGTGATTCCTAAACCGTTTAAACAATATGCTCATCATTGGTTGATTTTGCATGGACGTTATGTATGTAAAGCGAGAAAACCCAACTGTCCACAATGTATTATTAATGATTTATGTGAATACCAACATAAAACCTAATGGCAACTGATTAATATATTTTTTTTATTTTTTGTAACTTTTTCAAAAATGATGAGTCTTAGTGATGGACATGGACATGGACATAGATAGGTATTGATAATTTAATCTAAGTCGATGTATTGACATTATACAACGCATTAAAATTTAATGAGGAGACATTGATGAAAAAAACAAATATGAAACCTTTAGCCCTAGCTGTTGGTACTGCAATGATTTCAACTTTATCTGCGACTGCGATTGCCGATAGCAATGCTAATCCATTTGCTATGACTTCCTTATCGAGTGGTTATATGGTAGCGGGCGAAGGGTCTTGTGGTGAGTCTAAGTGTGGTAGTTCTCATAATAAATCCACGGAATCTAAATGTGGAAGCTCTCATAACAAATCCACGGAATCTAAATGTGGTAGTTCTCATAATAAATCGACGGAATCTAAATGTGGTAGTTCTCATAATAAATCGACGGAATCCAAATGTGGAAGCTCTCACAACAAATCGACGGAATCCAAATGTGGTGAGGGCAAATGTGGAAGCTCTCATAACAAATCCACGGAATCTAAATGTGGTGAAGGCAAATGTGGAAGCTCTCACAACAAATCGACCGAATCCAAATGTGGCGAAGGCAAATGTGGTAGTAGCAAAAAATAAGTTGTCGATTATCTGATTATCTGATGGTAGATAACTTGGTTTTAACAGGGCTATAATGTACAGATAGCTCTGTTAAAATAAAGATTATTTCATGAAAAAAATTGGTTTTTCTTATCTATTTCTAATTTATTCCAGTCTATTTCTTTCTATTTTTTCCCAACTATTGTTAGCAGAGACTGAATTAAAAACGCTAACACTAGAGGAAATTCGGGCAACGATTGCGGAAGTGAAACAAAAATATGCCCAAGAAATTGAACGTTCTAAGAAACTTAAACAAAAAAAACAAAAACTTACCGATAGAGTCCAGCAATTAAAACGGGAATTAGAGGATATTGATAGAAGAACTGAAAAACTCAAACAATTCTATCATGCCACAGAAAAACCCAATCACTACCAAAAAATTCCTTCAAATCCTGAAGAATTTGTGAATCATCCTGACAAAAGCAAAGCGCAGTCAAATAAGTAATCATCATTATAATCCCAATTAATAATAGGCTTTTTTATTGAAATTAGTCTATCTTATTATTAAGTATCAAGTGATGAGAGAGGCTAGGGATGACAACAATTATGGTAGTGGAAGATAATCCTGATAATGTGGAATTAGTACAAGCCTTTTTAGAAGATCAGTACCATTTAGCATGCTATGAAGATGGTTTTACTGCCTTAGATGCCTTAACAGCTCATCCCTTGCCTGAGTTAATTTTATGTGATATTTCTTTACCCGATATGAATGGCATTGAGTTACTTCACAAAATTCGATCGAATACTTTATGGCAGCATATTCCAGTAATTGCTTTAACTTCTCATGCCATGAAAGGGGATAAAGAAAAATTTTTAGCATCGGGGTTTGATCAATATATTAGCAAACCACTTGAAGATGAGAACATGTTGCTTGAGCCTATTCGTCAGTTGTTGGGAATGGCATGATGATGACTTCAGCTTATCGAATGCGACCTTTGACATGGGTACTTTTAGCCTTATTAACCGTATTATTAGTAATGATAGTGCTAACTAGCATTACTGATATTAATACCACTATTATCCAAGGTCTTGCCGTATTTTTATCATTAGTTGTATTGAGTATCGGTATGTTAATTATTCGCCGTTTAAACCAACGCTTAGCAAGATTAAGTGAAATTGCGTATGCCATTGGAGAGGGGAATTATCAAAAACGATCAAATGAACATAGCCAGGATGCCATTGGTTTATTAGCCGCTACGATTAATAAAATGGCCGCTCAAGTTGAATCATCAATGCAAAAACTGGAACAACAACAGCAGACTTTAGAACAAAGTAGTGCCGAATTAGCACAAATTAATCAACAATTAGCCCAAGAGTATCAATGGCAAACGTCATTTGGTAATTTTTTAAAAAGTTTAAATACCGTTGATATTAATACGATTGTACAAAAGGGCTTAGATTATAGTTTACAAGTCGCTAATGCGGTATTAGCTCAGTGTTACATTTTAGATAATGATAATTTAGTCAAAATTACAGAACAAGGAATTGATAAACAAGCCTTAGTACAGTTTAGTCATCAGCAACTACAACAGGGATTAGTTGGACAAGCATTACAAGGTAAAGAATGGATTATCGTGCAAGATATTGATACTGAAGTATTTGCTAAAATTAATTTAGGACTAGCAGAAGTGAATTTACATAGTATTTATGCGATTCCTATTATTTTTCAAGGGAAAGGTTTGGGTGTATTATTGTTAGGATGCTTGCATTCATTAGATCAAAGTAATATCCGTTTATTAAACACTTTAGTCGATGCTTTAGGCGGTGCTTTAAATAATGCATTGACCTACAAAATGGTACAACAACAAGCCTTGCGTTTAGAGCAAGCAAATCAAGAATTATTGGAAGCCGACCGAATGCGTAGTGAATTTGTGGCAAATATGAGTCATGAATTAAGAACACCCTTAAATTCAATTATTGGTTTTTCCAGTGTTTTGCTTAAAAACAAAAAACAAAATTTATCCAAACAGGATTTAAATTATTCTGAAAAAATTTATCGTAATGGTAAACATTTATTGGGTTTAATTAATGATATTTTAGACTTATCTAAAATTGAAGCAGGACGAATGGCAATTGAACGTCAATTAACTAATATTGTAGCAGTTGCTCATGATATTGTGGATATTTTGCAAACCCAAGCACATGCGAAACATATTGAATTACGCTATCAAGTAGAAGATAGTGTCCCTCATATTACTACTGATGCTGATAAATTACGTCAGGTATTACTTAATTTAATCAGCAATGCCATTAAATTTACTGAAAAAGGTTATGTTGAAGTGCGTGTGTATGTAAAATCACCGTTTTTAGCCATTGCTGTTCAAGATACAGGTATTGGTATTGAAGAGGATAAGTTGGCGTTGATTTTTGAACCATTTCGTCAAGCAGATGGCAGTACTACTAGACGTTTTGGTGGGACAGGTTTAGGATTATCTATTAGTGAGTCAATTGTTGAGTTATTAGGTGGTAAAATAACGGTAACTAGTCAACCTAAGCAAGGGAGTGTTTTTACTGTTACTTTGCCTTTAGATCAGCCTATAACTGATGATTCAGTGTCATCAACAGCAACGGCTATTAATATTGCTTCTTCTTCTACCGTTGCTCAAGAGATAAATTCTGAGAATATTAAGCCAATAAATAAAACAAAAGCAACCGTATTAGTCGTCGATGATGATCCGGATGCCAGGGATTTATTAGCAAGTTATATGGTTGATCTTGGGGTTGAAGTGTTACAAGCTGAAAATGGCGAACAGGCCTTAGCTTTTGCGAAACAGTATCAACCTAATTTGATTACTTTAGATTTAATGATGTCAGGTATGGATGGCTGGGAAGTATTAAAACGTTTAAAAGCAGACCCTGAGCTACAATCAATTTCAGTTGCCATTATTAGTATTGTTGCCAATCGTAATCAAGCAAAAGTTTTAGGTGCGGTTGAGGCATTAACGAAACCTGTTGCTCAAAACGATCTGTTGAGTTTACTCAATCATCATTTGCCAGCACATACGATAGAAGGAGTATTAGTGGTTGACGATAATCCAGATGTTTGGGATTTATTTCGAACATTATTAGAGCCGTATCAGTGTGAAATAAAAACTGCTGCCAGTGGTAAACAAGCACTGCAAGTGCTAGAAAACTATGTTCCAGATTTAATCTTTTTGGATTTAATGATGCCAGAAATGGATGGTCTTACGTTTTTACGAATTTTGCGAACTGAACAGCGGTTTATGAATTTGCCTGTTATAGTCGTTACTGCAAAACAATTATCTGATACTGAAAAGCGAGAGTTAGAAATGAGAGTGGTGCAATTAATCCAAAAAGGAGATGAGCATTTGGAACAACATGTGAAAAATATTGTACAACAGGTTATTGGTATTTGATTTTGGTGATAGTTTTATTTAAGTACCCAGTATTCGGATTTAAGGACTAAACTATGTCAATAAATGAAAATAATTTAGTTGATACCAATATTCCCATTTTGGTTGTTGATGATCTCATGGATAACCTAGAATTAATGGAAGCATTGCTAATTAGCGAAAATTTTGAGCAAGTATTATTAGCTCAAAGTGGGCGTGAAGCATTAGGTATTTTAGACAAAAATTTAGAGATTGGATTGGTTTTATTGGATTTAATGATGCCAGAAATGGATGGTTACGAAGTGTGTCATCGTATTGTGAATAATCCTAAAACCGAACATATTCCTGTGATTGTGATTACAGGGGGGGCGTTTCGACAAAATGAGGCTTTAGTTAAAAGTTTTTCCTCAGGTGCGGTGGATTATGTTCAAAAACCTCTAAACGAAATCGAATTATTTGCCCGCATTCGGGTGGCATTAAAGTTATACAAAGAACGGGTATTACGTCAGGTTGGTATGCGTAAAATTGCTGAAAGTGAAGAGCGTTACCGAACAACGTTTGATCAAGCCCCTGTGGGTATTGCACATGTTGATCATCAAGGTCGATTTCTCATGGTAAATGAGAGTTTGATTGACTTGCTTGCTTATCACAAAAAAGAAATTTTAGGCACAAAATTACAAGATTTTTGTGATGAGCTTTCCTTATTTGAGCAAAATTTATCCGAATCTTTAACGGTTGAAACCGTGATTCGGCAAAAAAATGGTGATCCTTCTTGGGTGAATTTATCACTTTCACCTTTGTCTGCCGATAGATCAGAGCAATCGTCTTATATTGTGATTATTGAAGATATTACGGAAAAAAAATTATCCATAGATAAATTAAAGCATATGGCGTTTTATGATGCATTAACTGGTTTACCGAATCGGGTATTATTTCGTAAAGAGATTAATCGGGCTTTGCATAATGCAGAACAAGAGCAATATCCACTCGCAGTATTGTTTTTGGATTTAGATCATTTTAAAACTATCAATGATAGTTTAGGTCATGAAGTTGGCGATAAATTATTACAAGCAGTGGCAAAACGTATTCAATCAAGTTTACGACGGGGGGATGTTTTAGCAAGATTGGGCGGGGATGAATTTGCCTTATTATTATCTCGAATTGCGGCACCTGAGCATGCTTGTATTGTGGCAGAAAAAATCTTAGATTATTTACAAGATACCATTAATGTGGAGGAACATAAATTTTATATTGGCGTAAGTATTGGGATTAGTATTTTTCCTCAAGATGGTCAACAAGCGGATATTTTATTGAAAAATGCGGATACCGCAATGTATCAAGCGAAAGAATTAGGACGACATAATTTTCAATTATTTAGCCCAGTATTGGATTTTAAAGTCAATCAACGTTTGGATTTAGAGCAAGATTTAAGACGAGCATTACAACGTAAGGAATTTGAACTCTATTATCAACCACAGGTTGATTTAAAGCGTCATCGTATTGTTGGTGTGGAAGCGTTATTGCGTTGGAACCATCCAAGACGAGGCATTTTATCCCCTAATGAATATTTGCCATTAGCGGAAGAAACTGGCTTAATCGTTTCGGTAGGTCAATGGGTCTTAGAAACCGCCTGTCAACAAGCTAAGAAATGGTTGGAACAAGGGATGATTGATATTATTGTTTATGTCAATTTTTCATTACGACAGTTTCAGCAAGCAAATTTATTAGATAGTATTCGCTTGCAACTAGAACAAACTAAGTTACCTGCCTCCCATTTGGGTATTGAAATTACTGAAAGCATTAATACTTTAGACACGGAAAAAGTTATCAGTAATTTACAGTCATTCCGAGATTTAGGGGTAAAAACAGTCATTGATGATTTTGGGATGGGTTATTCATCACTCAGTCGCTTAAAACATTTCCCATTATCTTCTTTAAAGATTGATAAAAGTTTTATACAGAATGCTTGCCAGCATGAAGATGATGCGGCTATTGTGAAAGCCATTATTACTTTAGGTAAAAGTTTTGGCTTGAAAGTGGTGGCAGAGGGGGTAGAAACGATTGATGAATTACGTTTTGTCTCAAAACACGGTTGTGATGTGGTTCAGGGGTATTTATTTAGTAAGCCATTGAAAGCAATAGAGCTTGAGAAATTATTACAAGACCCCATGTCATTAGCGATTCAAATTGAGTGATCTGGTTTGAATGAACTGTGATAAGACTTCGTACTCAAATTTTTTTACTGCTGTTTGTGTTAGGTTTATTACCTATGATAGCCGTAACAGTGTTAAATTTGCCGTTGGTTTTAAATCAACTCCATATTTTTGTACAACATACCCATATGCAAAATATGCGTTTGGAATTTTTAGATTTAGAACAGCATATGACTTCTCGTCAGGAAATTGTTGCGTTTTTAGCGAAATTATCCTTACCTAAAAATTCAGGTGATGTCGATTCTGAAAAATGGTTTAGTCGTTGGATTAACCAATTATTAACGAGAGCATTAGATGTTGTTGAGGTCATTTATATTGATGCGCAAGGGAATGAGTATTTACATTTAAAGCGTGAAACGATGGGCGGAGAACTTATGTTGACGCAACAAAGCCAAAATCATGCTAGTCAAGCGTATTTCCAGTCAACCATGCAATTATTGGCGGAAGAAGTCGTCATAGGTTCGATTATATTTCAGCAACAACAGCCATTAATGCGTTTATATATGATGAGTCCTTTGAAGGCATATAGCAAACAAGCCGAAGGGATAGTCATGGTAAAACTTGATTTAACAGGATTACCCAATGCTCATCCTAATAGTTTATGGGTATTAAATAATGGTCAATATTTGCATCAAGTGTTATCAGAAAAACAAGGCACAACCGCATCGGCATTTATAGATTTTCCCGGTTTAGAACAGGTATTTGCCCAAAGACAACTGGCATCATGGTCGGGTGATGAGGCGCAGATTTTATGGGTACCCTTATTTTCGACTAATCAAGGGCCGTTATGGGTAGGGCGTTTTGTCGATCCTTCTGAAATTGAAACCTTTGCCCAAACTTTATTAATCAGAGTGTTTATTATTGTGATTATATTGATTATCACGATTTTATTATTATCGCATTTTTTAGCAGGGCGAGCAGAACAATTTGGTCATTGTTTATTAGAAGGTATTCGTGGCGTTTTAGATCATCAACGTGAAGTTGTGTTTACTTGGAAGGGGTCGAAAGAGATTCAAGATTTAGCCAATGATTTAAATCGTTTAACACAGAGTCATGCTAAAATGACCCAAGATTTATATCAACGTGCTCAAGAATTAGAAGAATCTAATCGTTATAAGTCTCAGTTTCTAGCTAATGTTAGCCATGAGTTACGCACACCATTAAATTCAATTTTGGCATTATCTAAATTATTACAAGCAGAAACCGAATTAAACCGCAAGCAAAAAAAACAAGCTGAAATTATTTATAATGCGGGTAATGATTTATTATGTTTGATCAATGATATTTTGGACCTAGCAAAAATTGAGGCTAAAAAAGTTCACTTAAAGATTAGCACTATTTATCTTGTTGATTTTATTCAAAACATTATTGATTTATTACGCCCTTTAGCAAATGATAAAGGATTGGTTTTTAAACTTGATATTGATGCCGATTGTCCTGCGGTTATTATTTCAGATCAGGAAAAAATTGGTCAAATTTTGAAGAATTTTTTGTCAAATGCCATTAAATTTACGGAATTTGGGGATATTCGTTTAGTATTAACTCGTAATCAAACTCAGGATAACACTCAGCGACCTTTAATGATTAAAGTCATTGATACAGGGATCGGCATTCCCTCTGATAAACTGGCGCAAGTATTTGAAGCCTTTCGTCAAGTGGATGGTTCAACTAGTCGTAAATATGGTGGCACTGGTTTGGGTTTAACCATTAGTTGGCAAATAGCGGAACTTTTAGGTGGCAGAATTGACGTAGAAAGTGAATTGGGAAAAGGTTCAACATTTTGTTTATATTTACCTTTAGCCTTCGATATTAATACTGTTGATCAAAATTTAATTGATTGTACGCAAGAACAATTAGAATATAATCAAAGCAGTGTTGAGCTTGTAAAAGCCAAAGATGATAACAACACCACAGTTGAACTTAGCAGTAATACTAAATTGCAGCCAATGCGAGTATTGATTTTAGATGATGATATTAATCATTTGTTAGTATTAACCCCATTATTAGAACAATGGGGTTTAATGGTCATGGCTGCTGAAAATCAAGAAGAAATGCTAGAAACTTTCACCACTGAGCAAGGTTTTGATATTTTATTATTCCATATTACCATGCCAATGGATCAAGCATTAGAAGATTTAGCAGTCATTAAAAAACATAGTAAAAATAAATTATTATATTTAGTTGTGCTGGTGGAATCTCAGTTTTCTGAATGGCAGCAACAACAAGATATTGATATGGTATTAAGCTGGCCTATTGATGCCGAACTATTGTTACAGTCATTAAAACAATTACAACAAAAGTTGCAATAATTGTAATATTTTCTATGCTTAATAGCAATCATAAGTCATAAAATTCGTTTATCAAGTTTAGCGGTCAGGTTAAAAGTATGGTGATGGAAAGTTTTAGAAAAGTTCGAGTATTGGTCACAGGTGGGGCAGGTTTTTTAGGTTCTTATCTTTGTGAAAAACTTTTACAACAAGGCTATGATGTATTGTGTGTCGATAATTTTTACACAGGAGATAAAGAACATATTAAGCATTTACTTGATCATCCAAATTTTGAATTAATTCGCCATGATATTACTTTTCCTTTATATATAGAAGTTGATCAAATCTATAACCTAGCTTGTCCAGCCTCACCTATACACTATCAATTTGATCCAGTACAAACTACCAAAACCAGTGTTCATGGTTCAATTAATATGTTAGGACTAGCCAAGCGGGTTAAAGCTAGAATTTTACAAGCATCCACAAGTGAAGTTTATGGGGATCCTAAATGTCATCCACAACAAGAAAGTTATTGGGGCAATGTGAATCCTATTGGCATTCGTTCTTGTTATGATGAGGGGAAACGTTGTGCTGAAACGTTATTTTTTGATTATCATCGGCAGTATAATTTAGAGATTAAGGTGGCACGTATCTTTAATAGTTTAACTGGTGATCAGCCCGTTATTTATTTTAAAGATGAGATAATGCATTTAGAAACATTTGCTGAATGTTATAACAATCTAAAATGGAATATATCTGGTGTTAAAGTACCATGTTTTGATTCACAACATCAGATGGTATTACGACCTATTTCTGCTGTATTAAAACACAAAGTCAATAAACAAGGCTTTAAAGTTCGTACAACTTGGGGGAAGTCTGTTAAAATTACTCAAGATCATAGTTTATTTACTTTAGGTAAGGATGGCAGGGCAAAACCTATTTTTGGGCACCAACTTCAGGTAGGGGAGTATATTGCGGTACCAAGAAAAATTCCAGTACCTGAAATTCCTTTAAAACCTTTTTTAATCTCAGATAAATTGACCCAGATGGGTTTGGATATCACCCTAACAGGTGAGTTTGTATTAGATTGGGTACAACAAAATGAAACAAATATACGTGGTTGGTTGAAAGATAAGGGAATTTCTTCTCGTCAGCATTATAATATAGTCAATGATTATCAATCATCAGGACGTATTCCTTTAGCATTATCTCGCAAATTTGATTTTCCTGAGTATCGAGAAAATGTTTCTATACCTTCATCTCATATTTGTATTTACAATAAAATTGTAGATATTGACAAATTTCTTTGGTTTCTTGGTTTTTATTTAGCAGAAGGATGTGTTGTTTATCGTGAAAATAGTCATTACCAATTGCTATTTTGTTCTAATATAAAATCTTTACGCAAATTAATTGGGGTGATTAAGCAATTATTTGGTATAGAGAGTCGTATTCGTGATTTTCAACCACCTAATAAAGAACCTACTGTAATAATTCGTTCTCGGGTTATTGTCGAATTAATTGTACATGTGTTTGGGTTTGGCGTTGCTTTAAGTACTAAAAAGCACATTCCAAATTGGGTTTTACAGCTGCCTTTGCATCAACTAGTTTATTTTTTGCATGGTTTTTGGGAAGGTGATGGTAATCATGATGCAAAAACAACAGGGCATAAGTTAATTTTTAATAGTTCTAGTGTATCAATTATTAAAGGGTTGAATTTTATTTTATCTCGTTTTGGTATTATTGGAAGCACTTCAGAGTTTGAAACTAGAGTAAGTCGTGAATCAGAAAAAATATTTAAAGCTTCACGTATTACTGTGCAAGGTTTGGACGATTATAATATTTTGAATTTATCTCAAGCTACCCAGACATTACAAGCTAAAACAGCTAATGATATTGCTTGGGCTAGGGTTGTTGCTATAGAACCTTTTCAAATAAACGAGGATGTTTATGATTTTTCTGTGCCTGAGGTAGAAAATTTTGTTGGTGGAATGTATGGTATATGTTGCCATAACACTTATGGTCCATTAATGAGTCCTAACGATGGTAGAGTAGTTTCCAATTTTATTATGCAGGCTTTAACCAATGAACCTATTACCGTTTATGGCGAAGGTTTGCAAACCCGATCATTTTGTTACAGAGATGATTTAGTCAATGGCTTAATTTTATTGATGAATTCTGCGGATGATATTACAGGACCAATTAATTTGGGTAATCCTTCAGAACGTACTGTATTAGACTTAGCTAAAATGATTATTGAAATGATAGGTTCAAAATCTGAGATAGTTTATAAACCTTTGCCGCAGGATGACCCTGTTTGTCGTTGTCCTGATATTACGCAAGCAAAACAACTATTAGGTTGGGAGCCAGAAGTTTCAATTGAAGATGGTTTAAAACAAACCATTGCATATTTTGAAAGTCGGTTACAACAAAAAAGTAAAAACTAGTAAGTAATTATGCTAGTAGTAAATACAGTAACCCCAAATTAAACAAAAACAACAAGCCACTTAATCCTTGCCAAACTGCCAAAGGATTTTTTTCAAGCAACGGTTGGAAATTATTTTGCATAAATTTGGGATTAGGATGTTTTAAGTCATATAAAAATTCCGACAATTCTTGATAACGTACTTGCGGGTTGCATTGTACGGCCTTTTTTAAAGCCTGATCGACCCAAATAGGCACCATAGGATTATGTTGGATGCTTGGGGTATAAGCAAGCGATAAACATCGACGATAGTTAATATCACGACTTAAGGCATCACCATAAGGTAAGGCATGGTTTAACATTTCATAGGTAATAATCCCTAAGGCAAATAAATCAGAACGAACACTACCCGCTTGGCCTAATAAATATTCTGGCGCTGTATAATTTTTAGTGCCTAACAAATGCTGACGTGGTATTGGTGTGCTAATTTCTTGAATGCCTGCAATTTTGGTGGAACCAAAATCAATAATTTTTACGACACCTTTGCTATCTATCATAATATTGCTAGGTTTTAAATCTTGATGTAACATTTCTAAACGATGAAATGCTCGTAATCCCATAATAATTTGTTCAACTAAGGCAATCACTGTTTTTAAATCTGGTTGGGGATTATCCATCATCCATTGTTCTAAGGTTTGACCTTGCATATATTCCATTAAGTAATATAAATAATAGCGTTTTCGAGGCAAGGGAATCACTTTGAGAACATGTTTAGACTGAATGCGTTTGCCTACCCATTCTTCTAATAAAAAGCGTTCAATATAGGCAGGATCATCGGAAAAATTAACGGATGGGGTTTTCATTACCCATTGTTGTTTTGAGGCTTGATCTTTGACTAAGTATAATTGACTGCTTGGACTAGCATAAATTTCTTTCATCACTTGATACGCATCAATAACCATATTAGGTTCTAATTCGGGTGGAAAGGGTAATTCCGTCAGTTGTTGATAAACTTCATTGGCTTGTTGCGAAGGTAATTGAAGAACTTGAATGATTTGGCAAGTGATATTATCATCACTTTGATTATGTTTTGCCATATCAACGAGACTTTGACTAAGGTTACTTATATTAGAGGTTTGTTTAATCCGATGTCTTAGTTTGCTATCGGTGATAAAATCATGTACGCCATCGGTACTAAGTAAAAATATATCATTGATTTCTAAAGATAAACGACAATGATCAATATCTAAACTTAAATCAACCCCCATGGCACGACTTAAATAATTTCTATCATCAGAGTAATGCACTCGATGATCTCGGGTAATTTGTTCTAAATTGCCGTCTCGAAAGCGATAAATGCGACTATCACCAATATGGAACACATAGGCAGTGGTTGATTTTAAAATAATAATACTTAAAGTTGACACCATACCTAAAGAGGTGTTATGAATTAATCGACCTTGACTGTATAACCAAGTATTCAGTGCGGATAATACTTTTTCTACTGATTTTTTCACTGACCAAGATTCAGGCGTGCTATAGTAATCATGGAGAAAACCTTTAACACAAGCCTGACTCGCTTCGCCACCTTTCTCGCTATGGCTCACCCCATCGGCAATGACAATTGCAATGCCTTTCGTTTCTAATAATTCATTGTCAGGAATGAATAAACCATAACAATCTTGATTTTCCGCTTTAATACCTTTATCAGAAGTTTGCGAGTATTGAATAGTAAGTTTTGACATAATTATATCATAAATAAAGGGCAACAATCATGTTGCCCTTATCGTGTTATTGTTTAAGTTTAATGAACTTCAATCATTTGTACCGTCCCATCAGGCATAGTTTCCGCCATAGCCGTGCTAGGTTCATCCATAAACAATGCTATCATTACTAATGCAAATACTGCAAAGCCTGCAATCACTAAAAAGAAGACTTGTGGACTGACAAATGATAAGGTCGTTAAAAATAATACGGCCCCAACATTACCATAAGCACCTGCCATCCCTGCGATCTGTCCCGTTAAACGGCGTTGCACTAATGGTACAATCGCAAATACGGCTCCTTCACCTGCTTGTACAAAAAATGAACAAAACATACAAGTAATCACTGCTAAAATTAATGGCCATTCGCTAGTAATATTGCTCATGGCAAAATAACCTACGGCTAAACCTGCTAATAAAAATAATAGGCTTTTCTTGCGACCAAAGAAATCACTGAAAAAACCACCGCTAGGGCGTGCCACTAAGTTCATAAATGCAAACGCAGAGGCTAATAAACCAGCTAATACGGTAGAGATGCCAAACGTATCTTTGAAAAATAAAGGTAACATGGAAACCACCGCTAATTCCGAACCAAAGGTAACTAAATAGGCAATATCTAACATAGCAACCTGCTTAAATTTATAACGGTGGATTTCGGGTACTTCAGTATGGAAAATATCTTTATTGATTTTATACGCATGATAAGCCTGATATAAATAAATCGTAACTAACAAGGCATAAATACTATAAGTTATTGTTTGATCTAATAAACTGACGCCAGCAGGGGATAGTTTCCAGGTTAATAATGCTAAAGTTGCTACCATAGGGATATTCATAATTAAATATAAAACAAAATCACCCTTACTTGTCATCTCGATAGCACCTGTTTTCTTAGGTTTAAAATAAGTAGAACCTTTAGGAGTATTTCTTACGGATAAATAGTAAATACCCGAATACACTAATGCGATCATCCCAGTCATGCCTAAAGCATAACGCCAGCCATCATCGCCACCAAAAAATATTGCTAAAGTTGGCAAGGTTATTGCTGCTGCCGCGGAACCAAAGTTACCCCAGCCACCGTAAATCCCTTCGGCCAGTCCAACTTGTTTCGCAGGAAACCATTCACCAATCATTCTAATGCCAATGACAAAACCTGCACCAATAAAGCCCATTAAAAACCGTGCTAAGGCCAGTTGTTCAAAGTCATCGGCAAGGGCAAACATAAAACAAGGAATGCTGCCAATAGCCAGTAGTAAGGAATAAATCAATCGTGGTCCAAATTTGTCCACCAGCATCCCAATAATAATGCGAGCAGGAATGGTTAATGCAACATTTAATATCAATAAGGTTTTTACTTCTTGATCACTAAGTTGTAATGCTTCTCTAATAGAGACCATTAATGGGGCATGATTAAACCATACGACAAAGGTAATAAAAAATGCTACCCAAGTAAAATGTAAGGTTCGGTTTTTTCCCTCAAAGGAAAAAATATTGATTTTGTTATCAGACATTTCGTTACTCCTGATTCAAATTAAAAACTTGAATAGCTTAGAAGCAATATTAATGCCAAAGCGATAACTTTTAGAATTGTTTTTAGGTAATGGTTTGAACTTTAAGAAAAAAATAAAAATAAAATAAATAAAATTGAATTAAATTGATAAGCATGGATATAAAGGCACAATAATCGTGCCTTATAATGAAGCAGTAGAGTGGGCGTGGGTAGTATAGGGTTTTATTGACAGACTTAAGTTGTGTTTGTGAGTAATAATAGTCGTAATACTAGAAATAATCAGTAATAAACTAATGATAATAGCAAAAATCATGCGTTTGGTTTGGGCTTTACGTTGTTGCATCCAGCGACAAAATGGGGATTTATGTTGCATCCATTCACAGGGTGTCATGATTACCTCCTTTATTATTAATGATTGATTAGAAAAATATTATAGTCTTAATTATATTCTCAAAATATGACAAAAATCTTATTGATAATATTCAGTCATCAATTGAATAATTTTATATTACCTAATTATTATATAATTATACTTTTTATAAATCAAATGTTAAATATGCACGGTATTGGTGCGTTTCACGGTGAATCCTATTATTTTTATGGTGCAAATTATGGCACTACATTGGCAAAATCATTGAAAAAAAAATAAAAAATAATTGCTTAAATCCTTTGGTGTAAAACTTGCATATAATTCTTAAAGTTTTTTTAGGAGTTGAATGCATGAAGGAAAAATTGGTTTTAATCGGTAATGGTATGGCAGGAATGCGTACCATTGAAGAACTACTTGCCATTGATACTGATCTGTATGATATTACGGTTTTTGGGGATGAACCCTATGGTAACTACAACCGAATTTTATTATCGCCTGTATTAGCTGGTGAAAAAACCATTGATGAGATTTTACTCAATGATGAACAATGGTATCAAGACAATCATATCACCTTGCATAAAGGTCAAGCTATTCGCAAAATCAATCGTTCGCAACGTAAACTTAGCACTGCTAAAGGGCAAGAATTTGACTATGATCGATTATTAATTGCCACAGGTTCCAAGCCATTTATGATTCCAATTCCGGGGAAAGATTTAGAAGGGGTGATTGGTTTTCGAGATATTGCTGATGTTAATACCATGTTGTCAGCCAGTGAACAATATAAAAAAGCAATCGTTATTGGGGGGGGGTTATTAGGTTTAGAAGCTGCCAATGGTTTATTACAACGAGGTATGGATGTAACGGTAGTGCATTTAATGGACTATTTAATGGAACGGCAATTAGATCAAGCCGCCGCCCAAATGTTATTACAATCTTTACAACAAAAAGGCTTAAACTTTTTATTAAAAACCTCAACCGAAGCGATTTTAGGCAATGAACAAGGACAAGTGCAAGGCATTCGTTTTTCGGGGGGCGATGAATTAGAGGCCGATTTAGTGGTGATGGCAGTCGGCATTCGTCCTAATATCGAATTAGCCCAACAAGCAGGGATTTATTGCGAAAAAGGCGTAGTCGTCAATGATACCCTACAAACTTATGATCCTAGGATTTATGCCGTAGGCGAGTGTGTGCAACATCGAGGTCAAGTTTATGGCTTAGTTGCCCCGTTATTTGAACAAGCGAAAGTCTGTGCTAATCATCTCGCACAAATTGGCTTTGCTCGTTATCAAGGTTCTATGTTGTCAACTAAGTTAAAAGTTACTGGCATTGATTTATTTTCCGCAGGGGATTTTCATGGTGATGAGGATACTGAAACGATTTTATTTCAAGACCCTGCGGGGGGCATTTATAAAAAGATTGTGGTGAAAGATAATCAAATCAAAGGTGCGGTACTTTATGGTGATACCATTGATGGGGCATGGTATTTCCAACTCATGCGTGAAAATGCCAATATTCAGGATATTCGGCAAAGTTTATTATTTGGCCAATCGCATTTAGGTGATTCCGGTCATGGCGATGAAAATCGAGCGGCAAAATTGCCTGATAGTGCGGAAATCTGTGGATGTAATGGGGTGTGTAAGGGCGATATTATTCAAGCCATTACTAACAAAGGTTTGTTTACCTTAGAAGATGTCAGAGCCCATACAAAAGCGTCCAGTTCTTGTGGTTCGTGTACAGGTTTAGTTGAACAGATTTTAGCCGTAACCTTAGGGGGCGATTATTCTGCTACGCCAAAAGAAAAACCTATCTGTAAATGTACGGATTATACCCATGACCAAGTAAGAGAAGCGATTCGCCAACAAAAATTAATCAGTATTGGTAAAGTGATGGAATATTTAGAATGGCGTTCTGTCGATGGTTGTGCGACTTGTCGTCCTGCTTTAAATTATTACCTAATTTCAACTTGGCCAGAACAAGCGAAAGATGAAGCACAATCCCGTTTTATTAATGAACGAGCTCATGCAAATATCCAAAAAGATGGCACTTTTTCTGTGATTCCTAGAATGTTAGGTGGTATGGTAAAACCTGACGAATTACGAGCAATTGCCGATGTGGTTGATAAGTTTAATATTCCTGAAATGAAAGTAACCGGTGGGCAACGAATTGATCTTTTAGGGGTGAAAAAACATGAATTACCTGCGGTATGGCGTGATTTAGGCAAAGCAGGGTTAATTTCAGGTCATGCTTATGGTAAAGCCATGCGAACCGTTAAAACTTGTGTTGGTTCGGAATGGTGTCGTTTTGGTACCCAAAATTCTACTCGTTTAGGCATTCGACTCGAAGAATTAACTTGGGGCAGTTGGATGCCTCATAAATTTAAACTGGCTGTCTCAGGTTGTCCTCGTAATTGTGCCGAAGCCACGATTAAAGATTTTGGGGTGGTTTGTGTTGATTCTGGCTATGAATTGCATATTGGCGGTAATGGTGGCGTTAAAGTTAGAGCAACTGATCTACTATGTAAAGTAGAAACGGAAGAACAAACCTTAGAATACTGTGCGGCATTTATTCAGATTTATCGTGAACAGGCTCGTTATTTAGAACGTACCGCACCTTGGGTAGAACGAGTGGGTTTAAGCTATATCAAACAACAAGTTGTCGAAGATACTGAGCAACGTCAAGCACTACATCAACGCTTTTTAATTTCACAAAAATATGCCCAAATCGATCCTTGGGCAGAGCGGGCTAAAGGGATGGAACAGCATGAGTTTGTGCCATTAAAGCAGGTAGGCTAGGATTATGACGGTTATGAAAATTATTGATACATCACTCTTAACTCTTTTATTTTACTAGGAGAATACAATGGCAACATGGATTGACGTTGGGCAGTTAGATGACATTCCCAAACAAGGTGCAAGGGTAGTGAGTACCCGGTCAGGTAATATTGCTATTTTTAGAACCAAACAGGATGATATTTTTGCTATAAGAGACGAATGTCCGCATAAAAAAGGACCTTTGTCTCAAGGTATTGTTCACGATAAGAAAGTAACTTGTCCTTTGCATAATTGGAATATTAATTTAGAAACGGGGCAGGCGATTGCCCCTGATGAAGGTTCGACGCCTTGTTTTAAAAGTAGGGTAATAGATGGCATTATATCCATTTTATTGTAAGTATTATTTTTTTTAGAGAGTATTTTTTATGTTAGTCAATCAAATTATGACCACCAATGTGAAAACGGTAACAGCAGAAACACCGTTACGTCAGGTTGTTTCTACGATGTGTTTGTATCGTATTAGTGGTTTACCTGTCGTAGATGATAATCATGCGATTATTGGTTTTATTGCGGAAAAAGATATTTTGCATCATTTGTTTCCAAGTTTGGAAGATCTGATGGAAAATTTTGGTGGCATGAATTTTGATGAAATGATGGATTCCTATAAAGATGTGGTGAATCTTAAAGTAAAAGACTTAATGATTAAAAAAGTCATTGCGGTTAGCCCTGATATGCACATTTTGAAAGCAACCTCAGTCATGGTTAAGCATAAATTTCGTCGTATTCCAGTAGTGGACAATAATCAATTAGTTGGTATGATGAGTATTGGTGATGTTCATAAAGCGATTTTTCAACAAAGTTTTTTTATGGATAAGGTAACAGAATCTGTGTCCTCACATTGAACTAGCTTGTCTAAACTTAGCAGCATCTAAAGTAGCATAATTATTGACAGTAATGGAGCGATTGAAATGAGTCATTTGCTAGAACGGTTACAATTTTTTAAACGTGTCAAACAAACCTTTTCCAATGGACATGGCATTGTAACCGAAGAAGATCGACAGTGGGAAGAGGGTTATCGGCAACGTTGGCGGTTTGATAAAATTGTACGTTCAACGCATGGTGTGAACTGTACGGGTAGTTGTAGTTGGAATATTCATATTAAAAATGGTTTGGTTGCGTTTGAAACTCAAGCCACTGATTATCCCCGTACTCGTCCCGATATGCCCAATCACGAACCTAGGGGATGTCAACGTGGTGCCAGTTATTCTTGGTATTTATATAGTCCGCATCGGGTGAAATATCCTTTAATTCGTGGTCGTTTGTTAAATTTATGGCAACAACATCGGCAACAAGGCAAAGACCCTGTAGAGGCTTGGACTGCCATTATGGAAGATTCTGATCAAGTGAAACAATATCAGTCGGTGCGTGGTTTAGGGGGCTTAGTAAGAGCATCTTGGGAAACGGTGAATGAAATTATTGCGGCTGCGAATATTTATACCATTAAAAAATATGGCCCTGATAGAATTGCAGGCTTTTCACCCATTCCCGCCATGTCAATGATTAGTTATGCAGCGGGCGGACGATATTTGTCCTTAATTGGTGCGGCCATGTTGAGTTTTTATGATTGGTATTGCGATTTGCCCCCTTCTTCTCCACAAGTGTGGGGCGAACAAACCGACGTGCCTGAAGCCGCTGATTGGTATAACGCTACTTATATTATTGTTTCAGGGGCTAATTTGCCCATGACTCGTACGCCTGATGCACATTTTTATTCAGAAGTGCGTTATAAAGGGGCAAAAGTCGTGGCAATGGCACCTGATTATGCCGAATATGTAAAATTTGCGGATTTATGGATGCCTGTACGTCAAGGCACGGATTCTGCGGTATTTATGGCAATGGCTCATGTGGTATTAAAAGAATTTTTTATTGAAAAGCAAGTGCCATATTTTCAAGAATATGCACGTTTATATACTGATTTGCCCATGCAAGTGATATTACGTCCAATTGATTCAACTGATTTGGATGATGTCAAGGCTTATGCTAGTGATAGATTTTTACGTGCCAGTGATTTTGACAATAGTTTAGAGCAAACTAATCATCCCGAATGGAAAACCATTGTTTATGATCAAGATTCTCAAAGTTTTGTCTGTCCTAATGGTTCTATTGGTTTTCGTTGGGGGGAAGATGGCTTATGGAATTTAAAACCCCAAGTTGGACAACAATCAATTACGGCTGAACTGACTTGTTTAGGTCAGGAAGATGGCATAGTCATGGTTGGTTTTCCAAACTTTAGCGAGGAACAAGCCAAACTCGATTATCATAAAGTCCCGGCTCGACAATTCACTATTAATGGTGAAACCGTTTGGATTGCCTCAGTATTTGATTTATTGGTGGCACAATATGGTGTGGATCGTGGGTTTGCGGATGATAATATTGCCAAAGATTATCAAGCAATCTCCGCTTATACGCCTGCTTGGCAAGAAACAGTGACAGGGGTGAAATCTGCGGATGTGATTCGTACCGCCAGAGAATTTGCCGATAATGCGGCTAAAACCAAAGGCAAATCTATGGTGATTTTAGGGGCAGGGATTAATCATTGGTATCACAATGATATGAATTACCGGGCAATAATGAATTTATTACATCTCTGTGGTTGTGTCGGTCAAAGTGGCGGGGGGTGGGCTCACTATGTAGGACAGGAAAAACTTCGTCCACAAGCAGGCTGGGCACCAATCGCTTTTGGCTTAGATTGGCATAAGCCCTCACGACAAATGAATGGTACTAGCTTTTTTTATTTTCACACCGATCAATGGCGTTATGAACGAGTTGAGGCGGATCAACTTTTATCCCCTACGGCAAAAGCCAAATATAAAGGTCATCAATTAGCCGATTATAATATTATTGCCCAACGTTTAGGTTGGCTACCATCTGCCCCACATTTTAATCAAAGTCCCTTAGATTTATGCCAACAAGCCATTGATAATGGGGCTGATTCTGAGCAAGCAATCAGTGATTATGTTGCCAAACAATGGACGGATGGTAAGCTGGAATTGGCCTATGAAGACATTGATAATCCTGTGAATTTTCCTAGAAATTTATTTGTGTGGCGTTCTAATTTATTAGGTTGTAGTGCCAAAGGCCATGAATATTTCTTAAAACACTTATTAGGGGCACAAAATGGCGTATTAGGAGACGGCGAGGAAGGGCAATGTTGTCAAGAAATCAAATGGCATGAACAAGCCCCAATGGGTAAATTGGATTTATTAGTGGATATTAACTTTCGTTTAAATTCAACGGGGGCATATTCCGATATTATTTTACCCACCGCAACTTGGTATGAAAAACATGACTTAAATACTACCGATATGCATCCTTTTATTCATCCTTTATCCGAAGCCGTTGATCCCGGTTGGGAAAGTCGTACTGACTGGCAGATTTTTAAAGGTTTAGCCAAAGTCTTTTCCGAATTATCTGCCAAACATTTATCAGGCACTTATAAGGATTTAGTCGCCGTGCCATTAATGCACGACTCGCCCACGGAACTAGGACAAGCTTTAGGGGTACAAGATTGGAAACATGATGATAATATTGAGGCGATACAAGGTAAAAATATGCCTGTCTTAAAAGTTGTTGAACGCCAATTTACCGATACCTATAAAAAATATACAACCTTAGGGCCATTATTGCGAGATCAAGGCAATCAAGTCAAAGGCATTGCATGGGATACCACTGAAGAATATGAATTTTTAGAAAAATTAAATTATACCGAAATGGAAGCAGGGGTCAGTCAGGGTTTCCCATCATTAGCCGATGATATTGCCGTCTGTGAAGCGATTTTGTCCTTAGCACCTGAAACCAATGGTGAAGTCGCTTATAAAGGCTGGCAAGCCTTAAGCAAAAAAACAGGCTTGGAGCATACCCATTTATCTAGCACTCGACGGGATGACAAAATTCGATTTCGTGATATTCAAGCGCAACCTCGTAAAATTATTACCGCTCCAACTTGGAGTGGCATTGAATCAGAAGAAGTGAGTTATACCGCCGCTTATACCAATATTCATGAGTATATTCCATTTCGTACTTTAACCGGACGAGCCCAGTTTTATCAGGATCATGAATGGATGTTGGACTTTGGTGAAGGCTTTTGTTGTTTTCGACCACCTGTGGATTTAAAAGACACGCAAGCCATGCCCGATATATTAAAAGACAAACCTCATTTGAGACTGAATTGGATTACTCCCCATAGTAAATGGGGGATTCATAGCACTTATAATGATAACCAACGTATGTTAAATCTCAGTCGTGGTGGACCTGTCGTTTGGGTGGCGGAAGTTGATGCTAAATCTATTGGCTTAAAAGATAATGATTGGGTAGAAGCCGTGAATGCTAATGGGGCGACTGTGGCGAGAGTGGTGGTAAGTCAACGTATTCCGAAAGGGGCGGCGATTATGTATCATGCCCAAGAAAAAATTATCAATGTCCCTGGTTCACCGACCACTGAAAAGCGTGGGGGTATTTTAAATAGTGTCACCAGAGTCATTGTAAAACCAACGCATATGATTGGTGGCTATGCCCAATTGGCTTATAGCTTTAATTATTATGGCACAGTGGGATCACAACGGGATGAATATGTCTTACTACACAAAATTGATGATGATAGGATTGATTGGCTAGAACGAGAGTTAACCCCTGAAAAAGAACAACAGCGAAACCCTGCGGTTTTGAAATGATACTCGGGACAAATAGGACAAATTAAGGAGAGAAGAATGAGAATTCGGGCACAAATTGCCATGATCATGAATTTAGATAAATGTATTGGTTGTCATACTTGCTCTGTGACTTGCAAAAACGTATGGACCAATCGGGCAGGGGTGGAATATGCTTGGTTTAATAATGTTGAAAGTAAACCAGGGATTGGTTATCCCCAACATTGGGAAGATCAAGAAAAATGGCGTGGGGGTTGGCAGTTAAAAAAGGGTAAATTGGAATTAAAATCAGGCACTCGTTTAACTCGTTTGGTTAATATCTTTGCCAATCCCGATATGCCTGAAATTGATGATTATGGCGAACCTGTCACCTATGACTATTCGCATTTGCAAACCAGTCCATTAGCTGAAGCCGCCCCTACGGCAAGACCACGTTCTTTAATTGATGGTCAACGGGTAGAAAAATTGCATTGGGGCAGTAATTGGGAAGATGATTTAGCCGGTGAATTTTCGGAACGCAGTCAAGATGTGAATTTTACCGAAGTCAATAAACAAATGTATGCCGATTTTGAAAATACCTTTCATTTATATTTACCCAGAATTTGTAATCATTGTTTAAATCCATCTTGTGTGGCTTCCTGTCCTTCAGGGTCTTTATATAAACGGGAAGAAGATGGCATTGTATTAGTGGATCAAGATAAATGTCGTGGTTGGCGAATGTGTGTTTCTGCCTGTCCTTATAAAAAGATTTATTACAACTGGGAATCGGGCAAAGCGGAAAAATGTTTGTTTTGTTACCCTAGAGTTGAATCAGGTATGCCAACGGTTTGTTCTGAAACCTGTGTCGGACGGATTCGTTATATGGGAGTCATGTTATATGATGCGGATGCCATTGAACAAACTGCCAGTGCTGAAAATGAAGAAGATTTATATCAACAACATTTAAATTTGTTTTTAGATCCCAATAATCCTGAGATTATCAAACTGGCTAAGGAACAAGGGATTCCGCATTCTTGGTTAGAAGCCGCCCAAAAATCACCCATTTATAAAATGGCAGTAGAATGGAAAGTGGCTTTACCTTTACATCCTGAGTTTCGTACCTTACCAATGGTTTGGTATGTACCCCCATTATCGCCTGTGCAATCACAAATTGATCAAGGCAATTTACCCACACAGGGGGATGGTATGATGCCAACCCCAGATATTTTGCGTATTCCATTGCAATATTTAGCGAATTTATTTACCGCAGGTGATGAAACCGCCGTGTATCAGTCATTAAGTCGCTTAATGGCATTACGCAGTTATCAACGTAGTAAACATGTGGAAGGTGAAACCAAGCAAGAAGTCTTAGATAAGGTTGGTTTAACGGTAGAACAAGTGGAACAAATGTATCGTTATATGGCCATAGCTAACTATGAAGATAGGTTTGTGATTCCTACCGGACATGAAGAATTACGCAATAAAGATAGTTATGCTTTACAAGGTTATAATGGCATTAGTTTTGATGGGACTTCTAAGGGGACTCATCCATTTAATGCCTTTCCTAAGCAACGTTCGGCTTCGGTATTTGTTGATCTGCCTAAAAGCAGTAATAAAGGTTAAAGGTGGACTATGTTATATAAATTACTTTCATTATTGTTGCAATATCCTAATCGAGAACTTTATCAAGCACTACCCGTATTACAGTCTGACGTGAAAACGGGGAAGAATTTAACTTCCGTTGAACAACAAGTCTTATTTGATTGGTTGAGTTGGGCAGGTTCGCAAGCATTAATGGATTGGCAATCTTGTTATGTTGATACCTTTGATTTTAGTCCAGAAAATTGTTTGTATCTTACTTACCATTTATATAAAGACGATAGGGACAGGGGGTTGGCTTTAGTGGAATTGTCCGAGCATTATCAGCAAGCGGGTTTTGATTTATCGCAATCTAAAGAACTTCCGGATTATTTACCCGTAATTTTGGAATATACCAGCAGTTTAGACGCAACTGAAGCCCAGTTTTTCTTACATCCTATGTTAAAAGTGGTTCAAACTATGGTGGATAACTTGCAAAAACTGTCTAGTCCATATGCAACATTACTGCAATTATTAGTAGAACACAATCATCTAAGTAAAAAGGTGGCATAGTCATGGATTTACATTATTTTCTTTATGGTATTTATCCGTATATTGTTTTAGCCGTATTTTTATTAGGCAGTTGGTTACGATTTGACTATGCCCAATATTCTTGGAAATCCGATTCCAGCCAATTATTATCCAAGCGTTATTTGCGATTAGGCAGTAATTTATTTCATGTTGGGGTATTAGTGTTATTTTTGGGGCATTTTGCAGGCTTAGTCATGCCAGTGGAATTATGGCATAGTTTAGGCATCAGTGATTTAACCCACCAATGGATTGCCATTATTGCGGGTACGATTTTTGGTATGATGGCATTAGCGGGTGCGATTATTTTGTTAATTCGACGCTTAACAAATTCCAGAGTAAAGGCTACTAGTCGCTTTATGGATATTTTTATTTTAATTTGGTTGATTTTAACCTTATTGGCAGGCTTATCCACCTTACCTGCCTCTATTCATCATGCCTATGAAAATGACCCTTCAGTGATGTTGGTTTTAGGGGAGTGGGTACAAAGTGGTTTATCGCTACAAATTCAGTCAGCCTTATTAAATGAAGTGGATTGGGTGTTTAAAATTCATTTGTTTTTTGGCTTAACCGTATTTTTATTATTTCCATTTTCACGGTTAGTTCATATTTGGAGTGCACCCTTAGGCTATCTCATGCGTGCTTACCAAATTGTACGGCGTAAACCTCGAACATTATGAATATTAGTTGATTAAGTTACTCTAATATACTAATATATTGGGTTAGTTATTAGGGAGAGAATTATCATGTTATTACAAGTCCAACCCAAAGATTATTTTGCGGATGGTTATCAAGTTTTATGGGATTACCATCAATGTTTTTTATATTATATTAGTGAATTAAAGCATGTTGAACGACGATTTTATCAACAAACCATTGCGAGTGATACAAATTATCAACAAAAAATACAGCAAATGGTGATGTTTTTAGAAGATGCCATGTTTCAGCATCATAAAGATGAGGAATTGTGTTTGTTTCCTTATTTAAAACAATATTCCTACTTGGTCGATGGCATGTTGGCTGTTTTAGAAAATGATCATCGTGATTTAGAACAAATTTGGCAAGAATTAGCCGCATTTTTATCCAGTCCTAGCACGATTGGTGAAAACGAGCGTTTTATTAAAGTCAGTCAAACTTATCGGCGTTGGTTAGAACAACATATTGCCCGAGAAAATGATAATTTTTTACCTGAAGTCAGAAGCATTTTATTACCCGAGCAATGGTATGAAATTGGTAAAAAAATGGAAGGCTTACGTCATTATCAAGGCATTGTTTAATAAATTCAACTTGATTTGAACAGGTATTATTTGCCATAGCAAAAATAGGCATCATAAAACCAACCCAATCTCCTCAATCTTTTGTCCGACCTCTACAGGCAATTGACGAAATCCTTGTTTCAAAGATTTTTGAAATGACTTACGATAGGCAATCGCAACTTCATAAGTTTGAACGAGTAAATCAGGTTGGGTTTCTAATAACACTTCAATAATTAACTGTGCTTGGAGTAAATCTTTTTTGCGTTTTAGGCGATCAATTGCGGTACGTCTTTGGCTAATTACGATTTTGTGTCATGCAAACCGAGCAGGATTAGGGATATTGACTAAAATACCATGTTGATAGGGGATGATTGCGGGTTCAATATCGTCAAATAAAAAATCCATAAATCTTAATGGTTTTGCATGTCGTTTAAAACTTTCAATATAAATAGCTTTTGTGTAACCAATTTTGGCAGTTAAATACCAGTAATCTTTGTTTTTAATACGTTTTTTACTAAAAGAAATGCCATGACCATGAGATACAGGTTGCATACAGTAGCGAAGTAAATCCGCATAATTGGTTTGTAATCCAAGCTCAAAAAATTCAAAGTTCATCAGTTATATGAATGTTATACTACATTTTTTATTTTTTGTAGTATAACCAAATTTACAGTCATTACCAATCTTTAAACGGATGTTTAAGCAGTGAAACATTATAATATCTAGGATCATCAGAGACTTCTTCGCCTAACCAGTCAGGGCGGGGATATTTTTGATCGGCTGAATTAAGTTCAATTTCAGCAACGACCAAGCCTTGATTCTCACCTGCAAACACATCGACTTCCCATACAAACTCTTGATCTTTAATATAGTAACGAGTTTTTTCAATCATAGGTTTTTGACACAGTTCTGCCAAAATTTCTTGGGCATCTTGTAGGGGGATGGGATATTCATATTCTTTACGAGTAAGCGCTAAAGTCGTAGATTTTATATTTAAATGAGCCGACTCACCTGAAATCCTCACCCGAATTGAACTATGTTCACTGCCAGATAAATAGCCTTGCACTAAATGTTTTTGTTTAGTAACTTGGCTTTTCCAATTGTCATTTTTCACTAAAAATTTACGTTCAATTTCAGTTGCCATTGATTTTCCTTAGTTTTTTTATGGTTTTATTGGATCAGTGCTTATTTTACAGGGCCAGATATCATCCATTTTTCTTTGTCAAAATAATAATATTGATCACCATTGCTATAAGTTTGGCGAATTAAAGGAACTTTATCATTGATTTTGGGAATAGGGCGAGTAATGGGAATTACCATGGTTTTATTATTGCTTAATCGCACTCTAGCATAATAGCTGACTGTGCCATGACGACGACCTTCTATTGTGGCAATATGTTCAACCACGCCAAAACTTGCCTCAGAATTAAGCAGTTGTGAAGGTTCATTATCTTGCCATAATGCCCAAATAAACAACGGTATTAGGGCGATGGCTAAACCCCAAGCTCTTGCATGACGATAAGCGATATGATCAAACATCATTAGATTAGTCTCATTATTAATAATAAGGTAATTGTGGTGGATGATTCAATAGAAAGCAAGCTACTGTTGTTGTAGTCTAACAGGCAAACGCCGTGAACCCCAATGTCCTGCTTTATCGGCAAAATGTCCTGCACAAGCGGTATGACAAGCCGAACAATGACCATTCGTTAAATTCCATGCGGTAATGGTATAACCTGCTCGTCCAATTAATAACTGGCCACAATGATGGCAATAGGTTGAACCTGTATGTACATCGCTAATATTGCCTGTATAGGCATAACGAATACCATTTTTCAAGGCAATTTCTCTGGCTTTATATAGGGTGGATGCAGGGGTTCTAGTTTTATCTAACATTTTCCAATCGGGATGAAAGGCGGTAAAGTGGATTGGGACATCTACGCCTAAATGTTCGACTATCCATTGGGTCATAGCGTGTAATTCTTGTTCGGAATCATTTTCATCAGGAATTAACAAAGTTGTCAATTCTAGCCATGTATTAGTATGATGTTTAATATAAATTAAGGTCTCTAATACTTCTTGCAAATGGCCACCCGTTATTTTCCAATAAAATTTTTCACTAAAGGCTTTGAGATCGACATTCGCTGCATCCATATATTGAAAAAATTCTTCTCTGGCTTGATCTGTCATATAAGCTGCGGTTACTGCCACTGAATAAATACCTAATTGTTGACAAGCCTTTGCGGTATCAACGGCATATTCTAAAAAAATCACAGGATCATTATAAGTATAAGCAATACTCGAACAGCCCAATTTTTTTGCGGCTTGGGCTAAGGTTTGTGGCAAGGCTCGATCGGCTAAAGTATCCATTTGTCGAGATTTACTCATATCCCAATTTTGACAAAACTTACACGCCAGATTACAACCAGCCGTGCCAAAGGATAAAATCGGCGTTCCTGGGTAAAAATGATTTAAGGGTTTTTTTTCAATCGGATCAACACAAAAGCCACTGGAACGACCATAGGTGGTCAATACGATTTGATTATTTTGTCTTGCTCGTACAAAACATAAAGCTCGTTGCCCTTCTTTAAGTTTACAGGCACGGGGACACAAATCGCATTGAATCCGCCCATCATCCAAATAATGCCAGTAACGACCTGCAACAATACTGGGATCATTGCTATTAATGTCAATATTAGTATTCATGCTATAATTATAGCGAATATTTATGGCAGTTGAAGCACGGGTTGAGCTTGCCATTGTGGATGGCGATAGTCAGCAATCACATTCGTTGCAATGCCTCCACGCACATAAAATTCTGATTTGAGTCGCATAAATCTAGGCTGGCAGGCAGTGACCAAATCATTTAAAATTTGATTCGTTACCGCTTCATGAAATGCCCCTTGTTGACGATAAGACCAGATATATAATTTTAATGATTTTAATTCAATACAACTTTGTTCTGGAATGTAATACAAATACAAAGTGGCAAAATCGGGTTGACCCGTTTTAGGACATAAACAAGTAAATTCTGGAATCGTAATTTCTATGCTATAATCCCTGTCAGGATTGGGGTTTGGAAAAATTTCTAAGGTTTTTGTTGCGTCGGTTGGCATATGTTGTTCTCATTAAAAACTCGCCATTATATCAAATAATATGACAAATTCATTACTATGCGATTGCAAACCGATGACAATTTCTGAGTAGCAAAATCAAAAAAATCGACTATACTATTGCAACAATAGTGTTTATTCTCGGGGGGAGAAAAAGCATTGACCGTAATGACGTTAGTGTTTTTTTATGTTGGAATTAAATCCCGCCATTTTTTGTTTATTGGATAAGGTAGAGGCACCTTTAGATGACGCAAATGTGGGACGATTTTATCAATTATTGCAAGTAATGGCAGATAAGGTACAATCTATTTTTATTCCCCATAACAATGGCAATGATCAATCAATGAGTTGGGTTACCATAAAAGAATCAGGTATCTCCTATTTACTAGCGGTTGATGTTGCCTAAGCATTAAACTTGGCAACGGTTTAGAAATTTAGGAGCGATAATGAAAATTGTTATCTTAGGATTAATTCTAGTTATGATGATTTTTGGTTTGATTTATTGGTATCAAAAGCAAGAACAACTGAAAGTACAACAAAAAAAGAAACGATTAGAACAACGAGCCAGATGGGATCATTGCTTAAGTCAGGAAGCCGCACAAATACCTGATAATATTATTGCTACAAAGCCTGAACCTGTTCTGGAAGACGACATCCTAAGTTTTTCCTCTATATTAAATCATGCAGAATCACCAAAATTAGAGGTTGATTTAATGTCAGAACAAGATTTTCAAACCATGATACAAACGCAAATTAACGATCAAAATTTTCAAGAAGTGGTTGAAAATGAAGAACGTAAATTGGAAATGGAACAGAAAAAACAGCAGTATGTTTGGGATTTTGATTTTACTAATAAAAATCCCAACCAGGAACGTCAATTAATTATTAGTTTATCATTAGTCGCAAAACCAAATAAAGTTTTTAAAGGCGAAAAATTATTACAATATTTTGAAGAACATCAATTATATTATGGGGATAAACAATTATTTCATTACCATTTAAATAATAATCAAGATCATCCCATATTATTTAGTGTGGCAAATTTATTAGAACCAGGAAATTTTGATATTGATGAAATGATGGATGGTTTTACGACACAAGGTATTACTTTGTTTATGCGTTTACCTAACATTGAAAATGGTCTGGTGATTTTTGAGCGAATGTTAAGCACGACTCGACAATTAGCGACATTGCTTTCAGCCACCATTTTAGATCAACATCACAGCACGGTTGGCAATCAAACCATTGCTTATTTTCGGGAACAAGTAATTTATTTTGACTTAGAATCCAAACGGCATCATAAACAAGTAGCTGCCTAATATTATGTTAACTGACTTACAACAAAACATTGTTAAGCAGATAGGACGACAGTATTTAAGTCAAACAAGGTTATTAGCGATTATCGATGAAAACTTAGCTGTGACTGATTTATCCGATCAAGAATTATTTGAGTTTTGTGAAATTGCCAATGCCTGTTATCGTGCAGGCGTTGATATTATTACGGATGCTCGTTATGATCATGTTTTTATTGCCGAAGTGATTAAACGTGATCCTTTCCACCCCTTAGTTAATCGTATTGATAAAGAAGGTGCGGTGTTTGCTGGGCAAAAATTATTATTGCCTGAGCCTATGTTTTCTACTGCAAAAGCCTATCATTTAGATGAGGTGAACAAATGGTTAAATAAATTAATCCAAGCACAACAAACCTTAAATCTAAGGGATGAGGTGATTGTCAAAGTAACAGCGAAATTAGATGGTTTTGCCGCTTATGATGATGGACAAAAACTTTATACTCGTGGTGATGGGAAACGGGGGACTGACATTAGTCGGGTATTTGAACGAGGATTAAAGGTTTATAATCATGGGAAACGGGGGCAAGGGCTAGGGGAAATCGTGGTCAAAAAAAGCTATTTTGAACAACATTTAGCCTCACATTTTGACCATGCGCGTAATTTTCAAGCCAGTATTATTCGGGAAAAGTCTTTGGATCAATATGCCAAGCAAGCGGTAGAGGCTGGGGCAACCTTATTTGTGCCATTTGCCATGTTACCCAATTGGCAAGGCAATATTTCGCAGTTATTAGCAGAATTTACTACCATTATTGAGGATATTAAAACCAGTGTGGATTTTTACATTGATGGGGTTGTATTAGAAGCCGTTGATGCCGACATTAAGGCTTATTTAGGTTCAAATCGTCATCATCATCGCTGGCAATTAGCCTTTAAAGACAATAAAGATATTGCCATTGTAAGCGTATTATCCGTAATACCACAAGTGGGGCGTACAGGAAAAATTACGCCTGTGGTAGAATTAGAACCCACTAAATTAAGTGGGGCAACGATTCGCCGAGCAACTGCCCATCATTATGGCATGATTAAAGCCGAAGGTATTGCTCAAGGGGCAGTCATAGAATTAGTACGCAGTGGTTTAGTGATTCCTAAAATCGTAAAAGTATTAACGCCTGCAACTGCTGATATTCCTGAAAAATGTCCCAGTTGTGGCCAAGCAGTGAGTTGGCAAAAGGATTTTTTATATTGTCATAATCATCAACACTGTCCTGCTCAAATTATTCATAGTATGGCATACTTTTTCCAAACCTTAGGCAATATTGATGGCTTTGGCTTGGCAACCATAGAAAAACTTTATCAAAATCAAGTCAGTTCGATTAGTCAAATTTATTTATTGGATAAATCTCAATGGCTGGCTATGGGTTTTGGCGACAAAACCAGCGATAATTTAATGGCTCAGCTTAAGCAAAGTCGGCAACAAATCATTGAAGATTGGCGGTTTTTAGCGGCATTTGGCATTGAGCGTTTAGGTTTGGGAAATGCCGAACGCTTATTACAACACTATCCATTCGCACAATTATTTAATTTAACTGTAGAACAAATTGTGGCGATTGAAGGCTTTGCGGAATTAACGGCAAAACAGATATTATCAGGTTTAGCCTCAATTCAGTCGCTATTTCAAGCCGTATTTGCCTTAGGCTTTAATTTGGACATAAGCCCATTGTTGGCAGACGTTAATGTTAATGCTGATAGTAATAAACGAGTCTTGGCAGGCAAAACCGTATGTTTTACAGGAACTATGCAATCAGGTACTAGGGAGCAACTAAAAAAACAAGCCAAAGCTTTGGGAGCGAATATTAGTAACCGTATTAGCAGTCGTACTGATTATTTAATTGTGGGGGAAAAAGCAGGAGCAAGTAAACGGCAACAAGCCCAAGCTAAAAATATTACCATTTTATCGGAAACTGATTATCTTAACTTGCTTAATTCCTAAAGATAGCGTTCTCAAGCACAAATCCATTTTGCTTAGAATGATTTATTATGTTTGTGGAAACATTATGCGTTGAATTATTTTGTGTATCCTTGATAGTTTCGGGATTGTTCCCATAATCATGCTAAGTTTATCGAGAATAAATATTTCACCGCCATCAGGACGCTTCATTTTAATCCAAAAAAATAACAATGTTATGACATAAGTAATGGTAGCAAGTGGCACCGTTATAATAAAATTGAGCATGATGGGCTGATGTTGTAGTTTAGGATATATGAATAGCACTATTAATGCCATTATCACAGTCGCAACTATGGTACGAGTAATCGCAAAAGCAAGTGTTTTCCAGTTAAGCCACATATTTTTGTACAGTGCAAGCAAGAACATGGGTAAAAATATCACTGCTAACAATGTGCGATATAATACAATCGTTTCTAAATCATAATAAATGGCAGTATATACAATAATAGGTAATAAAAGCATGAGCAATAACCAATTTAATCCTGCCAATAATTTGATAGCACCTACGGCGGTTAATACTGACGAACACATAAAAATATAAGACTGGATAGTAACAAATATTAGCAGTAATTTGAAGACAGGAATAATGCTTAGCCAATTATTACCTAAAACTAATAAAATAATATCATCTGCAAGTAAATACAATCCTGTATAAGCGGGCATTAAAATCATTGAAATAATACTGATTGCTTTGATAAACATTGATGATAAATATTGTTTATCCTCTTTTGCTTTAGAAAAACTGGAAAGCAATGGATGACTAATGGGTTCTATAACTTGTGCATAAACAATATTAGCTAATTGATAAGCCATTGCGTACAAACCTAAAGCATGACTCCCTAAGTATTTGGGAATGACAATGTCATTGATTTTATTTCTAAAAAATATCGTAATATTGCTGGCAATTAACCATTTGGTAAAATCCCATTGTTCTTTGATTCTTGCTAGGGTAAAACTCGGGCGATAGTTTGAAAAATAAAAACTAAATAAAGTATCCGCACTGGACATGGCAAGATGACCCATCACCAATGCCCAATAATTTTGGTCAGTTATTGCAATGGATACCGTTACCACAAACCCCACTATTTTTTTAGACAAATCAACTAAAAATAAAGGTTTATATACTAATTCTTTGCGACATTTGACCAAACCAATATTACGAAAACCGATAATAAATACCCCTAATGCTGACACCATTAGGACATCTGCTAGTTTGGGTTCTTTCATAAATTCTGCGATTGCCTCACGACCAAAAAATAAAATGCTGGCAATGTAAGCAAACAATAAGATTCGTATTGTCCAAGCCGTATTGTAATCAATATTATCAACCGTATCTTTTCTAATCAAATAGGCTGCCATACCATCGGCTAGTAATATCTGGAAAAACATGGTAATGATTGTGGCTAGGGTAGCAATACCATAATCACTAGGCAGTAATAGGCGTGCTAAGATAAGAACACTAATTAAACCAATCAGTCGATTTAACCAAATGGCAACTAGCATATAAAGTGATGCTACAAAGGTTTTGTGTCCAAGATTATTAGTCAACAGTATTCTTTATTAATTGAGAATAAGAAGCAATTAAATATCATCTGTAGAATAGCCATAACGTTTAAATCCAGCGTATTCCGTTTTGATAAATTCTTGTTTGAGTGCTGGATCCCATTGTATTGCATTGGATTTTGATTGAGAAACATTAACTTTTTCCATGCCAAACAACAAATTTTTGTCATAAGTAAGTTGTAATTGATCTAGAATATTGGCTAAATCTTGGCGTAAATTTTCAGTATGACCAATGGCCCGAATACCCGCAGTCGTATACCAACCAAACATTTCAGTCACATAACCCGGACGTTTGTTTAATAATTTCTCAATAAATTGATTAAATGAGTCACTTCTTAAGTCATTGAGCACCGCATTAGGGTGCCAAAATCCATAGTAATCATATTCACTGCTCCAATAATACCAGTTTTGTTTGACAGTAAAACTGTAATAAGATTCAATCCATGCGATTGGGTTTCTAACAAAACAAAACATATAAGGCAATGATTCTAATGTCGGTTGGTTTGGACGAGGACCTGTGGTCCAATCATGAGCAGCATCTTTTTTAAAGTGGTTGATTAGTTTATTAGGTAATTCAGTGATAACATTATTTGCTCTATGAGGCCAGTCTTGTGGGTATAAGCTGCGAAATATATCGTCATGCATACCCCCTGCTTTACTTTGAATGAGTTTTTGATTTTTCAGGTATTTTTCTATAAACGATCCGCCTGTTTTAGGGATATGCAAAAAAATCGCACCGTTGATTAGTCTTGTTCCCATTGCATTATTCTTTAGTTTTTTGAAGTGATGAATTAATTAATGTTGCATTAATATTGCTTATTTATTCAAAATGTTTTCCCTGCAAGTGCAAGGAAAACAAAATTTAGTATTAAATTATTGCAGGCGTTTCGGCACATGGGCTTGTAAAAATGCCATTTGATCTGCCAAAATATGACGATTAGCCAGAATTAAATATTCTGCATGGTTAGGCACAAAGGGTACCGCTAATAATGGCATATTTGCTTGTTCAGGCGTGCGTCCCCCTTTTTTCTGATTACAGTGTCGGCAAGCAGAAACCACATTTTCCCAATTATCTTTGCCCCCTTGTGAGGTCGGAATGATATGATCCCGTGTTAATTGGGAATTAGGAAAGGCTTGCCCACAGTAGAGACAAGTATTGTTATCCCGTTGAAACAATTCCCGATTATTAAGATTAGGCACTAAATCATACAGATATTTAGAGCGAGAACCTCTAACGGAGATAATGGAATGAATCTCTAAAGACGAACGCTGTTTAGTTTGTTGATTAATACCACCATGTAGGGTATAAATCGCATCGCCTATGGTCCACACTACTTGTTCTCTAACATATAAACAAGCAGCATGTTGCCAATTGAGCCAAGCGACAGGGCGTCCACTAATATCTAAAGAAAGGATTAAAGGATGGGGATTCATCATTATTTCTCCGTTTTATATTTTATATCTCCATATTTGCTTGATTTATGTAAAAAAATCTTTAATAGTGAGTGAGTTAAGCACAAAATCGACTTTAAACTTGGATTTTTTTTATAGAACAATAGTTCATTATTATGTAAAAACTATGAAAGATTAGTTTTTTATTGTTATTTTTATTTAACTATAAAAAAAATTTTGGGTATATTATATTATTTTATGATCGATTGCAATCATTGGGGGGTCGGGTAGTGAGAGAAGTTGACGAACAATAATTTATAAAACAAAATAATAAATATATTATAAATAATTTTATTCAAGATTGATTACCATGATATATTTAAATCAATTAGCACAATGCTTAAGTTTGCCAAAATTTGCACAAGATTTAAGCATTGCCAGAATTATCACCGATAGTCGCCAGTTACAAGCAGGCGACTTGTTTTTAGCCATTGTTGGTGAACACTTTGATGGTCATAATTTTATTACTCAAGCTGAACAACAAGGTGCCGTTGCCGTCATCGTGAGTCGTGCTGTTACCACGACACTACCTGTGTTAATGGTAAGTGATACTTTACAGGCTTTAGGGAAAATTGCCCGTTGTTATCGGCAACAATTTGATTTGTCTGTTATTGCGATTACTGGTAGTAATGGTAAAACCACTGTAAAAGAAATGGTTGCTGCTATTTTAAGTGAAAATGGCAATGTGGTTGCCACTCAAGGGAATCGAAATAATCATATTGGCCTACCTTTAAGTTTGTTAAGCATTAATTCTCAGCATCAATATGCTGTCATGGAAATGGGGGCAAATCATCAAGGTGAGATTAAGTATTTAAGCCAACTCGCGAAACCAACTGTAGCCGTGATTACTCATGCGGGACAAGCACATTTGCAAGGCTTTGGTTCACTGGAAGGTGTTGCAAAAGGCAAAGGTGAAATTTTTTTAGGTTTAGTGCCAAATGGTATCGCTGTTTTAAATGCCGATGATAAATTTTATGACGATTGGCTAGCTTTAACTCAGGCTTATCGAAGGTTAAGTTTTGGTATTAATGCGAATGCTGATGTTAAAGCCATTGCTGAAACGATTACCACTAAATTAGCACACCTGCAAGTGATGACCCAATTTCAATTACAGACACCACAAGGTGAGATTGAAATTCAATTAAATTTGGCGGGTTTGCATAATGTTTATAATGCCTTAGCTGCGAGTGCCGTTGCTTTAGCCCATAATCTAAGTCTATGCCAAATTCAACAAGGTTTGGCTAAAATGCAAGCCGTCAAAGGGCGATTGCAAGTCGTACCAGCGAAGAATAATGCCTTGTTAATTGATGATAGTTATAATGCTAATCCCACTTCTACTCGAATGGCCATTGATATTTTAGCCAAGGCAGAAGGGCAGACCATTTTCGTCTTAGGTGATTTAGCAGAGTTAGGTCAAGATGCGGAAATATTGCATCAACAGCTAGGAAGTTATGCGAAACAACAAGGAATTAGGCAGTTATTGGCGGTCGGTCAGCTTAGTCAATTAGCCGTTACTGCCTTTGGCACTAATGCCCAACATTTTCAACAACAATCGCAGTTAATCGCATATTTACTTAAACAATTAAATGATCAGCAAGTGATATTAGTCAAAGGCTCACGTTCGCAACAGATGGAGCGAGTAGTGCAGGCATTGAGTTTTTGATAAACAATTTAACATCATTTTCCTAGAGAAACCCAGCGAATCTAAACAAACGTGTCTTGTCCGTTCCTTTGACTAGTGCTATCATAAATGTTATTCCTAAATCCTATTCAGTTTCAGTTAAGTTAAAGGTTAAGATAAAACTCACAGGAACGACCTGACTAATGCTAGGTAAACCTGCTATTTCTCGTAATTTTTCTACGCCTTGAGTTAAGGCAAAATCTTTGGTTTGTATGAGTATTGGTTGTTGGCTTATTACGACTAGAGTATGCGTGGTACTGCGAATCACCGTTACAGCGACATCATAGCTTTGTTGTTGGCCATGCAAATTGATTTTGGCTTTAACCGTGGTGCTGAGGCTTTGACCTAGACTTAGGTCTTCTATGCTTTGATAATCTATATTTGCTGTAATAGTTGCTTTAGGAAATTTATCGGTTTCAAATAACCATTTTTTCATGCGTTCATTACGGACAGGGATATTAGTTTCCAAGCTGGCCAATGGAATATGAATCGACACCTTGCCTGTTTCCTTGATTTTACCTGATAATTTTTTGAAAGAGTGTACTTCTGCGACATTGGTTTTTTTAATGGAAATAAAACTGAGTGTAGAAAAATCATTATTCAGTCGCCAAATTGGACTTGTGTTTGAGTTACCACAATTGGCATAAGAACTAGAGACTAAGAATAGTAGTAAGATGGTCAGCGATTTAAAATATTGTGTCCGCATGATATGTCCTTTGTTAAGTATTAATCGGCCTCAATTATAGCATTGACAAATTTATCTACAACAACCAATTAAGTTGATTTTGATTGTTGCCATTTTTGATCTAACCAATGCCAAATAATGCCATCAGAACCTTCCCGACCTGTTAGAATATAGTTTAAGGTACTGGAATTGTTTAATGTCCATTCTATGCTTGCTTCAAAGTGTGGGGTGCTACAGAATAGAATTTTATCCCCAATTTCTAAAAAAGTGTTGGCTTCGGGTAATAAAATATATTCTTGTTGTCTTTGCAGTAGTAGTACAATACAGTATTGGCTTAGACGGCGAAAATGTAAATCTTGTTCTAATACGCCTAAAGCAATATATTGCTGTTTTTCTAATAATTCGACAATGGCAGGTGCTGTGTTTTTGCTAATTTCTACTGTCCATATATAAGGTGTTTGATCATTAGTGATAGCACAAATGCGACTAATTAGAATGTTAATCCATTCTTCGGTTTGTTGTTTCGCTTGTAAAATAAATTCATACACTAATGGCAGTGTCAGTAAGCTGCGAGTGCGTCTTGCAATCACTTCTCCTGGTTGCATTAAAATATCAATGGCAAGATTGTCAAACAAAATTTTATTATTATGTTGATTTTGTCTGGCAATGACAAATAATTCAGGCTTGATGTGTTTTGCTGTCATAATGATAGACAAATTATTACTGTCATTATCGGTACCCGCGACAATAGCAACCGCATTTTCAATGCTTGCGGTGCGTAGGGTAACTTCTTCTGTACCAATGCCATGAATAAATTCTCTTTCACCCTTCATAATGGAAGGGTTTGCTTCAATAATGGTAACAAACATTCCATATTGTTGTAAGGTTTTTTCGATATATTTACCAAAGCGTCCATAACCACAGACTATCCATAAACCTTTAGGTGGATAAGGCGGATCAGCTAAGGTTTGATTAGGTGTGCCTGTTAGCCAGTAATAAAGTAAATATAATCCTGGCATATGCAGTGCCATTTGAAGGTTTTCGGCAAAGGTTTGATAGGGATTGATAATATGATCTGTGTCAAAGGAGGATAGGTTACGACTGACTTCATCAGAATCTGAACGACAAATCACTGGAATATTAGGACGCAATAATTTGGCAGAAACTGCAATTTTTAGATTGGCTTCATTATCATTGGTCAAGCCGATGACTCCTTGGCATAAAGGGTGCTGAATGCCAGCATTGATTAAATTTTTAGGGTGATTGACATCGGCAAGTAAACCTGGAACATGAATATTATATTCTTTTAATAGCAGACTATTAATGGCTTCTTGATTATTGTCCAAAACAACTGCTTGCATATGGCGTTCACTCATCGCTTTTACTAATGCCATGCCCGTATCACCAAAACCACAGATAATATAAAATGGTTGATGTAGATTTTTGACCAGCTTAATAAAATTAGTTTTGATAATGACTTGTTTATAAACAGGATGTTGAATTAGTGTTAAAATTTTACCGATTGCGTATAGCCAAGAAATCACACATAAATAAAGGGATATCAGTCCCCAAGCTCGTTGAGCCTCACTGAGTTCATAGGGGATTTCACCATAACCGATGGTAGTTGCTGTAAAGCTGATATAATAAAAAGCATGAAAAAAACTCATACGCCAAGGGTTTCCATCAGGATCAACACCTGGCATTACAGTCATGCCCAAAATCGAAATTGAATAGGCGGTTAATAACAGTAATAACGGCTGTCGCATTTGATGTAAAATTAAAGCACTTATTTGGGTCATGTTAGTATTTATCGATGTAGTAAAGTGGTTTCAATTAAGAGTAGAATAACGGAAATGACATTGGCAACTAATGCGCCTGCTGAGAGTTCAACCACAGTGGCAAGAATTAATGGGCTTAAGCCAACGGCAAACACATGTTCTGCTAATCCCCAAATAATAGCAGCGGCAAGTAATTGTAAATCCGCTACTAGGCTAGTTGCAAGCAACATAGCACCGAGTTGGGAACGATCCCCAAATTTGAGAATGGTTGCCGCTAAATTAATGATAATGGCAAAAAATAACGAATATACCGAATGGTGCTCAGGCTTATCAATATCGCCTATGACAAAACCAAAATTTAAGGTTAAAGCCAAAACAATAAAAAAGGAAAAAATAACTTTTTCATGGTTCATTGAAACAGTCCTTTGTCATTTTGAATAACGATGGTAATAATGATGTAAATCTTGGCGTAATTCCGCAAATATTTGCTGGAAAGCCGATTGTGAGGATAACTTAATTGCTTTAGGAACTTGTATGACATATTTTTTGATTTTAGTTCCCGTTGCTTGATAGTTATTTTTCCAAATAATTTTTTGCTGGGGGCTAAATAGCATGGCTTTAAGCGTTATTTTGCTTTGATAATTGTCATAACGAAAGTTTAAAATTTTCAACCGTAAAATGTCAGATTTTTCAGGTGAGGATGGGAACTCAGTGGTAAAATAATAAGCCGTAAAAAACTGGGATAATTCTATTTGGGCATGTTGTTTTAATAATTGACCCGCTTGTACAATCCAACTATTTTGAATGCCTCCGAATTCCGTTTGTTTAATTAATATTTCTTGGTTTAAAGTATTTGGTTCTATCCATACAGTAATCGCTTGTTGATGTATTGGGGTTTTGATAGGATAGTGATCTACTTTGATATCGATTGTCTGATGTTGGATGCAAGCTGATAGTAGTAATACTATTACAAACATTTGTTGCCGAGATAAAAAAGTCATAACTACTCTTTTTTTTAAATTAAACTATTCTAAACTTATCATTAGACTATATTAAAGGAGTTTTTCATGAAACGTCTATGTTATTTTTTTGGATTATTACTCATGTCTCATTTGGTTTGGGCAGGTGATATTATAAAATCTCAGGATTTAGGGGATTATATTGTGCATTATAATGCGTTCACCACTGATACTTTATCACCTCAAATTGCCCACCGCTATCGTTTGTCTCGGGGAAGTGATAGAGGTTTACTCAATATTACTTTGTTAAAAAAAGTGTTAGGTAGTCCAAATATGCCAACTGCCTCCAGAATCAGTGCTTCCGCTACTAATTTGACAGGTCAGTTAAAAAATTTAGATGTGCGTGAAGTAAGAGATGGGCCCGCGATTTATTATCTGGCAGAATTCAAAGTTTCGGATAAAGAAACCTTAGATTTTAAGATAAAAATTCAGCCATTTTTAGAGAATAAAGTTTATGAAGTGAAGTTTCGGCAACAGTTTTTCACTAAATAATATAAATATTGACAAAAAGTAAGTGTTTATTAACGAATGAAAATTTTGCTAGTTGAAGATAATGAAATGAATCGGGATATGTTATCTCGGCGTTTACAACGAAAGGGATTTGATATTGTGATTGCGGTTAATGGTGAAGAAGCCATTGATATGACAGAAAAAATTAATCCTGATCTGATTTTAATGGATATGAGTTTACCTATTGTTGATGGTTGGGAAGCAACAAAAACGATTAAAGCCAATATGGAATATCGTCATATTCCTATTATTGGCTTATCGGCACATGCCATGTCTGGTGATAGAGAAAAAGGTTTGGCCGCGGGTTGTAATGAGTATGAAACCAAGCCCGTGGATATGGTGAAATTGTTGAAAAAAATTAGTCAGTTAACGTCAAGTGAAATGTAAGTTAAGTGTTAGCTTTGGGACTTAATTTACTATCGGGTGTTGATTAATTTAGGTCAACAATTTGAGCAGAATTTGGTAATAAATTTGTGATAATCTCTCTAAGTCTTTAATGGCGACACATTCATTAACTTGATGAATGGTAGCATTAAGAGGCCCTAATTCAATGACTTGAGCACCTGTTGGGGCAATAAATCTGCCATCTGAAGTACCGCCTGTGGTGGAAAGTTCGGCATTATTTCCAGTAATGGTTTTAATCGCTGTTTGGGTAGCATTAACGAGTTTTGCCGGTTCTGTTAAAAATGGGAAGCCAGAATGTCGCCAATTTATTTTGTAGCTTAATTGATGTTGTTGTAAAATTGCTTCAACTTTTTGTTGCAACTTTGTGTGGGTAGTGGCAGTTGAATAACGAAAGTTAAATTTAAGATTTAATTCACCTGGAATGACATTGTCAGCACCTGTCCCTGCGGTAATATTTGATATATGAAAGCTCGTCGCTGGAAAGTAAGGATTTCCTTGATCCCAAACTTGTTGATATAAATCTTGCAAGGCAGGTAATGCGATTTGAATGGGATTTAAGGCAAACTGAGGATAGGCAATATGTCCTTGTTTGCCATAAATCGTCAAATATGCGCTTAATGATCCTCGACGACCATTTTTTATAATATCACCTAATTTTTTAGAACTAGAAGGTTCACCAACTAAACAATAATCAATTTTTTGTTGGCGTTGCTTTAATGTTTCTATGACTTTGACAGTACCATCAACCGCAGGCCCTTCTTCATCACTGGTGATCAAAAAACCGATGGAACCTTGGATTTGCTTGGCATGCGTTTGGAATAATTGTTCACATGCGACAATCATTGCCGCTAAACTGCCCTTCATATCGGCACTGCCTCGACCATAAAGATAACCCTCTTTAATGGTGGGGGTAAATGGTGGGCTATGCCATTGTGATTCTGAACCAATGGGAACAACATCGGTATGCCCTGCAAATACAAACAGGGGTTTTGTTTTACCCCAGCAAGCCCAAAGATTACTGACTTGACCAAATGTTAAGTTTTCAATGCGAAAGTTTAATCTGGCTAATCTGCTGGCCAATAAATCTTGACAGCCTTGATCATCAGGCGTAAGCGATGGGCGAGCAATGAGTGCCATGGCTAATGCAAGGGTAGGTGAGTTCATTAACTTCATGCGCTTTCATTGATGAGAAAATTAATAGTATGCTTGTGCTTAGTTTTAGTCTCTTAATAATTCGTTCAGCCCGACTTTACTGCGAGTTTTTTCGTCCACTTGTTTAATAATTACGGCACAATACAAACTATGACTACCATCTTTTGCTGGAAGATTGCCTGGAACCACTACCGCTCCTTCGGGTACTTTCCCATAGCTAATTTCACCTGTTTCACGGTGGTAAATTTTGGTGCTTTTGCCAATGTAAACACCCATGGAAATGACGGCCCCTTTTTCAACAATCACGCCTTCAACAATTTCAGAGCGAGCACCAATAAAACAATCATCTTCAATAATGGTTGGCGTCGCTTGTAATGGTTCTAAAACCCCACCAATACCCACGCCACCTGATAAATGGACATTTTTACCAATTTGGGCACAGGAGCCAACGGTTGCCCAAGTATCCACCATAGTACCACTATCAACATAAGCCCCAATATTGACATAAGAAGGCATTAATATCACATTCGGAGCAAGATAGGAGCCTCTGCGTGCGGTTGCTGGTGGGACTATTCTAACACCACTATCCCGAAATTCTCGGGAATTATGATCGGCATATTTTGAGGCAACTTTATCATAGTAATTGGTAAAACCCCCTTTCATAAAATGATTATCTTCAATCCGAAATGATAATAATACCGCTTTTTTAATCCATTCATGAACTATCCAAGTTTGGTCTTGTTTTTCAGCCACTCTAATTTTACCTTGGTCTAAGGCTTCTAGCACTTGGCATACCGCTTCTTTAACAGGCGTATCAACATTTCTTGGGGTAATATCGGCACGTTTTTCAAACGCTTGTTCAATAATTGCTTGTAAATTTTCCATCATAATTCCTTAAATAATTTCTTGATTATGCCTTAATAGTTGTTTTGGTTTAAGTGTTGAATAAAAATTATAGTGTTTGACAAAAATCTTGAATTCTATGTGTGCCATCTAAGCATTGTGCGAACGGTGCAACCAATGCTAAGCGAATATAATAACTACCAGGATTTGTGCCTTGAAAGGGGCGGGATAAATAACTTCCGGGTAAGACGACAATATTGGTTTTAGCAAATAATTTTTGAGTAAATTCGGTATCATCAATTGGTGTTTGTACCCATAAATAAAACCCGGCATCAGGTTTCTCAACCGTTAGTACTTCATTCATCAGTGGATAAATACTATCGTATTTTTCTTGATAAAGTTGACGATTTTCAATCACATGTTGCTCATCTTGCCAAGCGATAGTACTTGCGATTTGGGTGGCGATTGGCATGGCACAACCGTGATAGGTACGATAGCGATAAAAACGTTGTATAATATCGGCATCACCCGCAACAAAACCAGAACGCAATCCTGCCAAGTTAGAACGTTTCGATAGACTGTGAAATACAATACAGTGTTGATAGTCAATATTTCCCATTTTATAAGCCGCTTGTAATAAACCCACGGGTGGTTTTGAGTCTTGCAAATACAATTCTGAATAACATTCATCCGAAGCAATGACAAAATTGTATTGTTCGGCTTTTTGAATTAATTCCTGTAAGGTTTTCAGTGCTAAACTATTGCCCATTGGATTACCTGGATTGCAAATATAAATTAATTGACAACGTTGCCAAATATGCTGGGGAATAGCATCAAAATCAGGTAAAAAGTGGGTTTTTTTATCCGTATTGATGTACCAAGGTTGTGCACCTGCGAGTAAGGCTGCTCCTTCGTAAATTTGATAAAATGGATTAGGCATTAAAACCAGCGGTAAATTATTTTTATCAATCACTGCTTGGGCAATGGCAAATAATGCTTCTCTCGTTCCGTTCACAGGAAGAACATGTTGTTCTGGATCAATGGCTTTAGTCGTAATTTGATAACGTTGACTGCACCAATTCGCAATGGCATTGCGTAGTTCAAGACTCCCTTTAGTCGTCGGGTAACAGTTGCTGGTATTTAAGGCGTGTTGTAATGCTTCTAACACCAATGTTGGTGCGGCATGTTTAGGTTCACCAATGGAGAATGAAATACTTGGAAGTTCTTGATTTTTATCAATATTATTTAATAGTTTGGTTAAACGTTCAAACGGATAAGCATGCAGTTTATCTAAATCTGGGTTCATAGATAATTTTAAAAAAAATAAAGAACAGCAATTATAGCAGATTTTTTATGGATTAACATCTAAAATTATCAACCATGCTATCCTATTATTGATAGCACTATGGAACTAAGTGGTGCGACAAATTATCTAAGGCAAGATTTCAATGTAATTTACTGAGGGACAGTTGATGAATATTTTATGTCGATTACAAGGTTTATTAAATTCAAGCAGTGCAATGGATTTTTTAGCACCACTCGCGTTGCGTTTATATTTAGCCCCTGTATTTTGGGTGGCAGGAACGAATAAATGGTCAGATATGGAGAATATTATCGCTTGGTTTGGTAATCCTGACTGGGGTTTGGGTTTACCCTTTCCAGCATTAATGGCATATTTAGCGACATTCACGGAAATGTTGGGTGCGATTGCCTTATCAATTGGTTTGGGAGTGCGTTGGGTATCGATTCCTTTAATGATTACCATGTTAGTAGCGATTTTTACGGTGCATTGGCAACATGGCTGGCAAGCCGTTGCCGATAAAATGTCGCCTTGGGCCAATGAAAATATTGATGAGGTGATTGATCGTTTGGATAGGGCGAAATCTATTTTACAAGAACATGGCAATTATGATTGGTTGACTGAAACAGGGAATTTTGTTATCAGTAACAACGGGATTGAATGGGGAGCGACTTATTTTGTCATGTTGTTAGCCTTATTTTTTCTTGGTGCTGGACGCTATTTTAGTCTAGATTATTGGATAGCGAAACAATTTTGTGGTACAAAATAATGGTAATGCGTTGCTTGTTATTAATGAGTATTGGTTTGTTTTCATTCATCAGTGAAGCAGATTCGCCCGACTGGTCTAACTACGCCAAGTTATTGGGACATTATGTGGTAAAAAAAAATGTTAATAATCACCAACAGCATTGGGTGTCCTATTCCAAATTAAGGCAAGGTAGTTTGTTTTATAATGTGGTACGAGACATACAATATTTTCCATTACATCGTTTGCACACAAGAGAAGAAAAACTGGCATTTTATATTAATGCTTATAATATCTTAGCCATGAAAATGGTCATAGAACATTGGCCAGTGGATAGCATTAAAGACATTGGTTATTTTTTTAGCCCAGTTTGGGAAAAACCTGCAGGAAGGCTTGGTCGTAAAATAGTGAGTTTAGATGAGGTAGAACATAAAATTTTGCGACCAATGAAAGAGCCAAGAATCCATTTTGCCTTAGTCTGTGCTTCGATTGGTTGTCCTGATCTATTACAAGAGCCATTTACTGCTGAAAAACTTGATCAACAATTAGACCATCAAGTGACTCATTATTTGAATAGTAATAAAGGTTTAGTGATTAAATCAGGCTATATTCGAGTATCTAAGATTTTTCATTGGTTTGCCAAAGATTTTAAAGCACAAGGCGGGGTCGATAAATGGATTAGACGCTATCGGCGGGATTTGCCGTTAAATCTTCCAATTAAAGCAGATTTGCCTTATGATTGGTCATTAAATGGACAATAATAAAACTTATGTTAGCAACCTTACCTTTATTAGAACCCAGTCAATTTCCTAAAATTCGTCGAAAGCAGTTGCAAATTTTACAAGTCAATCTTGGTTATCGTTGTAATCAACAATGTTTGCATTGTCATGTCAATGCTGGCCCTAAGCGTAGTGAGACTATGTCAGATGAAACTGCCACACAAGTAAAAATGTTTTTTCAACAACATCCGATTAAAGTATTAGACCTAACCGGTGGTGCACCTGAACTTAATCCAGTGTTTCGAGACCTAGTGATGACGGCTAAAGCTCAGGGTTTAGCCGTTATTGATCGCTGTAATTTAACCATTCTTAGTGAGTCAGGGCAAGAAGATTTAGCCGTGTTTTTAGCACAGCATCAAGTGGAAATTATTGCCTCATTACCTTGTTATTTAGAAGAAAATGTTGATAAACAACGAGGCAAGGGGGTATTCGAGCAAAGTGTCGCAGGATTAAAACAATTAAATGCCTTAGGGTATGGTAAAGATCCGAAATTAAAACTCAATCTCATGTATAATCCCATTGATCCCATATTACCCCCGACACAAACGGTATTAGAAGCAGATTACAAAGCAAAACTAAAACAATTAGGAATTGCATTTAATCATTTATATACCTTAACGAATATGCCCATTCAACGTTTTGGTAGTGCCTTGATTTCTAAGGGTCAATTTCATCCTTATATCGCATTATTAAAATCGGCGTATCAATCGGAAAATTTAAAATCAGTCATGTGTCGAACCCTAATCAGTGTGGATTGGTTGGGTTATGTTTATGACTGTGATTTTAATCAAATGCTGGATTTGCCATTGCAGTGGCAACAACAAGCTAAAGTTCATTTAACAGATTTAATGAATACTGATTTGACTCAAAACCCAATTTGTGTGGCAGATCATTGTTATGGTTGTACGGCTGGTGAGGGTTCTAGTTGTGGTGGGGCATTGTCTTAGCTTATTTAATAGGAAAACGATACGGGTCTGATTTTTGCTTTTTAATTTTAATTATTTGTGATAATAAAGGTTTTTTTGAAATGGATTTTTCAGCATCTCTCTCTTTAAATGATAAGGTTTTTAGTTACTATGCCTTAGCAAAAGTGTCCGAACAATTCGGCGATATTTCACGTTTGCCTTGTTCCTTAAAAGTGTTATTAGAAAACTTATTACGCCATGTAGATGGTCAAACCGTTACTTTGGAGGATATTCAGTATTTTGTCGATAGGGCAAGCCCATCAAGCACGACTGAAAAACGAGAGATTGCCTATCGTCCTGCCAGAGTATTAATGCAAGATTTTACTGGGGTGCCTGCGGTGGTTGATTTAGCTGCTATGCGAGAAGCGATGGTGGCAATGGGGCAAGTGCCTGAAAAAATTAATCCCTTAAGTCCTGTGGATTTGGTGATTGATCATAGTGTTAGTGTTGATTATTTTGGCAGCGCACAAGCCTTTACTAAGAATGTTGAAATTGAATTTCAGCGTAATCAAGAACGCTATCAATTTTTAAAATGGGGTCAACAAGCGTTTCGTAATTTTAGAGTGGTGCCACCTGGTACGGGGATTTGTCATCAAGTGAATTTGGAATATTTAGCCAAAGTCGTTTGGTCAAAACAAGTGGATGGCAAAACCGTTATTTATCCTGATACGGTGGTCGGTACAGACAGTCATACGACCATGATTAATGGTCTGTCCGTATTAGCTTGGGGTGTTGGTGGTATTGAGGCGGAAGCCGCTATGCTTGGTCAAGCAATTTCAATGCTAGTCCCCGATGTGATTGGCTTTGAATTAGTGGGTAACTTACCCGAAGGGGCAACTGCGACTGATTTAGTGTTGACGGTTACGCAAATGTTACGCCAAAAAGGCGTTGTTGGAAAATTTGTGGAATTTTATGGCTCAGGTTTGGCCGAATTATCCTTACCCGATAGAGCAACCTTAGCTAATATGGCACCAGAATATGGTGCGACTTGTGGTTTTTTTCCTATTGATCAAGAAACCTTAAATTATTTAAGTTTTAGTGGGCGCGATCCAGAACAAATTGCCTTGGTCGAAGCCTATGCTAAAGCACAAGGCTTATGGCAGGCTAGTAATAGCCCAGTGCCGATATTTAGTGATAGTTTAAGTTTGGATATTGCTACGCTTGAACCGACTTTAGCTGGACCAAAACGACCACAAGATAAAATTGCTTTATCTGCAATGGCAGAATCGTTTACTAGCACTTTACAGCAACATCGTCAACAAGCAAAAACTGCCACAGTTCCCGAACAAAATTTTGAATTACAAGATGGTGCTGTGGTTATTGCGGCGATAACAAGTTGTACTAATACGTCTAATCCTTCCGTTATGCTGGCCGCAGGCTTATTAGCAAAAAATGCCGTTGCCAAAGGGTTAAGCGTAAAACCTTGGGTCAAAACCTCATTAGGTCCTGGATCGCAAGTGGTTGGGGATTATTTGATTAAAGCAGGGCTACAACCCGATTTAGATAAACTTGGATTTCAAGTCGTAGGCTATGGTTGTACTACTTGTATTGGTAACTCTGGACCATTAGAACCAAGCATTGCCAAAACGATTGAAGAGCATCAGTTAGTCGTTTGTTCCGTTTTATCAGGTAATCGTAATTTTGAGGGTCGGGTGCATGCTTTGACGCAAGCCAATTATTTAGCCTCACCACCATTAGTCGTTGCGTATGCCTTAGCTGGTAATGTAACGATTGATTTTACGAAAGACCCCCTTGGCTATAATGCCGATAATCAAGCGGTTTATTTAAAAGATATTTGGCCATCAAATGCGGATATTCAAGCGACAGTGAATCAAGCCGTTACCACCAAAATGTTTCAACAGCGTTATGCCGATGTCTTTACTGGCCCTGCGGAATGGCAAGCAATTCAATCAGAACCGAGTTTGACCTATGCTTGGGAGCAACAAAGTACTTATATTAAACATCCACCTTATTTTGACTCGATGCAACTTAAACCTGAAGCCATTGCCGATATTTTGCAAGCACGACCCTTGGCGATTTTAGGCGATAGTGTGACTACTGATCATATTTCACCCGCAGGTGCCATTAAACCTGACAGTGTTGCAGGTGAATATTTGCAACAACAAGGTATCGCGATGAAAGATTTTAATTCTTTTGGGGCAAGACGTGGTAATCATGAAGTCATGATGCGAGGTACCTTTGCCAATATTCGTATTAAAAATCAAATGGTAGATAAAGTTGGGGGCTTTACTCGATTAATGCCCGATGATAGCGAAATGTCAATTTATCAAGCCGCTATGACTTATCAACAACGTCAAATTCCTTTAGTCGTGATTGCGGGTAAAGAATATGGTACGGGTTCTTCCAGAGATTGGGCTGCTAAAGGGACACGATTGCTTGGGGTAAAAGCTGTGATTGCTGAAAGTTATGAACGGATTCACCGCTCTAATTTAATTGGTATGGGTGTGTTACCCCTACAATTTACTGATGCTACGAATGGTCAAAGCCTAGCCTTGCAAGGATCGGAACAATTTGATATTACGGGTATTGCTCAAGGCATTACTCCTGCAATGACTTTAAATTGCCAGATTACTTATGCCAATGGTGAACAAACGACCATTGAATTATTGTGCCGTATTGATACTTTAGATGAAGTAGCTTATTACCAAAATGGCGGGATTATGCCATTTGTGTTGCGGAAGTTCGTGTGATTTAACACCGACAGACAATATGATTTTTTGAAGATATAGTTTAGTCTGGGTTGGGTAAATTATACATCACTCTTTTAATATGACAAAACTAGTAATCGTTGATAATATAGTGGTTTGTCGCTGGATTTAGTTTTATTCCAACTTAATTAAAATCTTTTCTCCATCAATTTTCAACGGATAAAGTTTTAAATCATCTTCCGCAGGCTCATCCATTGCTTTACCTGTGCTTAGGTCAAAACGACTGCCATGCAAGGAACATTTAATATATTGACCTTGCAAAGCACCTAAGGCTAAAGAAATTTCTTCATGTGGACAAAGTTCGTTACAGGCATAAAACTTATCTTGGGTACGCATTAATAACACTGACTTATTCTCAATTTGAATCGTGGTCATTTGACCTGATTTTAAATCACTCGTTTTAGCAAGAAATTTCCATTGGCTCATGATGATTGACTGTCCTTTAAACGTTGATAGGCTTGTTGCGAATCTAATACTTCACGCACAGCATTAGCAGCAGTCGTTAAATCTGGAAAACCTTGTAAATGCCATAAACATAAACTCGCACCATAGACTAAGGCATCATAGCTCGCAGACTTATGCCCTTGTAAGGCTTGTAATCCTGCTTCTGCAGCGGCTTCTGCCGCAGCTTTAGAATCAACTTCTAGGCCGATATTATCGGCATTATCAATTTTAGGTAAATCATCAGGAAATGATACCGCACGATTATGTTGTTGAATGTCTAAGGCTTCTGGATAAATATCTGTAACAGCTAAGTCTTGTTGTTGATGATAATGATGACATTGACTTTTTTGACGTAAGGATGGAATTAAACCACCTTCTGTGCCACGAATGAATAAAGCAGAGTCAAAGCCTGAATGTTTGGCTAACATGGCATAAATTGGGGGATAAGGTTTATGTACATAACCGGTAATAAAATGGGTGTTTTGTTGTCCCCGAATCGGGCCAACTAATACTTCTGCGGTGGTAATACAAGGACGTTTCACAATTAAGGTACGAAAGTCAATTAAATGATACAAGGCAGGGCAGTAGTGTTGTTGATCAATATAAGTCCAGCCAATATTGGGATTCGCTAATTGTTGGCTGGCTTGTTGTGGATTTAAATCAACGTTAATGCCTGCCGCGCGTAAAATTTGTTTGTGGGTAATGCCATATTTAGGTCCTAAGGTTTCTACGCCATGAGTAACGCTTGCAAAGCCAAAACAGGCTAAAACCACAGGTAAAAATGGGGCAGGGGATAAGGTACGGTTGTAACCATCATAGGGATCGGCCAAATCAACTACGGTATCGACATCTGCGGTAATAATATGACTGCTTTCTTTAATCGCATCAAGCACGCCCCGCATTTCATCATCGGTTTCTCGTTTCATTCGTAAGGCAATCAGAAAAATAGCCGCTTGTACTGGATCAACTTGCTTATCTAAAATGGCTTTCATTCCCTGATATGCTTCATGTTGTGATATATCTTTGCTTAGTTCAGGACCCGTTGCAATACGTTGGATAATCGAACGCATAGTCGTTTCAATGCTTGTCATAATGGTTTTTATCGTTTTGTTAAGTGAAGATCAGGATTATAGCGGAGTGATGAGCATAAAAAAAGGCTCTAAACTTAGAGCCTTTTTAGGGGAGTCATGAAAATTTAAAATCGAAACGATTTACTATTTTAGTTTCATCGCATTTTCAATCGATTCGACCATTTTATCTGGGACATCACTGATTTCCATAAATGTTCCCATGCCCAAATCTGGAAACATTAAGGCAATTCTGAATTTACCAGGAAGGTAATAGACTTTAGAGCCACTAATTAAAATTTCCCAAGGTAAGGCTGCCGTTGCTTTAGGGCTTCCTTTATCAATCATAGCCATAATTTTTTGGATTTTACCATTCGCCCAATAACCTCGATGTAATTGTACCCCAAAAATACGTTGAGTTTTGCTCACTTGAAGTTCCCATACTTTAGACATATCACTTTTAGGATGAGATAAAATTTTATCAACCGCTGCTCTAGCTTCCGCATGTGAGCTATATTCTTTCACCACTTCAGCGTCTTTAAAATAAGGCATTGCCATCATGTATTGATATTTTTTTAAATCACTGGCATCTAAACCGTTGGCACCAAATTCACCGTTATTACCTAAGGTTTCAGATAACAATTTACTGATTTGTTTTAATGGGCCTGTGGAAAGATGGTAAGCATAACCCATATAAATAGGGTTAGTATAGCTTACTTCAATTTTGCCATGATTTTCTGTAATAGCCACTCTTAAAACCGCACCAAAACCCCCAATTCTATGGCGACGAGCGGCTTTTTTTATTTTGCCATGGGTGACACCGATAATATAGGCTGAATTGTCAGGATAGGGTGAGTAACCGCCTAAAATTTTAAATTTAACCGATTCTAGTTTTTTAGTAACGGCTTCTGTTGCTTCTTCTACGGTGCTACCCACGGGATCACCAATAATAAATGGTTTATATTTCTGACCAGCAAATAGCGATTGAGACATTCCAACTAAGGTCAATGCCATCGTAAGCCAAATTAGCGAAAAATATCGTTTCATAAGCGTCCTCTTTTGTGATTTTTGAATGATTATTTTTTAGTGTAGTTTATTTTTTTAAGGATAAAATATTATTTTTGTTTGAGTCATTAGCCGTTATATATGCGAAATATTTGGCTTGAAGCAAATCAATGAAGGTTATTAGAAGAAAAATAGGCTATGATAAGGTGAACAACGGTATTAATAAAAATAGTGGCATAATTAAATTCAATATGGTTTAGATTATGGATATCATTGAATTATTCACTAAAAATCTAGCAGATTTTACTTGGTTATTGGTATTTTGGATGGCTTATTTTGCCATACATTCATTGATGGCATCATTAAGGATGAAAAACTACTTAGCCAAGCGTTGGCCGAATTTGTTTCCGAGCTATCGTTTATTTTATGTCGTAGTCGCCAGTATTTTATTATTACCGATTTTATGGTGGTTATCACAATTGCCTAATCAATGGGTATGGCAATGGCGAGGGATATGGTGGTGGTTGGCCAATGGTTTAGCAGTTTTAGCAATACTAGGATTTTTTATATCAACTCGATATTACGACATGGCGGAATTTTTAGGATTTAAACAACAACAACAAAATAATCGGTCTGTTAATGATCAGCAAAGTTTAGTATTATCGCCATTTCATCGCTTTGTGCGTCATCCTTGGTATTTTTTTTTATTGGTGATGATTTGGACTCGGGATATGAATCTAGGATTTTTATTAAGTGCGATTAGTATTAGTATTTATTTATGGATTGGTTCTTATTGGGAAGAACAAAAATTAGTGATATATCACGGTGAGGTTTATCAAAAATATCAAAAAGCCGTGCCTGCCTTATTGCCATTACCATGGAAATATTTGACAACGGATAGTTTAGAACATGAAATATTGTAGTAGTTGTGGTTCCGATCAAATTGAATTTAACATTCCTAAGGAGGATAATTTACCTCGTTATTGTTGCCATCATTGCGGTATGATTCATTATCAAAACCCTAATATTGTGGCAGGATGTTTATTGACTTTTAAGGGGCAAATTTTATTATGTCGGCGAGCCATTGAACCTCGTTATGGTTGTTGGACTATTCCCGCAGGTTTTATGGAAAATCATGAAACATTAGAGCAAGCTGCGAAACGGGAAACATGGGAAGAAGCAAAAGCGGTCGTTAATGAGTTGATGTTATATGCTATTGTGAGTATCCCTGCGATTAGTCAAGTGTATGTCTTATTTAAAGCAGAATTAGCTCAAGCAATATATGCGGCGGGCAGTGAAAGTTTGGAGGTGCAATTATTTGAACCGAAAGCAATTCCTTGGGATGAGTTAGCATTCCCTGTTATTATTCGTTGTTTAGATTATTATTTAAAAGACAGGGCAACAGGGAAATTTCAAACTCATATTGACACGATTTATCCTAGTTCGCAGACTGTCATTCACCATTAGCACAGTGAAAACCATGAGCAGTTAAATCATCACAAGTTTCCGCTTGATAGGGATATTCTCGGTGTTTATCATGATATTGCATACGATAACGAATAAAATCTTGCAGTTGGGCAATTAACATAAATGGGTTACCTTGTTTTTGTTCTGCTAAGGTACTGGTTTTATGCTCGGCATAATGATGACCAGGGTAAATTTTCATGGTATCAGGCAGTTGTTGGCTCATTTTTTGTAAGGTTTGGTACATTTGTTCAGGATCGCCACCTTTGAGATCACAGCGACCACAACCAAAGATAAATAAAGTATCACCTGTGATAATGTCAGCTTGATTACCCAAACTATAGCAACAAGAACCAGGGGTATGACCTGGGGTATGTAATAGCTTTATTTCTGTTTTGCCAAGCGTCATGCTATCGCCACCATGATGATAATTAGGTTTATGTAAAGATTGACCCCAGAATTGAGCTTCTGTTTTAAGCAAGTGAAGTTGGGCATCATAGCAGTTTTGAATATCAGCAATACCATTGATATGATCATAATGACTATGCGTTAACAAAATATCAGTAATGGTCATCGCATGTTGTTTTGCTGTTTCAATAATTGCTTTGGACTCCCACGCAGGATCAACTACCGCCGTTTTTTTTGTTGCTTGATCACAAATTAAATACACTAAATTTTCCATAGGACCAAGTTCTAAAGTCGTCATTGTATAAGGCGTATCAATATCAGTCATGATTTGGTTCGCTTTTGTTGTTGTTGTAAGTATAATAATAGTTGATAAGGGGCAAGTTTGGGTAAGCCAAGCATTTGTAAGGCATCAATCACTGGAATATCAGTATAATAGTTCTGAGCAAAATGTAGCCATTTTAAAATTAATAAACCATTAAAATAGCGAAAAAAGCGTTGTTTAAATGTTCGAAATGATGCCGTGTGTTGTTTGATTTCCATGATTTTATTTTGAAATTGTTGCTGGCTTAAAAACGCTTGTAATTGGGGGGATAATTTTTGTAATAGTGGTAATGATTGTTGTTGATATAATTGAGGCAGTTGTTGAAATAGTAAGCGAAGTTCCGTAAAAATACTTGGATGATAGACCAAATAATCGTTTTGTTGGGAATTTAGCCATTGTTGTAAGGCAGGACCAGTACCAAATGGCGTGCGATTCGATACACGACTAGAAGGATAAACAGTGGTGGTTTTAATCGCATAAAAATGAGGCAACAAGGTAATTTTAGCTAAGAAATAAAAATCTTCCCCTGCTTGACGTTTATTCATACCACCTTGTTGTACATAAGTGTTGGCTGCCACCGAAAAACAAGAGCCAATGCTATGATAGGCATAAGGATAACCCGTAGTAGCTAAGGCAAGTTGATAATAATGTAAATATAATTCGTAATAAATCATGCCTAAATAGTGTCGTTGTTGTTGCGGTTGCGGTAAAATATGTTGAAAGGGTATCGTAATGCCTGCGGTTTTAGCTTGCTGTTGCCATTGGGCAGTAATGCTGGTTAAATAATTGCTATCACAAATACAATCCGCATCTAAACTGGCAATAATACCTTGGCTTTGTGATATGGATAAAAAACGGTAAATCGCTTCATCCATACCAATTTTGCGTGCGAGACCAACGCCTGCAAATTTTAAAGGCAAATCTGGGAAATACAGCGGAAAAAATTGTAATTTGGAATCTTGATGTTGTTGAATCCAGTATCGACATTGTTGTAATGTGGATTGATTTTGTTGTTGAATTAATTTATCTGTGGTTTGGGTATGGTTAATCACAATGATCACTTCTGAGGCAAAATTGGGTCGTTTGCACTGCCATAGTGCCTTTAAAGTTTGTATGAGTTTAGGTTCATTATAACAGGGTATGACAATAATTAGTCTTAAATCAGTGGCAGCAGGTGTACTTATTTGAGCTGGATAGTCAGCGTGTTTATTTAGATAATTAATATAACCATGGAGATTTGACATAATGATTTTGCAAAGGTGGATGTAATGGCGAAAAAATCGATAGATTTATTGATAGCAACTGATCCTAATTGGGTTAATGTTATTTTAGAGAATTTTGATGAGTTTTTAGCCGATCATGCGAATTGTGAACGCAAAGCATCAGCATTAGCTATGAGTATGGTGGTTAAATATCCTGATCGAAGCAAAATTATTCCCGCGTTGATTGAGCTTGCCCAAGAAGAATTACAGCATTTTAAAGAAGTATATGAACTGATGCAACAACGAGGGATTCGTTTAATCAAAGATACGCAAGACCCTTATGTGAATCAATTATTAACTGCTTTACGTCATGGTCGAGATCAACGATTTTTGGATCAGATGTTAATTGCTTCTGTCATTGAATGTCGAGGTGCAGAACGGTTTCGCATGATTGCACAAGCCTTGACTGATGAAAGTTTGCGTTGTTTTTATCGTGATTTATGGGCTTGCGAAGCTAAACATGGACATATTTTTGTGGATATGGTGTTGAATTATATTGAACCTGATATGGTTTATCTGCGTTTGGACGAATTAATGGCAATTGAAGCTGAAATTATTCAAACCCTTGATTGGCGACCCTCTTTGCATTAATAATTATGTTGATTATTATTCTTCATTAGTTTCAGTTTGCTTAGTTTAATCTAATTCATCTGTTGCCGTCTCATCAATAACAGTTTTAGTTGGCATATGGAGTATTTTTACTACTCGGAAACCAACATTATCGTCATAGGAATGTTTCACCATATAACCACGATTGCTTGGTCTTAAATCGTTACTCGGTGAATCCCAAGCCCCACCTCTAACCGACTTTAGCACACAATCAGTATCAGTATCGGTATTAGTATCAATAGGATAGGGATGATAGCAACTATTTGTCCATTCCCAGACATTCCCTAACATATCATATACGCCAAATTCGTTGATAGGATAACTACCCACCGCTTGAGGCTGGTTTGGATGAGCGGGATTGCAATCGCGACAGTTTGCTTGTTTCGGTTTCATGACATCACCCCAAGGGTAAAGGGTAACAGAGTTAGCTTTCGCAACATATTCCCATTCAATTTCTGAAGGTAAACGATAGTAATAACCAGTCATACTGGAAAGCCATTTTACATAAGCGTTAGCATCTTCCCAACTAACATTAACAACGGGTTGGGGTTGGGGGCCCCAATCCATATTATCGGGAATAGTGCGATTCGTTGCTTTCGCAAATAATGTGTATTGCTGAACCGTAATTTCGTACTGACTAATGGCAAAATCATGTTCTAAAGTTATGTCTTGAGTGGGTTGTTCGTCTTTAGGCTCGGGTGCAATCGTATTGCCTAAGGTAAAATGACCTTTATCAATCATCACCATTTTAGGCCCTTGATACCGTTCACCTTTTAGTGAATCTTGAAAGGTGATTAATTTTTTTAAACACAATGATTGATATTGCTTGTGAACTTTTGGGTCATCAAGTAAATCAAGTTGTGCTTGTTTTAAACGCAACAATTGTTTTTTGGCTATTTTGCAATTGCCTGTATCGAGGATTTTAAGCATCCATTGGACATAACGATCAAAGATAATATTTAAGGCGTTTAATGCTTCTTGGTTATCAGGCTCTGCTTGAAGTACAGAATGATAACAACTCAACGCATTTTTTTTACCTTTGGTGATTTTTTTGGTCGTCAGATATTCTTGGCATTTTAGCAATCGTTTTTCTACTGCTAATGAAGTCGTAGCTAAAGATTGGCATGAAAATAGCATAAGTAATGGCACTATTAAGAAATAAAATTTCATCTGATTAATTTTCATATTTATATCAAGGCTATTGTACAAGAAATTAGTTTGATTAAAAGTTGTAATAAAACAACAAATATTTTATAGGAAATGCTTGTTTTTAATAAAATTATTGTTAATATGTTCTAATAATATAATAAACTAAAATAATTGTTGACTTTTTACAACATTTCAGTATAATAAGCAAAAAACAAATAATTTTAGGGAGAGAAAAACAATGATTAAAAAAATAACCACACTACCTGTTGCTATTTTACTACTATCTGCCAGTACTTTAGCATCGGCTGACATTACTAGCACTGTTACTTTTGCAACAGATTATAGCTTTCGGGGTATTTCACAGACTGATAGAGATCCAGCACTGCAAGCGGATTTAATGTATGGGCATGAATCTGGTTTTTATGCGGGTTTGTGGGCATCTAATGTGGATTTTGATGTGGATGGGGATAATAATAACATTGATGATGATATTGAATTAGATGTGATGATTGGTATTTCCAGAAGTTTTGGTTCGGGTATGTTAAAAGATGTGACTTGGGATTTAATGGCAGTGCGTTATACTTATCCTAGTGGTAGTGATACTGAAGATTACAATGAATACCATTTTGGCTTGAGCTTTGATGTCATGAGTGGGACTTCTTTAAGTTTAGCAGTTGATTATTCAGATGATGTTTTTGGTTCTGATGAAGATCAATGGTACTATTCCGCGGGGGTTGATTATGCCTTACCATCCGATTTTGGTTTAAGCTTAGGGGTTGGTTACAGTGATTTTGATAGTAATGTTTTTGGTAATGGTGTTCCTAGTGATTATGTTGATTGGAAAGTTGGTGTCAGCAAATCTGTCATGGGAATTGATTTAGCACTAGAATATGTGGGTACGAGTAGCAATGCGGATGAAATGCTTGCAGGCACAGATGGTTGGGAAGATGATAGATTTATTTTCTACATTGGTAAAACCTTTACTTTAAAATAATGAATACAAAAAAATAAAACAGGGCTTGATTTTAAGTCCTGTTTTTTTTTATCCTGATGTGATACAAAAATAATAAAAATCAGCAGGATTTATCATGCCTTTATTGTCCACTTCTTTGGATGTTCGACAGAAATTTTTGTTAGTGATTGCTTTGGTTGTGTTTGTAGGCTTAACGGTTAGTACCTTTATCAATGTTATTAGTATTGAAAATTTAAACCAACGTAATACCAGTTATCTCGTCGACGCTCTACAAGATAAAAATCAAGAATATTTAGAAAATTATTTAGAACTCGCCACCAGACAAGCAGATTTAGTCATTCAGCAAAGTACGAATGAATTAATTGTATTAGCAGACATGACCCAAACCATGATTGATAGACAAGACGAATTGACAGGTTTGGCAGATATTCGCTTTTTTCAGCATCAGTTTGATTTCTATCCGCCTTATCGTTGGTATCAAAATAAAATAAATTCTGGCAATGTGATTAATATTTGGTCCGATTTGCTAGACCCCGAACAACGGATCAAAAAACGGGTAAAAAATCATCTGGAAAAAACCGCATTATTAGATTTTTTGTTGCCTGTCATGCAAACGCAAGGGATTAAAAAACGTCGAGTGTATTTTATTGGACCTAAAGATATGGCATATTTAAAGATGTCACCTTATCAAGATAAAGCACTAGAGTTGAATAAATATTATCCTGGGTATAGCGACAAAAATTTTTGGGATTTTTTTCTACCAGATTTATACCAATACTGGCAACAATGGTTAAAAAACCGCAAAATTAGAGCGTTATCGGATAATCAAGTGGTGGCCCTTCCTATTTATCAAGAATTAGACAGTGATCAAGCAATTTTGTCGTTATTTCATCCCATTTGGAACCGAGATCGTAGCGATATTGCAGGTGCCCTTGGGGTTGACTTTTATGTGGAAGATATTTTTAAATTTGTCAAGAATTTACGTATTGCCAAAAGTGGCTTTGCGTTTTTAGCCAGTAGTGATAATAATGTATTAGTCGCACATGCGAAAGGTTTATCGGATTTAAAATTAAAAACAACAAGCTTAAATCAAAGTGTTTTGCCTGCAACGCATACCTTGAGACGTTATTTACATTCCAGTCAATCCGGTTTTGTTCGAGTACAACTGCCAGAAGACGATGATACGCATTATTTACGAATGGTGGGTGAGGGTGAACACCGTTACACAGTGGTGTTAAGGCGTATGAGTAAATTTAGTTTGTTAGATAAAAATATTGTTAAACCAGAACGATGGACTTTGGGCTTAGTTGTACCTAATGCTGAAAGTGATATGGCAGTAACATTTGCTGAAGACAATATGAGCAAAGATATTAAGTGGTCTTTATTGATTCAGACATTGATTGCATTATTAGTCTTATTCTTTGTGGTTTGGACTGTCAACCGATTTTCCAAACGAGTAGGGCAATCCGTTAAAAGTGTGTTACAAGGAATGCAGCATTTGCATGATACCAATTATCGCATTCAATTACCTGTCGCTTCTCAAGATGAAACTGGGCAGTTGAGTATTGCCTTTAATAATATGGTGAAAACCATTAATTTCCATATGCGAGACTTAGTACCAAAACATGCGACAGTTGATATTTTAAAACAACAAAATCGAGAATTGGATTTAGAAAACCAACAACTACATGATCATAATCGAGATTTGCAGTTGCAACTAGAAATAGCAAAACGTTGGCAATATGCCATGCAAGTAGCGGTCATGGATGGGTCTTCATTAAAGGACTCTATGGATGCCCTACAACAAAAAAATCAGAGTTATGCCCTCAGTACGGAAGAAAATCAAGCGTTTTATATTGCGGAGCAAACTGGACATGGTAAATTAAACGATGCTTTATATTTAATTGTCAAAACTGCCACCCAAACCTTATTATTACAAGGTGAAAAAAACCCTGATCGCTTCTATCAGATCATATATAATGTGGTCAATGAAAATGTTAAACAGCTAAAATTTGAGCAATCAACTGTCGTGAGTTTATTCGATCATAGTGGCGAAGAGCATTTAAAACTGATGGGCAAACATGAAGATATTTTAATTTGTCAAGCAAATGGTGAGTTTAAAAGTATTAATACCAAAGAAATTGGCCTACCCCTAGGCTTAGATGAAGATATTGAAGCCTTTGTCGCGAAATTAGACAAACTGCTTGGCGTGAATGAGTTAGTATTATTGCATATTGAAAAAATTATACAAACTAAAAACAAACAGCAACAAAGTTATGGCAAAGAACGTTTACAAACTTTATTACAAGATATTGGTGATAAATCAGCGTATCAAGTTCAACAACTCATTATTAATGATATTTGTGAGTATAGTCGATTACCTGAAAATGAGTTTAATCAGTTATTGGTGCTAAAAAAATATCAATTAGTAGGGGGGAATCAATGCTCAACTTATTAAAAGAGGAGGTTCCGCATCAAACTCGACGCTATCCAATCTATCCTTTAGCAGAGGGGCTTATTGCAGGGTTAGTTGTTTTTGCTGCTGTATTTTTAACCACTTATTTTATTTTTTTTCATGCCTTAGAAGCACAGAAAGGGGAAATCAGAGAGGGTTTGCGACGTTCCATTACCATTGCTACTACACTAATTGATCCTGAGGTGCATAAAACGTTTACGGAACCTTCTGATAAGTATTCTGAGGCTTATAAAAAAGCCGTAGAGCCTTTTGGGCGAATTTTAAATGCTAATGTACAAATTGCCTATGTTTATACTGTGATTTTGCGTGGGGAGAAGATTTATTTTATTTTAGACCCCACTCCAGAAGGGGATGCGGATGGGGATGGAATTGAAGACAGCGTTGGTGTTATGGAGGAATATACTGAACCGCCTGAAGAAATGGTGGAGGCATTGCAAGAACAAAAGGCTATTATTATTAAAGAACCTTACACGGATCAATGGGGATCATTTATTTCAGGTTATGTTCCATTTTATGACAAGGATGGCGAGTTTCTTGGGGTTTTAGGTATGGATATTACGGTTGAGAATTATTATGAACGTTTAGCACCGATTAAACGTGCCACCGTAAGAGCAATGGTCACTGGTTTTTTTATTGCATTTTTAGTAGGTTCGACTGTTTGGTTTATGCGTAATTTTGCCGTTGTTATTAATCGCAGTCGCTTTGCTATTTTGTCTGATTTAAAGGAAGCAACTAAAATTGTGGCAAATTTAAATACTATTTGTAGCTTACGCCAAACGAAAAAAGTCTCCAAGAAACCTAAGGTATTTCGTAGTGAATCTAAAATTCTGATTTTGCGTTCAATTGAAGACTAATTTTGCAAATAGCTGTAAGTAAGCAATCCTTGTTTGAGTAATTCTAAATAACGATTCTGTTCAATAGTACCAAGTTTCGTCATGGCTAATTTTTCCTGATATAATCGAATTAAGTCTTGTTGTTTAAAATGTACATAATCCAGTAAATCACTGACAGTATCACCTGATTCTGATTTAATGAGTTGGTAATCTCCATCTGATGTGAGTTCAACATTAACCGTATTTGTATCGCCAAACAGATTATGCCTATCCCCTAAGATTTCTTGATAAGCGCCTACTAAGAATATCCCTAGAAGATAAAAATCCCCTTTTTGATACGGATGTAAACTTAAGGTGGGTTGAATGCGATTATTTTCCACATAATATTTAATACAGCCATCTGAATCACAGGTTATATCTTGAATAATACTCGCTTGAGTAGGTTTTTTGTCTAATTGATGTAAAGGCGTAATGGGAAAAATTTGATCAATAGCCCATAAATCAGGGGTGGATTGGAATACTGAAAAGTTACAAAAAATTTTGCAGGCTAATTTTTGTTGTAGTTCGTTTAATGCTTGTTGATGACTAGAACAGGCGGGATCGAGCAACGGAAAAATTTTATGACAAATATTGTAATAAATTTTCTCTGCTAATGCGAGTTGTTGTAACTCTAGTCCATGTTCTAAATAATAATGACGAACTTGTTGTAAGCAATAATTCGCATTATGATAGGCTTCTAAAGGGTTTTGTTGCTGAATTTTTTGTTTTAATCGCATTAAATTTTTTAATGCTAAGGGGGGATTTTTAGGAATGGGAATATCAATATGATAATTAGGGCTATTATCACTATCAATAACATTAGTAATTAATACGGCATGATGAGCTGTAATGGCTCGTCCTGATTCTGTAATCAAATGAGGATGGGGAAGTTGGTACTGTTGGCAAATTCGTTGTAATGTGGTAATAATCGCTTCCGCATAATCCGTAATGGTATAGTTGACTGAACAGTAACTACGAGAGCGAGTGCCTTCATAATCAACGCCTAAACCACCACCAACATTGATATAATGTATTTGAATATTTTGTTGGGAAAGTTCTATATAATAACGGGCAACTTCTTGTAATGATTGTTCAATATCATGAATGTTAGGAATTTGTGAGCCTAAATGAAAATGTAACATATGCAGATAAGACAAGGCATTGTGCTGTTTTAGTTGTTGAATGGCTTGTAAAATTTGTTGAGTAGTGAGCCCAAATTTAGATTTTTCGCCCCCAGTATTTTGCCATTTGCCTTCACCAACGGACGCAAGTCGAATTCTAATGCCTAAATGTGGTCGAATACCTAATTGCCCTGCTAAAGCGAATACTTGGCTAAGTTCTGATAGTTTTTCAATCACAATATAAACCGTATGTCCCATTTTTTGACCGAGTAAGGCAAGTTGAATGTATTCGCTATCTTTATAACCATTACAAATAATAAAATGATTTTTAGGGGCAAGTGCCAGTATAATCATTAATTCTGATTTGCTTCCTGCCTCTAAGGTAATACAGGGATATTTATCTTGGGTGGCTAAAATATCTTCAATCACACAACGTTGTTGGTTTACTTTAATGGGATAGGCAATAGTGTAATTGCCTTGGTATTGGTGTTTTGCAATAGTGTGATTAAATGTTAAACATAAAATTTGGATTCGATGTTGCAGAATATTTTTAAATCGAACAAGTACGGGAAAACTTAATTGTTGTCGTTGAATTTTTTTAGCGATTTCAAATAGATCAATGTTGTCATCTTCGTTATTTTGATAAGGCTTAACGATAAGATGACCTTGTTGATTAACGCCAAAATAGCCGTTTCCCCAGTGAGCTAAATTATATAAATCCTGACTTTTTTTAGATGACCATGCTTGATCCACAAGTTATCCTTTAGATTTTTAGACAAATATGATAATTTTATTGAAAGTTATAATGATGGTTGTCATTATGGCATGTTTTGATTTAGTAATATTATAGCTGTGGTTGGATTTTTATGCGTTTTCCTTTTGCTTTAAAACTTGGTTTAGCCATTACCTTGCTTTCAGTAGGGGTAACAAGTGGTGTTTTAACTTTTTTCTATGTTTATACCAAAGATACGATTATTGAGCAAATGCGGGGTAGATTAAGTGATGTAGGCCATGCAGGAACATTTTTATTTGGTGCTGAAGAACGACAAATGATTCTTAAGTTGAAGCAACAAGTATTAGCAAAAATGCCTGTGCTTAAGCCTGAAAATTTGCAGATGGAAATTGGAGATATTACGCCTATTTTAAGTGAAACGGATAGTGAATTCCTACATCAAACAAAAGAATTTCAACATTTGGTGCAATTATTACGTCAAATTCAAGCAGGAAGTAGTTCTAGAGTACAGCCATTGCATTATTATCCACAAAATCAAGCATCGGGACAGGGTGCACCATTGATCAATTTTACCTATTTAATGGTAGCAATCCCACAATCCCCTGATTATCAAGTGATTATGTTTATTGCAGATTCTAACTATAACACAATTGATGTGAATAATAATGGAATAATTGAGCCTGAGGAAGAAGGCAATCCCATTGGTAATTTATATCGAGCGGAATATGAAGTATTTAGCCAACCCTTTATTGATGGTGAAATTCATGCGGAAGAAGAGTGGTATAGTGATCAATGGGGGACGTTTATTTCGGCTGCTATTCCCATTAAAGATCAACAGGGCAAGGTTATTGCAACTTTAGGCTTGGATTATTTAGTCTCTAACCAAGATAATCAGCTAAAACGTTTAATGTATATCAGTATTGGTATTTTTGTAATAAGTCTGGTGCTATCAATGGTACTTGCGATTATTTTAACCAATATTCTAAATCGACCTGTGCAAGCCTTACGACAAGGTGCTGAACAAGTAAGACAACGTAATTTTGATGTTCATTTCCCAATTTTAAGTCGAGATGAATTAGGCTTACTGGCAGAAACGTTTAATGTCATGGTCAAGGAAATTAAACAATATGCCGAAGGTTTAGAAGGTTTAGTGCGTGAACGGACGAAAGCATTAGAACAAGCGAATGAAAAAATTACGGTATTAAACCGAATTTTAAAACAAGAAAATGTGCGTTTAAGTGCGGAAGTAGCCGTTGCTAGACAACTGCAAATGATGGTATTACCGAAAAAAGAAGAATTATTGGCAGTGAAAGGCATTGATATTGCGGCTTATATGGATCCTGCGGATGAAGTAGGAGGCGATTATTATGATGTCTTATTGGAAGACAGCGGTTGGGTAAAAATCGGGATTGGCGATGTTACTGGTCATGGATTAGAAAGTGGTGTGTTAATGTTAATGGTACAAACCGCCGTGCGTACCTTGCTTGCCAGTGGTCAAAGTCAACCCGAATTATTTTATAGCATTGTCAATAAAGTCATTTACCAAAATATTCAGCGGATTAATTCTGAAAAAAATATGACTTTATCTTTATTAGATTATCGCCCTAGTGGTGAGATTGATATTACAGGACAGCATGAAGATGTCATTGTGGTACGTGAAGATAAGCAAGTTGAATTAATTAATACTATGAATTTAGGTTTGCCTATTGGTTTGGATGAAGATATTACTGATTTTGTCAGTAAAATTACCATTACCTTAAAACCTAAAGATATATTGCTATTACATACCGATGGCATTACGGAAGCGGAAGATATTCATAACGTACAATATGGGATTGAGCGTTTAGCTGAGCAAGTAGTAAAATACCATGACAAATATGCTGAAATTATTAAACAAGCAATTATTGATGATGTCTTAGCTCATATTGGTAAACAAAAGATTTTTGATGATATTACTTTAGTTGTAGTAAAACGCTGTTAGTTAATCAGCTTATTTAAGTAATTGGCTTTGTTAAGACAAAGCATAATTAATTTTTTTGTAGTTTGCTTGCCAAAAAGCCTGCTTCTGGATGTACCGCGGTGCCAAAGACATGATCCCAAAAGGTGGTCATTAAGCCATAATTTTTTTTTAAATCCACATGATGGTACAAGTGATAACTTCCCCAAGCAAAATAATGAGTAATTTTGCCTTCAATTCTAGGATTGTGATCTAAAACTGCTTCACTACCAAAAACTTCATAAAAATAATGGAAAATTAATAAGCCAATGCCATATTGGGGGAAAAAATAGCTGATGATTAATAAAGGTACTGTCATGACTAAAAACACATCAAATGAGGTTTTGAAATCACCCAACCAAAAAAAATAACTGCCCAATGATGGCGGTTCATAAGGTCTAAGTTGAAAGTATTTAATGCGATGATGGGCTTGATGGATTTTCCATAGTGGATTACGTTTGTGATGGATATGACTCAGCCGATGTAACCAATAGATACAAAACGTCCATAACAAAAAACAACCAGCAATACCAATCATATACTCAATAATTATCATGGTTAAACCACTTGATAGCGGGTTAACGCATAAGAAAAGTATAACACGCTTATGAACATAATGACATAAGGTAAGCCATCCACATCAAAAATATGCATGGATAATCCAATCATAAAAATTCCTATGGTGCCGCCAATGCTTTCCATAATCGAAATAGCCGAATTAGCCGCAACTAATTCCTGTTCACTAAAACGTTCGCCAATTAAAATCAAGCAAACTGAGTAAGCCGTACCAATCACCCCACCCCAAATAAATAGTAATATCCATGCTTGAAGGGGAACATAGATTGCAATTGGGAGATAAACCGTACAAACCATACTTAAAAATACTGCCACCATAATGATATAACGGCGATCAAAAAAGTCAGATACCCAAGATAATGGGGCTTCTAAAATTAAGGAACCCATCATAAAGGCGGTTAATAAAAATGAGGCATTTGTTACACTTAGCTCATTTTTTAAACCGTAAATCGTAATAAAATATTGTACCCCAAAAATAGTCGCACCACTTAAGGCTAAAGCAAACATAATCGCAGGAGCGCGTTTGATAATACTCATGATTTTAGTGGATTCTTGTTGTTCAAATAGGGGAATCAGTGGCATGCCTGCAAACAGGGGGATTAATGCCGTTAAGCTGATCATGGCACTGACAATTAATCCCCCTTGTTGGCTAATCATTTCTGGGGTGAGTTGAAACATTCCAACAGAATTAATCAATTGGGAAGCTAATGGTGCTATTTCATTAGTAAATTGTAAGACTACAGGTCCTGCGGCTAGTCCAAGCGACGTTACTGTGCCAAATGAGGCAATGAGTAAGCCTTTATTTTTTTGAAAAGGAATACTATTCACCCATGTTTGTAGAAATAACAAAAAGGCAGCTGCACCTAGACCATGCACAAAAAATAGAAACATCCACGAAGGTAGGGTAACAAAAAGGACCAAACCTAATAAAGGCGGAACTCGAATTAGCGTGGATATGATCAAACCCAATGGCATATTGATATAACGCATAGTTTTGGGAAGGACTATACTAATAAAAACTAGGGCGGCAATTTCTAAAGACATTGCTGCTCCAATTGTCAGCGTGTTGTAGCCCTTTGCTTCCATAGTGGTTGGAAAAAGAATCGAATTCATGCCCATGGAGACAGAAACTAAAAACGTGCTAAAATTAATAATGATTAAACTAAGGATATTATGATTAGGGTTAGCATTCATAGTGTTTGTTATTATTATGTTGAATCTTGTTCTTATTGTAATTGTTTAGCGAAAGTTTTCCAACTTGATTATGAAATATAGGATTGATATGGGTGAAACAAATAATATTCCAATGATAGATAGTAACTTTTGTTTGACAACATTTGTCAAAAATTGGAAACATTGTGATCAAACGTCTAATTATTTAGCACAATTGGTAAATTTTTCTAAAAATCAATATCATACCCGTTTAGTTTCTACTATTTTAAATGAAATTTTAGAAGTTATTTTTCATTATAGTGAGGTCAAGGGACGTTTGACGATTAAAATTACTCATCGAGACGCAAACATAAAAATTGAATGTAAAATTCCAGTCAATCAACAATCGCAACAATTTTATCAACAAACCTTTGATAAAATAACTCGAGCAACGAATGATAGTGTCTTATATTTTCGGGAATTAGAGCGGGGTTTTGATGGTTATTTGGATCCCGCCATTGGTTTATATGAGGTAATGGCGGATTATGGTGTGAAGATTTCTTATGATTATTTCGCACAAACGCAAGAAGTCAGTTTAACGATTTTTTTAGATAATGAATAAGACAAATCAAGGGGGGGGTACTGTGATTATTGGGGAATATCAAAAACAATATACCTTGGATTCTAGCCATGTTAGACTACAATTTTTTCCACATTTATATACGATGAATTGGGATCAATGTAGTATTTTAGCTGATTATTTCGCCAGTTATTTTGCCATATGTTTTCCCGAAAAACAACATAAACAATTGTTATCAACGATTTCTTATTTAGTCAATGAATTATTTGAAAATGTATTAAAATTTAATGTTTGTGGGGAAGTGAATGTGGCAGTAACCGCAAAACCACAAGAATTAATTTTTTTACTGACTAATCAACTAGAACAAAGTAAAGTGGAAAACTTTTCAAGCTTATTACAAAATTTGATTTCTCAAGACCCATTGGAATTAATGATGGAAAAAGTAGAAGAAAATTTTGCAGATGAAGCGAGTACCGCATCAGGTTTAGGGTTATTATCATTAATGGCGGATTATGGGGCTACTTTTGGCTGGCAGTTTGTTGACAATAATATTGCGGATACTGTTACTGTTAAAACGATGGCACGTTTGCCAATAGAATAAGATTAAAGATTATAAACCTTTTGAAATAAAACCAATCGATCACAACAATAAATTTTAGGGGATGTCTAATGGAAGCAATTAAAACGGATGATTATCATATTTGGTATGACCAAGATAATAATATTGTCTATTTTGAAGGGAGTTTACGTTTGAATGGGGTAGGGGAATATGCCCCTATTATCAGTTTAGTCGATGCTGTTGTTGATAAACATCCTGAACAAGTGAGCTGGGATTTGAGAAAATTAGAATTTTTAAATAGTTCGGGAATTAATGTGTTATATAAATTTGTGCTATCCATGCGTAAAAAAGGTCGTAATGCCATGAAAGTCGTTGGTAGCAATACTGTGCCTTGGCAACAGAAATCATTAGCAAACATGAAAAAGTTTTTGCCTTCAATTGAATTAGAAATGTTAGATTGAGCTAACATTTCTAGCAATTTCAGGCGCAAAAGTTTTAATTTTTAGTCATAACCGCAAGTGCTTGCACCAGTGAACGCAACATTTCTTCTTTTTCTAAAAATGACGTTTCTTTGGGATTATAGTGAAAACTTTTCAGATCAAACCCCTCATCACTATGCAGTGATAATAAACTGCTTTTAGTTTCGTTACTATTGTGAATTTCACCTAAAACTTCATAAGTTTCAATGGGATGAGCAACGCCTTTGACTTTGATTGCTCCTTTTGACGTAGTTTTGACAATGTCTTTAACATGAATTTGGGTGGAAGCACTGATCAAGATACCGCCATGAGGACATTGGCCTTCTAAACGTGAGGCAACGTTGACGTTGCCTCCAATCAAGGTATAATCCATACGTTCTTCCGAGCCAAAATTGCCTACCGTGCAATAACCGGTATTAATCCCAATACGAACTTTTAAAATATGGTGTATGCCTTTTTTAGCCCATTTTTCACGCAATTTATTCATACTATGTTGCATTTCTAATGCCATTAACACGCAATTTTTAGCAGCAGTCGCATTATCTATGTCTTCATCATCCCCAAAAAATATCATCACAGCATCGCCAATAAATTTGTCAATAGTCCCCCCCCATTTTGAGGCAATAATTGCCATTTCATCCAAGTAGGTATTAAGCAAATAGGATAAATTTTCAGGTTCAATCGTATCCGTAATATCGGTAAAACCGACAATATCAGAAAAGAAGATAGTTAAGTTTTTTCGTTTATGGGAACCTGTTTTAGCATCAACTTTACCGCCCATAATTCGGTCGAATAATTGGGTTGATAAATATTTTTTCATTTTATCTACTAACTCAGATACATGTTTATTTTTTTCAACCAATTCATCTTCTAAACCTGTATTGTGTTCGACTAATGAGGTGTACATCATCGCTAGGTCTGACAAATCTTCTTTAACTTGGTTACTTAAATCAGCTAGCTGACGACATTGCTCTAAAAACTGACTGAGTTGTTCTGGTTGAGTACACAATTCTTGTTTTTTATCTTGACTATTACAAAACGTGTCAATGGTTTGACTTAATTCTGTTAATTTGGCGTCATCTTCAGGGGAAATATTTATCGGGCAAGCATCTTCTATATCCATGAGCATCCTTCTATAATATCAATAAGGGAAATAGGTTTTAAACAAATTATATTGTATGATAGTGCCAATTTCCACATCTTAGAAAAACTATTAAATTATTTGTAACAAAGGGCAAATGAATGGCGACACAAACTAAAGAACAACAAGAAATTATTGAGCTGGTCAATCAAACCATGAAAGAGTTTAATCAAGCCATGACGCATAGGGAAAACTTTAGCTTGAGAGTGGCAAAACGAACGACGCAAATTATTCGGATTTCAATGGTTGGTATGTTGATTTTAGCCAGTGCAATGTTTTATTTGATTCATACCCTAACCAGTAACATGGATGATATTACAACTTATATGGGTTTTATGGCAAGAGATATGGAAGCAATGAAAACTTCAATTGATGCCATGCCAACAATGACGAAAGCCGTAGATAGAATGAGTCAAGATGTGGCCGTCATGAGTCAAGCCGTTGGCCGTATGAGTGTTTCTGTTGGGAATATGAGCCGAGATATTCAAGTGATGCCAACAATGAGTGCTGCGGTCGTACAAATGAGTCAAGATATGTTAGGTATGAACCAAAATATGACATCAATTAATGGCTTATTTTCTGTGATGAACAATAATGTTGGGGTGTTAACCCACAATGTGAATAAAATGTCAAAACCAATGAATTATTTTCCATTTTAGATTTTCTCAAGTTATTGTTAGGATAACATCGTTAAGGCAGTATTAAACGCTGTCTCTAGGCTACCCATATCAATATTACCTGTTGCCGCCAAATCTAATGCGGTTCCATGATCGACGGAGGTACGAATAATAGGTAAGCCTAAAGTGATATTAGTCGCTTGACCAAAACTCTGATATTTGAGTACCGCTAATCCTTGGTCATGGTACATGGCAACAATGACATCGGCTTGTTGCAAATATTGGGGTAAAAAAATGGTATCTGCGGGTAAAGGGCCTGTAATGTGATAGCCTTGTTGTTGTAATTTTTTAATCACGGGAATAATGACTTCAATTTCTTCTCGACCCAAGTGACCCTCTTCACCTGCGTGGGGATTTAAGCCTGTAACAAAAATATGTGGCTGGTTTAACGCAAAGCGTTGTTGCAAATCATGCTGTAATATGCTTAATACTTGTTCTAGGTTTTTGGGAGTAATTGCTGCGGGTACTTTCGCTAAGGGTAAATGGGTGGTAACTAAGGCAACTTTTAGTTTCGCACTTGCTAACATCATAACAGGTGTTGCTTGGGTGAGTTCTGCTAAATATTCAGTATGACCTGTAAAAATAATGCCAGCTTGATTGATGACGCCTTTGTGAATAGGGCCTGTTACCAAGGCATCACATTGTTTTGTTTGACAAAGAGCAACAGCCGTATTGATTGTATTTAACACATACTGGCTGTTATGATGATCAAGTTTTCCTGCGATGACAGGTTTCGATAATGGCACTGGATAAATATTCAAGTTTGATGCTGGGTGAGTTTGTCGCTGGAAATCGCTTTGCCATATTTTGGTCGTTAATGGCAATTGCAGTTGTGTTGCTCGGCTTTGTAACAACTCAGGGTCTGCGACCACAATCAATTCGTAATTAAGGGTTTGTTGTGCTAACAATACTGCCAGATCAACGCCAATCCCTGCGGGTTCACCTGGGGTATAAACTAAGCGAGGTAATGGATTCGGATTCATAAACGCCTTGTCATATGATAATCATTTAAATAATGGGCAATAACAGACGATATATTACAACAATGATAGCTTAGTTATCTATCCGTTTTTACCTCATCGAGCAAACCACGACAAATGAGTTGTATGTCTGTGGTTATCTCCCTATAATAAACTTTGACAAGCAATTAAAGCAATTGAACACCTTATTCAAGTGTTAACCCGTTGATAATTTTGACTCTTAGATAAACTAGGAATTTACTGATGTTTGTATTACTAGGGGAATATTTAACGCCCATATTTAGCGTATTTAATGTATTTCAATATTTAACCTTTCGTACGATAGCGGGGATTTTAACCGCTTTGTTTATTGCATTTTTGCTTGGGCCTTATATGATTCGTAAATTAAAAACCCATAAAATTGGTCAAGTGGTGAGAGATGATGGTCCTGAAACACATTTGAGTAAGCGTGGTACGCCTACGATGGGAGGGGCGTTGATTTTAGTTGCTATTATGTTAAGCACTATTCTTTGGGCTGACTTAAGAAATCGTTATATTTGGGTGGTGTTATTTATTACCTTTAGTTTTGGTATTATTGGTTTTATTGATGATTATAAAAAATTAGTGTTAAAAGATGCGAAAGGTTTGGCGAGTCGTTATAAATATTTAGGGCAATCCATTTTTGGTTTTGTTGCGGCAGTATTTTTATACCTAACTGCAACTCAGGTCGCAGAAACCCAATTATTTATTCCTTTTTTTAAAAATTTCGTGTTTGATTTGGGAGAGGGGTTTATTATTTTGGCCTATTTTGTGATTGTAGGGACGAGTAATGCGGTGAATTTAACCGATGGTTTAGATGGTTTGGCAATTGTCCCTACGATGATGGTGGGGGTGGCTTTAGGTTTATTCGCTTATTTATCAGGACATGCGGAATTTTCTCGTTATTTGATGATTCCTAGTTTACCCGGTGCAGGTGAACTATTAGTGTTTTGTGGGGCGTTATTAGGCGCTGGTTTGGGGTTTTTATGGTTTAATACCCATCCTGCCGAAGTCTTTATGGGCGATATTGGTTCTTTATCCTTAGGGGCTGCCTTAGGTGTGATTGCGGTCATTACTCGTCAAGAATTGGTTTTATTTATTATGGGTGGTATATTTGTGGTGGAAACAGTCTCTGTGATAATACAAGTGGCTTCATTTAAGTTATTTCAAAAGCGAGTGTTTTTAATGGCACCTATTCATCACCATTTTGAAAAAAAAGGCTGGAAAGAACCGCAAATTGTGGTACGCTTTTGGATTATTAGTTTTGTTTTAGTGTTGATCGGCTTAGCTTCACTGAAATTAAGATAAATTATTTTATAGAACAAATAATTACATATTAATCCTAGAAAAATTTTTAAAAAATCTTTGCAACTGCTTTAATCTTGGAATAATCTTATTAATAGTTATTGTTGTCAAGTTTTTTTCTAGGATGACTAGCCATGCACAGTTTAGTGATAGGATTAGGAAAGACAGGTTGGTCTTGTATTAATTTTTTAATCAAACAAGGTCAATCAGTGCTTGTGGCCGATACTCGTGAACAACCGCCTTATTTCCCGCAATTACAACAACAATATCCTGACATTAGGGTTTATTTGACGGAGCTACCCCTAGAATGTCTTGAAATGGTTGATCAAATAGTCGTTAGTCCTGGGGTCAGTTTATGTCATCCTTGGTTGCAATCAGCACTTGAATTAAACAAACCCATTGTTGGTGATGTTGAGTTATTTGCTCAATCCATTTCATCTACTCAAAAAGTGATTGCGATCACTGGATCAAATGGTAAGAGTACCGTGACGAGTTTAGTCGGTGAGATTTTACAACAAACTGACTTAAAGGTGAAAGTTGGAGGGAATTTAGGTACACCCGTTTTAGATCTCATTGCGACAGATATTGATGTTTATGTGCTGGAATTATCAAGTTTTCAGTTAGAAACTACCCATTGTTTAAATCCAATGGTGTCGGTAATTTTAAATTTAAGTCCAGATCATTTAGATCGTTATCCTGATTTATCAGCGTATCAGCAAGCAAAACAACGTATTTATTATGGTGATGGGGTCATTGTCGCCAATAAACAGCAAGCACTGTTATTAACACAATTGCCACAACGCTCTACTATTTATTTTGGCTTAGAACCCCCAGAAGAAGGTGAATGGGGCATTAAATCCGATTATTTAATGTATGGGGTACAACCCATTTTATCTACGAAACAGTTAAAACTGGCGGGTCAATATAATTTGGAAAATGTATTAGCTGCTTGTGCCTTAGTTACGCCTTTAAATATTCCTTTTACGGCGATTCAACAAGGTTTATCTGTATTTACGGGTTTGCCTCATCGTATGCAATGGGTGGCCGAAAAAAATGGGGTAACTTGGTATAATGATTCTAAATCTACGAATGTGGGTTCTGCTATTGCTGGCTTGTCAGGGTTTGAACAAAGGATTATTTGGATTGCAGGTGGTCAAGGAAAAGGCATGGATTTTACACCGTTATCGGAAGTGGTCAGCAAACAAGTGAAAGTCGCCTTATTATTGGGTGAAATGGCAGATACTTTGGCAGAATTATTGGCTAAGGATACCACAGTGATTAAAGTCCGAAATATGGAACAAGCGGTTATTACTGCTAATCAATTTTCTGAACAAGGTGATATTGTCTTGTTATCACCCGCCTGTGCCAGTTTTGATCAATATCAAAACTTTATGCAACGAGGTGAAGATTTTATTAATCAGGTAAAAAAATTATGAGTCAAGGTATGAAACAACAATCAATGAAATTGGATTATTTGTTACTAGTAACTGTATTGTTAGTCTTAAGCATGGGGTTAATTATTATGTCATCCGCATCAATTGATGTTGCAAGCAGTCGGTTTGATCAACCTTGGCATTATTTGTTTCGGCAAGTCGTTTATATCGGTTTAGGCTTTGCTTGTGCTTGGTTTGCCTGGCATATTCCAGTAGTTTTATGGGAAGCGGCGAGTTGTTATTTATTTTTTGTGGGTCTGAGTTTGTTGATTTTAGTGTTATTGTTTGGAAATGAGGTGAATGGGAGTGTACGCTGGTTATCCTTAGGTTTGTTTCAGTTGCAAGTATCAGAATTGGTAAAATTATTTACCATTATTTATGTGGCAGGATATTTAGCACGTCATGCAGAAGAGGTTTGTACGTCTTGTTGGGGCTTTGTAAGACCATTGATTTTATTGGGGCTTGTTGCCTTTTTATTATTATTAGAGCCTGATTTTGGTACAACCGTGGTATTATTCTTAACCGTAATGGGCATGATGTTTTTAGCAGGGGCAAAATTATGGCAATTTATTGTGTTATTATCTTCTGCTGGGGCGGGTTTATTATTTTTGGCTTTGTTGTCTCCTTATCGATTAAAACGTTTGTTAGCTTTTTTAGACCCTTGGGAACATTATCAAAATAGTGGCTTTCAATTAGCGCAATCATTGATGGCATTCGGACGAGGCGAATGGTTAGGGGTAGGTTTAGGTGATAGTGTGCAGAAATTATCCTATTTGCCTGAATCTTATACTGACTTTGTATTTGCCGTATTGGCAGAGGAATTAGGCGTGATTGGTAGTGTATTCGTCATTGCTTTGTTTTCAGTCATTATTTGGCGAGCATTTGCGATTGGTCATCAAGCCGAAAAATTAGGTGATAGGTTTGCGGCATTTACCGCTTATGGTATTGCTTGTTGGTTAAGTTTACAGGTATTTATTAATATGGGGGTAAATTTAGGTATATTACCGACTAAGGGTTTGACATTGCCATTGATGAGTTATGGTGGTAGCAGTATGATTGTAACTTGTGTGGCGATTGCTTTACTATTGCGTATTTATGCCGAATATAGTGCGTGGAAACCACGACATAGGGAAAAAGAATGAAACCCAAAATTTTGATTATGGCAGGTGGCACGGGTGGTCATATTTTTCCCGCATTAGCGGTGGCTGATTATTTAACAGCGGAACAATGGGAGGTGGTTTGGTTGGGGACACCGAATAGCATGGAAGCCAAAATTATTCCCAATGCTGGTTATGCCATGGAATGGGTAACAATACGAGGTGTTCGTGGTAAGGGTTGTTTAGCTTGGGTGGGGTTACCGATGAAATTCGCAAAAGCTGTTTATCAAGTGATTGGCATTTTGCATCGGCATCAACCCAATATTGTACTGGGTATGGGGGGGTTTGTCAGTGCCCCAGGGGGAATGGCAAGTTGGTTATTAAATATTCCGTTATTAATTCATGAGCAAAATGCCATTAGTGGTTTAAGCAATCGATTATTAAGTCATTTCGCAACGTGTACTTTAACTGCTTTTCCGCAAAGTTTTAAGCCTCAAGCAAGGGTAAGCGTATTGGGTAATCCTGTGCGAGCCACATTATTAGATTGGGATTCTCCCAAACAAAGAGGTTTGGCAAGACGAGAGCGTTTACATGTTTTGGTCATGGGGGGGAGCTTAGGGGCATTGGTGTTTAATCATACCTTACCTAAAGTATTTCAACAATTAGCTCAACAAGGTTTTAAGTTAGATATTTGGCATCAAACCGGCGAAAAACATTTTGAGATTGCAAAACAATGTTATCAAGATTGTGATTTAAAGGTGAATTTAGTGGCATTTATGACGGATATGGCAGTCGCTTATGCTTGGGCGGATATGATTATTTGTCGAGCGGGTGCTTTAACCATTGCTGAAATTGCCAATATTGGTTTAGCTGCCATTTTGGTGCCATATCCTTATGCAGTGGATGATCATCAAACGGCAAATGCCAAATTTTTAACGGAACAAGGGGCAGGTATTTTATTACCACAAACTGAATTTAAAGTAGAAACGGTCTTGAAAATTTTGAGTGATTTATGTGCGAAACCTGAAACAATTGTGGCAATGGCGGAAAAAGCATACACGTTGGCACAACCACAGGCAACTAAGAATATCGTGAAATATTGTGAAGATTATAGGATCAAACATTAAAATTTTGTTGCCATGCTTTTAAGGATAGATAACAGTGATTGATTTAAGCAAAAAAATGGGACGTATTCATACGATTCATATGATTGGTATTGGTGGGGTGGGTATGAGTGGGATTGCGGAAGTGTTGCTTAATCTTGGTTATCAAGTCAATGGTTCTGATTTGAAACAAAATTCTGCCATTCACCGCTTGCAACAACTAGGTGCGAATATAAAAATTGGTCATCAAGCAGAATGGGTGATGGGGAGTGATGTGGTTGTCATTTCTAGTGCCGTTAAAGAAGAGAATCCTGAACTAATCATGGCAAGAAAGCAACGCATTGCGGTGATTCCTAGGGCGGAAATGTTAGCAGAATTGATGCGGTTTCGTTATGGGATTGCTGTCGCAGGTACGCATGGCAAAACCACGACTACCAGTTTGATTACTGACATTTTAGTGCAAGCGGAATTAGATCCAACTTATGTCATTGGTGGGCGTTTGAATAGCAGTGGTGCTCATGCTCGTCTAGGTGATAGTCAATATCTTGTTGCGGAAGCCGATGAAAGTGATGCGTCATTTTTATATTTACAACCTATGTTAGCGGTGGTAACGAATTTAGATATGGATCATATGGCAACTTACCAAGGGAGTTTTCAACAATTACAAACGACTTTTTTGGAATTTTTGCATCATTTACCGTTTTATGGTTTAGCTGTGATTTGTTGGGAAGATTTAAATCTGCGTAAGTTGTTACCGCAAATTTCTAAGCCTGTATTAACTTATGGTTTTTCTAAACAAGCGGATATTTATGCGACTAATATTAAACAAGTCGCACAACAAACTCAGTTTGAAGTTTATGGTCGAGGTTTCGATGGTTTAGTGATACAACTGAATTTACCTGGGCAACATAATGTATTAAATGCCTTAGCCAGTATTGCGATTGCAACTGAATTGGAAGTGAGTCCAACGGCAATTGCCAAAGGTTTAGCGAAATTCGCAGGGATTGGTCGGCGGTTTCAATGTTATTCACAGCCAAATTTCGCCGCTAAAAATGTATTGTTAATTGATGATTATGCGCATCATCCGAGTGAAATTGCAGCAACGTTACAGGCAGTAAACGCAGGTTGGCGAGAACGACGTTTAATCGTCGTATTTCAGCCACATCGTTATAGTCGTACTTATGATTTATTAGATGATTTTGCCCAAGTATTAGCAAGGATTCCATTGTTATTAGTTTGTGATGTTTATGCCGCAGGTGAGGCTGTCATTGATGGTGCGGATGGGCGTGCATTATGTCGAACCATTCGAGTAAGAGGTCAAACCGAACCTATTTTTGTTCCAGACTTACAGGAATTAACCGCAATTTTAAATCGCTTAGTTAAAGATAATGATGTGATATTAATGTTGGGAGCAGGCAATATTGGTCAAATCGCTAAACAATTAGGAGTGAGTGATGGCACTGCGGGGTAATATTTATTATCAGCACTCCTTAGCAAAACATACGAGTTGGCGAGTAGGTGGTTTCGCCAAATGTTTTTATCAACCTGCCGATCGTTTTGATTTGATTGATTTTTTGCAACAATTACCTAAAGATGAGGTAATTATTTGCTTAGGCTTGGGCAGTAATTTATTAATTAGGGATGGCGGACTTGATGCCACTGTCATTGCCAGTTTTTCTGGCTTATCAGCCTTAAAGCCATTGGCTCATCACCAACTATCGGTTGAAGCTGGCGTGCCTTGTGCCAAAGTGGCCAAACAATGTGCTCGTTGGGGTTTCGGTGGCATGGAGTTCTTAGCAGGTATTCCTGGCACCATTGGAGGGGCTTTAGCTATGAATGCAGGTGCCTTTGGTAGCGAGACTTGGGATTGGGTGATTGAGGTTGAAACCATTAATCGTCATGCTCAAATTCAAGTAAAAACTCCGCAAGATTTTAGGATTGCTTATCGTTCCGTCACAGGATTGAAGGATGAATGGTTTTTATCCGCACGACTACAATTAAAGCCTGTTGATAGTGATGTATCACAACAAAAAATTCAAACATTGTTGCAACAACGTAGTTTATCACAACCCACCCAGTGGCCAAATGGTGGTTCTGTTTTTCGTAATCCCAAAGGTGATTATGCCGCTCGTTTAATTGAAACCGCAGGTTTAAAGGGTAAAAAGATTGGTGGGGCTTGTGTGTCTGAAAAACATGCCAATTTCATTATTAACCAAGATCATGCGAATGCTTGGGATATTGAACAGTTGATTTTATTCGTACAACAACAGGTTAAGCAGTGTCATGGGGTTGCCTTGATTCCTGAAGTTCATATTATCGGTGAATTCGCCCAAAGTTAACAAGGAGAAGATATTGGGTCAGCAAAATTTTGGACAAGTAGTGGTATTAATGGGTGGGACTTCTGCAGAACGTGAGGTTTCATTAAAAAGTGGTCAAGCTGTGTATCAAGCATTAATCAAACAAGGTATTAATGCAGTAGCCTTGGTGCTTGGTGAGAATGTCATTGAACCATTGATGGCAAATTCCTATGATCGGGCGTTTATTGTTTTGCATGGTCGTGGTGGTGAAGATGGGGTGATGCAGGCGATTTTACGGCAATTAAACATTCCTTATACTGGCAGTGGTATTTTGGGCAGTGCTTTAGCCATGAATAAGCTACAAAGTAAAAGATTATGGCAAGGGGTTGGTTTAGCAACGCCCGCGTATTATGAGCTAAACCAAGGTTTTGATCCGCAGGCGGTGGTCGCAAAATGCGGTTTACCGCTCATTGTAAAACCTGCCGAAGAAGGTTCTAGCATTGGTATGAGTAAGGTTGAAGCAGTGGAACAATTAATCCCTGCTTGGGAATTCGCCAGACAATATGACCGTTGTGTTTTAGCAGAACAATGGATTGTTGGTAAGGAAATCACTGCAAGTATTGTTGCAGGGCAATCACTTCCTTTAATTTGGATTGAAACCCCTAGAATTTTTTATGACTATACGGCAAAATATCATGAAAATACCACGAAATATCATTGTCCTTGTGGTTTAAATAGGGATCAGGAACAAGCGTTACAACAACTGGCAACGCAAGCATTTAATGCGTTAGGGCTTCATGGTTGGGGACGGGTGGATATGATGTTAGACTCACAACAACAGCCGTGGTTAATTGAAGTGAATACCATTCCTGGTATGACAGATCATAGTTTAGTTCCTATGGCCGCTAAAGCCTATGGTTGGGATTTTGAAACTTTAGTATTAAAAATTTTGCAGACATCATTATGACGCGATTCTCTGTGGTTTTAAGTTTGTCGATAGTGGGCTTAGTGATTGCTATGGTGATGGCCATGCCTAAACTTGGTTTGAAGGTCGATAGCGTCAATGTTGGCGATAAGTTGCGTTATTTACAAGCGGAACAGGTTAAAACGGCATTACGAGATCATGTGAGTCAAAACTTTTTTCAGTTGAACAGTAAAGTGATTTACCAAACTTTAAAAAAATTACCTTGGGTAGATAAAGTAAGCGTTGATTTACAGTGGCTTAATCAAGTAAATATTCACATTGTCGAGCAAACACCCGTCGCATTTTGGGGGCAAAATGCCTTGTTAAATCAAAGAGGCGAATTATTTTATCCAACTTATTTGCCAGATAATTTACCAAAATTACCTATGTTAGTCGCAACAGATGATCTAGTATTAAAAGTATTGCATAATTATCGGCAATTACAGCATTTATTTACAAGGGTTAATGAGCAAATTGAACAATTATCTTGGGATAAACAACAATCCATTACTATCACCTTGGAAAGTGGTAAAATCATTCGTTTAGGTCAAGTCGAACAATTTGCCCAATGTCAGCGATTGATAAAAATATGGTCGAAATTACAACAACAACAACAATTAAAAACGGTCGATTTACGTTATGAGCATGGTTTTGCCGTAATGTGGCAATAAGGGGGGGATAGTTTGAATCAAAGGTTTATTAGAGGTAAAGCAAAAGCATGAGTAAAGAAAAAAATTTTATTGTTGGATTAGATATTGGAACCTCAAAATCGGTTGTGTTAGCAGGGATAGTAGAGGATGATGGGCAAATCAATATTCTTGGCATTGGGGTTGCGGCATCTTCTGGTTTAAGAAAAGGTGTGATTGTCAGTATTGATAATACTGTTGATTCCATTCAAAAAGCCGTGGATCAGGTTCAAGATATGGTTGAGTATGATATTGATTCAGTCTATGCCAGTATTTCGGGTGGGCATATTCATAGTTTTAATTCTAGTGGTGTTACTGCCATTAAAAACAATCAAGTAACTGCCTCTGATGTGAAACAAGCAATGGATGCGGCTAGAGCCGTTTCTATTCCAGCGGACAAACAAGTATTACACGTATTAGCCCAAGATTTTATTATTGATGGTCAAGCGGGGATTCATGATCCAACGGGTATGGCAGGGGTGCGTTTAGAAGTGAATGCCCATATTGTAACGGGCTTGTCAAGTGCTTATCAAAACATACAAAATTCGGTAGAACATTGTCATTTAAATCTTGAAGATACCGTATTACAATCACTGGCCTCAAGTGTGGCAGTGTTGACGGAAGATGAACGCAGACAAGGGGTCTGTTTAGTTGACATTGGGAGTGGGACTTCTGATATTGCCATTTTTTCGGATGGTTCTATTCAACATACTGCTGTCATCCCTATTGCTGGTGATCAAGTGAGTGGCGATATTGCTTATTTTTTACGAGTCCCGTCGTCAGAGGCTGAGGCCATTAAAATGCGATATGCTTGTGCATTAACGGATTTAGTTTCTAATGACGAATATTTTGAAGTTCCTGGGGGAGGCGAACGTCCTTCTAAACGAGTGGCAAGACGTTCACTGGTTGAGGTAGTGGAAGCACGTTATGAAGAATTATTGGAACTGATCTATAATGAATTACAGCGAACAGGATTGGTGACGAAAATGGTATCAGGCATTGTTTTAACTGGCGGTAGTGCTAAGATTGAAGGCATGGTAGATTTAGCGGAAAAAGTTTTTGATATGCCCGTACGTTTAGGGATGCCATTGCATGTGAAAGGTTTAAAGTCGGTGGTAGAAAATCCAAGTTATGCCACAGTCGTAGGTTTGTTAATGACAGCACATGAACATCAAAATAATTTACAGAACCTAACAACTTGGAAAGATACTTGGCATAAATTGAGAAATTGGTTGTAAAAATGTACAGAGAGGGGGCTGAATGACTTGGAATAAATACTAAAGTTTGTTTTAATAGTTATTTTTTCATGGTGGAATACCATAATAAATCCAGAGGAGTGTTTTTAATGACAAAATTTACAATGCCAGAAGCAGATACTAACGATCCTATTATTCGAGTAATTGGTGTTGGTGGAGGGGGCAGTAATGCTGTCAGTCACATGGTGGGACATATTGAAGGCGTGGAATTTGTTTGTGCGAATACGGATGCTCAAGTGCTAAAAACGAGTAATGTTGCCACTGTCTTACAATTGGGTAAGAATAAAACGAAAGGTTTAGGTGCGGGTGCGAATCCTACCATTGGTAAAGAAGCCGCTCAAGAAGATAAGGATCGGATTGCTGAAATATTAGATGGTGCCAATATGGCATTCATAACAGCGGGTATGGGTGGGGGGACAGGAACTGGTGCCGCTCCTATTTTTGCTGAGATTTCTAAAGCAGAAAAAGAAATTTTAACCATTGGTGTGGTCACGATGCCGTTTCCTTTTGAAGGGCGAAAACGGATGAAAATCGCAGTAGAAGGGGTGAAAGAGTTAAGAGAATGTGTTGATTCATTAATTGTGATTGAAAATGAGCAATTAATGCCAGTGGTTGGTGCGAATGCGAGTTTAATCACCGCCTTTGAAACGGCAAATCGAGTATTGTTTGATGCGGTTAGAGGTATTGCTGAACTTATTACTCGTCCAGGACTTGTGAATGTTGACTTTGCGGATGTCAAAACTGTGATGTTAAATCGTGGTTTAGCAATGATGGGTATGGGAACGGCATCAGGTGAAAAACGGGCCGAACAAGCAACGGAGGATGCGATCAAAAGTCCCTTATTGGGGAATATTGATTTACATGGTGCTCAAGGTATCTTAGTGAATATTACGGCAGGTCATGATTTAACTTTAGGTGAATTTGATCAAGTCGGTCGTATGGTGCACGAGTATGCGAATGATAATACGGAAGTCATTATTGGTACTGCTTTAAATACTGATATGCAGGATGAAGTGCAAGTGACGATTGTCGTCACTGGAATTCAAGAAGTTGCGCAAGCGGGGCAAGTCGATCCGTCTGATAAAAAAGCAACACGTCGTGAATCAGTGAATTTTGATAGTTATGACGCACCTGCGGCAATGCGAAAACGATCTGAGCCAATGCTTGCGGCGAATAATAATGAATTTTCAGGGGAGATTGATTCCGTACCTGCCTATTTACGTAAACAAGCAGATACTTGAAATTAGGGAGACAGATACTTCTTTGTTTTAGAAGATTAAGGCAAAGAAGTATTTATAATTTACTTTAACTTTTAACTATCTTAATTCTTAATCTATTTTGCCTTTATTTACGAAAAAAAACAAGCAATATCTGTACAGCGGACGGAGACCAGTAGCTTTAGGCAATAAGGGCGCTTTATCGTCAAGACGGCTGCCACTTCTCCCGGTGCACCACGCGATCTAGCGGTAACCTGTCCGTTGGATATGATTTTTCATCCGGATGGCCGATGGGAATTATCGCCACTGGTAACACGTGCCGGGGAATGTCTAAAAT
>JALWTS010000016.1 GCA_027077805.1 Gammaproteobacteria bacterium
ACCTTTTAGATATAGCGATTTGAAACAAAACCTTCAACATATAGAGCAAACATGCAAAGCGGCTATCGCAGCTTAAATAGAGTTTCCCCAGAAACTCGTTTTTTGGATTTTCGCCAATGGTAAGCGGTCTAAATCAAACAGTTATGTACTATGTCCCCCGAACTCGGAACGGGGTCTGAATGACTAATAAAATGAATAGTATTTACCTATATGTAATTATTTTCTTTGTTACTATAGGGATAGTTTGGCTCTCTTATTTTAATGCCAAGACTACAGCAGAGTCATTAGTGGGCACGTCGAAGGAGTTTGCACAACTTAGCAGGATAAAAGTTGGGATTATTGATGGGAAAAGGATCGTTTGGATTTTCAGGTTTTCAAATTCAACGGTTCTTGATGCTGAATTTGACATTTATGTTTCAGTACTAGGTGAAGTGGTACAAACAAACCCAACGGATTTGGAGCGAAGGTTAAGGGATATGGAAAAGCGTGAGATACATCCTTATTCTGAAAAAGGGATAAGGGAGCGTTACGGGAAATTACCAAAGGAAATTCGGGGAGTTCGCAAGTTCGGGGGACATAATGCATAATTATCTAAAATACAGATATAAAGTCTGGAATCAGGCGGCTCATGTTGTAATGATGCTTATACCATTTCTTGCTCTTTGTTGTTTGATGTATGTGCTTTTGACCCATGAAATAAATTCCCATCAATCTACTGTCGCAATATTCCTAATAATCGTTGGAATACAACAAGGTTGGATTATGTCAGTAAATCATTACACGTGTTACAAGAGAGGTAGAGATCGGATTATTATTTCAGACGAATCGATTTTATGCCATACGCCAAACGTGAGAGAAATAGAAATAAGATGGAAAGATATTAGCGATATAAAAGATATGATTCACCTCCAAAGGCTTGAAATTATAGGGTGTGAAGACGATAAAATTGTAATTGGTTATCAAGTTCAAAACTTTTCTTCATTGATTCAGGTGATTGTTGAACAAACTAAGCAGTCTAGAATTATTAACTCTAAACTTAATCATTTTTCAAAAAGTGCATGGTGGAAGGCTAGACAATGGATAGGTTTATTAGCTGTTGTTCTTATAAGCATATCAGTGTTTTTTAATCCTATTACTGCTTGGTTTGACGCAATAATATATGTTTTTTCCATAGCAGTAATCTGGGGGATAACGAGTAATGTGTGGTCAATAGATATTGAAGATGCATCTATCATTCTCCATAAGATTGTTGGCTCAATAACTGTTCATTCTAGTGAAATTAAGGATGTGGCTTACCGTGATGAATATGATCATAATATGCATAGCAATGAACCATATGTTTTGCTGGAGGTCATGCGTAAAAATGCAAAAAAGCTCCAGTCATTTGAATTAGAGGGTTACAGAGAAGGATTATTATCATTAGGCGAATCTTTAAAGAGACTGTAAATTGAGTTCGGGGGAGTTCGGGGGACATAGTACATAATTATTTGGTTTTGCGCAGAAAGGTTGCCATTATCGTGAGAAAGCAAGTTGCCATAATACTATAAAGTGGTACTATTTCGCATGAAGAAAAAACATCAAAAGACCTTGGCTTTGATATTTAAGCAACCAACCAGTGCAAACATTGATTGGAAAGATATTGAAGCCTTGTTGATGGAATTGGGTGCAGAAATAAGCCAGCGCGAAGGCTCACGTATTGGTGTACGTTTATTTGATGATATACGAGTATTTCATCGTCCTCACCCATCTCCAAAGACAGATAAGGGCGCGGTGGCATCCATTCGTGGATGGCTAAAAGGCAATGGAGTGAAACCAT
>JALWTS010000017.1 GCA_027077805.1 Gammaproteobacteria bacterium
AGGCAAAGTTATTCCGCTTGATCGTCCAAATGTGGATACGGATGCCATTATCCCCAAACAATATTTAAAATCTGTTAAACGCTCTGGCTTTGGCGTGAATTTATTTGATGACTGGCGGTATCTTGATTCAGGTGAACCTGATATGGATCACAGCACCCGCCGAATCAATCCAGATTTTGTACTCAATAATCCCGACTATGCAGGCGGCTCTATCTTAATTGCACGCGAAAACTTTGGCTGTGGCTCATCGCGTGAACATGCCGTCTGGGCATTAACTGACTATGGCATCCGAGCTGTTATCGCTCCAAGCTTTGCGGATATATTCTTCAATAACAGCTTTAAAAATGGCTTATTACCGATTGCCCTAAATGCCGATAATGTTGATGCGATATTTAAAGAAGTCACCGCAGGCTATGAATTAAACATCGACCTAGAAAATCAGCAAGTTACCACACCTAACGGCACGGTGTATCCTTTCGAGATCGACGAATTCCGCAAATACTGTATGTTAAATGGCTTAGACGATATTGGCTTAACCCTACAACACGCCGATGCCATCAAAGCCTACGAAAAACGCCGCAAGCAAGAAGCACCTTGGTTGTTTGCTTAGGAGCTTGTCTAAGGAGCTTGGGGTAAGGCACGAAGCCGCAACAATATTACGGTTGGCACTGTTTTGTTGGGCTTCCTGCGTCAGCCCAAGCTACGGATTGTTTTACGAAGTGCAAAACTCACTGCTACGTTTTTTATTCTCTAGTTTTGTAACTTTGTAAGTTGGGTTAGCAACCGCCTAACCCGACAACCACAACTATTTCCTACCCTCCAATCTCTACCCTCTATTCTCCACTCCGCATTTACACATAATTAACTTTCTATTCTAAGTTATTGAGTCCATATGGAAAAAATATCCGTAAAGATATTGAAATCAAAAATCACTACAAAGGAGAATGTTATGAAAAATATTTCAGGTGGAATTATCGCAGGCTTTGTTGCAACCATTGTATTATCGTTATTGATGATAATGAAAGCTAAAATGGGATTAATGCCAGAGTTAAATGTAATCAGTATGCTCGCAAGCAAAATGGGCGGGGCAGTAGCAATGGGCTGGTTGGCTCATTTCATGATCGGCACAATCGGTTATGGCATATTATTTGCTTTGATTAACCCCGTTTTGCCAACATCAAGCCTTGTCAGTAAAGGGATGGTACTCGGGGTTTTAGGTTGGTTGGTTATGATGATAGTCATTATGCCAATGATGGGAGCAGGTCTACTTGGTCTAGCAATGGGTGCTATGGCTCCTGTGATGACCTTAGTTTTACACCTTATTTTTGGTGCAGTTTTAGGGGCGGTTTATCGTCGAGTTTGATGGCTAGCTTCATTTACTTCATAAGCTGGGTTGACGGCAGCCTAACCCAGCATTAATTAAAAATATCAAACTGAGCATCATAAATATCACTATTTATACCAAAAGCCCCTATAATACTGTGAAACACATTTTTGGGTTCATGTTCTTCCTGTTGTTTTAACTGATCCTCAGATATAGATTTTTTTTCTTTAAAACTTTCTGACATCCATATAATAAACGGGACTTTTTTCTGAAAATCAGGTGCTAAAGAGAAAGGTGTTCCATGTAAATATAAATTATATTCACCTAAAGACTCCCCATGATCAGAAATATAAATTAAAAATGTTGGTGTATTCTTAAAGCTTTTTAATATATTTATGGTTTTTGATAAAAAGTAATCGGTATATAAAATGGTATTGTCGTAAGCATTTATTAATTCTTGATTACTACATTTATCCAATGCGAT
>JALWTS010000018.1 GCA_027077805.1 Gammaproteobacteria bacterium
CCACGTACCAGCGCCACTGCCATTAAGTTAAGAATTATGTTGGAGTCCAAAGCTAAAGCTTTGGACTCCAATTATGAAGCTAATTTTCTCCCAACCGCTTTCTAGCCAGTTCCACTACAATATAATCACTTTCAACCCCAATCCCAATATCTTCCCGATAACGAGAAAATCCTTGCAAACATGCTGGGCAGTCAACACTTTGGCGGGTTTACATTGGTTTGCTGCGTTTTAGAGTTTTTCTGGTTTGCGATAGCGTATTGCAAAAGTTCCTGATCATAAGCATTGTTCTAAACGTTGTTTGATTATAGGAAAACGTTGTTGATTAATCTCATCAAGTGCAAAATGCACTTATAATGCCTCTAAAAAACGATCATTTTGTAAAAATAACTGAATTTTTGTTACTAGATAATCATGTAACTCAGGTTCTGCTGCTTTTATTTCTTGTACAATTTCTGGACGGCCATCAATCAATATAATGATGTCTTCTAAATCTGAACTTGCCCAATAATCATTTTGCCCTCGTCCTTCAAATGCTTCAATTTTGGTCGCTAAAAAGCAAGTTGGTGTAACTAATCTAATACTCAATTGCGAAGTGATTTGTTTATATTGTGCCGTTTTAATGGCAAACGGATACCATTGATTACTAAATCCCAGAATATTTTTATCTGTGGGCATAATGTCCACTTTAATTCCTTCAATTAACCATCTACAAATCGGCGCGTCTTCACTGAAATCATTGATAAAGCCTTTTTTTCGTAACTTAGTTTCTAATTTATAATAGTCTGCACGAGAAGTCGCTTTAAAAATAACATCAACATCTTGCGTAAAACGTACCTCTGCTGCGGCTGGATCAGTGATAAATAGGCTAGTAACAGCTCCACCTAAAAACACTACTTGATCCAATAACTCACCTAAATTTAAAGCGACTTGTTCGAGCAAAGCCAAATTGGTTTGATTTGAGCCGATCATTGTAAAATTCTCGCAGTCAATTCTTTTGCGGCTAATTCTCGCTCTCTGGCTCTGCCGTCACGAATGGCATCAATTAAAGTTAATAATTCGTAAAGAGCTTGATCACGTAAAGATGCTTGTGGAACTGATTGATATAATGGCGAAAATTTATAACCTTTCACTTTTCCTTTAGCATAAGGCCAAACTGGAGGCGGATCAGAATCAGCTACAATCTGCTTTGATAAAGGAGGTGCTGCATAAGCTGTTGGAATACCACGCATGATACTCCCTTTTTTAGGCGGATAAGCGTATTTGACTCCATGTATTAAAAATTCTAGTAGTGCCTGACGATAGGGTTGTTTTGAGACTTTAAGATTAATTAATCTGGCAGCTTCAGCGCGTTTCAGTCCAGCGTGAATTGATGATTTACTCATAAATAATTCTTTCGCAAGATCATCATAAATCCACTTTCTATCGCCGATCACAATTAGTTTAAGTAGTATGATTATATCCTGTTGTTTCATATATTTACTCTGTTCTTGAATTGAGAATATAATGGCATGATTATATCAGCATTGTTACTACTTAACAACTGATTTAATTTGTTTTCGTTCCCACGCTCTAGCACCCCATTAAGTTAAGAATTATTTTGGAGTTCAAAAAGGGCAACCACAAGGGATTGCCCCTACAAACAATGATGTAGGGGCAATCCCTTGTGGTTGCCCTAGTGTATAAGAGAGTGCGCTGGAGCGTGGGAACGAGGCTAAATATTAATTTGCACAAACTGGGGATGTACAGTAACACCCGTTTTGCTATCAAGATAATCT
>JALWTS010000019.1 GCA_027077805.1 Gammaproteobacteria bacterium
AGAAGTTGATAACTTTAAAGCAAAGTTATCCAAACAAATTGACCTGATTCGTAGCTATCCAAAATTATTCCCGACATCCATATTTCAGAAGAGGCTAAGGAAAGCTGTTTTAAGTAAGCAGACTACTTTTTTCTATGAAGTTAATAATAAAACAATATATTTAGCTTACATATTTATTAACTATAAATCAACTGATAGACTGAAATAAAGCATGCCCCCCCCCCAATCGAGTAGAATGAGGTAACCTCACACGGAGCTCACCTCAGCCCTCTCACGACCTGTGACGCCAAAGGCGTTACCACATTTCCTATTGGCCTTCCCGCTTTGAAGGTGGGACAGTCTGTAACGGCGGTTCGCAGAAGGGTTAAAACATTTCCGATTTAAGATAGATATCTACGGACAGTTCCCGGACAAAGATCACGGGGCAATCCATTATCGAAAACTGACAAGAACCCAAAAATCACCCCAGAACACAGCCCCACGCAGACAACAGAAGAGGCAAAATGCAGTTTCCCCCCTACAAGCCCTCCAAAATCGCCCAAACCGCTGTATATTTATCCCAAAATACAACAATGGGGTTCAGGTAATATCGAAGCGTTTCCCTTACCGCCCACCATTGTCCAACTGCAATGTATGCATCACAGGCCAAGCCTATAGCATTCGTAGGCCGTCCGGGAGTTAGTGACGCATACATTCCTAAGAGTTATCATCAACTTAAATCAAAAACATGGAATTTACAGCATTAGATTTTGAAACTGCAAACTGGTACAGAAAAAGTGCATGCTCAATTGGAATGGTAAAAGTTAAAAACGGAATGATAATTGACGAATTCTATTCATTAATTAGACCAGAACCTTTCTGGTTTCATCAAATAAACACTAACATTCATGGTTTATCAGAAGCGGATTGTGAGAATGAACCAAGTTTTGGAGAACTCTGGCCGAAAATTGAAAGTTGGATTGATGGACAAATTATAGTAGGACATAATGTGTCTTTCGAAAGAAGTGTCTTAAATCACCTATTTGAAGAATATAAAATTCAGGCAAACATTGAAGAGTATCTTTGTACATTATATCTTTCAAGAGTTGCATACCCTAAATTAGACAATTATAAGCTTCCTTATGTATATTATAATGTATTAAACAAATCATTTGAAGGCCACCACCATGCTCTATTAGATGCAAAAGCATCAGCTGAAATTGTTATGGAAGTCGTTAATAAGTGGAATCCACCAACATTCAAAGGAATGATTGGCGCCCTATATGAAGAACCAGTTAAAAGTAGAACCAGTAAGAAACGAAAAGTTTCAATGGCATCACTAATTCCGGATGAGGGGTTTGAAAAAAATGAAAGATTCAAAGGAAAAGTATTTGTTTTTACTGGAGAACAGAATTGTTTTACTAAAGAAGAGGCAGGGCAGTTTGTAGTGAATAGAGGTGGTAAGGCAAACGACAATGTTACTAAATCAACAACAACAGTTGTTGTAGGACACTACCATCCAAGATTTGGCCCAAATTACAAAAGCAATAAACTAAAGAAAGCCGAAGAATTACAAGCTAATGGACAAAAAATTGAATTTTTAAGTGAGAAGGAGTTTTTAGAGTTAACAAAGGTATGATGCTAATCGATTATAGTGAGGTAACCTTTCTACAAGGTTACCTCAGCCCTCTCACGACCTGTAACGAAATGGACGTCTGACTCTACAAATAGCGGCCGTATAAAAG
>JALWTS010000020.1 GCA_027077805.1 Gammaproteobacteria bacterium
TTACAACCCGCAGGCCTTCTTCACACACGCGGCATTGCTGGATCAGGCTTTCGCCCATTGTCCAATATTCCCCACTGCTGCCTCCCGTAGGAGTCTGGGCCGTGTCTCAGTCCCAGTGTGGCTGATCATCCTCTCAGACCAGCTATGGATCGTCGCCTTGGTAGGCCATTACCCTACCAACAAGCTAATCCAACATAGGCTCATCCCATAGCAAGAGCCGAGGCCCCTTTTCTCCCGTAGGACTTATGCGGTATTAATCCGAATTTCTTCGGGCTATCCCCCACTACAGGGTAGATTCCTATGTATTACTCACCCGTCCGCCACTCTACTTGCCCGAAGGCTTTCTCGTTCGACTTGCATGTGTTAAGCATGCCGCTAGCGTTCAATCTGAGCCAGGATCAAACTCTTCAGTTCAAACCTTTGTCTTGTAAAAGTAATTACTGTTTTAATAAGTAATTTCAAAAGAATTTTGTCGGTACACAAAAGTACCCACACAAATTACTTGATCTTCAATTTTTAAAGAGCTAAAAATCACCAGCTTGGGATGATTTTGTTTAGCAAGTTTTGTTGCTTACTTGCTAAGAATGAGGTGCATTATACACCTCGATTTTACCCTGTCAACAAAAAAATCATAAAAATTTAAAAAAACTTAAAGTTTTTAGCCTACACTTTATTTTTCAGTGTGATTTTCTTGAATTTACGCTTGCCTACTTGGTAAATATGCGTGGTGTTCACCTGTAGTTTTAATTGTGAATCCTCGACTTTAACTTGGTCAATTTTTACTGCTCCCTGCTTTAACATACGCAAGGCTTCAGAAGTGCTAGTTGTCAATCCTGCTTGTTTTAATAAGTTGGCAATAGGAATGTCATGCTCTATTTCTAAAACCATTTCAGTAATATCATTAGGCAGTTGCCCTTTGGCAAATTGCTGAGTAAAATTCTGATAGGCTTGTTCTGCTAATTGCTGAGAATGAAATCTTGCTACAATTTCTTTGGCTAACGCTACTTTTATATTTCTAGGGTTTTCACCTTGATTGACGGCCTGTTGTAATTTTTCAATGTCATCCCAAGGTCGAAAACTTAATAATTCATAATAACGCCACATTAAACTATCAGAAACTGACATAATTTTACCAAACATATCATTTGCAGGACTATCAATAGCGATAGAGTTATTTAGGGATTTTGACATTTTTTTCACCCCGTCTAAACCTTCTAAAATTGGCATAGTTAACACAACTTGTGCTTCTAAACCCCGATTTTCTTGTAATTGTCGTCCCATTAATAGATTAAATTTCTGATCAGTGCCACCAAGTTCAACATCGGCTTGCATTACTACTGAGTCATAACCTTGAATTAATGGATATAAAAACTCATGAATGGCAATCGCTTGTCCAGACCGATAACGCTTGGAAAAATCATCACGCTCCAACATTCTGGCAACCGTTTGTTGTGCGGCTAATTGAATTAAATCTGATGCACTCATTTTGCTCATCCAAGTAGAATTAAACATGACTTGAGTTTTATCAGGGTCTAAAATTTTAAACACTTGTTGTTGATAGGTTTGGGCATTTTGTTGCACTTGTTCTGGACTTAAAGGCTTGCGAGTTTCATTTTTTCCCGTAGGATCACCAATCATGCCAGTAAAATCGCCAATTAAAAATAAAATATCATGACCTAAATCTTGAAATTGTTTTAGTTTGTTCAGCAAAACGGTATGACCTAAGTGTAAATCAGGTGCCGTAGGATCAAATCCTGCTTTAATTCTTAATGGCCGATTTTTGTTTAGTTTTTTGATTAATTCGGCTTCAGGTAAAATTTCATCCGTACCACGTTTGATCATGGCCAATGCTTGTTCTAAGGTCTGCATTTAAAATCCTTATTTAATTAAATCAATAAATTGCAAAATATAATTAAAGTTTTTTATAAAAAAATATTGACGATTTCATCCTCAGGTTATATGGTTATATTTGTGATTCATCATAATAATGAAAAAAACTATGCTTGATTATAAATCGGATTCTGACATTTTTTCGCCTAATCGTAAAAACCCTAAAAAATTTCGCTGGCTATTATTATTATTTTTAATCATAGCGGGCGGTAGTATTGCTACTTTATATTTTTTAGAGCAGTCATCAAATCAAGATTTGATTCCTACTTCATCACCTTCTGACAATAAACGTATCAAAATTCCATTGCCACTGCCACAACCCAATAGCAATTTAACCCCTTTACTACCTGAGCAACCATCGATAGCTAGTAATAATAGTGTAAGTTTGTCTATTTTAGAAGCACTAGAACAATGGCAACAAGATATAAATATTGATGAGGTTATTACAAAAGATAGTATTGACTCATTACTCATTACGACAACACCACAAGAATATCTTCATGTAGAAAGCAAAACTACCGTCGAATCTGATACGAGTATAGTTGCGACTACTACTCTTTCCCAAAAGCTATCACAGTCGCAATATAAAGAATACCGTTATACGATTAAGGCAGGAGATACGCTATCCAATATATTTCAACAATGGGACCTTAGCACTAAACAACTTTTCGCTATTATCAATGTCAAGCCTATTTGCAAGAAATTAGTCTCTATCCGTCCTGGACAAACTTTATATGCTAAAATAGATGATAATCAGCGGTTACAACAATTAGACTATCACTTTGACCAACTAAATTTTTTGCAAATTCGTCAACAGCAATCGAAATTTCAAGCAGAAATCATTAAAAAGCCAGTAGAAACCAGAATTATTCAAGCAACAGGCACTGTTGGCAATTCTTTATTTTTATCCGCTCAAAATGCAGGCTTATCGGATGCTATTATTATGAAATTAGTTCATATTTTTGCTTGGGACATTGATTTTGCCCTGGATATTCGTACAGGTGATCAGTTTTCAGTCATTTATCAGCAATATTATATTGGGAATAAAAAAATTAAAGATGGTCATATTTTAGCAGTCGAATTTATTAATCAAAATAAATCTTATCAAGCAATTCGTTATACTGATCCTGAAAATCAGACGGGTTATTATACACCCAACGGGCATAACCTACATAAAGCATTTTTACGCACACCTGTCAAATTTAGTCGAATTAGTTCTTATTTTAACCCTAATCGTTGGCACCCAATTTTGCATAAAATTAAAGCCCACAACGGCGTTGATTATGCCGCTCCAACTGGTACACCAATTAAAGTAACGGCTAATGGTAAAGTTATTTTCAAAGGTTATAAAGGCGGTTATGGGAATACAATTATTGTACAACATAGTAAAAATATTGAAACTTTATATGCCCATTTATCAAAATTTCATCACAAACTAAAAGTAGGTCAAGCGGTTAAACAAGGTCAAATCATTGGTTATGTGGGAAAAACCGGCCGTGCAACTGGACCACATTTGCATTATGAATTTCATTTAAATGGTAAATATCAAAATCCATTAACCGTGAAATTACCTAAAACCATGCCATTAGCCCAACAATATCTACAAGATTTTAAACAAAAATCAGCACCCTTATTGGCAGAGTTAGCACAATTACGCCAAACAAAAGTCGTGCTAAAAAATTAAAAGCATTAATAACTCATGCCACAAGATGATATTTTTATTGGATTAATGTCAGGCACTAGCCTGGATGCTATTGATGCGGTTGCCTGTCAATTATATGCTAATCATGTTGAGATTATTGCGACTTATCATCAACCAATAGCAACAGAACTCAAACAACAATTACTTTACTTGAGTTCTGAGCAAACTGATGCGAAATATCCAGAAAAAATCCAATTACTAGGACAGTTAGACACCCAGTTAGGGCAATTATTTGCCGATACGGTTTTAAATTTATTAATACAACATCAACTCTGTGCCACACAAATTAAAGCCATTGGCAGTCATGGTCAAACCATTCGTCATCATCCAGACCTAAAACATGGCTTTAGCTTACAAATTGCCGATCCTAACCGCATTGCTCAATTAACGGGGATTACCACTATTGCTGATTTTCGTCGTCGAGACTTAGTAGTTAATGGTCAAGGCGCACCTTTAGTTCCTGCCTTTCACCAGGCTTTATTTTATAAGGCTAATGATAATCGAGTCGTCATAAATATTGGTGGTATGGCAAATATTACAGTTCTAGCAACGAATGCCAATCAGGTAATCGGTTTTGATACGGGCCCTGGCAATGTATTATTAGATACTTGGATTGGTCAACATCAAGAGAAAGCCTATGACCATAATGGTGATTGGGCAAAACAAGGACAGATTAATCAAATATTACTACAACAATTCTTAAATGATCCGTATTTTCAACTCCCCCCACCCAAAAGCACTGGACGTGAATATTTTCATATTGAATGGTTAAAACAATTTTTAAAAGATAAGCAATTATCATCTATTGATATTCAAACTACGCTGACTGAACTCACGGCAATGACGATTAGTCAAGCTATCAAAAAATATGCACCTGCCACTCAAACCGTTTTAATTTGTGGTGGTGGTGCGAATAATCAGTATTTATTACAAAGGATTAGTCAACAGCTCGATGTAATCAACATCAGCACTACAAAAGAATATGGACTTGATCCACAATGGGTAGAAGCCACAGCCTTTGCTTGGCTAGCAAAACAAACCTTAAATCGTTTAACTGGAAATCTACCTAGTGTTACAGGAGCAACACTACCCGTAATTTTGGGTGGGATATATTATAGTTAAGCAAAAAAAACAGAGATAGCATCACTATCCCTGTTTTATCAAAACTATCCGAGACAACTCAAAGCTAAATTTAAGCTGAAAAAGAAGAACCGCAACCACAAGTAGTCGTCGCATTAGGATTTTTAATCACAAAGCGTTCGCCTTCTAATCCTGAAACAAAATTAACTTCCGCCCCTACCAAATATTGATAACTCATGGGATCGACTAATAAAGTTACGCCATTAGTTGTTACTTTGGTATCACCATCTTGCGTCTCTTCATCAAAAGTAAAGCCATATTGGAAACCAGAACAGCCCCCACCTGTAACATACACTCGTAGCATTAATGCATCATTGTCTTCTTCTGCAATTAATTGTTTAACTTTATCTGCGGCACTTTCAGTAAAAACAATTGGATCACTCATTAAAATATACCCTCTAAAATTGATTTAACAGCTTATTATGCTAATTCCGAGTAAATTAGTCAAGTATTAGATTCTGGCTTGCTTTGGTGAATCAAATTGCCATTCACATCCGCTCCAATCGCCATTTCTAGTAAATTATAATAAACATTCCCTGTAATCCTAGCCTCAGGTCCTAATTCAATACGTTCTGAGGAATAAATATCCCCAATTACCGTACCATTGATAACAATATTATTCGCATGAATTTCACCTTCAATTTTAGCTAAAGCACTCATGCTTAAACCATTTTCATGTTTCTCATCGTCTATCGCAAAAATATTGCCTTTAAGTTCACCATCAATATGCAAACCACTATGAAAATGAATATCACCTGAAATTGCCGTACCCTCGCCAATGATTGTCATAACTTTAGGCGGACGAAATTTTTTATACTTTTTTCGGGTAAACATGGGATTAGCCTTAAATTATGGTAATGTTTTCGTATTATTCGCTTGCATCAAAATTTTTGACCAATAGTAATCATAATCCGTTTGTTGAGGTTTTTTATCTTTTTTCATCGCTGCTTTCCATAAACTAATTTTTAGGATTTGAGGAACAAAGTCTGATGGCAATTGAATAATGCCCGTTAGATACTGAAAATATTTTAGTTGATAAACTTGTTTTTCTTGTTTGGTAGCCGTTATTTCAGCAAAACTTAAGCGAGTTTTCGCTTTATCCAATAATTGCAAAGACCATTCTCCTGTAATTAACGTTGCCTTAGCTTTCGCTTGTAACAATATAAATTGATATTGATACTGATTTTTTTGAGGCATAGGCAAGATTTTAACATTTTGAATCACTAATTTTTTTTGATTAATATCAGGCAACTCGATTTCTTGATAAAATGCCAGTTTTTGCTGTAATGCCTGATATTGTTGCTGTAACTGATAAAATTGTTGTTGCAATTGTTGCCAACTTTGTTTATCAATATCATAACTACGAGCTAATAAACGATATTTGTATTGCCATTGCTGATTTTCTGCGGTTAATGATTCAATTTTTTGGCGTTGCTTATGCTGAGCTATGATTAATTGGTTTTTTTCCAAATTAACTTGATCACGCCCATAATCAAACGCTAGAACAAGAGCAAGCAATACCACCATAATAAGCAACAGCAATGCCAACCAAAACTTCCAAATGGGTTCAGGATAAACAATTTTAGGTGATAAATAATATTGCTGGCTAGACACAATCACTAAGGCATAATGGCAATATTATCCAGACCTAAGGTTTCTGAGCAATCAAACAATAAATTCATATTTTGAATCGCCTGCCCTGCAGCACCTTTGACTAAATTATCAATGACTGATAATACAATTAATTTGTTTGGTGTTGGCTGATAAACTGCGATTCGACACATATTAGAACCCAATACACTACGAGTTTCTGGCGTGAAACCCAAATTTAAAACATCGACAAAGGCTTCATTCTGAAAATGTTGTTGATATAAACCATGCACTTCTTTCAAATCCATTGGCTGAACTAATGACACATACATTGTTGCTAAAATGCCACGCATCATAGGAATTAAATGGGGTACAAAAATTAAATCGACAGGTTTAGCCGTCATAACGGTTAATTGTTCAGTAATTTCAGGTTGATGTCTATGCCCTGCTACGGCGTAAGCTTTTAAACTTTCATTAACTTCACAAAAAGCTGTGGCTAAATTTGCCTTGCGTCCTGCCCCACTCACGCCTGATTTTGCATCAATGATAATAGAACTAACATCAATTAATTCTGATTTTAGTAAAGGCAACAAGCCTAATTGCACTGCCGTAGGATAACAACCTGGATTCGCAATAATATTCGCCTTAGCAATTTGCTTTCGTGCTACTTCAGGTAAACCATATACTGCTTCGCTCAGTAATTCAGGACACGCATGTGGCATACCATACCACTGTTGCCACACTTGGGCATTTTTTAAGCGAAAATCAGCGGCTAAATCAATGACCTTAATCCCTTTTGCCAGTAATTCTACTGCCATTGTCATAGCAGTACCATTTGGAGTGGCAAAAAAAACGACATCACAATTAGCGAAATTGTCTAATTTTGGTAAAGTAAATGCTAAGTCAACACTATCTTTTAAATTTGGAAATAATTGGCTAACGGATTTGCCTTGTTCGGAACGAGAGCTAATTGCTTCTAATGAAACCTGCGGATGTTTAGCTAATAAGCGAATCAGTTCAAGCCCAGTGTAACCTGTCCCACCGACAATCCCCACCTTGATCATAACAATTTCCCCAATTTTCGTAAAAATTGCTGGTTTTCGGTTTGCGTGCCAATGGTTACTCGTAAACCATTTTTTATTTTAGGCTCTAAATTTTTAATTAAAATGCCCGCTTTTTGTAAGCCTAAAAATAATCGTTTGGCTTCGCCATCAGGTGATTCAAATAAAATAAAATTAGCTTGACTAGGATAGACTTTTAAACCCAAAGTTTTTAATTCATTCAGCATGACATCTCTATCTTGACAAATTTGTTCGGCTTGATGATAAAAAATATGTTGATATTGCAAAGCAAAATCCGCCGTATATTGAGTTAAACTACTGATGTTATAAGGTAATCTTAATTTATCAATTTGGGATATCCATGCACTATCCCCCACTAATAATCCCAAACGCAAGCCTGCCAACCCCATTTTAGAAATAGTTCGCATAATCAAAACATTATCCCATTGTGATAGTTTGGGTAAAAAACTTTTATTTGTAAAAGGAGCATACGCTTCGTCAATCACTACCAAACCATCGCTTGCTTTAATAATTGCGAATATGTCCTTTTGTTTGAACAAATTTCCAGTAGGGTTATTGGGATAGGATAAAAAAATAATCGCAGGTCGATGTTGTTTGATCGCGGCTAACATTTTAGGCGTATCCAAATTAAAATCAGCATTTAATGGCACCCCAATATAATCACAATAGGCATGCTGACTAATCATTTGATACATAACAAAAGTTGGCTCTGGCGCTAAAATTTTAACGGATTTTTCTGGCTGTGCCACCGCTAATGCTAACATTTGAATCAGTTCATCAGAACCATTACCTAAAACCAAATCTAAATCGTCAGAAATTTTCATCACCTGACGTAAACGCTGTTTTAACTCTAATGCCTGTGGGTCAGGATAGCGATTGACTTCTTGATTCGCAAGACCATCAAACCATGATTGCTTCATAGGAGCAGGCCAAGTATAAGGATTTTCCATAGCATCTAACTTACATAAAATATTATCAGTTGGCATAACTTGATAAGCAGATTGTGCTAAAATATCTGATCGCAACCATTGTTTTACTTTGTTTTCTATTGACATTATTACCTTCCATTAAGAATTTTTGCGATATTCGGCAGAACGAGCATGAGCAGTTAAGCCTTCACTATATGCTAATGCTGTTGCAATACGAGCTAACTCATTCGCTCCCTCTGCGGAACAATGAATAATACTACTACGTTTTTGAAAATCATACACCCCTAATGGTGAAGAAAATCTTGCGGTTCCTGCTGTTGGCAGTACATGATTCGGACCCGCACAATAATCGCCAAAAACTTCCGCCGTATAGGCTCCCATAAAAATCGCCCCCGCATGACGAATTTTAGCTTTAAGCGGCTCTGGCTGTTCAACGGCTAATTCTAAATGTTCGGGGGCAATGGTATTAGTTACCGCTACCGCTTCATCCATATTATTGACTAAAATTGCCATGCCCCGTTGATTTAACGAAGTTTGAATAATACCCGCACGTTCCATTGTTGGTAATAATTTTTCCATACTAGCTAATACTGCCTCTAAATGGGCTGGATCATCAGTAATCAATACTGACTGCGCATCTTCATCATGTTCTGCCTGAGAAAATAAATCCATGGCTAACCAGTCAGGATTTGCACAGCCATCAGAAATCACCAAAATTTCAGAAGGCCCTGCAATCATATCAATTCCCACCAAACCATAAACCATTTTTTTTGCTGTTGCCACATAAATATTACCTGGCCCCACAATTTTATCCACTTTTTGAATAGATTCTGTACCATACGCCATAGCCGCTACGGCTTGAGCCCCTCCTACACAATAAACCTTATCAACCCCTGCTAAATAAGCTGCGGCTAATACCATAACATTACGTTCTGCATTTGGTGTGGGAACCGTCATAATCATTTGCTTAACCCCTGCTACTTTTGCAGGAATAGCATTCATTAACACTGAAGAAGGATAAGCGGCTTTGCCACCAGGCACATAAAGCCCCACGCTATCCAGTGCTGTAATTTGCTGCCCTAATACGGTCCCATTGGCCTCAGTATATTCCCAAGATTGTTGTAATTGTTTGCGGTGATAGGAATAAATTCGTTGACTAGCTTGCTCTAAGGCCTGTTGTTGTTCTGTTGCTAAACCTTGCCAAATTTGAGCTAAATCATCAGTAGTTAAGGTTAAATCATCAAGACCATCAACCTTAAGATTATCCCAGCGTTGGGTATATTCTAATACGGCTTGATCACCATGTTTGGCAACGTCTGCTAATATAGCGCTTACTGCTTGATGAATGGATTGATCAGCTTCAGTTTCTACGGCTTGATAGTGTTTTAATTGCAACCAAAAATCTTGATCATTATAATTTAACTGCTTTATTGCTAACATTTCTAACTCGCTTTACGGTAAATTTCCGCTCCGACTTGTTGTAGTTTATCTTCAATCCGTTCATAGCCTCGGTCAATATGATAAATTCTATCAATCACTGTTTCGCCTTCCGCCACTAAACCTGCTAAAACTAAGCCAGCTGACGCTCTTAGGTCAGTTGCCATCACTGGCGCTCCCATTAAGCGATTCACCCCACGAATCACTGCGATATGATTATTAATGGTAATATCTGCCCCTAAACGTTCTAATTCCAACATATGCATAAACCGATTTTCAAAAATAGTTTCATTAATCGTTGCAACGCCATCCGCAATACAATTTAATGCCGCAAACTGAGCCTGCATATCAGTGGGAAAAGCAGGATAAGGAGCGGTTACAATATCAATGGCTTTAGGTCGTTGACCCTGCATATCTAAACTTATCCAATCCTCACCACTATCAATTGTGGCACCTGCCTGTTTTAATTTTTGCAATACGGCATCTAATGCTTTTGGTTGCGTATGTTGAATTTGAATCTGACCACCCGTCATTGTAGCCGCAACGAGATATGTACCCGTTTCAATACGATCTGGCATGACACTATAATCCGTAGCAAATAAATTTTCTACCCCCTCAATCTCAATAATATGCGTTCCTGCCCCTTGAATTTTTGCACCCATTTTATTTAAAAAATTAGCTAAATCAATGACTTCAGGTTCACAAGCCGCATTTTCCAATAGGGTAGTCCCTTGAGCTAGACACGCTGCCATCATTAAATTTTCAGTGCCAGTTACCGTTACCACTTCCATGACAATACGGCAAGCTCGCAATCGCTTAGCTTTGGCTTCAATATAGCCTGATTCTACATTAATTGAGGCACCTAATTGTTGTAAACCTTGCAAATGAATATTAACAGGTCTTGCACCAATCGCACAACCACCGGGTAATGAAACATGTGCTTGCCCAAATCGTGCCAGCAATGGCCCTAATACCAAAATTGACGCTCGCATGGTTTTTACCAACTGATACAATGCTGAAAAATTCGCAATCCTTTGATTATCTAATTCAATTATCATGGACTCATCAATCTCGACCTTAACCCCCATATCCGTTAATAAATGAATCATAGTGGTAATATCACGCAAATAAGGAATATTGCTTAAGCGTACAACGCCTTCGGCTAGTAAACTTGCCGCTAATAAAGGTAATGCCGAATTTTTTGCCCCTGAAATCACAATATTGCCAGCTAAAGTGTTGCCACCTTTAATGACGAATTGATCCATAAACCATTACAACCCTTAACGAATGAACTATTGTCTAATCTTGTAACCAATACTTAACAACCACAAACAACCACTACTTAGCAACCCTAAAAAAATAGTCGCAACCAATAAACTCTTAAAAGGTAAAACATCTGATATACCAAAAAAACCATAACGAAAGCCATCAATTAAATAAAAAAACGGATTAAATTTAGAAACGATTTGCCAAAACTCAGATAAGGAATTAATGGAATAAAACACACCACTTAAAAAAGTCGAAGGAACAATAATAAAATTTTGGAAAGCAGAAATTTTTTCATAAGTATCGGCCCAAATACCTGCAATAACACCCATTGCACCAAGAATCGCACTACCTAATAGTGCAAATAAGACTATCCATAACCATGAATAGGTAGGTAAATCAACCACAAACAGCGACGCAATATACAAACCGAAACCAACCATTAGCCCACGCACAATGGCAGCAGTAACAAAAGCAATAAAAAACTCAATATTAGAAATAGGTGCTAATAGTAGAAACACTAAATTGCCTGTCATTTTGGATTGAATTAAACTAGAAGAACTATTCGCATAAGCGTTTTGCAAAATCGTCATCATAATTAAGCCTGGCATTAAAAATGCCGTGTATGACACATTGGGATAGACTTCCACATGGCCTTCTAACACATGAGAAAAAACAACTAAGTATAATAATGAGGTAATCACAGGTGTGAGTAAGGTTTGAATAGTTACTTTTAAAAACCGCATAAGCTCTTTGTAAAACAAAGTCCACATTCCCACCCAATTCATGACGCTTCCTGAGTTAATTCTAAAAACACATCTTGTAAACTAGGCTCTTTCATCTGCAAATCTTGTAATATCAAACCTTGTTGATGAAAGTATTCTAAAATTTCACCAATAGAATCTTGCTGTTTGTGTAACTTTAAAGTGAGTTGTTGTTCTGTTTGTGTAACAACTTTTGCTTGTAATGCGTCAGGAACTACAAATTTTTGATGGAAATATAAACATAACCAACGATAGGGATAACGATCTAGTAATTGATGTTTTGCGTCTAAAATTTTCAGCTTACCATGAGATAAAATTGCAATTCTATCACATAATGCTTCTGCCTCTTCTAAATAATGGGTGGTTAAAACAATAGTCATGCCTTGTTGATGCAGTTGATTGGTCATTTGCCATAACGATTTGCGTAATTCAACATCTACGCCTGCCGTTGGCTCATCTAAAACCACAATATCTGGTTTATGCACTAATGCTTGTGCAATTAATACCCGACGTTTCATTCCGCCTGATAAGGCATATAAATTTTCTTTGGCTTTCTCAGTTAAGTCTAATAATTCCAGCAATTCATCAATCCAACGATAATTCGCTTTGCCACAAGCAAAATAACCCGCTTGCAATTGTAACACTTCTCGTACATTGAAAAACGGATCATAAACTAATTCTTGCGGTACAACACCTAAACGTTGCCGAGCTTGGCGATATTGTTTCACCACATCATAACTTAAAACTTTAACAGAACCTGTCGTTGCTCTAACTAAACCCGCAATAATATTAATTAAAGTTGATTTACCCGCACCATTTGCTCCTAACAAACCAAAAAATTCTCCTTGGCAAATATCAAAACTAATATTATCCAAGGCTTGAATCTCAGCAAAACGTTTGCTCACACCAGAAATCGCAATAGCAGTGCTCACGACGCAATCACTATCGGTAACAACACTTCAACACTACAAACTTTCGCAATAGCCAGCAATTGCAAGGGGATATTAGAAAAATGCACGGTTTGTTGTTTCATATGAGCATCTCGCATCCATTGAATTAACAATGCTAAACCAGCACTATCGGCATGTTTTACCCCACGCAGATCAATATAAGTCGCATCATCAAAGGTCAGTGATTCTTTTGATTTTTGATAAAACTCGGGAACGGTTGAAAACGTTAAGGTTCCTGTTACTCGAAACTGACCCCGACCAATTGACATAATATTGGTATTTTGGCTACTCATAGTTTATTCCTAAAAACCCTCATCAGCATCAGTGTTATCTTCGGCACCTTCTTCCGCCTTGCTAAACAATACTTGACCAATAACTTTTTCTAACACTAAAGCACTTTGCGTCAAACTAATTTCATCACCTTCTTTTAAGTATTCCTCTTCCCCACCTGGCTCCAAAGCGACATATTGTTCGCCTAATAATCCAGCAGTGTAAACACTAGCAGTCGTATCCGTTGGAATGGCATTAAAATCTTCTTGAATCGTCATCGTTACTACGGCTTCATAACGCTCCATATCATAGGATACCGTATCAACTCGCCCTACTAACACCCCCGACATAGTGACTGGCGAACGGGTTTTTAAGCTACCAATATTTTCAAACCTAGCACTAACAGTATAACCAGAAGAAGACCCCGCACTGCTACTGCTAACATACATGGCCAAAAAGAAAAATGCCCCCAAACCAATAGCAACAAACATTCCCACCACAATTTCTATTATTCTTGAATTCATCATGATTAATTCCCAAACATTAATGCTGTTAATACAAAATCTAATCCTAAAATCGCAAAAGCAGAATATACAACGGTTCTTGTAGTAGCTCGACTGACACCCTCAGAGGTTGGAATGGCATCATAGCCTTCAAAAATCGCAATCCAAGTTACCGCAAAGCCAAAAATAATACTTTTAATGACACCATTCAAAACATCATCATAAAAATCAAGTTTTGACTGCATTTGCGACCAAAACGCACCATCGTCAACCCCAAGTAATAATACGCCAACAAAATAGCCACCTAGTACCCCTAATGAGCTAAATAATGATGCAAGTAAGGGCATAGAAATCACCCCTGCCCAAAATCTTGGGGCAATAATACGATGAATCGGGTTTACTGCCATCATTTCAATACCTGACAATTGTTCGGTTGCTCGCATTAAACCAATTTCGGCAGTGAGGGCTGAACCTGCTCTCCCTGAAAACAACAAGGCAGAAACCACAGGCCCTAGTTCTCTAACTAGTGATGCAGCAACCATTACCCCTAAAGTCTGTTCTGCCCCAAAATGAGATAAAATATAATAGCCCTGCAACGCTAAGACCATGCCAACGAATAAACCAGAAATCAAAATAATCAGTAAAGACAACACCCCTACAAAAAATAACTGACAAACGAGTAATTGAGGGCGTGTTATTAAACTTCCTATCCCTGATAAAACATGAAATAAAAAAATTGTTGCCCGACCAAAACGTTCAAAGATACCCAATGAACTTTTGCCGATAGCCTGTAACTTATCTAATACCCACATATGTTATCCCATTTAATATAATAGTAGTTATTATTTATCTATGTCCGTTGGATCGAGTGCCCCTGCAAATAAATCCTCTTCATACCCTACCCCAGGAAAATGAAAACGTACTGGCCCATCAGGTAATCCCCTTAAAAACTGCTCCACCCAAGGATTACCCTCTTTATATAGATAATCGGGTGAGCCATGTTGAATGACTTTACCATCCGCAATAATATAAAGATAATCGGCAATTTCACAGGTTTCTGCCACATCATGGGACACGACAATACTGGTTAAACCTAAAGCATCACTTAATTTACGAATTAACTGCACTAGAACACCCATTGAAATCGGATCTTGTCCTGTAAATGGCTCATCGTACATAATCATCATAGGGTCTAAAGTAATTGCTCTTGCCATTGCGACCCGTCTTGCCATCCCACCTGATAATTCACTGGGCATTAAATCTCTAGCAGCGCGTAAACCGACCGCTTCTAATTTCAATAGCACTAATGAACGAATCATAGACTCTGATAATGGCGTATGTTCTCTTAGTGGAAATGCCACATTATCAAATACATTTAAATCCGTTAATAATGCCCCACTTTGAAATAACATCCCCATGCGTTTTCTAAGTTCATATAAATCTTTTTGTTTGATTTTATGAACATTATGACCATCCACTAAGATTTCACCCATTTCAGGTTTTAATTGCCCCCCAATGATTTTTAACAGAGTCGTTTTACCTGTACCACTAGGCCCCATAATTGCAGTTACTTTGCCTCGTTGAATATCAATATCAACGCCATCAAAAATTTTTCGATTTCCCCGAGAAAAAGTAAGATTACGAATTTTTACCACAATATCGTCTGTGGATTCCCCTGTCATACTATTAACCTTTTGTATTGATAATATTTTTTACTATATCTGCCTTACCGTCATATCATTCATCAAGGCAGATTATGGTATTACTCGCCAGGCTTGACCTTTGTTATACGCCTGTTTCATTTTTAGTAGTCGATGTTGCCACTTATTATGACCGATTTGTGCCACAATTGCGATAGCTTTATTTATCATTATTATCGCTTGCTTAAATTCTCCAAGCTCTGCATAGGCACTTGCAATCACCACAAAATGCCGAGCTTTCACATCGAAAGCCACAGTATCTGGCAATGCCAGCAATTGTTTTGCAAATACTAGCGCATCGTTACCATTGCGAATGGTGTCACTAGAACAGGTTGCTAACAACCATGATAAGGCCGATAAATTGTGATGATCGGGTGCTAATTTCACTGCGGACTGCCACCAATATTTTGCTTGTTCATAATTTGTTTGATAATAATACTCTTTCGCTAACGCATATTGTGCTTGGGTTTGGTTTTGTTTTGCTGCCTTTAACCACAATTTTCTAGCCTGTACTTTGTCTAAATCCAACCCTAAACCGTAATAATACAAGCGTCCTAATTCATATTGAGCATCTGCTTGCTGTTGTAAAACGGCTTGTTGCAGTAAGGGAATGGCCAAATCATAATTAGGATAACGATGTGGCTCATACAAATATGACCATGCTAAATGGTATTGTGCCAAAGCATTGTTTAAATCAACCGCCTTTTGTAACCAAGTCCTTGCCTCTGAATAATTACCCTCCGACAAATAAAGCTGGGCTAAGTTCACCATAGCCAACGCATGCTTTTGTTGACCCGCTTGTTTCCACCAAATAATTGCTTGCTCTAAATTATGAAACTGTTTTGCAAATAATAAACCTAAATAAAACTTGGCTTGAACATGACCTTGTTCGGCAGCTTGTAACCAATAAAATTTAGCTAATTCAAAATTTTGGGCAACCCCTCGTCCATAAAAATATAATACACCTAAATTCAGTTGGGCTTGGACATTCCCTTGCTGACTCGCTTGTTGATAGGCTGAAATAGCTTGAGAATAATTTTGTTGTTTATCGGCAATCACTGCTTGTTTAAGAATTTGATTTGGATTTGCCATTACCATTGCTATATAAGCAGTAAAAACAAAACGACTCAGCCAATAATTAATAATTTTCACATTCAAAAATGCTTAGTTCCGTTCACATATTTTATCTAATGGTTTCGGTTTTCCAATACCAAAGCCTTGCACATAATCCACACCAATGGCTTTTAACTTCTCCAAAACAAGTTCGCTATCAACAAACTCTGCAATGGTTTTTAGCCCCATAATATGACCGACTTCGTTAATCGACTTCACCATGGCATAATCAACAGGGTCTTCGGCAATATCTTTGACAAAATAACCGTCAATTTTTAAATAATCAACGTTTAGATTTTTCAAATAAGCAAATGAGGATAAACCACTACCAAAATCATCTAACGCAAAACGACATCCTACTTTTTTCATTTCCGAAATTAAATGCATGGCTTGATTTAAATTACCGATTGCGGCTGTTTCCGTAATTTCAAAACAAATTTTTTCGGGTGGGATTTGACAATTCGCTAATTGCTCCACTAAAAATTCTTGAAAATACTCATCACCTAAAGTATGGCCTGACAAATTTATCGAACAAAGATCAATTTGCTCTAAATCAACATTTGGCAATGATAAGTAATGAAAAGTTGTTCTTACCACCCAACGATCCAAGATCGGCATTAAATTATAACGCTCAGCCGAAGGAATAAATGCCCCAGGCAAGACTAAATCCTGATTTTCATCAAACATACGAATTAAAATTTCAAAATGCTGATGTTTTTCGGTGTCAGTATCTAAAGCAACAATGGCTTGATGGTACAAACACAAGCGTTTCTCCTCAAAGGCTTGAGTAATTTTTGACACCCATTCCATCTCGCCATGACGACGTTGTAATTCTTTATCATCTTGCCGATAGACATGAATACGATTACGTCCTGCATCTTTTGCCGCATAACATGCGGCATCAGCCTGAGATAATAAACTTGCAAAACTATAACTCTGCTGACTAATAGAAACTAAACCAATACTCGCACTGATAGCAAATGATCGTTGTCGCCATATAAAACGATAATCTTGAATGCTTTGTAGTAATTTATTTGCGACTTGATTAGCTTGCGCTAAAGAACAATATTGCAATAACACACCAAATTCATCGCCCCCCAAGCGAGCTAAGGTATCTTCTTGACGAATCTTAGTACGCAAAATTGCCGTCAATTGTTTCAATAACTCATCACCAACCATATGTCCACAAGTATCATTGACAACTTTGAATTGATCCAAATCAATATAAATCAAAGTATGACTAATACTCGCACCATCATAAACAGATTCTAAGGCCCGTTCTACTCGACGTTCAAACTCACCACGATTAATTAACCCTGTTAATGAATCATGCGTTGCTTGGTAAGAAATTTGTTTTGCTAACGTTCGTGCTTGTGTTACATCATGAAATACTAATACCGCACCAACAGTAAAACCATCGGCATTTCTAATCGGTGCAACCGAGTCTTCAACGGCAATCTGTTTGCCACCACGCTGAATTAACACAGTGTTTTCAGGCAAACCTACAATGCGATCTTCGGCTAAACAACGTTGCACGGGATCGGAAGCAAGTTCTTTCGTCAGGTCATTGATGATATGGAACACATTTTGAATTGCTTGCCCTTGAGCATTGGCTAAAGACCAACCTGTCATCGTTTCAGCAGCCGGATTTAAATATTCAACCTTACCTGCTGTATCAACGGTAATCACCGCATCGGCAATAGAGCTTAACGTAATTTGGGCTTTTTCTTTTTCCTGCCATAAGGCTTTACGCATGGCTTCTTGTCGCAAATCTAAGCTCACATGCTCAAAACATCGTTTTAAGGTTGCCAACACTTCATCAGGATGTAATGGTTTGTTTAAATAATCATAGGCACCCATGCGTAGCGCTTCTAAAGCCGTATCAACTGCCGCATAAGCGGTTACCATTACACATAAAATATAAGGATTAATTTGACGTAAGGCTTGAATCAAATTAACCCCACTTTCTCGCCCTAATTTTACATCCAACAATGCCACATAAGCTGGAAATTGTTGTATTTTACGCTTAGCTGAGCTTGCCGTATAAGCACATTCCACCTGATAACTATTACTTTCTAATAAATCGGATAAAGAATCAGCAAAGTCCTGATCATCATCCACAATTAATACTGAAAGTTCTATATTTGACAAAGCCATATACCATCCAATCATATTTTGAATTTAAAAAAAATCAAACCATCAAATATTTTTTGATATTACCACAACTACCACTCTAAGATAATATTTAATCCTTTAAAGGAAAAGCAATTGTTACAGTAGTGCCACAACCAAGCTCACTGCAAACCTCAATGCTCGCATGATGCTGTTCAATAATTTGTTTTACCATCGGCAGTCCCAGACCTACACCAAACCCCTTAGTACTAAATAAGGGTTGAAAAATTTGTGCTAATACCTCTTCACTCATTCCTGGCCCAGAATCAATGACTTTAAGTTCTACCTTGTTTCCATCTGATTGGCTTTGTAGTAATAAACTCTCTGTGGTAACATTTTCATCCTCTTGCATTGCCTGACAAGCATTATCAATCAAATTTATCATTACTCGACATAGTTTAGCAGAATCAATATACAATTCAGTATCTGCCTGTAAATCCATCACAAAATCAACCCCTGCTGGAATCGTAAAATCATCACTAATTTTTTTAAGCCAAGTATCAATATTTACCATTTCCAATCGCAATACCGAAACCCGAGTATAGTCTAATAATTCCCGAATAATACCATCACATCTGACAATATTGCGTTCTGCCCGTTCTAAGGCTTTATCAATACCCAAATTTTTATGTCGTAATTTTTCACCGATTGAAAAAATAGAGAGTCGAATAGTCCCTAAAGGATTACGTAATTCATGACTCACGGTTGCCGTTACCTGACCAATGGTTGCTAAACGTTCTTTGTTAACTAATTCTGCTTGGGCTTGACGTAATTCTAAGGTTCTTTGATCAACTAAATCTTCTAACTGATTTTGGTGTTGTAATAGTTCCGCATCACGTTTTTGTAGTTCTTCTAATAAATTATTGAATGATTGATATAAAGTACCAATTTCATCATCACCGACAGGACTCACTCGAATAGTATAATTTTTTTCAAAGGATAATCGTTGGGTTACTTCTGATAATGATGAAATCGGCTGTGAAATCATTGCCTGGAATTTATATGCTAATAAATAGGCAATACCTAATAACAAGGTGATTAACACAATAAACCACATCAAGCGATAATTAATTTGCGCTTGCAATTCTTCTGTCGATTTTTGAATATAAATACCACCATAAAATTTATTTTTAAAAAAAATCGGCTGGAACACTTTAATGGAATCCTCTTCAAACGCATTCCAAGGTTGACGTAAATGATTTAAAATATCATCGGGTATTGGCATTAATTTCCCGTCATTGGCATTGGAAAACCATGCAAATACATTGCCTTTGAGATCATATAATACGGCTTGTTGAAGCAAAGGAGCTTTTAATTTATCTAAAATATCTTGCGCACCCTCAGCATCATCAAAGGCTAAAGGACTGACGCAATAATCCCCTACTAATTTTGCATTAACAATCGTATTATCTCGTAGGTATTTTTTGAAAGCGTCAATATCATGCATAATAATTAAACCAAAACCAATCAATAGTACAGTAGTAGTAATAAGCATCATCATGCCCACTAATTTTTTCTGGATAGGTAAATTTTTTAAACCACGCATCATTTCGTCACTCATTTGACCACATCACAATCATATAATAACGGCAATCATTATTGTCATCATCTCTTCACTGGTTCAATGACTTTCGCCATTTTTAATAAGACATAACTCATTTTTAATCCTGCTCGTCTTACTGCCGATTGATTGATTTCAAACCGCATTTTTTGCTGTTTAATAATCAAATTAACCAGCACACCTTGTTCCGCAAATCCTTGAGTGTCTGCAACAGTTACAATGGGCTGATGTTTGGTTTGAGCTAAAATACTGGACAATTTACTGGCATAAGACTTACCAATAAACAGCAAATGACAATCTGAAATTTGATTAAGACGGTAAATTGTCTTTACTATCACTGCTTTACCCCGAATTTTTTGATCGGCATAGACTTTTTTCATCAATGTCGCAAAATAATCCTGACCAACAACCCCTATTACAAAAGGTTGCTTTAAATTATCCATTGATTTTTCCGGGGGCCATTTAATAAATCGTGTAAATTTTTCAATAAACACGGCTTTAATTTGATATTCAGAACTCGCTGATACAGATGTTGCAGACACAGTAATACTGACAAACAATAATAATAGTTGTAGTACTTTTACAAAATATATACTGATATGTGAATATTGCATTTTAAAGTTTAAATATCTATATTTATATTCTTATTTTAGTTCAAAACAAATTTAGGCTTGTGAAACATTTTCTTGCTTACCTCATCAAATTCTATCGTTATTTCATTGGCCCAATGTTAGGTAATCATTGTCGATTTTACCCTAGTTGTTCGGTTTATGCCGAGCAAGCAATTCAAAAATATGGTGCAATTTATGGTAGTTACCTCGCTATTCGTCGTTTACTACGTTGTCATCCTTTTCATCGTGGTGGTTATGATCCAGTTCCTTAGGTGGCTACTTTGTAGTGGCATATATATATCAGGTAGTAATAGTTTAGCCTTAACTAATATTACCCCAAAACCATTAACTATTTTAATACAACCATCACTAACCACAGTATACACTATTAATAACCAAAGATATGGTTTTGAATATGATTTAACCCAACAATTTGGCAAAGCACTAAAACGACCAGTTAAATATCTACTTGCTGAAAATAAAATTAAATTTCAATCGCTTATCCATAAAGTTGATTTTGTTGCTGGTTGGGTTATCGACCATAAGCATCCACCCAAACTGACAGCAACGCCAAGTTATTTTACCACTACGCCACAATTAATCGTGCATAAACAAACCCCAAAACCTAAAACGCTAAGTCAAATTTTAAATGCCAGTTTAGAAATTACTGCCAATAGTCACCATAGCGTATTATTACAACAACAGCAACAACAACATCCTCAACTTCATTGGGCTGAAAATCCTTATTTAAGTTCAAGTGATCTTTTATGGCGTATTCGAGAACAAAGTTTAGACGCAACTTTAGCTGATGCTCATTTAGTGTCATTATACCAACGCTTTCAACCCAATTTGAAAACGGCGTTTTCCTTTCCTATTGAATATAAAATTGCTTGGGGATTTCTAGCCGATAAAAATCCCCAACTTTACCAACAAGCCTGTAAATTTATCACGACTAGCCAAACGAATGGGCTAATTAAAGAATTGATAGACAAATACTATGCCCATATTCCTGAATTTGATTTTGTGGAGACTCGGGCATTTGTTCGAGCCATTAAACAACGTCTCCCTAAATATCGTCATTTATTTCAAAAAGTTGCCAAAAAGTATCAACTCAACTGGCACTTACTTGCTGCGATTAGTTACCAAGAATCCCACTGGCGTGTAAATGCAGAATCCCCTACGGGGGTGAAAGGTTTAATGATGTTAACCAAAGCAACCGCAAAACAAATTAAAATTAAAGTCGCCGATAGAACCAAACCTGAACAAAGTATTACAGGCGGTGCCCGATATATTAAACGAATGAAATCTCGATTGCCCAAAGCGGTTAAAGAACCTAATCGCACTTGGTTAGCCCTAGTTGCTTATAATATTGGCTTTGCCCATTTAATTGATGCCAGAAAACTCACCCAGCAACATGGCAAAAATCCTAATTCTTGGTATGAACTCAAAACTTATTTAGCCAAACTCAGTGATCCCAAATGGCATCGCAAAACCAAATATGGCTTTGCGCCAGGGAAGTCTGCAATTAAGTATGTGAATAATATTAAAAATTATTATGAAATATTACTATGGCTATTTCCTGACGAGCAAACTAATTCTTGATAATAATTCCTTAAATTTTGTTTGGCTTGCTCAACTAAATCATAGGCTTCTAAAGTTTTATAAGAGTCTGATGGCATCCAATAACGAGTTTGTAATCGAGTGGGACGCAAGCCATGTTCAGAATCTTGCTCGCCACAAAATAATTCCATCATATCAGGTTTGTTAATCCAATAGTCCCCAATATTCTGTTCTAAGGCATAAAACCACAAAGCAAATTGGCGTAAACGTTTACTATCAAAATATCCCACAGGTTGAATCTTATCCAAAAATAAGCGTAGTTTAGGATTATTTAAATATTTATAATAATCAACGACATATACACTTTCAGATAAAAACAATGGCTGACCTAAAATAATTAAACCTTTACGTTTTAAAGTAGAACCTGTTTGCACAATTTCTAAACCCACTGACCCTGATTGTGAAGCAACCACAGCGTCTTCCACATCATGAACAGGCATAATATTTAAAAATGGATAAGCAGAACGAATCATGTCGGCATAACGACCTTTCACATAAATCTTATCCCGATGAGATTCTAAATGTTGCAGATAATCTTTTGGGTAAGAATAATCCATATTTAATTCAGGCTTATGTTTGGCAATAAGAAAAAATCCCACCATGTCTTGAATGGGACGTTTTAATAATTGATTCCAACGAGTTAATAAGGCAGAGCCAGCAATTCTAACTTTTTTTTCTTTGGGCAAATGATAATTATACATGCCCCATTTAGTAACATTTTCGGGGCTATTTAGATTTGACTGCATAACGGTTAATAATTCATCCAACCCTGCTAAAGCAATATCCGCTTCACCCAGTGATACTAAAGAGGAACAGTTATGAGGCTCATCGCCTTCTAGGCGTAAAGTAAAACCATTTAACTCAATATCTATCCCTAAAAATCCAATGCGATACGGTCGATTAGCCCGTTTTCTATCAATAAACACGCCAATATATGGTGAAGATGTCATTTGTTGGTTTAAAAATGCTGTTACTTGCGGAATCGAACGACTACTATTCGCTTTTCCTTGTTTAACCGCGTCAATTAATGCTTGTAATTGTTGCCTAGGGGCATGCAATGTTTGCAATTTATGAATAAAATTTTCAAACGTACGCCCACTACGAGGAATTGCACACACGACATCATATTCTGACATAAACACGCCCTAGCTCAAAAAATCGCCTTAATAATAAAAGTTTCAATCACAAAAGTAAAAGTAAACGTAAAATCTGCCTAAAATTCTAATAAAAATAGCATAAGGTTTATTATTTATCGCCTTTGTCGAAAAAAAGTAGTCAACAATTGTTGCGATTCTTGGGCTAATATCCCTGATCTCACTTGAAATTGATGATTAAATCCTTGAGCCATCGCTAATAATGCCTGCTGTTGACTTAAGCAACCCAATTTAGGGTCTGATGCAGCAAAGACGACCCTTTGAATCCGTGCATGAATAATCGCTCCAACACACATTAAACAAGGCTCAAGTGTGATGTATAATTCAGTATTGCTCAAACGATAATTATTTAAAACCTGTCCCGCCTGCCGAATCACCATGACTTCCGCATGAGCGGTTGCATCATGTTGTTGAATTGGCTGATTATAACTACTGGCAATTAATTGATCCTCTTTCACCAATACCGCACCAACTGGCACTTCGCCTTCAGCCTCAGCAAATCTTGCTTGAGCTAAGGCTAATTGCATCCAATCATTATCAGTCATTAATGGACTCATTTAATCTAGGCAATAATTCCACTAAATTACAAGGTCGAGTACGATAATCTAATTGTGGTTGAATTAATTTATCCCAAGCAGTACGACAAGCACCTGAAGAACCAGGCACACAGAAAACAAACGTGCGATTGGCTACGCCCGCCAATGCTCGTGATTGCATAGTAGAAGTCGCAATTTCTTGATAAGAAATCGCCCGAAAGACTTCACCAAAGCCTTCAATCGTTTTATCCAACAATACGCTTACTGCCTCAGGCGTGCCATCCCGCCCCGTAATACCAGTACCACCGGTACTAATGATGGCATGAATTGTTGGCTCGGCAATCCATGCCGAGACAGTGGCTCGAATTTGATAAATATTATCAGGTACAATTTTTTTCTCAAGCAAACAATGCCCTGCATCAATTAAGCGTTGTACCAAAGTTTGACCTGACGTATCATTGGCTTCAGTTCTAGTATCCGATACAGTTAAAATGCTAATATTTAATGGTTTAAATTCTCTTGCAGACATTAATAATTCCTTAGGTAAAACAAATTGAAGATCACAAATCATAAATCGCAAATGACCATTTTAGGTGCCGATATTGGTGGCACCAAAGTTTTATTACAGCTACGCCACATCACTCATCAACAACGTTGGGAAACTATAGGCAAAGCTCATTATTATTGTCAAGCATTTAATAGTTTTTATGAATTACTGGCAAAATTTTTACAACAATATCCCACTATTCACATCGATCATGCTTGTTTAGCGATAGCAGGCCCTATACAAACCCAACAAACCGCAAAATTAACCAATCTACCTTGGCAAATTGACAAGCAAATCTTACAACAGCAATTCCAATTCCGTGCAACTTTAATTAACGATTTTACAGCGGTTGCTTATGGGATTAGTGTATTACAACAACAAGACCTAGTTTGGTTACAGACAGGTAAGCCACAAGATCAAGGGGTAAAAGCCGTTTTAGGGGCAGGCACAGGTTTGGGGCAAGCCCTAATTTTTGGCAATTATGTGCAAGCAACCGAAGGCGGTCATACCAATTTTGCCCCAACCAATGCCAAACAAATTGCCTTGCTAAATTATCTTAAAACGAATCATAAGCGAGTGAGCTATGAAAAATTATTGTCAGGGCAAGGTTTGGTGAATATTACCCAATTTCTGGCTAAGTCTTATCAAGCAAGCATAGGATTTGATATTACTCAAGCGGAACAGATCAGCCAACAAGCCTTAGAACAGCAACATCCTTTGGCATTAAAAGCCTTAAAACTATTTATACAAATTTATGGTGCCAAAGCAGGTGATTTAGCATTAAACTGCTTACCGACAGGGGGTTTATATCTTGCAGGGGGTATTGCCCCTAAAATTTTGCCATTATTACAACAACCCTTATTTCTCGAAAACTTTTTAGACAAAGCCCCTATGCAACATTTGTTGGCACAAATTCCTGTGGCAGTGATTACTAATCCAGAAGTTGGGTTATTAGGAACAATGGTTTATTCCCACTCAATCGTCGCAGGCGGTTTACCTGAAATATCATAAGTTACTCGACTAATACCCGAAACCTCATTAATAATCCGCCGTGAAATATGATCCAACAAATCATAAGGCAAATGCGCCCAGCGAGCCGTCATAAAATCTACTGTTTCTACCGCACGCAATGCTACCACATAATCATATTGCCGATTATCACCAACGACACCAACCGAGCGTACAGGCAAAAAGACAGTAAATGCTTGACTGACTTTGTCATACCAGTCATTTTTATATAATTCTTCAATAAAAATTGCATCCGCTTGACGCAAGACATCAGCATATGACTTTTTAACTTCGCCTAAAATTCTAACCCCTAAACCCGGTCCAGGAAAGGGATGGCGGTAAACTAACGCTTTAGCTAAACCTAATTCTAAACCAATGTTTCTGACTTCGTCTTTGAATAATTCTCTCAAGGGTTCTATGAGTTTTAATGACATTTTTTCAGGCAAACCACCGACATTATGATGCGATTTAATGACTTTGGCCTTCCCTGTTTTCGCTCCTGCGGATTCAATGACATCAGGATAAATCGTGCCTTGGGCTAACCACTGCACTTCGCCTAATTTTTTGGATTCTTCTTCAAATACTTTGATAAATAAATTACCAATAATTTTACGTTTTTGTTCCGGTGCTATCACCCCTGCTAAGGCTTGTAAAAACCGCTGTTCGGCATTAACCCGAATGACTTTCATACCAAAATGTTTATGGAATGTCGTCATGACTTGATCCGCTTCACCTAAGCGTAATAGGCCATTATTCACAAATACGCAAACTAATTTATCACCAATAGCTTTATGCATTAATGCGGCGACTACAGAAGAATCAACCCCACCTGATAAGGCCAATAAAACGCTATCCTCACCGACTTGCTGTTGAATTTGGGCAATTTTATCCGCAATAATGTCGGATGGACGCCACAAGCATTGACAATTACAAATGGTTTCAATAAAGCGTTGTAAAATTCGACTACCTTGGGAAGTATGGGTAACTTCAGGATGAAACTGCAAGCCATACCAAGCTCGCTTATCATCTGCCATTGCGGCTAAAGGTGCATTATCAGTGCTCGCAACACTAATAAAACCTTCAGGCAAAGCAATCACATGATCCCCATGACTCATCCATACATCCAGCAAGGCTTGTCCTTGTTGATTGGCGTGATCTTCAATATCGCTCAATAAACGACAGTGATTAGATAAGGTTAATTGGGCATAACCATATTCCCGTTTTTCGGCACTCATCACCCTGCCCCCTAAATGATCTGCCATCCATTGCATACCATAGCAAATACCCAAAATAGGACAAGCTAAGTCAAAAATCTGTGGATCAGCACTAGGGGAAGTGTTGGTGGTTGCAGTATCAGGGCCTCCTGATAAAATAATGCCTTTCGGGGCAAAAGTTTGAATTTGGCTAAATGCCACATCATAAGGAAAAATCTCACAATAAACCCCAAGTTCTCGCACTCGTTTGGCAATTAACTGGGTATATTGTGAACCAAAATCTAGGATTAACAATTTATCGGCATGAATATTTTGCATAATGCTATCCCTAGTCTCACTCCACCCGATAATTCGGTGCTTCTTTCGTAATGGTTACATCATGCACATGACTTTCTTTCATACCCGATGCGGTAATTTTAATAAATTCGGGTTGGGTACGCATTTGTTCAATCGTATGACACCCTGTGTATCCCATACTCGCACGCACCCCCCCTAATAATTGATGAATAATATTGAGTACACTGCCTTTATAAGGAACTCGACCTTCAATACCTTCAGGCACTAATTTATCAGAAGCGGTTTCATTTTCTTGGAAATAGCGATCTTTCGAGCCTTTTTGCATTGCCCCTAAGGAACCCATGCCTCGATAGGATTTATAAGAACGTCCTTGATAAAGTTCCACTTCACCAGGCGCTTCGTCTGTTCCTGCAAATAAGCCCCCCATCATGACACTATGCGCCCCTGCAACAATAACTTTGGCAATATCACCCGAATATCGAATACCACCATCGGCAATTAATGGCACATCAGTATGGGCTAAAGCCTCAGCGACATTCGCGACGGCACTAATTTGTGGTACGCCAACACCTGCTACAATTCTAGTAGTACAAATAGAACCTGGTCCAATACCAACTTTAACCGCATCTACCCCTGCGTCAGCCAAAGCCAATGCGGCTTGTGCTGTTGCAATATTCCCCCCAATGACTTGCACCTCAGGATAGCGTTGTTTAATCCAACGTATTTTCGCTAACACGCCTTCGGAATGACCATGAGCCGTATCAACCACTAAGACATCTACCCCAGCCTCCACTAAAGCCGTAATTCTATCATTAGCATCTTCGCCAGTACCAACCGCAGCACCTACTCGCAAATGACCATAGGAGTCTTTACAAGCATTCGGGTAATTTTTGGCTTTTAAAATATCTTTAACGGTAATCATGCCTTGCAACTGAAAATGCTCATTCACTACTAATAATTTTTCAATACGACGTTGATGCAATAATGATAATACCTGCTCACGATCCGCCCCTTCTTTGACGGTGGCAAGTTTCTCTTTTGGGGTCATAATACTCGCCACTGGCGCATCATCACGAGTTTCAAAGCGAATATCTCTATGGGTAACAATCCCGACTAAATTGCCATCCCCTTCAATCACAGGGACACCCGAAATATTATGTCGTTGGGTTAAGTCTTTAAGCTCACGAATACTGATATCGGGTGATACCGTAATAGGCTCTCGAATAACCCCACTTTCAAATTTTTTGACTAACTGAACTTGTCTTGCTTGTTCCTCTACTGCTAGATTTTTATGCACAATACCAATGCCACCTTCTTGGGCTAAAGCTATTGCTAATCTTGACTCGGTTACCGTATCCATTGCTGCAGATAATAATGGAATATTCAGTTCAATGCTTCGAGTTAATTTAGTTTTTAAATTTACTTCATTAGGTAAAACATTGGAATAGGCAGGTAATAATAAGACATCATCAAAAGTTAAGGCTTCTTGCTTAATACGCATGGCTTTATCTCGTTGGTTAAAAGCAGTAATATTATAAGGTGTGCGATCAATATAAACAACTAGTGATGACAGAATCTAAAAATTATCAAGTATCCGAATTAGTCAAACAACTACAACAAGACTTAGAACAAGACTATGCCCAAATCAATGTCGAAGGCGAAATATCCAATTTTTCTTGCCCTAGTTCAGGTCATTGGTATTTCAGTTTAAAAGATAGTAAAGCCCAATTACGTTGTGCCATGTTTAAAGGTTATAACCGCAAAATCGCTCAACGCCCTAAAGATGGGGCGAAAGTGAGAATTCAAGGTAAAATTAGTGTTTATTCTCCCCGAGGCGATTTGCAATTAATTGCCACTCATATAAAAATGCTGGGTACGGGTGATTTATTGCAACAATTTGAGCAACTTAAACAACAACTACAACGGCAAGGTTTATTTGCAACCGCCCATAAACAAGCCTTACCGAGTTATGTGCAAAACATTGGCGTGATTACCTCACCCACAGGCGCTGCTATTCGAGATATTTTAAGTGTACTGCAACGGCGTTTTCCTGCTATTTCGGTGATTATTTATCCTGTATTAGTGCAAGGTGAGACAGCCACTCAACAAATCTCGGATATGATAGCCATTGCTAATCAACGTCAGGAAGTGGAGGTCTTAATTCTCGCAAGAGGTGGCGGTTCTTTAGAAGATTTATGGTGTTTTAATGCCCGAAGCGTTGCTCAGGCAATTTATGAGTCAAAATTACCGATTGTTACAGGGATTGGCCATGAAATTGATTATACCATTGCTGATTTTGTCGCAGATCAACGTGCCCCAACCCCTTCTGCAGCCGCAGAATTATTAAGTCCTGATCAAACGGCTTGGTTTGCGTACTTTTCGGAACAACAACAACTCATACAACAAAAACTACAAGGTTTACTACAACAACGCCAACAACAATTAGATTATTATCAACAACGCCTACTACAACAACATCCGCAAGTATTACTAACACAAAAATTACAACGCATTGAAGAATTAGGCTCACGTTGTCAACATGCTCAAAGCATTTATTTACGCCACTTACGCATGCGATTACAACAACATACGGATAAACTACAACAAGTCAGTCCATTAGAACAAATAGCACAAGCTAAACATCGATGGCATTTACTAACACAAGGTTTACGACAAGCCATCAGCCATTATTTACAAAGCAAAACCCATCAAAACCAAACTTTAAGCGTTGCTTTAGAAACCGTCAGTCCACTCGCAACCTTACACCGAGGGTATGCGATTGTTACCGACAACAAAGGTCAACTTGTAAGCAATAGCCAATATTATCAAATCGGTGATACGATTGAAATTAAATTACAACAAGGAGGATTTCAGTGCGAAATCAAAACCATTTATATTCAATCTTAATTTTTTTACTCCTGCCAATGATTGCCAGTGCTTTCCCTCAACAATCCTTAGTACCAGGTGGGATTGCCATTATTGAAATTCCAGCCAATACCCAAGCATCCTATGGAAATCATTTCGTTGCGATTACAACCCACAAGCAACGGCATTATGCGATTGTTGGCATTCCATTGTCAGCTAAAACCGGTCAACACCAATTAGTATTATCCAATGGAAAGGTCCTAACATTTAAAGTGAAAGCCAAAGACTATCCTAGCCAATATCTGACCATAAAAAATAAACGTATGGTCAATCCCTATCAAAATGATAGGGATAAAATTATTCAAGATAAGCATAAAAAGAAGCAAGCAATTAAAACATGGAGTGATAGCATTCCCAATGTTAATTTTATCCAACCTGTGCCAGGCATTTTTAGCAGTCCATTTGGTTTAAAACGCTTTTTTAACCAACAAGCCCGCAGTCCCCATAGTGGTCTTGATATTGCCGCACCAACGGGTACGAAAATTATTGCCCCAAGTGCAGGTAAAGTAATACTAGCCGATAATTTCTTTTTTAATGGTAATGTGATTTATATTGATCATGGTCAAGGCTTAATCAGCTCTTATTCCCATTTAAGTAAAATTTTAGTTGAAGCTAATCAACAAATTAAACAAGGGGATACCATTGGTTTAGTGGGTGAAACAGGACGAGTCACAGGTGCTCATTTACATTGGAGTGTGTATTTAAATCAAACTTTGGTTGATCCGAAATTGTTTTTGCCTAAGCCTTAACAAAAGGCAGATTAATCATCTGCCTTATCATTCAAAACGTTAAATAATGCGAGTTGCCGTATGGCAAGGTAAACAACTTCTACTTACCTTTTTGGGCATTTTTTGCTTGTTCTAAGGCAATTTGTTTCATCGCCTCTAATGAACTTGCATTAGCATTACCCTCTAAGGCTTTTACGGCTAAATCTTGAGCTTGTTTCAAGGCAGTGTTTAATTGCTTAGATAGTTCTTGAATTTGATGGGATTGCTTGGCAATGGTTTGTTCTAAAGACGCAATTTTTAATTCAAATACCCGCTGTTTACCTTCATGTTCTTTTTGCAATAAATTTACTTGATTTTTGATTTGACGTTTGGCAATACCTGTGCCTTCTTCTTCCGCTTTTTTAATAGCAAGCGCTAGTTCTTTGTCTAAACCTTGGGCTTTATCTTTTAATTCTTGTGCTTGCTGTTCACGCTTGGCTAAAACCGCTTCTTGTTGTTGCCATTGTTGTTGTTGCTCTTCTTCAATGGTTTTAAGCTCATCAGCATAAGCCTTTTGTTGCTGTTTAAATTTGTCTTGGTCTTGGCTGTGATGTTGTTCGAGTTCATATTTATATTCTTGAGCCTCACGTTTCCGTTGTTTTTTTAGCTCTTTTTCTTGCTCTTTTACCATATGAGTATGGCTTTGTTGTTGCTTTTGCCATTGCTCTTGCTGTTTGCTTAATTCATCAGACAAGGCTTGCTTTTGTTCCGTTAGTTCTTGTTGTTGTAACTCAGCCGTTGTTTCATATTTTTGAATCAATGTTGCCAGGCTATTTTCATTAAACTCGATTTGATGTAAGGATTTTAATTGTTCAATATATTGACTGACTTCATTATTTAAGGCTTGTAAATTTACTGCTTCCACACTTAATTCTTGTTGCAAGACACTGGCAGCATCACTAAATTGGGATTTCATTTGATGTAAATTTTTGATAATCGCTTCCACCATAGCATTATGTAGCATTGAAGTAGTTGATTTTGTGTCATATTTAACTAAAGCATCCGTTTGCCTTTGACTCTGGCTTGCCGACCTTATTGTGGTTGTTTTTGCTTGTTTTAGCTTGTCTAATTGTTTTAATAAATCGTTATAAGCATTTAAAATTTCAGTTTTAGTATTTCTTAAACTAGGTTTTGTCATGATAAAATTCCTTATATTCCAATCATATTATTTTAAAATTAATTTATTTACCTGAAACAGCATTAGCCGCTAAGGCTTGTACTTGTTGTAGGGCATGATTTAATTGTTTGCTTAAATCATCAATTTGTTGGGCTTGCTCCTGAATATCGGCTTCTAAAGACCTTACTTTTAATTCATACACTTCAATACTCGCTTGATTGTCTTTACTCAGTAATTCCAATTCAACTTTGGCATCATTATGAATTTTTTGAATCGCTTTTTCTCTGGCCTTATTCGCCTCTTGTTTTAACTTTTCAGGGGCTTGCGCTACCTTTTGTTGTAACGCAACTAATTCATCGGCTTGCTCGGCTAATTGTTGTTCACGTTGTTGCCAATCTTTTTGCTTTTCAGCATTGCTTTGATTTAATTGCCGTTCTAATAAACGTTTATCTTCTTTATATTTATCTTCGGCTAATTTCACTTTGCGTTGATAGTCATAGCTATATTCTTCTTCCGCTTGCTGTCTCGCTTTGGTTTTATTGGCTTCATATTCGATATTTTCTTGTTCAAAATCTTGTGCTTGCTGTTGCCATTGTGCCTCGATTTGTTGTTGTTGTTTACTCAAATTTTGCAAAGCGGATTGATGATCTTGGCTTAATTGTGCTAAAGTTTGCTGATGTTCATAAACCAAAATATCTAAGGTTTCTGCTGACACTTTAACTTGCTTTAATTGTTCTAAAGTTTGTTGCTCAACTTGAATCGCTTGACGTAAATCTTGTAATTTAGTGGTTTCATTTTCTAATTTTTTAGATAACGTCTCTAATACTTCATTAAAATTTAATTGCAATCCTGCCACATCATTAACAATTGCCGTTACTGTCGTTTTTGAGGCTTGTTTTACTAAGGCTTTCTGTTTTTGTTTTTCAGCAACTTCCGATTTTGTCATCATCTGAGTTTTGTCTTGCTCGTATTGTTGGCGTAAGGATTGAAATGCTTTTAAGATTTCTGTTTTGGATTGAATAGTATGAGTAGACATTGTGATTTCCTTTAATATTTAAATTAGTTGCAAAATTAGGCTTGCGAAATCTCGCTAAATCAGTTAAGTTATATTATGGATTAACCAAATATATTAGTCAAGTTTTTTTACTATAGTTTTTTTACTTATTTTTAGAAAAGGAAATGGACATGAAAAATGACTCTGCCATGCGTTGGGGCATTGAGCGTCGTCTGGAATTTATTGAATTTTTATTGTACTGGGAAGGCAAAATCAATCGTAAAGATATTACCGAATTTTTTGGGGTATCAGTACCACAAGCATCCACTGATCTTAGACGGTATCAAGAACTCGCCCCTGAAAATATTCAATATAACCGCAGTAAAAAATTTTATTTTGCACCAGCCAGCTTTAAGCCGAAATTAATTACCCCAAGTGCCGATCAATATTTATCACAATTATTATCCAATCAACATAGCCCCGATGCCTTGTTTTACGGTCAAATGCCTTGTTATGCCATGATACCCAGTTTCCAGCGTTCCGTAGATGCTCAAATCTTACGTCAGATTTTACAAGCAATTAAAGAACAACAAGCCTTAGAAGTAAAATATCAATCCTTTAGTCAAGATAATCCAAGCTGGCGTTGGATTACGCCCCATGCACTAGGTTTTGGCATGAAACGTTGGCATTGTCGTTGTTATTGTGAGCGTCATCGTGATTTTCGTGATTTTACCTTATCTCGAATTTTAGAAATACGAGATAAAAAACGGCATCAAATGAATAACAAACAAGATTTCGCCTGGCATACGATGATTGATATAAAAATAGGACCTAACCCAGCACTCAGCCAAGATCAACAAAAAGCAATTGAAAAAGACTATGGGATGGTGAATGCTTATATTAAATTAAGTACGAAAGTAGCTTTGGTGGATTATTTTTTATTTGAATATAATTTAAATGTAGCAACAGTCGATGCCAAGCAACACATTGTCTTGTTAAACCGAGAACATATTCAAAAAATTCAAGCAGATTTAAAACAAGCGAAAATAGCAATAGCATCAGCATAAGCATAAGTTTAATTAAACATTCAGGAATAATATTGATGAGTATCATGTTAACTCTAGCACCAAGTTGGCAAGCACTATTACAACAAGAATGGCAACAAACCTATTTTCAATCATTATTAGAATTTTTAAACCAAGAACAAAGTCAGGGCCAAACCGTTTATCCACCTAGCGAACAAATATTGACGGCATTTCAACAATGTCCCTTAGATAAACTTAAAGTGGTCATTTTAGGTCAAGACCCCTATCATGGGGACAATCAAGCCCACGGTTTGGCATTCTCAGTGAATAAAGATGTTAAAATTCCCCCTTCACTAAAAAATATCTACAAAGAAATCCAACAAGAATTTGGTGGCAATATCCCTAGTCATGGTCATTTAGAAACTTGGAGTCAACAAGGGGTATTATTACTTAATTCGGTGTTAACGGTACGTAAAAAAATGCCTGCTTCTCATGCAGGCAAAGGTTGGGAGATGTTTACAGATAAAGTTATTCGTCAAATTTCTACCCACAAACAAGGGATTATCTTTTTATTATGGGGACGTTATGCCCAACAAAAAGGAAAACATATCGATACCAGTAAACATACGGTATTAACCGCCGCTCATCCGTCCCCATTCTCGGCTAAAAATGGTTTTTTTGGCTGTCAGCATTTTAGCAAAACCAATGATATTTTAAGTTCACAAGGACAAACCCCCATCGATTGGCAAATACGCTAAATCCATCCCTATCAATCCATAGACATATTCTAATAATTAAACAGTTTTTTCATGAATAAGGTTTCATCATCAAAAAAATAGATTACAATAAATAAGAGACTAAGTTTGAGAAGCAACTAGAGCAAGCTATGGCAATTCAAGAAGAAATTACTCGATATCATTTGGAAACCCAAATTCATCGGAGTGATACCAACATTGTTTACTTGGCAGGACAAAAAAACCTTAAGGGAAGAAAGGTTATTGTTAAGGTATTTAAACCTCGTGCGGATTGTAGTGATGATGGTAAAGATGAACTTTTAGAAAAATTTAAATATGAAGGTCATATTATTACCCAATTAAAGGGTAAAAATGCGTTGATTATTTACGAACTGGACCAAGGGCGTAATTATCATTACATGGTATTAGAGTACCTATCAGGCGGACCACTTAAACAAAAAATTCCCAATCTCAAACCATTGGACGCTTTAGATTTATTGGAAAAAATCTGTGCCTGCTTAAAAGATGTGCATCATAGTGGTTATATTCATTGTGATATTAAACCCTCAAATATTATGTTTCGGGAAGATGGTCAACCTGTTTTAATTGATTTTGGAATTGCCCAAGAAAAATTATTAAATATCGATGAAGATAATACGACTAGCCTTTTAAATGAAGAAGTGGCTTCTATTGACAGTATTTATTCGCAGTATTGTCGTACTCTGGTTGGAACACCCGCTTATATGAGCCCTGAGCAATTAAATTGTGAAATCCTAGATGAACGTACCGATATTTACAGTTTAGGCATTGTATTCTATGAAATGCTAACAGGTAAAAAACTATATCGAGCGCGTAATAATGTCTCAGAAATGTTACATGATAGACGCCATTTAGAACCAGTGTTACCCCGAGAACTATCGCAATATCAAAGTTTGCTTAACAAAATGACGGCTTATGAACCACAAGATCGTTTTGCCAGTACCGATGAAATAGTGGATTTTATTGCCCAAACTCGACCTTATAATATTTTTTGGAAAATTCGTAATTTTTCTCAAAAAAAATGGCAAAATTATCAGTTATACTTAAGCAATCATCCAGAAAAAGCCGTCATTGCCAGTGTTTTAAGCATTGTGGCTTTGCTATTTTTTAGCTATCAAATTGCCTCACTCTTAATTCTACCTTCAATAGAAGATACAGAAGACACAGAAAATACACAAAATAATAAAATTTTAGCCAATACCCCCCCAGTGAATACCATCCCTAATTTAATTACCCTAAAACCATTACAACCCAATCAAGTAATGACACCAATACCACAACGAGCAATAGAAAGCATTGAACAAACTGAAAATAAGCCACCACAAGATAAACAATCGAATGCAAAGCAAGATAAAGCTGAAGACGCTATTCCAGAAACCCCTTATTATTTACTTACTTATAGTGAAACTGCGGACGATTTGCAACAAGCCTTGAACAAAGTTTCTTACAAACTAGATTTGTCGCCAGAAATTCGTAAAGTCCCATTTTTACCTTATACTTTAGCATATCCTTATATTGTCCCCGCTCAACCCAGGGATCAAATATTTATTGAAATTCCAACGATTGACGCGGAACGCCTAAAATTAGTCCAACAACAACAACGCAGACAACAAGAAGAAAATCAAGCAACAATCCCAAGCAGCACGCGTAAAAAACAAAGAACTAGGCTGACGGATCCAGTTGCAATTAAAAAACAAATTAATATTGATTTAAAACAAGCCTATCGCCACCTACAGAAGGGGAATTTAACGTCGCCTAAAGAAAACAATGCCTATTATTATTTCTCTGAAGTATTAAAATTAGACAAAAATAACCAACAAGCCATACGTGGTATCAAACGAATTGTTCAAAAACAAATTATTTTGACCTCGCAAAAAATTAAGCAAGTTCGCTACAAACAAAGTGGTAGTTCCGCATTTCAACGTTTATCAGAGCAAGCAAATGATTATATCGATGAAACGGAAAAAATAATCAAAGAGAGTTTGCGTTATCAAAGAAACGATCCACAACTATTACGACATAAAAAGAAAGTAGATGATTTGAAAGTTTTATTAAGTCAAATAGAATCAAGATAATTAAACACAAAACTTAACTAGCACTCATTCTGGTTTTGAACGTCTGATGGTAAAATACCCGTTAATATTGCCATTTGTACTAGTTCAGGCAAGGAATGGGCTTCCATTTTATCCATGACTTTAGCCCGATGAGCTTCAACAGTTTTCGCACTAACATTCATAGTCGCGGCAATAGTTTTATTTGATTTGCCTTGAACGACCATCACCATTACCTCACGCTCTCGTTTCGTAATTTTCTTAAATTTAGCCAAGACCCGATTCTTTTTCGCCCATTGTTGTTGTTGTTGTTTATCCACTTCAATGGCTTTATTAATACAATCTAAGATCACTTGGTCATTAAAAGGTTTTTCAATAAAATCAATCGCACCTGCTTTCATTGCTTTGACGGCCATAGGCACATCCCCATGCCCTGTAATAATAATCACAGGTATCATAATCTGCTGTTGCTTTAGATGCTGTTGTAGTTCTAAACCACTCATCCCCGACATTCTCACATCTATTAATACACAACCTCGTTGCTTCTGTTGATAATTATCCAGAAACGCTTGAGCTGAATCATAGGTTTTAACATTTAAATTAACGGATTCGATTAAGTAAACTAAGGAACTGCGTATCGCAGCATCATCATCGACAATAAATACCGTTATTTGATTATCCTCTATCATTGCTTACCTCGAATATTTTTCCTGTCGTTTGATCAAAGGTAGGTTCATAAAAAAAGTCGTGCCTTTGCCTAAGTCCGATTTTGCGGACAAATGACCTTGATGATCTTGGATAATGGATTGACTAATGGCCAATCCCATTCCCATACCATCAGATTTAGTTGTAAAAAAAGGATGAAATAATAAATCCAACACGTTTTGCGCCATACCCGGCCCTGTATCACGCAATTTTAATAAAGCATACTGATTATCACGCTTAGTTTCAATATAAATACGTCGTATAGGCGGATTAAACTCATCAATGGCTTCTAAAGCATTACGAATCAAATTAAGTAAGACTTGCTCAATTTGTACCGTATCAACCGAAACCTTTAATAACTGTTTGGATAGTTTTAGTACAACTTTCACTTGATATTTTTTAATTTCAAAATCAATAAAATTAATCGTATCCATTACAATGGCATTTAAATCGGTTTCAGCCTTTAAAAAGCCTCGCTTTCTAACTAAATTACGCAAACGTTTAATAATCTCCCCAGCACGTTCTGCCTGAGTGGACACTTGATCCATTGCCTCTAATAAAGAATCGGCTTGAGAATTACCATTTTGTTGTATACGCCGAATACTACCTTTGGCATAATTAACAATGGCAGTTAAAGGTTGGTTTAATTCATGGGCTAAACCTGTCGCAACTTCTCCCATCGTGCTTAAACGACACACATGTACCAATTCATTTTGGTGTTGATGGGCAATTTCTTCCGCCTCCCGAATAGCAGTAATATCACGACCATACACATTAATATATTGTTGATCTGTCATAGGAGCAAATAACAATGAAAAATAATGTTGCTGACAAGAAACCTCTTTTTCTTTGGATTGATTCGAATAATAAACCGTTTCAATTAACTGTTTCCAATAAAGTGGTAAGGTCTGACCAATATTGCAACCCCAATAATCTAACAATTCACGGCTAGTACGATTGGCAAATAATAATACCCCTTTATTCGTAATCCGTAACATAGGACTCGGACTTTCCTGGGGAAATTTGGCTAAACTTCTAAATTCTTTTTCTCGTTGTTTTAAACGAGTAATATTGTGTAAAAATGCGGTAAACAAACGTCTTTTACCTAAGGTAATCGGTCGGATTGCCAATTCCATTAATAACTCAGAACCATCAGAATGCCAAGCCTGTATTTCTAGGTCTCTGGCAGACTTGCTATAAGGATGTTTAAGATAACGCATGAGTTTACGCTGATATTGTTCTCTTAAACGTGGTGGAATAACGACATTAACCACTAATTGCCCCTTAACTTCATCCGCTACACAGCCAAACGTTTGTTCGGCAGCATGGTTAAATTCAATAATATATCCTTGCTGATCAATAGTAATAATGCAATCTAATACGGCATCTAATACTAAAGTTTTTAGGGCATTACTCTCATTAAGCTGTTTTTGATGTTGAATTTCCAATGCTTTTTTAGAGGCCATGACCGCATCCATCAACCATTGAATTCGTTTATCCAGTAATATCAACTGATTTTTTGACGGAAATGTTGGGCAAGGATGTTTCAAGGAATCTTTGGAAAAAAGTTCAATTCGCTGTAATAAGCGACTCAGAAAAAATGAAATAAATAGTAAAATTGAGGTTAAAATAATCAAATGTGAAATCGCAGCTAAGCTATGCCATTTTTGGGCTAACTGTAATAAATAGGAATAAAATTCATTACTCTCTTGTTTAGGCATTAATACCAAAAATTGTAAGGACAAATTTGCCGCACCCAGCTTAGGTAACTGTTGTTGCATCATCACATAATCAGACTTTAACTGTCCTAACCTTGATCCGACTGGAACCTTATCAATATTACTACTAGCAACAATCGCCTGAATATTGCCATTAAAAATCACACTTATAACGCCTTGAGCCTTAGGTTGTTCTGTAAAACCAGAAAAATCACTGTTTAAAGGTAATACAAGCATAAGATATGCTAAGGTCTGCTTCTCCACAAATACAGGCGTTAGCAATAAAATATGAGGCATATCTGCTATCATTGCCAAATGAAATTTAGGATTAATATATCCTATATCAACCTTAAGTAAAGTATCAGGGATTGCTGGTCCAAGCAAGTGATAAACTTCTTTTAAATCATGAAGTTGGTCAAATAATAACACATAATACGGTTGAAATTGTTGTTTATCAATATACTTCAACCATAATGGCTGTTGCGCTACATCATACTGTTTGGGTTGATTATATTCTTTTGACCATAATGATTGTTTTTGTTTTAGTTCTGTTACCAAATGATAGTTCTGGGCTAATTGGGCTGTTTGGTAAACATATTGATCGATTTCTTGATTGAAAAATTTAATACTATCTTCTGCCCGTTGTTCTAAAACATCGAACAAATGCTTTGATAATACTGGTGCTAAATTTTCTTGTTGAATTGAAAAAATAACAATGGCAACAATAAACCCTAAGCCAATTGCAATCATAAAAGCTTGCAAAGCAAAAGGAATTGAATACAAAATATTCAGTCCTTTATCAAAAAGATGTGAAATTCTAGTCGTAACGGAAATTTGATGTAATGATTGCATACGACATATATTAAGCATTACGACACTAACAAACAAGCAAAAAAAAGGTTGCAATCAATGCAACCTAATTAACTAGCAAAAAACTAGGATGGGCTATTTTTTAAGAACTAAGAACATCGTTGCCAAACATGGTTCTGATTTTGTCCGTATAACAAAAATCTTAAGGCCAAATAGGCTAAATTATCAATTGAATCAAACATGACACCAATGCCCTCTTTTGAGACATGGGCGACATAACCACTGACCTGATGTAATCGAGTTTCACCATTAAATTCTAAACGAAAGGCTAATTCCAATTTTGCATCCAAAGGCAAAATTACTTGACCAATATTAACCAACATTCCATCCAAACCAACATTTTTGGTTTCGCCTTTCACTAAACCTAGACCAGAATAATTTAAAATCACATCTAACACGACTGATTTTCGTAAATTCCAACGTTTTTCCATCTATTCCTCCAAGGTTATGAGATAAGATACAGTTTATTTTTAGACCAAAATAAAAAATAATCCTATACAGTGAAATACTAAATTTTCTAGGGATATTCCCTATCCACAGAGCTTATGAATTATCCCACAACGATAATATTTTAATTAATGACTTTCTGTTTTAAATAAAAATTGTTCCAGTGATTCCAAAGTTTTAATCGGTGCTAAACACTGTTGCCCTTGACAAATATAAGCAATAACTTGACCATGTTCACTAGGCTTTTGTAATGCAGGAGGTAAATCTAGCTGATATTTGCTATCAATTGCAAAGACTAAGCGATGAGGGGTATAAAATTGCTGACAACGTTGTTGCCATGCTGTTAATTGTTGACCTTGCCCTCTTAAAATAATTACCTCAGGTGCTTGTAAGTATTCCTCTAACACAGTCAACACCGCATGATACGCAGACGGGTATTGATTAAGCAATGACCATGAAAATTGCAACATGGCATCAACAGAGTGCAAATATTTTGGCTTAGCCAACAAATAGCCTAAGCGTAATAAACTTAAACCCGCAATACCATTAGCCGCAGGAATGGCTTCATCACTTAAAGTTTTAGGGCGATAAATTAAATTTTCATGCTGATGTGCCGTAAAATAAAACCCTCCTTGACTTTTATCTTCAAAGGCAAGCAATAACTGCTCTGCAAGCTCAATCGCCCATTGTAACCATTGCAAATTCCATTGAGTTTGCAGTGATTCTAATAAAGCATCTAATAAAAATCCATAATCATATAAATACCCCTGCAAATGATGAGTCGCTAATAATTGAGGGGATTGCCAAAACTGTTGGTAAATGAATTTTAGGGCTTGTTCTGCGGAATCAATATATTTTTGATGATTTAACACTCGCCCTGCCTTTAACATCCCTTTAATCATTAAGGCATTCCAAGCCGTTAAAATTTTGCTGTCTTTATTGGGTGCTATCCGTTGTTGGCGTACTGAATATAAAATATCCCTAGCTTGATTTAAATGTACCTCAACGCTTGCAATATCAAGATTTAAACGTTTGGCTAATTGTTCTGAATTAAGATAACGATGCAAATGCCAAGCACCTTCAAAATTAGCGGTTTTATCCAAACCAAACCCAGCGAGTACAGTTTTAGCAATCTCATCAGGTAATAAGGCTTGTACTTGCTCAGCTTGCCATAAATAAAATTTGCCTTCTTCGCCTTCGGAATCGGCATCAATACTAGAATAATACCCCCCCGATTCCGCTTGCATTTCATTGATTGCCCATTGTGCGGTTAAATTAATGGTTTCAGCAAATAATGGCTTGGCTTGGATTTGATACGCATCCACATAAACTGATAATAACAAGCCATTATCATATAACATTTTTTCAAAATGGGGAATCATCCATTGTTCATCGGTAGAATACCGACAAAAGCCACCACCGATATGGTCAAATAACCCACCCAATGCCATTTTTTCTAAACTATACATTGCCATATATAAAGCATTGCCCCCTTGTTGGGGATTTGAAAACCAAGCATGAAACAAACGTTCAATATTCCCTGGATAGGGAAATTTCGGTGCTGACCCAAATCCACCAAAATTTGCATCAAAACTCTGGGCTAATTGTTGCACAGCCACCTCTAAAGGAGCCGAATTTAATGACTTTTTATCCACTTGTTCTGATTGGTAAATCCTCTTAATGGATTGCATTAACACTTGATTTTGCTTATTCACATCATCACGACGCTGTTGATAAAAATCAGAAACTCGTTGCAAAATATCTCGAAATGCGGGCATTTGGTAGTGAGCTTGCTTGGGAAAATAAGTCCCTGCAAAAAACGGAATTTGTTTATCTGGCGATAAAAACATGGTTAACGGCCAACCGCCCCCACCTTGCATTAAAATTTGATGAGCGGTTTGATAAACTTTATCTAAATCGGGTCGTTCTTCTCTATCGACTTTAATATTAATAAACAAACGATTCATTATTTCGGCCGTTTCTGGATCATCAAATGATTCATGTGCCATCACATGACACCAATGACAAGCAGAATAACCAATGGACAATAAAATCGGTTTATCCTGTTGTTTTGCCAAAGTTAAGGCTTCGTCACCCCAGATATGCCAATCCACAGGTTGATGGGCATGTTGCAATAAATAAGGACTGCTTGCAGTTGCCAAACGATTTGTATAAGATTCTGAGGCTGAAGACATAAATTCACTCACTTTTGATCATTTACTACTAAAATAAAGACTATTTTCTAAATAACAACGTTGGATATTTTATGCTTATCTATCCCGAGATTAATCCTGTTGCCATTGCCATTGGGCCTATTAAAATTCATTGGTATGGCATTATGTATTTACTTGGCTTTTTAGGAGGTTGGACTTTAGCGACCTATCGCAGCAAGCGAGCCAATTCAGGATGGCATAAAACCCAAATTGATGATTTATTGTTTTATATTGTACTGGGTATTATTTTGGGTGGTCGCATTGGCTATATGTTATTTTATCATCCCACGATTTTATTAGAAAACCCCTTAAAATTATTGATGATCTGGCAAGGGGGTATGTCCTTTCATGGTGGATTGATTGGCGTATTAATTGCCATGGCATTATATGCCAAAAAAATTAACAAAACATTTTTTATGGTCACTGATTTTATTGCCCCATTTGTTCCCATCGGTTTGTTTACAGGTCGTATTGGTAATTTTATCAATGGTGAACTCTGGGGACACCCCACGGATTTACCGTGGGCAATGGTATTTCCGCATGTCGATAATCTACCCCGCCACCCTTCGCAACTCTATGAAGCCTTATTGGAAGGCTTAGTATTGTTTATTATCCTTTGGATTTATTCTCGCAAGCCTCGTCCTAGAATGGCAGTATCGGGATTATTTTTATTAGGATATGGCTGTTTTCGCTTTGCGGTCGAATGGGCAAGACAACCGGATTCACATTTAGGTTATCTTGCCTTTAATTGGCTCACAATGGGACAAGCCTTAAGTTTACCTATGATTGTTATTGGTATCATACTATTAGGTCTTGCTTATATCAGAAAACAGTAATGTTTTAATATTCTCATCGATTAAAACCAACCGTTTATCCTATATTTGCTATTAAATTTCAACTACACTTAATACAATGCAGGCCTTACTTAAGACTTGTTAATATCATATTGAACTTTTGAAGGAGAAATGGATGAGAAGATGGGGCATAATTTCAAGCTTGTTATTACTTTTTAGTTTACAAACTGCTTATGCGGCAAGTTGTCCAAACAACACACTTTGTGACTTAGAACTTAATATGCTGAAAACAGGAAAAACTGGCAGTTCCAATTGGGACTATGTTAATAGAGATTTTCGTGTACATATTCCTACTGCAGCACGTTCAGCACCTAATGGTGCTAGTGTGTTATTTGTATTTCATGGTAGTAATGGGGATGATGCAGAAAAAATATCAGAATACAGCGAATTTACACCTTTAAGTAAACAACATGGTTTTATTGTTGTTTACCCACTGGGTATTAATAAATGGTCAAATGGCCCTCATTGGAATGATAATCGCAAAGAGTTTGCATGGCATTATAACAATATTGATGATATTGCTTTTGTTTATCATATATTAGATTATCTTGAACAAGATTTAGGCGTAACTGTCGATCGTACTCATGTGTTTGGTGCAGGAATGTCCAATGGTGGTGTGTTTGTACATTGGGCAGCTTGTAAAGATCCAAATCTTTTTAGAGCAATCGCCAGTGTATCGGCATCAATGAGTGCTGATATGTATAATAACCAATGTCAAAATGCACCAGCAAAACCCACTTTAATGATCTTTGGGAACAAAGATAAAACCATGCCTTATGACAGTGATGGCGTTTTGGGTAAAAAAGGTGATGGCGTGTCCGTATTTAAAGCATTAGGTTTAAGAGGTCGTTTAAATAGTTGTAGCCAACAAACTGAAACGGCATGGAAAAATCTAAATAATCAAGCTTCAGTTATTGATAATGTGAAAAAAGTTCCAGGATCTGATCGTAAGGAAAAAACTACTTATAGCCAAATTGATGGTAATTGTGTCGTACCCGTACGTTATATTGAAGCCCAAGAAGCAGGTCATCGTTGGCATAAAATGAATCAACCTAAAGAAGCATTAGACTTCATACCTAGTTTTCGAGTAGGTCGTGAATTTAATAGTCAAGATAAAATCGTTGAGTTTTTTGCTCAAAATTGGTAATCAATCAACTAGCAAAAAATTCAATACTCTGCTAATCTCGACAGACAGTAGCCTGACTACTGTCTGTTTTTTTTGGGTAAAATAAAGATAATCATGGCCATCCACATCTACGACGATTTAAACCCCGAAGCAATGGCAATGCTACAAGCATTATATAGCCGTTCCAGCAACAGTGTAACGGAACACCGTAAAAAAGTTGAAACCTCCGGATCTGCTAAATTTATGCAAAGTTATTATGTGGGTTATGGTCATGCTTCAATTGGCGATTGTGGTACTACCACCCTATTTATCGAAGGCATATCCTTACTTGCCGCCAAAGCCATTCAAGACAATCCCTTATATTCAGGTCAAGAATCCTCGACTCGTTATATTAATTTTAACCATCAAACCCTAATTGACCCCATCGGTAATCAAGTCTCATATGCGATTTTAAATCAGTGGATGAACTTATATTTTCAAGTCTTTGAACAAAGCAAAGCCTATCTCACCCAAATTCACCCTACCCCCAAACACCAAGACAGCCAATTATGGGCAAAAACCTTACAAGCCCGAGCCTTTGATATTGCCAGAGGTTTTTTACCTTTAGGCATTACTACGCAACTCTCTTGGGCAACTAATTTACGTCAGGCCAATGACAAACTACAATTATTATTAATACATCCATTAGAAGAAATTCGAGAGATTGCCAAACAATGTTTAAAACAATTGAAACAACACTATCCTAGCAGTTTTTCACACCATGATTATCCAGAACAAACGCAATATTACCAAAACCATGCCCAAGCACTTCACTACCAAACAGGCTTAAATTTAAGCCAAACTTTTCAATATCAAAGCGATTTAGATGTCAACAATATCCAACCCTTAAGTTTATTACAACAACGCCCTGAAAAAACGAATTTACCCAAATTGCTCTCACGTTATGGGCAATTTTATTGTCAGTTTTTATTAGATTATGGCTCGTTTCGAGATATTCAACGCCATCGCAATGGTTTATGTCGTATTCCTATAATAGATAAACGTTATGGCTTTCATCCGTGGTATTTACAACAACTTCCTGATGAACGACACAAATCAATAGAAACAGCGATTGCACAACAATTACAACAAATACAACAATTGCAACAAAAATATCAAGTGAATGAAGTCGCCATGCAATATTACTATCCATTAGGCATGCAGGTTGCCTGTGAAGTCGTTTATGATCTCCCCCAAATGGTCTATGTCACCGAATTACGTTCAGGTTCTACCGTGCATCCAACCTTAAGACAAATCGCCCATCAAATGCACCAAGCACTCGTCGATACGGTACCCGATTTAAAACTCTATACTGACTTATCAGAAGATAGGCTAGATATTAAACGTGGCTTACAAGACATAGTAGAACGGACACCGTCATAATGCGTCAATTTTATGCAATTTTACTCCTTATCGTTGGCATGACTACTTTATCTGCTTGTCATCACCATAAACCCACACCAAGCAAAGCACTAGAACAAACAGCCATTGAGATTGTGAAACTGATTGCCCAAAAGGGCTGGCAAGCACTCGCCACCCATGTTCACCCCGAAAAAGGCTTGCGGTTTTCACCTAGTGCCTTTATTGATGTCAACAATGACATAGTGTTTAGCCAAAGCCAAATCGCCCAACTCAAAAATCATGCCAATCAAATCAGAACTTGGGGCAGTTATGACGGCACAGGCAACCCAATCAAATTAAGTTTTAACGACTATTATCAAAAATTTATTTATAACAAAGACTATATTACCATCAATCCCAGCCCTGCCAATCAAACGCTTGCTAAAGGCAATACCATCAATAATATTGCCAAAGTCTATCAATCTTACCATTACCAGTTTTTCGATTTTTATTATTCAGGCTCTGCGGAATATTCAGGTATGGATTGGTCAAGTTTACGTTTGATCTTTTTGGAAATTGAGGATCAATGGTATCTCGTTAATATTGTGCATGATCAGTGGACGATTTAATTGGGCTTGATTGCGATGATTACTCACTGGGAACATCTCACTCGCTAAAAAGTCCAAATAAAAATCAATCCCAACTCAACGCCCCACCCGTTTGATACTCAGTAACCCTAGTTTCAAAAAAATTCTTTTCTTTTCTAAGATTGGCTTGTTCATCTAACCAAGATAAAACATTTTTGGCATTAGGGAATGGGGTTTCTAGGTTGAGTTGTTTAGCACGGCGGTTAGCAACAAAACGGAATTGCTCGATATGATCTTGGACACTATAGCCAACAATGGGTCTAGGGAATAAATAATGGGCATACGCTTGTTCCGCCGCTTCCGCTTCATCCCACATTTGACGTAGTTGTTTTGGATCTAAAGTCACATCATTTTCCATAATGATTTGTTTGACTACTCGAATCCCAAAGGCACAATGCAAAACCTCATCACGCATAATATATTGAAATTGCTCGCCAGTGCCTGTCATTAAACCACGACGTTGTAAGGCAAAAATTGGACTAAAGCCATTATAAAACCAACAACCTTCAAACACACCTGCAAAAAATAAATACGACATCACAAAATTCTGTAATTCGTCTTTGTCATTTAAGTCAATATCTGAGCGTAACACTGAATGTAAACGCTGATTGGCTAATTCAATTTTTTTATTGATTTGTGGCACTACCCGATAACGATTATAGATTTCGGACTGCTCTAAACCAAGCGTTTCAATGCAGTGTTGATAACACCACGTATGCATTGATTCCTCGTACACTTGTCTGGCTTGATAGATTTGCAATTCTGGTGCCGTCATTTTCTCCATCACGGCTAAACCAATATTACGCATGGCTAAAATATCAGACGTGGTTAAATAAGCTAATACATTTTCATACACATGGCGTTCATCAGGCGTTAAACGATGTTGATAGTCATACACGTCTTTCGTCATATTAATATCTGAAGGTGTCCAATGGTTTTTATTGGCGTTTAAAAAGAATTCCCATGCCCATGCGTATTTGAATGGGGCTAATTGATTAATATCTGTTTGCCCATTAACCACCCGTTTATCTTCTGCTCGTACTGGTTTTTGTGTAGTCTCCAGCGTTTTTTGGGTTTGACTCCAGTGTTTGTGTATGGTGCTTGTTTTTTTTGCCACGCCTGTTACGGGTGCCGTAGTCGTTGTAACCGATGATTCGGTCCTATTATTATCATCCCAATTCAACATTTTTTTATCCCTCTATTTACTGACATGCTTCACAATCAGGGTCATCAATCGCACAAACTTTAGGTGCCATATTTTCATCAGCGATGGCATTATTTTTTCCCATATGCGTTGCACCTTGACTACGTAAATAATAAGTGGTTTTTAATCCTCGTAACCACGCCAAGCGATACAATTCATCCAATTTTCGTCCTGAAGGCTCTGCCATATAAAAATTTAGTGATTGTGCCTGATCAATCCATTTTTGTCGCCGACTGGCTGCTTCTACCAACCATTTTTGATCGATTTCAAACGCAGTAGCATACATTTGTTTAATATATTCAGGTACTCGCTCAATTTTCTCAACACTGCCCTCATAGTATTTAAGGTCATTCACCATGACCGTATCCCATAAGTCCAAAGATTTTAATAATCTAACTAAATAGGCATTAACACAAGTAAATTCGCCTGATAAGTTTGATTTTACAAATAAATTTTTGAATGTTGGTTCGATTGATTGGCTAACACCAACTATGTTTGAAATAGTGGCCGTTGGTGCTATTGCTAAACAGTTAGAATTACGCATACCAACCGTAACCACTTTTTGACGTAAGGCCTCCCAATCTAAACGACTAGATAAATCTACCTCTAAATATTGTTGCCGATATTCTGCAAATTGTTTCATGCTATCAATGGGTAAAATCCCCTGACTCCACAAGGAACCGTCAAAACTTTCATAACAGCCTCGTTCTTTAGCGAGTTCGGTTGACGCTTCAATGGCATAATAACTGACTAATTCCATTGAACTATCGGCAAATTCAACCGCTTCTTGACTGGCATAGGCAATTTTTTGTTGATATAAGGCATCCTGAAAGCCCATAATGCCTAACCCTACAGGACGATGTTTTAGGTTAGAATTTCTGGCTTCGTCAATGCTATAATAATTAATATCTATGACATTATCTAACATACGCATTGCCGTGCCAACAGTGGCTTTTAATTTTTCTTTGTCTAAGCCTTCGCTTGTAACATGGGCAGGAAGATTGATTGACCCAAGATTGCAAACACTAACCTCTTTGCCATAGCTAGTATTCAAAGTCACCTCTGTGCATAAGTTAGAACCATGCACCACACCTTCATGCTGTTGAGGGCTTCGTAAATTACAAGGGTCTTTAAACGCAATCCAAGGATGCCCTGTTTCAAATAACATGGTTAACATTTTACGCCATAACTGCACGGCTGAAATTCGGCGAGTATGTTTTAACTCTCCTGATTGGGCGAGTTTTTCATAATTAACATATGCTGTTTCAAAATCTTGACCATAAAGATCATGTAAATCAGGCACTTCATCAGGTGAAAATAAGGTCCACATTTCATCGTTTTCCACCCGTTTTAAAAACAAATCAGGCACCCAATTCGCCGTATTCATGTCATGGGTACGTCGTCTGTCATCACCTGTGTTTTTTCTTAATTCCAAAAAGTCTTCAATATCTAAATGCCAAGTCTCTAAATAGGCACAGCCTGCCCCTTTGCGTTTACCACTTTGATTAAAGGCAATTAAACCTGTTTCCGCCATTTTCAAAAATGGAATCACCCCATTAGATTTGCCATTCGTCCCCTTAATATACGCCCCCATAGCACGAACAGGTGTCCAATCATTGCCAATTCCTCCTGCAAATTTTGATAATAAGGCATTATCAGCAATGGTTTTAGTAATGCCTTCCGCAGAATCATCCACAGTACTTAAATAACAACTGGACAATTGTGGGCGTAAGGTTCCTGAGTTAAACAATGTAGGCGTAGAGCTCATAAAATCAAAACTGGAGAGTAATTGATAAAATTCAATGGCTCGTTGTTCTTTTTCAGGCTCATTTAATGCCAAGCCCATTGCTACCCGCATAAAAAAGGCTTGAGGCAATTCTATCCGCTGTTCTTGATAATGCTGAAAATAGCGGTCGTATAGGGTTTGCAAACCCAGATAATTAAATTTTAAATCTCGATTCGCTTGTAAATTTTGGGCTAAGATATCCAAATCAAATTTAAGTAAATCAGGATGTAATAGTTCTAATTCGACCGCTTTGCGAATATACCTTTTAAAATACCTAGGATAATTTTCCACCATTTCCTGATGAGTTAATTCTACCAAGCGATTTTGAAAAAAACTTAAGACTTCGGTTCGTAAGGAATCCAATAATAAACGAGCCGTGACTAAACTGTAATTCGGGTGTTGTTCAATGAAACCCCTTGCCCCCATAATTAAAATTTGATGTAATTCAGACTGACTAATGCCATCAAATAGATTGTGATGCACATTTTGTAAAATTAAATCAACTGAAACGTCGTTTAAGCCCTGACAAGATTCACTGATTAATGTTTGTAAACGATTAATATCTAAAGGCTGTCTTGAACCATCATTGAATACCACATGAATAATAGCCGTTTCCTCAGATAAATCTTCAGCTTCCATGGCTTTTTGCTCACGTTGTCTGGCATGCTCCTCACGATATAAAATATAAGAACGTACCACTTGATGTTCACCTTCACGCATTAATGCAAGCTCGACTTGATCTTGTATATCTTCAATATGCACCACATGAGTAGCAGGCATTCGTCTTACTAAAGCCTCTAGCACGCTTTGGCTTAATTTTTCAACGGTTTCATGAATACGAGTAGAATCCTTAGCTTCCCCACCTTCCACGGCTAAAAAAGCCTTGCTCATGGCAATTTTAACTTTTGCTTCATCAAATGATACGAGTTCACCATTACGGCGAATCACATGCAAATCTTTTGCTTGATATTTCTTAGGCACAGTAACAGGCGTTTGTTCATTTTTTGAGGAAGAATGAGCTATAAGATCGATATTCATATGCTACCTTTAATGGGTATTGATAATGGGTATTGATTAAATTGCTATTAGTTATTTTTATTAGGACAATAAGCATTTGTGCCGTTACTTAAGCCAAAAGCAACAGTGCTTAATGCCACAAAAATTATAATTACAGGCTAGTATAAAAAATGTTGGACTTGTTTGCAAAGTCATCATAACTAAGTGAAAATACAACAATAAAAAAAACTTAAACCGAAATGGCAAGGAATAGGTTGCGATTATTCAAGATATGGCGATAAAAAGTTTGTGATTATTTTCAAAAAATCTTACGCAATCATCACGCCATGTTACCAAATACTAATATAATAAATTATATTTATAATTAAATAACTTTATTAGGCATTTGATAATGCCAATGCCACCGTTGCTAAACGTCGTCCTAAGGCTAAACATAAAACCTGTTCTTCCTCAGTGAAAGGATTTTTACTATTGCTTCCTGCCACATGACTTGCCCCATAGGGTGTACCACCTGAAGTGGTGGATAATAACTCGGTTTCACTATAAGGCAAACCTAAAACCACCATGCCATGATGAAATAACGGCACCATCATCGACAGTAAGGTTGATTCCTGCCCACCATGCAAACTAGAACTCGACGTAAAACACGCCGCAGCTTTATTAATCATTGCCCCTGATAACCATAATGAACTGCTTTGATCAATAAAATACTTTAAAGGGGCGGCCATATTGCCAAATCGAGTAGGACTACCTAAGGCTAAACCGACACACTGCTTTAAATCCTCTAGGCTGGCATACGCTGCGCCTTGTGATGGAATACTATCCTCTACTGCTTCACAGACAGTTGACACAGGAGGAACCGTACGAATTCTGGCTATTGCCCCATCCACTTGCTCAATACCGTGAGCAATCTTTTGAGCCATCTGTGCCGTCGCCCCATAACGGCTATAATATAAGACTAATATTTCTTTCATATCCAGTAAGTTAAAAAATATTCATAAAGTAATAGTTTAAATATAGCAAAAATATTCTATGATTTAAAAAAAATAGTTTATAATTGTAGCAATCCCCAATTCCCCAAACCAGAGACTTTAGGAGTTTCTATGAAATTTTTGTTATTGAGTTTAAACTTATTATTAATAACGGCATGCTCTAATATGGTACCTGTCCAAGAAATGAGTGATGCAAGACAAGCAATCCAAGCCGCAAATCAAGTCGGTGCCAACTACCACGCCCAACACCAAATGTTAAAAGCCCAAGAATATTTAAGCCAAGCAGAACATCATTTATACCAAGGCTTATACCATGATGCCAAAGATCAAGCACTCGCCGCAAAACAACAAGCCTTAAAAGCAAGAAACCTCACCTTAAGCATGGAAAATACTCAATGAATGAAGACCCGTTAAAACAATTAAATGAAGAACAACTGAAAAAGAATTTAAGCATGCCTGAAAACTGGATTCGTGCCATTTACATGATATTATTTTTCTTTGTTTACAATATGTTAGATTTTTTAATTATTATTATTACCATTTTTCAGTTTGTTGCAACTTTAATGACAGGCAAGCCTGATAATCGAATCACTATTGTTGGCAAACATGCGAGTAATTATGTGTTTCAAATTTTATTATTTCTCACTTATAATACCGAAAAAAAACCCTATCCTTTTAGTGCTTGGCCTAAATTTTCAGATTCTAGAGATGATTTAATCCAAAAATAAGTTTATTGATTTGATGTTGAAATTTTTTAAACGTTTTCGCGCTCCTAATCAGGGTAAAATAGTCTTAGATTTTTTTAAACAACTGATTCAACGTTTTTTTTATGATCGTTGTTTAGAACATGCGGCTGCCTTATCTTATACCACCTTACTTTCAATGGTGCCGTTAATGGCAGTAACATTGTCAATTTTTACCGCATTTCCAGTATTTGAAAAAATCAGCCAACAAACCCAAGACTTTGTATTCCAAAATTTTGTGCCAGCAGCAGGTGCGGTCGTGCAACAATATTTACAAGAATTTACCCAAAAAGCCTCGGACTTAACCGCCGTAGGGATTTTAGTGTTGATTATTACCGCACTAATGCTGATGTCAAGCATTGACAAAACGTTTAATCGAATTTGGCGTTGTGGTCAACGCAAACGTCATATTGTGGCAAGTTTTATGGTGTATTGGTCAACCCTAACCTTAGGTCCTGTTTTGCTTGGCGTAAGCATAGTGATTACTTCTTATCTGGTGTCATTGCCCTTATTTAGTGATGCCGAGGTCGTCAACCGTTCGCTCAAAACATTGCCTATATTACTCTCCTCCTTAGCCTTTGCGTTGATTTATATGTTAATTCCTAATCGTCGAGTGCCATTTTTATATGCAATTGCGGGAGGAATTTTAGCCGCAGTATTATTTGAAATTATTAAACGAGTGTTTGCCTTTTATGTTACCCAATTTCCCACTTATGAGGCAATTTATGGGGCATTAGCCACCATACCAATTTTATTGATTTGGATTTATTTATCTTGGATTATCACCTTACTTGGGGCAGAGTTTACCTACTGCTTGCAATATTATCAAAACTACCAATCTAAAACGACATTAAACCCTAGTTTGGATTTTTTATTAACTTTAAGTATTTTAGAACAATTATGGCAAGCCCAAAAACAGGGCAAAACCTTATCAACAGAGTATTTACTTAGCCAAGATTTAACCAATGCCCAAGATAATTTAGAAAACGTTTTAGATACCCTACAAAAATTGGACTTAATCCATAAAACTGAAAAGAAGGATTGGGCATTATCTCGGGATTTAAATCATTTAAGCGTTTTAGAATTGTATAATATGGCAGATTTTACCTTACCGGCCACTGACCTTTCTTGGCAACAACATAGCAATTATCCCAGTGCCTTAAGCACTTTATTTACCCCAATTTATCATACCATTGAAACGACGATGGCCATGCCATTAAGTGATTTATATCAAAATCAACAAACTCAATAAAAATCATTGCTCCAACTAGAACGCCGACTTTTAATATTGATACGAGGCAAGAAAAAGCCAAATAACACCCCAATGATCACTGCTAAAGCCCCCAAGGTAAACCATTCAAAATCTTTATCGGTTTTTAATTGTATATTATCTTGTTTTAATTGTTCAATTTCCAGTTGATAGGCATCCGTTGCTTGTTGCAAACTGTGTAATTGTTGTTTCATCCGTATCGCTTGACTTGCCGTAGTTTTAATCGCTACGAATTGTTCTAATACCGCTTGATGTTTTAATTGTAACGCTTGCCAATTCGCTTGTTGTAAGTCTAATGCTTGTTTTAAATCGGCAATGGTAATCGCTAATTGTTGGTTTCGTTGTAATAAATCGGAATAATCTTGAGCAATCAACCCTAGTTGCGTTCTTGCAATGGGTTGCGATAATAACTGCCGACTTAATACCCAAGCAGTTTTACCCGAATCGAATTGAATCTGGCTGTAACCTTGTTCTTGCTTTAAAATGGTAACGGCAGTCCCACTCGCAAGCTGTTTAATAATTTTGTGTCCAGTCGTTTTACCTGTTCTTGCCATGATCTTGCATTGATCCGTTACATATTTTTGTTCAGCTTGTGCTGCAAAACTCAGTATCAGGAAACACAGCAAAAGATTTTTGACGTAATCGAATCGTAAGTTGCTCGTTAATTGCATAATCTAAATGGCTAGGAAAATTGGCAAATAATTGCTGACCCGATGCCAGCTTTAAATAGTATATAGTATCTCCACCATAAAATAACTTGTCAACCACTTGTACCAAATACCCTGAATCAGCAAGCAAAATATCCTCAGGTCGAATAAGTACCTTTAACTGTGTTGATTGATTTTCAAGGCATTGCAATAAACCCAATTCAGTATCGACTTGGGTAGAATTTTTACGTTTCCCGCATAAAAATTGCCCTTGCCCAATAAAATCAGCCACAAAACTATTTTTAGGATAATGATATAACTCATAAGGACTATCATGTTGTACAATTCGACCTTGATACATTACCGCAACCTGATCACAAACCACAAAGGCTTCTTTTTGATCATGGGTTACCCAAATGGCCGTCATCGCTTGTTGTTTTAGAATTTGGCGAATATCAATTTGCAAACGTTCTCTAAGTTCTATATCCAAACTTGAAAATGGCTCATCCATTAAAATCAACTTAGGTTTGGGTGCTAATGCTCTGGCTAAAGCAACCCGCTGTTGTTGCCCACCCGATAATTGATGTGGATAGTGCTGGGCAATGCTTGGCAAACCGACTATTTCTAGCATTTCCGCAACAGTATTGGCTTGTTGTTTTTTGCTTAAGCGATTTAAACCGAAGGCAATATTGGCATAAATATTCAAGTGTGGAAACAAAGAATAATCTTGAAACACCATCCCTAAATGACGTTGTTCAGGAGGCAGACTAAAACGGGAACTAGAGACCAATTGCTGATCAATATAGATTTCACCTTGAGTTAAAGGTATAAAGCCAGCAATAGCTCGTAAGACAGTAGTCTTACCGCAACCGCTGGCACCTAATAAGCCAGTAATGTCGCCTTCGGCGACTTGTAATGATAACTGATCCGCAACCCTATGCTGTTGATATTGACATTGGATATTCGCAAGTGCAACTAGAGACATCACTTAAACCGATACAGAAAATAAAAACTCTATCAGGGCTTTTTGAGAATGTAAACGATTTTCTGCCTCTTGCCACACCACACTTTGTTGTCCATCAATCACATCCGCACTGACTTCTTCACCTCGATGGGCAGGTAAACAATGCATAAATAATGCGTCAGATTTGGCCTTTGCCATGACTTCGGCATTGACTTGATAATCGGCAAAGGCTTGTTGACGTTTTTTAGCTTCGTCTTCTTGTCCCATGCTTGCCCAAACATCAGTAACAATTAAATCAGCATTCGCTGCCGCCTCTAATGGATTTTTTAGCAATTGAGCATGAGTAGCATTTGCTTTTAATAAGGCTTGATTAGGATAAAAACCTTTAGGTGCTGCAATATTTAACTGAAAATCAAATTGTTTCGCCGCATTGATATACGAATGACACATATTATTGCCATCCCCAATCCATGCAACCGTTTTGCCCTGAATCTCCCCTCGACATTCAAAATAGGTTTGCATATCGGCTAACAATTGACAAGGATGGCATTGATCGGTTAAACCATTGATTACAGGCACACTGGAATATTTGGCAAACGCTTGAATAACCTGATGTGCAAAAGTTCTCACCATAATCATATCGACCATACTGGACAAAACCCTAGCAGTATCTTCAATGGGTTCGCCTCGCCCTAATTGCGTATCTCTTGGGGATAAAAATAACGCACCGCCCCCTAATTGAATCATTGCGGTTTCAAATGAAACTCGGGTTCGAGTAGAGGATTTTTCAAATACCATTGCCAAGGTTTTGCCTTGTAATGGTTGATATAACTTGCCAGTGTTTTGTAACTGTTTAAGTTTCATTGCTCGCTGAATTAATTGCTTTAATTCAGTAGCAGATAAATCTAGTAAGTTTAAAAAATGACGACATTGCATATTATTATCACTAATATTAGTGACCAGACAAATGTTGGTCTTGAAAGTTTTTAATTAATAACGCTAAAGTGCTAACTAATTGTTCGACTTCTTCTGAATTTAAAATTAAAGGTGGCAATAAGCGAATGACGTTCTGTGCCGTAACATTAATTAACAAGCCTTGTGCTAAGGCTTGTTTCATTAAATCCACACAAGGCTGATTTAATTCAATGCCTATCATTAATCCTAGATGACGAATCGCAACAACACCCTCAACGCCTGCTAATTCTTGTGCCAGTTTGTGTGTAATTTGCTTGCCTAATTCCGTTGCCTTAGTAAGCAATTGTTGTTGTTCAATAATGTCAATCACTGTTAATGCTGCTCGCATTGACAAAGGATTGCCACCAAAAGTAGAGCCATGACTTCCCGCTTGAAATAACTTGGCAGCCTCGCCTTTGGCTAAACAAGCCCCAATCGGCACACCATTACCTAAGGCTTTCGCTAAGGTCATAATATCGGGGACGATATTTTGATGTTGGTGTGCGAACCACTGCCCTGTTCGCCCCATGCCAGTTTGAATTTCATCTAAGACTAATAAGCATTGTTGCTGATCACATAATTGTCTTAATTGTTGCAAATAATTATTGTCAGGAATATTCACGCCGCCTTCACCTTGTACGGGTTCGACCATCACTGCCACAACATTGTGCTGTTCAACTAAGGCTTGAATAGCGTGAATATCATTAAATGGCACTTGTATAAAATCAGGTAATAATGGTGCAAAGCCTTGTTGAATTTTCGCATTGCCAGTCGCACTTAAAGTGGCAAGGGTACGACCATGAAAACTATGTTCCATGACAATAATTTTCGGATAAGAAATTTGACGTTGATGCCCATATAAACGAATTAATTTAATCGCTGCTTCATTCGCTTCTGCCCCTGAATTCGCAAAAAATACGGTTTCCATGTTCGCTAATTCAACCAATTTTTGCCCTAGTTGCTGTTGTAATTCAATATGATACAAATTTGAGGTGTGTAATAAGGTTTGAGCCTGTTGACACAATGCCTTAGCAAGGATTGCATGGGCATGCCCCAAACTACAAACCGCAATTCCTGACACCGCATCTAAATATGCCTTACCGTCTGCATCCCATAACCAAACCCCTTGACCATGCGTAAAACTAACGGGTAAAGGGGCATAATTTGCCATTAATGTCATACATGTAATCCGTTGACTATTTACCAATGAAAAAGGCAGTCTTAGGCGTAAGACTGCCTGTAAAAAACCGACCATTTTAATTAACTTAAATCAAAAATTCAAGCAATATATCAGCAAAGTTCCCATCGCTTCCACAAGGTATATACCGCAGGAATCACGACTAACGTTAATAAGGTTGCCGTCATCATACCACCAACCATAGGTGCTGCAATCCGTTGCATGACTTCAGAGCCAGTGCCTGTTCCGAGCATAATAGGTAACAAACCAACAATAATCGCAATGACGGTCATCATAATGGGACGAATACGCATTAATGCCCCTTGTTGCACAGCATGATGAAGATCGCTTAAATGAAAGGAACGTTTTTCCAAAATCACTTGCTGTTGTTGTCGTTTTAGTGCTTGGTCTAAATAAACCAACATTAATACACCAATTTCCACAGACACACCGGCTAAGGCAATAAAACCAACCGCGATGGCAACTGACAAATTGTAACCCAAGTAATAAATCAACCCAATCCCCCCGATTAATGCAAAAGGCAAGGTTGATATAATAATTAAAACTTCAATTAAATTTTTGAAATTAAGATAGAGTAATAAAACAATGGTAATTAATGTTAATGGCACGACTAAACTTAAACGTTGTTTTGCTCGCAACATATATTCATACTGACCTGACCAAGCAATAGAATAGCCTGAAGGCAAATCAACCTGCTGTGCTACCGCTTCTTGAGCTTTTGTCACATAAGACCCAATATCACTGGTCTCAATATCGACAAAAATCCAACCATTTAAACGGGCATTTTCGCTTTTAATCATAGGCGCCCCCTCCGTTACCTTAACGGTTGCTACCTCAGATAAAGCAATAAAAGCACCCTGTGGGGTCACAATAGGCAATAAACGCAAATTTTCCACCGAATCTCGCCAATCTCGTGGATAACGTAAATTCACGGGATAACGTTCTAAACCTTCGACTGTTTCAGTAATATTCATGCCACCAATAGCGGTACGCACGACCATTTGCACATCAGCAATATTTAAACCAAAGCGAGCGGCTTTTATTCTGTCAATATCGATAGTAATATAACGACCGCCTGCCACTCGCTCTGAAAAAGCCGATGCCGTTTCGGGTAGTTGTTTTAAAACTTGTTCCACTTGTTGGCCAATGGACTGAATCACACTTAACTCAGGCCCTGCGATTTTTACGCCAATAGGGGTTTTAATTCCCGTTGCTAACATATCAATCCGAGTTTTAATCGGCATAACCCACGCATTCGTTACACCAGGAAGTTTTACTAAACGATTTAGTTCCGCTTTCAGCTTTGATAAAGTCATGCCTGTTCGCCACTGTTCCTTAGGTTTAAATTGAATTAAGGTTTCAATCATGGTCAAAGGAGCAGGATCAGTGGCAGTATCCGCTCGACCAATTTTACCAAATACGGTTTTCACTTCAGGCACTGTCCGAATCAGCTTATCAGTCTGTTGTAACAACTGTTGTGCCTTGCCAATAGAAATCCCAGGAAAAGTAGTGGGCATATACATTAAATCCCCTTCATCTAAATCAGGCATAAACTCGGACCCTAAGTGAGCCACTGGCCAAAAACCAAGTCCAATCACCACAAAGGCAAATAATAATACCAGCCAAGGAAATTTTAATATTCCAGTAATCAATGGGCGGTACAAAAATATCAAGAATCGGTTCACAGGGTTGCGATGTTCTGCTATTACCTTGCCTCGAATAAAATATCCCATTAATACCGGCACTAAGGTAATAGACAACCCTGCGGCAACTGCCATTGCATAGGTTTTCGTTAAGGCTAAGGGTGAAAATAATTTGCCTTCTTGGGCTTCCAAGGTAAAGACAGGTAAAAAACTTAAGGTAATAATTAACAAGGAAAAAAACAAGGGAGGGCCTACTTCCATGGTGGCCTCTGAAATCACTTGCCAACGATTGTCAGAAGTTAAGGGCTGTTTTTCCATATGTTTATGCAGATTTTCAATCATGACAATACTGGCATCCACCATTGCACCAATGGCAATCGCAATCCCCCCTAAAGACATAATATTCGCATTCACGCCCTGCCAATACATAATCATAAACGCCCCTAAAATTCCCATAGGTAAACTAATAATCACGACTAAAGCAGACCGCAAATGAAATAAAAACACCACACAAACCAAGACTACAACAATAAATTCCTCGATTAATTTGCCTTTTAACGTTTCCACGGCATTTTGGATTAATGTGGAACGATCATAGGTAGTTACAATTTCCACCCCATCGGGTAAACTATGTTGTAATTGTTGCAAACGCTGTTTCACATTAGCAATGGTCTGGCGAGCATTATCCCCCCAACGCATGACAATCACACCACCAACCACTTCACCTTCCCCATTCAGTTCCGCAATACCTCGGCGCATTTGAGGCCCAATTTGAATCTCAGCCACATTCGCTAACAAAATGGGCGTGCCTTGTTTATTCATCCCTAATGGGATTTGCTTCAGATGTTGCCGATTTTGAATATAACCCGTTGCCCGTATCATATATTCGGCTTCACCCATTTCAATCACCGAGCCACCCACCTCTTGATTGGCATTTTGAATGGCTTGTTTCACTTGATTCAGTGATATTTGATACGCTTGTAATTTCACAGGGTCTAAAACGACCTGATATTGACGTACCATGCCACCAATACTCGCAACTTCCGCCACACCTGCCACGGTTTGTAATTCATATTTCAAAAACCAATCTTGCAATGAACGTAGTTGCGACAAATCATGTTGCCCACTACGATCCACTAAGGCATATTGATAAATCCAGCCAACGCCTGTGGCATCTGGCCCTAAAACAGGTTTTGCGGCTTGAGGTAAGGTAGCGGACACTTGGCTTAAATATTCTAACACCCGTGAACGTGCCCAATACAAATCCGTGCCATCCTCAAAAATAACATAAACATACGAATCCCCAAAAAAAGAATAACCCCGCACGGTTAATGCTTTAGGCACAGATAACATTGCGGTTGTGAGCGGATAGGTTACTTGATCTTCTACGACTTGTGGGGCTTGTCCGGGATAAGACGTTTTAATAATCACTTGTACATCAGACAGATCAGGAATGGCATCAACGGCGGTATGTTTCACCGTATAAATCCCCCCAACGGCCACTACCACCGATAGGAGTATCACCAAAAAACGGTTGTGAATTGACCAAAGAACTATGGCATTAATCATGGCATTCTCCTTAATGACTCATACGAGTGAAACTTGCGTTAAGACTGGCCTCAGAATCGATCAAAAATTGTGCGGATACCACAACTTTTTCCCCTTCCTCCAAACCCGACAGGATTTCAACCCAGTTGCCACTCTCAATGCCAACCTTAACAAAGCGACTTTGATAACGCCCATTGCCCATCGCAATCACCACACGATACCCATCACCACTAGGAATTAATGCTTCACGAGGAATGCTTAATACCTGCAATTTAGCCCCACCATAAATCACAACCTTGCCATACATATTGGCTTTAAGTTGTAATTCAGGATTATCAAATTTTAAACGCACCCTTAAGGTTCGAGTCTTAGGGTCTAAATCAGGGTAAATGTAATCGACCTTAGCTTGCCAAATTTGACCAGGTTGATAATCAAAATTTACCTCGGCAAACTGTCCAATTTTTACCCAACTGGCTTGCTGTTCAAAAATTTCGACTATCATCCACATACTCGATAAATCCACTAATTCCATTATGATTGTCTGTGGTTTCACAAACATACCTTCTCTAACATTTAGTTTAGAGACAGTGCCTGTTTGTGGCGAATAAATGCCAATTTTCTGTGGCACGTTCTGGGTATTTAATAAATGTTTCACTTGAGTTCTGCTCATACCTAGTGAAAACAATCGCCGTTTTGAGGCTTGAATTAAACCTTGATTCCCTGACTGCCGCGCTTGCAACAATTCCTCTTGGGCGTTAACTAATTCAGGAGAGTATAACTGAAACAATAATTGCCCTTGTTTCACCATTTCGCCCGTTGCCTTAACACTTAAATTTTCAATCCAACCTTCGGTACGCAAATGCACATGGCTGATATTACGTTCGTCATAAGTTGTCATGCCAACTGCCTTAATTTTTCGCCATAACTTACCACTGTCAACAATGGCAGTACGCACGCCTAAATTATTTTCAACACTGGCTGAAATCTTAACAACCCCTTGCTCTCCAGAATTATCTTCCTCATAAACAGGGACTAAATCCATTCCCATAGGCGATTTTCCTGGTTTATCACGACGATAGCTTGGATCCATAGGAGCCACCCAATACAAAATTTTCTTTTCTTTAGACGGAGCTGATGTGGATGACATTTCGCTCATATCTGCCGTATCCATATCATTACCCCTATGGTTTAAACGCTGAAACGTAATGTTAATGCCGATACCAATGGCAATGCCTAATAACAATAACACAATGCTGATTAATAAAGTTTTCATTAATTATTCTCCATCTAACGCAGGCTGTTCGATTAAATACAACAAGTTTATTTGAGCCAGTGATTTCTCAAATCGGATGTTTAAGGCTGTCAAGCGTGTTTCTAATTCTAATAACTTAGCTCGCATTAAGGGATTAAAATCACCCACCCCCGATTGATACGCATTCAATGATGCTTGACTATGTTGTACTGCTTCAGGGACCAACTGTGCTTGATACAAGCGTTGTTGCTGAGTTAAACGTAACCACTGAGCATATTGATGTTGCAGTTGCCGTTTTAATTCTGCCCAACGATCCGCTTTGGCATCATACGCTGCCATGACCTGTTTACGACTGGCAGCTAATTGTTTATCCTGACGCTTATCAGGAAATAAGGGTAGCGACACATTAAGCATTAATGATAAAAAATTGGCACGGTCTTTACGCTCACTATAATTGAGTGCGACGCCCCAACTGGGTTTATACTGCTGTTGGCTTAATTTAACGCCAAATTGTTTGGCTTGGATTTGGGCGTTTTCAATTAAAATCAACGGATGTTTGCTCAATTGATCCTCTATCTCGGCTTGGCTTGGAATTGTTGCAAATACCGGCCATCGCGATTCCAAGGACCACCAGGCCTTTTCACCCAACCATTTGGCTAAATCTGCCTGTTTGGTTTCCATTGTCATTTGTAAAGCAATTTCCTTATCCTTAAGCCGAGATAATTCTAATTGTGCTCGCAACACATCTTGCTGATTTTGCCGACCTTGGGCATAATGTGCTTCCGTTATTTTAACCAACTGACGAAAAATAACGGCACTCTCTTGAATAATCTTAATCGCTTGTTGCTGATAATAAATGGCTAAAAATAAACCCCGTACCTTTTGTACTAAATGACGTGCCTGTAATTGACGGCGTTGTAGTTCAATACTGGCTAAGGTTTCAGTTTGTTGGCGTTTAAAGCGTAAACTCTCCCCTTTAGGAAAGGCTTGTGAGATACCTAATTGAATCTGAGTCATCGCTTCTTGACCACGATTAAAACTGTCAGTTGGAAAATTTGCGAATCCAAAGCTAAGTTTTGGATCGGGTAATTGTCCCTCAAATACAGACTGTGCCGATAAAGCATGGGATTGTTGTTCAAAACGACGGATCAAAGGATCCGCTTGCAAGGCGAATTGTTCCGCCATTGTTACTGATAAAGTTTCAGCAATGCTTGGCATTGATACGGCAAAACAAGCCATAATCACTATCAATTGCCAATAATGATTGAAAGATGCAATCATATCTATTACTCCTGTTGTAGCATTGTATGCTTTGTAAAAACGTTATTTAAAATCGCTCAGTCAGACCATTTTAAACAACAGGAGGATGGTAAATCGCAAAATAAGGGGGGGAGTATGTAGAAGTTTTAAAGCAAAACCAAAATCCCTCGGTATAAAAGCGCAAAAAAAGTCCCAAGCTGAAAATAAGACTCATCAATAAAAAGGAACAAAAACAATTGAAACCACAATGGCATCGCATGTTCATCGATTTCTTAGATGGTGCAGACATTGCATTAGTCGTACCATCCGTTAAATCTATTGCAGATAAATGATGACTACGCATTGATTGTGCCATGCTTGTCGAGGTTGACGGTACAGATTTCTTATGATCACAAAAACAAGGCACGCTAACTTGTTGCCAAAATAACAGTAAATAAATAATGAAACTATAAACCCACTGATTTGAGCTTTGGTAATGTTTTTTGTAAGTCATAATAAGTAAGGATAAGTAATCACTTAAAAAAGTTCAATCTTTTCTTACAAAAAAGGCAGTCTTAATTCAAGACTGCCTTGTCAAGCCTATCCTATGAAAAGATATTCATTAAAACTAAAATGGCAAACCATGACCATAACCCACCATGCACATTAACATCGGTATGGATAATAAGGTATTGGTACGAGAGGCAAGTAATGCGACTTTTTTAGCACTAGCCACTTCATCGGCACTGGCTTGTACCATGCCTAAGACTTTTTTCTGATTAGGCCAAATCAAAACCCAAACATTAAACAACATAATGGTTCCCAACCAAGCTCCTACGCCAATAATCGGGACATGACCAGCATTTTCCATATTCATGCCGAATGTAAAGGCATGAACAAATCCAACCCCCATGACTTCTAAAGCTGACGCACCAGTCAACCAAGTAGCAACCGCTCCCCAACGAAACCATAATAAGGCCCTAGGTGCGACATATTTGCCAATCGCAGCCGGTCCAGGCCCATCCTTGTCAGCAACCGCATCTGCCGTAGCGGGCACTTGCACAAAATTAAAATAATATAATAAGCCAATCCAAACCACGCCCGCTAACACATGTAACCAAACGGTAAAAGACCAAAGATTAAATTCCATAAAAATTCCCCTAAATGTTAAATATTCACTGTATAATAATATAACAATACAATAATCAAAATATTAAATCATGCTAAATATCGATTGTATTTCACAAAATAACCGCAATAATAATGGCTAATACAAAACCAGAAATAATCGTACCAGTAACGCTTAATAACGGATTCATTTTTTTATCTCCTCTTAAAAATAATAAATTAAAGCAGTGATTGTATTCATTTATTGTAGAGATTACAACAGCGAAAGGAAACAATACCCATGTGTGGAATTTGTGGTGAACTCAACTTTCAAGCACGACCAAATCTGACAAATCTAAGCCCGATGCTGACAACATTACAACGTCGTGGTCCTGATCATGGTGGCAGTTATAGTGATGATTATATTGCCCTAGGTCATAGACGTTTGTCTATTATTGATTTAAGCGACATGGCAAGCCAACCCATGATAGACAGTGAATTAGGCTTGGTATTAGTATTTAATGGTACGATTTATAATTACCCCGAATTACGCCAACAATTACAAGCCAAAGGGTATCGTTTTTTTACGCAGGGGGATAGTGAAGTCATTTTAAAAGCCTATCATGCTTGGCAACAAGATTGTGTCAAATATTTACATGGAATATTTGCCTTTGCCATTTGGGATAAATGTCAACAATCCTTATTTCTTGCGAGAGATCGCTTAGGTATTAAGCCATTGTATTACAGCCTAGATCAGCAACGCCTACTCTTTGCATCCAATACTCAAGCCTTATTAGCCACAAAACACGTAAATACCGATATTGATCCTGTCGCTTTACATCATCATTTGACTTTACATGCCGTCATCCCCGCACCAAGAACTATTTTACAAGGCATTCGTAAATTACCGCCAGCTCACACTTTATTGATTACGGCGAAAGGCAAAACCCAACAACAATGTTATTGGCAATTATCCGCCTGTCGTCCGCCACAAACAATGACGGCCCAAGATTGGATAATACAAACCCAATTAAGATTACAACAAGCGGTGGATAAACGGCGTATGATCGCCGATGTTCCTGTTGGAGTATTATTATCAGGTGGCCTAGATTCTAGTTTGCTAGTCGCCCTACTTGCCAAAACAGGCACTGAAAAACTATTGACGTTTTCCATAGGCTTTGACGATACAGGGCATGAAAAAGGCAATGAATTTGAATATTCCGATCAAGTTGTCGCTCGTTATGCCACTGAACATCATAAACTTTATATTCCCAATCCACAAGTCTTAGCCAGATTACCTGAAGCCATTAACGCAATGGCGGAGCCAATGGTAGCTCAAGATGCCGTGGCATTTTATTTATTATCGGAACAAGTATCACAATTGGTAAAAGTCGTACAAAGTGGGCAAGGGGCGGATGAAGTCTTTGGTGGCTATTTTTGGTATCCTAAAATGCAACAAAGCCGAGGTCATTATTTACAACGTTTTAGCCAACATTATTTTGATAGAGATCATAGTGAATATTTAGCGACTGTTCATGCGAATTATCATGGTGATGATTATACCTCATTGCTAGTGGAACAGCAGTTAAATCAAGCCAATGCCGATGAGTTTTTAGATCAAGTATTACGCTTTGATGTTACGACATTAATTACCGATGACCCTGTAAAACGAGTGGATAATATGACGATGGCTTGGGGATTAGAAGCCAGAGTCCCCTTTTTAGATCATCATTTAGTGGAACTTGCCATGCAAATGCCACCCGAATTAAAATTACAACGTTCAGGCAAAGCCATACTTAAAGCCATTGCGGATCCATTGTTACCTAATACGGTCATTGATCGCCCTAAAGGCTATTTTCCTATGCCTGCCTTAAAATATGTGCGTGGTGAATTTTTAAACTGGATGCGATCCATACTTACCTCTACGTCTTGTCAACAACGACAGTTGTTTCAACCCGATTATATCAATAAATTACTGGCACAACCCGACGCATATTTTACTCGCATTCAAGGGAATAAACTTTGGCATTTGGCATTGTTAGAGGCTTGGTTGCAACAACATGACATTCGTTAAACACTTAAACTTTTCAATCTTTATTTTATAACTAAAACCTGTTAAAACTTTATAAACTTGTAAACTTATCACATTTTAAGATAATAATAGGAGCAAAAAATGGATGTTTTAGAGCGTATTGATCAGGCAGTAAAATCTAGCCCAGTGGTGATTTTTATGAAAGGTTCGCCTGATTTTCCACAATGTGGGTTTTCAGCCAGAGCAGCGGCAGCCCTCAAAGCGTGTAATATTGAATTTGGCTATGTCAATGTATTAGAAGACCCTGAAATCTTTCAAAATCTTCCTCGTTATGCTAACTGGCCAACCTTTCCACAAATTTACATCGATGGCGAATTAATTGGTGGTCATGATATTACCATTGAACTTTATGAGAAAGGCGAATTACAACAAATGACTCATGCCGCAGTCAATCAATCTTGATGATTAGGTTCCGATTCAGATTCTGACGTTGACTCTGGTTTTTTCGATTCTGCTATGTCCTTGGACTTTTCCTTATGATAAGGAAAACGAAAAGGACGTAAATGTTGCCAATAATTGACCATACGGCAGAATAACTCCGCCGTCTGTTTTGCGTCATATAAAGCGGAATGAGCCTCCTCATCATCCCAAGTCATACCTGATGCCCTTGCGGCTCTCGCTAATACCGTTTGACCATAGACTAAACCACCTAAGGTTGCCGTATCAAAGGTCGTAAATTGATGAAATGGCGATTTATTAATTTTATTACGAGCAACAGCTGCTTGCAAAAACCCTAGATCAAAAAATGGATTATGACCCACTAATATTGCCCGTGAACAATGCGATTGTTTTACTGCTTGCCAAATGGATTGAAATATTGATTCTAATGCCTGTTTTTCTGTTTTCGCAAAACGAAACGGATGAAACGGATCAATTTTATTAAAAGCCAATGCCGCCGCATCTAAATTCGCCCCCTCAAAAGGCTCTACATGAGCATGATAGGTTTGATAAGGATGGATTAAATTTTTTTCATCCAGAATTACTGACACGACGGCAATTTCCAATAAAGCATCCGTTTTTGGATTAAAGCCAGCGGTTTCTACATCAACAATAATCGGCAAATAGCCACGGAAACGCCCAGAAATTTTGGGATTGTATTTAAGATCTGTCATAAAAACCCTTATCAAAACAGTAAAATTATGCTAATTTTAGCAACAAATAATAAAAAGGAACTGAGCAAATGAAACCATTATATATTTTAATCAGTGTAGTTATTCTAGCAGGTTGCTCTAATAGTATCGACCCTTGGGAAAGTTATAATCGAGTCATATATGATACGAATGATAAAACAGACAAAGCAGTACTCAAACCCATTGCTGAAACGTATCGAGATTATACGCATCACTCTATACAATCCGGTATTTCTAATTTTTATAATAATATTGATGATGTTGCCGTTGCTATGAATGACGTATTACAAGCAGAAGTAAAACGAGCAAGTACAGATATAACTCGAATTTTATTAAACTCTACGATAGGTATTTTTGGCCTTAGGGATATTGCCGGTGAGCTTGGTTATGAAAAAAATAACGAAGATTTTGGTCAAACCTTAGCGGTTTGGGGCGTTAGCAGCGGTCCTTATTTTGTCCTACCATTATTCGGTCCGAGTACCGTTAGGGACACAACAGGCATCATAGTCGATAGCTTTTTAGACCCATTATATTATATTGAAGATGATGGGGTACGTTATGGCTTATTAGCTCTAAAAGTCCTAAATTTAAGAACCAAATTATTATCCACTAGCTCTACTTTAGAAATTGCTGCCTTAGACCCTTATGAATTTACTAGAGATGCTTATCTACAACGCCGTGCTTATCTCATTAGCAATGGTAAAGATATGCCAGAAGAAGATAATGCAGACGATTTTGACGATGATTTAGATATGGATGACCTAGAAGAAGAACCTTTAGAACCAACTCCTGCGAACTAATCGAGTTAAACAAGCAAAGCTTAATTAAACAATTAAGCTTTGGCTTAGCAACTACCAACAGACTTCCGCAGGATCACCTAATCCTACTTTACTAAGCTTGGCACCTTTCTTATTTTGACTCGCATCCGTTGTATAAGATAACTGTGTACAAACATCATGGGTTTGATCCGTACCTGCTCTTGGCGTTGCCGTAATGGTATAAAACTGTGGTGGATTGACATTCACTGCTAAATTAATATTATAAAAACCATTTTCTGTGCGAATCCCCGAACTATCGACACATAAGCCACTATTTCCTGAGCAATTAGGGTAACCCAGTTCATTACCATTTGTAGTATAACGCTTGTTATCCAAAAAATACTGTTCTTGCAAATTAGCAATTTTCAACATTTCCGAAATCGCATCACTACGCCGACTTTTTCTGACTTGATCCAAATAAAGAGGATAAGCGATTCCAGCTAATAGTCCGATAATCATAATTACCATTAATAACTCAATTAAGGTAAAACCCGACAACTTTTTACTTTTCATGGACTGGCTCCAAAATCAAAGAGACATAGCATGAGCATGGTATGAACAACTCTCTATGTCTCTTACCATTATATTATTCTTGATGATACCAAAATAACATTTCAGGGTCTTCATCAAATAAAGCACTTTCAGGCTTACCATCCCCATCATTGTCTTTTTTCAACTCTAAAGTGCCTTCTTGAGTTACTAATCGAGTTTGTTGCTTGCCATTTTCTTCATAATGTTGAAACGTCAACTCACCAGGCAAACCCTCTGAGGTATAATCACGACGGCGATCTTCTTTCTCTTCTTTGACAGCAGAGCCATTCCAATAATCAAACGCGGCAGTTGCATCTTGTAAACTTATCGCATAAAGATGCGAGTAACCATAACCTGATTCATCACAAGTATCCACTTTTGCATCTTTATCTGGTGGCACATAAGTGGTAAAAAACACGACACCTGCTAAGGTAACCGCTCGATTCCAGAATTTTTCCCCCTTATCTTCTAAATCAATGTACCAACCTTTGCTATTTTTCACTTTGTTAATTTCACTTTGTTTAGTAGTCTGGTTATTGCTTAAACCAATAATATTGCTGGTTGCATCATAAAGATCCGATTCTTTTAATGGATAAGGTGCCGTTTTTGAATTAAATTGCTGGGTAATGGTGTTTTTATCTTTCAACATATAAAAACGATTTTGAGTATCCATTTTTGTTGCCCCCACATGATCACCTGTACCAATTAACAATATATCCGTTTTTTTACCATGAACATAAGTCCTAACTAAATCAATTCTATTAAAAATTCGTCTATCATCGGCCATACTACTATTATCACCAAGACTTGCAAACTTAAATACTGAACGCTTAACACCACTCACCAGACCACTCGCATTATAAGTTGTTTCCAAATCAACCCGCCAGATATTCGCACCAGTATCACCAACATAAAGTCTATCAGTAACACCATCACCATCACTATCTAAAGTGGTTACTTCAGCAGGAATGCTATCTTTCATATCCCCACCTTTAATAGATTCACCTGCTTTGACTTGCCATAACAAATTGCCTGTTATTAAATCAACCGCATAAATCCCCATGCCAACTTTGTCATCTGTCCCTACAGCGTTCTCAGTATCTTTATTCTCATCATACCCACCTGCAAATACCACCGCAAGTTTCACTTGACCAGCACTGTTATACAACTTAGTAATCACGGGTATTGACCAACTTTGTCCCATACCTTTGTAAGTATTCGCCCATAATAATTTAGGATTATCGCGTTTGTTCCCACTTAAATCTAAGGCATAATAATGTTGACCACCGCGTCTTAAGCCAAAGACGGCATAACTTCGATCAGAGCTATCTAAATAATCATCATCACCATTACAACCATCCGTAGGATCACCATTAGTATCACTACACATCATGACTGTAACTTTGCCATCCACCCCATCAGGATGTTCCTCTTTTTCCTTATTATTTAATTTATCTAAAATATCGGCAAATTCTATAGATAATTCTGCTCGTCTTTTCGCAGTAATCACTCCAGTACTTTGTAATAAGTTTAAAAAAGTATCCACATTTGCTTGGGTAAAAACATGACCATATTGGGTTAAAAACTCAATCACTTCAGGTGATAAACCATTAGTAATTGGCAAGGTACTTTGATACATAGGATCATGAATTGCGGCGAGTTCTTTGGGTCCAAAGGCCCATTTTTCCCGCCCATTATTACCATCAAACATATGTAAAAACCCTGAATTAGTGCCTGCTAAAATGCGTAATTCTGGATTCGTACAAGTCATACCCGAACAACCGTAATTTAAAACAATGGGTTTAGAATGAAAAATATCACCAATAATCCATTCTCTATCTTTGCCTAAGGCCCAATCTGCAACACTTGGATCAAGCCCCATTGTTGAAGCCGTAAAAGGCGTTAGATTGCCATTGACATTCGTATATACCCTACGACTGGTATAACCTTTATTTAAGACTTGATCTTGTAATACCGCACCGACACCACATTTATCAACACCATTACAGTTTTTATTATTATGTATATCCCAATAAGTACTAGCTGTATCTTTTAACTTATGGCTAGTAGGATCGATCACATCTTGATTATTTTTACCACGTAATTCACCCGTAGTTGGATCAATTTTTACTTTTTTAATATTACCACGCCAAACGGGTTTACTTGAAGCAGCAAACTCACCCATAAACGCCCAATCCAAATGAGTTGTTGCATTACTGGTGCTGGCTGAAAGACTTGGTGTCGTCACCGAAGCAGTTTTAAATTTGATTTGATCTAAAATTTCCTGAAACTTGTCTTGCAAGTTACCTTGACTCGCTTGTAAATAAAAACCACCGCCATTTTTAGCAGTATTTCTTAGTAAGGCTAAATCAATATTTAAACCAACCGTATGAGTCATTACTTTAGGATACCCTGATTTATTTTTACTAAAGTTATTGTACATATCATAAGCAGTATTGGTACAAGCCGTAGAACAATTACCGCTATTACAATAACCATCCGACATTAATACAATATGAGCTACCTCACAATCTTCCAAAGGAATTTTAGGCGGATATACCCCCTTAAAATAATCAACAGCGACTTTATAAGTATCACACAAAGGAGTCCCGCCACCTGTTTGAATATTATTGACGGCATTCTTAACGGATTCATGCAAAGTGGTTACCCGTCTTACTAAGCGCCCATAAGCACCCACAGGATTAACCGCATAAGCATTATTATTATGCATTTGCACCACACCATATAACACATCGATATTATTATCAATAATACCTAAAATAGCATTTTTTGTGGTGGCAATGCGACTACCACGCATACTCCCTGAATTATCAATTACAAACATTAATTTAGGATCATAAGACCCAAATTCATAAATATCCACATCATCTGCACTCACTTTAAACGTTGTGATAGAGAACAACAACGTCATTATAAATAAATAATACTTATTCATTTTTATTACCTCACTTACCTATTTTCACTGAAATTGGATTATTTTGCCTTAGCAATATTAGTTGACACCCCATGCTTTAATCTTGTTTCTGCGCCTGTTGATGCTAATCTATGCACGCTGGTAATTTCAAAAATCTCAAAAAATACCTGATCGGTACTACTTCCTGCCCTAGAAAAACAAGATGAACATTCTATTTGACGATTTTCAGGAGGAAATCTCACCATAGTAGTTACTTCCCCCTCCAAAGTCGCGTCATCTTCAATGGTACTAATAGGATTAGAACCAAATTTAGATAAACCATCAATACACCAATCACTGGGATCAGGTGCTAATGAAAGGGGGCAATTCGTATTATTGATAAACCAACGATCTTGCAAAGCATCTTCACTGCTTCCAGGTTTCGCACTTAACAAAGCATCAATCCCACTTTGGGCTTTTTGTACGGATGCCACGGATTCTTGAATATTACCTGAAATGGTCAATTGCATGACACTTGTTGACAAACTCGAAACACCAAGCAAGGTCAATACAATCAAAATTACCAAAGTTACAACTAATGCCGAGCCTGTTTGTTTGTTATTCATCCTAATATTCCTTTAAAATTGACGATTTTTCAGATTAACCGTGGTAGTAATCAATAATCGCCGAAAACTATCGGCTGTCGTAGTCGGACAAGACGAGGTACATTTCGCAATTTGATTATTACAAAAACAACGCCCCCCCAGATTATAAAGTTTAAGATTAAACACACCCGTGTTCGCATTATTGCTTATAGTAAAATCAGGTTCAATCGAACGCACTAAAAAATAAACTTTAGCAATGACAACATTCACCCAATTGCCAACGCCACTGGGTTCTTTATACTCATCAGGACGACCATCGGCATTTGTATCCAAACCTAACATGACTCGCATTTGTTCTACCCCTTCCGAAATTTCTTCCGCTTTACGATCCTGAGTCCATCGCATTAATGCGGGTAGATTAACCCCATTAACAGTTCTAACATTCGGATCAATATAATAAACATAGGCGTGATAATCTCTAATATCTTTAGACCAACCGCTTTGTTTTTGACCTGATTTTAGAAAATTACCCTGAACAAAATCCGTTTCTAATCGGACTTGACTCTTATCAGTTGATTGATAACCACTCAAGGCTTTTACCACTAAAATATCACTATTGATTTGAACATCCGATAAACATGTCAACATCTTGCTACTATTAGCAGTTGTTGCCCAAATAGTATTAACTAAACTATTAGAATTCGCATCACCATCACAACCATTATTAGGCAAAAACCCCACATTACGAAAACTATTCGCTAAGGTTTCACCCCAAAAATCCACCATTTGTAGCTCATCTTCAATGACTTGCACCGCATAGCGAGCATTATCCTGCATAACAGCATATTGTTCTGATTGCTCATAAGCACGCTTGTTACTCAATAAAACACTAATGGCCGCCGCTGATAAAATCAGTCCAATGACTAAAGAAATCATTAACTCTAGTAATGAAAAACCTCGTTGCAATCTTAGAATTTTCATGATGTGATTCCTTACTGATCTCTAATTCGGGTTAATAAAACCCGAGACAATTAATTGGCGATTATATTGATTACCACCCGCAACAACACACGCTGGATCATTGACACTAGAATTTAAGGGCAAAATTCCTTGCCAAGCTAAGGTAATATTGACAAGACCACTGGCATTTGGCGTAATACATAGTCTTGGTGTTAATAATCCGCCAACTTGACTTAAACTACCTGTCCCTTCTCGTTCTAACAAACCTTGTAAAGCAACTTTAATATCACATAAATCTCTTAAAGATTGCTTACTCTGCGTGCAATTACCATCATTAGGTGGAGTAATCCCATCAAATGCCGCAGTAGTATACTCCATTAATGCCGTAGGATTGCTACGCATGCGTTCAAGAATATCATTCACATAAAATGCGGCTTGGCTACGTTGCCATGCCTCTAAATCATTACGTTTTGCTGAAGCCTGCATTCCTGCCATACCTAACAGACCTACCGCTAAAATCACTAAGGCAACTAATACTTCTAATAAGCCAACCCCTTGTTGTTTAGATCGACATGATTTATTTAGGAACATTGTCGTTCACCTCCACCATCTTGCTTAGGGTCACTGCTTTTTACTCGACCTGATGCCGCAATACTAATTTTTCGACCACCTTTTGCTTTTAATTGCTTATCACAAATTAAAAAGTAAATGCCAGCCACACCACCTGTGTATTCTACATCACCTCGACGTTTATAGCTAATATTACCTTTATAAGCAGAGCCACTACCAGAAACATAAGCATTAATTTCTATATCGGAGCTTATATTTTCTACTTTTTTTAATACGGTTGCATTTAGCATGACTAACCAACCATCAGCACCATGCCACTGATTCCCTGACGTCTTACAAGTGTTACTACCTGAATTTTTACAAAGGGTTAAACGTCTCCCACGTTTAATGGCCTCACTTCTTGCAAAATTTAAACTTTCCATCATTTCATTAGCATAACTACGAATTCGACTATTACGAATCGCAGTTTGAAAAGTTGGTGCGGCAATCGAAGCAAGAATAGTAATAATCACTAATACCACCAACAGTTCAATTAAACTAAATCCCAAAACTTTTTTATTTAACTTCATCATAATACCTTTATAGCACTGGCCTTAACATATTGCATCTTATACAGGATAATCTGCCATAAATTACAGATAATTGGTTTTAGACTACTGCTAATAACACTAGCAAGTTTAGCTTAAAATTGGGAAGTTATAAGTAATAATAACCAAATGTTTGAACATCTAGTGCTAAAATAAAAGATAAAAAGACGAAAACGCCATAGCGGTAAAACTGTCGCTATGGCGTTTACAAGAAAGTATTATTTTTATTCCGTTCATTCATAGTGCGTTTTGCAATATTTTAATCACAGCCATCAAACTATCATAAAACTATCCCCCCCAGCATTTCTCATCCCCTGTGCTACTACCTTTAACACCCGTATGAGTTAAAGTTAAACTACCACAGTCCTCATCTTTATGCGTACCGGAATTTGGGGTTGCTATCAAGGTATAAGACGAATCTGTTTGATTACTGATAGATAAATTATAATAACCGTCAGGATACGTTAAAGTAGAAGGTAATAAGGTACTGGTATTATTGCCTGCAATATTCGCCCCTTCATAGGTCCTATTTTCCGAATAAAAACGCTCCATACGAGTTGATAAATCCAGTAATGCCGCTTGTCCTTCTGACCTTTTTGCTTTTGCCATTTGACTCACATAAGCAGGAAACGCTACCCCTGCCAAAATACCGACAATTGCCACTGTCATCATCAATTCAATTAGACTAAACCCTTGCCTTGGTTTCATTTTAACCTCGCATATCCTGAAAGTTTGGAATCGCAGGTGAAATGATTTTTATGACAGTGTTGGTTGCTGGCACAAAAATAATCTTTACCCGTTTCTTATGTAGCAATTCCAACTCATCAAAGTTAATAATGCTATCCCCTACCCTAATTTTCACATCAGGAGATAAAATATATTTGTGATTCGCAACCGTAACACTCATTCCTTCAAAATCAACGACAGTTAACAAACCATAAGTCCCTTTTGGTACGTTACTTAGGTCTGATGGAGCAGAAGGTGAATTATTACTGTCTGTCACAGCAGAATCGACATTCTCTTGAGAAGATGAATGCTCAGTATCGCCTGAATATTGGAAGGTTAGCGCATAAACCAAGTTTATGGACAAAATACTTAACAATAATAACATTAAAATTTTCATTAACAGTCTCTCCTTTAATTTAATTAAATTGGGCTTTGGCTTTAGTGCTAATAATAGACACTAAAGCCTAATTTGTGTCACTATTTCACTTCACGCCACATTAAACGCCCTAAATCAGAATCACCTAAATTCATAATTTCATTGTTTAATCCGCCAGTTCCTGACAAAATCGTATCAACTCGATTGCTGGAATGACCATCCCCTGAAATAAAAATCAATGAAGGGGTTGAAGTAATACCTGTATCAGTTTTCGCGCCTGAAGCAGTAACTTGATTTCCTGCATTATCCGTTACTAAATCATCCCCATCAAAGCCTTTATCACCATTAAAATCAAACGGTGATACCCCTAAGCGTGAACCATCTTGCGCATCTAATGCCATTAACCAACTTGAGCCACCAAACTCACAAGGACTTTCTGAGGGCGTCAATGTTACAAAAATCAATACGCCATTGCGTAACACTAAGTCATTGACCTGACGTTCACCTTCGGATGTAGTACCCAACTGTAAATCCATATACCAACCTTGATCCCCACTAGGATTAGTAGAACTCCGCCAATCAATTTGGTTATCGGAGGTCAATCGGGTATAGCGAGTAGCATCATCCACACCATCATCATCGGTATCAAATGAAGAAGTCGTTTCTTTGTCAATAGTTTGTTCTAACAAGCTACTTTTACTTAAACTTGCAGGACTAAAACTAATACCTGAAATATCCGATTGATCCCAAATGCCATAAATTGTTTGGGTAGCCGCACCTATTACCTCCGAATCACTGGTTTCAATATATTTTCCCGTGCCAAAATACACCATTAAGCCCTCGCCTGTGGGATGATCACCGACCACAGGTCTGCCAGTAATGGGTTGATCACTACCTGCGGCAAATAAGGGTTGACAGGTACTCGTTGTCGCACAAGTCGCACCACTAAAATCTAATTTCCAACTCGTATCAGATGAAGATGCCACATCAAACTTCCATAAATTACCTTCTAAATCGCCACCATAAAGATAATCTACCCGAAAATCACCATCCACATCAACCGGAAATACAGAAGATAAACCATTAGGGTCACTCGTTGAACCAACCCCTGTGTCAATTTTGATATAGCCACTGCCATCTAAGTAAACAATAAATAACACCGCATTACCCGTCGTGCTAACAGAACCATCGGCGTCAGTATTGTTATAACCATTACCAAAGGCAATGGCCCATTTGTTATTGTTCATTAGGATAATTTGCGGTTGAGCATAGGTATAACCTAAATCCGCATCATCCTCATCGCTAAATTCCATCACCACAGTATTATCAGCAGCACCATCAGTATTAGCAAAGTTAGTAGGGTTTGTTACGTCTAAGACAAACACAGCCTGACCGCCTGCCCTTAAACCTGAGGCAATTACGGTTTTCCAAGCCCCATTCACATAAACATCCCCTTCTTTGGGTGAGCCATCCACATAATAACGATGAAAATAATTTGGCGAGCTTAACTCAGGCAGTTTTGCAAATACTTCATTCGGAATATACGACATATCATCCCGACCATTTGATACCCGAAATCCATGCAACATACCATCATTCGCCCCTACATAAATCATTTCACGTCGATTGGCGTGGGCAGTTTTAAATGCGACATGGGCATTGCGACCGGGGAAACTGCTATCCGCACTGGCATAAGATCGATCTGGCGCTCCAACAAATACAGGTGCAGAATGAATCATATCACCCAACAAGTACGCTCTTTCTCGGAAATTCACCGTTAACCCTAAAGCAGCCGCTTCTGATTTGATAGTAGCACTACGTTTACCTTTAAGATATTGTAAGCGATATTTACCAATTTGATTACTTTCCACTGTCCCAGAATCAGGGTTAGTTTTTAGATGGTTTTTTTGGGTATTATCCAATTTCCCCCATTTAAACCTAACCCCTTTGCCTTGAGTACGACTGTAAGTATAGATCAAATGCCCAGTGCGATTTTCTAAATGATCTCTCGCATCCCAATCAGGATCACCTGCAATCGTACCATCAGTATTGACGGTAAAGGCTTGTAATTGCCCTGACCAATTCGAACTATCAAACAGTGATTGATAAATTTGGGTATTATTGCCTAATGTAAAGGTATTCTGAGCGACGGATGCCGCAGAAGAAACCCTATCGGCAATATCCGCTAAAGCCTTTGCAATACCATTCACTACTTCAATAGGTGTTTGAGCGGCTAAAAAGGTTCCTTTCGAATTATAAGCCGCATGCCAAAGATCATCAATTTTGCCTAAACTACTGGTTGGTACCCCCCAATTATCGTAAGAGTTTAATACTGGATCAGGCCAACCATCCCCGTCAAGATCCACTAAAGTTCCAAACACACCAAATGCGACGGTAAACGTCACCATATGTTGATAACTTGCATCGTCAAAAGTACTGGTAGGGACATTATTAGATTTCGTACTTAAATCTTTGTCATAATATTTTTTTGCTACATCCGCCAATGTATTGGAATACTCATCCCCATCTGGATTACCAATATAAGGATTAGATCCATTGCGATAACCATCAGTGAACAATAAGGTAAAATTTTGTTGACAAGAATCAATAATCGGATCAACCCTACCATCATTATTATCAAAATATTCCCCCGTTCGTTTTAAGCCATTACGCAAAGGCGTCCCATGTCCTGGCCAAGAATTCCCATCAGAAAAACGAGTTAATTTATTCATTAAATCTTGGTTATGAACCGTATGATTCGGATCACTTTGAGATTCGGCATCAGTAGGGACTTCTACAAATAATTGCCAATAGCGATTAATCATACTTAAACCATAACGATAAAAAGGACGTTCATCAATGACTGCTAGCACAGATGCCTTCATAACAAAATTACGACGGCGGTAATATTGATACCAATTGGCAATATTTTGTTTAATCTCAGTTATGGTACGACCATAAACATCCGTTTGAGTACCTGAGATAGTAGAAGTAGTCACATTGGGAATAAAACGACCGGTCCTGCCACCAGATGGCAAAGGCACGCCTTCATAACCTTCAAAAGTGTAACGAATTTCTTCCACTAAAATATCATTCGTTCTGACGGTATAACGAATATGTTTATCCCATAAATCTACCCAACCATTCGGTGTTTGGGTCGCATTAATATTAGTGCCACGATTAGGTCGAGATCCTGTAAAACCTCGGTCATCCACCCATACTTCATACACAAAACCCGTAGGATTGCCATTAAAATCGTTTAATAAATTACGAATACGATTATAACCATAATTATTAGGTTCTGGATCACTGCGAGCGGCCGTAAAACTAGCATTAGGAAACCCTACCCAAGGTTCATATAACTCTTCAGGATCATAATACAACACATTGACATCAGAATTACGAATTCGCCAATCGGAAGCCAATGCACCTGAACAATTTTCAGCGGCTGCAGTACCATTACAATTATCATTGTAAGTATTATCTGCATTATCATAAATATAATAAAGATACCGCCATCCATAAACTGGATCATAAATCCGAATTTGACCATTTGTTACTTCCCACCCACAATAGCTACTCCCCGTGCTACCCGGCCCATCACGATTATACGCACAAAAATGCCAATAACGTTTGGATAAAACACTCCAGTCCATAGACCCAGAATCATCTAGTTCAAAAAATACATTCGGTACTGAGCTATTGCTCAAAAATAACGGCGTATTTGCCAATGCTAAAGCATAACTCGTACTTGAATACGACACCATTGCAAATAACAGCAATGATCCCCAAAAAACCCTTAGTTGTTTCATCATAATACCTCCAAAAATTTAATTAAAACGAGAGGAAAAACTGGATTGTAAAACGCTTTTTGTGGCAGTTCCCTTGCCAACAGCTTCCGCTGAAATTAGATATAATACTCGACCAACGCGTCTGGCTCGGGTATCAGGATCCTTATCATCAGGGAGATAATCTTTTAATTCCATAATATAACGTGGGTTTTCCGATAAGCCATGCAGACTACTGGCCTCAATCGCATTTGTTGTCCACCAATTGCTTCGCCACCAATCCTCAGACCCCGTATTAGTGGCATCTAAAGTATTCGTTTCCCAAACCTGCACACAAGGTGGTGTATTACAACTATTAGCAACATCAGGTTCGCTACTTTGTTCATACAACCAAGATTCGGCTTCTGCTAATGCCGATTCTGAGGCATGAAACGCACGATGTTGATCGATTAAGTTACCTGATAATTTTTCTTCCAAAACACCTGTTTGCAGGGCAGTAACCCCCATTAATGTTAATGTTGCCAGCATGACTAAACCAATAATCAATACGGCACCTTGTTGTTGTCTCATGCCTTTCTCCTCAAAAGATCAATTAAGCAAATTACGAAACGACACAGTCGTGGTTACAATACGACGCATACGTCTATCAAGACTTGCAGGGGTAACTGTTTTATTGACTAACTTATAAGTCTTGCTGTCAATGGCATCTCGAATTTCATCACTAGTACGAAATAACAAGCCAATCCTAAGACTCACGACACTATTCCAACTTGATACATCATCAGAAATTAAATATTGATCGGCACTACCATCACCATTAGCATCCACGCCATACCAAACCTGCATATGTTCTATACCATTCACTAAAGTAGTCGCACAAACATTTTCTGTTGTAGAACCTGTGTTCACACTATAGAGACTGAAATCCGACCCCAAACAAGTATTAGAAATCTGCCCACACATCAAACTGGGTTCATTATCCACTGTGCTTAAAAAATAAACCTCAGTAAAAACTGTATCCGATGCGACGGTTATATTGGTAGAAGGCAAGGTATCACCAAAGTTTAACGCTTCACCAAAACAATTTTCCATTGCTGGCGAATTGTTATCTGCTTGATAACGAACGACAATTACATCACTACCGTTTAATCCCGTATCATTTGAACCTCGAACCGCTTCTTTACCATTAGGATAAATAAAATCAATGTCATCCCATTGATCATTTCTAAAACCTGCTTTTCTTAAACCAAAACTCATTAATTCCACTGCAAAACGACTATCTTCTTGTAATGAGGTTAAATTACTGTTAATTTTTGATGCCATACTTTGACTAGAGTACACATGTAATACGCCACCTAAAATAATTACACCCGCCAGTGAGGAAACCATGAGTTCAACCAGTGAAAACCCCTGACATTTGATTTTCATAATTCAAACTCCATCGTCATTTCTTTATTTACAATACCCGTACTACTCGGATCATCAGGATCACTTTCACGTTCATCCCAACTTAAACTAATGGTGCAGACATTTACAGCACAATCAATATTACCATCAGCATTAGGCAAAGCATTGTTGACTTCAGTACTCCACTCATAAGCGTCTGCTTTCGCCATATCGGCAACTGAACATATCTTAGTAACATCCGTTTCATCATAACAATTATCCACAGGAGCAGAACCTGCGACTAAGGTAGCAATATTAATATTGTTGTAGTTATCTATCCCTGCTTTATTCGCACGAATTTTATCTGCCATACTTGAAATTAAAATCGTTGCTTGTGAGCGTAGATGTGAATTATAGGCATTTTTTAAGGTTAGCAATTGCAAACCAACCATGCCTAATAGACCAATAGATAACACAGCCATTGATACTAACACTTCTAGCAAACCAAAACCTTGTTGTTTGTTTATTATTTTCATCATCTTAATCATCGACTAACAGTCCGTTTTTTCTGCAATACTTATCTTGCCTGTACGACCAACACTTATTGTACGACCATTTACATCTTTATCATTGTCACATAATCCAAACGACAAAACTTTTACTGGTAACGCAGATGGCTTATATTGAATATAGGATGGATCTGTCGATTTATCTTTAACCAACAGTAACGACATATTTTTCTCCGCAAAAGATTGATTTACCCTTAGTATCTCATCATCACTAAGATCAAAAATCCCATCGCCATCGTCATCTCGAAACACCATCCAACCATCCTCCCAATTGACGCCATGATTACAATTAGCACCATCGGTGCTACGACAAACTGTAACGTATGAACCTGAAGTTACCGCATCACTTCGTGCCAAATTTAAACTCATGACTAAATCATTGGCAAAACCAGTAACCCGCTGATTTTTTATCATTGTAGTAAAAGCAGGAACACCTACCGTTAATAAAATCGCTGCGACTAAAAGGCTGGCCATCAACTCAACTAAGGTAAACCCTGAATGTTTTATCATATTAAACTCTATTATTTGCATTCTTTATCTCATTCCATCTAATTTATGAAGATGGTCTTATTATCTATTTTTAGATGATTAAACACAAAAAATCTGTAAAACAGTTCACATTTTGAACAATTAATGAAAAAATATACCTTCCTTAGATTTTCGTTGTTTTGTTACATGCGTGTCATAATCATTGGTGCTGGTGCTATTGGGTTGCTTACGGCTCTAAAACTACAACAAGCTCAAATTTCGGTTACTTTATTTGAACAAAGTCAAACAGGACAAGAATCTTCTTGGGCGGGTGGTGGTATCCTCTCACCACTTCACCCTTGGCATCAAGCGGATGCGATTAACCGACTCGCCCATTGGAGTCAGCAACATTATCCGTCCTTGGTAGAACTTTTAACACCCGCCATCAGCAAAACAATTGATTATCATAAAACTGGCTTATTGTATTTTGACTCAAATGATTATACGCAAGTTCTAACTTGGAATAAAAAATTTCCACAAGCAATACAGCAATTATCAACACAAGCCATTAATAGTATAGAACCTAAATTAGCTCAATTGCCAGAATCCGCAATTTGGATGCCTGATATTGCTCAAATCAGAAACCCACGTTTAACCCAAGCACTGAAACAATATCTATACCAAAAGCAAGTAAAAATTCAAGAACAAACTAAGGTTTCTGGACTAAACATCACACATCATCGCATCACTGGTATTATAACCACAAAAGGGAAATATGAGGCAGATGCGGTTGTGATTGCCGCAGGTGCTTGGAGTAATCAATTGCTTGCCGCCTTATCCTTAAAAATTCAAACCCAACCGGTTCGGGGACAAATGTTACTGTTTAAAGCTAAACCAAAATGGCTAAACTGCATGGTGCTTAAAGACAACTATTATCTTATTCCTAGGCAAGATGGTCGCATTTTAGTAGGCAGTACCTTAGAAAACGTCGGTTTTAATAAACAAACAACAACAGACGCTTATCAAGCCTTATACCAAGCAGCCCAAAACTTAATACCTGATATTCGCCAATTCCCAGTAGAACATCATTGGGCAGGATTACGACCAAGCGCCCCTAAGGGTATTCCTTACATTGGTGAACATCCTGAAGTGAAAGGATTGTATATCAATACAGGTCATTTTCGGAATGGGATTGTAACCGCCCCTGCCTCTGCCCAATTATTAGCCAACTTAATCTTACAACAACCTCCGATTTTAGACCCAACGCCTTATGCCATTGATGCAAACCGTAATCAAAATTGAGAAAATATTGGTTTTGGTTTAAGATCAACCATATTTTCAATGCCCTGATAGCTCAGACGGATAGAGCGTCCCCCTCCTAAGGGGAAGGTCGCAGGTTCGACTCCTGCTCAGGGCGATACTGATGAACCAAATAATAATACTTGTATTTTCTCAATATCTTTTTTGGGGATACGATACATAACAAAACCAACCGCATCTCTCGCCCTTGCTTTGACCAGCACTGTATGTTCAGAAACCGACTTAATTCGACCCCTGATTTTTTTACCATTTTTTTGAAAGACATAAACTTGGCGACCAATATGTTTTGCTAAACTACTGATAGGCTGATCTCGATACTTTTGCACTAACTTATCCCGTGCTTTTTCTTTGTCTTTTTCAGTTTGCGTTTTAGACACTTTATTACTAGGAGGAATACCCAAAAAAGTTTTTGTGGTTTCAACGTGTAAGGTTTCAACGGGTTTTTGATTGATTAATACCGTGGTATTTAACATTTTAAAAACATCATCTAACTTGTACAAATGCAGTTTTGACGTATCCAAAGGCCTAGACGGAGCCATTTCAATCACAATTTCATCAGGCTGTAATAAAAATTGTCGATAAGATTCAATTAAATCCCCCCCTAAGGCAATACCAAAATTCTGTAAATTATCCACAGTTGCCTCTAATAGCAACTCGACTACCGCATCCAAATCTTTTTTGCTGGTTTCCATACAATAACGTTTTAGCCTATCAGTATAAAAACCTTCCCCTTCCACATAAGACAAAGAAAATCTGGCAAAACTTGGTTCCAAATAAAAAGCATTAAAAAATGATACATCACTTACGCCAACTTTCATTGTCATACTTGTTGAAAATGATGACATACCCACGGTTTCAGCTTTAATATCCAAGTTCATGGTTTGGGTATCCGAAACAAACTTGTAATCAATCCTGACACTAGAATCAAGTTTGTCATAATCCATTTGTTGCAATGCGGTCGCATAGTCTAAATTACCACAACTCACTGACTTAGCTTTAAGTAACGCCTGGGTGGATTCACTAAATAAATCAAGCACCACATGATTCACTGATAAGCCTATTTCATCAGGAACTTTGCCCTGTTGTACTTGCTTCCCTTTGTCCAATAAAAATAATAAATCTGGGGCGTGGAAGATAATGGATTCAATCGTAATATCAAATGCCTCATCATATAAAGTAATGGTAATATCTTTTACCCCAACATCGCCTCTGAAATCCACTAAAATCCCACCATATTTTATTTTGGCAACAGGTGCTAAAATTCGCACCACTCTGTCAGCTTGCTTTTTCACATGGTAATAGATATAGCCATAAACACCACCAGCAACTAATGCAATTAATAATATAAAATAAAGGAATGGTTTTTTTGATCGCATAATTAAATAGAATACTTTAAATGAAGATAATGATTACAAAGACTCAGTTATCAGCCTAGCGTTGTTTTTTGATGAAATCAAGTTAGATTGTAAAAAATTAAGCAAGCTTGTTTATTTGCTTTAATGTCAATTCCAAAATTTATTAATCAAGCCCAATTTTGTGACCAAGTTCACATTTTAAAACAAAATTTATTAATCAAGCCCAATTTTGCGATCAAGTTCACAGTTTTTTGATAATCAGGTATTACACTTACCATTGTGCGATACATTATAATTTATTCAATAACGAGAGGGCAATTCTTATGAAATTAACATTTATCAAAACGGCATTGATTGCGGGTATGATCACTGCTTTAGGTGTTTCTTCAACATGGGCAGCCACTGCAGATGGTACCGCAGGAGCAAGCTCAACAGGAACCACAGATATTACTATTACCATTCCACAATTAGCTCGTATTTCTGATATGACTGCCATCACTTTTCCTGATTGGGATGGGACAGGTGGTGAAGTAGCAACGGATGATATTTGTGTTTGGAGTAATACAGGTGCTTATAATATTACGGCTACTGGAGATGGGACATTGAATGCGTTTACTATTACAGATGGTACTGATACCATTGCTTATCTGGTTGAATGGGAAGATGCGAATGCTGGCGCTGCGAGTGGCACGAGTTTAACCTCAGGCACGGCTTTAGCAGGTCAATTAACTTCAGCAGTGGCTTCTGCTTGTGATGTAAATGGCTTAAATTCTACGCTGATCATCACCCTGCCATCGGCACAATTAGAAGCAGCAGGTAACGGCACTTATACTGGCCAACTAACCTTAGTTGTTGCAGCCGAGTAAGCAAGTTAAACTAGGGCTTGTGCCGCTATTGGTTTTTAACTATTATCTGAGTTTATTTTAATTCACTCAGATAATGGTGCATTACTTGCTATTGCTATCAACCCTAGTTTCCTTACAAGCGTTTGCTACTGATTCTAATTTTTTTACCACCGAACCACCTGAGGGCTTTGAGGATTTATTTGAACCCCAAACCACCGTTATTGATGTCTTTTATGCTGGTCAATTAATCGGTCAAACCCTTGCGACATACTCCCCTGATTTTTTTCAATTTGACCAATTACCCCAACTACTCACCCTACTGCCCAAAATTAAGCATCCACAAAAAATTAGTCAAGCATTAACAGGACAACTGCCAACGAATAACCACTTAGCTTGTATTGATAAATTACAAAAAAATTGTGGTCAACTAAAACCTAACATTGCAGGCATTATTTTTGACGAAGCAAAATTTCAGGTTCATATTTTTATCCATCCTGATTATTTGCCTGTTCAATCGACCATTAATCAAAAATATCTTCCCCTGCCCAAAACGGAATTTTCTGCCATACAATTATTGAATGCGAATCTTGCCATCACTGAATCAGCACAAATCACAGAAACAAGCACAACGATCAATAGTCGTTCTATTTTTGCTTACCAAAATAAACGCTTATTTCTGGACTTTACAACGGATTCAGAACAAGACATACAGCTTGATAATCTTTTTGCAGAAATGGATCAAAGCAAGCAACGTTATAAAACAGGATTATTTGATCGACAAACCCTAAATTTTATTGAACAACAGCAATTACTCGGGTTTAGCTTACAATCACAAACCGATACTAGACGAGACATTGAACAACTGAGAGCCAGTCAAATCTTAGTTTTTTTACCAAGAAATTCTCGGATTGAAGTATTTCAACAAAATAAACTGATTGCCGTACAACATTATCTGGCGGGTAAACATTTGCTAGATGTTAGAAACTTTCCCGATGGGGCTTATCATATTCGCTTAAAAATTCGTGACACAGCTGGCAATGTTAGCGAAGAAACCCATTTTTTTATTAAAACCGATAGTATTCCACCCAAAGATCAACCATTTTATATCGCCGAACTAGGCCTCATTACTGAACAGACTACTAACACCAGTTTTCCCAAAATAACCGAGGCACTTTGGTTGCGTTTAGGACGTTTGCAGCGTTTTAATCAACATTTTGCCTTTGGTGGCGATCTTATTTGGCAAGATGATACCGCGTTACTTGAACTTAAAAGTTTTGGTATTTTTCAACATTTCACTACCAGAGCAGGCTCACTATTATCAAACCGCAAACAATCCGCACTTGAGTTAGATTTTACAGGCAATTATCAACAATTTGGTTACGGCATAAACTTTCGCAAAGATTGGCTACTTGATAACACCCAAATTAAAATCAATGGCAGTTATAATTTTCCTAAACTTAGCTTACGCTGGCTAATGCAATGGAATCAAACCCAACAACAAAGCAACTATATTTTGGGCCCTCAATTTTCGTGGAACTTATGGAAAACCCATCAAGCACAACTACAATTACAAGGTGATATTAGTAAAACCCAAGATGATTTAAATGCCAATATACAACTACAATTAAGTTGGCGTTTTGGCTCACACACCCTGCAACACAAGCAAGGACTTCACTATTTCAAACCCTCTAATCCCCCCCTAAAATCAACCGAACATACCCAAGGACTTAATTTATATTGGCAAAAAAACCAGTGGTTGCAATCCGATTGGAATTTAAACCTTGGTTGGGAAAATGGCATCAGTGCTGAATCGCTTTATATGGATACCTTAGTCCAAGGTCATAAAGGTCGATTGGGTTTTAGAGCGGAACGTATAAAAAACACCCAAAATATCCAACACCGTTACAATGCCAGTCTCAATCTTGGCACTGCCATTACCCCTCAACATCTTGCGATTGGCGGTAAAAATAGTTATGTTAGTGCCGTGATTATAGAAGTAATTGGTAATGTTCAAGCAGAATTTAAACTATTGATTAATAACCAACAACAAGACACTATTTTGACTAACCAAAGTGTTCCTGTCTTTTTAAGCCCTTATAAAACTTACCAAATTCGGCTATTACCCATCCATGCCCCTATCATAAAATTTGATGCGAATATTCGAGAGGTAACACTATATCCAGGTAACGTCTCAACCCTAGTATGGACAGTTGAAAACATCGTGGTATTATTTGGACGAATCATAGACAAACAGCAACAAGCGATTATTAATACAGAAATAAAAGGCTCTGGTAGCTTTGCAACAACGGATGATCAAGGGTATTTTCAAATTGAAGTCTCCTCACCCACCACACTTAAACTGCAAAGCTCCTCACAAGACAGCTGTGAAATTGAAATAACCCCTCAACAATTAACAAAAATCTATCAAGATTTAGGCGAGTTAATTTGCCAATAATTAAAATCATCAAAACTGTTGTATGGTATTTTTACCTACTGTTTGTAAGTAATATCTCACGGGTGTATCACGATAAGGCAAATCTACCTGCCACTTCGCACCAGGATAAACCCGTTTAACAGGTAAAGTTTGGCAATTTTGAGCATTTTCATCACATTGTTCCCCCCTAGACAACAAAACATTGGTATTACCTTGATTATGAAAAAGTATTTTTTTTGCTTGTCGCAGCACTTTTAAATCCGATTTTGCTTGAATCGGTCGTAAAATAACCAACAATTCATAGCCTACCACCACATTAATCATTGTTTGAGTGGTCTTTATCTTACCTGAAACGGGTTTTATAGTAATACGATAAATAAATTCCTGCTTACTCGGAGGATTTATAGCCACGATTCGGATTAACCGACGTTGTTTAGGTTCTAAAATCATACGTTTAGGTGTTACCAATAATCCTAATTCTTTAGGATTATGGTAGGCTTCTCTATGTTCCGCTTTCATTCCCGGTGACACAACTTTTTCAGCTTGTACGACTAAATACAAGCGTTTATCACCTGAGTTATAAACGCTTACATCGTCTCTACGCACACCTTCTGCCGAAAAATCTAAAACCATTTTATTGAGTACCATATCCGAAAAAGCAGATACGGACGACAATAAACATAATCCTAACAAGAATGATCGGATAATAACCGTTTTATTCATATGATTCCTCAATTCACTAAATTGCCCACAAAACCAAATATACTAATAATAGTAATAATAACCATAATACCAATGCCCGACAAATTAAATTTAAGGCCGCTTGCACCTGATAAGCTACAGCTTGTTCTGATTCCGCCATAGAAACATTTAGATTCAAGGCCCCTTTCCCTGTCGAAATTAATAAACTCTGATTCAAACCCTGAGTTTTATGCGTAGCAAAAATCAAATTATCATGCCAACCAGATAAGGCTTGTTCAATATCCCCTGCCAAAGCATAGGAAATTGCCACCAAACGAGCAGGTAAATAATCCAACCATTCCATTACCATGACATTAATACCCGATCTTGATTGCATTAAATACTGATCTAATTGTTGCATCATTCGATAAATCAGCGCCCCCCAAACCCCAAAACAAATAAACCAAAATAATACGGCAAATAAACGCTGATTTGCTTGTGATAAAATAACGGTAGCGACTTGTTCTGAAGAAATATGAGTTTCCGTCTTAGCCACTATCACTTCTGCTATTTGTTGAACCTTAGTCATATCTTTAGCAACATAAGCATTTAGATAAGCATTCACTTGTTGATAAAGATTATCAGGGCCTAAACAATAAAATAATACCATTAATAACAACAAAGATTGTCCTGTTTGCACAAAATCAACGAATAGTGCTAAAGCAATGGGTAATGGCAAGGCTAATACCACCCATGCGAAAGGATAACGATATAAACGAATTGAGCTTAAAATCTTATTTAAGCCCATAAAATAATACTTTAAACCCGTTAACACTCTCAATTGGGCGAATAAACCGAAACGCTCAATTAACAATGCTAAAAAAATAATTAATAACACCATATCTACTCGATATCACTTACTATTAAACAATAACTATCAAATTATCGAATTAAACGAAAATAATATTCCCAATCAAAACTCGCCCCTGGATCCGTTTTTCGCTTAGGAGCAATATGTTGATGACCTGTAATTCTATCTAAACTAATTTTAGGATAAGTTTGACGTAAACATTGGGTAATTTTGGCTAATTTTTGATATTGAACTAATTCATAATCCATGGTATCTGTTCCTTCTAATTCAATACCAATGGCATAATCATTACAATTCTCTCTGCCTTGAAAGCTGGAAACGCCCGCATGCCAAGCCCTATGCTCAAAACTAACATACTGCATGACTTCCGCTTGTCGCCGAATTAATAAATGAGCAGAAACTTTTAATTGATAAATTTCTGCAAAACTAGGATGTAAACTAGGATCTAAACGGTTAGTAAATAAAGCATTAATCGCATCCCCACCAAATTCCCCTGCGGGCAAACTAATATTGTGAATCACTAATAAATCAATCGCCATGCCTTTCGGACGTTGATTAAAATTAGGTGAAGGTACTTTGTTGGCAATATCTAACCAACCGTTGTCGATAATCATAAGATTGTCTGCTTATAACGGATATGATAGGATTAACACATTATCTATTTTGTATTAAAACTATGTCAAGAACTGCAAGTATTCAACGTCATACCTTAGAAACTCAAATTAATGTCAGTGTCAATTTAGATGGCACGGGTAATGCTGACTTTTCGACAGGCCTAGCCTTTTTAGAACATATGCTGGAACAAATCGCCCGTCATGGTCAAATTGATTTAAGCATTAATGCTAAGGGGGATTTGCACATTGATGCCCATCACACGGTTGAAGATATAGGTATTACCTTAGGTCAGGCTTTTAAACAAGCCATTGGCGATAAAAAAGGCATTCAACGTTATGGTCATGCTTATGTGCCTTTGGATGAAGCCTTATCTCGGGTAGTGTTAGACTTTTCAGGTCGTCCACATTTAGAATTTAATGTTGAATTTCCTCGTAGCCAAATTGGTGGCTTTGATACGGAATTGTTTTATGAATTTTTTCAAGGCTTTGTCAATCATGCTCAGATTACCTTACACATTGATAATCTGCGAGGTCGTAATGCCCATCATATTATTGAAACTATTTATAAAGCCTTTGGACGAGCTTTGCGTATGGCATTAAGTTTGGACCCTAAAATAACCGATATTCCTTCAACCAAAGGTTGTTTATCATGACAGCTAATACCATTGCCATTATTGATTATGGGATGGGCAATTTGCATTCGATTAGCAAAGCCTTACAACATGTTGCCCCTGAACAAAATATTATAGTAACAGCCCAATCACAGCAAATCTTAAACGCTGATAAAGTAGTGTTGCCAGGCGTGGGTGCCATTAAAGATTGTATGTTAGAAATCAAACGCCACGAGTTGCAGCAAACCATTATTCAAGCCAGTCAAAGTAAACCCTTTTTAGGCATTTGTTTAGGCTTGCAAGCCTTGCTAAGCCATAGCGATGAAAATCAAGGCATTGACGGTTTAAATATTATCGCAGGTCAAGTGCATCAATTTCAATCACAACATTTAAAAATTCCGCATATGGGTTGGAATCAAGTTAAAACCAAAGCCCACCCTATATGGGAAAATATTGCTGATAATCGCTATTTTTACTTTGTCCATAGTTATTATGCACAAGTTGATAATTTAGATTATCAAATTGGCGAAACAGAATATGGTCAAAAATTTTGTGCCGTATTAGCGAAAGACAATATCGTTGCCACCCAATTTCATCCTGAAAAAAGCCATGAAGCGGGTTTACAACTATTGCGTAATTTTGCTAACTGGAATGGTGAATAGGCTTTACTTTAAATATCACAAAGGATAAATAAATGTTATTAATTCCCGCCATTGATCTAAAACAAGGTCAATGCGTACGCTTACGTCAAGGTCGCATGGACGATGCGACGATTTTTTCCAGTGATCCAGTAGCCATGGCTGGCCATTGGGTAGAACAAGGGGCAGAACGTTTGCATATAGTCGATTTAGATGGGGCATTTGCAGGCAAACCAGTGAATGCCGAAATTATTTACCAAATCACTAAAACCTTACCTGAACTTTCTGTACAAATTGGCGGGGGTATTCGAGAATTAGAAACCATTCAGACTTATTTAGAGGCTGGGGTTGATTATACGATTATTGGTACCAAAGCCGTGCAACAAACTGAATTTGTCCAACAAGCCTGCCAGCAGTTTCCCCAAAAAATTATGGTCGGTTTAGATGCCAAAGATGGGCAAGTTGCGGTACAAGGTTGGGCAGACGTTTCCAGTTACACGGCAGTTGAACTCGCACAAAAATTTACTGATTATGGTGTTGTTGCCATTGTTTACACTGATATTAGTCGTGATGGTATGATGCAAGGTTTAAATCTTGACGCAACCGTGGCACTGGCAAATGCCATTGCGATTCCAGTGATTGCCTCAGGTGGTATTACAAATATGGATGATATTTTGGGACTAAAACAGGCAAAAACCCCTAATATTATAGGGGCAATTACAGGGCGTGCTATCTATGAGGGGCGTTTGGACTTTCGCCTAGCTAATCAGGTTTTCGTAAAGGGGATAAACTAATGACGCTTGCAAAACGTATTATTCCCTGTTTAGATGTTGATAATGGCCGTGTGGTGAAAGGCGTAAAATTTGTTGATATTCGTGATGCAGGTGATCCCGTAGAAGTTGCCAAACGTTATCATCGAGAAGGTGCCGATGAAATTACCTTTTTGGATATTACCGCAACTTCGGATAACCGTGATACAATGGTTCATGTAGTAGAAGAAGTTGCCAGTCAAGTATTTATTCCATTAACGGTTGGTGGTGGTATTCGTCAATTGGAAGATATTCGCACCATGTTAAATGCGGGTGCAGATAAAGTCGCCATCAATAGTGCCGCCGTAAAAACGCCTGAATTTGTCAAACAAGCAGCGGACAAATTTGGTTCACAATGTATTGTGGTGGCGATTGATGCGAAACAAGTGGATCAAGATTGGGAAATTTTTACCCACGGCGGACGTAAAGCCACAGGTATTGATGCTATTGAATGGGCAAAAAAAATGGTAACCTATGGTGCAGGAGAAATTTTATTAACCAGCATGGATAAAGATGGGACGAAATCGGGCTTTGATTTGGAGTTAACCGCTAAGATTAGTGAATCCGTACCTGTACCTGTGATTGCCTCAGGTGGTGTAGGAACATTAGATCACTTGGTAGAAGGTATTCTACAAGGGAAAGCGGATGCCGTATTAGCAGCCAGTATTTTCCATTTTGCAGAATATAGTATCCATGAGGCCAAACAATACATGGCAAATCAAGGTATTGATGTTAGATTATAAAATGAAGCAAACAACAGTGGTAATATGAGTTCTAGTAGTAGAAGCAGAAACAGAAGAAAAAGTGGTAGTGATAATAGTCTGATTGAAAGCAATGAAGCAAACGATCATAATGAAGCCCAACAAAAAACCGACATATGGTTAAAACAACTGCGTTGGAACCGGCAAGGTCTCATCCCAGTGATTGCTCAAGATTCAATTAGTAATAAAGTTTTAATGTTTGCATGGATGAATAAAGACGCGTTAAAATTAACCGTTAAAAAGCGAAAAGCAGTATATTGGTCACGTTCTCGTCAAAAATTATGGCATAAAGGTGAAGAATCGGGTCATCAGCAATTCGTTACCGATATTCGAGCTGATTGTGATAAAGATGTGATATTATTAAAAATCAAACAAATCGGTGGCATTGCTTGCCATACAGGTAGAGAAAGTTGCTTCTTCTATCAATTACATAACAAAGAATGGATACCCGCAGAACCCATACTAAAATCTCCTAAGGATATTTACAAAAATGACAGTGGAAGCAATAACAAAGACTAAAATTTTGGCAGAATTAGCTGAAATTTTAGAACAACGTAAAACCGCTGATCCAAACAGTTCTTATGTTGCAAGTTTATATACTAAGGGTTTGGATAAGATTTTAAAAAAACTGGGTGAAGAGGCAGTAGAAACGATTATTGCCGCAAAATCTCAAGATAAGTCGCAAATTATTTACGAAACGGCTGATTTATGGTTTCATAGTTTGATACTACTACATGCTTGTGATTTAAGTCATGAAGATATACTCACCGAATTACAACGTCGATTTGGCTTATCAGGTATTACCGAAAAAGCCAACCGTTCCTAACATGATAAAGAGGTAAAAAATGGGTCCTAGTCCTTGGCAATTGTTAATTGTATTAGTCATTGTGTTATTATTATTTGGTGCCAAACGTTTAAGTGGTTTAGGTTCAGGTTTGGGCAGTGCGATTCGTAACTTTCGTTCTGCCATGAAAGAAGAGGAAACTAAACCAGAATCAACGACTACAAAAACTATCCGACAAGATAAAGACGCTGAACTGATCGAAGGCGAATTACAATCAAAACAAGATAAAAAATCCAATGTTTGATGCTGGTTTTTCTGAATTATTATTGGTCATGCTGATTGCATTATTAGTGGTAGGACCAGAACGTTTACCTAAACTTGCCCGTAGTATGGGGCTATGGTTGGGTAAAATACAGCGTTTTATGGCAATGATAAAAACAGAAATCAACCACGAAATCAAAACCGAAGAATTAAATCAAATTCTTAATCAGCAAACCCAGCTTAATGAACGCAATGATTTAGAAGAAATCATTGAAGAAAGCAAACACACAATAAGCTCAAATGATAAACACAAAGCTGATCAAACGAATGTCAAGCAAGCAATCACGAAAGCAGATACCACTACTCCAATGGTGTCGAAACCTACAGTTAAATCCTAATGTCCTCAGAATTTGAACCTAATGTTGATATTGATCAAGAACAACCGTTTATTAGCCATTTATTAGAATTACGGCAACGCTTATTGCGTAGTATTTTTGCAATTTTGGCGTGTTTTATCGTCTTAATACCATTTGCGGATATTATTTATACGACCATAGCCCAACCCTTACTGGATCATTTACCTGAAAACAGCAGTATGATAGCTATTGATGTTGCTACCCCATTTTTGACACCATTTAAATTAACCTTAGTATTAGCAATTTTTATTACCATTCCCTACTCTTTTTATCAAATATGGGCCTTTGTTGCACCTGCCTTATACCAACATGAAAAACGTTTAGTCGTACCATTATTATTATCGAGTACCTTTTTGTTTTATTTAGGCATTGCCTTTGCCTATTATGTGGTATTTCCTTTAGCATTTCATTTTTTTGTGAATACCGCTCCAGAAGGTGTGGCAGTAATGACGGATATTAGTCGTTATTTAGATTTTATTTTAACCTTATTTTTTGCCTTTGGTTTCGCCTTTGAAGTCCCCATTGCTACTTTGATTTTAGTGTGGTTAGATATGGTAACACCCGAGCAATTATCAGAAAAACGAGCTTATGTCATCGTCGCTGCCTTTGTAATTGGCATGTTTTTAACCCCACCAGATATATTTTCGCAAACCTTACTCGCCGTGCCTATGTGGTTATTATTTGAATTGGGGGTATTTATGGCACGATTTATTCAGCCTAAAACAAAATCTTCTTAATTACTTCTTACCATAATATACCGTTAAAAGCGGGGATAGCAATTAAATTCATTATTATCCTCCAATAAACTGACTATTCTGAATATCCTGAACAAACTGTTGATAAATTGCGGTGATAGCTTGTTGATAAGCTAAAATCATACTGTCAAAATCTTGCTGTGATTGAGAAATCGTTTGCTGATAGGCTTTGCTAAAAACCAATTGTTGACTTGGATTAAATACTTGTAAATTCAAGGCCACCACCACTTTTCTAGCTGGGGTTTTCAATTGTTCAAAGCGTTGAATTTGTCCTTGAATGGTATAAAATTTGACATTTGTAGGACGAAAATCTACCACAAATTTTGCGACATTTAGCGGTCGCAAATATTGAATTAATTGCTGTTGTAATAAACGTCCAGGGTTCGCCACCCAAGAATGATGGTAATAAGTCTGTAATACCACAACTGACTGTTGTGGTGCATATAATAATGCTCGTTGTTGATAAATCGCATGACTAGTAAACGGCAAGACCACTAGGGTATCTAAGCCTAAATTATATGTTTTGTTTGCTGGGGTTAACACCAAATCATAAAATTTAGGCTTGCTTATAGATTGAGAACTACAACCTATTATTAGCCATACGCCCATAATTGCAATAATTGTCGTAATGACTCTCAAGGCTGATCTTCCAATGTTTGTTGTTGTAGTAATAAACTAGGATTATAACGAATTTGCTGACTAAATTCGTTAATATTTTGGCTAGCAGATTGTAAATTACCTGCAATATTATCTAAATAAAGATTCATACTTTTCAAAGTTTGATTCAGTTGCCGGGTTGATTGTGAAATATTGCTTTTATTATCAGCCACTAATTGATTGGATTGTTTTAATAATTGATCTAATAATTGCTGACTTGATTGTAATTGTTGTGATAATTGTTGAAAATTAGCACTGCTTTGTTCAATATGTTGTAATGATGTTTCAATGCTATCCAAATTTTCAGATTGCAATAAACGCTTAATTTGCTGACTACCTTGCTTAATATTATTACCCGCTTTAAGCAAATCCACTAAAATCTCTTGGTTAACAGTCGTTGTCATTTGTTCAATATTAGTCAAAATTTTTGGGGTTGATCGATTCAATTGGGATAGTAAATGATCCACTCCTTGCTGCACATTAGCCAATAATGGTTGTATCGTTTCTCGGGTTAATGCCCCCACATCTTGCGCAACGGAACTAAAGGTATGAATCAAATCTACCAACTCCTGCCCTTGAATCTCTTGCCCTGCTTGCAGATAAGTAGGACTTTTACCTTCTTCAATATTAATAGTAATGGTTGACAATAACCCAGAAGCCGTAATATATGCAATACTATCACTAGGAATCTTCCAATCAGCCCGCACACTGATATTAACCCGATATTTTATTGCTTGTGATGGTTGTTGCTGTTGCACTTGACTCCCCGAACAACGACCTGAATCGACTTCCCAAAAAGGGCAAATTTCTTCAACCTGACCAATCTGAAAGCCTTGATAACTAATCGGAGTGCCATATTTTAAGCCTGTTACATTTTGGTAATAAGCATAATAATAAGCGACCTTACCTTGATGATGAGTAATTTTGGCAACTACCCACAAAAAAGTAAGCAAAATAAGCAAAACAAAGCTCCCGACTAAAAGGTAATTAACATTATCTCGTTTCATGGTAGAATTCTAGCTTACATTAATTGATATTAAGTCATTTTATATGATTATGAGGGGATAAGCTAAAATAAAATTGACAAGTGAAAACTTTTTCGCTTCAATCTAAAAAAAAAATAATTTAGAATTAGGATTTTTAAAAAAATAGACTACCCTTAACTACATAGCTTTGAAAAACATGATATGTTGGGGATTTACTTAGGAGCAAAATATGACAGTCAGTAGAGCGTTGGTTGTAGATGATTCTAAAACAGCACGTCTCACCTTAAAAAAACAACTGGAAAAACGTGAAATTAACGTTGACCTCGCCGAATCAGGTGAAGATGCGATTAGATTTTTGAAAGAAACCCAAGGCAAACCAGATATTATCTTTATGGACATTATGATGCCGGGGATTGATGGGCTTGAAGCAACTAAAACAATTTCCAGTGATCCTGCGACAGCTAGCATCCCTATTATTATGTGTACCTCTAAAGATGATGAAAAATCCAGAAATGCGGCTAGAGATAGTGGTGCAAGAGGATTTGCCGTTAAACCGATTAAAGGAACTGACCTAGAAAATTCCCTTAAAGTTGCCTCGGGTGAATTAGGTGCAACGCCAGAACCTGTAGTTTCAAGCCCAACGGCAACCCCCGCATCGACCGTCGCTCCAACGGCCACTGCCTCAGGTGAATTACCTGCCAGCGTACAAGCCTCAATTCGCCAAGCTGCCGAAAAACTTGCGAAAGAAACCGCTAAGAAGATTACCGAACAAGTTGCCAGTGAAATGGCAAAAGAAGTAGCAGAGCAACGCACTAAAGAAGTAGCGGAGGAAATTGCCATTGAAGAAGCGGAAAAACATGCGAAAACCAAAACCATTGAAGTAGCCAATCAAATTATTGAACGCACGACCCGTCCAGAAATTACCCGCCTAAGCCAAACAATTGTGCAATCGGAGTTGAATAAAGCGAAAGCCAGCATTGCTCAAGAACTGGAAAAAGCAGTACAGTCCTATGTGCAATCCCCTAATGTTGCGACTGAAATTCAAAAAATGATCCAACAAAAAGCAACCTCATCTGCGATTATGGTGGTTAAAAAATCCACGTCTGAAATTGAAGCAAAAGCTCAGAAAATTGCCAATGAAAGTGCCCAAAATGCTACCTCGGGTTTAAGTAAACTTATTTATGGTTTAGGTGGCGGTTTAGTTTTAGTCCTAATTTTGGTCGTACTAGTCATACTGAAAGTGCTATAAATCACTCGTGCAATAGGTTTTAGGTGCTATTTAACCCTTTTTAATATTGGATTAGTGGCACCGCTATTCTATACAAATACCTGATTAATCCTTATAATCTGCGTTTTTGTAATGGCAATAACTATGCAGATTGGTCAGTATCAATTTCATCAACCCGTAATTTTAGCCCCAATGGCGGGTGTTACTGATCGTCCGTTTCGTCAGCTTTGTAAAAATTTAGGCGCGACCTTAGCTATTTCAGAAATGGTATCATCCAATTCACTGCTATGGGGCAGTGAAAAAACCCAAAAACGCAGTAATCATGAGGGGGAAACTCGCCCTTGTTCGGTGCAGATTATGGGCGCAGATCCAGACATGATGGCACAAGCTGCCAAATGGAATGTTGAACGTGGGGCGGAGATTATTGATATCAATATGGGTTGCCCTGCCAAAAAAGTTTGTAATGTTGCCGCGGGTTCTGCCTTGTTAAAAGATGAAACCTTAGTCAATCAAATTTTAGAAGCCATTGTTAGTGCAGTTGATGTGCCTGTTACCTTAAAAATTCGTACGGGTTGGGACAAACAACATAAAAATGCGGTTAAAATTGCCCAAATTGCGGAACAACAAGGCATTCAAGCACTGGCGATTCATGGTCGCACTCGTGCCTGTGCTTATTCAGGTGGTGCCGAATATGATACTATTCGGGCAGTGAAACAAAAGGTTAACATTCCTGTCATTGCCAATGGTGATATTACCACCCCTGAAAAAGCCAAACAGGTGTTGGAGCAAACAGGTGCTGACGCCATCATGATTGGACGTGCTGCCCAAGGCAAACCTTGGATATTTCGAGAAATCCAGCATTATTTAAATACAGGTCAACATCTTACCCCTCCGACGGTTACGGAAATTTGTGAGATTATGTTAAATCATTTAGAAAATCTATATCAATTTCATGGTGAAGCGGTCGGCACCAAAATTGCGAGAAAACATTTGGCTTGGTATAGCAAAGGTCAAGCGCAAGGGGCAAAATTCCGACAACAAATTAACAAAGTGAATAATAGTCAACAACAAATACAAATGACCTTAAACTATTTTCAAACCTTATCATAATTAAACCATAAACCATAAACTAGATTAGGATTATTTCATGTCAAATCTTAGCCATGCTTTAATTAGCGTCTCAGATAAAACGGGTATTGTCGAACTTGCTCAAGCACTCGTACAACAAAATATCACCATTTTATCCACAGGTGGTACGGCCAAACTATTACAACAACATCAAATTCCAGTCATGGAAGTCTCTGATTATACGGGCTTTCCAGAAATTATGGGCGGACGGGTTAAAACCTTGCATCCTAAAATTCACGGGGGTATTTTAGGTCGTCGTAATCAAGACCAAGCGGTCATGCAACAGCATGATATTCCAGCCATTGATTTAGTGATAGTAAATTTGTATCCGTTTGAAGCCACCGTGCAAAATCCAGATTGCGATTTGGCTACTGCCATTGAAAATATTGATATTGGTGGCCCTACGTTATTACGAGCAGCGGCTAAAAATCATGCCGATGTTACCGTAGTCGTCAATCCCAATGATTATGATGAATTAGTACAAGCGATTAAAAATAACAGCCTAGACCAAGATAAACGCTTTGAATTGGCACGTAAAGCCTTTGCCCATACGGCTTATTATGATGGCGTGATTTGTAATTATTTATATCGCTTAAATCCCAAGGAAAATTTCGAGAAGCAAGCCTTTGCGGATGTTTATTGCCAACAATTTCAAAAAATCCAAGATTTACGTTATGGTGAAAATCCCCATCAACAAGCCGTGTTTTATAAAGATAGCCAGCCAACCTTGAATATTGGCGTTGCGGCGGCCAAGCAACATCAAGGGAAAGCCTTATCTTATAACAATATTGCGGATACCGATGCTGCTTTAGAATGTGTTAAAAGTTTTGAACAACCAACTTGTGTGATTGTAAAACATGCCAATCCCTGTGGGGTAGCAGTGGCGGATGATTTATTAACCGCCTATCAAAAAGCCTTTCAAACGGATCCAACTTCCGCGTTTGGTGGTATTATTGCCTTTAACCGTAGTTTAGATGCAAGCACAGCGGAAGCGATTATTAGCCAACAATTTGTCGAAGTGATTATTGCTCCTGAAATTAATGCCGATGCTGAAACGGTATTAGCCACTAAAGCAAATGTGCGAGTATTAAGCACAGGACAATGGCAAAAGCCACAAGCTGAATTTGATTTTAAAAGGATTACAGGTGGCTTATTAGTGCAAGATAAAGATATTAAAACCTTAACCCAAACAGAACTAGAAGTCGTTACCACTAAGCAACCCACAGAGCAAGAATGGCAAGATTTGTTATTTGCATGGAAAGTCGCAAAATTTGTTAAATCCAATGCCATTGTTTATTGTCGTGAGTTACAAACTATCGGCGTTGGTGCGGGTCAAATGAGTCGGGTTTATTCGGCCAAAATTGCAGGCATTAAAGCGCAAGATGAAAATTTCACCGTCGCAGGTTCAGTCATGGCATCAGATGCCTTTTTTCCATTTCGTGATGGTATTGATTCGGCAGCTAATGTGGGTATTACGGCAGTCATTCAACCGGGGGGTTCTATGCGAGATCAAGAAGTGATTGACGCCGCCAATGAACATGGTATGAGTATGGTATTTACCAAAGTACGGCATTTTAGACATTAATCAACAGCGAGTTATCGATGAAAGTATTAATTATTGGTCAAGGCGGACGTGAACATGCCCTCGCTTGGAAAATCGCCCAATCCTCACAAGTGAGCCAAGTATTTGTTGCCCCAGGTAATGCGGGTACAGCACAAGAACGCAAAGTTAGCAATCAAGCCATTGAAGTTACAGATATTGACAATTTAATCAAATTTGCCCAAGCTCAAGCCATTGATTTAACCATTGTTGGTCCAGAAGCACCATTAGTTTTAGGCATTGTCGATAAATTTCAACAAGCAGGTTTAAGCATATTTGGCCCTAGTCAAACTGCTTCGCAACTAGAAGGCTCGAAAAGCTTTGCTAAAGCCTTTTTACAACGTCATCGTATTCCAACCGCTAACTATCAACATTTTACTGAATTAGACTCAGCAATTCACTCTATTCAACAACAAAATCAATTCCCTATTGTAATTAAAGCGGATGGTTTAGCCGCAGGTAAAGGAGTCATTATTGCGGAGAATAAACCACAGGCAATTGATACGGTTACAGCGATGTTGTCAAAACAACAATTTGGCAAAGCAGGTCAACAAATTATTATTGAAGACTATTTAGTCGGTGAAGAAGCTAGTTTTATTGTCATGGTCGATGGTCAAAATATTTTACCTATGGCAACTTCTCAAGACCATAAAGCCCGAGATAATGGTGATAAAGGCCCAAATACAGGTGGTATGGGTGCTTATTCCCCTGCACCTGTGATCACGACAAGCCATTATCAAACGATTATGGAAACGATTATTCAACCAACGGTAACTGCTATGGCACAAGAAGGGATGCCATATACAGGCTTTCTTTATGCAGGCTTAATGTTGACCGCCGATGGCTCTATTAAAGTATTGGAATATAATTGCCGTTTGGGTGATCCTGAAACTCAGCCGATTTTAATGCGCTTACAAAGTGATTTGGCTCAACTATGTTTACTCGCTTGTCAAGGTAAACTGGATCAAGCGAGTATTGACTGGAATCCACAAACCGCATTAGGCGTGGTAATGGCAGCAGGTGGTTATCCCAATCAATATGCCAAAGGCGATGTCATTGCAGGTTTAGATACCATTAACACTGATACCACTAAGGTCTTTCACGCAGGCACTCGCTTAAAAAATCAAACCATTGTTACCAATGGTGGCCGAGTTCTATGTGTTTGTGCCTTAGGTGATACCGTTAAACAAGCCCAACAACGTTGTTACCAGCAAGTTGAGAAAATTAGCTGGCAAAATGTTTACTACCGCACCGATATTGCTTATCGAGCAATTTAGTTAAAATCACTCTACAGTTTGTGCAACAATATCTGCGAGTAATTGTTTGACTTTTTGTAATATAGCAAATGAGGAATCATCTGCACTGACTGGCGAAAAGTGATACCCTAAGTAAATCACACCTGGCTGTTGCGATAACTCGTAAATGGCAATACGATACGGGCAGATAACAATATTATGTGGATTGATACTCATCATGTCTCTGGACAGACTCGCACTGCAAAACTCCACAATTTCCGCATGAGTATAAATTTTTTCAGTCGCCCCAAGTGCTTGTTGCGTATGATCTAGCATTGCTCTAATATTAGCGATGGCATTCACTTTTAAGCCCTTATCACTAATGGCTTCCACCAAAAAGTCTTTGACGACTTGAAACTCGCCAGAAACTTGGACAATATTTCTAAAATCATTGGCATAAACATGAGTATTACTTAGCAAAAATAATAATATCAAGCATTGCACTCTTAAAACCATGTTTTTTCCCCTCCAATAAAATAATAAATAATACCTGCCAACACAAGCATTTCCAAAAAAACTAAACTCCATAACAATAAAGCGTTTTTTTTGGTCTTTTTGGCTTGCAAAGTTTTTTCATCCTGCACAACGGATTCCGCTGATTGATCCACTTTAAATAAAAATGGAATCACACTAAAACGAATCACATCACCACCTCTAAGCATATGCTTATGTACCCGTTGATCATTCACCCAAACACCATTAACACTGCCTAAATCCTCAACCCACCAATGACCACCTGCGGAATAGATTCTGGCATGTTGTCGTGATACCCGCCGACTGTCAATATAAAATTGGACTGTTTTATCACGTCCAACAATATTTTCACTTGAAGTTAAATGATAAGTTAAACCTTGTTGCCCCTCAGTCAAGCTATCATTGTCAAGACACACTAATTCTGCCACTGGTGCATTAGCACTATCAACCGTTTGAGTATTAGAAAAATCAAGCTCTTCAGAGGAAGATGGCATACTATTAGCTGCCATGTCCATCGCAAGACTAGAAACCATTATTGTATTTTCATTATCTTGAGTTCCAATCATTTTATATCCTTTGTTATTATTATTATCAGTATTCGTTATTAATTTTAGAGCAAATTTTGGTTTTTGACTATATTCTATAAATCAATCCTTGTTTTTGATGATTAAAGAATCTATTATTTTCATCTAAACTATTAAATATACACACAACAAAATCAACGAGAAGACAGATGCACGAAAAAATTAGGGCAGTAGGTCGAACTGATGTAGGTAAAGTACGCACACTAAACGAAGACTTTTGTCTGGTAGATGATCAGCAAAATTTATTTATTGTCGCTGATGGTATGGGTGGTCATGATGCAGGTGAAATTGCCAGCAAAGAAGCAACGCATGTTATCCAAAAACATCTAAAAGAGTTTTTACAGATGGATGAAGATGATGTTACCATACAGGAAGCCTATATTGACGATGATGATGTTACACTCGTTGACATTGATAATACCATCCCATTTGCAGAAATGGAACAAGCCTTGCGAAATTCCAAACCTAAAAGCAGTGATGATGAAGATGCGACTATTGTTGATGAACCGAATCCTGCCATTAATACCATTGCAACTGCAATTCACAAAGCCAATGAGCATATTCATAATATCAACCTACAAAAAGGCTACAATGATGGTGCAGGCATGGGTACTACGATTGCGGGTTTATGGATTCAACAGCATTGTGGTTTTGCCATTACCTTTAGTGTGGGTGATAGTCGAATCTACCGTTACCGTCATGAACATCTTTCACAATTATCAAGAGATCATACCCTTTACCAATTTTGGGAAGACAATGGCAAAAATGGCCCACCACCCGCTAAAAATATCATCCTAAGGGCAGTTGGCCCTTGGAAAGAAACCCATCCTGAAGTTCATATTCATCGTTTGTTACCAGGTGATGTCTTTCTCATTTGTTCAGACGGGCTGACAGGTCCCGTGGATGATAATAAAATCAAGCGAATTCTAAGCCAAACCAATAGTGAAAAATTGGAACAAGATTGCCAAGCACTGATTGATCAAGCAAATATGGGCGGTGGGCCTGACAATATTACTGTGGTGTTAGTATCCGCCGAGCATTAATAATCGCTGTTAAAAACACTAAGACTCACAAACATAGTGAATTAAACCAATATCTTCACCTAAGCCAATCGTACCTGATTTCGTTAAGATGATTTCTTCATGTTGAATAAAGATTTTTTTTTCACCATCGGGTATGACATAAGTTCCGTTAGTGCTTTGATCAACTAGAATAAATTTACTATGACGATATTCAATTTTAGCATGTAAACGTGATGCTTTTTGACTATCAACAATAATATTATTATTACGTCCACGACCTATCGTAATATTAGGAAAATCTTTAGACAAAATGATTTCAGGATTACCTTGACAATTTAGTCTCAGTTTCCCCCCCAAAGTAACAGGTTGGGATGGACCCGAAGCGGTTTGGGTAAGATCATCATCGCTTTCACCCCATAATACATCAAATACTTCTAATTCCTCAACCCGACCTTTTACCCCTACTTTGCCTAAAAAACGAGTGCTAGAGGCTAATAATGGATTTAAAGACTCACAGGTTTGCCTTGTCGTAATAATCTGTTCAGGTTTTGCCAAAGCAACTAATCTTGCCGCAACATTAACCGCATCGCCAAATACATCTTTATCTTCCAAAATTGCAGAACCATAATGAAACCCCACCCGAATAGCAATAGGCATATGAGTCTGAGAATCCGCATTAATTAGCTGGGTTTTCGCGGCTTCTACCATTTGATCCTGCATATAACAAGCTGCCTGAAAAGCTGAATCAGCCGTTTCAAACGTACACATAGCCTCATCACCAATGGTTTTAATTAATTTCCCATTGTATTGATTCACAATTGCCACAATAGAATTAATACAACCAGACACTTTCTGCCGTGCCACAGTATCACCTAACACCTCGTATAAACGGGTACTCCCCGCAATATCTGCAAATAAAATGGCAATATCTACAATTTGTTGAGTCATATTTATTCAGCCGCTAATCGCTCTAATGATTGTTGAATTTTCTTCTCTGCTAATGCAAAACTAGCATCGATGCTTAACACTTGCGTAAAAACTTCAATGGCTTGTTCATATTTACGCTGATCCATTAATCGAATCCCTTTATCATACAACTTCCAAGTTTTTGATGCTACTTTTTTTCCAAAGGTCTTATCATTGTTTAATGTTAAACCCAAACGTTGTTGAATTTTTCGAGCCGCTTTCGTAACTGTTGGCATTAAATCATCAAGTTTAAACTGAAAGGCTTCCGATACTAACACTTCAGTTGTTTCAACCTTAACGACTCGCACATCCAAACGAACGTGATCTTGCAAACCGATAAAACTACCAAAAATCATATTTTTTGCTTGCACTAATTTACCTAAACGTAATCGAGTATCCTGATCAACGAGATCATTTGATCCCAATTTTAGTTCTTCTAATGCGTCCTGCATATGTATTCTTTCAACGGCTTTAACATTGGGGACTTTCGCAAATTCTGCAATAAATACCTCCGAAATCACTCGACTTAAATAGTCATAGTTTGCAGGACTCATAAAACTATTATTATCAAAATCAAAAATCGCAAAAGTCATTGCTTTAGTCATTGCTTTTGCTTGAACAAATGGTACGGATAATATCACCAGTAATAGCACCATTTTCACCGACTTCTTCATAAACCTCTCCAAAAACAAAACCAATGCTTTATCGACTAAACGAGTAAAGCATTGGCTTAAATTTTAATGCGATAAAATAATCTTCTGATTTATTTGCCATTTGCCAGTTTTCGTCTTGACTTTCGCATAGGCCATTAAATCGTCAACCTCAGTCACTTCTAATTTACCCAATTTAGATTTTTTGTAACCCAAAATTCGGCCATTAAGTTTAATTGGCGTTTCATCACCTAAAACATTAAACACTAAACCAGGGGTAACACCATGTTTTTTGCCTAAGTTAATGATAATGGTGTCATCCTCAACAAATGCTAACCGACCTTTTAAGGGATAATCCTTGTCAATCATGTCCCCAATCGCTTTCGCAAAACCTTCGGCCACTTGGCTAGGATTAATGGACTGACGTTGCTGTTCAGAAAGATTTAATACAATATTAGTCGTTTCAGTTTCAACAACACGCAAAGTGATGACCTGCTTATCACCGACTTGATAATGCCCCCCCATAGAAATAAACCGTGCCGCTAAAATTTTACCTAATTTTAAACTTGCATCGGGATCCGTTAAGGCAGAAGAACCTAATTTTAATTCTGCTAATAATTTTTCTAATAATGCTCTATCGACAACTTTAATACGATATTTTGCTAAAGCACGAGTTAACTCTTCTTGTAATACACTTTCTAAACCCGCACGTCCCATTAAAGAATCATTCCCTTTAAAGCCAAGAATCGACAAACTTAATACAGGCGATGTCCATTGATCCGCTTTTGGTGGTTTATTTTTGTCTTTTTCATATTGTGTTAATAAATCAGTCACTAAAGTATCAATATATTTTTGGCGTTCAATATCTTGTTTTTGAGCAATTGCCGCTTGTGCTTGACGCATTAAGGAGTAAACCAAACGATCCTTAGGATCAATTTTTTTCACCTTTTGAAAAATTTCCAAGGCTTTTTCAGGTTCGCCTAACTCTTGCAAAGCCACCCCTTGATTGCTTAAGGCATCGACATTATAAGGATCATTTTCTACCGCTTTTTCATAAGACACTAAAGCAATATCTGATTTATTATTCTGGCGTTCGATATTACCGTGAATATAATGAGCTTGAGAGATTTGGAAATTATGATCCGCAACAGCAGAATCATCAGTTGCTTTGACAATTTCTTGCTCAGCGCCTTGTTTATCACCTTTATGATATAAGATTTTGCTTTTGGTCATATGAGCCGAAGAACGATTATCATCTTTGGCAATCACATCATTGACTAAAACTAAGGCTTGATCCATTTTACCTTGTTCAACATAAACTTCGGCTAAACCTTCTTTGGCTTGCACGGAATCGCCCAGTTCTTCAAATACCGTTTCGGCCTCTGCCAATTTGCCTTCTTTTAGTAAACTAAAACCAATACCCGATTTTGCCGTTATGGCATCTTCTCTTGATGCTTTTTCCACTTGACCATATAAGGTTTTAGCTACTACGAAATTTTTGCGTTGTAAATAGCGTTCTGCTAACGCTAAGACCATTTTGTGAACGGCATCACTCCCCCCTTGTAACACATTAATAACCTTTTGATCAGGGCCAATAACATAAGTTGTTGGGTAGATATATAAGGCATTAAATGCTTTTAAAATATTACGATTTCCTGCTAATACCGGGAAACGAATACCCTGTTTGTGAGCAAATGCCTTTAACTGGGCAGATGATTCCTTGCCGATGGCAACCACCGAAAATTTTTGGTCTTTTGCTTGATCCACAATTTCCTGCAAACTTTTTAACCCATCAACACAAGAAGCACATTGGGCAGAAAAAAAGTACAGTACAGACAAACTTGAACCTTTTAACTGTTGACTACGCCATGACTGACCATCAGTCGCTAGTAATTTTAAGGGTGGTAAGGAATTTCCAACTTTTAAAGCGACCCCCCAAACATGACTTGAAAATAATAAAATGACCATAAAGCCATACCATTGTTTTTGTTTCATTAGATATCCTCCTCACTGTATGATCCAATACAGTGATTATGTGATAGATTAAAGTAAAGATTTGTGCGACCTGTCGCAAAAAAATATATTCAACTTTAAATTTCAATATTGCTAATAATAAGTATAGCTACTGTTTGATTAAGTTAGCATGAAAAGGGATATCGACATTGGCTTCCATATCAATTTCTGCCGTAAAATCTTGGTAACCATCTTTTCTAAAAATAATTTGATGATGACCTGCTTTCAGTTCAATTCGTTCAGGCGTAATGCCTAAAAAATCACCACTACCCGATAACAATACGGCCCCTTCAGGCTCACTGGATACTTTAAGAAAACCAGATCCAGCGACAACTTGGCTAGTCGCATTATCACCAATCGTATTATTAGCACTTGACTGCGGATTATTGGCATCAACCTCACCACTGGGTTTGAGATTTTGCATAATCATGACACCTGCCATTGCAATAATCACAGCAAATAAACCAATCGCTATCCATAAAATTGGCAATGATTTCTTAGTTGGAACATTATCTTGCACTGGTGATACATTAGCTGCCGTTTGATTCGCCTTAACAGGCGATCTGGCATACATGGTTTCTTGAGCATTAGAATTTTGCCGTGGGGACATCATAGTGCTTTCAAGATCAGCACTGCCTACGATAGTCGCATCTGCTTTGGTTTTCGGTGCAATCATTTCGCCCTTATGGGCTTTTTCTAAAGCCTCAATAAACTCTTTTGCAGTTTGGAAGCGATACTTAGGTCGCTTATCTAAGGCTTTCAATACCACTTCATCAAATTGTTCTGGCATTTGCATATTCAAAATCGACGGTTTTAATGGTACTGTATTTAGCACTTTATGCATAATAGTTGTCATAGAACCTGTAAACGGTTTCTCAGATGTCAGAAATTGATATAAAATCACCCCCATAGAAAATAGATCAGAACGCCTATCGACCGGTTGTCCCATAAATTGTTCGGGCGACATATAACTGGGTGTTCCCATGACAGTTCCTGCCTGAGTCAAATGAGAAGAGTCTAACTTAGCAATGCCAAAATCAGCAATTTTGACCGAACCATTGTCCAAGACAAAAATATTCGCAGGTTTCAAATCCCGATGAATCACCCCAGCATTATGCGAAAATTCCAAAGCATCCAATAATTGTGTCATAATTTTCACAATATCTTCAATGTCAAAACGTTCATTCGCATCAAAAAATGATTTTAACTCCTTGCCTCGAATATATTCCATTGCAATATATGCCAAATCACCATCTTCACCATAGTCATAAACATTGACAATATTAGGATGTTGCAATCGTCCTGCTGCTTTGGCTTCTTGACGAAATCTTGCTAAAACATCACTAGCATCTCGTTGGTCTAGTAAATCTTTACGAATTACTTTTAAAGCAACTTCTCGTTCAATCACTGAATCCTTTGCTTTATAGACAATCCCCATTGCCCCTTGTCCTAGCATTGATTCAACATCATATCTACCCAACTTTTCTGGTATGTCTTGTTGTGCCGTATCACTCATGGTAGTTCCCTAACTATTGAATATTAGAATATCGTTTTAACCGATGACGAATTTCTTGTTGCTGTTGTGTAGTTAAATCCAATTGCAGTAGTCTTATATAAGTTTTTTTAGCCGATGCCACATCACCTAGACCCCGTTCATAAACAATGGCCAAATTTGAATAAGCAAATACATATTTGGGTTCAATACTAATCGCTTTAATTAAAGCAACTTTTGCCTCGTTATATCGACCCAATTTAAACAAGGTTAACCCTAAGTTAGTATAGGCTTGATAATATCCTGACTGTTTTTCTGTTGCTTGTTTAAAACTGGCTTGTGCACGTTCATATTGCCCAATACGATAAAAAGCTAAACCTTGGTTAAAATATGCTTTAGCAAAATCGGGACGCTTCAAAATAATTTGGTGATAATATTCAATTTGGGTAATGGGATCTTTCGACTGTACTGCTTTTTGCCATAATTGTTTGATTTCATAACTGAGTGGATTTAATTTTGATTGCACTTGTTGCCACAAATCATTGATTTTATCAGCAGAAATTGCAAAATTAATCCGCTCGGAATCTTTTAAAAAACCATAAATCATGCCAATCACTTTACCTTGGCTATTAAGCAAAGGACCACCACTATTCCCTTGATTTACGGTTAAATCAATTTGAATCAAGGTTTCGTCATTAACTTGACGATTTTTATGACTGATAAAGCCTTTCGATAAGGTATGTTCATAACCCAAAGGACAACCAATGGTAAACACTTCATCCCCTAAATGAATATCTTGCAATTGACCTAATATCAATGGATGATTCGCAGGTGTCCTTACTTGTAACAAAGCCACATCATGTTGTACATGCGCTCCAATTAAGCGTGCCTCAGTCTTATTACCATCGCTATAAAATACGGTAATATTCTGTTGATCTTTCACCTGATGAAATACGGTAGCAATAACGGTGGGTGAAATAAAAAAACCACTGCCCACTCTTTTACGATTGTGATCCAAAGCAGTTTCAATACAAACAACATAAGGATCAATTGTTTGAAAATTAGGTATGGCATAAACATTAAACCCAATGAGCATATTTAAAAATAACAATGACAACGCTTTAATCAGCCGATTCACCTAATTACCACCTTTGATTCTATGTACCTAACGCTTATCACTGTGTAAGTTTAGCATACTTTTAAGTCAAGAGCGTTTCATTGCCTCAAAAAACTCGCCATTCGTCTTAGTTGCTTTTAGTTTATCATAAATAAACTCCATTGATGCAATCTCATCCATAGGATGTAAAATTTTACGCAAAATCCACATTTTTTGTAACTCATCTGGATCAGTTAATAATTCTTCTTTGCGTGTTCCTGAACGGTTTAAATGAATGGCAGGATAAATGCGTTTCTCAGCGATACGACGATCTAAATGTAGCTCCATATTACCTGTCCCTTTAAACTCTTCGTAAATGACTTCATCCATTTTAGAGCCTGTATCAATTAAAGCAGTCGCAATAATCGTTAAACTCCCCCCCTCCTCAATATTTCTGGCGGCACCAAAAAATCTTTTGGGTCGTTGCAGTGCATTAGCATCAACCCCGCCTGTCAACACCTTACCTGAAGACGGCACAACCGTATTATATGCTCTGGCTAATCGAGTAATTGAATCGAGTAATACAACGACATCTCTTTTATGTTCAACTAAACGTTTGGCTTTTTCAATTACCATTTCTGCGACTTGTACATGACGACTAGCAGGTTCATCAAAGGTACTTGAGATCACATCCCCACGCACTGAGCGTTTCATTTCAGTCACTTCTTCTGGGCGTTCATCAATCAGTAATACAATCAGATAACATTCAGGATGTTTGTTAGAAATAGAACTTGCAATGCTTTGCAACATCATGGTTTTACCTGCTTTGGGTGGCGAAACAATCAGTCCTCGTTGACCTTTACCAATGGGAGCAACTAATTCAATCACTCTCGGTGTCATATCTTCTGTACTACCATTACCCATTTCCATCATAAAACGTTGATCAGCAAATAATGGCGTTAAATTTTCAAACAATACTTTGTTTTTCGCATTTTCGGGCGGTTCGTAATTGATCTCGCTTACCTTTAACAAGGCAAAATAACGTTCATTATCTTTTGGTGGTCGGATTTTTCCTGAAATGGTATCCCCCGTGCGTAATCCAAAACGTCGAATTTGGCTAGGTGAAACATAAATATCATCAGGACCTGCTAAATAAGAACTATCAGATGAACGCAAAAACCCAAATCCATCTTGTAATATTTCCAAAACACCATCGCCATAAATATCTTCACCGTTCTTGGCATGAACTTTCAAAATAGAGAAAATCATATCTTGACGACGTGACCGAGAAACACCCTCAATCCCCATAGATTGGGCAATTTCCATTAATTCTGTTGCTGATTTCTTTTTTAGTTCTGTTAAATTCATAATATTTCAAATTAGATTAAGTTGACAAGTTCCTGCTAAGTGTCGATATACCGCAGGAATAATAAAAATAGATTAGATAGGTTGTTTGTTCTATAAGGTGAGTTATGTAAACTGCAATTAAGTGATAGACACATCACTATGGTTAATAGCCTAGACATTAGCATAGAAATTTGATTCCGTCCACTATAAATTTTGAGTTAAAAATGCCGTTAACTGCATTTTGTTTTTAGGTCCAACAGAAATTGCATCAACACTACCTTGCTTAAATAAAATTAATGTTGGTGTCGCTCTAACGGCATATAATGCAGGAATAATTTGATTATCTTCTAAATTAAATTTTACAACTTTTACTTGTTCTTGATACTCTACCGCAATATCATCTAAAATAGGTTCCATCATTCGGCAAGGACTACACCATTCTGCCCAGAAATGCACTAACACAGGCTTATTTTCGTCTAATACTTGCTTCTCAAAGGTATCATCTGAAACAGATAATAATTTGCTCACGCTTTATCTCCAAGATCGTTATCATTCGCTTATTATTTGTCCTATGTTTTTTAAAAACAAATGGAATTTTTAAAATGACAGTAACTAATAAATGTGACCTATGCCATCGCTCAATATGTTGCCGTTATATCACCCAACATATTGACACCCCTCGTTCAAAATTGGATTTTGAACTATTACTATGGCAAATTTCTCATCAAAATATTGAAATTTATAAAGACAAAGATGGTTGGTTTTTATTGTTTCATACCAGTTGTCATCATCTTTTAGATGATGGTCGTTGTGGCATTTATCATCAACGCCCGCAAATTTGTCGTGATTATTCCAATGATTATTGTGAATATGATGCTCCCGCTGATGAAGGTTTTGAGCGTTATTTCCGAAATTATGACGAATTATTAGCCTATTGCCAACAACGATTTAAACGTTGGAGAAAATAATTGTATTAAACACTAATAATCTTGCCCAATTTTCCGTAACTGTCGCTTGGAATAGCTATCCCCTTGGGCTGCGGCTTTTTTAAACCAATAAATGGCTTGTTGTCGATCTTTTGGCACGCCTAAGCCTTCACGATATAAATAACCTAAATTACTTTGGGCTGAGGCATGATTTTGATCGGCAGCTTTTTTGTACCATTGAAACGCAATACGATAATCTCTAGTTACCCCTAAGCCTTCACGATACATATACCCTAAATTACTTTGACCTGAAGCATGGCCTTGATTCGCTGATTTTTTAAACCATTCCAAGGCTTTATAATAATCTTGTTTTACCCCAATACCATCACGGTACATGATACCAAAATTACTTTGACCTAACGCATCGCCTTGCTTTGCTGCTTGACCATACCAATAAGATGCTTGATACTCATTTTTAGTCACGCCTTTACCCGTTTCATACAATCTTGCTAAATTGTTCTGAGCAGACGCATAACCTTGCTTAGCCGCTTTTTCAAACCAATAAAACGCTTTACTATAATCAACATTGACCCCATCGCCATCACGATACATAATTGCCAAATTATTTTGGGCGACCTCATGACCTTGTTCCGCTGACTTAGTGTACCAATATAAGGCCTGCTGTAAATTTTTCCTCACCCCAAAACCATTACGATACATATAACCCAAATTCACTTGACCCGAGGCATGATCCTGCTCGGCTGACTTTCTAAACCACCTCACTGCCTCATGATAATCACGTTTTACCCCTAAACCATCTCTATACATAATCCCAAGATTACTTTGCCCTAAAGCGTCCCCTTGATTTGCTGCCTTTCTATACCAGTAAATGGCTTTTTGATAATCTCTAGGCACGCCACGGCCTGTTTCATATAAACGCCCAATACCCACTTGACCTAAGGCACTGCCTTGATCCGCTGTTTTTTGATACCAATAAGCCGCTTGATAATAATCAATCCTAACACCAATACCTTCACGATACATATAAGCCAAATAATTCTGAGCATCAATATGATTCTGCTCTTTCGCCAGTGTGAAAAAAATATCATAGGCTTTTTTGTAATTGCCTGCATCATAAGCATCGACCCCATCGTCATAACTGCCTGAAGCATTAAAACTTTTTGAAGTTTGATGCTCAGGCTGTCCACCTAAAATATTGCGCAACTGATCAATAGACTGACGATCAGAGGGATGTGACCAATCAGAATCCATTTTTTTTAAATTTGCACGTAAGGTTTCATGACTATTTGCCGATAAAAAGATTGAGGTCATCCAATCATCATAACCTGATTTGCTCACCCTAATCTCATACTGTCCCTCAGGTAAATTCACATCCAAACGAGTAGAGCCGTAGGACTTATTATTAATCCACACCTGATCTTGATAGACATTAGAGCGAACCGTTAAATGCCCTTGTTCAACTTTTTTAGGCGTTTGATAGTCGGGCTGTACAACTGGATTTGTTAGCTCATCCATTTCTTTGCCAGCTAACATTTTTGCTAATTTTGGCAGTTGAGTTTGTGGTAATTCGCTAATTCTCGATAAAGCACTATGTACTTGCGCACTTTTTAACAACTCACCGGTGGTAGTATCCAGTAATTGTGCGGTAACTGTAATAGTATCCCCCCATTGCACAACACTACCTGTTACAATACCTGCAACCCCATACAACTCCCCAGCTTTATTCGCACGTTTTTGGTCATCGACATTTTCAGTTTCTGAAAAATATTGTTCGTCCAATACTTTTCTTAATAAAATCCGTTCAAATAGTTTAAATTGGTGCGTTTGCTGTAAGGGATGAATCATCATTTGTGCAATTCCCTTACCTGGGTCCTGAAAACCTAAATCACCTGTAACACTAAAATCAACGACTGCTACATACATGGGCTCCCGTGCAAAACACGGATAACTGACCATTATAACCAATAACAATAAAATCGCTCTTTTTATCATACACATAATGTTTGCTTTTAAAATCAAAGTTGTCGGATTAGTAAAGAATCACCCCGTTGGATCAGCTCTAAATGCTTTAAAAAACTCATACCCAACAATACTTCATCACCACTCGCATTAGGTAAAACTGTCGCAGTAATATTATATAAAATAATATTGCCTAATTGCACTTGTTTTAATACACTGTGATACGCTTTGACTTCACCTACTGCTGTCATTACTGAAATTGGACCGATCTTTCGCAATTGTAATTTATCTGCTAATTCTTCTGATAAAGCCACATCAGTTGCACCCGTATCTAATAAAAATACCACGGCTTGTTGATTAACCATACCCGAAGCTAAATAATGCCCTTGTGGATTGCGTTTTAATTTAACTTCTCTTACCCCTTCAACACTTACTTGACCTTCCACTGTTTGATTGGGATAATACCAATTATGAAAAAACCAAGTAAGTAGCAACAAAATAACCAGCCATGCCATGCTTATCATGGTTTTGCCAATTTTCTGGGGATAATCGTCAGAATTAGCCATTATTATATTTTATTATTTAATCAATGATTTGATACGTTGTTCATACAGTTTATGCTGAAAATGGCTACGATAAAAACCTAAAGAACTTTCACCATTAATCCGCATATCATACACTTTCCATGTATCGTCAACATAATGAAAACGAAATTCTAAACGTTCAGGATAAAGTTTATCGGCGGCAAACAGTAATGCCCTAACCATCACTCTACGTCCCCATCTTGTAGGGGGTAAAAATTTCACGGTTTTCCCTTGGTATTTGACTAAATTATCCGCTAAGCCTACCAAAAACATTTGTTGCAATTCATCGGTAATCGCTTGTTGTTCTGATACAGTCATTCTAAAATACTGACCTAAACCTATGACTTGTCTCGCCATTGATTTAAAATCAAAATATTGTGCTAAATTCTCATTCACTAATAAAAAAACTGCTGTGATGTCTTGTTTTTCATCAGTAGATAATGCCTCTAAAACTTTATTTAGGGAGGCTTGTAATAATTTATCTGGAGATGATTGCGTGTTGTCAGACGCTTCAGCTTTTGTTTCTGAAACATTAGTTTTGGTTTTAATGTCTGCTTTTAAATTGTCGACCTTAGCTTCAGTTTTATTCGCCTCAGCATTCGTTTCTGCTTTAACCTGCGCTGCTTTAAGTGCTTCTACGCCAGCTTCTGCTTCAACTTCGTCTTCCTTAACGGCTTCTACTTTAACTTCCGCCTTCACATCTTTCGCTACAAGGTCTTCAACTTCAGTTTTAGTTACTTTAGCCTCAGTTTTAAGCGCTTCTGTGTTAACAGCGGTTGCATTGACAGTTTGTACAGTATTATTATCGGTTTCAACAAGCTCAGTTGCTAAAACACTACTGCCAAACCCCATAAAAAAAATACATGACATAATACTAAAACGAATGGACATAAAACCTCCTCAGTTATGATAAAATATAAATATGAGCATATTAACTAACCTTTAATTATACAATGATTCGGCAACATTAAACATAAAAGACTGCCAATTATTCTGGATATACGAATATTCCACCTGATGTTTCCACTGGGCCGATAAAATACTTTCAAGCTTTGCTTCGTGGACTTTAGCATACTCTAGCAATGCTTGGGCAATAGGATAATAAGACCAATGCCAGCCTTCTTCCATATAGGCAGGCTGGCGTTCAATTTGGTGCTGGTCATAGGCTTGGATAAAACCATAATTTTTAGCATTGGTTTTTAACCAAACATAAACCTTGGCATATTGACCATTGCTTTGCCAATGAGTAGGATTCATATCAGGGTCTAGAATATCAAAATCACTTCCCCAATGATGTCTTGAAATCCCAGGTGCTGACGATGCTTGCAAAATTTCTTGTTGCCGTTCAGTTGCCGTTAAATAATTTTTCCAACATTTTCTATGATTAATATTAGAAGGTTGCCAACGAGTATCAGTCGGTGCTAATAAATTTTTACAGACTTGCTTGGCATATGCCGAAATTTTATCAAAGGCCGCCCCTCGAAAATGATATTTTCTTAACCAAATGGATTTTTGACGATAAAAATTACGATAGCTGGAATAAACTTTATAACTAAAGGAATGGACGGATTGTAGTTCTGCTTGTTGTGATACGGCTGATAACAAACAAGTTATTTGCCGAGTGGCTTCATTTTTTGCCATTGGCAATGGCGGTTCAATCCCAACTAACCAACCTAACACACGTCGCTGTGGTTGTTCAGCAAGCATACCCTGCCAATATTGTTTACGTTGCTCCAAGTCATATTGAGAAAAAACAGTACAATTTCTTGCCTTTGCAGTCACAGCATTGCCTAAAATAAAGAGTCCTAATAATAGGTAAAATAATTTTAACATAATTTTCCAATTGAACATCATAATAAAAGATTATAATAGAATGTAAAAAAAATATTACCATTAGTTTTTTAAATTTGAACGTAATCAATGGGTTTATAAATGCCATTAATAAAAATATTTTATTGTTTACTCTTAGTAGCTTATATAACAACAACGGCCGCACATTTTCCAAACCTTACAACCAGCTTAGCCCCCATGCTAGAGCAAGTCGCACCTGCGGTAGTCAATATTTCAACTGAAACCGACCCCAAGCAAAGCATCAATAACAATGATCCTGTGTTTCAATTTTTTTTCCAAAAGAAGAGCTTGACCCCATTAAAAAATCTTGGTTCTGGGGTGATTATTGATAAAACTCAAGGTTATGTCATTACCAATGCCCATGTGATTGCCACTGCCAATAAAATTAATGTTACCTTATCAGATGGTCGCCAATTTATCGCCAAACGCATTGGTGCTGATACTGAAACTGACATTGCCGTCATCCAAATTCAAGCACCGAAACTTACGGCCATATCCCTAGCTGATTCAGAAAAACTACGAGTAGGTGATTTTGTCGTTGCTATTGGCAACCCTTTTGGCTTAGGACAAACGGTAACATCGGGCATTATTAGTGCTTTAAGGCGTACAGGGCTAGGCATTGAAGGTTATGAAGATTTTATTCAAACCGATGCTGCCATTAACCCCGGAAATTCTGGTGGTGCTTTAGTCAACTTGCAAGGAAAACTGATTGGAATTAATACCGCAATTTTAGCCTCACAAGGCAAAAATGTTGGCATTGGCTTTGCTATCCCATCAAATTTAATCAGCACTATACTTAAACATTTAATTCAATATGGCCAAGTACAGCGAGGCACGCTGGGCATTAGAATCCAAGTACTGGCAAAAAGCAATACCCAACCCTATCCGGGTGTTGTGGTACTACAAATACAAGCAAATTCTCCGGCAGAACAAGCAGGATTAAAAGTTGGCGATATCATTAATAAAATCAACCAACGCCCTATTCATAACCTACAACATGTACACACCGCTATTGGCCCTAGAATTATTGGCGAAACAATCTCTTTAGAAATCATACGCTATGGTCAGACCCAAGTCTTACAATTACATATCACCCACTAATCATTGATTAAATAAAATACGATTAATGTCGCAAGAATCGACTAAAGAAAACAGTCAACATTGAAAATAAACCATTGCTAAACTGGAATAATAGTGATAGAACGATTTAAAATAAAACTGTTGGCCAGAGACGGAATCGAACCATCGACACGAGGATTTTCAGTCCTCTGCTCTACCGACTGAGCTATCTGGCCAGTCTTAAAAGAAGCAAGCATCTTACCTTAAGCATGAATATTTTGTCAAATATTATTTGATAGTAGGAAAAGCGGTGGTTAAAAACCAGTGGTTTTTCGCTTCATCAAACTTCCAGACTTGTTTATCTTCAACATGACCGACAACGCCTGTTCTTTCATGATAATATTCAATCTCAACAATTTGATAAAACTCAGATCCATCTTTGGAAAAATTGGAATATTCAACATTGTAGTCAACAATTTTAATTTGCTTTAATTTTTGAGTATCAGGCATGGGATATTGTGCTAGTTTTTCTGGATCATAAAACATCACTAATGCCGAAAACTTGCCCCAACGTACCATTTTTTGATGTTGCCACAAAATATCTTGTAAACGCTTGCCACGATCATATTGCTTGACGGTATTACACGCATTTAAAGAGACTACTACAAGTAGTAGTAGCAAAATATTAATAATGTTATTGGGCAGGTGGAATATAATCAGCGGGCGCTTCACTGCCTTCTCCAAAAAAGAATTTTTCCATTTCTTGTTCTAACAGTTTCCGATGCTTAGGATCAATCGGGGTTAAACGATATTCATTAATCAACATGGTTTGATGTTTTAACCATAATTGCCAGGCTTGCTTAGATACTTGTTGATAAATTTTTTCCCCTAATTCCCCAGGATAGGGCGGATGTTCTAAGCCTTCGGCCTGTTGTTTTAATTTAATACATTCTACCATACGAGTCATTGATTTTTCCTTAGATTTGTTGTTAGTTGTAATTGCTGAATTAAATCAGTGGTTGGTTTTGCCAAGCCAATGGCAGGAGGCTGTGCCAAATTATACCAGAGCAACGGCTTAGATTCCGATACTTGTAAATCCTTAGATTTTAGCTGAATATAACAAGGCAACAACTGTAAACGAAAATGACTAAAGTCATGTTGTATCACTTCCCCATACCTAATGCTTGCTATTGTACCTGAAATGAATGGTAAACAAAACTGAGTAATCTCTTGTTCCCAATCGCATTCAGGAAAACTCCATAATCCACCCCAAATACCAGTGGGCGGACGTTGTTGTAATAAAATTTGGTTGTTATACTGTAAAATTAACAACCGCTTTTTTTGTATTGGTCGAGATTTTTTGGGCTTTTTTTGCGGAAATTCTAACTGACATTGATTTTGATAAGCCTGACATCGTAATTGTAAGGGACATTGTTTGCATTGTGGCTGAGTTCGAGTACAAATATTAGCCCCTAAGTCCATCATTGCCTGCGTATAAGCCCGAATTGACTGTTGCGGTAAATAATATTCTGCCCATTGCCAAAATACTTTTTCCGACCAGCCTTCAATCATTTGATAACGAGCTAAAACTCGTTTGACATTGCCATCTAAAATTGGATGAATTTGTTCTAACGCCAATGCCAAAATCGCACCCGCAGTTGAACGACCGATGCCAGGTAATGCGAATACTTGTTCAAATTGTGTGGGAAATTGACCTTGATATTGGTCTTGAATTATTTGAGCCGTTTTGTGCAAATTTCTTGCCCGAGAGTAATACCCTAACCCTGACCAATAATGTAAGACTAAATCAATCTCAGCAACAGCCAGTTTGCTAATATCAGGAAATTGCTGCATAAATTTTAAATAATATGGAATAACCGTTTTTACCTGAGTTTGTTGTAACATAATTTCAGATACCCAAACTCGATATAAACTGGGATTTTGTTGCCAAGGCAAATCTTTACGTCCCGATCTTTGATACCAAGCTAATACTTGTTTGCTAAACCATATGGAAGCACTATTTGTTTTACTCATAAATAAATTATTTTCTTTGATCTGCTGTGATTTAAGGCATTAACTCATAAAAATAACGGATACTTGGAAATTCATTAATTTCTCGCTTAGGTAATTTGGTGTCAGGTTGGCTCATGGCATATAAATATCGAATCCCATAATTTTTTGCAGATAATAATACTGGCAAGCTATCATCAAAAAATACCGTTTTGTTTTTATCAAAAGGCTCAATCGTTTGTAACATTGACCAAAATTCAGGATGTTCCTTGGGCATTTTAAAGGCATGGGAACAGACCATCGCATCAAAATACCCTGCTAATGCTGTTTTTTCCATTTTTAAATGTAAAGTTTTTTGGTGAGCATTGGTGACTAACACGACCCGTTTTTGTAATTGCTGTAAAAATTTTAAAAAATTAATAACATAAGGTTGCAGCACAATTAAATGCTCAACTTCTTGTTTTAATAATAAAATATCTAAGTCTAAACTCTGACTCCAGTAATCAATACAATACCAATTAATATGTCCCATCATTTGTTCAAACTCAGGATAAAGTTTGGCTTTCGCTTGCTCTAAATCAATATTAAATTTTTTCGCATAGGCTAAAGGCACATATTCTTGCCAAAAATAATTATCAAAATGTAAATCTAATAAAGTGCCATCCATATCTAAAAACACCGTATTAATAGTATGCCATTGCATTGCTGATTCCCCCTAATTTTGCTACGATGGTAATTTTGAAGGTTAGACGTTGATTATGTCAAGTTATTGTGATTACCTGAGTACGGTTTGTGGTATTGCTAAACAAGCAGGTGAAAAAATTTTAGCGATTTATGAAACTGACTTTACTATTGAAAAAAAAGCGGATCAATCGCCATTAACTACCGCTGATTTAGCATCACATCACACCATTGTTAAGGCATTACGCCAATTAACCCCAGACATTCCAATCTTATCGGAAGAATCGGCTAACATTGATTTTACAACCCGCCAAACATGGCAACGCTATTGGTTAATTGATCCCTTAGATGGCACCAAAGAATTTATCAAAAAAAATGGCGAATTTACGGTTAATATTGCCTTAATTGAACAAGGTAAATCTGTATTAGGGGTGGTTTATGTACCTGTGTCAGGCTTGTTATATTTTGCTTGCCAAAGTCAAGGAGCATGGAAACAACAAACTCAACAACCCCCACAAAAAATTACCGTCCGCACTAACACTCGTCAACCATTACTAGTTGCAGGCAGTCGTTCGCATAAAGGTGAAGTTTTACAAGGCTTTTTAGCCAATTTAGGTGATTATGATTTGCTTTCTATGGGCAGTTCCTTAAAACTATGTTTGGTTGCGGATGGTCAAGCCGATATTTATCCCCGTTTAGCATTAACCTCGGAATGGGATACAGCAGCCGCTCAATGTATTGTGGAACAAGCAGGCGGTAAAGTAACGACTTTAGATATGCAGGTATTGCAATATAATCAAAAAGAGTCTTTACTCAATCCTTTTTTCTTTGTGTTTGGTGATTTGAGCATAGATTGGTCGAGTTATTTGCCTGAAAATGTCGCTTGATTTAACGATTTTAAAACAACAATTAGCTCCAAAATTTGCCTTGTCTTATAATAAACAAGGCATTTTGCAATTAGCATCCAACACTGAAAATTTCCGCCCAATTTATTGTGATTTTACTGAAAAAAAATTTCTAAAACGCTGTCAGGATAAAAAACAAGGCTTGTTAAAAGCAGTGGGATTGCATAAAAAACAGGGACTGACGATTTTGGATGCGACCGCAGGCTTAGGTAAAGATAGTTTTGTGTTAGCCTATCATGGTGCTAATGTCATTGCTTTAGAACGACATCCCATTATTTTTGCCTTACTTCAAGACGGTCTACAACGCCTGAACCAGTTCTCGTTCCCACGCTCCTGCGTGGGAATGCAGACCAAGCTAGAAAACAGCCTAAACTATTTACAACAAGACCTAAGCCAACAAAACATTGATATAATTTACTTAGACCCCATGTATCCCAATCGCAAAAAATCTGCCTTAGTCAAAAAAGAAATGCAGATATTACAAACTTTACTAGGTCAAGATGATAAGGCGGATCAATTATTAGCGATGGCTTTAAAACAAAAAAGCAAGATCGTGGTAAAACGACCTCGCTTAGGAGTTTATCTGAATGGGCAGTTGCCAAGTTATCAAATTATCGAAAAAACCATTCGCTTTGATATTTATTTAGCTTAAACTAAACGGCCACTAGCATCATATTAGAGTTTCTTATGATCATAGGAACCGCATATAACAATTTATAGCGAGCAAAAGTTATTAATGGGGATAAGCCAAATAGGAATAACAGCAATACAGAAGGTTCAGGAAGTTGAATCAAAATATCAGACTCAAGTAAACCTAAGGAAGCATCTAATGCAACGGGTCCAGCTATTTCTAATACAATCGCCCCAACATCCGTTACTATTGCCTCAAAATCTGCATCAACTGGACTACCCTGTGTTACGCCACCTTGAACTAAAGTAAAACCATTAAAAGCTAACTGTAAGATGCTAGCAGTACCAAAATCTAAAGCAGGAATATTGGCGAGATTTGCAAAAATATAATCACTACTACTACCCTGTTGATAGATTGTTAAGGTAATACTCATACCCGTCAAATCTTGAGTAAAAACTTTCAACAACATCCCTGCGGTTGCTACAGTACCACCTGTACCAGTCAACAAGTCAGAGCTACTTAAACCTGAAAAATCAATAAAACTATTACTATCAAATTCGGTTGTATTTGCAGGAGTATTAGAAGCTGTGCCATCCCAAACTAATTTGTTGCTAGACTGCACGCCATCATTATTACTAATTGTCCATTTGTTTAAACTACCTAAAACCTGAGAAGTCAGATTTGAAGGGTTGGTATTTTGTATGACCTTTGCATACATATCACGTTGCCCATTTCCATTAGCCGCACCAATAATAGTAGAGGAACTTGATGTTTGCGTACCTTGATGTAAAGATCCTGCCGGAGGAGATAGCAAAGTTCCCGAAAAACCATCAAAAGGAAAAGCATAATCAATAATGTTTTGACTGACAGAAAAATCATCAATCAACACCGCCCAACTTGAAACACTAAACAACCCTAAAAACACAGTAAGGATAAACTGCTTGTAAATTTTGTAAGCCATTGTGATATCCTAAAAAATCTGAAAAACACATATAGTATAAAACTATTGTTCTAAAATTAGAAGTCTTACCATTGATATGGTTAAGCAAAATATAGACCAATGATTATAAGCCAATCATCATGCAATAGTTTTTTTTATTTTTTATTTAAAATTTATATTCATTACTTTAATTCTAGCAACTTTTAGATAAGAAATGTAAAAAAAATTGACAGTTTATAAAATAAAATTCTATTATCTAAATAATTAATGTAATATTATCAACAAATTAACTAATATCATTTAGTTGTAAAAAATTCTGACAACAATTAGCAAGTTTTACAATTAATAACAATATTCCACTTTAACTTCGCTACAGCCCTTAGTTTTAGTTATAACTTTTACTTGCACTCCAATTCGTTCTACTAAGGTAGGAATATGAGAGACAATACCAATTTGTCGGCCTGTCGCCTGCAAAGCCTCTAATACGGATAATACAATATCTAAAGTTTCACTGTCCAGACTGCCAAAACCCTCATCAATAAACAACGATTCTACTTGGATATGTTGTGATGAAATTGATGCTAAGGCTAAGGCTAAGGCTAGAGATACCAAAAAACTTTCACCGCCTGACAAAGAATGCACGGAACGCAATCCATTCCCTAAGGCTTTATCCACCAATTGTAACTCTAAATCACTATGAGGGACTCGTTGTAAAGAATAGCGTTTAGAAAAATCCGCTAAATAATGATTGGCATAAGTCAATAATACATCTAAAGTCAAACTTTGAGCAAAACGCCGAAATTTTTTACCATCACTAGAGCCAATCACATCTTTTAATTGTTGCCATAATTGGCTTTGTTGCTGTTGTTTTTGATAGTCTCGGGATAATTGCTGATAGTGCTGTTGTGCTTGTTGTTGTTGCGTTAATTGTTGTTTTATTTCTGCTATGTCGGTAAAGCTTTGTTCATGGGCTTGTTGGAGGTAAGCCAACTTATCATTTAATTCTAGTTCAGTGAGTGATGGTTGATTCAATTGGTGTTGGCGTAATTGCTGTTGATAAACCTTCTCCTGTCCCAATAATTCTGCTTTTTGTTGTAAACCCTGTTGAATCGCTTGTTGTTGTTGCTGTTGTTGTTGGCGTTGTTGTTGCCAAGTTTGTTCAATTTGTGCAATGCTTTGACCTTGCAATAATTGTTGCTGCTGCTGACGTAACTTTTCCATCTCAGTAATTAACGCTGATAGCTGTTGTTCTGTTTGCTGTTGCTGTTGTTGATAAATGTTTAATTGTTGCTGGTATGCGGTTTTTTGATGTTCTAAATCATCAATTTTGAGTTTTAAACCTTGCAACTGCTGCTGTAATAATAAGCGTTTTGTTTGGTATTGCTGTTGTTCAATCCAATGTGGATGATGACGATAAGGATGTTCCGTTGCACCACAAATAGGACAGTGTTGCTCAGCTTGCAATAATTTTTGTAGCTGTGGTAATAAGTCTTGCAAATTAAGCAATTGTTGTTGACTTAGTTCTAATACTTGCCAATCAGCAACTAAATTATTTTCCATACTCATATTGAATGCCTGCAATTGTTGCTGTTGTTGTTGATATTGGCATTTGAATTGTTGATATTGCTGTGCAAAAACTTGCCATTGTTTTTGTCGTATTGTTATTTGATCTCGATGAGATTGTTGTTGTTGAGTTAATTGGCGTTTTTGTTGGGTTAATACTTGCAACTGCCCGACTAAATGCTTGGCTTGATCTAGTTTCGGCTGTTGTTGTTGAATTTGTTGTTCTAAATTTTCGCTGGCTTGTTGTAATTGCTGTTCTTGTTGCTCAATATCTTGCCATTTTTTTTGCCAATCCTGCCATTGTTGTTGTTGCTGTTCTAGTTGCCCTTGTAACTGTTGCTGTTTTTGATACCATTGTTGCTGTTGTTTGAGTTGTTGTAACTGTGTGGCTAATTGTTGTTGTAATTGTTGTTGTTGTTTTAATTTTTCAGCGAATTGTTGTTGTTCGGTTGGGCTTAGTAATACTAAGGCTTGAATTTTTTGTTCCAAATCGATGAGTTTTTGTTGTTGTAAATTGCCTTTTTGATGGGCGAGTATGGACAACTCAGTATAAATATTCGCTCCTGTCATTTTTTCTAATAAGCTGGCACGTTCATCCGATTTCGCTTTGAGAAATCTCGCAAAATCGCCTTGTGCTAATAATACTGAGCGTTGAAATTGTTCAAAGCTTAAGCCTAAAGACTGTTCAATTTCAGCTAATACCTCGGTTTTTTTTCCTTTCCAAACTTTATGATCACTTAATCGCTCTAAACTCATGGTTTGAGCCTGAATTTTACCCTCGGCTCTGCCCCTAGCTCGCCGAATGTGCCAACGTGATCGATAGTGTTGTTGTTGCTGACCAATAAACTCAACTTCGGCATAGGCTTCCGCACATCCTCGTCTAAAAATAGAACTCGGATGCGAACTTTTTATTTTGTTGTCTTTGAGTCCAATATCAACCCCTAACCCTGTCTCCAAACGTGGGTAACGGTCAAACAATGCTAAACAAATCGCATCCAGTAAGGTACTTTTACCTGAACCTGTTTTACCTGTAATCGCAAATAATCCAACATCAGCAATGGGCGATTGGGCTAAATTCAGCTCAAATTCCCCCGCTAAACTGGCGAGATTTTTGCCTCGAATCACTAAAATTTTCATCAATCCATGCCTTGCTGACATTCCGATAATAATTGCAAAAAAGTTTTATGTAGGGCTTCGGAAGGGAATTGATCATATTGTTGTTGATAACAATGTTCAAATACTTGTTCAGGCTTTAAATCTTCTAAATTTAATTCAGCTTGAACTTGAGCTAAACTTTGTTGCTTGCCTTGATAATAAGGATGAATCCGTAATAAACGCACTGCCTTATCATCAAGTTGTTGTTCAATTAATTGGGCTAATTGTGGTTGGGGTTGTGTTAAACGAATATGAATATCTAAATACGCCCAAGTTGCTTTGTCTTGCCCCTGATTGACAGGCAATTTTGATAATAACAATAACAATTGCTCCCAAGTTGCTTCACCTTTTTTAGGTAAGCGAATCATATCCACTGCCCTAGGAATCCTTTGGCTATTAATATTGCTAACATCAGCATTGTCAATATCTACAATGACGACTTGATGGGGATAATCGGCTTCAACGACTGATAAAGGCAAAGGCGAACCACTGTAACGAATATGCTCAAAACCTGCGACTTCTTGTGGTTTATGTAAATGCCCTAGTGCCACATAGGCTAAATCAGTCAAATCTTGAGCAAAAATATCCACGGGTAAAGCATGTTGATTACCGCCTAAAATTTTACGTTCACTACCTTCCGATGACTGACCACCTGACATATAACAATGCCCCATTGCTATTATAGCCTGATCTGCTTGGCATTGTTTTTTTGCCTGTGTCAACAAATCCGCATAAAATTTCCTCACACCTTCCACTAGGGGGTCTAAACTTTCATCCTCAATCTCAGCTAAATCAGTAGGTCGTAAAAACGGTACTGCAACACACCATGCTTTGATATGACCCTTATTATCAGTTAAGGGCAAAATTAACTGCTCAGATTTTTTCTTAGCCTGCCCAACGACATTAATATTAAGTTGTTTTAATAAGGACTCAGGGGCATCCAAACGATTGGCTGAATCGTGATTGCCTGCAATAATAATAATATCTAAATTGGGTTGTTGTTGTTTTGCATTAACCAAAAATTGATAAAATAATTGTTGTGATTCAGCGGAAGGATTGGCAGAATCAAACATATCACCTGCAACCAATAAGGCATCAATGGCTTGTTGCTTTAGCATAGACAATAGCCATTTCAGAAATTTCTGATGTTCATAGTATCGGGAAAAACCCCGTAAGCTATGACCTAAATGCCAATCAGAAGTATGTAAAATTCTTATCATCGTTATCCACTAATAATGATTTTAGATTTGTCTGAGTTTCTGCTACGCTTATCTTATCTTCGGGTTAATCTTTGGTTTAAGGGTTAAAGGTTTTAAATTGTAATGGATAATTTGTCAACAAACAACTGGCTAACACAAGTCGTACTGTTAACAGAATCGGGAATGGTGAATCGAATTATTGAACAATCGTTAGACCCAAAACGCTTTGAAGTCCATGTATTACAATCGGATACCCCAAATCTTATTAACAAATTAGCCAGTATTGAACCCAGAATTATATTTCTAAAAAGTATGCTCAAAGCTGCCAATGGTTTTGATCTTTGTGATCGTCTAAAAAATCATCCTACCCTACAAAATGCTAATTTGATTTTATTATCGTCTGATATTGAATTATCCCGTGAAGTATTTCAACACCATGTTGCTCATTTTCTAACCATTCCATTTTCTGCGGAAGATGTGATTGAAATTGTTGAAAAACTATTTTTAGGGCAACGTAATATTTTATTGGTGGATGATAGCCAAGTTCTACATAAAATCGTCGTCCCCCCATTGATTCAAGAAGGTTATAATGTCTTACAGGCGTGGAATGGTGAAGAAGCCCTGCGTATGTTGGCGGAACAAGAAATTGATATGGTGATTGCCGATGTTGATATGCCAAAAGTTGATGGTTTTACCCTATGTCGAGCTATTAAATCGCAAAATATTAAAAATATTCCTGTGTTAATGTTATCGTCCAAAGATCAAGACGAAGATATTTATCATGCCTTTGATGCAGGAGCAGATGACTATATTACTAAACCCGTATTTATTAATGAACTACTTGTTCGAGTTCGCCGTATGTCAGGCAGTGAATCTACTCGGCGTAAAGAACGAATTTTAGTCGTAGAAGATTCTGCTATTGTCCGTAGTATGATTACCCAAGCATTTAAAACCCAAGGTTTTCATGTCGATGAAGCCAAACATGGTCAAGAAGGACTGAGACGACTGGAAAAAAATAACTATGACTTGATTACGGTTGATTATATGATGCCTGAAATCGATGGTTATCAATTTTGCCAAAAGGTTAGAAAAAACCTTAAGACTATGGACATTCCAATTATTGTGATCAGCGCCCGTGATTCACAAGCCCATCAAGTCAAAATGCGTTCCACAGGCATTCAAGCCTTTTTATCAAAACCCTTTAAACCAGAACGTTTAGTTGCTGAAGTTGAACGAGTATTAGCAGAAAATAGAATCCAACAAGAACAACGAGCCATTAGACGTTATCTTTCTGATGAAACCGTGCATGCGGTTGCTAAACAAATGCAGGTTGGTTATAGCCAAAAAGAACAACCTGCTTGGGTCAAAAATCGTACCATTTTATCCGCTGATTTGGTTAATTTTTGTGCCTTATGTGAAACACGTTCGGCCCAAGAAGTGATTGCTATTTTAAACACTTGTTTTGAAAAAATAACCAGTATTTTGCTTTATTATGATGCCATTATTGATAAATTTATTGGGGACAAAGTATTTGCCATTTTTGGTCATGAAGGGGACGGTGCACATCGAGCCATTTGTTCAGCCTATGACATTTTACAAGCCATGCCTGAATTATGCCAAGCGACAAACTTAGACCTGCAAATTCGGATTGGCATTCATTATGGTCAAGTGATTATGGGTGATATTGGTAGCCAATTACATCGCCGTGATTTTACCGTGATTGGCACTAATGTTAATATTACAGAAAGACTGCAAGGTGTTACTGCCCCTAATAGTATTTTAATCACGAATGAAGTTTACCAACTAGTATCAGAAATTGTTACTGCAGAACAAACTGAAAAAACCCTAGTACTCAATGAACAACATAAAAAAACCATGACCGCCTATACTGTAAAATCAATCCAAACTTATCGTAAAACAGATTCAACTATTAGCTAGACTACTTACGAATTGAATAGCCATGATTTTTGTCCAAAAATGGCTGTATTAATAAGCAATGTATTTTCAAATACCGTTTATCTCTAAACAAATCAATACCAATGGTCATTTCAGTATGTGATTTTTTTGCTTGAGCTTGATACGTACCAAACAAATAATCCCACCACGGTAAATTAAAACCAAAATTACTATTCGCTTCTCGATATTCAATGGAATGATGCACTCTGTGCATATCAGGTGTGACTAGAAAATAGCGTAATACTTTATCAACAGAGCTAGGCAAATAAACATTGCCATGATTAAACATGGCGGTGGCATTTAAAATAATTTCAAACAATAATACGGCGACAGGTGAGGCACCTAATACAATCACTACGGCTAATTTAATCAACATTGATAACATAATTTCGATAGGGTGAAATCGTGTCCCTGTGGTTACATCATAATCTAAATCCGAATGATGTAAGCGGTGCAATCGCCAAAACACAGGCACGGCATGAAATAACACATGCTGAAAGTAAACTGCCATATCTAATAACACAATGCTTAGGATAATTTCTAGGTAAGGATTGAATTGCCAATAATTAAACATTCCCCAGCCTTGCTCTGAGGCAAAAATTGCCATGTCCACGGCTAAAATTGGAAATAATAAACGCAATAGCCAAGTATTTAACACCACTAAAGCCATATTATTAAACCAACGTAATGATTTTGATATTTGTAACTGACGACGTGGTTTAAAATATTCCCATAACGCAACTAAAAGAAATACACTTAAAAAACAACTTAAACGTAAGGGTTGCTCATATTGTAAAATCCAGTCTATCATTTTTATATTGTCCGTTAATTTAAAATTTAATTTAATCTAAAAGGTAATGTTGATGAATAGTGAATGGCAAGCGTTCCTTGAGTCTCAAGGTGCTGAAATCAAACAAAATCAAGTCATTAGTTTTGCAAATCCTCTTGACAAGCCAAACCAACTTTGTGATTTATCCCATTGGGGACTGCTGGAAGTTAGAGGTGAAGATGCGACAAGCTTTTTACAAGGCCAATTAACTAATGATATTAATTTAGTCTCTGACACCCAGCATCAATTAAGTGGCTACTGTAATCCCAAGGGACGTATGCTGGCAAATTTCCGAATTATACAGCAACAACAAAATTATTACCTATTTTTTCCCAAGGAATTAGTTGCCAAAGTAAGCAAAAAACTGCAAATGTATGTATTGCGTTCAAAGGTTACCATAGAAGATGTTAGTGATCATTGGATTAAACTTGGTTTATTTGGTTCAACCGCAAATCAACTATTAGCGGCACAATTGGCAACCAGCCTTCCAACAAATACCAATCAAGCTATCATTATCAATAATATTCATGTTTTAACCATTGCCCCCAATCGTTACCTATTACTAGGGCGACTCAATGCCATGCAAACTTTATGGCAACAATTATCAAAACAAGTCAGCTTTGCGGGACAATACAGTTGGGAAACCCAAGATATTTATCAGGGTATTCCAACCATATATGCCACAACTTCTGAAGAATTTATTCCGCAAATGACCAATATGCAAGACTTAAATGGGATTAGTCTCACTAAAGGTTGTTATACAGGTCAAGAAATTGTGGCAAGAATGCACTATTTAGGCAAACTAAAACGCAAAATGTATTTAGCCTTTTTAAATACTGACGTACTACCACAGGCAGGTGATGATGTTTATGCCCAAGAGAAAAAAGTGGGCAAAATCGTCAATGCTTGCCCTTTAGCAGAAGGCGGTACGATTGCACTTGCCGTTATTAATATTGAACACCAAGATCAAGATACTATTTATCTTAATAATAATGGAAAAACGGTATTAGAATTTAAAGATTTATAGTCTTTTTAAGGTATTAATAGTCTAACGCTCGGTAATTGCTACATAATCTCTGCTTACCGCCCCATCATATAATTGACGAGGGCGACCAATTTTGTGGCGAGGATCAGAAATCATTTCCATCCAATGAGCCACCCAACCCACAGTACGAGCAATCGCAAACATCACAGTAAACATATTACTAGGAATGCCTAAAGAGCGATAAATCATCCCTGAATAAAAATCCACATTAGGATATAAACTGCGTTCAATAAAATAATCATCGGTTACGGCAATTTCTTCTAATTTCAATGCTAATTCAAATAAAGGATCACTAGTATTAGAAAATTCATTTAACACTTTATGGCAAGTATCACGAATAATCTTAGCCCTAGGATCATAATTTTTATACACTCTATGACCGAAGCCCATTAAACGAAACGGATCATTTTTATCTTTGGCTTTTTGGATATATTTATCAATCTGGCTAACATTCCCAATTTCTTGCAACATATCCAAAACCGCTTCTGCCGCACCACCGTGTGCAGGCCCCCATAAGGAGGCAATACCCGAGGCAATACAAGCAAAAGGATTCGCCCCCGAACTTCCTGCTAAACGTACCGTTGAGGTGCTGGCATTCTGCTCATGATCAGCGTGCAAAATAAATAACAAATCTAAAGCCCTTTCCGCAGTTTGATTAAGCTCATATTCTTCACAAGGAACCGCAAACATCATTCTTAGCAAATTGCCACAATAACTTAACTTATTGTCAGGATATATAAACGGCTCACCAATAGAATGTTTATAACATGCGGCTGCAATGGTTGGCACTTTCGCAATTAAACGATGGGCCGAAATGATCCGACTTTCTTGACGATAGACATTAATCGAATCATGGTAAAATGCCGATAAAGAACCGACTACCCCAATCATCACAGCCACAGGATGTGCATTGTAATGAAACCCATGATAAAACATTTTTAATGATTCATTGATCATGGTGTGATGTAAAATATTATGGGTGAAAGTATCTAACTCATTCTGGGTTGGCAGTTGACCATTTAACAACAAATAAGCGACTTCTAGAAAACTGCTTTTTTGGGCCAATTGCTCAATCGGATAACCTCGATACAATAATTTGCCCTGTTCACCATCAATAAAAGTAATAGCACTATGGCAACTGGCCGTTGCCATAAATCCAGGATCAAAGGTAAAATATTGTTTACCCGTTTGTTGATATAACTGGCTGATATCCACCGTACTAGGTCCCATTGTACCAGTCTTAATGGGTAATTCAGCAATGACTTTACCATTCTCAGTTAATTGTACTGTACGCTCTTCCATAAAATTACCTTTTCATATCAACGGGCAACTTCGCTAAATCTTGTTTTACTAAACTGACCGCTTTCTTAAATAATCGCATCTCATCTGAGGTTAATTCTAATTCTACCATTGATTCCATGCCTTTTTCACTTAACACACAAGGCATTCCTAAGGCAATCTCCGTTTCACCATATTCCCCCTGAAAAATACCCACGGATGGCAAAATTCGACGTCGATTATAGATAATCGCATCAACCATAGTAGCAATGGCAGCAGCAGGTGCATCATAAGCAGAGCTAGTTTTCCTCAATGATAAAACCTCGGCACCTCCTTGACGAGTGCGTTCTTCAATACTTTGGATTTGCTCTTGATCTAAAAAATGGCGAATTGGAATCCCATGAATCGTGCAATAACGTGATAAAGGTATCATTGAGGCTTCACTATGACCACCAATCACTAAGGTAGAAATATCTTTGGTCGAAAATCCTGTTTCTAAGGCAACAAAACTTGCCATGCGAGTTGAATCCAAAACACCTGCTTGTCCAAAAATACGAGAGCGATCCCAAGCCGTTTTTTTCCAAGCATAATAAGTCAATACATCCACAGGATTACTCACCATTAATATCATTGTCTGTGGACAATACCGTAAGATATGATCCAAAATAGTATCAATAATTTTAATATTAGCGACTAATACATCAGATCTAGCCATCCCAGGTTTACGTGCAAAACCTGCGGTAATAATCACCAAATTTGAATCAACTAACTCGGAAAAATCAGTATGCCCCATAACTTGGGTATCAAATTTCAATAATGGTGCCGCTTCCCATAAATCTAAAGCAATACCTTCAGGCAAGCCTTCCTGAACATCAAGTAAGACTAAATGCCGACACAATTGCTTATCCACTATAAACTGAGCGGTAGATTCACCCACTCGCCCTGTCCCTATAATACTAATCTTATTCATAACTTTATCCAAACAAATGATATATATAAGTAAGTATCGTTCTCATATACAAATTATAGTATAAACCCATTAAAAAGTAATAAAATTTGAACTTGATTCTTAGCACCTATCACTAATAATTTTCGGAAAATTTGACCGAAAAACGTCTGAACTAAGAAATGACTAATTTTTTGAACGTGATAGCGGGTAATATCAAAGCACTAAGCAAATCACTAAAGTGCTCAAAACAGTGACTCAACTAAAGCAAGGTTGCGAAACGAGCAGCATTTGTTTCTACAGCTGCTTGAGCAACGGCAGGCGAAATAAATTCAACTAAGCGAGGATCAACAGGTTTAGGCAAAATATATTGATGTCCATATTCTAAATGCTCCAAACGGTAGGCTTTTAATACTTCAACAGGGACAGGTTCATGGGCTAAACGTGATAAGGCATGAACCACTGCAATTTGCATAGTATGGTTAATTTTTCTTGCCCGAACATCTAAAGCACCTCGAAAAATAAAGGGGAAACATAAGACATTATTGACTTGGTTAGGATAATCACTGCGACCAGTTGCCATTAATAAATCTTTTCTGACCGCATAGGCTAAATCAGGGCGAATTTCTGGATCAGGATTAGACAAAGCAAAGACAATCGGCTTAGTTGCCATAGTTTTTAACATCTCAACAGATACTAAGTCTGGTCCTGATAAACCTAGAAATACATCCGCATCAACCATAGCATCCGCTAAACTACGCTTAGAAGTATTGATAGCAAACTGTTGTTTATAAATGCTAAGGTCTTCACGTTCCGTATGCAGTACACCTTTTCTATCCAACATAGTAATAGATTCAGGTTTTGCCCCTAAAGAAATCAATAATTTCATAGAAGCCATTGCTGCCGCACCTGCACCTAAACAAACAATCGCCACCTGACTTAATTGTTTCCCTTGTAATTCTAGGGCATTTAACAGTGCTGCCGATAAAATAATCGCTGTTCCATGTTGATCATCATGAAATACAGGAATGTCTAAACGCTCGATTAGGGCTTGTTCAATAGCAAAACATTGTGGTGCGGCAATATCTTCTAAATTAATACCCCCAAACCCTGGGGCAATATTAGCCACAGTATCAATAAATTCTTGGGGCGAACTCGCATTGACTTCAATATCAAATACATCAATATTCGCAAATTTTTTAAATAATACCGCCTTGCCCTCCATAACTGGCTTACTGGCTAAAGCACCTACATTACCTAAACCCAATACCGCACTACCATCAGAAATAACCGCAATTAAATTGCCTTTTGCAGTAAAGTCATAAACGGATTCGGGTCTTGCAACAATTTCTCTAACAGGTTCTGCCACACCAGGCGTATAGGCTAAAGTTAAATCCGCATCAGTAGCACAAGATTTGGTTACTTCAATGGCTAATTTACCTGGGGTTGGCTGTGAATGGTAAGCTAAAGAACGTTGTTTTAAATCTTGTGAAAGTTCTGACATAATATATGACCAAATATAACAACACAAAAGCACTGTTTATAACAGTGCTTTTATGGTTTAAACCATAATAAAATTCTGTCTATTTTCTACCGTATTTACGTCGGAATTTATCAACCCGACCTGCGGTATCCAATATTTTTTGTTTTCCCGTGTAAAACGGATGGCATTGTGAACATACTTCAATCTGTAAATCATGCCCTAAGGTAGAACGTGTTTCAAATTGATTGCCACAACCACAAGTCACATTAACAACAGAATAGTTAGGATGAATATCTGCTTGCATATAAATCACCGTCAAAATCTAAAAAAAATCGAACAATTCGGCTAGTTTAACAAAATTGCTAAACAAATGCCATTAAACTTTAGGTGTCGCACTAATTTTATGAATACTTAAATCCGCACCATTGTATTCTTCTTCCTGCGTTAAACGAATACCAACACTAACTTTCAAGATACCATAAATAATCAAACCACCGACAAATGCGATTAGTACGCCTAAGACCGTACCCACGAATTGAGCCATAAAACTAACGCCACCTAACCCACCTAATGATGTCATCCCAAAAATACCCGCAGCTAAACCGCCCCAAACCCCACATAGACCATGTAAAGGCCAAACACCTAAAACATCGTCAATTTTGAAACGATTTTGGGTTAAGGTAAAAGTAATCACAAATAAAGCACCTGCTATGAAACCTGTGACTAATGCACCGATAGGATGCATAATATCAGACCCAGCACAAACCGCAACTAATCCTGCTAAAGGTCCATTATGCACAAATCCAGGATCGTTTCTGCCAACCATTAAACTGGCTAAAATACCACCCACCATTGCCATTAAAGAATTAACTGCCACTAAGCCACTTACGGCATCAATAGTCTGGGCCGACATGACATTAAAACCAAACCAACCCACAGATAACACCCAAGCCCCTAAGGACAAAAATGGAATACTTGAAGGTGGATGGGCGGATATCACTTTACCATCGGCACTATAACGTCCATGTCTAGCACCTAATAATAATACTGCGGCTAATGCCACCCAACCACCAACAGCATGAACCACAATTGAACCCGCAAAATCATGGAAACTCGCATCAAAGGTTTTTGCGATCCAATCCTGAACCCCAAAATTGCCATTCCAAATCATACCTTCAAATAAAGGGTAAATTAATGCGACTAAACAAAACGATGCAAACAATTGTGGATAAAACTTAGCTCGCTCCGCAATACCACCTGATATAATAGCAGGAATCGCTGCAGCAAAAGTCATTAGAAAGAAAAATTTTACTAATTCATAACCATTTTTTTCAGTTAAGGTACTGGCTGTCCCTAAAAAATCAATACCGTACGCAATAGAATAGCCAATAAAAAAATAAGCAATGGTTGACACTGCAAAATCAGTAATAATTTTCATTAACGCATTAACCTGATTTTTCTCACGCACTGTCCCTACTTCTAAAAAAGCAAAGCCCGCATGCATGGCAAGTACCATTACCGCCCCAATTAAAATAAATAAAACGTCATTCCCCGAATGCGCTACTTCCATTATTTTCTCCTTACTATCTTGATTATTAGTTATATATAACTATAATAACTTTATAAAATACTTATTAAGAAAGATGATATGAAAAAATCCCCTTTGTTTGTTTTTATTATCCTAATAAAATTGATCTACCCAAGTTTAGGATTTGCAGACAATAGCAATATTGTTGAAAAAATTCAACAAGGAGCGTTATTAGTAGATGTCAGGACGGTAAGAGAATTTGAAAGTGGGGCATTACCAAATGCGATTAATATTCCATTATCTCAATTAGAACAACATTTGGACTTATTTCAACAACAAAACAATCAGCCTATAATTTTATATTGTCGCAGTGGTCGCCGTTCTGGTATTGCAAAAAAAATTTTAGATAAGTACAAAATTGAGAATACTTATAATGGTGGCGGTTATCGATCTTTATTACTACAATTAAAGCAAGCAAGATGAGTCCATGCCCATCTTGCTTAACTCACTCACCTACCACTGCCCACTACCAACTTTTGCATCCTCTTCATACATATAATAAGGCTGATTATAGTTATAGTCCCCATAACGCTCCTGCATTTCTCGTTTAAGTTTATCTCGCATACCATCAATTGCACCATCGGTGTAGCCATCTTGTCGTCCTGTTTTTACGCCTTTAATATAACCGTTTTCATAGCCATCCTGATAACCACGTTGATAATCACTTAGCACAATATTATTAGAACGATATTTCGTTTGATACTCAGCCCGACCTTGTTTATAACTTTTACGATACGCATAAGTATAACCATCTTCTAAGCCATCTTTAAAACCTTGTTTATAACCTTTTTCGTAACTATAAGCATTAGCAAATGCCATATTTTGAAATAGTAATTCCATACAAACTACTATTACGGAAAGAATTGATGTTTTCATAAGTTTAAGCCTTTCATTAATGTCTGATTAAAATATCTGATCTATTATCCCCAACTGTAACTGAATCTAAACTGAACTATTGATAAAATTAGCCACTAAGTTTTATCACATAATTTTTGATTGCAAATGACAAAAAGTGTGAACTTATTCATGTTACATTCAGAAAAGTTAGTATATAATAATAGTTTAAATATCTAATACAAGGAAAGTAAAAATGATACATAAACACATACTAATGACAATAGGCATAGGCATCGCAATCACGATTGCCCTTAGCTTGATGATAGCGTTTCATGTCATTCCAGCAACATGGGCATTGTTATTTCCAATGCTATTTATTGCAACCATGCTATTTTTTGCCTCAAAGATTACTTGCAATGATCAATAAACATGACAAAGTTAAGGACAGAGAGCCCCTGTCCGATTTATTTTTTAATGTTTACTAAACTGCATCACCACAATCGAAGAAAAATCCATTTTCTCCACAAATTCCCTTGGAAACCAGCCTTGCTGTTGAATTTTTAAACTACCTTGTTTTGGAACTTTAATCTTTTTGGGGGTATCATGAATCAACTTTTCACCACCAAAACCATATAACTGCAATGATGCCATTGCCACAATATCATTTTGGCAAATATTAGTGACCACGCCATGATAAGCAATGGCAACCTCTTGATGTTTTTCTAAAACTTTTGCTGAAATATTTTTGACATAAAGACAGTCAGATTTCGCATGCACACTTGCAGACCAAACGAAGCATACTAAAATGGAAAACACAAATTTTGACATTGACCTACCTTAACTAAATTACATTTAGTTTACTATAGTAGATTCAAGAATGAAACCAACATTTACAATAGTAAATGGCGTCCCCAAGGGGATTCGAACCCCTGTTGCCGCCGTGAAAGGGCGATGTCCTAGGCCGACTAGACGATGGGGACGGGACGAAATTTAATAAAATAAATTTTATTCTTCTGGAGCTAGGCGGGGTCGAACCGCCGACCTCTACAATGCCATTGTAGCGCTCTCCCAACTGAGCTATAGCCCCGATGAGGAAGTTGAGCATTCTAGCCAAGTTTGATTTAAATGTCTAGTTTTTTTTTGGGGGTTTTTAATAAAATTTTGGCAAGTTACAAAACATGATAAATTCGCGACAAACCTCAAATATAATACACTATAGTTAATCAAAGCAGTTACGACTATAATAATAACTATAATGACTTTAACCCTTGTCCTATGAAAATTACCACATTCGCAGAAGACATTGATGCTTTATTAAAAAACTGGTCTAACTGCCCTAAAATTAGCAAAAACCAACAACAACAATGGCCAAAACCGTTAACGAAAGCACAACTAAAACCAAGCCATCCACAGTGTTTACGCTTATTAGCAAGCGATGGCGGTGATGATCAGCCTGTGTGGGCAAAAAATATTAATTTAGACGCTTTTTATAGCCAACAATACTGGCCGAATACGACGGATATTATCCGTTTAGGAATATTTTTTCATTTGGAAGTTGAGGCTATCTCAGCTTTATTACTTAAGGCTCAATGGGAAACTTATTTTATTGCTAAAAATCATTGGGAAAATAAAAAAAATAATATTACCATTGCATTAGTTGAGCATATTGAAGAAGCGAAAACCTTATCGATACAATTTGCGAAAACATATCAACAAGCAGATGCACTTGACAATTTATACCAAAACTTTCAACAAACAAATTGCGATTATAATTATCATCACTTTAAATTGCTCATTGCCCAACAAATTCTCAGTCATTACCATTTATTGAGTATTCATAGTGCGGAGTTTACCACCTTTATTAGCAGTCAACACCAAGAAATCCAACAGTTACAACAGGCTAGCACTGCATTAGCCGAAAATTTTTATCAAACTAAACAGAGTTGGATTGCACAATGGAATCAATTAGAGCATTGGTCGCAAGAATTAGAAAAACAACGTCTGAAAAATACCCATTACGAACAACAATGGATTGCCGCGTTTGGGGATTTATTTTTACCCTTAAAAGAAGTGCAATATCATTTAGCCTCGTTACAACGCCAAATTAGTATTAAAAAAAAATATCCTGATCTAAAACGAGAGGAAGTAGAAGCCAAAGAAAAAATTAGTGTGGCTGAAGAACAAGAAGCCCTACAGCGTTTACAAAAAGAAATTAATTTTGCGGAAGTTTTTCAATCGAATAGTGCAAAAGATGATAATGATCGCCCCATGAGCCAAAAAGATTTGTCAGAATACGAACAAGAATGCAAAAAAATGTTGCTAAAAATTCATATGTTAACTCACCCTGATAGAATTGAATCCGAACCCTTTAGCGAATCGCAAAAACAAACCTTACGAGCCTATTTTGAAGAAGTTAGGCAAATTAGCAAGGATCAAGAACTCAATATGAATCAACAAATCTTAAGCCGATTATTGGATATTTTAACGGTAGTTGAAATGTTATGGGAAAGTAAAGGGGTTGATATTAATCCGCAACACTTTATTCGTGGCAATAAATTAGAAGAAAAAATTGAATGGTTAAACAAAGAAATCAAACGCATTGAAGAACAAATTACCCAAATTCGTGATGATTTATTTATCTTAAGCAATGATGATGATATTTTAGAAAAAGCCAGTATTTTATCGTCTGAACAAAGCATTGCTAAAACCAGAGAAAAAATGGAACAAACCTTACAAGATTATCAAAAGCAAATTTTAAATTTAGAACAACAATTAGAACAATTATTTTATCCACAAAGCATACAATCACCTCATATTCATTAACAATAATCATAATTATCAAATATGGTTAACCTACCCGACATTTCACAACTTAAAACCCTTGGTTTAACCACAGCTATTGATCTTAGTCAATTACTTAAAAAATATTATCATCAAATTGGTGAAGGTCATACCGATAATATCAATACCTTATTAGTTGATCCTAACTCAAATTATTTATGTTCAGGCAGTGATGACAAAACCATCGCCATTTGGGATATTGCTACAGGTCGCTTGATTACCCAGCTCAAAGGGCATAGCCATCCTATTTATGCCTTAGTTATTAGCCCCGATGGCACATTACTATTTTTAGGGAGTGGTGATGGCACAGTGCGAATTTGGGAATTAGCTACCACAAAATTGGTAGGTGTTTTAAACGCTCATCAAGACTGGATTCGTTGTTTAGCCATTAGTCATTGTGGACGTTTACTCTTTTCAGCAGGACGAGATAAAACCATATATATCTGGGATATTGCGACTAAACAAGTCATAGCCGAATTAAAACACCATCAAAAACCTGTGCGTACCCTTGCATTAAGTCGAGACAATAACTTATTATACTCAGGTGGTGAAGATCAATTAATTTGTATTTGGAATCTAAAAACCAAACGCTTATTACACACCATTGAAACCAATGACTGGATTAAAACCCTAGTATTAAGCCAAGATGAAAGCCATTTATTTAGCATTGGTAAACTCCCCTATATTTACCACTGGGATTTATTACATCACCGTCTCAAACAGAAATTAACAGCGCATGCTCATATCATTAATCATCTAGCCCTAAGCCCAGATGGCCAATACTTATATTCAGCCAGCACTGATAACACCATTAAAATCTGGGAAAGCCAACAAGGTCAATTAATCAACACCTTACAAAAACACAGTGATGTAGTAAGAACCTTAGCCCTTAGTCCTGATAAACAATGGTTATTTTCAGGTGGTTATATTGACAAATCATTACGTTGTTGGCATTTACCTGACCATCAACAAACCAAGATATTCCAAGGTTATACCCATGCAATTTCAGTGATGGTAATTAGTGCCAACCAACAACACCTTTATACAGGTGGCTATAGTAATGGCACTATTCGAGTTTGGAATTTAGCAACAGGCACCCTTGATTATCAACTGAAAGCCCATCAAAGTGCGATTACTTGTTTAGTCTTAAGCCCTGATGATAAATATTTATATTCCGCAGGACATGATGAGTATATTTATATTTGGCATACGAGCAATGGTCAACTGAAAACGAAACTTCCCACCCGAACCTATATCATCAATGCTTTAAGTTTAAGCCCTGATGCTCAAACGCTTTGTGCGAGTGGTATTGATTGTATTATTCGAGTTTGGAATACTAAAGATTATCAATTACAATATCAACTACAAGGTCATAAACATAATATCAGTGTCTTATTATTCCATCCGCAACATAATCATCTGCTTTACTCTGGTGCAGGCAATGAGATTTATCAATGGGACTTAAGCAAAGGTGAAATACTCAATAATTACCAACATATTGGCTGGATTGATACCTTAACTTTAACCCCTGATGGCAGGAAATTTTATTCAGGCAGTGATGATGGCATGATTCGAGTCTGGGATAGTGCAACAGGAGAATTACTAGACACTTGGCAAGCCCATACCCATTGGATTGAAGCCCTAGCGATTAGTGCGGATGGTCAATGGTTATTTTCGGGTAGTGGTGATAAAACCATTATTGCTTGGGATATTATGCAACAACAAAAGCGTTATACTTTAAAAGCCCATCATCAAAAAGTGTCAATTTTAAAACTCAGCCAACAACAGCCATTATTATTTTCTGCTAGTTTAGATCGTAGCATTTGTATTTGGCACCTAAAGCAAGGCGAATTATTAGCTACCTTGCAACATTTAGATCAGGGCTTTTTATGGACTACGCCTAGTGATAATGTGTCTAATTCTGGCTGGTTTTGGACGGATCGTCCTGAATTATTACATGTGTTTCAAATCGACCCTGATAATCATCAGCGTCAAACCTTAGTTGATGATGATCCGCAACGTCAAAATTATATTAGAGATCACAATCGCCAAGACATTGTAATGAAACGCATTAAAAGTTTAAGCCAATATCAACAACAACTGAAACGCTTACAAAAATCCAAACAACAACAACAACTCAAAAAACTATTACAACAACATACCTTATATTTAGGACAATCATCATAGTGGAAACTAGTGATTATCAAGTCATCAATCAAGCCTTACAATGGCTGAAAAAACAACAAACTGTTTTCTTAGTAACGGTGCTAAAAACATGGGGTTCTTCGCCTCGTCCTGTGGGTTCACTATTAGCAATTAGTGGTCAACATCACATTGGTTCAGTTTCAGGCGGTTGTATTGAAGCGGATTTAATCGAGAAACTACAACAAGCACAAACGAAATCTTGCTTCTATTTAAATTATGGCGTAGAAAATTCGGCAAGTTTTGGTTTACCCTGTGGTGGTGAATTAATTTTAGGCATAGAAAAATTAAGTAATATTTCAGAACTAGAAAGCATTATCAATCCATTACGACAACGGCAAGTTATCACTCGCACTGTCAACTTTGAATGCTATCAAACCCAAACTTGCCCTAGTATTACGACAGATAAAACCCAATGGCAACTGCCGATATTTACCAAAGTATTTGGTCCTCGTTGGCATATGTTTATTATTGGTGCGAATCAAATTGCCTATTATTTAGCGCAAATGGCACCAAGTTTAGATTACGATATTACCCTTTGCGATCCTCGTTCTAATTACATCAATGATTGGCATTATCCTAATATCAACCTCAGCACTATGATGCCTGACGAATGGATTGAGCAAAATATTATTGACCATCGCCATGCGGTGATTGCTGTAAGCCATGATCCCAAATTAGATGATCGAGCCTTATGGCAAGCTTTAGAATCACCTGCCTTTTATATTGGTGCGTTAGGATCAAAATCTAGCCAACAACAACGTTATCAACGTTTGCAAGCCTTGGGTTTGAGTGACACAGACCTTGCAAAACTGCATGCCCCGATTGGTTTAGCAATTAGTAGTCATACCCCCGCTGAAATCGCAATTGCAATTTTGGCGGAGTTAGTGATGGTAAAAAAGCAAATCATGGGTTAAAATTCACGCTTGCCATCCTAGAGACAAGTCAAACAAATTAAATCAAATTAAATAAAGATTATTCAAGGCAAACTTAATGAATTCAAACAACATTCGACTTTCCATCAGTGGGATTAGCTGTGCAAGTTGTGTCGCTAATATCGAAACTATTTTAAAACAACAACCCCAAGTCAATACGGCCAGTGTTAATTTTGCAGAACATACGGCGACCATTACAGGTAATGCCGATCCACAACACTTAATTCAAATTCTAACGGATGCGGGTTATCCTTCGGCATTAATGCAAGCTTTAGATGATGGTAGTCAACAACAACAACAGCAATATGAATATTATCAGCAATTATTAAAAAAATCCGTCATTGCTTTAGGATTTGGTGGTGGTTTATGGTTAGCGGGGAAATTGTCCCTATTCCCCCCTCTTAGCAATGTCAATTTTTGGCTACTCATTAGCATGATGACTTTAGCGGTTATTTTATATACTGGCTGGCATTTTTATCAAGGAGCATGGCAATCCTTAAAACATCGCCAAGCCAATATGGATACCTTAATTGCTTTAGGTACGGCTAGTGCTTGGATTTATTCAACTACAGTGATTTTGTTTCCTGAATTTATTCCTTCACTGGCACAATATGCTTATTATGAATCTGCCATATTAATTATTGGGTTTATTAACTTTGGTCATGCGTTGGAAACCAAAACCAAAAGCCATACCTCGGCTGCCATTCAAAAACTATTACAATACCAACCTAAAACGACTAGAGCCATTCGCAATGGTCAAGAATTGACCATTGCGATTGCTGATATTGGTTTAGATGAAACTTTAAAAGTCTTACCTGGGGAACGCATTGCGGTTGATGGTGTCATTATTCAGGGGCAACCGAGTATTGATGAATCTATGATTACAGGGGAAGCCATTCCAAATGATAAACAAGTCGGCGATACGGTGATTGGTGGGACTTTAAATACGACAGAAACTTTTTTATATCAAGCCAAGCAAATTGGTCAAGATACCTTATTAGCTCGTATTATTAGTCAAGTACGTCAAGCCCAATCTAGCAAACCTGCCATTGCCCGATTCGTGGATAAAATTGCAGCGATATTTGTGCCTATTGTATTATTAATTTCAATTATTACCTTTGGTTTATGGTTATGGCTAGGTCCAGAACCACAACTAAGCTATGCGTTTGTAGCGGCGGTAACCGTATTAGTCATTGCCTGTCCTTGTGCTTTAGGTTTGGCTACCCCAATTTCGGTCATGTTAGCCATTGGTCAAGCCGCAGAACATGGAATTTTAATTAAAGACAGCCAAGCCTTACAACAAGCCAGTCAAATCAATACCATTATTTTTGATAAAACAGGAACCTTAACCCAAGGGCAACCGAAAATCAGCCAATGGTTGACCACAAATATTATGCCAGAAACGAAACTCAAACAATATGTTGCCAGTGTTGAAAATCAATCGGAACATTTATTTGCCAAAACCATTGTTACGGAAGTACAAGCCCAAGGTATTGCATTATTAGCATGTAAAGATTTTAACATGACCGCAGGTCAAGGCATCAGCGGTCAAGTTGAACAACAGCAAATTCATATTGGCAATCAAAGCTATTTACAAAGCAATAATATTGATTTTAAATTATTACCCAATGATCTTAGCCCTGAAGCAGGACAAACTTTATTACATATTGCGGTAAATCAACATTGGGCTGGGGCTATTTTATTAGAAGACCAACTTAAACCAACCGCTAAATCCGCAATTAAGCAATTACAGCAACTTGGCATTGAAATCTTATTATTAACAGGCGATCAAACTAAAACCGCCATTAGTATTGCCGAGCAATTAGGTATCAAACAAGTACAAGCCGAATTATTACCTCCACAAAAATTAGAAATTATTCAACAATTACAACAACAAGGCAAAACAGTCGCAATGGTTGGCGATGGGTTTAATGATGCCCCTGCCCTAGCACAAGCAGATATTGGTTTTGCTATGGGACATGGCACAGATGTTGCCATTGAAGCTGGCGATATTACTTTAATTAAAGGCGACCCAAACTCAGTTATTACTACCATTAAAATATCACAAGCAGGTTTGACGAATATTAAACAAAATCTATTTGCGGCATTTTTTTATAATAGCATCAGTATTCCAATTGCCGCAGGATTGTTATATCCTAGTTTTGGGATTTTATTAAATCCTATGGTGGCAGGATTAGCCATGGCACTGTCATCACTAACAGTAGTATTGAATGCCAGTCGCCTACGCCACTACAAGATACAATCCTAAAATCAACGAAACTCAGCAAATAATAATTCTTCAATAGCGGTACAAATAATATGCCCAATTAAAATATGCGATTCTTGAATTCTAGGGGTATCTGTAGAAGGCACTTTAATACAATAATCACACAGTTCTGCCATCTTGCCCCCAGTTTTCCCAGTCAGACCAATGACAATGACATCCATTGTTTTCGCTTGTTCAATGGCAGCAATTACATTTGCTGAATTACCCGACGTTGAAATCGCAAAAAATACATCCCCTGCTCTAGCCATTGCTTCCACTTGACGACTAAACAAATAGTCTAAGCCTAAATCATTAACCACTGAGGTTAAAATTGAGGTATCGGTCGTTAAAGCAATGGATGCCAAGGCAGGTCGATTAAAACTTAAACGATTGACCAATTCTGCGGCTAAATGTTGCGCATCAGACGCACTACCACCATTGCCTGCAAATAAAGTTTTACCGCCACGCTGATAACACTCAATACATACTTGAATAATGCTATCAATCAGGGTAAGCGAATCTTGGTTTTCTAACAATAATTGTTTGGTGGCGATGGATTGTTGAATTTCAGTTTGAATAAAATTATTGGTATTCGTTATAGTTGTCATTGTTAATCTCAAAAAAAACCCCATCTAAGCTAATAATAGCATAGACAGGGTTGACAGGAAGGATATGGAGAATTTTATTATTAATATACAGAGCTAAACTGCGGCTGTTCCTTCATTAGCGGCGGCTTTCATAGTGGTTGCTAAGGTAGTATAAGTTGCCACCCAAGCCGCTTTTAATTCATTCGTCCAAGCATCACCGAGACCTTGTTCTAAAGTCCATAATAATGCGGCGCCAACGGTATCATAATCGTCATCTTTTACCCCATAATCAACATGGCGTTTACCCAATTTTTGTACCGCAGGAACAATATCATCTAATTTAGTTAAACCATTGACGGCAATTGTAATCATTTTCATTAATTTATCCCCTTGCTCTTTCATATCACCTTTAAATAAGGCTTGTACCTTGGGATCCATTTCAAATAATTTGCCATAAAATAGTTCTGCGGCTTTATCAGAAATAGGTAATACTTTTTCCCAAGATTGTTGTACTAGTGTAATTTGTTCTGGTGTCATTGTTTGTTCCTTTGTAAAACGTTCTAATAAATTAATATTTTTTGAATTTATATCACAAAAATAATAGCTATAATGGTATGCGAATCACCATACCACCCATTATATCACCTAATTTGAAATCCATTTTAGGGGTAAATCAATTTTACTGATAACTGGGGAAAACCATATCCCAAGTTAATAGCAACCAAATGCTAATCATCATCAAACTAAAGACAAAAATGCTTACGGCTCCAAACTCACCATACAACCAACCACCAATTAAGCCCCCTAAAAATATACCGAAAAATTGCGAGCTAGAATAAACCCCCATTGCCGTGCCTTTACTAGCTTTTGGTGATAATTTGGAAATCAATGAAGGTAATTTTGCCTCTAGCAAATTAAAGGCAGAGAAAAAGATCACTAAAGCGAATAATAAACCAACTAACGAGCCTGTCATAAAATATAACAAGACCTCAGCCGAACCTAAGGCAATAATCGCCCCTAAAAACGCCTGACGTTGGCGTTGATATTTTTCAGACAAGATTAAAATCGGCAACATAATAATGCCTGACGCCCCTAAAACTGATAAATACAAATAACTATGTTGTAAATTTGATAAAGATAACTGATCTCTTAAAATCAATGGTAATACTACAAAACTTGCGGTTAAAATCATATGTAGAACAAAAATTCCCAAGTCTAATTGTAATAATCGTTTATTGCTTAATACTAGACTGAGTTTAGCAGGTTCGGCTTGGGTATCGTTGTGAAAACTCGATTGTTGCGGTTGTGGCACTAAAAGCAGTACAATGACAATAGCTACACTGGCTAAAACCGCCGTTAACCAAAAAATGCCTGCTACACCAATCATTTGATCAAATAATGGTCCCAAAATTAAGGCCAATATAAATGATACCCCAATACTCATGCCCACCACTGCCATTGCTTTCGTTCTATGTTTATCAGTGGTTAAATCCGCTAATAATGCCATAACCACAGAAGCAATAGCACCACAACCTTGTAAGGCTCGTCCGACAATCACCATTTCAATGGTAGTTGCTGTCGCTGCAACAATACTACCAGTAATAAATAAACATAAACCTAAGATAATAATAGGCTTACGTCCAAAATGATCGGATAACATACCAAATGGAATTTGTAATAACGCTTGAGTTAAACCATAGACACTAATTGCAAGTCCCATTAATAATGGGGTAACATTCTGTAAGCTTTCAGCATAAAGGGCAAAGACAGGTAGAATCATGAATAATCCTAACATCCGTACCCCAAAAATACAGGCTAAAGAAATCGTGGCTTGCCATTCTGTTTTATCCATAAATTTCCAATGTCCTTATCTAACAAAACCGATATAATACCACTTTTCTTGGTAATTGAGGAAAAATAACCTATGAAATAGGTTGATATTCAAGGTGCAAGAACTCACAATTAAAAAATATCTCGCTTGTTAGCAAAATAACCAATAACTAAAATTTAATGATTAATTTATCACTTAATCCAGCATTGAATAGCTTTTTCGCATTTCCTTGATTCACGGAAATTTCGACTAAACCTTAGAATTTTGATAGCAACAGAAAGGACTTTTCCCATAGAAAATACCGTTAAATCAATGATTTTCAGTTTTGCAACTTAATTTAATTTTAATATCTATATGTAGCTAATGACCAAGCAACAAGACCTAATACAATATTAGCAAAACTAATGCAATGACTATAATAAAGATTTTTTTCAACAAAAAACCAAAGCTCTACAGCAATAAAGAGAAAAAACATCCCTGAAAGTAATAAAAAAATACGAATTAAAAGGATTATTTTTGCTCTCATGATTTTACGCTTATTTAAGTTCAGTTAACCGAATAGTTCGATGCCATTTCCCTTGATCATAACGCAAAAAACCTTTTGGAAAACCCATTAAAAAACTTGTAAATAAAATAAACCAAAAATAAAATGGATAAAAAGGTGCGATCATGATTAATAAGGGGTAACGTTTCCAACAACCACGATCAATAATGATAGCAATAGTCAATTGAAGCAAAAAAAACCATAAACAAAGCAACCAATAGTTAATGGTATTTTCATTAAATAAATAGCTTATAGAGATATTTCCTGTCCATTCGCCAAAAAAAACTACGCCCAGCATTCGATTAAGTCCTAAAAAAAGAAATAAAAAAATCCAAAGGTTGGTAAAAATTGTTAGCACAGCAATAGGTATGTGGATAGCAGATGACGGATGCTCGTAATTCATACCATCTAGCACGATAATATTCATCTTGCAAATATTTTTTAGTTAGTACAACCCCTTCCTGATCAAAGAATTGTTTAGCTAATGAGCTATCGATTCCTTGTTGCCAATCATTATAACGAGTCCAATCTAATGAAATACCTTTAAAGTTATATTCATTCAATAATTTTCTAATTAATTCTTCTTGTCTTTGTTGAATAGTGAAAACACTGGGATCAACAAAAATTTCATTTTTATTTGTATGATAAGCATATTTAGGAAATTGTTTGGCCATTTGTGCATCATGAAAAACAGGCCACCAAGCCCAAATTTCAATATTTAGCTGTTCTGCTTTGAGCAACATCTCTTTAAGCCAGTCTGAATTTTCCCAACCTTTAGCGGTTTGTTCATTAGGTAATGCAACTAATAATTCTCCCGATTGCAATATTCTATTTGTGCGTACACTATTGAAACCATCTTCATCCTGTTTGACTAAAAGATCAATACGTTGAATACCCAATTGGTGACACTGATTGAGTATCCATACCCATCCACCTTGAGTAACATTTTCTGTTGTTCGTACAACAATGCCTTGTGAGATAGTGGAATGATGGCTTGGTTTAGATATATCTTTAGCATGTAAAAGTTGGATATAAGTTAATGCAATAGGAATAGAATAATTTTCATGGCGATAGATTTAACTGAAATGTGTGTTGTAGTATCATATTTGTATTGATTTCGGCGACTATTATAATTAAGTTCGATACAAAAAAAGCCTTCTTTGAATCCTAGCATAGAATGACTTTAGTTGCTTTCTAAACTTATGCTGAACTTAGGTTAAGTAACAGCTGAAATATGCCAAATATTTCCAACTAATCCAAAAAAAAAGCCCACACTAATGTAGGCTTTATTAAAAATTAAAATTAAATTTTTACAGAAGCTAAATCAATGGCTATCTTTCTAAAACGGAATATCATCATCAAATGGCACATCATTCTGAGAATTTCCCGTATTACCACCAGTATTAGCACCAGTATTACTACTAGCATTAGGATGGACATTCGCATTCCCCCCTCCCTGATTATAACTAGCACTACCACTACTACGACTATCCAACATTTGCAAATCACTGCCTACAATTTCAGTGGTATAGTGATCATGACCTTCCTTATCTTGCCATTTACGGGTTTGGATACGCCCTTCAATATAGACTTTACTGCCTTTTTTTAGATATTCACCTGCAATTTCGCCCAAACGTTGAAATAAAACCACACGATGCCATTCGGTTCTTTCGACTTGCTCACCGGTACTTTTGTCTTTCCAACTATCTGAGGTTGCCAGTCTTAAATTTGCCACGGCTGTACCATTTGGCATATACCGCATTTCTGGATCCGCACCTAAATTACCAATTAAAATTACCTTATTTACACCTTTTGCCATCATCAGTCCTCTTTGATCTAAAAAATATGGTTCTATGTCTATTGTAACACAAGCCTAACAAAAGGGTAAAGAAATTTTACTGATAACTTGGGAAAACCATCTCCCAAGTTAATAGCAACAAAACGCTAATCACCATCAAACTAAAGACAAACGAGTGAATATAAAAATCTTTGTTGAGGCGAGTGTTGATAAATTACTGACTCAATTAATTCGAGCTAAATAAGGACTGCTAACCCCAAAATCACAAAATAAAACTATTATTCAAACAAAATGAACCCACACTTTTGACCGAAAGCATGGGCCAGCAAAAGAATAAAAAACCATTGATTATTCAGTATCGTCGTCATCCTGTTCAATTGGCACAGGACGACCTAATAATTCGACATACGCCATTGGGGCACTATCGCCAGCTCGATAGCCACATTTAATTAACCGTAAATAACCACCTGGACGCTCTTGATAACGCGGCCCTAATACACTAAACAGTTTGGTCACAGCTTCCCTATCTCTCAAACGAGCAAAAGCTAGACGACGTTTAGCAACACTATCCTGTTTTGCCAGAGTAATCATAGGTTCTGCAAAACGGCGCAATTCTTTGGCTTTAGGTAAGGTAGTTTTAATAATCTCTTGATGGAATAAAGATACCATCATATTGCTAAACATTGCCTTTCTATGGGTGCTATTTCGGTTTAATTTACGACCTATTTTACGATGACGCATAACACTAAAATCCTTTTATCGAGAGATGACTCTTTCATCATCTTTTAATGAAGCGGGGGGCCAATTTTCTAATCTCATACCTAAAGACAAACCCCTAGAGGCTAATACATCTTTGATTTCAGTTAAAGATTTTTTGCCTAAATTTGGCGTTTTTAATAGTTCGACTTCAGTACGTTGAATGAGATCACCAATATAATAAATATTTTCAGCTTTTAAACAATTTGCTGAACGCACTGTTAATTCTAAATCATCAACAGGACGCAATAAGTTTGGATCAATATCAGGTTCTTTTTCAACCTTTTCAGGTTCTTCACTATCTTGCAAATCAACAAAAGAAGATAATTGATCTTGTAAAATGGTAGCAGCACGACGAATCGCTTCTTCAGGGTCCAAAGTGCCATTGGTTTCTAAATCAATAATTAATTTATCTAAATCGGTACGTTGTTCTACCCTTGCCCGTTCAACCGCATAAGCCACCTTGATCACAGGGCTAAAGGTCGCATCTAATTGCAATTTACCAATTAAACTATCTTCATAGGTTGCTTTTCTTGCAGGAGCAGGTTGATAACCTCGACCTTGTTTAACAAATAAGGTCATTTTCAATTCTGTATCACCTGTTAAATGTGCAATCACATGCTTAGGATTAACCACCTCAATATCATGATCGGTGGTAATATCACCAGCCGTTACCACACCTTCACCTTTTTTCTGTAAAACTAAATGGCTTTCTGATTTTGCGTGCATGCGAATAGCCACGTTTTTTAAATTTAAGAGAATATCAATCACATCTTCATGCACACCTGGAATCGTAGTATATTCATGTTGAATGCCTTCAATCTCAACCTCAACAATGGCGGCACCAGGCATAGAAGATAATAAAATACGACGTAAGGCATTACCTAAAGTATGTCCAAAGCCACGTTCTAAAGGCTCTAGTACCACTTTGGCATGAGTTGAATTAATAATCTGAACATCAATTTTTCGGGGTTTTAAAAAATCTGTCACGCCTTCCATAATACCTACCTAAGCTATAATCCAATAAGAATTAACCAACGCTTTCTAATTCAAAAACCAGAAAACGCCACAATATATCAATATAATAATTTGATAGAAAAACCGTTACTTTGAATATAATTCTACCACTAGATGTTCTTGAATATCACTAGGTAGATCAGCACGTTCAGGCATACGTTTAAAGGTACCTAGCATGGCATCATGATCAATTTCCATCCATTCAGGCGTACCTTGTTGTTTGGCAAGTTCAATCGCTTCTTTAACTCGTAGTTGTTGTTTGCTTTTTTCCCGAATACTAATTTGATCACCAACTTTGACTTGATAAGAAGGAATGTTGACAAATGTTCCATTCACTAAAATCGCTTTATGACTTACCAGTTGTCTAGCTTCCGCCCGAGTAGAACCAAATCCCATACGATAAACCACATTGTCCAAGCGAGATTCGAGTAATTGCAGTAAGTTTTCACCAGTAGAACCTTTTACCCTTGCTGCGGTTTTGTAATAATTACGAAACTGCTTTTCCAATACGCCATAAATGCGACGTAATTTTTGTTTTTCTCGCAACTGTAAACCATAATCACTTAAACGCCCACGACGTTGACCATGTTGTCCAGGTGGTTGATCTAACTTACATTTATCGTCTAAACCACGCAAACCACTTTTTAATGCTAAATCCATACCTTCACGTCGTGCTAATTTACAAGTGGGTCCAATATATCTTGCCATAATACCTTCCTTAACTATACTCGTCGTTTTTTAGGTGGACGACACCCATTATGAGGGATAGGGGTAACATCAGTAATATTGGTAATTTTCATACCAATGGCATTTAATGCTCTCACCGCAGATTCACGTCCAGGACCAGGTCCTTTGACTCTAACCTCTAAATTTTTCATGCCAAATTCTTTGACCACATTACCTGCTCGTTCGGCTGCAACCTGAGCAGCAAACGGGGTACTTTTACGTGATCCCCGAAATCCCGAACCACCAGCAGTAGCCCAAGATAAGGCATTGCCTTGTCTATCAGTAATGGTAACAATAGTATTGTTAAATGATGCGTGAACATGAGCAATCCCATCCACCACACTTCTTTTTATTTTTTTACGCACACGACTGCTTACTTTTGCCATCTAGCAAACCCTTATAATCAAAATTACTTACGAATGGGACGTCTTGGCCCTTTACGAGTACGAGCATTAGTTCGAGTACGTTGTCCACGCACTGGCAAACCACGTCGATGACGCAAACCACGATAACAACCCAAATCTCTTAACCGTTTAATATTCATAGAGATTTCACGACGCAAATCTCCTTCTACTACATATCTAGCAACTTCCGTTCTTAAAGTCTGAAGTTCATATTCTGATAATTCTTTAACTTTACGAGACATTTGAATATTGGTTGCTTCACAAATTTTTTGTGCTGTAGCACGACCAATACCATATATCGAAGTTAATGCGATTACCGTATGCTTATAATCAGGTATATTAATTCCTGCAATACGTGCCATTTACTTTCCCATAATTCATAAATTTAATATCAATAAACCATATTCACATCAATGCAACATGGAACCTAAAATTACCCTTAAAACTATCCCTGACGTTGTTTGTGCCGAGCTTCTTTACATATTACTCTAACGACACCTTTACGTTTAATAATTTTACAATCCCTACAAATCTTTTTTACTGATGCGCGTACTTTCACAATCCTAACCTTTTTTTGAAAACAGCGAAATATAACATAAACTTTGTTGTAATGCTACATTCGGAATAATATTTTTTAAATTCTAAACTCTAGGTGATCGTTTAAAACTCGATTTTTTCATTAAGCTCTCATATTGTTGCCCCATTAAATGGGATTGAATTTGAGCCATAAAATCCATAACAACCACAACAATAATCAATAGCGATGTTCCTCCAAAGTGAAAGGGAACATTCCAATAAACAATCAGAAACTCGGGTAATAAACACACAATCGTGATATACAATGCACCTGCTAAAGTCAAACGACCAGTAATCGTATCCAAGTACTCCGCCGTTTGTTTTCCAGGACGAATACCCGGAACAAAAGCACCTGATTTTTTCAAGTTATCCGCCGTTTCTTTAGAATTAAACACAATTGCGGTATAAAAAAAGCAAAAGAAAATAATTGCAAGTGTATAAAATAATACATATATCGGCTGTCCAGGTGACATCATCGTTGAAAAATCACGCAACCAGTCCATACCTTCAGCCGTACCAAACCACCCCCCCAAGGTTGATGGAAATAGAATAATACTGGAAGCAAAAATCGGTGGAATAACCCCTGACATATTTAACTTTAATGGTAAATGACTGCTTTGTGTGGCATAAATCCGTCGTCCTTGTTGTCGTTTAGCATAATTAATGGTAACTCGTCGTTGCCCTCTTTCTACAAACACTACAAATCCTGTTACGACAACAGCCAAAGCAAATAAAAACAAAATCATCAAAGCGTTCATTTCACCTGTACGAGCTAATTCTAACGTTCCACCAATCGCGGAAGGCAAACCTGCCACAATCCCTGCAAAGATAATAATAGAAATTCCATTACCAAGTCCACGTTCTGTCACTTGTTCACCTAACCACATTAAAAACAGGGTTCCTGTTACCAAGGTAATGGTTGCGGTAAAAATAAAATTAAACCCTGAGTGAATCACTAATGCTTGCCCGCCAATGCTTTGACTTTGCAATGCAACTGAAATCCCTACCGCTTGGAAGGTCGCTAATACCACAGTCCCATAACGGGTATATTGAGTAATTTTACGCCGTCCTGCTTCCCCTTCTTTTTTCAACTGTTCTAATTGTGGAATAACCACTGTCAATAACTGCATAATAATTGAAGCTGAAATATAAGGCATAATTCCTAGGGCAAACATACTTAAACGTTCTAAAGCACCACCTGAAAACATATTAAACATGTCCAAAATAGTGCCTTGCTGTTGTTTAAATAATTCTGCCAAAACATTAGGGTCAACACCAGGCACAGGAATAAAACTTCCAATTCGAAATACAACTAACGCTCCCAACACAAACAGTAGGCGTTGACGTAGCTCTGTTAATTTTCCTATACCACCTAAGGCATCTGTCATATTAGAGTTAACCACATTATTCCTCAATTATGATTTAAATTGTTACTACTCGCTAATGGTTCCGCCTAAGCCCTCAATCGCTTGTCTTGCACCTTTCGTTGCTCGTAAACCTTTCAGTACCACTGCTTTTGTAAGCGTGCCTGATGCAATAACTTTTACTGATTTAACCTGTGGCAAAATAATATTGGCTTGTTTTAATGTATCTAGGTCAATTACGTCACCATCAAGTTTATTTAATTCACTCAAACGTACTTCATCAGTTACCATTGAAGTTCTGGAATTAAAACCAACTTTAGGTAAACGGCGTTGCAATGGCATTTGCCCACCTTCAAAACCTACTTTATGATAACCACCTGCCCTAGACTTTTGTCCTTTATGACCGCGACCACAGGTTTTACCAAAACCACTGCCAATGCCACGACCAACTCTACGCCGTTTTGGCCGACTATCATCAGGAGAAATTTCATTTAAATACATTGTTACTTCCTCAAAATTCGCCACTATACTTGTTCGTAATTTAGCATATAAGATACTTTGTTAATCATACCACGAGTACATGGTGTATCTTCAACTTCAACAGTTTGATGCATTTTACGCAAACCTAAACCTTTCACACAAGCTTGATGAGAAGCTAAACGACCACTAGTACTGCGGACTAAAGTTACACGTAATTTTGCTTTTTCCATTATAATACTTCCGTTAATTCTTCGACGGTTTTACCACGTTTCGCTGCAATCATTTCAACATTAGACATTTCAACCAAACCACGAATCGTTGCTCTTACCACATTAATTGAATTACTAGAACCAATGGTTTTTGCCAACACATTATGCACACCTACCACTTCAAACACAGCACGCATCGCACCACCCGCAATAATACCAGTCCCCTCCGAAGCAGGTTGCATATAAACTTTAGCGGCACCATGATGAGCAGTAATCGCATATTGCAAGGTGTTATCTTTTAATTTCACGGTTTGCATATTTTTACGGGCACTTTCCATGGCTTTTTGAATAGCAATAGGTACTTCTCTTGCTTTACCTTGCCCAAAACCGACACGACCTTGGCCATCACCTACCACAGTTAATGCAGAAAAACCAAACTGACGACCACCTTTTACTACCTTGGCAACCCGTTTCACTGCCACTAATTTTTCTACCCATTGATCATTATTTGTTTGTGAACTCATGACTATTTTTCCTAAAATTTTAAGCCTGCTTCTCTTGCCGCATCTGCTAATGCTTTGATCCGACCATGATATTGGAATCCTGAACGATCAAATGCAACCGTTTCAATACCCGAAGCTAATGCCTTAGCTGCAATGGACTTACCAACAGCGACAGCAGCGTCAGCATTTCCAGTATAACGAATATTCTGTTTAACCTCAGCTTGAACTGTAGAAGCACTAACATAAACTTTACCCCCACCCGCGGTGGTAATTTGAGCATAAATATGTTTAGGTGTCCGATGTACTGATAGTCTAGGAACACTTAATTCCTGTATTTTGGATCGAGTTTTTCTCGAACGACGTAATCTTGACTGCTTTTTATCCATAGCTAAACCTTCAATTATTTTTTCTTCGCTTCTTTACGAACAATCACTTCATCGTCATAACGGATACCTTTGCCCTTATAAGGTTCAGGCGGTCTAAACGAACGAATATTTGCGGCAACTTGCCCTACTTTTTGTTTGTCAATGCCTTTAACAATCACTTCTGTTTGTGAAGGTGTTTCAACATCAATACCATCAGGCAAGGCAAAATTAATTGGATGCGAAAAACCAAGAGTTAAATTAAGGACGCGACCTTTACCTTCGGCACGATACCCTACCCCCTCAAGTCTTAATTTTTTCTCAAACCCTTGACTAACACCAAGCACCATATTGTTAATCAAAGCTCGCATAGTACCCGCCATTGCCCAAGCTGATTTAGAATTTTTCTTAACATTTATTTGTAATTGACTATCTTGCTGTTCCACTGATACAGCTGTATGGATAGTTTGGGTTAAGCTTCCTTTACTACCTTTAACAGTAATTTCATTTCCTTGCAAACTTACTTCAGTTGTTGCAGGAATTGATACTGGACTTTTTGCTACTCTAGACACCTTATCTCACCTTAAGACACAAAACACAATACTTCACCACCCTGACCAATCTTTCTTGCTTGATGATCAGTCATGACTCCTTGAGCAGTGGAAACAATGGCAATACCTAAACCACCAATTACTCTAGGTAAGTCATCTTTGCCTTTATAAATACGCAAGCCTGGACGACTAACACGTTTAATACGGTCAATCACAGGCTTACCTTGATGATATTTTAAATCAATGATTAATTCTGATTTATTATTTTCTTTTGCCTCAACTCGGCAATCTGTAATATAGCCCTCTTCTAATAAAACCTGTGCAATCGCTTGTTTAATATTTGAAGATGGCATGGTAATGGTTATTTTTTTCGCCGATTGTGCATTACGGATACGAGTTAACATATCGGCAATGGGATCTGACATACTCATAATAATTCCCTACATTTATTTTATTTTGCTTATAATTACCAGCTTGCCTTTACTAATCCAGGCACATCACCTCGCATCATCGCTTGTCTTAACTGATTACGAGACAAACCAAACTTGCGGTAATAACCATGAGGTCTTCCAGTCAAACGACAACGATTAGTATAACGAGAGCGACTTGAATTTCTGGGTAATTTTTGTAGTTTAACTTGTGCTTGCTCTCTTTCTTCATCAGTTGAATTTGGATTACGGATAATCTCTTTTAACGCGGCACGTTTTGCTTGATATTTTTTGATCAATTTCAACCGTTTTTGCTCTCTCGCTATCATTGAAGTTTTTGCCATTGTCGTCCTCTTATTTTTTAAACGGAAAATGAAACGCTTCTAGTAAAGAACGAGCTTCATCATCTGTTGTTGCTGTCGTTGTAATTGAAATATCCAATCCTCGAATAGTATAAATTTTGTCATAATCAATTTCAGGGAAAATAATTTGTTCTTTTACCCCCATACTATAATTGCCTCGACCATCAAATGATTTAGGATTTAAACCACGAAAGTCTCGAATCCTAGGAATAGAAATATTAATTAAGCGATCTAAAAATTCATACATCCGTTCTCGACGTAAAGTAACTTTACAACCAATTGGCCAACCTTCTCTAATTTTGAATCCTGCAATTGATTTTCTTGCTAAAGTTACTATTGGTTTTTGCCCTGCGATCTGGGTCATATCACTTACCGCATGTTGCATTACTTTTTTATCACCAACCGCTTCACCCACGCCCATATTCAAGGTTATTTTAACAATTTTTGGCACCTGCATAATGTTATCATAGTTGTGCTGTTGTTGTAACTTTGGAATCACTTCCTTCACATAAAATTCTCTGAGCCTTGCCATAATTTTCTCTCAATATATCCCATATATTACTATCAGGAGTTAAATATCTACAACCTCATTATTAGATTTAAAATATCTAACTTTTTTACCATCTTCCAAAACCCGAAACCCTACTCTATCAGCTTTACCCGTTGCTTGATTAAATAATGCCAAATTGGAAATATGGATAGGCATTTCTCGTTCAACAATACCACCAGTTTCACCCTTGTTTGGATTAGGTTTCACATGTTTTTTAGCTAAATTAATATTTTGAACAATCACTTTTTCTTCACCAACCATATTCAGAACGGTGCCAGTTTGTCCTTTATATTTTCCTGCAATGATAATAACTTCATCATTTTTTCTAATTTTTTTCATAGTCAGTTCCTTTTACAAAACTTCAGGTGCTAATGAAATAATTTTCATAAATCGTTCCGAACGAAGTTCTCTAGTTACTGGGCCAAAAATACGAGTTCCAATAGGGGCAAGTTGATTATTTAGTAATACTGCGGCATTACCATCAAAACGAATTAACGAACCATCGGGGCGACGAATGCCCTTTTTAGTCCTAACGACAACCGCATTATACACCTCACCTCGTTTTACCTTCCCTCTAGGGATAGCATCTTTAATACTCACTTTGATAATATCACCAATACGGGCATAACGGCGTTTTGAACCACCTAATACTTTGATACACATTATCTTACGCGCCCCACTATTATCGGCGACATCCAAATTAGTTTGCATCTGAATCATGGTTTTTATCCTATTAATTTATAAGCTTTAATTAACCAATTAAGCTGACTTCATTATTTCAACCAAACGCCATGACTTAATTTTAGAAATAGGTCGACATTCTTCAATCATTACAACATCACCTAATTGACACTGATTATCTTCATCATGAGCGTAAAATTTGGTTGAGCGTTTAATAAACTTACCATAAACAGGATGTTTTACTTTGCGTTCGACTAACACAGTAATACTTCTATCCATTTTATCACTGACAACTTGGCCAATTAACGTTCGCTTACGATCTTCGCTCATCACTTCATCCTTTCTGTCTTAACACGGTTTTTACTCTCGCAATATCACGTCGCACTCGCTTAAATTGATGAGGTTGACCTAATTGTCCCATTCCTTTTTGCATACGTAAATTAAATTGCTCTTGTAACAAATTCATTAACTCAGTACGCAATTCTGAGACATTCTTTTCTCTTAATTCATTTGCCTTCATTATTGCTTTCTCACAAATTATTCAGTTAAATTACCGTACGTTTTACAAAGGTTGTTTGTACGGGCAACTTGGCAGCAGCTAACTCAAATGCGGCTTGAGCAAGGTCTTCAGACACACCTTCGATTTCATATAACATCCGACCCGGTTGAATTAAAGCAACCCAATATTCAACACTACCTTTCCCTTTACCCATCCGCACTTCCAACGGCTTTTTGCTAATAGGTTTATCGGGGAAAATACGAATATATACTTTTCCACCCCGCTTAATTCGTCGAGTAATAACTCGACGAGCAGATTCAATTTGACGAGCAGTAATACGCCCACGAGTAACTGCTTGCAAACCATAGCTACCAAAACTTACCTTATTACCTGTGCTGGCATAACCACGATTACGCCCTTTTTGTTGCTTTCTAAATTTTGTTTTTTTAGGTTGTAGCATAACTCCACCTTAACTTTTTGTTTTAGATGCTTTCGCTTCTGATTCAGCAGGCACGGCTGCTACCTCATCATGGGCAAAAATCTCACCTTTAAAAATCGATACTTTAACACCTAGAATACCGTAAGTCGTCAGTGCCTCAGCAAAACCATAATCAATATCAGCTCGCAAGGTATGTAATGGTACCCGTCCTTCACGATACCACTCACTTCTTGCAATTTCAGCACCGTTTAAACGACCTGATACCACGATTTTCATACCTTTAGCACCTAAACGCATAGAATTAGTTACGGCTCGTTTCATTGCACGACGAAACATAACACGACGTTCTAATTGTTCAGCAACGCTTACAGCTACAAGTTGAGCATCCAATTCAGGTTTACGAATTTCCTCAATTCCAATCTGGATTTGAGCAAATCCTAAGCCCATCATTTTTGCAATATGGTGACGTAACTTTTCAATTTCTTCACCTTTTTTACCAATAACTAAACCTGGTCTTGCTGTATGAATAGTAATTCTAGCATTCTTAGCAGGACGATCGATTTGGATTCTACCAACAGAAGCACGTGCTAATTTTTTCTTTAAATAATCCCTGACCTGAAGATCAGTATTTAAATAATCAGAATAATTTTTGGAATCAGCATACCATGTTGACGTCCAATCTTTAACAATACCTAATCGAATCCCAGTAGGGTGAACTTTCTGTCCCATATAATCTCTACCTAATCTGCAACTATAATTGTAATGTGGCTGGTTCTTTTTAAGATTCGTGTAGAACGACCTTTAGCTCTAGCACGCATGCGTTTATATGTTGGTCCCTCATCAACAAAAATCTTGGCGACTTTTAATTCGTCAATATCCATACCTGCATTGTTTTCAGCATTGGCTACCGCAGAATCCAACAATTTTTTTATTATTTTTGCCGCTTTTTTGCTACTAAACAATAAAAGATTTAATGCTTGTTCCACTGACAAACCACGCACTTGATCCGCAACTAATCGAGTTTTTTGCGGTGAAATTCTTGCATATCGTAATTTCGCAGATACTTCCATTCTTTAATCCTTTAAAATCTTACTTCTTGGTCTTCTTATCTGCCGCATGACCCCGATAAGTACGAGTAGCAGCAAATTCACCTAATTTATGTCCAATCATATTTTCCGTAATTAATACAGGAACATGTTGACGCCCATTATGAACTGCAATTGTTAAACCTAACATATCAGGTATTACCATAGAACGTCTTGACCAAGTTTTGATTGGTTTACGACTTTTAGTTTCAATGGCTTGATGAACTTTATTAATCAAATGCAAATCTACAAAAGGACCTTTTTTTATCGAACGTGGCACAATTATTACCTCTATCTTTATCTATTTTTCTTTCGACGACTAACAATTAAACGATTATTACGCTTACTATTACGAGTACGGTATCCTTTTGTTGGAACACCCCAAGGACTAACAGGATGACGACCGCCTGAAGTTCTACCTTCACCACCCCCATGAGGATGATCCACAGGATTCATCGCAACCCCTCGAACAGTAGGTCGAACACCCAACCATCTTTTAGCACCTGCTTTCCCTAAGGCACGCAAAGAATGTTCAGAATTACCGACTTCACCAATGGTTGCTTTGCAATCAACATGAAATTTTCGAATTTCACCTGAACGCAATCTCAAACTAGTGTAACTGCCTTCACGAGCAATAATTTGAGCCATTGCACCAGCACTTCTAGCAACTTGAGCCCCTTTTTTTGGTTTCATTTCTATACAATGAACCACTGTTCCTACTGGAATATTTCTTAATGGCAAGCTATTGCCAACTTTAATTGGTGCATCACTACCAGAAATAACATCAGTCCCTTGTTCAACACCTTTTGGTGCTAAAATATAACGCCGTTCGCCATCAGCATAGAGCAATAATGCTAAGTGAGCACTACGATTTGGATCATATTCTAAACGTTCAACTTTTGCAGGAATACCATCTTTGTTACGTTTAAAATCAACGAAACGATACCGTTGTTTATGACCACCACCACGATGTCTTACAGTAACACGTCCATGATGATTACGTCCGCCTGATTTGTTTTTTTTCGCAACTAAGGCGGAATGTGGTTTACCTTTGTGTAAATTTACTGTCTTAACTTTAACAACAAATCTACGTCCAGGCGAAGTTGGTTTTGCTTTTGCTAATGCCATAATCTAACTTCCTGCTGTCAAATCAATAGTGTGTCCGTCTTGTAGTTTTATGTAAGCCTTTTTATAATCAGAACGCCTACCAGCAACACGACCAAAACGTTTGTTTTTACCTTTGCTTAATACGGTTTGCACTGATTCTACTTTGACTTTAAATAAAAGTTCTACTGCTTTTTTAATATCTGATTTGCTTGCCTCAATCCAAACTTTAAACACATATTGACGATCTTGCTCTGCTAATGCAGACTTCTCAGAAACATGAGGACTTAAAATAACCTTCATTAATCGTTCATTTTTCATTGTTCTAATTACTCTTTATCCGTTTCAGAATCCGTTGCAATTGTTGTTTTAGTGCTAACAGGTGCTAACCACGACTCAATTTTGTCAATTACCCCTTTAGTTAACACTACTGTTTCACAACGAACTAGTTCAACTGGATTAACTGCAAGTACCTTAGATAAACTGACTTGATGTAAATTTCTTGCAGCTAATTCCAAATTTTTATCAATATCATCAGACACAATTAGCACTTGTTCTGATTCTAATACTCTAAGTTTTTCTGCTAATTGTTTAGTTTTATGGGTTTCTACTTTAAACTCATCAACTACCCACAAACGTTCTTGACGTAGTAATTCTGAAAAAATTGAACACAAACCCTTGCGATACATCTTGCGATTAATTTTTTGTTTAAAACTTTTTGGTCTAGCCGCAAATGTAACACCACCGCCCCGCCATATTGGACTACGACTTGTTCCTGAACGAGCTCGTCCAGTCCCTTTCTGACGCCAAGGTTTACTGCCACCACCTTTAACTTGTGAACGATTTTTTTGAGCTTTAGTTCCAGCTCTAGCACCTGCTAGATAAGCAACAATTAACTGGTGCACTAAAGTTTCATTCCAATCCACACCAAACACCGCATCTGACACCTCTATGCTACCTACAGGTGAACCATCTGTTAAAGAACTCAGCGTTAATTCCATTAATCTTCCCTTCTAAATATATACTATTACTGCCTTAGTGGCTTCGGCTTGCTTTGATTTTCTTAGTTTTAATTGCGGGTTGCACCTTGACCATACTACCCTTCGCACCAGGTATTGCCCCTTTCACTAATAACAGTTGTCTTTCAGTATCAACACGAACAACTTCTAAATTTTGGATAGTCCGTTGCACATTTCCCATATGACCTGACATTTTTTTGCCTTTAAATACCCGACCAGGTGTTTGACATTGACCAATAGAACCAGGCGCCCGATGTGAAATAGAGTTACCATGTGTATTATCTTGAGTACGAAAATTGTGACGTTTTACAGTACCTGCATACCCTTTACCTTGAGTAGTCCCTACCACATCAACTTTCTGTCCTACCTCAAATAAATCACCCACCAAGATTTCTTTTTTATTAAGCCACTGCTCAGCATTATCAGATGTTAAACGTAACTCCCATAAACCTACCCCTGCTTCAACTTTTGCTTTGGCAAAATGACCTGACATTGGCTTAGTTACTCTGGAAGCAGGACGATGACCTGTTGTTACTTGTAATGCTTGATAAGCATCCTGCTCCAAAGTTTTAACTTGAGTAACTTTGTTAACTTTCACCTCAATTACTGTAACAGGGATACTTTGTCCTTCTTCAGTAAACAATCTTGTCATACCTACTTTTTGACCAATGACTCCAATCGTCATAATCTTAATCCTTATCAATCTCTATAGTTTTTTATGAAAGCCTAATTTGAACATCAACACCCGCTGCTAAATCTAATTTCATTAATGCATCAACAGTTTTATCAGTTGGATCAACAATATCCATTAAACGTTTATGAGTTCTTAATTCGTATTGATCCCTTGCATCTTTATTTACATGAGGTGAAATCAAGACTGTAAACCGTTCTTTTTTAGTTGGAAGCGGAATTGGCCCCTTAACTTGAGCACCTGTACGCTTTGCTGTTTCTACAATTTCTTTAGCAGATTGATCAATTAATCGATGGTCAAATGCTTTTAAACGTATTCGTATTCTTTGCTTACTCATAATAACTACTCAATAATTTTAGCAACAACACCAGCCCCTACCGTGCGACCGCCTTCACGAATCGCAAACCGTAAGCCTTCTTCCATCGCAATCGGGGCTATCAAGGTTACTTCCATCTTAATATTGTCTCCCGGCATCACCATCTCTACTCCTTCAGGTAATTCTACCGCACCTGTTACGTCTGTTGTCCGAAAATAAAATTGTGGACGATAACCTTTGAAAAAAGGCGTGTGTCTGCCGCCTTCTTCTTTGCTTAACACATAAACTTCCGCTTCAAAATGCGTGTGAGGATTAATGCTTCCTGGTGCCGCTAATACTTGACCACGTTCAACTTCTTCTCTTTTCGTCCCTCTTAATAATGCCCCAATATTATCGCCGGCTACCCCTTCATCCAATAGCTTGCGAAACATTTCCACACCTGTGCAAGTCGTCTTTGTCGTCTCTTTAATTCCCACTATCTCTACTTCTTCTCCTACCTTAATTCTACCCCTTTCAACACGGCCTGTTACCACTGTTCCACGACCTGCTATCGAAAATACGTCTTCTATTGGCATTAAAAAACTTTGATCTATGTCTCTTTCTGGCTCGGGTATATACGCATCCATCTCTGCGACTAATTTCTCTATTGAGGGAACCCCTATCTCGCTCGTGTCCCCTTCTAATGCTTTTAACGCAGAACCTATGACTATCGGGGTATCATCCCCTGGAAATTCGTATTGATCCAGTAATTCTCTGACTTCCATTTCCACCAATTCTAATAACTCTTCGTCATCAACCATGTCCGCTTTATTTAAATACACCACAATATAGGGAACCCCTACTTGTCTTGATAACAAGATATGCTCTCTGGTTTGAGGCATCGGACCATCGGCCGCACTACAAACTAATATGGCTCCGTCCATTTGAGCCGCACCTGTTATCATGTTCTTTACATAATCCGCATGACCCGGACAATCAACGTGGGCATAATGACGATTATCTGATTCGTATTCTACATGGGCTGTTGCTATGGTTATCCCTCTTGCTCTTTCTTCGGGTGCATTGTCAATTTGATCATACGCTTTAAATTCCCCACCTTGTTTCTCTGACATTACTTTCGTTAATGCCGCTGTTAAAGTTGTCTTCCCGTGATCGACATGACCTATTGTACCTACATTCACATGCGGTTTATTTCGTTCAAATTTTTCCTTGGACATAACACACCTTTCTTAATCTAATTCTTTTTTAATTGACGCTGTAATCTTTAATTGACTTAAATTTTTAACTTTGCTTTTTAATCACTGCTTCTGCAATATTCGCTGGTGTTTCGCTATATTTAGCAAATTCCATACTATAATTAGCTCGACCTTGCGTTGCAGAACGCAAGGAAGTTGCATAACCAAACATTTCTGACAATGGCACTTCCGCTCGAATCACTCTACCAGTAGGTGATTCATCCATTCCTTGTAAAATACCACGCCTACGATTAAGGTCTCCCATAACATCACCCATATAATCTTCAGGAGTTACTACCTCAACCTTCATAATCGGTTCTAATAAAACAGGTTTTGCTTTTAAAGCCCCTGATTTGAAACACATGGAACCTGCAATTTTAAATGCCATTTCGCTGGAATCCACATCATGGAAAGAACCATCATATAAGGTTACTTCAACATCAACCACCGGATAGCCTGCTAAAATACCATTCTTCATTTGTTCTTGAATACCTTTATCAACAGCAGGAATATACTCTTTAGGAATAACCCCGCCAACAATTTCATTATTAAAGGTATAACCCTCTCCAGGTTTTTTAGGAGTAATTCTTAACCACACATGACCATATTGTCCACGACCTCCTGTTTGCCTGACATACTTGCCTTCTTGCTCAACCTCTGCGGTAATAGTTTCACGATAACTTACCTGTGGCGCACCAACATTTGCATCAACGCTAAATTCACGTTTTAACCTGTCAACAATAATTTCTAAGTGTAACTCACCCATACCCGAGATAATTGTTTGACCAGACTCTTCGTCAGTATGGACGCGGAAAGAAGGATCTTCTGCTGCTAATTTACCTAAAGCCACACTCATTTTTTCTTGATCCGCTTTAGTTTTTGGCTCTACTGCCACAGAAATCACGGGTTCAGGAAATTCCATTCGTTCTAAGGTAATAGGTGCCTCAGGTGCACAAAGGGTATCGCCAGTTGTTACCTGTTTCAAACCAACGGCAGCAGCAATATCACCCGCACGCACTTCTTTAATTTCTTCACGATTATTAGAGTGCATCTGTACAATACGACCAATTCTTTCTTTTTTACCTTTAATGGGATTAAATACCGTATCACCTGAATTTAATACGCCCGAGTAAACTCGAAAGAAAGTTAAATTGCCCACAAACGGGTCAGTGGCAATTTTAAATGCTAATGAAGCAAAAGGGGCATCGTCATCAGATGGACGTTGTGCTTCCGTGCCATCCTCAAGTTCACCATTAATAGCTTCGATATCAATAGGTGCGGGTAAAAACTCAATCATAGCATCTAAAACAGCTTGAACACCTTTATTTTTAAATGCCGAACCACAAAATACAGGAATAATTTCATTGGCTAAAGTCTGTAAACGAATGCCTTTTTTAATATCTTCTTCGGATAAATCGCCTTCATCAATGTATTTATCCATTAACTCTTCACTGCCTTCCGCAGCCGCTTCCACTAATTTTTCACGCCATTCATTACAAGCATCAACCATACCATCAGCAATATCTCTAGCTTCATATTTCATGCCACGACTTTCTTCATCCCAATAAATGGCTTTCATTCTGATGAGATCAACCACACCCACAAAATTATCTTCCGCACCAATAGACAACTGCATGGGGATAGGATTAGCGGCCAATCTATCTTTAATTTGTCCAACTACTCGTAAAAAGTCAGCCCCCGCTCTATCCATTTTATTGACAAAGGCAATTCTAGGCACACCATATTTATTAGCTTGACGCCATACGGTTTCAGATTGAGGCTCAACCCCACCTACGGCACAAAAAACCGCAACCGCACCATCTAGCACTCTTAAAGAACGTTCAACTTCAATCGTGAAATCAACGTGTCCTGGCGTATCAATAATATTGATACGATGTTCAGGATATTGAGCATCCATGCCCTTCCAAAAACAAGTAGTTGCAGCAGATGTAATAGTAATACCCCGCTCTTGTTCTTGTTCCATCCAATCCATAGTTGCAGCACCATCATGAACTTCGCCAATTTTATGAGAAATCCCCGTATAATATAATATACGTTCAGTAGTAGTGGTTTTACCTGCATCAATGTGAGCCATAATCCCAACATTGCGATAACGATTAATCGGTGTCTTGCGTGCCATAATATCAGCCTTTTATTATTAAAACTACCAACGATAATGTGCAAAAGCTTTATTCGCCTCTGCCATTTTATGAGTATCTTCACGTTTCTTAATAGCAGTACCTTTTTTATCAAAGGCATCCATCAACTCACCTGCTAAACGTTGTGCCATAGATTTTTCACCACGCTTTCTTGAAGCATCAATAATCCACCGCATCGCTAAGGTTGTTTGTCGATTGGCTCTCACTTCAATAGGCACTTGATAAGTTGCACCACCAACACGTCTTGATTTAACTTCAACTAAAGGTCTCACATTATCCAAAGCTTGATCAACCACTTCTATCGCATCTGTTTGTCTTCTACTAGCAATATGATCAATCGCATTGTAAATAATGCGTTCCGCAACTGATTTCTTACCACTCTTCATTAGCATATTGATAAATTTTGCTAACATTGCATTACCATATTTTGGATCAGGTAAAATTTCTCTACGAGCAACAACTCTTCTTCTAGGCATTTTTTTTACTCACCTTTCATCATTATTTGCATCATTATTTGCGATTTTTTAAATGTTAGGATTTCTTGGGTCGTTTAGAACCATATTTTGAACGACCTTGTTTACGATCTGCAACACCCGCAGTATCTAAACTACCCCGGACAACGTGATAACGCACACCTGGTAAATCTTTTACCCGTCCACCACGAATCAAAATGACGGAGTGTTCTTGAATATTATGCCCTTCCCCACCAATATAAGTCGTTACTTCCATACTATTGGTTAAACGAACCCTAGCAACTTTTCTCATTGCAGAATTTGGTTTCTTAGGAGTAGTAGTATATACCCGAGTACAAACACCTCTTTTTTGTGGACAACTTTGCAATGCAGGAACATTACTTTTTGCTCGTTTACGAGTTCTTGGTTTGCGTACTAATTGATTAATTGTTGCCATGCTTTATCCATTTACATTCACGTTCACGTTTCAAAATACACTGATTACTTTGAACAACCTATTTTTAAAAAACAAAAAACCTGAGCCTTATCCATATTAAAGCTCTAGTAAAATAAACTTTAAGAAGTTATTTTTTATCGATATGAAATATCACTACTCTAAATATCTAGTTGATAAAGTAGCCCATGCCAGTATAAACAATGAAGTTTTGTCTTGTTCATATTAACATTATCCATAGAATCTGCTACGAATTTATTTAATCGTACGAATCTTCTCTACAAATGAGGACTGAATTTTAGACAAACTCTAGTAGGCTGTCAAATCTTTTTTAAAAAATTGTCACACATTTGACTCATTTTATTATCAACCGCCATCGGCAAGCAAAGATAATAATATTAAATACGATTTATGGATATTGAGCAATCAATGACTAGATATCTGACTTATTTAATTCCTCTTTAATCTGTTCTTCAAGTTTCTGATGGTTAAGTTGTGTCTGTGCTTCCTCAGTTACCTGAGCCGAAGTAACTCCTAAGTTTTCTCGACGCTTACGTCGTCGTTCGTTGTGATAGGCAAGTCCTGTTCCTGATGGGATTAAACGCCCAACAATGACATTTTCTTTCAAGCCATGTAAATCATCTCTAGCACCACGCACAGCCGCTTCTGTTAATACCCTAGTTGTTTCTTGGAAGGAAGCAGCTGAAATAAACGATTCCGTTGCTAAAGATGCCTTAGTAATTCCTAATAAAATCGGTTGGAACGTCGCAGGAATTTTGCCCTCAGCCTGCACTTTTTCATTAGCAAGCATTACTTGAGAGCGTTTTACTTGCTCGCCTTTTAATAAGGTAGTATCTCCCGAATTGATAATCTCAACTTTACGCAACATTTGACGAATAATCACTTCAATATGTTTATCATTGATTTTAACCCCTTGGAGTCGATAGACATCTTGAATTTCATCGACTAAATAGTCAGCTAAAGCCGTTTCACCCAATAACCGCAAAATATCATGAGGAATGGGTTCACCATCAGCAATCATTTCACCACATTCTACATGCTCACCTTCAAACACATTAATTTGACGCCATTTTGGAATCAAAGTCTCATGAGATTCACCCATATCATCGGTAATCACTAAACGATGTTTACCTTTGGTTTCCTTACCAAAGCTGATAGTACCACTTACCTCTGCCATAATCGCAGGGTCTTTAGGTTTTCTTGCTTCAAACAAATCAGCTACTCTAGGCAAACCACCCGTAATATCTCTATTTTTTCCAGATTCTTGGGTAATGCTAGCAATAGTATCCCCTACTTCCACATTAGCACCATCATGAGTTCTAACAATAGCACCACCTGGTGGATAATAACGTGCCACAATTTCAGTGCCAGGTAAAAATAAGTCCTCGCCTTGCTCATCGACAATCCGAATCATAGGACGCAAATCTTTACCTGCACCTGTCCGCTGTTTAACATCAAGCACTTCTAAAAATGATAATCCCGTTTTATCATCCACTTTACTTTGAACAGATAAACCTTCAATAAAATCTGAAAAATGTAAACGTCCGGCTACTTCCGTTACAATTGGATGTAAATGCGGATCCCAATTCGCAATCAAATCACCTGCCTGAACACGGCTACCTTCATTAACAGTCAAAATTGCCCCATAGGGAATTTTATAACGTTCACGCTCACGACCATAATCATCAATCACAACAATCTCGCCTGAACGTGAGACTGCCACTAAATGTCCATCTTTATTAGTCACGGATTTAATATTGTGTAATTTAACACTACCTTTTGATTTTACCTGAACATTACTCACTGATGTCGCACCAGTTGCCGCTCCCCCAATATGGAAAGTCCGCATAGTTAACTGCGTACCTGGTTCACCAATCGATTGGGCAGCAATAACCCCCACTGATTCACCAATATTGACTCTGTGTCCTCTGGCCAAATCCCGTCCATAACAAGCAGCACACATACCAAACGTACTTTCACAGGTAATAGGGCTTCTTACTCTAATCTGATCGACCCCTGAAGATTCAATTTTCTCAACTAAAACCTCATCCAACATTTCACCTGCTTCAACCAAAACTTCATTATCAGAGCCAGGTAATAAAATATCTTCTAATACAACTCGACCTAATACTCGCTCACCTAAAGCTTCAACCACATCACCACCATCAATCAAAGCTGACATAGTAACACCCTGCACAGTACCACAATCTTCTTCTGAAATAACCACATCTTGAGCAACATCGACTAAACGCCGAGTCAAATAGCCTGAGTTTGCTGTTTTTAAAGCAGTGTCTGCTAAACCTTTTCTAGCCCCGTGAGTCGAAATAAAATATTGCGAAACATTCAGCCCTTCTCGGAAATTTGCGGTAATAGGCGTTTCAATAATAGTCCCATCCGGTTTTGCCATTAACCCCCGCATTCCAGCCAATTGTCGAATCTGCGCCGCAGAACCCCGCGCACCACTATCAGCCATCATAAAAATTGAATTAAATGAGGATTGTCTGACCGTCTTATTCTCTCGATCGACCACTAAGTCAGTTCCAAGTTGCTTCATCATCGCTTTGGCAACCTTATTATTGATTTTCGTCCAAGTATCCACTACCCGATTATAACGTTCTTTGTGAGTCAATAAACCCTCAGCATACTGAGTTTCAAGTTCCTTGATTTCTCGTTCCGCATCCTCAATAATGGATTTTTTCTCATCAGGAATCACCATGTCATCAATACCGATTGAAATACCACCTCTGGTCGCATAAGAAAAACCAGTGTACATCAATTGATCGGCAAAAATCACAGTTTCTTTCAAACCTAAACGTCGATAACATACATTAACTAACTGACTGATGACTTTTTTGTTTAAATCTTTATTAATTAACTCGAATGGTAAGCCATCAGGTACAATCAACCACAATAATGCTCGTCCTGTAGAAGTATCGACTCTTTTGATGGTCGTAACTCGCTCATTATCATCGTTAAAACTTACTTCTTCAATACGCAAACTGATTTTAGCATTAAGGTCTAATTGCCGACTTTGGTAAGCACGTTGTACCTCAGCCACATCACTGAAACATCGTCCTTCCCCCTTCGCATTAACTTTTTGTCGGCTCATATAATACAAACCTAATACCACATCTTGTGTCGGTACAATAATCGGCTCACCATTCGCAGGTGATAAAATATTATTAGTCGACATCATTAATGTTCGAGCTTCTAATTGAGCCTCAATTGAAAGTGGCACATGCACTGCCATTTGATCCCCATCAAAGTCAGCATTAAATGCCGTACAAACTAACGGATGTAACTGAATGGCTTTCCCTTCAATTAAGGTTGGTTCAAATGCTTGAATTCCTAAACGGTGCAAAGTGGGTGCCCGATTTAACATGACAGGATGTTCACGAATCACTTCTTCCAAAATATCCCAAACCTCAGGCGTTTCTCGCTCTACAACACGTTTAGCTGATTTAATGGTAGTCGTCGTACCTTGCAGTTGTAATTTACTAAAAATAAACGGTTTAAATAATTCTAATGCCATTTTTTTAGGTAAACCACACTGATGTAAACGTAAAGTCGGTCCAACTACAATAACAGAACGTCCAGAGTAATCCACCCGTTTGCCTAATAGGTTTTGTCGAAAACGTCCTTGTTTACCCTTAATCATATCTGCTAGAGATTTTAAAGGTCGTTTGTTAGAACCTGTAATCGCTCGCCCCCTACGACCGTTATCTAACAAAGCATCCACTGATTCTTGTAACATTCGTTTTTCATTACGCACAATAATATCAGGGGCATTTAAATCTAATAAACGTCCTAATCGATTGTTACGATTAATTACTCGTCGATATAAATCATTCAAATCTGAAGTTGCAAAACGTCCACCATCTAAAGGCACTAAAGGGCGTAATTCAGGTGGTAACACAGGTAATACAGTTAAAATCATCCACTCAGGATGATTTCCCGACTCTAAAAATGATTCCATTAATTTTAAGCGTTTAGTAAATTTTTTCAGTTTTGTTTCAGCATTAGTAGAATCAATTTCTTCCCGCAATTTCGCAATTTCTTCATTTAAATCTAATGAAACCAAAAGTTTATAAACAGCTTCTGCTCCCATATACGCCTCAAATTCATCCCCATATTCTTCAATAGCATCAAAATATTCATCATCAGTGAGTAATTTTCCTCGTTCCAAGTCAGTAGTACCTGACTCAATAACGACAAACGATTCAAAATATAATACTCTTTCGATTTCTCGCAAAGTCATATCTAGCAACAAACCAATTCTTGAAGGTAATGATTTTAAAAACCAAATATGTGCCACAGGACTTGCTAGATCAATATGCCCCATACGCTCACGACGAACTTTAGACAAAGTCACTTCCACGCCACATTTTTCACAAACCACCCCACGATGTTTTAAGCGTTTGTATTTACCACATAAACACTCATAATCATTGACAGGGCCAAAAATTTTCGCACAAAATAACCCGTCACGCTCAGGCTTAAAAGTACGATAATTAATAGTTTCAGGTTTTTTTACTTCACCAAATGACCAAGAACGAATCATTTCAGGAGAAGGCAAACTGATTCGTATGGCATCAAAATCTTTGATTTGCCCTTGTTGTTTTAAAATTTTTAGTAGATCTTTCAAGATCAACGCTCCTAAATTAGATAAAAAACACCAACAGAATTTATATTGTCAGCTTAATTTAATCTTGTTCTAATTCAATATTAATCGCTAAAGAACGGATTTCTTTGAGCAACACATTAAATGATTCTGGCATTCCAGCATCCATACGATGATCACCATCAACAATATTTTTATACATTTTGGTACGTCCTGTTACATCATCTGATTTAACAGTTAACATTTCCCTTAGCGTATAAGCAGCGCCATAGGCCTCTAATGCCCAAACTTCCATTTCCCCAAAACGTTGACCACCAAACTGGGCTTTACCACCTAATGGTTGCTGAGTAACCAAACTATAAGGCCCTGTTGAACGAGAATGCATTTTATCATCAACTAAATGGTTAAGTTTCAGCATATACATATAACCAACCGTTACTGGCCTATCAAATGCCCTACCTGTACGACCATCATATAAAGTCGTTTGACCTGACTCAGGCAAACCTGCTAACTTCAACATATACTTGATATCTTGCTCACTAGCACCATCAAATACGGGTGTTGCCATGGGAACACCCTGACGTAAATGCTGTGCCAACTCGACGATTTCAGCATCACTAAATTCATCTAAATTTTCAGTACGCCCACTATTATTGTAAATATCTTTTAAAAATTGGCGTAATTCCTTCATTTTAGCATTTGCATCTAACATTTCAGCAATTTTATAGCCTAAACCCTTAGCCGCCCAGCCCAAATGTGTTTCTAATACTTGCCCAATATTCATCCGTGACGGGACACCCAAAGGATTTAAGACCACGTCAACGGGAGTACCATCTTCACTATAAGGCATATCTTCTACGGGTACAATCATAGAAATTACCCCTTTATTTCCATGACGTCCTGCCATTTTATCACCTGGCTGAATACGACGTTTTACCGCTAAATAGACTTTGACCATTTTCAATACGCCTGGTGCTAAATCATCTCCAGATGCTAATTTACGTTTTTTCTCAGTTAATTTGTCATCTGCTTGTTGACGACCTTGATAAATTTGTTCCGCCATTGCATCCAATTGTTGATTGACAGAATCATCTTGCACTCGAATTTCCAACCATTGATCTTTGCTAACTTTTTGCAAATAGTCAGCGCTAATCGTTTGACCTGAACTCAAACCATGAGGCGCTAATTCTGCTACTTGATCAGTTAACAATTTTTCTACCCGAGCAAAAGTATCCCCTTCTGTAATGCGTAATTGATCTTGTAAATCTTTTTTAAATTTGTCTAGTTCTGCCTGCTCTATCCATTCTGCCCGTTGATCTTTTTCAACACCATCACGGGTAAACACTTGAACATCAATAACAGTACCATCCATACCTGAAGGAATCCTTAAAGAGGTATCTTTAACATCAGAGGCTTTTTCACCAAAAATTGCTCGTAATAATTTTTCCTCAGGAGTAAGTTGCGTTTCACCCTTTGGTGTGACCCTACCTACCAAAATATCACCTGCTTTGACTTCTGCACCAACGTATACAATTCCAGATTCATCCAACTTAGATAAAGCATTTTCTCCGACATTTGGAATATCACTGGTAATTTCCTCAGAACCTAACTTCGTGTCCCTAGCGACACATTGTAATTCTTCAATATGAATAGTGGTAAACCTATCTTCTTGCACGACTCGTTCAGAAATTAAAATTGAATCCTCAAAGTTATAACCATTCCAGGGCATAAACGCTACTAACATATTCTGACCCAAGGCCAACTCACCTAAATCAGTAGAAGGGCCATCAGCCAACACATCACCACGTCGAATGACATCACCATTTTTTACCAATGGCTTTTGATTGACACAAGTATTCTGATTAGAACGTGTATATTTGGTTAGGTTATAAATATCAACCCCTGATTCGCCCATTTCAGCTTCATCATCACTTACCCTTACTACAATTCGAGAAGCATCGACAAAATCAATAACACCACCACGTTCTGCTACGACTGTTACGCCAGAATCAACCGCAACCGTACGCTCAATACCTGTTCCAACTAAAGGTTTTTCAGCACACAAAGTAGGCACCGCTTGACGTTGCATATTGGAACCCATTAAAGCGCGGTTAGCATCATCATGTTCCAAAAATGGAATCAAAGCAGCAGCAATGGATACAATCTGCTTGGGAGAAACATCCATATAATCAATTTTATCAGGTGTTGATAACATAAATTCATTAAGATGCCGGCAAGATACCATTGCATCGCTTAATACACCATTCGCATCTAAGGTAGCATTCGCTTGAGCAATGACAAACTGACTTTCTTCAATAGCCGATAAATATTCCACTTTGTCCGTTACCCGGCCTTGTTTCACTTTACGATAAGGGGTTTCTAAAAAACCATATCGATTAGTTCTGGCATAAATAGATAAAGAATTAATCAAACCAATATTTGGTCCTTCAGGTGTTTCAATAGGACAAACTCGACCATAATGAGTAGGATGTACATCCCTAACTTCAAACCCAGCTCGTTCTCTTGCTAAACCACCTGGTCCTAATGCTGAAACCCGACGTTTGTGCGTAATTTCTGACAATGGATTATTTTGATCCATAAATTGCGATAACTGACTTGAACCAAAAAATTCTTTAATAGCAGCGGAGACAGGTTTGGCATTAATTAATTCTTGTGGCGTTAAACTTTCAGATTCTGCCGCAGTTAAACGCTCTTTCACCGCACGTTCTACCCGAACTAAACCGATCCGAAACTGATTTTCAGCCATTTCCCCCACACTACGAACCCGACGATTACCTAAATGATCAATATCATCAATACTACCTTTGCCATCTCGAATGGCAATTAATTCTTGCAACACATCAGTAATATCTTTTTTAGATAAAATCCCCGCCCCTTCGGTTTCTTCTCGTCTTAAACGACGATTAAATTTCATACGACCTACAGGTGATAAATCATAACGTTCTTCCGTAAAAAACAAATTATCAAATAAATGAGCAGCGGCTTCTTTAGTAGGTGGCTCACCTGGACGCATCATACGATAAATTTCAATTTGGGCTTCGAGTGTGGTCTGAGTTGGATCAATTCTTAAAGTATCTGAAATATAGGCACCATGATTTAAATCATTAATGTATAGTGTTTGAATTTCGCTAATACCATTTTCTAGTAACAAATCTAAATTTTCATCAGTAATCTCATCATTTAAAGAGGCAAGTACTTCACCAGTATCAGTATTTACAATATCATGTGCTAATACCCGACCAATAAGATATTCCCTAGGAACGACAAACTCTTTAACATTTGCAGCGCTTAACGCTTTAACATGCCTTTTGTTAATTTTTCGACCTGTTTTTACAATGACTTTATCATTGATACAAATATCAAATAATGCCGTTTCACCTGACAGTCTCTCAGGTAATAACTGTAATAAAAAGCCATCATCACTAAGAGTAAATGTGTTATTTTCAAAAAACATATTTAAAATATCGGCATTATCATAGCCCAATGCCCGCAACAAAATTGTTGCAGGTAGTTTTCTACGTCTATCAATTCGGACAAAAACACAATCTTTTGGATCAAATTCAAAATCTAACCATGAACCACGGTAAGGAATAATTCTTGCTGAATAAAGCAATTTTCCTGAAGAATGGGTTTTACCCTTATCATGATCAAAAAACACACCTGGAGAGCGGTGTAATTGTGAGACAATGACTCGCTCAGTACCATTAATCACAAATGTACCATTGTTAGTCATCAATGGAATTTCGCCCATATAAACTTCTTGTTCTTTGATATCTTTAACAACATCAGACCCTTCAGGCGCTTCTTTGTCATAAATCACTAAACGCAATTTTACTCTTAATGGTGCCGCATACGTTGACCCCCGAAGCTGACATTCTTTGACATCAAATACAGGCTCACCTAAACGATAGTTAACATATTCCAATTTTGATTTTTTTGAAATACTGATAATAGGAAATACAGAATTAAAGGCGGAATGCAAACCAATATCTTTATCTCGTTTCTCCATCGCAACGTCAGTTTGCAAAAATTTCCGATAAGAGTCTAATTGAACGGCAAGTAAATAAGGAACATCTAAAATACTTTGACGTTTACCAAAATCATTACGAATACGTTTTTTCTCAGTAAATGAATATAACATGTTGCCTCACTTTCTTGCCAAAATAGAACTAATTTGCGGATATTAAATCATTGTCGATTGAAATATTACTTAACTTCGACAGATGCTCCAACTTCTTCCAATTGTTTTTTCATATCTTCTGCTTCTTCTTTAGAAACAGCTTCTTTGACGGCAGCAGGAGCCCCTTCAACCATTGCTTTTGCTTCTTTCAAACCCAAACCAGTAATAGCACGAACTGCCTTAATGACTTTAATTTTTTCAGAACCAACACTGCTTAAAATAACATCAAATTCGGTTTTTTCTTCTGCAGGAGCAGCATCAGCCGCTGCAACAGCAACAGGAGCCGTTGCAACCGCAGCCGCAGATACCCCAAATTTTTCTTCCATTGCAGAAATTAAATCCACAATTTCAATCACGGTTTTATTCGCAATCGCATCTAAAATTTCTTCGTTTGATAATGACATAAAATTACCTCTAATATAATAAAATTCAACAATTAAAACAGCTTAAGCTGCTTTTTCCTTTTTATCACGTACTGCAGCTAAGGTACGTACAAATTTGGCATGTGGTTCCGCAAGCGTACGTACAAATTTTTCTACAGGTGCTTTCATAGCTGACATTAATAAACTTAATGCCTGTTCATAAGTCGGCATTTTCGCTAATTTATCAATATCAGAAACATCTAATAAGTCGCCACCAAATGCTATTACTTTAATCACAAACAATTCATTTTCTCTGGAAAAATCCTGACATAAGCGAGCAACCGCACCAGGGTCTTCTAAAGAAAATGCTAATAGCAATGGTCCGACTAACTGGTCTCGCATACAAGCAAACTCAGTAGCTTCTAACGCTCGTTTTGCCAATTTATTTTTGACAACTCTCACATAAACACCTTGTTTTCTTGCTTCACCACGAAACGCATTCATCTGACTTACACTTAAGCCACGATATTCAGCGGCAATCGCTGAATACGATTTAGAGGCAACGTCAGATACCTCTGTAATAATTGCCTGTTTTTGTTCACGATCAAGTGCCATATATTACTCCTTACACTAGATCCAAAATTCAGTAAGGCAATACCTTACCACCTATGTAGGCTAATTAAATCAATACTTTGCTATTAATCCCTACAGTCTTTGATGATTATCACAGGATGATACCCACAAAAATCAAAAAATTTTTTTGCTATAATTCTCTCAATCAAATCGATAAACTTGATTGATCAATAAGCAAACCTGGTCCCATTGTTGTTGAAAGCGTTACCTTTTGCATATAAATGCCTTTCACTGCGGCTGGTTTTGCTTTTCTCAAAGCACTTAATAGGGCTTCCAAATTGCCCTGAATCGCTTCCACACTAAAATCAATCTTGCCGATAGTACAATGAATAATGCCTGACTTATCAGTACGATAGCGTACTTGTCCTGCTTTCGCATTGTTTACTGCTGTCGCAACATCTTTAGTCACTGTACCAACTTTAGGATTTGGCATTAATCCTCTAGGTCCTAAAATCTGGCCTAATTGCCCAACAACCCTCATCGCATCAGGGGTTGCAATCGCAACATCAAAATTCAAGTTCCCTGCTTTAACTTGTTCAGCTAAATCTTCAAAGCCAACAATATCCGCCCCAGCTGCTTCAGCGACTGAAGCATTCTCGCCTTGCGCAAAAACAGCAACTCGCACTGATTTGCCCGTACCATTGGGAAGCACAGTTGCACCACGAATAACCTGATCGGATTTACGAGGATCAACCCCTAAATTAACGCTAACATCAATGGATTCTTTAAATTTTACACTAGATAATTGTTGTAACAAAGTGATTGCTTCAGATAAAGAATATTGTTTTCCAAGTTCTACTTTTTCTGCAATTTTTTTTGCACGTTTCGATAATTTAGCCATTTATACCCCCTCTACTTCCAGACCCATACTTTTTGCAGTGCCAGCAATTGTTCTTACAGCAGCATCCATATCAGCAGCCGTTAAATCAGGCATTTTCATTTTCGCCACTTCCTCTAATTGCTCTCGATTAATCACCCCTACCTTTTTCGAGTTAGGTGTTGCACTGCCCTTATCTAAGCCTAATGATTTTTTTATCAATATAGTGGCGGGAGGTGTTTTAGTAATAAACGTAAAACTACGATCACTATAAACCGTAATAACGACTGGAATAGGTAAACCTTTTTCTATGGATTGTGTTTTCGCATTAAATGCCTTACAAAATTCCATAATATTTAACCCATGTTGACCTAAAGCGGGACCAACGGGAGGACTGGGATTAGCCTCACCTGCTTTAACTTGCAATTTGATATATGCTTTGACTTTTTTAGCCATAATTATCTCCTAAATGGGTGTAACGCTAATCATATAATTAGCTCCCCTAAAACTAACGAAACACTAAACAAAATAAAAAATATTGCGTTAATATTTCTTTGTTGATTATAAATCTTTTTCGACTTGCCCAAACTCAAGTTCCACTGGCGTTGAGCGACCAAAAATTAATACAGAAACTCGCAAGCGATTCTTTTCGTAATTCACTTCTTCCACCACGCCATTAAAATCGCTAAATGGCCCATCAATAACTCGAATTTCCTCACCGACTTCAAATAGAACTTTAGGTTTTGGTTTATCCACACCATCTTGTACTTGTTGTAAAATCAATGTGGCTTCTCTATCACTAATAGGTGAAGGTTTATCGCTACTACCACCAATAAACCCCATCACTTTAGGAATACTCTTAACTAAATGCCAAGTATTATCATCCATTTCCATTTGAACCAAAACATAACCAGGAAAAAATTTTCGTTCACTTTTACGTTTTTGTCCTCGTTTGATTTCGACAACTTCCTCAGTCGGAACTAAGATATCACCAAACAGTGCTTCCATCCCCGTTTGCTTGATCCGCTCTTGTAAAGAGCGTTTAACATAGCCTTCAAACCCTGAATAAGCGTGTACTACATACCAGCGCATTATTTATAGCTCCCTAACCAATTAAAGCACGAACTGCCCATGCTAAAAACATATCCAGCAACCATAAAAATATAGCCACAATAACGACCATAACTAAAACAGTTAAAGTAGTTTGGATTGTTTCTGACCGAGTTGGCCATACAACTTTTCTCACTTCAGTGCGTGAATCTTGAGTAAATTTCCAAAAATTCATTCCAGCCTGAGTTTGTAGTGTCATCACTATTGTTACACCAACTGCCACTAATAAACCAAGGACTCGGTATAATAATGCGGTGGTTTCAGCGTAATAATAAAAACCAGCAATCGCTAGTGCCAAAATCCCAACAGCGATAGTTAGTATTAAAGAATCAAAGTTAGTTCTCTTAGTTGACGTATCTTTTAATTCTTTTTTGTTTGCTTGTTCAGTCATTGTGTCTCACCAAGATTTTGATACAAAAACACAACATCCTCTCACAAATAGAGAGGATATTGCACTGTCTTAGCTTTTAAAGAATGGCAGGCCAGGAGGGAATTGAACCCCCAACCTGCGGTTTTGGAGACCGCCGCTCTGCCAATTGAGCTACTGGCCTAATATAGAAAATCAAAAACTACTCAATAATTTTAGCAACAACACCAGCCCCTACCGTGCGACCGCCTTCACGAATCGCAAACCGTAAGCCTTCTTCCATCGCAATCGGGGCTATCAAGGTTACTTCCATCTTAATATTGTCTCCCGGCATCACCATCTCTACTCCTTCAGGTAATTCTACCGCACCTGTTACGTCTGTTGTCCGAAAATAAAATTGTGGACGATAACCTTTGAAAAAAGGCGTGTGTCTGCCGCCTTCTTCTTTGCTTAACACATAAACTTCCGCTTCAAAATGCGTGTGAGGATTAATGCTTCCTGGTGCCGCTAATACTTGACCACGTTCAACTTCTTCTCTTTTCGTCCCTCTTAATAATGCCCCAATATTATCGCCGGCTACCCCTTCATCCAATAGCTTGCGAAACATTTCCACACCTGTGCAAGTCGTCTTTGTCGTCTCTTTAATTCCCACTATCTCTACTTCTTCTCCTACCTTAATTCTACCCCTTTCAACACGGCCTGTTACCACTGTTCCACGACCTGCTATCGAAAATACGTCTTCTATTGGCATTAAAAAACTTTGATCTATGTCTCTTTCTGGCTCGGGTATATACGCATCCATCTCTGCGACTAATTTCTCTATTGAGGGAACCCCTATCTCGCTCGTGTCCCCTTCTAATGCTTTTAACGCAGAACCTATGACTATCGGGGTATCATCCCCTGGAAATTCGTATTGATCCAGTAATTCTCTGACTTCCATTTCCACCAATTCTAATAACTCTTCGTCATCAACCATGTCCGCTTTATTTAAATACACCACAATATAGGGAACCCCTACTTGTCTTGATAACAAGATATGCTCTCTGGTTTGAGGCATCGGACCATCGGCCGCACTACAAACTAATATGGCTCCGTCCATTTGAGCCGCACCTGTTATCATGTTCTTTACATAATCCGCATGACCCGGACAATCAACGTGGGCATAATGACGATTATCTGATTCGTATTCTACATGGGCTGTTGCTATGGTTATCCCTCTTGCTCTTTCTTCGGGTGCATTGTCAATTTGATCATACGCTTTAAATTCCCCACCTTGTTTCTCTGACATTACTTTCGTTAATGCCGCTGTTAAAGTTGTCTTCCCGTGATCGACATGACCTATTGTACCTACATTCACATGCGGTTTATTTCGTTCAAATTTTTCCTTGGACATAGCAATTCCTTAAGCGTAATGAAAAAAGAAATTATTTTATTTTACTTCAAATATTAAAATCAAGCCTTAGTTATTTGGAGCCCATAACCAGACTTGAACTGGTGACCTCTTCCTTACCAAGGAAGTGCTCTACCGACTGAGCTATATGGGCAAACACACAGCTGGAGCGGGTGATGGGAATCGAACCCACGTCATCAGCTTGGAAGGCTGAGGTAATAGCCACTATACAACACCCGCTAAATTAATTGGAGGGGGGAGGATTCGAACCTCCGAAGGCGGAGCCAGCAGATTTACAGTCTGCCCCCTTTGACCGCTCGGGAACCCCTCCGTAGTCATTAATACAGAAAGTCAGGTATTTTCTAAAATTTTCAACTAACTGTCAAGTTAAAATTATAATATTTAAGCTATAAATTAAAATAAATGTAAACCATCACTATTTACATATATTATTATGCTAGCTATTGATGATATTTTTAAGGATTTTTTTAGGATGAAAATTACGATTTACGGTTCAGGTTATGTTGGTTTGGTCACAGGCACTTGCTTTGCACAAGTTGGTAATGAAGTACTTTGTGTTGATATAGATCAAGAAAAAATCAATAAATTACAACAAGGTATTATACCAATTTATGAACCCGGTTTAGAACAACTCGTGCATGAAAATACGGCGGCAGGCAGACTGAAATTTACAACTGATAGTCAACAAGGTGTTTCCCATGGCACCTTCCAATTTATAGCCGTTGGCACACCTCCTGATGAAGATGGTTCAGCTGATTTGCAATATGTTTTAGCCGTCGCTAAAGATATTGCGACTCATTTGCAAGAATATCGAGTAGTCATAAATAAATCAACCGTTCCAGTCGGCACGGCCACTAAAGTAAAACAAACGATTGATGCCATATTGCAACAACGCCAAACTTCCATAGAGTTTGATGTCGTTTCCAATCCAGAATTTCTTAAAGAAGGGGCTGCCATTGAAGATTTTATGCGACCTGATCGTATTGTCTGCGGGACAGATAACCCAAGAACCGCAGAATTACTCAATGTATTATATGCCCCATTTACTCGTAACCACGGTCGTATGTTAATTATGGATATTCATTCCGCAGAACTCACAAAATATGCGGCCAATGCCATGTTAGCAACTAAAATTAGTTTTATGAATGAACTCTCTAATATTGCGGAACGGGTAGGAGCTGATATCGAAAATGTACGTTTAGGTATTGGTTCTGATCCTAGAATCGGTTATCATTTCATTTACCCTGGTTGTGGTTATGGTGGTTCTTGTTTTCCTAAAGATGTAAGAGCATTGGAAAAAACAGCCAGAGAATTTGATTACCACCCCCAATTACTCGAAGCCGTAGAACAAATTAATCATCAACAAAAACAGCAACTTTTTAATAAGGTTTTTCATCATTTTCAACAAGATATTAAAGGTAAAATTTTCGCTGTTTGGGGGCTGGCATTTAAACCTAATACCGATGATATGCGTGAAGCAAGTAGCCGTGTGTTACTTGAAATGCTATGGCAACAAGGTGCTAAAATTCAAGCCTATGATCCCGTTGCTAATGGAGAAGCCGAACGAATTTATCCTAAGCATCCCGACCTGACATTAGTCGACAATCCAATGCAAGCATTAGAGCAAGCAGAGGCTTTAATCATTGTCACAGAATGGAATGTGTTTCGAAGTCCAGACTTTCAAGAAATTAAACAACAACTCAAACAAGCCATTATTTTTGATGGTCGCAATATGTATGATCCACAACATATGAAACAATTAGGATTTATTTATTACGCTATTGGTCGTGGTGAATCAATTTATTGTCGTTAATATTGACAAACTGTGGTTTAGCATCCACAATTGTTGTATATATGTAAAACATTGATGGTGTCCAAATTATTTGAAGCATCGGATATTTTATACAGAGGTATGAAATGTTTTTATATCACCATTGGATAAAATATCATACATAGCGTCTATAATAGTTTGAATATGATGTAGATTGATAAGCAAGCCGTTATATGTTGTATTTACACAACATATAACGGCTCAAAGTAAATAATAACAAGTAAACCTTTAGGGGGATAAAATGAAACATAAAAAACAACTCATGGCAATTGCTGTGGCAAGTGTACTAAGTTTACCAATATTGGCCCAAGCAACAAATGGCATGTTCGCACATGGTTATGGCACCAAAAACAGAGCATTAGCTGGCTCAGGAATTGCGTTACCTCAGGATGCAATGATAAATGCAACGAACCCAGCGGGATTAGTATGGGTAGGTAATCGCATGGATATTGGGGCGGAACTTTTTTCACCTAGACGTGAGTATAAAGCAAGCCCCTCTGCTACAGGATTAGTCAATACCAATGATGACCTTGATGGCGGTGCCGTTGAAAGTGAAAATGAATATTTTCTCATTCCCCATTTTGCGATGAACTGGATGGTTACTGACGGTAGTTCTATTGGTTTTGCCTTGTATGGTAACGGTGGTATGAATACTGAATATGACAATGATGATACTGGTTTTGGTGCAGGCGTTTATGGTGGTGATACTGCAGGAATTGACTATAACCAATTATTTCTTGATTTTTCTTACTCGGCTAAAATTGGTTCGTCTTCCTCTTGGGGAGCGGGTGCGATTGTTGCAGTACAATCTATTAATATTAAAGGTTTAAGTCAATTTGCGGGAACAACTGAAACCGCTGATTTCACCCAACCTCCCCCCGATTTTGGGGTCAATGATCTCACAAATAATGGAACGGATCTGTCGTTCGGGGTTGGATTTAAAATTGGTTTTCATACAGAAATTGTCAGTGGTGTGAGTTTTGCCTTATCCTATCGCTCAAAAATCCATATGACAGACTTCGATGATTACAGTGATATGTTACCTAATTCGGGTGAACTAGATATCCCAGCAACGGCGACTGTTGGACTGGCATTTCAACCGAGTAGAGATGTCGCACTGACATTTGATGTGCAACATATTTGGTATGATGATGTTGATGCGATTGGTAACGAAGTGCAAGACTTTTTTAATGGGTGTTTCGGTCCTAGAAGCATTGGTTTGCCTAGTGTACCTGAAACTTGCTTAGGTGGCAGTGATGGAGCAGGTTTTGGGTGGGACAATATGACGATCTATAAGTTTGGGGCACAATGGCGTATGAATAGTGAATGGACTTGGCGTTTGGGTTATAGTCATGGTTCTCAACTGATTGATGATGATCAAGTAGCATTAAACGTATTAGCACCTGCGACGATTGAAGACCATATTACCTTTGGTTTTACCAAACAAATGAGTAAGACGACTGAAATCAATTTTGCTGCCATGTACGCACCTTCAGAAAATGTCTCTGGTGTCGTATTTGGCCAAGAAATCGAACTGGAAATGCGTCAATACTCACTTGAAGCCAGTTGGGGTATGAAATTCTGAAAAATAACAATACAGCTGTACATAAAAAGGGTCAGTTATGACCCTTTTTTAGTACTTTTATTTTAAAGTGCTAGACTATAAAAAAACAATAAAACTACATGGGGAAATTTATGAAATATTTACATTGTTTATCACTCACTTGTTTACTGCTGTTCTCCCCTTCTTTACTTTGGGCAACGAATGGCTATCTTATGCATGGTTATGGGACCAAAAATAAGGCTTTAGGAGGTTCGGGTAGTGCAAATCCACAAGATGCCTTAGTGGTAGCCGCAAATCCTGCAGGTATGGTATTTTTGGGTAATCGCTTTGATATTACTGGCGAACTGTTTATTCCAACACATGGTTACAAGTTTCAAGGTCAAGACACTGTTACAAGTAATAATGATATGTTTGGTTTATTTAAAGGCTATTATATTATTCCTTCAATGGGAATGAACTATATGATAGACAGCAAAAATTCGGTTGGGTTTTCAATCTATGGTGCTGGTTTAGGGACTAATTATGACCCAGACGATACGCCAACGATAGGACAAGATACTAATATTACCTTACAAGTTACAGGTCCTAAAGGTACGGTCAATTTTCAAACACCTGCCAATGGAACCTTTTTTGATGGTTGGACTGGGGTTGATTTATTATTATTACTAAATAACTTTTCTTATGCTCATAAATTTACAGATAAAACCTCGGTGGGAATTGGACTGATTTTTGCCGCACAATCATTTAAAGCAGAAGGCTTAGAGTTATTTAAAGTAGTATCGGATGATCCTGATAATCTAACGAATAAAGGACGTGATTGGGCTTTTGGTTTTGGTTTTAATATCGGCTTTCAAACAGAAATTGTTGAAGATGTCAGAATGTATGCGTCATACCAACCTGAAATCAAACTAGAACATGATAAATACAAAGGCTTATTTGCAGGCGGCAATGGCGATTTAAGTTTAGCCCGTCAAGCGAATTTAGGATTTGCTGTTGATGTTTCTCCTACTTCCGTATTTAGCTTTGATATTCAATATATTTGGTGGAGTGAAGTTACCTCAGTTGGTAATGATTTTGACGACTTTAATGTTACTCAAATTACCCCATTTCCAATTATTAACTTTACAGGCAGTGCTGATGGTCCAGGTTTTGGTTGGCGTGATAGCTTGGTATTTAAAATGGGTTATCAATGGAAATTTGACAATATGCTGCCAGATTGGACTTTTAGAGTAGGTGGTGCTTATCAAGAACAAATTGTTCCACCCACTGAAACTTTATTTGGTTTATTAGCACCTGCAACGATTACAACTCATGTTACCGCTGGTTTTACTTGGGATATGGATGAGTATAACGAAATCAGCTTTTCCTTTTTATATGCACCTACCGCTGATGTTAGTGGTTCTGATTTTGCGTCAGGAGTGGACAAAATCTTTTTGGGTGAGTTAGCCTTTGAACTTGGTTGGGGCTTAAAATTTGGCAAATAACCGCAATTATCGCATAAAAAAAGGGACAATATTTTGTCCCTTTTTTTGGTTTCAAGAAAATTGTTATTGGTGCAATAATCGCATACAAGCTTGAATATCCCCTTGAACTAAAGTTGGCATCAGTTTTACGACTTGCTTAAAGTTATCTTCTAATTGTTGTCTTTCACTTGCAGGCATAACTGCTAATACATAAGCAACCACATCGTAACCCTGACCAGGATGATCAATACCGATTCTTAAACGATAAAATTCTTGACTGGAAAGCATTTGCATAATGCTTTTCAATCCATTATGCCCGCCATGCCCACCCCCCTGTTTCAATCGTAATTTAGCCACAGGAAAGTCTAACTCATCATGAGCAACAAGTATTGCCTCAACTGGAATTTTATAATAATGTGCGAAACTCGCGACTGACTGACCGCTGTGGTTCATATAGGTTTGGGGTTTAAGCAAAAAACAATCTTGCCCTGCAATTTGACATTTTGCCACTAAGGCTTGATGTTTTTTATCTAACTGAAAATGAGCAGAATATCGTGCCGCAATCTGATCTAATAAGCAAAATCCTGCATTATGTCGGGTATATTGATACTTCTCCCCAGGATTCCCCAAACCTACCAATAATCGAATCATACCGCTCTATTTATTCATCCCCGCAACCGCAAGATTACGTCCACGTTTTAATTCGACTAATTCCACACCATCAGGTAGTTTAATGTCAGTTAAATGCACAAATTCACCAATATCTAAATGTGAAAGCTCTACATCAATGGCATCAGGTAAATCTTTAGATAAACAACTTACTTCAACGCTAACCATATTTCTATTGACAATCACCCCTGTTTGCTTCATGGCAGGTGATGATTCCGCACCCACAAAATTTAGTGGTACTCTAAGTTGTATCGTTTTATCATCCGCGACTCGCTGAAAATCAATATGCACCAAATTTTGTTTGTATGGGTGATGTTGAATTTCTTTTACAATCGCCTTTTCTTCGCCATTAGGCAATTTTAAATTAAAAATTTGGGTATAAAAGTTGTCATCTTCCATTTGCTTTATTAACACTTTTTCTTCAAAATTTAAGGCAACATTCTCTTTACCCGCACCATATAAAACTCCAGGTACTTTTTTAGTTTTACGCAAACGACGATTGGCATTTGTCCCTTTTGCAGTTCGTATTTCTGCCTTTAATTCCAACATATTAATCTCCTAACTATATTCTATTTGTATGAAAATTATACCCATATAAACATGACATTATACAACACTAATCAACAAATAAGGAGCTAACAGACTCCTTCATATATACTCTACGCATAGTTTCTGCCAATAACTCAGCAATCGTTAATTGGCGAATTTTAGGACAAACTTGTAATTTAGAATCTAAAGCAATAGTATCAGTAACCACTAATTCATCCAACATTGATTGGTTTAAATTATTAATGGCATTACCTGATAATACAGGATGCGTACAATACGCTACCACTTTTTTAGCACCATGTTGTTTCAAAGCCTTAGCTGCTTGGCATAAAGTCCCTGCCGTATCCACTAAATCATCAATAATGACACAAGATTTATTGACCACATCACCAATAATATTCATGACTTCAGCCTCATTTGCACGAGGGCGACGTTTGTCAATAATCGCTAAATCCGCATCATCCAAACGTTTTGCTAAAGCTCTAGCTCTAACAACACCACCCACATCTGGCGATACGACAATTAAATCGGCATATTTTTGCCGCCAAATATCGCCTAATAAGACAGGGGAGGCATATACATTATCCACAGGAATATCAAAAAAGCCTTGAATCTGATCCGAATGTAAATCCATAGTTACAGCATGACCAGCCCCAGCTTCCGCAATCATTTTTGCAATAAGCTTTGCCGTAATCGGCACCCTAGCAGAGCGAGGTCGCCTATCTTGTCTAGCATAGCCAAAGTACGGAATCACTGCGGTTATTTTCTCCACACTCGCTCGCTTTAAAGCATCAACCATAACCAACAATTCCATTAGATGACGATTAGTAGGTTTGGAAGTAGATTGCACGACAAAGGCATGTTTCCCTCTCACATTATCGCCAATTTCTACCATGATTTCACCATCACTAAATTGGTCAACGGTTGCTTTGCCTAAAGCAAGTGCTAAATGTTGTGCAATATCACCTGCTAGTTTCGCATTAGAATTGCCTGAAAATATCACCATTTTGCTAGTCATAATGCCACTTTCTTTATACGGTCACAATCAGCGAGGATACAAAAATTCGGAATAACTTTCAATAAGATGGCTGGGGTGCCAGGATTCGAACCTGGGAATGCAGGGATCAAAACCCTGTGCCTTGCCGCTTGGCCACACCCCAATAATGTAATGGTGATTGATTATACCCTTGAGCTATAAACCCTTGCCATTGTTTCGGTCGCTGATTAAATACCTTTTCAGCGTCAAGTTTTTCCTTAAACGCTCCAAATACTGCACCACCAGTGCCTGTTAAACGAGCAGTGGTATATTGAGATAACCAATCAATTACTTGTTTTACTTGAGGATATAACTGACATACTAATGATTGACAATCATTAGTGGTTTCACCTTCAAGAAAGTCCGCTATTTTGATTAAACTTGAGTCTCTTGTCAAGTCTGAATGTGAAAATATTTTTTTGGTAGAAACAAAAACGGGTGGAACTAACACTAAAAACCATAATGGTTCTAACGCAATTGGTGTTAATTTCTCACCTACCCCTTCTGCCCAAGCGGATTGACCATAAATAAAAATGGGAACATCCGCACCTAATTGTAAAGCTAAAGCCATTAACTGCGGGGTGGATAAACCAACATTCCACAACTGATTGAGTACCCACAAAGTAGTCGCAGCATCAGAACTTCCGCCACCTAAACCAGCACCAATAGGAATACGTTTGTCTAGTAAAATATTGACACCTTTAGTAATGCCTGCTGATTGCTGTAGTAAACTTGCGGCTTTAATTGTCAAATCTTTATCAGTCGGAATAACATTCGCACCTTTTTGAGAAATTTGCCCATGATCATTTATCACAAAACCTAAGCAATCCCCATAATTCAAAAATTGAAATACGGTTTGTAATAAATGATAACCATCTTCCCTTCTACCCACAATACGCAACATTAAATTCAATTTTGCAGGTGCTGGCCAATAGCTTAAATCATTGCGACTAAAACAGTTTACTTGATTCATTATAAATATTGTAATAGCTAATTAATATTCCATTGATCAATCACTAAGCGAATCTTCCAATCCGCTTTCACTAAAGTCAATTTTTCGGGTAACAAGTTTTGATCATAATCAGAATAATCAATCTCCCAACCATATTGTGATAGGCGTGCTAATCTTGCTTGGGCATTAAGTTGTTTGTCATAATCAGTGCTAGCGTCAGGCAAACCTAATACCCAATATTGCAAACCTGTAATGGGCAAATTTAAACCAAATGATGTTGCCAAAAATTCTTCAGGTTGAGAGTGATAATAGACTTTATTATCATGAGTGGTAACCTTGATAGAGCTTAGATTACCTTGCAGTTGCATTTGTGAACCAATCATAGCTGCCATTAAATTAATGTTGAAATTATCTTTTGATTGCTTCCAAATAATTCTTGCCTGCCAACTTTCTTCGGTATTGCTCATACTAATTCGACCTTGCAACTGCCAATTTTGATAATCGGCAGTCTGATAATATTGTTGCCACTGTTGCTCCAATACGGACTCATCAACTGTATTAATATCTGTCCTAGTCTGAGATAAGGAACAAGCGGACAACAATAATACAACAACAATAATCTTATTTGGCAATGGATTGCATTTTATCAATAAATTTCTGTAAATACTTACTATCCGGATGCAGTTGTAATGATTCACCCCATATTTCCTTAGCCTTTTGTTGTTCACCCATTGCCCATAAGGCTTGACCTAAATGAGCAGCAATTTCATCATTTTTATCCAGTGCATAGGCTTTTTTAAGATATTTTACGGCTAATTCATAGTTTTTTAATTTATAATTGACCCAGCCCATACTATCAATAATTGCCGCAGAATCTGGTTTCAAAGCTAATGCCTGCTTGATTAATGTTAAGGCCTCATCATAACGCTGAGTTTTCTCAGCTAAGGTGTAGCCTAAGGCATTTAAAGCGTCAACATTTAAGGGATCCGTCGCTAAAATAGTACGTAAGTCTTTTTCAAACTGTGCCAGATTACCCAAATCATCATAAACCAAAGCTCTGGCATAAAGTAAATCAGCATTGTCTTTAAATTCCATTAAGGCTTTATTATACAATGCTAATGCCTGCTCAAACTGCTCAGCAGTGCTTAACAAGTCTCCTTCAACCAAGTAAAATCGCACCTGAAATTGGGGAAATTTTGCTCGTAGATCGTGTAATAATTGACGTGATTTCTCTAAATCCCCTAATTTTGCGACAATAGTTACCACCCGAATTTGAGATTCTAACTGGTAACTTCCCCCTTTGACTTGAGAATACCATTGCAATGCGGTTAAATAATGTTTTTGCGTTTCTTCCAACTGCCCTAAATAATAACTTGCTTCATTTTTATATTCATCTGAATTTAACAATTGAATTAAGTAATATTTAGACTGATCATAACGATTAGTTTGCAAAGAAAGTAAGGCTAAAGCGTAAATCACATCCTCACTTTTTTTATGCTTTTTATTCGCTAATAACTTTTTAAACTGCTCAATTGATTCATCATAACGCTTTAATTCAAACAATGCTTTAGCTAAAGAAAAACGTAAATCATAATTGTCTTTGCTCTCTAAACCTTGTTTTAACACCGAAATGGCCGCTTCTGATTTCTCCTGACTTAACAAAATATGGGCATGTAAAATAATGGCCTTGTCCCATTCAGGCTGGCGTTGAATCGCTTGTTCTATTGCCCGTTCTGCTTGAGGAAATGCTTTTGCCTTTAATGCTAAAATAGCATAAGCATACCAAGCCTGAGCATAATCGGGATAGGCATTAATTAATTGCTGTAATACTTGCAAGGTAAAATCATGAGCGGGTTCTTTTTCTAATAATTTTGCCACCAATAACAGACCTTGTTCTTTACCTCGTTCAAATCGATTCACTAAGTTTTTAAACTCCCTCACTGTCGCATCTAATTTTTGTCGGTAAAAAAACGATAACGCTAAGGCTTGATGAGCCTTAATAGCATTCTGACTGAGTTTTAACCACAAACGAGCGGATTTCTCTGTTAATTCCCAATTTTTAGCATACATTGAAATCCGAGTAGCACGTTCGGCAATTTCAACATTATGCGAAGTTTGTGCGGCATACCAATACTCTTTTGCGGCTAAATTCAAATCACCTCGTTGTCCTGCAATTTCACCCACTAATACACTATAAAGTAATTCTGGGTCAAGTGTAGTAACACCAGTAGTTGCAGGGACTTGCCCATCTTCTGCTTGTGCATAAGGCACTATCACTTCAGGAACAGAAGTACAGCCTACAATCCAAACCAAAACTAAAATAGTGGATAAAACCTGAATATTTTTCTTCATAATACTACCATTATTAAAATTCTTTCTTAATCTGAATATTAATTGTACAGCTAAAATCACAATTTTGATAGAATGACCGTTTTGAATTTGAGAACTGCTTCTAAATGTCATTTCTAGTTTTAGGCATTAATCACAAAACTGCCCCTGTCACCATACGAGAAAAATTGGCATTTTCGACTGAACATTTACATTATGCCTTAGAAAACTTACATCAACAACCAAACATTGAGGAAAATGTCATTGTTTCAACTTGTAATCGTACTGAAATTTATTGTTTGATGTTACAAAACCAACCTAATATTATTAAAAAGTGGTTAGCAGATTTTCATAAAATTTCATTGCAAGACATTGATCCTTATCTATATTACTATAACAAACATGATACCATTCAGCATATTATGCGAGTCAGCAGCGGTTTGGATTCCCTAGTCTTAGGTGAACCACAAATTTTAGGTCAAATGAAAACGGCATTTCAGCAAGCAAAACAAGCTAAAACCATCGGTAAATATTTACGCAAATTATTTGAATTTAGTTTTTCCGTTGCCAAACAAATTCGCACGGATACCTCCATTGGTTCTAGTCCTGTTTCAGTTGCATTTGCAGCCGTCAGCCTTGCCAAACAGATTTTTGGTGATTTGTCGCAACAAACCATACTCTTAATTGGTGCAGGTGAAACCATAGAATTAGTGGCCCAACATTTATATGAGCAAGAAGTTAAACAAATGATTGTTGCAAATCGAACGGTTACTAAGGCTTGGGGACTCGCCAAGCAATACCAAGCAGCGAGCATTCCACTCACTGACATTCCCAAACATTTAAACAAAGCAGATATTATTATCAGTTCGACAGGTAGCCCTTTGCCGATTTTATCCAAAGCGGATATTAAAGCCAGCTTAAAACAACGAAAACACCAACCAATTTTTATTGTAGACCTCGCTGTACCTAGCGATATTGAAGCCAGTACAGCGGAACTTGCCGATGTTTATTTATATACGGTTGATGATCTACAAGAAATTATTCAAGAAAACCTTGCTTCCCGACAACAAGCAGCCGAACAAGCAGAAGAAATTGTTACCACCCAAACCCAGCATTTCATTTATTGGTTAAGATCCCAAAATGCGATAGAATTAGTTTGTCAATATCGCCAGCAAGCAGAACAATATCGTGATCAAGCAATTAACCAAGCATTACGGCAATTACACAATGGGCATTCCGCAGAGCAAGTTATTCAAACCTTAGCGTATCAGTTGACCAATAAAATTATTCATACGCCAACCACTAAGTTAAAACAAGCGGCACGTCAAGAACAAACCGAATTATTACAAGCGGCCTGTTTATTACTTGAGTTACAACAAGCTAAGCAAAAATAATCACAAAACATTATAAATGAGATCACTGTGAAAGCATCCATACAAAATAAACTTGAACACTTAGCTACTCGTTTTGGAGAAGTTATGGTGTTAATGAATCAACCTGACATTCAAACTGATAATGAAAAATTTAAACAACTGGGTCAAGAATATGCACAACTTAACCCCATTGTCAGTTGTTTTCAACAATATCAAAAAACCCTTGACGATTTAAATTCAGCCAAGTCATTGCTTGAGGACGAAGATGTTGAAATGCGTAATCTTGCCAAAGAAGAAATTAGCCAACATCAAACTGAACTCGCACAATTAGAACAACAACTACAAATTCTACTATTACCTGAGGATCCCAATGATCATAGCAATATCTTTTTAGAAATTCGTGCAGGCACAGGTGGTGCAGAAGCCGCGTTATTTGCAGGAGACTTATGTCGTATGTATTTACGTTATGCTGAAAGCAAACACTGGCAAGTGGAAATCTTAAGCGAAAGTTTAGGAGAACATGGCGGTTATAAAGAAATGATTATGCGAATTGTCGGCGAACGAGTGTACTCGCAACTAAAATTTGAATCAGGTGTACATCGAGTACAACGAGTCCCTGATACCGAATCACAAGGACGAGTTCACACCTCTGCTTGTACTGTCGCAGTCTTGCCTGAAGTGGATAGTATTAATGAAATTGAAATCAATATGGCGGATTTACGCATTGATACTTATCGTGCCTCAGGTGCAGGTGGTCAGCATGTCAATAAAACGGATTCTGCGGTCAGATTAACCCATCTTCCCACGGGTATCGTAGTCGAATGCCAAGATGAACGTTCGCAACATAAAAACAAAGCTAGAGCATTATCATTATTACAAGCCAGATTATTAGATCAAGCGCAACAAAAACAAGTGGCGGAACAGACGAAAACTCGCAAAAATCTAGTCGGATCGGGTGATAGATCAGAACGCATTCGAACCTATAACTTTCCCCAAGGACGACTAACAGATCATAGAATCAATCTTACCTTGTACAAACTAGAAGAAATTATGCAAGGCAATTTAGACCCGGTGATTCAACCCTTAGTCCATGAACACCAAGCCAATCTATTAGCCAGTTTAAACAATGATAGTTAATCACAAATAAAAATAATGTTGACCATTCAACAAGTACTCAAACAAACTCAAACACAACTTGCTTCTATTAGCTCAAGCCCAGAATTAGAAGCAAGACTGTTACTTACTCAAGTGTTAAAACAATCCTTAAGCTATATTTATGCTTGCTCAGATAAAATCCTAACTAAGCCACAAATTCAAAGCTATCAAAAACTTATTCAACGTCGTCAACAAGGTGAACCCTTAGCCTATATTCAACAACAAAAAGAATTTTGGTCACTCAATTTTCGTGTTACTCCTGATGTGCTAATTCCCCGTCCAGAAACCGAATTATTAGTGGAACTCACCTTAAAATTACTCCCTCAAGAAACCGCAAGCATTGCCGATCTAGGAACAGGCTCAGGTGCAATTATTATTGCCTTAGCCACTGAACACCCTCAGTGGTCATGTTATGCCACTGATATTAGCCATTCGGCATTAAGCATTGCCCGACACAATGCGAAACAACACCAATGTACTAATATTCAATTCTTTCAAAGCAATTGGCTACAAGCCTTAGCAAATAACTCAGCACAAAAATTTGATGCCATTATCAGCAATCCCCCTTACATCAGTGAGCAAGAATATCCACACTATCAAATGGGATTACACAAAGAACCTAAATCTGCCTTAGTATCCGCTGATAATGGACTAAGTGATATAAAATATATTGCCCGAACGGCAATAAACTCTCTCAAACCCCAAGGATATTTGTTATTAGAACATGGTTATCAGCAGGGTTTAGCGGTTATGGAGATATTACGACAATATGGTTATACACAAGTTCAGAGTTATCAGGACTTAGCAGGGTTGGATCGGGTGGTGTGTGGACAGATCAACTAAATAATAGGCCCGGCAGGACTCGAACCTGCGACCAAGGGATTATGAGTCCCCGGCTCTAACCAACTGAGCTACAGGCCCTTAGCAAAACAATGAGGAGGTTAAAATAACCAAAGCCTTAGTCATTGTCAACTAGTTTTGGATTTAGTTTTGATCTAAGCCCAAAAAACTACGCAATTGTTCAGAGCGTGATGGATGACGGAGTTTTCGTAAGGCTTTGGCTTCAATTTGACGAATCCGTTCTCTGGTAACATCAAATTGTTTGCCTACTTCTTCTAGGGTATGATCTGTATTCATATCAATGCCAAAACGCATTCTTAGGACTTTTGCTTCTCTTGGGGTTAAACCTTCTAACACCCCTTGCGTTGCTTCTTTTAAGCCTTTCATAGTAGCAGATTCTACGGGAGAAATGACATTGTAATCTTCAATAAAATCGCCTAAATGGGAATCTTCATCATCACCCACAGGTGTTTCCATAGAAATCGGTTCTTTGGCAATTTTCAATACTTTACGCACTTTATCTTCAGGCATATCCATTACCTTAGCGAGTTCTTCTGAGGTTGGTTCGCGTCCCATTTCTTGTAGCATTTGTCGAAATACCCGATTTAGTTTATTAATGGTTTCTATCATGTGTACAGGAATACGAATCGTTCTCGCTTGATCAGCAATAGAACGGGTAATCGCTTGACGAATCCACCAAGTGGCATAGGTTGAAAATTTGTAACCACGACGATATTCAAATTTGTCAACTGCTTTCATTAAACCAATATTGCCCTCTTGAATTAAATCCAAAAATTGTAAACCACGATTGGTATATTTTTTGGCAATAGAAATCACCAGTCTTAAATTTGCTTCTACCATTTCTTTTTTTGCACGTCTGGCTTTGGCTTCCCCAATAGATACTTTTCGATTAATGTCCTTAACTCGCGCGACTTCTAAACACGTTTGATTTTGAATCATAATCAAACGATTTTGGGCTTTGATTAAATCGTCTTGATAAGCAGATAATTTTTCAGCATAAGGACCTTGTTTTAAATGATATTGCAACCAATCAGTATTAGTTTCATTGTTGGCAAAACTATCTAAAAACGCTTTACGAGGCATACCTGCTTTTTTAATAAAAATATTCATAATAATTTTTTCATAATTACGAACACTATCAATTGTTTGACGTAGTTTTTCGGTCATTTTGTGTACCACTTGAGGTACAAATTTAAATTCCAAAAAACAATTCGCCAAAAGCTGGCATTTTTCTTGTGTTAAAGTATGCTCCTTACCATGTTCCGCTAATGTTTCTAGTAAAGAGGCATGTAATTTTCGTAAGCGTTCAATACGTTCTTTTGCATCGTCCATGCTAGGATCAAGGTCCTCATCGTCTAAACTATCGCTTGAATCATCCCCCTCACTGCTATCATCACTTTCATTGACATCTATATCATCATCTAGTGCATCTTCATCTTGATTTCCTTCAGAGAAGAGTTGAAAACTATCACTAGCATCTGCAAAACTGCTAATAACATCGGTTAACCGCATTTCACCATCATCAACTTTATGAAAAATACTCAGTAACTCAGTAATCGCACCAGGGTAAGTCGATAATGATAAAAGAACTTGATTCATGCCTTCTTCAATACGTTTCGCAATCGCTAATTCACCCTCACGAGTTAATAGTTCAACCGTACCCATTTCTCGCATATACATTCTTACTGGATCAGTCGTACGTCCAAATTCGCCATCAACCGCAGCTAATGCTGCTGCCGCCGCTTCTACCGCATCTTCATCTGTTGCATCTTCTGGTAATGGCAAACTATCGCCATTAGGTGCACTTTCATGGACAGCAATCCCCATATCGTTAATCACGCGGATGATATCTTCAATTTGCTCAGGATCCACAATATTATCAGGCAAATGATCATTAACTTCGGTATAAGTTAAAAATCCTTGCTCCTTACCTTTTGCGATTAACATTTTTAATTGAGACTGTTGTTCTTGTTCCTGTTCCATAGTTTTACCTTAACTTGTAATATATTAGGTTGAATGCTTACATTACTTGGCAATATCATTTTGTTACTGGCTTAATAGATACTGTAACTCTTTTTTTTCTGCATCACTTAAACTGCTTGCTCTGTTTAATAATTCGTCCTGACGATGCTGTACCCATTGTTGTTTGATTTTATCTAATGTCGCTAAAAATTCACTTTGACAAGTTTGTTCTGTTACTTCAAAATTCCAACACGCTAGTTTGTACAGATATTTTTCTTGTTCATGATTACGCCAATATTCTAATACACTCCCTGTAGTAAGATTAGGATCGGATTGCAACAAATCAAGTAATTTTGCTAAAATTGCAACCCCAGCAATTTTTATTTCAACTAAAAATGCGGTATCTTTCACTAATAATGCCATATGAGGATACTGCAATAATAAGCCTATTGCCCTTGCAACCACAGACAATGGTTTCACTGATGTTGCTTTTGTTGCGGCTATTTTCGGTTTTGTTACCACAGTTTGTTGATGGTAAATCCCTCCCCATTTTTTTTCAATTTTTTCTAGTAACTTATCTCTAAATACACTATTGGGTAATCGTTGTAACAGTGATAATGCTTTATTAAACAACTGACTTTGACCTTCAAGATGTGAATCATTGACTTGTTGGCTTAGCTGTTGTAATAAAAAATCTGAAAAAACTGTTGCGTGCTGAATACGTTGTTCAAATCCCTGCTTTTGTTCTTTACGAACTAATGAATCAGGGTCTTCGCCTTCAGGCAATAATAAAAACTTTACCTCTCGATAATCATTTAAACTTGCTAATACTAACTGCAAGGCTTTCCATCCTGCTTGTTGCCCTGCGGTATCACCATCAAAACAAAATATCACTCGATTAACGGCACGAAATAATTGCCCTATATGCTCTTTAGTCAGTGCGGTACCTAAAGTAGCAACCGCATAATCAATCCCAAATTGAGCTAAAGCAATAACATCTAAGTAACCTTCTACCACTAAAATTTGTTCTAAAGGTCGGGCATATTTTCTCACTTGGTAATAGCCATAAAGTTCCTGACCTTTATGAAATATCATCGTTTCAGGTGAGTTTAAATATTTTGGCTGTTGTTCTGAGGAAAGTACTCTACCACCAAAGCCTAATACTTGTCCCTTGCGATTATAAATCGGAAACATGATCCGATGACGAAATCGGTCATATAATTCGCCTTGTTCTTTTTGCACCAACATGCCAGTTTGAACTAACAAATCACGTTGTTCGCTGTGATAGTGTTTATAGTTTAATAGGACATTACCCGCAGGGGCATAACCTAAGCCAAATCGTTGTGCAAATTCGCCGTTTAATCCTCTGGATTTTAGATAATCAATTGCAATGTTTGATCGTTTCAGTTGCCGTTGATAATAACGTGCGACTTGCGCAAGTAATTCATAGGCTTGTTGCCATTGCTGATTTTTCTCAACGGCTTGTTTGGTTTTAGGTAATGCCAGTCCCTGATTTTTTGCTAATTCTTCAACCACCTCAACAAAACTGAGATTATCATACGCCATTATAAAATTAATGGCATTTCCTGCGACTTTACAACCAAAACAATGATAAAACTGCCTTACTGGATTAACATGAAAAGATGGCGTTTTCTCATGATGAAAAGGACATAATGCTATATAACTACTACCTGCTTTACGTAAGCTAATCCGATTACCAATAATTTCAACAATATCAATCTGAGCAAGCAATTGATCAATAAAGTTTGCAGGAATATGACCCATATCAAGCTATTCCAATAATAACTGCTCCAACTATTGCTACAGTTTAGCATAGTTTTCAATAGTTTAAATTATTTATAAAACTATGTCGAGAAAACGCCTAGGTCCCGATAGGCTTAGGGGTTGTTGACTGCAGTTGTTGTTTAACTGTAGCACTGATTTTACCTAAATCTGCTCGTCCTTGAACTTGGGGTTTAATCAATCCCATGACCTTAGCCATATCTTTCATAGATGAGGCATTAGTTTCTGCGAAAGCCTGTTGGATAATTTCTGAAATCTCTGCATCTGTCAATGGTTCAGGTAAATAGGTCTGTAATATCTCAATTTCTTGGGCTTCTTGATCGGCTAAATCTTGACGTTGAGCTTGTTGATACTGTTTCACTGATTCTTGACGTTGTTTAATCATTTTTTCAAGTACCACAATCACTTGCTCATCTGTTAAAACAATGCGCTCATCAACTTCCCGTTGTTTAATGCCAGCTAATAGCATTCTTATTGTTTTCAAACGAAATTTATCGCCTGATTTCATTGCGGTTTTCATATCAGTTTGAATTTGCTGTTTTAATGCCATTTTTCACTATCTACCTGTTTACTGTTTTAAATTAATGCTAGAATACAACCATGCCTAATAGGTACGTTGTCGCTTCATTGCTTCATTTTCTCGATAAATTTTCTTCATATAACGCTTTACTGCGGCAGCACGTTTGCGTTTTCTTTCTGAGGTTGGTTTTTCATAAAATTCACGGCGTCTTACTTCGGATAAAACACCCGCTTTTTCACAAGAACGTTTAAAACGTCTTAAGGCAACATCAAATGATTCATTTTCTTTCACTTTAACTGAAGGCATTAAATATATTCTCCTAATAAAATATTGTAAAATAAAAGGTTTGAAATTCTAATCTAAAAATCATAAAAACACAATCTAATATGAAAAATACTAAACAAATTATCTTAGCAATAGAAACTTCTTGTGATGAAACTGCCACTGCAATTTATCACTCAAGCCAAGGTTTACTCGCCCATAAAGTTTATAGCCAAACTATTCATAGCCAGTATGGTGGTGTCGTGCCTGAATTGGCCTCCAGAGATCATATTCGTAAATTATTGCCACTAATCCAAGCGGTAATCACCGAAGCCAATATTAATAAAACCGACATTACTACAGTTGCTTATACCGCCGGTCCAGGTTTAGTTGGGGCATTGCTGACGGGAGCTTCTTTAGCACGAAGTTTCGCATGGGCGTGGCAAATTCCAGCTTTAGCGATTCATCATATGGAAGCTCATTTATTAGCACCATTAATGGAATCCACCGCTTTACAACCCCCGTTTATTGCTTTACTTGTATCAGGAGGTCATACTTTGTTAGTCAAAGTTGAAACTTTGTTTCATTACCAAATATTAGGTGAATCAGTTGATGACGCCGTTGGTGAAGCCTTTGATAAAACCGCCAAATTATTAGGTTTAGCGTATCCAGGTGGGCCAGAAATTGCCAAACTAGCAAAACAAGGCAATGCTCAACGCTTTAATTTTCCTAGACCTATGACCAAAAAAGCAGGTTTAGATTTTAGTTTTAGCGGCTTAAAAACCCACGCTTTACAAACTATCACCCAATCCGATCAACAACCCCAAACCTTAGCAGATATTGCGGCAGCATTTCAATTAGCAGTGGTTGATACCTTAACCATTAAATGTGATCGAGCCTTAGCTCAAACTCAATTAAATACCCTAGTTGTTGCGGGTGGTGTCAGTGCTAATCAATTGCTTAGACAACATTTAGATACCATGGCTATCCGCAAACGTTATCAAATTTATTATCCTAGTGCTGAATTTTGTACCGATAATGCGGCGATGATTGCATTTACAGCACATTTACGTTTGCAACATCAACAATTTAAAGCAGAAGATTTATTGTTTAAAGTTAAGCCTCGCTGGTCACTGGAAGAATTAGCTACTCAGAAGAATTAGAATTAGACGATTCTAATTCTTTAGGTAAAGGGCGATCAAACTTATCCTCTTTACCTGTCCATAAATCTCGAATATTGCTACGATGTCGCCAAAACAATAAACTTGACATAACTAATATCACAACAGCCAAATCCCAAGATTTATGATACCACCATACAATAGCAGGAGCAAAGAACATTGACACCAAAGCGGATAATGACGAATAACGTGAAATGGCAGCCACTAATAACCATACCCCAACGACGGTTAAGCCAATTAAGTAATGCAAACCGATTAATACCCCTAAAGCAGTCGCTACCCCTTTACCACCACGAAAATGGAAAAAAATAGGGTATAAATGCCCTAAAAAAGCTGCAAAACCAATCAGCCCCAAATAAAAAGGGAATTGATTAAAATAATGACCTACCAACACTGGAATTAAGCCTTTAAGCAAATCGCCTGCTAACGTTAAAACTGCTGCTTTCTTACCACCAATGCGTAAGACATTAGTCGCACCTGGATTATTAGAACCTTGCTCTCTTGGATCACCAATACCTAAAAGTTTACATACTAGAATTGCAGCAGAAATGGAACCTAATAAATAGGCAGTAATAATTAAACTAAGGGTAATTAACATAGTAATATTTTATGGAAATGTTGGCACAAACTGATAAGGATTCATATAACCATCAATAGGTGAATAAAGATAATTATCGTCTTGTGATGGATACATTGCCTCATAAATTTGTCGCATGGTTACCGCAGGATCACCCTTAAGATAAGGTTGATTAGTCATTTGATTAGGGATAGTGTTTTGATACGGTTGTGGTTGGTAAGACTGATATTGCGGAATATTAATGCGATTTTTAGCATAAATACGTTGAAAATATAAAATTTGACCTTGCTCATCTTGTAAGGCAATATTCTCACCTTGTTGTTGAAAATTATATTGGCGTGCTTGACTAGATATTGGATCATGAATAATAAATTGATTATTTTGAATCACAAAGGTTGATTGGCTAGACTGCTGACCTGAGTAAATTTTAAAACGATTGCCTTCAATAATTAACAAATCCCCGCCAGCTGCCCGCCACACACCATCTAGGCTTGCACTATTAGCAAAAACGCCCATGGGATTACTCATAGAATTTGCGGTTGGGTACCAATTTTGGTAATTTTGATAACTAGGTAAATAATCTGATACCATATCACTTGCCTGCTGTTGCTTATTCCAAGCACTCCAAAGCTGATACATTTCCGACATAAACTGCATCATTTTTACAGGATCAAACTGCTTATTATCTGCGATAACATTCGCATGAAATACTATCATCAATATCAGTACAATTCGTTTTGACATGACACTACCTTTTGCCCCCAACCATGTAATTTAGACCCCATAATTATATATTGTTTCCATAAAAATACAAATATTAGTAGTTTTTAAATTACTAATTCTTTCATTTCTTGATATTGTTGTTTGATCACATCGTACGGATAATCACGTTCTAAACGTCTGATAATAAAATGCCCTTTGGCAATTTTTTGAAAATAATCTAAAAATAATACATTCACTGAAGCCCCTCCAACTGCCCCAAGCACAGGCATTGCTTGTACCACGGCTTTTTCTGATAACTGTAAGCTAAAGCGTTGTGCAATGGTTTGTACAATTGGATAAGCTACGCCTTGTTGTATCATATTTTGAATACCACTGATTAATGTTGTCCGCATAGCATAGTAATCTGTATTTAAAGTGTCAGTACGCCCAAAAGCAAATACTTCTAAACAAGCCATCTGGGTAGAATCAAGGGCTAAATCTTCACCTTGTGCTTTTGCAATACTGGAAATTGACCGTAGCATTATTGTGGTTGTTACGGGCAATTCCACCATTAATCCAACGCCACCAAAAAAGCCACCAATACCACCTGTCATACCCGATAATACTTTATGCGTTTTCTCACCAATCAAAACTTGCTGATTAAGCCCAGAAACGGCAAGTTTTAAGGACTGTTGTAATACTTGTTGTAATTTGACTTGAATAGCAACTTGCATAGTTTTCGGTAATTGTCGCAAACCAGTATCAATAGGCTGCCCTAATTTAGTCGCAATTGAGGCAATAAAACTCGGTTGTTCTAAGCAAATTACCGCCTGTTTTAAATCTTGCTGCTCTTTCAGAGATAATATCATTGTATCACCATTTTAGCACCATCAACTCACTGTAATATTTCAAATCACCCTATATTATTATAATAATTTTTGTATGGATTTTGCCATTTTGTGATAACCTTAATAAATGCACAGCATCAGATTTATGATTATCATCATCAACGGTTAAGACTTTTTTCTTTTCATAATAGAAATATCCTTTGAATATTATTGCTGCAATGAATATAATATGGGATTAAGACAAACATCTTGTAGATCCTCGGCAAAAAGCCTTAAAATCAAAAATTTTAAGCAATTAATTGAACAAATTTTAGTAAAAATACGTTAAAATGGTAATTCAACAACGTAATTATAGGTAAATAGGTATAAAAAATGTTTACAAAAACACACACTGGACTTCTGTTCGCTAGTTTGTTAGCATTGCCTTTGGTAACACAAGCGGTTTCGATTACGACTAGTAGTGGTTCCGGTCCTGATTATAGTACTGGTGCAACCATATGGCGAGATGCGGGAACGAATAATCTCCCCCCTAATTTAATGCAGGTATTAGATGCTGAAATTCCAGGTGCCAATCAATCTGATATTTTTGATATTACTAACGTCATTAGTGTTGGTGGCGTTCCTAGCGGATTATATGGTCCAACTACGGGTACCTATAGTGATACTAGTGGTGATTTCATAGATGATACGATTTTAGGTGATGTGGTTACTTTGAATGGTTTTGATACGCAGGTTGAGTTTTATTTTGATCCAAATAATGACTTGCTTAGGACTTTGGTCACATTAACCAATAATTCTGGCAGTGTTCAATCAAATGCAGTTCGATTTCAAAGCAATAGTGGCAGTAATGGTGCGTATTCTATTCAAAATTCCGAAAGTGGTGATACGACTTTAGGCTTGGATGATCAATGGGTTACTTTAGATGATCCTGATCCACTTAGCAATACCGCTGCTGTTTTTTATGCGTTTCATGGTACAGGTGCACCTGATACTCAAGATGCCGTATCTACTACAACGGATTTTCCCTTAAATGGTACAGACGGGGTTAAAGTGGACTTTAACATTAGCTTAAATGATGGTGAAACTGCCTCATTATTATTCTTTACTGGTGCTAGAAGCAGTTATGCTGGTGCTTTGGCCGATGTAACTGCCTTAGGTGGCATTTTCTTGGATACGGGCGACAACCATTTTGCAGGGTTAAGTCAAGCACAACTAGATACTATTGTCAACTATACTTCCCCACCATCTGCACCAACCCCTAATACCTTAGCATTATTATTATTGGGTTTGTTAGTCTTGCATTTACGTTTACAAGGTCGGGCTCAAACGTTGCAATTGTTCTAAAACCTGTAATCGTTGTTGGAGGTATTGGTTTTTACCTTCGGTTAATGCTAAAAAGGTTTGATAAGCCTTTTTAGCATTTTTCATGTCTTTTAATACTTGATAAGAAAATCCCATATTTAAATAAACTTCTGGCGAATATCTTGCCAGCCTTTGTGCTTGTTGTAATCGAAACAACGCCTTTTTGTGTTGTTGCTGTTCTTGAGCAATAATCGCATATTGAATCCATGCTTGTGCAGAATTACCTTGTCTGGCAATTGCTTGACTCATATAAGTTTCAGCTAAATCAATTTCTCTTAATGCTAAATGAATAGTCCCCATCCAAAACCAAGCCTCCCAGTTACTAGGTGATTGATTTTGATCAAATAGCGGTTGTAATTGTTGTTTTGCTAATTGGTATTGTTTCGCTTGTACGAAACGTTTCACTTGTTCTAAATCAATGGCTACCGCTTTAGTCGTTGTAATTTCAGTAACAGGATTGGAATTTTCATCTGGAAATTCTAAAGTATAATTGGCGTTTGATGCTTCTGACTCTGAGGTTGAGGTATTACTATTATTAAATTCCAATACATAATCCGCTTGAAGATCAGATTTATTCATTGTGTTAACTGTCGCAGCTTTCATCACAACAACGGCTTGCGTTTGCTCAGTTACTTTTGATGTCGCCCGTTGTTGTTGTTGTTTTTGTTTGGCCCAATGATCTTGCATTCGGGTGATAATCCGACTGACACTATTACCTCGTACCACCGTTAAATCAAGAAGTTGTTTTAACTGACTTCGCACTTGTTCTAACTGAGATGCCTGCGGATACACTAGTACAAAATAGGATTCTCGTTGTTTATGTTCTGCGGTAATCACTAGAAAAGGATAAGATTGCAATTGCTGTAGTTGTGCTAATACATACGTTTTCTTGTGATAAACCCCAGTTAATAACATAATATCTTCAGCAGGTTGGGCGAGTAAAGTTTGTTCCCAATATTGAATCGCTTGCTCCAATCCCTGTTGCTGTAATACTTGCTTACCTTTCGCTAACCAATCTAATTCCAATATTGCCAATGGTTGTGATGGCAATTTTAATGCGGGTGTGCCTTGAATAAGGGGTTGTTTTTTCACAGTTTGTTCTAATTGCTGTTGCTGAGCTTGTAATTCTAGCTGTTGCTTAATTAATTTTTGTTGTTGTAATTCTTGTTCTACTTGCTGTCTCGCTTGTTGTTGCTTCTCAGCTTCTTGTTCTAACTGCTGTTGTTGTTCTAGTAATGCTTGCTGTTGTTGCATTTTTTGTTCAAGCGAGCTGACTTTGTCTAATAATGCTTGCATTTCAGCCGTAGTCGTATTATTTATGGTGGTATCTTGATTTTTGTTTTGTTTCGCTTGAGTGTTATCAGCCTCCTTCTCCTGATTTGTTGCAATAATAACTTGTTGTTGCTGTTTTTTGACAGTTTTTATAGGATGTATGTTTACTTCTTTTTCCTCATCCATCACTACAGTATCTACGGTATCTGATGGTGCATCTGATGGTTGGATTATATTCGTGTCAGCAAGTGATGAATCGGGACTTGATGTTACAGTAATAAACTTTGATTGCGACAAACTTTGCTTGGATATAGTTGTTGCCATATCCGTATTACCTACAAAATGCCAAACTAATACAATAAGGATCAATAATAATACCACCACTATCATTATCCATGAAATTGGCGTTTGAATGGCAACGGTTGTGGCAGTTTTATTGCTCACAGACTGTTTTGAATTTTCTGGTTTCGCATCGGTTTCATCTAAACGATTTAAAGCGTCTTCTATAATACTCATGATTTCAATTTTCTCAAAATGGCAATAAAAAAGACAAAATAACTAAGATTCACTCAAAGACCACGAACTTCTCTAGCTGCACTATGCACCATACGACTAGACACTTTTGATTCACCTTGTGCAAACGCTGCAATTAATGCCCGATCACAAATTTGATTTAAACGTCTTGGTACACCTTTCGCATAACGATGAGCCCAAATACAAGCCCAAGCAGTAAAACTAAAATCCCCCCTATCACGCACGACATCTAAACGATGGCGAATATACTGCATACTTTCTTTCATTTGGAATGGCTTTAATTTCACCCGAATGCTAATACGTTGATTCAAAGGTCGCATCGCTCTTAACGCTAGGGTATGATCTAGTTCTGTTTGTCCTACCAAAATCAATGACAATAATTTTGCTTTTTCAGTTTCCAAATTAGACAATAATCTTAGTGCCTCCAAAGTATCAGCATTTAAACGATGGGCTTCATCTACCATGACTGCTGCTCGTTTACCTTGAGCTGCTAACTCAATTAATAATTGATACATTTCATTGTTTAATTGAGTTAAGGTCTGTCCTTTTAAGGTTTGAGCCGTGATATCAAAGGCAATACTATTGAGTAAATCAAGATAAGATTCAGGGGGATTAAATAAATAAGCAGTATGGAGATCAGCAGGCTTTTCCTTTAGCACATGACGACATAACAAAGTCTTGCCTAATCCCACTTCCCCAGTCACCACTGTAAACCCACCACTTAACAAGCCATAACGTAAGTGGGTTAATGCGGTCATATGTTGACTGTCTGGAAAAAAGAAAGAAGTGTCTGGGGTAATCTGAAAGGGTGGTGCAGAAAACCCCAGTTGTTGATAAAACCGATTAAAATCTAAACTCATTACATTCTAAAATTGTCCATCGTGGGTAATGATTGGATTTAAGAAAATAATCAATTCAGAACGACGTTTACCTTTAATATCTGCTCTAAATAATTGCCCAATAGAAAAAGGTAAATCGCCTAATAATGGCACTTTTCTAGTACTAGAACCACTACTGTCTTGAATCATCCCACCTAACATAATCATTTGATTATTACGCACACGGACGATAGTAGAAGTCTTTTTCACATCTAAAATAGGTGCATTAGAATCACCAGTAGGCGATTGTACCACGCCAACAATTCGAGTCACACTTGGTAAGATTTCTAACATAATCCAACCATCCTCAGAAATTTGTGGTGTTACGCCTAAAATCACCCCTTCTGTGACTGTTTTAGCAAAATCTGTTGAAGTTAAAGTATTGCTTGAACCTTGAGGCGTTAAAGTTTCAGACCGAGTAAAAAAGGTTTGATTAGTTCCTACTTTGATAAATGCGGTATGGTTGTTTAGTACCATTAAACGAGGTTGTGAAACAACTTTAACATCGCCTTGTTCGGACAAGGCTTTTAAAATTGCATGAAATCTTGAACTTTCCCAGTCAATATTTAAAGTCGCACTTTTCAGACTAAAACCACCTGGAGGAACTAAGGAATTGGCACCACTTAAATCAAAATCTTGCCCTTGTCCAGTCACCAAAGAAAACGGGGTAGAAGCAATTGCAAAATCACCTAAATCGACTCTAGTCCAATCAATTCCTAAGGCATTATCTTCATTTAAAACCACTTCAACAATTCTAGCTTCAATTCTCACTTGGCGATTTACGGCTGCTTTCAATAACGCTAAATAATCTTCAACCCGCTCAACATTAGGCTTTAAATCTCTAACTTGAATCATTCCAGCTAAGGTATTAACAATCAAACTACCTTCAGAAGACAACATAGAGTGAATTTGTTCCTCTAATTCGCCCCAAAAATCAACACTATTGCTAGATTCTGCTGTAATCTCATCATCATCACTACTACTGTTGCTACTGCCACTGCCACTGCCACTGCCACTGCTACCACTGCCACTATTACCATTACCATTATTACGATTACCACTATTTATGCTAGCTTCACTACTGCTAGAACTATCACGATTCAAGCGTAAATAATCCACATGAAAAGTTCTCGTTTGAAATTTACGCACTCGAATCAAGCCTTGATCCCATTCCCAATAATAATTATTAGCCGATAAAATGGCTTCCATTGCTTTCTTTAATGATAAACCTTGGAAAGAAACAGAAACAATCCCCGTTACATCGGGTTCTAAAATAATATTTAATTTATAAGTCCGACCGAACATTGAAAATAACGTATCTAAAGGCACATTATCTGCACGCATACTATAGCGTTTTTGCAAAATTTCGGCTGGAATATTGTCTTCTTCATTTATTTTTGTTGGTTTATTCTTAGCTTGATTATTACTTGGTGAAACAATTGCCATACGCTGTGATAAATCAATCCCATTATCACTAACGACTGGCTCTTGAATTGCCATTCTTTGATCAACATCTAAGCTTTGCTGTTCTTCAATAATATCCATTTGATCATCGTCTTCTGCAATTGGATCAACAGCAGTAGTACACGAAATCAAACTTAGTCCTAATACTATTATTATTATTTTTTGCATAATATCCCCCATAGTTACTCAAATCCCCACTTATTTAGCTAAATGTGTAAAATATATAACTGTTAATAACCATTCCCAAATATATATATAGAAATATATAACGTCAGACGAACAGTAGTTCTGACGATTCGAGTTTAAGAATCTCACTTAAAAGTATTGAACAGAACACAATAACAAACCAAAGCCTGTAAAGGTTTCGCTAGCCAATACTGTGCCACAAGCACCTCTCATTTTATAATTCCTCAAATTTTAATTGTTCTCGTCCTCGTAAACCTTTTAACCAAACATGATCACGCCCAATGCTTAAAATTTTATATTCGTCAATTTGTTCACCTACCGCAAAAATTTCACCATCAATATTTGCGGTACGTCGATTACCATCAATCATAATTGCCAGCAATCGAAATCGCATTTGAGCTGAAGGCGGCAAAGGCTCTACTTGTAAGATAGGATCAAAATCCAAATTATCGCTATCCTCAATATCCACGATTGTTTCTTGAACATTAGTCGCTTTACCACTCTCAGGCAAAAAGGCACTCAAGCGTACCGAACCAAACTCATCCTTTGCTTGCACAATTTGGGCTGGTCTCGCTTGATTAAATTGAACCCGTTTTACATCTGATGGTAATACAAAACGAGTCACTTTCGGTATTTCATACTGTGGTAGCAAATACTCAGTGGTAGGTTCCAATAAATACGCCAACAATGCAGTTGCGGGTAACATTAATAAAAATAGATAATTATTCATTGAATATAAACACCTTTTTACCTGATAATTCCACCTTTAACAAAGGCATGCCATTGATTTCTTCATTAGATTGTTCTAATAAAAATGATGTCAATTGAAATAAACCATCTCCTTCGTAAGTTGTGGCTAACTCACGACTTAATTGTAAAATTTGTTCTTGCGTAAAATTGGCATTAACATTGACAGGCTCCCCTTGAACCCGAATTCTATCACTGCCAACTTTTGCAAGCAGTTGTTCATATTGCTCAACTTCTTGTTGCAATTTATTAATTTTCTTTTCGGATTGCTCCAATTTCCCTAAAGTATCATCTAAAACTTTAATCCGCTTTTGCTCATAACTATAGGCTAACATGGCAATAAATAATAGCAGTGATGAAAAAATCATCCAATTTCTAATGGTTTTCTGAAATAATGTCATAACTTTCCCCTTAAGCAGGTAACTTAGTAATAAGCTCGTACACGGGCCCTAATGCCGCTAACATAAAGAACGCAAAAAAGATACCTAAAACAATCGCAATTAATGGCCCTAAAGTTTGCTTTAAAATATCAACATTTTTCAAGGTCTTTTCATAATAGATTTCAGACAATCGCTGCATCTGACTATCCAACTTACCTGAGCGTTCACCAACCCCTACCATACGCAACACAATAGGTTCAAAAATATGCGTTTCGATAAAACCTGCTTCTAAAGTCTGACCTGACTGAATCATATCACGAATCGTATCTACTCGATAACGGAAAAATAAATTACGCAAACTTTCTCTCACTAAGGTTAACGATTTAACAATGTGTACCCCAACAGTATAAGTTAATGCTAGATGCTGAAAGAAAAACGCATTTTGAGTTGATGATATAATACTACCAACCACAGGGAGGTGCCATAAAAATCGATCAGTCCAATACCTAGGTGTCTCCCATAACCGCAACCACATAATCAAAATGGGCAAACCAAGCAATACTAACAAAAATACCTGCCACCACTGTCCAAAAAATGTGCCTATGGCAATTAATATTTCAGTTTCAATTGGTACAGGAACATGCAATGATTGGAATAAATCTGCAATTTGTGGAATTACCATAATCAACCAAAACACAATGACGGATAAAATTGCGAACAACGTAATAGTAGGATGAATTAATGAACGTTTAAACGTTGATTTAATTAATTCAGTTCGATCAATATAAATGGCCGCATCTTCCATCACCTGATCTAAATGTCCTGTTTCTCCACCGACTCTTGCGACACTAATCACTAATTCTGGAAAAATTCTTGCCATATTCAAGGCCTGATCTAAATTATACCCTTCAACTAAATAGCCATATATTTCTTGTAAAGAACGTCTAAAAGCAGGATTTTTACTGGTTTCGGCTAAATCAGCCACAGCTTGTTGTTCAGTGAACCCTGACTTACGATACAAGGCAATCGTGCGACAAAATTCTGCAAATTCCCCCATAGAAACATGACCAAACAGCAAATAATAAAAAAAAGACAAAAACGCAGGTAATTGGTAATACTTGTATAATAATTCATTGCGATTATTGAGGTCTCGGGTTAAAGATTCAATATGATCAAAATGCCCCCGCCGCCAATTAATGCTTAAGTTCCCATTTTGTTTAATTGCTGAATAAATAAAGAATGCCATTATTTACACCCTATTGATTTCTTTTTTATTATTTGTTGAGTAATGCGTTACATTGTTAATTATAAACATAATATGATTATTTGGCGAAATTATTTAATGACTCTATGAAATTCATCCATATCTAACATACCTGATTCCAATAAACGCAATGCTGAGTCTTTCATAGTGTACATATTTTTTTTCATTGCCAAATGGGTAATTTCCAATGGTGAACCGCCTCTGTCAATTAATGCCAACAGTTCACTATCTAATTTTAATATTTCAGCAACCGCAATACGCCCACTATACCCTGTATCACGGCAATGAGAACAACCTTGGTGTTGATATAGCTTATCACTTTTTATTCCCAAACGACGTTGTTCTTCTTCACTTATTTTATAAGCTTGTTTACAAAAATGGCATAATTTTCTTACCAAACGTTGTGCTACAAACCCGATGATAGAAGCAGATAACATGGCATTTTTTACCCCTAAATCCCTTAATCGAGCAACGGCACCCGCAGCATTATTCGAATGTACTGTTGAAAAAACTAAATGTCCCGTTTGAGAAGCTCTCATTGCTAAACTTGCGGTATCCTCATCTCGAATTTCCCCAATCAAAATAATATCGGGATCTTGACGCAAAAAGCCTCTAGTAGCCTTAGCAAAGGTTAAATCTGCTTTTTCATTGACTGCCATCTGATTAACCATTGGCATTTTATACTCAATTGGATCTTCAATTGTTACAATATTTTTTTGCATGGCATTAATTTTTCGTACCATTGCATAGAGTGTCGTTGATTTTCCAGAGCCAGTTGGACCACACACCAAAATAATTCCATAGGGTTGGGCAATCAAATGTTCCAATATACTGCATTGATTAACGGTTAAACCTGTCTCCGCTAAGGAAATTAATTCGCCTACCGTTAAAAGCCGAATCACCAATTTTTCACCATCAACAAAGGGTGAGGTTGCCACACGCAAATCGTATTGTTGTTGTAAAAATTCAAAACTCATGCGACCATCTTGTGCTTGATTAATCGTTGCAATATCAATATCTGCCCTAACCTTCACATTAGAAATGATACGACTATGGATGTCTAATGGAAAACTATAAAATAATTGCAATACGCCGTCAATGCGGTAGGAAACTAAACTTGCAAAAGGCGTAGCACTAATATGGATATCAGATGCCTGCATATAAATGCCATAACTAATCAATAAATCAACGAGTTCTTCGGTTAAAAAGCTTTGTTGTTCTCTTGCAAGCTGATTGATCTCACCTATTCGTTGATCCAAAGGATGTTCAACTAAATAATAAAATTTCTGAATATATTCTCTTAAGCGTTTTTTGGGTGATACCACAATTTTTACTGCTTGTTTTACAAAGCGATGTAAATGACTGATGACCTCATTATCGAATGGATCATGAATGGCTAAGATCAACTCATTATCTTTCTCCATTAGTGGCAATACATCATAATGCCGTGAAAAATTTAATGGTAGTAAATGCAATGCTTCAGAATCCGCACGAAAATTGATTAAATCTTCATATTCCATATCTGCTTGCAATGCAATGGCTTTCGCTAATTCATGATCTGTGACAAAACACAACTTAAATAAAATTTCACCTAAACGTTCACCACTACTCTTTTGTACATTTAAAGCATAATGCAACATTTCGTCATTAATAACGCCTTGCTGAATTAACAATTCACCAAGTTTAGCGGTTGCCATAATTAAAAGTTTACCCCATTAATCGACAACATAGTAATAAAATCAGCATGCCCCTCGACTGTATTATCGTCGGATTCTTCATCAGATTTGTGCTTTTTAGCAGGTGTATAAGAAAACTGACTTTCCGATAATTTTACTCGTTCACCTAATGAATTGACTAACTGGGCAGATAAACCTTTTGTTAACTCATAACTGCCTGACATTTTTGCTTTTAAATCGGCTTTATATAAATGGGTTTCAGGATCATTCATAATATGTAAATAATAAACTTCAACCCCTTCAGGGACACTATGACTCAGCCACACCAAAAATCTATCGACTCGAATTAAACTGCTAGTCTCTTCCGAAAATAATACGGCTAACCTCAAATCCTCCAAACGTTGTTGATTAGGAATCCGTTGTTCTAAGCTTTGGATTTGACTGTCTAATGTTGCTAAGCGTTGTTCAATATCTGATTGTTTGACACCATTAGTTAAATGCATTACCCCAGTATATGCTAATAATAGTCCCGCTAAAATCGAAGCAACTAAACCTATGGGCTTGGCAATTGATTGCACTTTCAACTGTTGTTGATACTCTGGCCGCATCATATTCAGTTCTTCAGCCACAAAAGGCAAACCAAATAATTCAGGAAACTGTAAAATACTGCGTGCGGGTACCGTTGAGGTAACTGGCATAAACAAAGCCGTGATTTTTTTCTCTAAAATGGTAGAATTTTTTTCATCAATCCCTTGCACTGGAAATAATCTGGCAGGATAGGTATCATCAATATCTTCAATCCCTGCTTCTGATAATAATAAATCACCTGTAAATAAACGTAAATTTACGGAACGTTGTAAATGCTTTTGAGCTGCAAGCTCTAAATTTTTCTTTTGTTTTTCAATATATTTCGCAAATTTTTCCTGTACGGAAAAGCCCCCTACCTCTTCTACCATATCAAATTGTCTCACTAATACACTAGAATTTTCCACCAGCAAACCAATCAATACTGAAGCTCTTGCCCAAAAAACGATCACAGGCTCTGACGTAATTTCGCCAACCAAAGAAGCAATTGATATTTCAATTGCGGCTAATTGACGAATAGGTCGTTGATAAATGGGCAAATGTCGATGAAAAAAATCCAACTCCGCTTTAGGCATGGCGATGACATTGGCAGTTGCTTGCAAACCCGCAAAATTTAGGGTTTGATAGACTAAATGATACGGTTCTTTGGTGAAAATTGACTTTTTGTCAATCTCACGTTTGGCAGTAAAACCAATGACATCTTTGTTAGCAACATTAAGATTCATGCGTTCAACATGCGTTAGTGGCGAAAATAACGCAAAAAATAATTCTTTGCCCGTTTGATCCATTAAAGATTCCGTGCCACAAGATCCCATCTGTAGAATTTTGTCCCCCATAATGACGGCATAATGAGCCACATCTTCGCCTTGTGTTTGTTTTTCTATGGTAACTAATAATTGTTTTTTTGCCATTGCCAACCCCCAGCACTCACAAGAAATTATCATTAATATGGTGATTATATAGAATCATATACAAAAAAGCCCCATCCATCATCAGATGAGGCTTAAAATCAAACATTAATTGATTAACGTTCAATATCAAAATAGTAAACAGCACCAACATCTGTACCCGAAACAAAGACATCAGGAGCAGTCGTATTACTATCATCATCAGCTGGTGCTAATTCATAGCAATCAGTGATATCAGAACCATTGACACTTGCTGCCGAAGTATCTACTGCACCCACAATACCACTATTCGCAGTAGTACGGTTACACTTACCAGCATTTGTAGAAGGCGTAGCATTTAAAGCTCGAATACGACCCGCACCTGCACCTGGATCAATATCAGCTGCTACATCTAAGCCTTCAAAATAAGCTACTTGTTCGGCATTCATTGCCTGAGTGCAATCTTCAGAAACACAAATTACCATAACATTACGATCATCACGTTCTGAACTACCATTGTCTTCATTAGCAGTGTTACCTTGAGCATTACCAAATGCAACATAGAAGATATTAGAGCCTAGACGAATATGCGCGGGAGGCACATCAACAACACCAACTGCCGATCTTAAACGGCCAATACCAGATTCTGCACAAGGACTAGTACAGTCTAAATCATCCGCAATGATTCCATTGTGACTACTAACATCACCTGAAGTACCATCACCCGCAAAATGGCTAGTACGATCTTCGTATTGTTTTTGAGCATCTTCCCACTTGAATACCCAAGTCGTAAACTCTTTAACCCGTACATTGTCAGTCACATCACGACCACGGAATACTGCGGCTAAAATAACCCCAATGACTACTAGCACAACGGCTAATTCAATCATGGTAAAACCCTGCTGTTTATGACGAAATTTCATAAAAAAATCCTCCAAAAAAAAAACATTATTAAAAATAAAATTCCCACTCTTTAAGTTTAGGCTAGTTTCAACTTAAAGTCTATGTGAAAGCTCACAATTGAGGGTGAGAGGGGAACCCCAACCTTGTTCCATTATAGTCTAGCAGAACAAAACCTTTACAAATAATAACTAACATTACAATCAAAAAAATAAATAGCACTATCTAAACCAATCAGTAAAGAAATCAACCACTGTAAACTACTCATGTTCAACATCAAAATAGTAAACAGCACCATAATCATTAATTGAGTACGTTGTAGATGGATTAATCAGTGGAAATCTTTCGCTTACCTCATCATAACAATCATTTGTTCCTGCGACACAAGTGCTACCATTAGTAAACGGTCCACTAATGGGATCATTTAATGCTCTTAAGCGTCCGCTACCTGGATGAGGAACACCATCGATGGCAGTATCTAAACCTTCAAAATAATCCAAAATATGCTGAGTACCTAAGGCAATCGTGCAATCTTCAGAAACACAAATAATCAAAATATTTCTATCATCTCTGGCCGTGGTTCCATTATCATCAAGCTGAATAGAAAATCCACCATTACCACCATTATCATTACCAAATTTAATAAAAAAGCTGTGTGATCCTAAACGCAACACAGGTGGTGGAACATCAACAATACCCACCGCGGAACGTAACAGTGCAATTGCAGAATCTGGAACACAGCCACCACAATCTAAAGCATCCGCAATAATGCCATTATGAGTAGAAGCATCACCAGCCACCCCATCGCCAGCAAAATGACTGACTCTATCTTCATATTGCTTTTGGGCATCTTCCCATTTAAACACCCATGTCGTAAATTCTTTAATTCGGATACTGTCAGTTACATCCCGTCCCCGAAATACCGATGCTAAAATAGTACCAATGACCACTAACACCACCGCCAGCTCAATCATAGTAAAACCAGATTGTGTTGTTGTTTTGATTCTCATTTTTTTACACCTTTAAAAAAATCTTTTTGATGATGATAAGTATAGGATATTACAAAGGTTCATCAAAATAATAAACTAAGCCAATATAACTTGTGCTACCTGTCCATGAATTTGCGGTTGTTTCAACTGTTATATTGCCACTATTGGTATGATTGGCTAAATTAATTCCAGCCGTTATCCCTCTAACCCGACCCGATCCCGCATCTTCCGCACCATCAATAGCGGCGTCAAGTTGTGCTAAAAACGCTCGTTGTTGCAAGGTTAAGGCACTTGATGAATTTTCCTCGTCAGTGAGTAAAATAATATTATGGATACTGCCACCACTGCCAGAATTATCATCTTCCCCCATGGCAAGACGGTACGGTAAACTGCCTAAACGAATTAAATCAACATCATTAGGGATGTCATGAAAACCTCTGGCAACGGTAATATCATTCGTATAATCATTCTCGATAATACCATCTAAATCAGTATCGCCCGCGAAATGCCCATAAATATCTAAATGATCAGCTTGTAGCGACTCCCATGTCTGCACAAACTGAATTAATTCCTTGCCTCTAGCAGTTTGAATAGTACTATTACCTCTCGCAATCATACTAATTAGCACACCAATGACTATAATGACAAATACCATTTCAATTAAACTAAAGGCTTGTTGAGTTTGTCGTTTGAGCATCGCTTAATTCACCGTAATCACAAAGGTTTTAGAAACAATTTTACCCACTTGATCTTGTGCAAAAACTTTCAAAGTATAACTGCCTGCATCAGCAACAGCATTGCCAGCTAACACTACGGAAGGGGAAATGGGATTAAATGCAAAGCTGGAACAATCCGACTGGATTGATACGGTATTAGGTGTAACAGTAATCGTCCCACCAAGACCACTCAAATCAAGAATATTGCTTGGATCTTCAATACACCAACCGTAATTGCTCCCACTAGGGAAACCATTACTCGCCACAATTTCTGCATTATAAACAGCACTCGCATTAACAGGCGAAGGTAATTCATTATTAACAATATTTAATTCTGTCCCTAAACAAGCAATTTTTTGTTGTAATTCCGTTAAACTGACCCATGCAATAATATCATCATAAGTTTCAGGTCTATTCACATCATTGATATAATCATCAATCTTTGGTGGTGCTAAACTGGGTGCTAATTGATAAGTATTAATCGTAGTATTCGTCGTAATACCACTGACAACATTGCTTAATGGATTTGGTGCATTTGCGGTTTGCGTATTAAAATTAGCCCCACCACTTAATACCATGAAAGCAATATTATTAATAGTCGTCGGTGCTGTCGCCCCTGTGCCAGTACAAGGATCGCCATCATTGCCATCATTGTCTCGACAAATTTTGATAGTGATATTAGTGGAAGTCGCCCCACATAATAAATCATTCAAATTTGTATCAAAAATATAAGATAAAGGTCGATTCCAAACATCCGTATCTGATTTAGTCGCTGATCGAAAATCGGCTAAGGTTTCAGGCAATGTTTGATTATTATTTGCTGTAAATCCCGTAACACCATCAATGCTACTCTCAACCAGTGATCTCGTTGCAGTTCGCTGTGTTCGTTCCACGGTTGAACCCAATAATTTCAGGCTTAAAGATAAGACAATCCCCACAACTGCCAAAACCGTTGCCAATTCAATTAGGCTAAATCCCCATATTTTTTTGATCATCTGATTAGTCATTATTATTATCATGGTAAAATCATAGCACAATTTAAATTAATGCAAAGATCAATACAAAAAAAATTGCACTATGACAAAACTATAAACCAACTGGAAACAAAGGAGAAAACAGAATATATGCCATCATACTTATTAACAATAAAACCGAAATTAAAAAATGTCTAAAGTTTTTTCGTACCAAGTTCATTATCAACCTCATTGTGTGTGTCTATGCCAGTTAACGAAATAGAAATAAAAATTGCTCATCGCATTTGCGATTCGATATAATCATTTCTTTTTGACAAAATCATGACTATGACTCAAGCAACCATTCTAAAAAAAATTCTAGCTCATAAAGCAGAGGAAATCACAACTGCCAGCAAAAAAATTTCACTTAAAGCATTAAGTGATCAGGTGGAGAATAGTACTCCTACCCGAGGATTTTTACAAGCAATATTAACAAAATTAGATCAATTACAACCTGCTATCATTGCCGAAATTAAAAAAGCCTCGCCTAGTAAAGGTCTATTACGATCTGATTTTGATGTCGCAACTATCGCCCAAAGTTATACGAAAGCTAAGGCAACTTGTTTGTCGGTATTAACTGATGAAAAATTTTTTCAAGGCAAACAGGAATATTTACCACTCGCAAAATCAAATTCTAATCTGCCGATACTCCGTAAGGATTTTATGATAGACCCTTATCAAGTTTACGAGGCAAGAGTAATGGGTGCCGATTGTATTTTACTCATTGTTGCTGCCTTAGGGGATGCTATGCTTAAAGAGCTTGCCCAACTCGCACACCATTTGGATATGGATGTATTAGTCGAAGTTCATGATAAGTTTGAATTGGAACGTGCCTTAGAATTACAAGAACCACTGATTGGCATTAACAACCGTGATTTACATACTTTTAAGACGGATTTAAATACTACCTTAAATTTACGAAAGCAAATCCCTGAAGATAGGGTAATTGTCACTGAAAGTGGCATTTATACTAGTCAAGATGTGGCATTAATGCGACAACATCAAGTGCATAGTTTTTTGGTTGGGGAAGCATTTATGCGAGCAAAAAATCCTGGTACAGCATTACAACAATTATTTAATTTGAACTAAACAATTAGCGAGTACCAAATACGACAATCGTTTTGCCTTTGACTGAAATCAATTTTTGTTCTTCCAAACTTTTTAACACTCGCCCTGCCATTTCTCTGGAACAACCAACAATACGACTAATTTCTTGGCGAGTGATTTTGATTTGCATGCCATCGGGATGGGTAATAGCATCAGGTTCTTTGGCCAAATCTAATAAAGTGCCTGCAATGCGTCCTGTTACATCTAAAAAAGCTAAATGCCCTACTTTACGACTGGTTTGTAATAAACGTTGGGTTAATTGCGCGCCTAAAGCAAACAAAATATCTTTAAATTCTGACGACAATGGCCCATCGAGTAACTGCATTAATTTTTTATAAGTAATCTCAGCTAATTGGCAAGTGGTTCGAGTTCTCACTAATACACTACGATTTTTCACTTCCGCAAATAAGCCCATTTCCCCCAAAAATTCCCCTGCATTCAAATACGTCAATACAATTTCCCGCCCTTCCTCATCCTCAATAATAACGGAGACAGAACCTTCGATAATATAATACAAAGTATCTGCTGGATCGCCAGGATAGATAATATCGGTTTTGGCAGGATAACGTTTGACATGGCAATGAGAGAGAAAATTTTGCAATGAGGCATGGCTTAAGGTTGTCTCGTTTTTTAGCATAAATCATTCTTTTGAATTTTTGTTATTATTCTTTTAGACTAGCATATGTTAATAAAAAAACTAGGTAAAAAAATGAAAGCAAAAATTCGTTGGGTAGAACAAGCAATGTTTGTGGGGGAATCGGGAAGTGGTCATGCGATAGTCATGGATGGCCCACCAGAATTTGGCGGTCAAGACTTAGGGATTCGCCCCATGGAAATGTTGTTACTCGGTATGGGCGGTTGTACCGCATTTGATGTAGTTTTAATTTTGAATCGAGGCAAGCATGTGGTCGAAAAATGCACGATTGAACTGGAAGCAGAACGCTCTGACACCCCCCCTAAGGTTTTCACCCATATCACCATTAATTATGTCATTGAAGGTAAAAACCTCACGGAGAAAACGGTACAACGTGCCATTGATCTCTCCGCAGAGAAATATTGTTCTGCTTCAATTATGCTAGGTCAAGTTGCCACCATTGCCCATGAATTTAAAATTATTAATACGGATTAATTTTACATCCAATAGGTGGTGTTAGTCATCACTTTAGACATTAAGTGCATGACAAATTTTATGGGTTTTGGCAATTCAACACCACCACTATGCAATGCTTGAGTGGCATGATGTAATTCATCTTCCCGCATTTGTTGCAAAATGGCTTGACTGGCTTTATCTCTATCAGGCAAGCGTTGTAAATGCTCATCCAAATGCTTGACCACTTGTTTTTCAGTCTCTGCCACAAAGCCTAAACTCCATTTATCCCCAATGAGTCCTGCGATACTACCTATTGCCAACGACTGTGCATAAAACAATGGGTTTAAATAACTACTATGAGAACCTAAGTCATCCAAACGCTGTTGACACCAATCCAAATGATCATTTTCTTCCGCAGCCGCTTGTTCCATTTGGGTTTTCACTTTATCTAATTTTGCAGTGAATGCTTGCCCTTGATATAAAGCCTGAGCACAGACTTCCCCTGTGTGATTAACCCGCATTAATCGTGAGGAAATAGTTTTTTCACCTTGAGACAATTCAATGTATTCTTGTGTTTTAGCAGGATTCTCTCGTCCTGTGGTTTTGGGCTGTCCTAATAAGGTTCTCAAGCCCTGATCAAACTGTATTAACCCTCGGTCAAGTAATGAATAATGTCTTTGCATAATCTTAACGAAACTGTCATAAAACTTTGAAATGAAAAAAATACAGCTTCATTATTAAACACCATTTTGTTAAAATTGGCAAATGTTATAGAATTATGACCACCACTATTAATTAAGTCAACGACTCCTAAGCCCTTCGGGACTTAGGGGTTTTCTCGCCACAGTTTTATAAAACTTAAAATTATATGGATACTATTTTAATTGTAAATCCCAAAGGAGGAAGTGGTAAAACGACTTTAGTCACGAATCTTGCGGGTTATTTAGCACGGCAAGGTGAAATGGTGAATTTGATTGACACTGATAAACAAAAATCCAGTATTGCTTGGTTAAAACACCGTTCGCCACATTTACCGACGATTTTTTCCACGCATACCCATAACTTTGCTAATTTTAGCGTTAAACCCAGTTGGAGTATTATTGATACCCCCGCAGGCTTAAATGAAGAAATTTTAAAAAAATTGCTGAAAAAAGTAGATTTAGTCATTGTCCCCATTCAACCTTCATTTTTTGATTTTCAAGCTACCCAAAGTTTTTTAGAGATTTTAAATACTAAAAAACCAATACGCAAAGGTCAAACCAGTGTCGCTTTAGTTGGTATGCGAGTCCATCCTCGGACAATTACGGCACAACAATTAGAAGATTTTCTAAAACGACAAGGCTTTCCTATTTTCACTTATATCCATGATGCCCAAATTTATTTACAAATGGCAAGCAAAGGATTTACCTTATTTGATTTATCACCTGCGAAAGCTAAAACCCATATTGAGCAATGGCAACCAATCACAGAATGGATTCAAAATGCACACAAAATCTGAATTATTATGGCATCTACCAGAACAACACCAAACAACTTTGTTGCAACATGCACGATTACAAAATATTGAAAAAACTGAATCGTCATTAAATACCATTTATTTTGATACCCCTGAATTAAATTTATATCAACAAAATTTTCAGTTAGCGATTGAAACCAATGCTGATCAGCACTACCAAACCCTGACTCAGCAACAAAAACAATTGGCGAATTTTTACCAATATACTTACCATACAGATACCACTCATCAAAACGATCCTGACTATACCAAACTTTATCCAAGCAAATGGGGAAATTTATTTGCTAAACGTCAATTACGCCAAGCGATTCAACCATTATTTGAAATCAATCGCCAACAAATTCAATGGATATTAACCTTAAATAAACAATCAGTAATAGTTTTATTAGAACAAGCCCAAATAAACATTAATAAAACCCGACATAATGTGCAATTATTACATCTTCAAGTGAATGATAATGATAATATTCAAGCAATTGAGGCAATGTATCAACTGGCACTGACATTTCAATCAGATTTAGAAACCCCCCTCTGTAATACCTCAATCGTACAACAAGGCTATTTATCATTCCAGCAACAAGAAGTAACGGCACAAAAAGCTAAAATTCCCAGTTTTAAAACCCGTACTACTGCGGAAGATGCGTTTGTGGATATTATGAGTGTTTGTGCGGAACAATTTTATAACAATGAAAAAGTCATTTTAATTGGCAAAGATATTGAAGGCGTGCATCAAATGCGGGTGGGTTTGAGAAGACTTCGAGCGGCGTTAAGTATTTATAGTCGTTTGATTCCTAAGCCTTTAAGTCAATTTTTGACTGAACATATACGTTGGCTAAATCAATATTTAGGCCCTTCTAGGGATTGGGATGTATTTTTAACGAGTAGTTTGACAGAAATCCAACAACATTTTCCTGATCATGCGGGCTTAGCTGAATTGAGAGAAAAAAGCTGGGAAAAACGCAATCAACATTACAAAGCATTACAAGATTGTTTTTCAACAGCACCATATAGTCATATGGTATTATCATTACAAGCCTGGATTATTCAAAAACAATGGCGACAAGATTTGACTTATGTACAACGACAAGCCTTACAACAGCCGTTAAAATCCTTTGCCGTTTCCGTATTAAATAAACGCTATAAACGGGTATGTAAACGTGGTAAATATTTTGAACAATTAACCATTGATGATTTACACCAATTACGCATTGATATTAAAAAATTACGTTATGCCGCCCAATTTTTCTCTAGTGTATTTGCCAAACATCCCCAAACTAAAGAGCAACTAACCTTACTTGGGCTAATTCAAGATAATTTAGGTGAATTAAATGATGTTGCAATTGCCAGAACTTTATTACATGACGTTGGTATGGAGTTTGAACATCCTGTACGTCAATTACTAGAAGGTTGGTATGCTTGCAGTGCGAAAGATGAAAAACAGCGACTTGAACCTTTATGGCAACAATTTACCAGTGATAAACCTTTTTGGCAGTATTAATTGCGACTGCCTGGTAACTTAATCTAAAACTAAATCTCTTGGATGCTGAATAGTCAATAATTTCGCCGATTTCGCCTCTAAATGTTCCCAATTTACAGGCATGGCTAAATGAATCACACTACAGGTTTTTAACACCACGGCTTGCTTAACTTGGGTTTGATCTAGCAAATAAGTCGCAAGATGTTCTAAACCAGGATTATGACCCACTAATAATACCAAACGATATTTTTTAGGCACGCTTGCTAATACAGCGAATAAATCCGATAAACTCGCCCCATAAATTGATGGCTCCCAATGAACTTGTTTTAATGGGTAGTCATAAACCTGACATACACGTTTAATCGTCTGCTTTGCTCGTTTTGCAGGAGAACTTATCATATAATCAGGATGAAGTTTTTGTTGTTTTAACCATTCAGCCATTAGAGGTGCATTATATTTTCCTCTGGGAGCTAAAGGACGATCAAAATCCGACTCAGCGACTGAATTCCAATCAGATTTGGCATGACGCATAATAATTAATTCTCGTTTCATTAAAACTTTTCCGTAGTTGGTGATATTAATTGTTGCGCTAATAAAGTCAATGGACTGACCATAACGCTTGCTAGTGCAACAGGTAAACCTGCGGATAAATGTAAATAACAGCCAATATTGGTGGTTACGACATAATCAGGTTTTAATTTTAGTATAGTTGCTATTTTATCGTTTCTTAACTGTTTTGACATCTCAACATATTGCAACATATAACTCCCTGCCCCACCACAACAATACTGATTATTCGGCAAGGCATTAATTTCTAAGTCTGGAATAAATTTAAGCAAGTCATAAACAACAGTTGCTTGTTTTAATTGATAACGTAAACTGCATGGTTCATGTACCATAACGGTTGCATTCAAGGCTGAAAAAGACAATTCTGATGCGTTTACTAATGGTTTTAATAACGACAAAATATGATCATAACTATTATGAATAGTTAGTTGCTCAGTTTGAGCTAAATACGCCGTACATCCTGTATTAATTGACACTGTTGGAATTGTTGAATCAAATATGTTTTGATTATGCTTGGCTAATTTTTCTGCCTGGAATGATTGCTTATGATGATAATGTAATGCCCCACAACACCGCTGTTGTTTGGGAATAAACACGTCAAACCCAAAATATTGGTATAACAAAATACAAGATAAAATAGTTTCTAAATCAAACCACTGACTTAAACAACCAATAAACAGATTCACTTTGCCTTTAACAGGCGTTTGTTTCGCTGGGTAATGACTTGCCAAGTTATTTAAAGTCATGGGTAATAAATAATGATCTAAGGTTTTTAAACTATCAAAATATAATAATGGTCGTAAAATTCGTTGTAATCCCAACTGTTGATATAAATATAAAACCCTTGCGATAACGTTTAAAACAGTCATAGACTGGCTTAGCAATGTTAAACCCAAAGAAAATGATGGCGACTGCCATTTAGCTTTGCTCAAATGCAATAATTTGCCATACTCAACTTGCAAGGGACAGACTGACTCACACGCCTGACATTGCAAACAATGGTCTAAATGCACTAAAGCACTGGACTCAGGGCTTAATTGTTGCTCAGCCAAGGCTTTCATTAATGCAATCCGCCCTCTAGGCGATTCTGCTTCATGTAAGGTTTGCTGATAAGTGGGACAATAAGGTAAACAAATCCCACAGCGTACACATTGATTAGAAAGTTGAGATAAGATATTCAATTATGACAAAATTTAATTTAAACTGATTGATTCTATCATTCTTAAAATAATTTTCCCATGACAACCAACAAACCTTATTATCAATATCATGTCTTTTTTTGTACTAATTCAAGAGACGATCCTAATAAAAGCGCTTGCCAACAATACAATGCACAAGCAATGCGTGATTACATGAAAGCCAAAACCAAAGCACTCGGCATTGCCTGTCAGTATGGTGTGAGAATCAATACCGCAGGCTGTTTAAACCGTTGTGAACTCGGGCCTGTAATAGTAGTGTATCCCCAAGGCGTTTGGTATAGTTATATTGACGAAGAGGATATTGACGAAATTATTGAACAACACTTATTAAAGCATCAAATCGTCGATAGGTTACAATTATAGAATATTATAAAGTTTTAATATAATAACTTGACAAAAATCTAAATTAGCTGCTATAATGCACTCATTCGCTCAAAGTTAGTTTTTGATGAAATACCTCCATCCTCCTTTGGTGGTTCTTTGGCACGGTAAAGGCTCTTTTGCCGTGCCTTTTTTAATCCCGCTATTGTCTTACAAATTTAAACAAAAAAATATTAGGGAAACACCTAATATTTACCAAAAATTATTAATCCAATATTACCTTAAAGATAATACTTGTCATCATGCCATGAGTTTGCTACCATTCGCCTTTTCATTTTACCAGTTAAACCAATTTCTTTAGGAAAGAGTTATGAAAACTTTTAGTGCCAAACTCGCAGAAGTCAAACGTCAATGGTTTGTTGTTGATGCGAATAATAAAACTTTAGGTCGATTAGCCACGGAAATCGCCAGTCGTCTAAAAGGCAAACACAAACCAGAATATACCCCACATATTGATACAGGTGATTATATTATTGTCATTAATGCGGAAAAAATCCAAGTTACTGGTAATAAACGCTCAGATAAAATGTATCACAAACACACTGGCTATATTGGTAACATGAAATCCATTAATTTTGATAAATTAATAAAAAAATCACCTGAAAGAGTGATTCAACATGCCGTCAAAGGAATGCTCCCTAAAAATTCATTAGGCCGAGCAATGATTAAAAAATTAAAAGTTTATGAGGGTGAGCAACATCAACATCATGCCCAACAACCTCAAATTTTAGAAATATAGGAAAAAATTATGGCTGATACGCAATATTATGGAACAGGTCGTCGTAAAAGCGCTACGGCAAGAGTGTTCCTAAAATCAGGTCAAGGCAATATTATGATTAACAACCGTCCTTTGGACCAATATTTTGGACGTGAAACCGCAAGAATGGTGGTACGTCAACCGTTAGAAAAAATTGAACAACTGAATCAATTTGACATTCATGCGACAGTGAAAGGTGGTGGCACGACGGGTCAAGCAGGTGCCATTCGTCATGGTATTACTAGAGCATTAATAGAATATAACGAAGAATTACGCCCTGTCTTACGTAAAGCAGGTTATGTTACTCGTGATGCTCGTAAAGTTGAACGTAAAAAAGTGGGCTTGCATAAAGCCAGACGTGCCCCACAATACTCAAAACGTTAAGTTTTATAGCGCATAGCCACAGAATTATCTAGCACAAAACCTGTCATTGACGACCTGCTTGTTTCAAATCATTTAAATTTGAATCAGAATGAGTATTCACTACCATAAATTTTGGTGGTGAGTTTAATAGCCGTTTTTTAGCTAAAGATTGTTGGCATTGACTATTTGTCCTGATTAGCTTCAACATTTGGTGCAGTATCGGGTTCTAAACGTTCTTGTTCTAAATATTGTTTGCTAAATGGCCAACCGACATTACGAGTAGTACGATGACGACCAAAATTAATTTGGGGTTCTATCGGTTTTGGCTGGCTATTAATGGGCATAATCATATCCACCATTTCCTCAAATTTTTCCAATCGCCCCATTTCTTGATTACTGTTATAACTAGAACTATAACCAGGCTGGCGGTTATTAGTGCTAGTACTGACACTATTACTGTTATTATGACTTAGCTTATTTTGCTTTACTTGAGTATTTTGATAAATGGTTGATGGTTTAGGTGTGTGAATAATTGGCGGTAATATCGGTTGGCGACTTTGTGCCACTAATTCTGGTGAATCTAAATCCTGATAGTGTGAAACTAGATTGTAAATATCGCCTCGATCAACCTTATAGACTTGATAATGTTTCATCGCTTGCTTTTCATCTGTCGCCCGCTCTAGCATAAACCGACTATTGGTTTTTAAGACATAATAACAGCCAATCCAAGTGAGTTGATTGAGTTCTTCGCCTCGATATTCACAAAGTTTACCATCTTCAATATACCAATTGTCTTTATAAAAACGTCCTGGTTCATTTTCTGAAGATTTGTATAAACTGCCATCGGGGGAAAAATAATGTTTAAATTTGATTTCCTGTGAGCCGTAGATATAACTGCCATACACACTTCTATCAATAATTAAGTTGGCAATCTCAGCTTCTTGTTCTATTCTTGGATAAGTACACCCGACTAAACTGATAATGATAAAAAAATACAATCGTTTGGTTTTCATACTGCTTCCGTTGTCCTAAAAACTATTATGATACATGAAAATTTACGACTAATTCACGCAATAATTATAATGATTTCCTGCTATTATAGTTCAATTCAAGCCGAGGAAATGACGGATATTCCTTTAGAAGAACTCTTTCAAATTCAAACGACTCAACTCGCAACGGGTCAAGAACAATCCTTACAATACGCACCTGCGACTACCACAGTTATTACTGCCCAAGATATCGAAGCCATTGGTGCTACTGATTTAGATGAAATTTTAGAAACAGTGGCAGGCTTGCATGTTTCACGCTTTCATCGGAGTTATACCCCAATTTATAGTATTCGTGGTATTTATACCCAAACCAACCCACAAATACTCGTTCTGATTAATAATATTCCCATTACCAATTTATTTTTTGGCAATCGTAGTAATATTTGGGGTGGTATGCCGATTAATATGATTGCCAAAATCGAAGTGATTCGCGGTCCGAGTTCCGCATTATATGGTGCGGAAGCCTTTGCAGGCGTGATTAATATTATGACTAAAACGGCTGAACACATTCAAGGCACTGAAATTGGGGGCAGAATAGGCAGTTTTGATAGCCAATCGGCTTGGTTTTTAACAGGTGATTTTACTGAACATGGTGATTACGCCGTTGGCTTAGAATATTTCCAAACCGATGGCTTTGATCAAGTGATTGAACAGGATGCACAAACGGGTTTCGATCAAATTTTTGGCACCCAAGCATCACTAGCACCGAAATCCGTACAACTACGTCGTGATAATTTAGATTTGCGTTTTGATTTAAACTATCAAAACTGGCAAATCCGTTCAGGTTGGCAACACCGAAACAATGTTGGCACTGGGGCAGGTATTGCCGAAGCCATTGATCCTGAGGGTGAAGCCACCAGTAACCGAGTTAATTTTGATCTACAATACCTTGCCCCGAAACAAAATCATTGGCAACTGTCAGGATTATTGGCATTATTTTATTCAGATCAAGAAATCCAAGAAGATTTTCGCTTAAATCCTGTGGGCAGTAATCTAGGGTTTGGTGAATTTACGCATGGGGTATTATCACGTCCTGAAGTATTTGAATATCATATTCGGACGCGATTACTCGCAGAGTACGACGGCTGGAACAAACACAAAATAACCTTAGGCATTGGCCATCATTATGGCAATTTATATAAAGTGAAATCAGCGAATAATTTTGGCTTAGACCCAAACACAGGTCAACGCCTACCTCCAACATCACCTATTGTAGATAAAACCGATACCCCATTTGCGTTTCTCAGCGAAAATGATCGCCATAATAGTCATATACTAATGCAAGACATTTGGCAATTTGCCCAAGATTGGGAATTAACCACAGGCTTACGTTATGATTATTTTTCGGATTTTGACTCAGTATTAAACCCCAGAATTGCTTTAGTTTGGACGATTGATCCTCAACTGACGAGTAAATTACTTTATGGTCAAGCCTTTCGGGCTCCTTCGTTTATAGAACAATTTGCCATTAATAATCCTGTCTCACTTGGTAATCCTGATTTAGCTCCAGAAACCATTCGTACCATAGAATGGTCTTTACATTATCAGCAAATCAAATACCAATCGAGTATTAATTTATTTTATTATCAATGGCAAGACATTATTCGCTTTATTCCTGACCAAGGGCAAAATACTAATACTGCTCAAAATACAGGCAAGCAAACGGGTTATGGTTTAGAACTAGAAGCACGCTGGCAAATAACTGATAAACTCATGCTAATGGGTAATTATGCTTATCAACGTTCCATTGATGATAGCACTGATAAAAATGCAGGTAATTCACCCTCGCATCAGCTTTATCTTCGCACTGGTTGGAATATTATTAGCGACTGGCATCTTAATTTACAACTAAATGGCGTATTTGACCGTAAACGCCCTCCAAATGATTCTCGCCCAGAGATTAAGGATTATATCATTACGGATGTAAGCATTCGTCGTAAATATTTGTATCAACATTTGGATATTGCTTTAATAGTAAAAAATATCTTTGACCAAACCGCAAAAGAACCGAGTACAGGTTTGAATGCCAGAGGTTTTATTAATATTCCTAATGATTTACCATTAGCTGGACGTCGTATTACTGCGGAATTAAAATATCATTTCTGACTCACCTAGCACTAGAATTTCATGATGCGTCATGTTTTAATTATTGCAGTGTTGCTTGAATCAAAATGTCATGTCTAAATCACCTAACACTAGGATTTTAATTATGAGTCATGTTTTAATTGTTGATGATACCCTAGAAAACATTAAGGTTTTAAAAGGATTATTAGAACTGGAGGGTTTTAGAATTTCCGTTGCAACCAGTGGTGAACGAGCCATTAAAATTTTAAAACATTCGCTACCCGATGTCATTTTATTAGATGTAATGATGCCAGGAATTGATGGTTTTGAAACTTGCGAACAAATTAAAAAAAATTCTAACACTCAGCATATTCCCGTTATTTTTATTACCGCTAAAGATGATACGGAATCTTTAATTAAAGGCTTTAATGTGGGTGGGGCAGATTATTTAACCAAACCATTTCAACAAAAAGAAGTCCTTGCTCGCCTTAGAGTGCATTTAGAAAATCAAATGTTACTCAAAAATCAAGCAGAAACTATCAAAACACGCAATCAAATGATTGAATCTTTAGAAGAAGCCATGCGAATGCAAGAATTATTTTTAGCCAGTATGTCTCATGAAATTCGCACCCCACTGTCCGCAATCATTGGGTATAGTGAAATGCTACTTGAAGATGCCGCTTGTGAAGAATCCAAAGATGATATTAATCATATTACCCATGCAGGTCGCTATTTATTAAAACTGATTAATAATATTTTAGATGTATCAAA
>JALWTS010000021.1 GCA_027077805.1 Gammaproteobacteria bacterium
GTTAGGTGAATACCCTAACATGCAATTAATTCAAATATATCTGCAAGTTGTTGATTTATAATCGCTATAATCCACAAAAACTGTCCGAAGTATTGTTATTTGAAGAGAGAGGGAATGATTGGGTAAGTTCAACAGGTTTTGCAGTTTTACGGTGTAGAAGTTCAAAAGCTATTCCAGAGTTTTTAATTTATCATTTATTCTCAAACGATATTAATAAACAAATTAATACCTTAATATCTGGTTCAAATTACCCTGCTATAAGTAGTGGTGATATAAAGAAAATCAAAATCCCCGTGCCAAGTATTGATGAGCAAATCATAATAGGACATATTTTAGGAAATATGGACAAAGAGCTAAAAGCCTTAAAATCAAAACTCAAAAAAACCAAATCCATTAAACAAGGCATGATGCAAGAGCTTCTAACGGGCAAAACACGATTAATTGAGAGTGGATAATGGACGTGATTAATTGAAAATGTGGAAGTTGCCCCTGTTTAAATTATCAATTCTCAACTATCCACTATCAATTAATCACGTCCATTTTTATTTATTCATCAAAATGCTATAGTTAGTTCATAACTTAGTTCACTTAAGGTGCTAACATGATTCAATTAAATATTCATGATGCAAAAACACATCTTTCCAAGTATTTGAAAAACTTAACGGAAGAAGAGACGATTTTATTGTGTAAACGCAATATCCCCATCGCCAAGATAGTGGGCTTAAAAAGCAAATCCACAAAGAAACGCAAGATTGGTTTGGCAAAAGGTGATTTTGTTGTGCCTGATGATTTTTCTGATCCACTTCCTGATGACCTTCTCGCTGCATTTGAAGGGCATTGATAATGCGTGTGCTATTAGATACCTGCACATTTCTCTGGCTAATATCAGATGATCTAAAATTAAGCGATAAGGCTCGGAGCTTGTTTGAAAACCCTGAAAATGAGGTGTTTTTAAGTTCAGTTTCTTTTTGGGAGATAAATGTCAAATATCAGATAGGTAAATTACCTTTACCTGAGTCCCCAAAAACTTATATCCCCAAACAAAGAAAAAATCATAGTATTGATAGTTTATCGCTTAACGAGGCTGATATTTGCCATTTGCTAGCATTACCCAAAGTACATAAAGACCCTTTTGATCGCATGTTGGTTTGTCAGGCAATAGAAGGAAACATGGTAATACTAACTCCTGATCCCTTGATTCAGGATTATCCTGTTAAGACAGAGTGGTAAATTTTCCCTGTTATCGCTCTTTTATCAGCTTGTTCCCAAATTTATTTGGGAATACATACCGAGGAATTTATTCCTCGGATGGTTTCACTATAAGCTGATGTTTTGACAGGAAATAAATTCTCTGTCATGCCCAAATAATAAATATGGGTACGAGCGTAAGATTACCTCGTTATACTTGTAGAACACTATAAAAGCAGAGGTCGCCCTAAAGCGACCTCGTTACTCCTTCTACACATGGTAGATGAGCTAGTATAATACTATTGTGTCTAGCAGGAAAAAAGCAAGAAAATCTACTTGTATCATAGGGCAATCGCACTAAAAATATCTTGAAGTTATAACTTTAATGAGGTAATAGCGATAAGCTTTTGATTATTATGAAAGCTAAAACTACCTCCTCCATACTTCATCACTTTTCTAGCATTGAAGATC
>JALWTS010000022.1 GCA_027077805.1 Gammaproteobacteria bacterium
CATCAATCATCATTGGGTCTGCTTCTTGAGCAACTTGTGTTGCAAAGCCTCTTAAAATAGGGTCAATTCCTGCTTCCTTAATGGGTTCATTGTTAAAGTAAACATCTCTTAGCTTCAAATTACCTTCAGGGATTACATTACCCTGTTCATCTAATCGAGGCATTTCCGTTGATAGCATTGAATGCCCAAAACGATAAGCGGCTGTTGCAAAGGTCTCACTAATTTGTGGATTAACACTAGGGTTGTAGCCACGATAGGGCGAGATATTTTCTTCACCTAATAGAGCAGGTAGGTATTCATTAAAGGTAATGGCTTGGATTTCAGCCTTCACTTGCCTACGAGCTTCTTGGAAGATTTGTTCATCCGATAAGCTTGGATTTTGAGCTGCAATTTCATCGGCAATGCGATTATGCTCACGCATCCAAATAGTATGCATTGAGGTCAAACCTGATTGTACATCTGCTCGAATATCACCTGCTTGGAATAAACCATCCTCACCAATTGGCAATAAATTACCTTCGCTAGTTTTCAGCTTACCACCAGAGAAAGAACGCAATTGATTTGTCACTTCATCCGTTGAGCCATAGACATTAGAAGCATCTATAAATGCAGTAATACCGTTTTTGTGCTGCGTATTACCATTAGCATCAATAACAACGTTGGATTGATGGAATGGTATCTCTTGCGTACCCGTATTATTCGGGTCAAAGGCTGGGTCGCCTTTTGGTACAGCGATATTTGCGGGTAATGACTGATCGGTTTTAGTTAAATTAATATCATGATCAACAAACTGTCCCCATAACCAGAACATATCACTCAAACCTTTATGGTTTGGTACATTCTGCGTTTGAGTCGAGACAACATTGCTAATGGCTCGAGGGTTAGGTAAGTTAACTTCTGTAGCACCACCAATAGCACGATTAGGATATTGCTCAAAAGTTCGCAAAAATAATGTATTGGTTTGTCCTACACTTGGGAAGAAAGGGTTATTACCTGAACCATCTTGACTAGCATATTCACGGGGCTGTAGTTGTACTAAGCTCTGAATCAAGCTAGTAATAAGCTGTTGAATTAATTGAAATATTGCTTGCAAAAACAATGGATTTGGCTGTTGATAGCCATAAGGAATAAACGGCGTATAACCATAGTGACCCAAATTATTATTAAATTGATTCGCCTGATTACTAAATGCCGATATATTATTGATCGCTAAAGGAGGATTTGCCGCACCACCTCTAATAAGAGGTGATTGTGGAACAAATACCACTGAAGCTGATGTCGATAAATGCGACATGATTAATATCTCCATATAAAAATAGTAACACCCTGTTTTTTCTTACAGGGACGACAGAGCGTAATCACATTGACCAAAATTCTGAACTCACAACAGATAATTTTAATCCTCGTTGGATTACGCACCTACAGATATAACCAAATCAGCCCTTCTGTCATATAATCTTCGGATGAAATGCGGATGTTGGGTTATAGTTGGCATCACAAAATAAAGAGGTTTGATATAAATCAAAAATGTGGATTGACACGAATTTAGAAGACAAAAATGTTGAGCAATACCTAACCACCGTTGGTCGGGCGATGTATTTATGTCGGAATTTTGAAACAAATTTCAA
>JALWTS010000023.1 GCA_027077805.1 Gammaproteobacteria bacterium
CCTTTCATTAATTCTGTATTTATTGTTCAATGATATAAGCCCTATTTATAATAACAGTTGGTGGGTTTATGGGTTTTTTCTGGTTTTTGGTCTGTTTACCATAATCATGGGCTTTCCGCATCCCAATTTTGGCTATGTTTCATTTGATAGGGTGGCACAGGTTTCAGCCATTCTGATCATTGGTCCCATACCAGCCGCGCTTGTTAATGGCCTGGCTTCATTTATATTTCCCTTTATCAAAACCAGCTCTGGTAATAACACGGGTTATCGAAATAGGGCCATTGCGGTACACAATAATTCTGCAATGATGGCGCTGACCGTATTATTGTCAGGTTTATTATTTGAATACCTGGGAGGGCAGGTACCCTTTACTCAGTTACGTGTGGATCAGTTTGTTTTATTATTGGTTTTATTACTGTCCATGCAGCTGATTAATTCTATGGGCATGCGCTTATTGATAATATTAAGAGGGCAGGTGCTGGTAAACTATTTCAGTTTTTTTCAACCGCAATTGAGTTGGGTTCAGGTTTTGCCGCTATTTTATTTGCCATTATTTTCAATCGATTGGATCTTGCCACAATCGTGATGTATATTGTTGTGATGATGTTGGTGATTTTTATCATGAATCAGTTTGCATTGATGAGGAATCATCTGGAATCAATCGTAGCAGAAAGAACGCAAAAATTAAAAGATAAATCCAAGTTGCTGGAGTATAAAACCGAACACGATGACCTCACAGGTTTGGTAAATAGACATTATATTAACAAGCACATCAAAGGCCTGTTAAGTAATCAGAACATAGACAATAATCGTATTTATATTGCTTTTGCCGACATAGACAGTTTTAAAAAAATTAATGATGACTATTCACATGATGTTGGTGATGAAGTACTTGTGCAAATAGCAAAGGTTTTACAACACTTTTGCAATGAAAGACTTATAATAGCGCGTTTTGGTGGAGAAGAGTTTCTCTTGTGTTTTGTCAATGACAACATTGAATCAGTTGTTGGTATTTGCAATGAGATAAGAGAACAGATCAAAACCATTGATTTAAATCACATTGATACAGAATTACAAATTACCATTAGTGTTGGTCTGGTTAAAGCACATGTTGATTCTCTGCACAAAACTTTGATAAGCTGCGCTGATGATAATCTGTATAAGGCCAAGAATAATGGTAAAGATCAGGTCATCTTCAGTTATTAAAAAGTTGATACTACGGTTTGCTAATTAAGTAAAGATGTTTTGGCGAAATCAATCGTTTCGGTTAGCACCTAACAATTTAAATATTTACAGACAATGAAAACAACAGAAACAATTTGGCACAATGGTGTCCTTAAAGCATGGGAAGATAACACCACCCATGTCCTTACTCATACCTTACATTATGGTGGTGGTGCTTTTGAGGGCATCCGTTTTTATAGAACCGAAAAAGGCCCTGCAATATTTCAGTTGCATGCACATATACAAAGGCTGGTTTACTCTTCAGAAGTACTGGGTATGAAACTGGCGTATACACTTGATCGAATCTGCCAGGCAACCATTGATATGGTAACAGCCGATGGCCCGCAA
>JALWTS010000024.1 GCA_027077805.1 Gammaproteobacteria bacterium
CTCTGTATATTATTAGCTAGTGGTGATTGTTGAATATATTTTATTTGCTCTGATAGTTTTCCCGAGGTGGTCAAGTTTGTAATGTCTAGTTGAGGTTGATGACGAAAATCAGGAATACTCACATGACCCGTTGTTATTTTGTTACCTAAAACAGTGGCTGATTTTATATCGGCAGTCATACCTTCGTTGATAAATATGACTTTTCCTGAAACATTCTCAGCAGCAGGCCAATTAGGAAGGTATTCTAGTTTTCCATCTTCTACTTCAAACCAAGTTAAAAATTCTCCTCCTTTGCCCTTGTCAAAAGGAAACTTTTTAAGGTCACCTTTCAGTATTAGTCCTCCCTTTGGGACAACACCTGAGCGAATCGCATTTTTAAGCCATTTTTCACCACCAGTGGGAATAAGTGAAGGAATATAATTTCTTACATTTTTATTAGCTGCCTTCTTATTGGTTGCAAAATTAAGAGCTAAATCAATAATCGGTGTATTATTTTTAGTGAAACTTAAATTACCTGAACCTTTTGCGTGAGCATCAGCATTGCTAAATTGGAAATCTTGTAATGTAAAGTCCCAACTTTTTGCTGTTTTTTTCCAATTTAAAATGGTCTCAAGTGTGCCAATTTTTATGGGGGCTTCAAACCATCTGGCGTATTCTATTTGGCTATCTTTGGCACTGATTTTTATTACCCCTGATTTATTATCAAAATCAAATTGAGCATTAATATTTTTTAGAGCAGGGATTTTGTTGTGGGCATTAATAGATATGTTTTTCATCCTGCCTCTCCCCTTAACTTCTGTCGCAAATGTATTATTTGTATCGACATCAAGAAATAAGTAGAAGTGGGTTAATTGACCACGAGGCTTTAGATTGGATAGGGTGCTACTAATTTTTTTGCTTAGCCATTGTTGTCGTTCTAATAATGGCAAATAACGATCGAGTTCGATTTGATCAACACTGGCGTTTAGCTTAAAACCATTACTTGTTAATTGATGATCAAAGCTAAGGTTTGATCTATTCGTGATTCCATCTTGTGTGATTTCTAGTCCAAATTGGGCTTCCCACTCATCATCACCATTTGCCCAATGACCGTTAATAGCAAGGCTTTGGATATTCTTCTGATAAATATTTTTCAGTCCGTGGGTGGTATGGATTGCCTGTTCTAAAATGGGATTATCCACTAAAAATTCGCCACTAAGTTGCATGGGACGATTTCGTTTTATCTGGGCATTGAGATGAAATTTAAAATCACCATCTATAATTCCTGTGTATTTATGGATGTTGACTGGTAAGGCACTAGGGTCATTAATTTCACCTTGTAGATAAACCGTCCCATTCCAATCCTTTGAATTTTGGGCTTGTTTATTATTAGTGGTATCTCTTTTTTCTTGAACGAGTTCGGCTGTTATTTTTAAAGGTTTACCTACTGACTTAGGCGGGGATGCTTGAATTTTTGCCTTAATGATTTCAGATGTAATTTCACCTTGAAAATTTAGATTATAAAGGTCAAGTTGCTTATCTTCTGCGATGTTGATCCAGTGTGCAGTAC
>JALWTS010000025.1 GCA_027077805.1 Gammaproteobacteria bacterium
GGGTTTTATTTATATTTGTACAGAATAATTTTAGCAACTGTGCTTCGGTTGTTGTTAATCGGATATATTCATCGCCACGGGAAAGGTTGCAGCGTTCTATTTCAAAAACAAAATCTCCAAACTCCACTGATGTTTGATGATTAGCACCCACATTACAATTTAAAATATTATTAATTCTAGCTAGTAACTCACGAGGATCTGCGGGTTTTGCTAAATAATCCCGTGCTCCCATTTCCAGACCATATACTCGATCATCGCACTCACCCTTTACCGATAGCATCAATACAGGTATGTCGCTATGATGCTCCTTCAACCACTTCAGCCAATGATAACCATTTTCTCCAGGCAAAATAACATCTAAAAGAATCAAATCGACGGCTTCTTTTTTCAAGAAATCTTCAATTTCTTCACCTGTTAAAAGACTAAAAATTTCAAAATCGTGCTGTGTCAGATAATCCTGTAAGAATGTTTGCAATACAGAATCATCATCAACAATAAGCAGTCGTTGCAATGAATTATTTCTCATAGTTGTGGAGCTAATCTCTGTTGTGTTTAATACGTCTTAAATAAATTAAGGAAGTACAAAAAATAACCATCAGAAAAACAAGAACAAAGTTATTTACGAGTTACCTTTTCTTTCGCAAAAGAAGTAGGCGTGAAGGAAGGGCGACAATGCACGTTCCGCGACCCTATACTAGAACAAAAACCTATCATAAACCTTTATCAAGTATTAAATTTTGTAAATATGATTATTATTTAATCTCTAATTGTAGGAAAAATTGCCACTAATTCTGTTAAATCTGAAAAATCACTAATCCAATGTAAATAACTACCCTTAAATTCAAAGACATCGAAGTACACTTTTCTGCCTTCAACGTGTTTTTCTTGCATTGCAACAACTATTTCATCCTGATCATCACCATCAATATCTCTAACAGCAATATCAACAATATTTCCATCAAGCGGACGAGTGACTGTCATCATGGCTTTGCCAGCTTCTTTTTCATATACCCTTAGTGTGTATGATGTATTCCCTTTAATTGGAGTCGCTACAATCGAATAAATACTGGGTACTTTTGCAGAAGCATGGCTAGAGTTAGCCAAAATAGAAGCCGTTGCACTTGCGACACCCACAACAAGCAAGAACAACGATAAAATCAAACGTTTAATCATAAATCAGCCCTTAAATATTAGTTTTTACTTATATGCAAATTAGCTTAACCTCTGGTTAATTTTTAATAACCTTATTTTATGTAAATAATTGTTAATTTTTATGGAGATATATGTAAAACCTTAGGTGAAGAATAATTATAAAACTTCCTTAAGGTTTCTTGCAGATCCTTCGCTTACTTGTATCATTCACACATCTCAAATATCAGGCAATAACTCCATGCGTCCAGCCCATTTAAACACAATCCTTGACCAAGAATTCTATGGAGCACAAACGGGACACCACACTCCGGTTATGATCTGGGGAGCACCCGGTGTCGGTAAATCTCAATTAATCAATCAAGTTGGTTTACGGCACGGTGTAACGGTAATTG
>JALWTS010000026.1 GCA_027077805.1 Gammaproteobacteria bacterium
GTTGTAGGTGCTTTGGCTGGGTTATATTATGCTTGGGAGAATAATTTGTTTGGAATACAGGAGATAGTTGCAAATTTCAAACAATATTTAATTGATGAGTTTGGTGGGTTATATGAAGACTTAAAATCTACTTTTGCTCAATTTATAAGCGATTGGAACGCTTTATTCACAGTGTATGGCGATGAAATACGAGTTGCACTAGAATTTATAAAAGACGTATTTGATCAGGCGTGGGCAATGATAGGTGCTTCAATGCAGGTTTTTTGGGCAAGTATAATGCTTGTAATTTCACCGATTTTAGAACTTATAAAAGGGACAATAAGTGCATTTTTGGCTATTCTAAGAGGCGATTGGGAAGGGGCTTGGAACGCTATAAAAGGTATTTTTGAGGGTGTTTGGAACTCAATCGTTGCTTTTGCTACTGCTATTTGGAATAGTTTAAACACTGTTTTTGGTGGAGGGATAGCAATTATTTACACGGCTGTAACGGATTGGCTAGACAATATGTATAATAGCATTACGGAGGTTTGGGGCAGTATTGGAGAATTTTTTGCAGGATTATGGCAAGGATTTCAAGACTTAATAAGCGTTTCGATTGATTTTATTTCAAATATTATATCTGTTGGATTAAACATGATTAAGACGTTGTGGGTGAATATTTGGAATGCGATAAAAGCATTTTTTACAGGTGTTGTTGAAGCAATAAAAACTGGTGCTAAGAATTTAATAAATGGCGTAATTGGCGTATTTAATGGAGCTGTTGGAGCTGTAACAAGTGCGTTTGCGAATATATGGAATAGTGCACTAGATAGGGTTAACTCTTTTATTAATTCAGTTAAGAATGGAATAAAATCAATGATCAATTGGGTAATAAGTAAATTAAACGGAATGGTGAGTATGATAAATAGTGCAGTGAGTGGAATGAACGGATTGCCTGGCGTAAATATCCCAAGAGTGCCAAAAATCCCAATGCTTGCAAAAGGTGGAATTGTAACAAAGCCAACTCTTGCAATGATTGGTGAAGCTGGTCCAGAGGCAGTTGTGCCATTGAATAATAAAAATGGAATGAATGGTGTAAATATAACAATCACAGGCAATACTTTCCTTGATGAAGACAGCGCGGAAAAAATGGGTGATCTTATTATTAAGAAACTTGGACTAAATCAACAATTTGCATGAACCTAAAAATTACAATAGACGGCACAGATAGAACTTCACTTATTAAGCGAAAATCGTTTAAAAAAAGCGATGTCAAAACAACGCAGGTGGATACTGCAAGTTTCGATTACATGTATTATGGCACTAGGACTTGGAAGCCTACAATTAACGATGAAGTGATTGTTGAAGATACAGACGCAGGCACAAGGATTTTCGGAGGCCGTATTATTGCGATTGATGTTAAGATGACTAACGTTAATGATTTAGTCTATAAGATTAAATGCAAAGATTACACGGTTGATTTAGATACAACGCTTGTTGCGGAAACCTTTGAGAGCAAAACAGTTTTAGAGATTATCCAAGCAATTATACCG
>JALWTS010000027.1 GCA_027077805.1 Gammaproteobacteria bacterium
AAATAATAACATAACATTTATATTTATCAAAAATAAATTATGTAAAAGTTGTGGATGATATAAAAATTTTATCACTTTTTATTTTAGTTATTAGGATTAATATTTTTTATGACACAAGCCTCTGTTGAAAATCTTTACCAAATTGTTGAAAACAATTTAACGGCAGTTATGCAAGGTCAAGCAAAAATTATTCGCTTATTATTTGCAGGCTTAGTCAGTGGTGGCCATGTTTTATTAGAAGATTATCCAGGTACAGGTAAAACAACCTTAAGTAAAGCATTAGCTAAATCAGTGCAAGCAAAATTCCAACGGATTCAATTTACCCCTGATTTATTACCTTCAGATATTTTAGGTGTGTCTATTTTTAATCCTAAACAACAAAGTTTTGATTTCCATTCAGGGCCAATTTTTACGGATATTTTACTGGCGGATGAAATTAATCGAGCCTCACCTCGAACCCAATCGGCATTATTAGAAGCAATGGCAGAAAATCAAGTAAGCATTGAGCGAGATTGTTATTCTTTGGGCGAGTTATTTTTTGTGATTGCCACTCAAAATCCCATTGAATTTCATGGAACATATCCCTTACCTGAAGCCCAAATGGATAGATTTGCTTTGCGTTTAGGTTTAGGTTATGTTAATTTGGAGCAGGAGGTTGAAATTTTAAAATCTCAAGCGCAACAATTCCCTTTAGAGCAATTAAAGCAATCAATCTCGATTGATGATGTATTAATGTTACGGCAACAAGCAAAAGGTGTTAAGTTAACAGATGAGTTATTGATTTATATTGTTAGCTTGGTTGCAAAAACTCGTGAGATTGAGGGGGTAAGTCTAGGGGCAAGTCCAAGAGCATCTTTGACCTTAATGAAAGTTGCCCAAGCCCTAGCTTTGTTAGATGGTTTAACTATGGTCACACCTGATCATGTTCAAGAATTAGCAATAGCCGTATTAGCACATCGTTTGACATTAGATAATGATGCCAAGTTTTCAGGAATCACCCAAGTTGATATAGTAAATCGGATTCTGGATTCGATAGAACCACCATTGTAATGATATCGTTCAAAATAGGTTAAACATGGACATGGACAAGCCACCCTTGTTTTTACGTTTTTTATTTCGTTTATTTGTCGCAAGTCGTTGGTGGCGAAGTCGAGTAACTAAGTTTGGTATGATCATTGTGATGAGTACCATATTTTCAGGTGTTTTTGGCCTAGATACTTGGAAAAGTTTAGCCTATCAATTATTTTCGTTGCTATTTTTATTGTTGCTTATTGCAAGTCTGGCGAGTTTATGGTTAAAAGCTAAAGTAAACTTGAAACGGGTGTTACCTCGTTATGCCATGATTAACCAGGTCATTGAATATCAAGTGGTGATTCAAAATTTAACTAATAAGCAACAAATTGGCTTATCTTTTTTGGAACAATTACCCGAGGCTTGTCCCAGTTGGCAAAGTTTTTCCCAAATCAAAGAACCTGCTGAGGATAAACGCAATTGGTTTGATCGTAAAGGTGGCTATTACCGTTTGTTATGGTTAATACGCCGACAACGAGGGGGCTTAGTGAATGAAATTGACCTGCCGATTATTCCTGCGCAACAAACTGTTACCGCAAAGGTTAAGTTATTGCCTATTCGGCGAGGTAGTATTTATTTTAATCAGGCATTGATAGGTATGCCAGAGCCTTTAGGTTTATTTAAATCTTATACCAAAATACTGTTACCACAGTCCCTATTAGTATTGCCTAAATCCTATCCCTTACCCAGACAATTTATTTTAGCAGGTGGTCGTAAACTGCAACCTGGTGGCATGACTTTAGCGTCAAATCTTGGGGATTCTCGTGAATTTGTGTCTTTAAGAGAATATCGATCAGGTGATCCGATTCGACATATTCATTGGAAATCTTGGGCAAGATTAGGCAAGCCTATTGTTAAAGAATATCAAGAGGAATATTTTCAACGTTTTGGATTAATTTTAGACAGCTTTAGTGGTTTTGAATTTGATCCCATATTTGAAGAAGCCGTATCAGTGGCTGCGTCATTTGCGAAGCAATTAAGCACTCAAGAAGGTTTATTAGATTTAATGTTCATTGGTCAACAAGCCCATCATTTAACTGTAGGACGGGGAATTGATTCTAGTGAACGTGTTTTGCAAATTTTAGCCGTGGCTAAAACCTGTCAGAAGCATGATATTACCGTTTTAGAAGCATTAGTGATTGAGCATTTACCTTGTCTAAGTGCGTGTGTTGTCGTTTTATTGCAATGGGATTTAGCACGTAAACAATTTGTAGAGTTATTAAAACGTCAAAATGTTTCAGTGTTAGTATTAGTATTAATGGCACAACAAGATATTGAGATGCAACAGCAACAACAAAGTTTAAATTCTAGTGATTGCAAAATAGTCCCTATTCATATGGCAACAATCGCAGAGGATTTAATGCAGTTATGAGTATTCCTCGTTATCTATTGGCCGTGGCTATTTTATTTTGGGGTTGGCAAACGGGTTGGTTATTTTTAGCAGGGGTTATAGCGGTATTATTGGAAGCGAATTATTGGACGAGTTGGCGTTTGGAGTTAAATGATCAAGATTATTACCGTATTGTTGATATTTGTAGTTTATTAATTGTCGCTTTGGGCATTTATTTTTATATGGACGATAATCGTGAACAACCCTTGATTATTGTGTTACTCACTTGGTTGCCGATTTGTGTCTTGCCCATTCTTCTTGCTCAACAATATGGCAAGCTGGATGAAATTCCATTCACTGCTTTGTTTATGTCATTGCGTAAACAATCAATGGTGAGTTTAGAAAAAAAAACACCCAGTATTGATTTTCAATATCCATTTTTTATTTTGTGTTTACTTGCGAGCAGTGTGAACAAAGAATTTCCATATTATTTTATGGTAGTAACAGGATTATTCGCTTGGGCTTTATGGTGTCATCGTCCTCGTCATTATCATGGAGCAATTTGGTTAGGATTGTTAGCCATGAGTATTGGAATTGCTATATTACTACAACAAGGATTACGTTCCGCCCAAAATCAGCTAGAAGAATGGGTAATGCAATGGCTAGGCAATCGTTGGCATGAGGTTGATCCGTTTTATCGTCGTACCGCCATTGGTCAAATTGGTCGTTTAAAAGGTTCGGATAAGATTTTAGTGTGGTTAGAAAGCAAACAGCCTCCCCCAAAATTATTGCGTAATGCGGTATATAATCATTATCAAGCAGGGACTTGGACAGCGGTATTTGCCCCATTTGAAATATTAAGTAGCGATGATGACAATCATTGGCAGTTACATTCCTCAAAGTTGCAACAACAGTCTGTTACGATTATGACCTACTTTCAACAGCCAGAAGGAGTCTTGCCTGTGCCTATTGCAAGTAGCAAGTTGCGTCATTTAGTCGTAGGTCAGTTAAAACAAAATACCTTAGGCTCGTTACAAGTGACGGATGTGCCTAAATTTGTCCATTATCAAGTTGATTATCAACTCGACAATAATTTAGATTCACCACCCAATGAATTAGATTTAAAAATTGTTGAGATTTATCGTAAGATGTTGCAACAAGTATTATCTTCACTAGATATTGAGAATAAATCACCACAACAACGGCTTGAAGTTTTAAAGAATTTTTTTCGGGAAAATTATCACTACTCATTAGTACAAAGCCAAACTGATTTTTCACAGGCCCTAGCCCAGTTTTTATTAAAAAGTAAATCTGGACACTGCGAGTATTTTGCAACCACCACCGTATTATTGCTACGTGCAATGGGGATTCCTGCTCGTTATGTTACAGGTTTTGCCGTTGATGAATATAGTGATTGGGAGCAACAATATTTAATCCGACAACGTCATGCCCATGCTTGGGCGATGGCATATTTACAGGGGAAATGGCTGACTGTTGATACTACGCCTGCTAATTGGAATCAATTAGAACAACAACAAATGTCTGCTTGGCAAATAATATGGGATGGTATGGCTTGGTTAAAACTTAAATTTCAGTTGTGGAAAGCAGAAATCGATGAAGATGAAATACGCTTACTATTAATGCTAGTTTTATTTGCATTGGTTGGTTTTTTAGTCGCACGCAAATTATTAGGTATTCAATGGAAATCAGAATCTCAAACAAAGCCAGAGGATAATACTGACGATACAACTATAAACCAGTCAGAAATATTGGCAATTATGGATCAAATTCAAATTCAAGGTTATCCAAGAAAACTTGGACAAACTTGGTGGCAATGGTTACAGCAAATCAAGCAACAACATCCACAAGGGTTTTGGGTGAAGCGTTTGCAATTGCTGGTTTTTTTGTATTACCATCAGCGGTTTCATCCGCAAGGCTTATCTGCCAAGCAACAACAACAGTTACAGCGCTTGCTTAAATATTGGTAAGAATATTAATTATATCCCACAATATTCAGATTTTATTCAGACTAAATTTGTTATACTTTGCCAATGCCCTAATCAAAGGTAAGTAATAAGTGGTGGTGGTTATGTTTAAATTTTTGCAAATATTCGTTTTAAGTACAATTTTGTTATTAAGTCCCTATTCCAGCAATGCCAGTTCAGGTTTAGAACGAGCAACTCGTGAAGTGCAACAACAAACTCAGGGGCGGATTTTGTCTGCCAAGACTGTCCGTCAAAAAAATATGTATAGAATCAAAGTATTAATGCCAAGTGGTAAAGTGAAAGTTTATGAACGCAGGCATGAAAGATAATACCAATATATTAGGATAAATTATGCGAATTTTAGTGATTGAAGACGAATTATTGTTACAACAACAACTTTGCCAACAATTACAACAGCAGGGCTATACGGTTGAGGCAACAGCAACAGGCGAAGATGGTTGCTATATGGGGATTGAATATGCGGTTGATTTAGCCATTATTGATTTAGGTTTGCCTGATATTTCAGGTATTGAAGTGATTAAGAAAATTCGACAGCAACAGCAATATCCGATTTTAATTTTAACTGCAAGAGGACGTTGGCAAGATAAGGTTGAAGGTTTAGAAGCAGGAGCCGATGATTATTTAGTCAAGCCATTTCAAATGGAAGAATTATTGGCACGAATCAATGCCTTGTTGCGTCGTTCCGCAGGTTGGTCACAACCTGTATTGCATTGTGAGCCTATTAAATTAAATACTTTTAGCCAAGAAGTATTCGTGCATCAAAATAGTATTAATTTAACGGCATATGAATATAAAACTTTAGAATATTTAATGTTACATCAAGGCAAGGTGATTTCTAAAACAGAATTAAGTGAACATATTTATGCCGAAGATGATGATAGAGATAGTAATGTGATTGAAGTTTTTATTGGACGCTTACGGCGTAAACTTGATCCAGACAATCGTTACCAACCAATTGAAACACTGCGTGGTCGTGGTTATCGGTTTAATTTAGAAAAAACCGCTTGATATTGATGTGATGAAACGATGAAACATTCACTTTATTTGCGGTTATTAGTGTCGGCCAGTTTAATCTTGTTGATATGTTTAGGAGCCATTGGTTTTAGTATTAACAAAGCTTTTGTTAAAACGCAACAACAAGTATTAGATAAACGTTTACAATCGTCAGTTTATACCCTATTAGCGGTAACTTCGTTTGTGGATGGGCAGTTACAAGTGTCTGATTGGCTATTAGATCCCAAACTCGACACCCCAGATTCGGGGAGTTATGCGCAAATTATTGGTATTAACCAGGATTTTATTTGGAAATCAGGGTTTTTATCCCAAGTATTACCCATCAAACAGCCTTTAGCCACAGGTGAAAAACGGTTTCAATTGGATCAAATCAATGGCAAGTCTTTTTATAGTTTTATGATGACAGTCGCTTGGGATGATGAGGATGGAAAAGAACATCAATATGTGGTACAAGCCATAGAAGATTTAGCCTCTTATCACCAACATTTAGTGCAATTTCAACATCGAATTATTGTATGGTTAGTTAGTTTAGGATTGGCACTGTTATTAATTCAAGCAGCCGTATTGTATTGGGGCTTATTACCTATTCGCCAAGTAGCGGAACAAGTACGTCAAATTGAACATGGTAAACAAGCGAATCTCAGTGGTTATTACCCACCTGAATTATCAATTTTAACCAATGGTATTAATAAAATGATTGCCAGCCAACATCGGCAATTGGAACGCTATCGAAATTCTTTAGGCGATTTAGCACATAGTTTAAAAACCCCGTTGGCAATTTTACGAGGTTTGGACCCGAATCCAGAATTACAAACTCAAGTTGATAGAATGGCTGATATTGTGAATTATCAATTGCAACGTGCTGCAACGGCTGGACAATCGGTATTACCTGAAGCAATTTATTTATCCCCATTAATTCAGAAAATTACCAGTGCGTTGGGCAAAGTTTATCGAGATAAACGCATAAAACTGACATTAAATATTAAAACGAATAGTTTTTTTTATGGCGATAAAGATGATATTATGGAGCTGTTAGGAAATCTATTGGATAATGCGTTTAAATGGTGTCAATCACAGGTTGCGGTTGATATTACTGTTATCAGCGAACAATTACAAATTTGTATTAGCGATGATGGGGCAGGAATTCCTAAAGAAAAAATTGAAGCAGTTTTAATTCGAGGGGGGAGAGCTGATGAACACATATCCGGGCATGGCATAGGACTGGCGATGGTAAAATATATTGTGGAGAGTTATCAAGGCCGTTTAGACATTACTCAAAGTGATTGGGGTGGGGCTAAGATTTGTGTGAATTTAACAGGTGGCGTTGATTAACTGGTAATCATTAATTAATAAATCTTGACACCATTGTTGAATAAGTTGTATTGCTTTAACTGGCACTTGTTCTTCATCATACCATTGGGTTAATCCTTCACACATTTGGCTAAAAGTTTTGGATTGGATTGCATGAAAACTATAAACTTCCATTGCAGTCATTGAGCGGAAATGAATTTCTATGCCTTTACGCCAAATTAACCAAGGAGTGGCTTGGGCTCGTTTTACGGGTGGTTGTAGTTCTTGATCTTGTTGAGCTGCTTTCCAGAGTTGGTTGACATTATGGTAAAGTGTTAAGGTTTGTATGGAGGGGTGAAATTTTAGTTGTAATTTTGGCCAATTGTCAGGTGAAATCTGGGTTAATTGTTGCAGGGTGAGTATGGGAGCATCTTTGGCATCTAAGGCTTTGCCTAATGCCCATTCAAATTCAGCCGTTTCGTGTAATAGCAAATGTTGTTGATAAGGGGGGGTTGTCGCTAAAAATTGGGCGAAATCTTGCCCAAAATAACGCACAGAATAATAGTGAGAAGGCATAGCTTTCAGGTATTTTTTCCCCAGTTGGCTAAATTTTTTATCACCTAAAATTGCGTTTATAGTTGGATAGTCTTTGCGTAAAATTTCTATAAGTCGAATTTGATAGGCATTTTTGTAAATGGCTAAACGTTGTTGATTATCTTTATGGTTACTGGCTACAATTGCTTGACTAAAATCAGAAGATTGTCCGAGCAAATAAGCCTGAAAGTCTTGTTGTAAGGCTTTAAGTTTCATGATGTTGATAAGTTTCAGCGAATTGTTTGGCTTGATTGAGTTCTAATAATAATTGGGTGAGTTCAGGAATATTATCATCTCGTTCTATCATGGTTGAAACGAGACCGAATTGTTGTAGAGCTTTAGTATATAATCGCCATACAGCTTCTATTACTTCAGCATCATGGGTATCAATAATATAGTCATCGTGATAGCTATGACCTGCTAGATGAAATTGCTGTACTCGTGATTTTGGTAAGGCTTGTAAATAAGTTTCGGGATTAAAGTGATGGTTATGACTGCTGACATAAATATTATTAATATCTAATAAGATTAAACAATCCGCTCGTTCAGCAATTTCAGTTAAAAACTCCCATTCTGTTAATTCAGAACTTTGATAAGTAATATAACTCGACACATTTTCTAACAAAATTTGCCGACCTAAAAAGTCTTGGACTTGTTGAACCCTAGATACGACATGAGCAATGGCTTCTTCCGTATAAGGCAATGGTAATAAGTCATGCATATTCAGTTGATTAATACCTGTCCAACACAAATGGTCAGAAATCCACATGGGTTCGATTCGTTGACTGAGTTGTTTTAATTGTTGCAGATAGCTTTGATTTAAGGGATCGGTAGAGCCAATTGATAAGGATACCCCGTGCATGACCATTGGATAATGGTGACGGATTTTATCTAAATAATAAAGTGGTTTACCACCATCAACAAAATAATTTTCGGAAAGAATTTCAAACCAATCGACGGTTGGCAAGGTCTCCAAAATGCGTTGATAATGTTTGGGTCGTAATCCCAGCCCAAAACCTAAATAAGGTAATTTATGCTTAACACCGTTCATTTTAATGCAATAGGGGTATTTTATTTGTGGAGCATCAAGGCTAACCTATAAACCTATAAACCTATATATCTTCTTAATGTAGGCCAGGTTAAAATTTGCTCGCTTTCAGCACCTAAAGAATGCTATAGAAAACTAACCAAATACAAACCCAGGCTTAGTCTAATCAACCAGGCCTGCGAGTTTCCTCGCAAGCCCCTCGGTCTTTAGCCGAGGGGTTGTTGACATATCGCTGATTATAAAATATCCCCATTTTTTTCATCACATTCATCTTCAGTAACTTCAATCCAACCTGTACCTTTGCAGGCATTTTGACCCGCACAAGCACTTTCTGCCGTAGCACATTGGGAATGTCCTTTGCATTCATTAATGCCAGCACATTTTACCATTACAGCCTCTGAAGATTCTTCCATTGCCATCTCATCATCATCGCCTTTAGTGCAACCTGTGATTAACAAGGTTGCTGCGGCTGTTGCTAAGGCTAATCCAGTTAGTTTTGTTTTCATTGATTTCTCCCAGTTCTAGTTAGTGGTGATCATCACCTATAATGATAGCTATTAGTGTAGTAGAATCATTATTAGTTTCCCACTCGTTTTCAAAAATTACGAGTATTTTGATGCTTGCTTGTGTTTCCAGCGATAGCGAATGAATAGTGTGATCCAAATAGCTATCATAGCAACACTTATGGTAATCATCATTTGTTGTTGTTCTTGGGTGCTAAAGTGTAATGAAGTCATGGCTAACAGTAAGCCACCTAATATTAGGGCAACTAAGGCTAAATAAGGATGACGTTGATTCCATAAACCCATGATTCCCATCCAAACTAAAATTGTTGTAAGCATGCTTAACCACCAACTTAATTGAGCAATAGTATCTGAAAAATAAGTGAAAGCAATGCTTGCTTGATCGCTTTGGTTAGCATACAGTTTTTCAAAGGCAAAATGAATACCATCGTTAGGCACAATAATTTTTAATGGTTGTTGACGGCTATGTTCTGAAGCAATGGTTTGTGCCATTGTTTGTTGTGATACAGTGCTTGCTTTTGACACTAAATCCAGATTACCCTTAGCTTGTTGATAAACAAAATTTTGTGGCAAATAAATATCCCAATTTGAGCGGGTTACTATCATATCTTGAGGTTGGGGTAGTTGGGCTTTAATCGTTCCTGACCATTTCATTTTCGACATTTTGGTTTCATAAACCACTTCCATTGGAAAACCTGTGGCAGAATTAATCATTTTAATTAAAATTTCCTGACCTGTTTTATCTGCTTGGGCAGGTTTTTCAGTTTTGCCATTAACAAACACAGACCAAACTTTGGAATTTGGCGGAAGTTTTAAGCGTAAAAATTGTTTACGACTGTTGCGAATAAAAAACTTAGCGGTAGTAACCGTTAAGCCATCTTTCGTAAACAAAGTGCTATATTTTGCTTGTTCAATCAAAGCCTCTTGTACCATAATTTCTTTATGATGCGTTACTTGTAATACCAAACGATAGGGGGGGGTGGTTTGCGAATATTTATAGGCGAGTAAAATTGGGTTAGTAGTTTTTAATATCAGTTGTCTAGGTAATTCATTAATATCTAATAATGATAATTGTTCTGTGGCAATGGCTTTAACTTCAACGGCGGTTAAGGCCTCTACCGCAATACGACCATGCTCAACTTGGGCACCGACTACGGCTAAAGTGGGTACAGTCATTTCAGCTTTATTTTCTTGCATAATATGTTCATAATAAACCTCTAAACGAAATTGACCTTGCATTTCTTGGGTAAACTCAACATCGACAATTTGCGGGTTTTCTTTGTTAATTTTATAAGTTCGTAATGCTGGAGCACTTAAACTTAATAAGTTAACGCCCTCAGGTAAGCGTAGTTTTAAATCCATAATCTCACCTGATTTAATATTCATTTCAATGCTAGCGGAACCTTTCATGGTTACTTCCGAAATTGAAATTAAGGTATCAATCAAGGCATGGAATTTACCTTGTTTGCGTTCGGGGATAACCGCTTTTACTACTAGGCTTGGATTAGGGTCAATATATTTGTAAGTATGGGCTACGGTCATGGTTAAGGCTTGGCGGACAAAGGCAGGTAATTGATTTTCCCCTACTTTTGACACTTGTTGTTCATTAGTAGGATTAAGCATGAGTTCGGCACTGGACAATAATGCAACCATACCTCGTTGACGATGAACATTAATGGCTTGTAGTAATGGAATAGTAATATTATCCATGACGGCTTTACCTTTGCCTAAAAGTTTTTCATAAAACACGGTAAAAATAAATTGCCCTTTCATTTTACTATCAAGAAACACACTTAAGGTTTGCGTTTTTGTATCGACACGCCAATCAGATATTCCCCCATTTTTCGCTTCAATACGATTGATTTGTACGTTTTTAGGAATTAATAATTCCAATATATTCGTTTCACCTCGGGTAATTTCATAAACGGTAATCGCCCGACCGTGTAATACTCCTTCTTCGGCATGGATAGCATGATATAGACTGGCATTTGCTCTAACTTCGGTTTTTACTTCGTCAGGGACAGCCTCTGTCCAAGTCATATTTAAACGATTGCTCATGGGGATTTGAAATTCAGCCATCGTATTATCATCAATCAATTGAGTTTTAACACTGGTATTCGGTTGTACTTGCAGTTCTTTTTTTCCTGGCATGGTTAATTTAAACTGCGAAATCGGAATTTTAGGAATAGATAACTGGATACTCGGTGGTCCTTTGGTTTCTTGAATCGGTGTTTGAAAATTTAATTGAATTTTATATTGACCCATTTGTTTTAGTGGCACTGCAAAATGCTGATCTTTGATTAATATCGTTGCTGCTTGTTGATTTATTTTGACATCTGTTAAAGTGATATTCGTAGGAAGTAATGGTAATATTAAATCTTGTTCTGCAAACACTTCTACTTGATATTCCGCTTGCCAGTCAATGGCTTGTGCTTGCATTTGACCTTGATAAAACGCTCGACTTATGGCGTAATTAGCTTGTTGTTTTGATTGCCATGCAATTTGTACTAGTGAGGTAGTCGGTAAATTTGCGGTTAATTGTATATGATCTTTAAATGGGTGTTGATAAGTTGAAATGGTAGGCGTTACCGCAATATTTTGATACTGTTTAGGAATCTTAGCAATTAATTGTCCACCTGGTGCTTGTGGTAAGGGGAGTACTAATTGATAGGCATCCCCTTGATGCTTGACTTCTGCTTGATAATTCAATACCAAAGTTGCTGTTTGAGCCAAATTAGTTGCCCATGCTAAACCATTGGGGGTCTGCACTAACTGTATGACTTGACCATCAATACGTGCCGTTTCAATTGCCGTGCCATAAGCAATAATTGGAATTAATGTCCATTCGTTTTTGTAAGTCGTAATGGTGAGTTGCAGTTGTATTTTTGCGGTGAGGTCTGTTTTATTCGTTTCAACCGTTACTTGAATTTGATTTTTGCCAAAGGCATAATCAGCAGGAGCAGGCGTTGCTTTGGTTTGAGATTGTTGTAATAGTTGGGTATAAGTGGTTAAAGGGATTTTGACATCACCTTGATAACTAGATTTTGCCCAAACAATACTAGGGATAAGCAATAATAATAAAATTATACGAATAAACATTAGCCATTCCTACAAGTTATTCTAATTTTTTTAGTAATCATAGTCGAAAATCAAATGATATGTTGTCATATTTAATTTATTAAATACTACTGCCAATTGTGATTACTATGTTTGCAAGACCAAGATTAAAAAACACAACTTTAATTTAAGTCGTTTTGACTGTCATGATTATCAAAAAAAAGCCTGCATTTATCACATGCTTGGTTTCTAAATCAAAATTATTTTATAATGAATTTTGTTTGATAATGAGTATAAAAAATGGGTAAACAACATAAAGCCATTGCCTTAATTTCAGGTGGTTTAGATTCAATGTTAGCCGCCAAAGTGATTTTAGAGCAAGGGGTTGCGGTTGAAGGCATTAATTTTTTCACAGGTTTTTGTGTGGAAGGGCATACCCATGCCATTCGGCAAAAAGATAAAAAGAAAGCCAAACGTAATAACGCCCTATGGGTGGCGGAGCAATTAGGTATTCCTTTGCATTTTGTGGATGTTGTTGACGAATACAAACAAGTATTATTTCATCCGAAACATGGCTATGGTGCTAATTTAAATCCCTGTTTAGATTGTAAAATTTTTATGGTAGGCAAAGCCTTTGAGTGGCTGGAAAATAGCGATTTTGACTATGATTTTATTATTACGGGTGAAGTCATTGGACAACGACCTAAATCGCAACGCAAAGCTACCATGCCAGTCATTGCCAAAGAATCAGGGGCTCAAGATCGATTATTACGACCTTTATCTGCTAAAAACTTACCCCCAAGTTTACCTGAAATTGAAGGTTGGGTGGATAGAGAAAAATTATATAATTTTAGTGGTCGTTCCCGTAAACCTCAAATTGCTTTAGCCGAATCATTTGGTTTTAAAGAATATTCACAACCTGCAGGTGGCTGTTGTTTTTTAACTGATGCGAGTTATTCCAGAAAATTAGCAGACTTATGGCAGAGCAAAGGCACTAGAGAATATGATTTAGATGATATTATGTTATTAAAAGTCGGTCGCCATATCCGTCCTCAACCGCATTTTAAATTAATTGTAGCCAGAGAAGAAGGCGAGGGTCGCTTTTTACAAGGCTATCGAAAACAGTTTATTCATTTAATTCCAATCAGCCATAAAGGACCCTTCACTTTAATTGATGGCGAACTTGATCAAGAGGAATTAACCTTATCTGCTCAAATTGTAGCACGTTTTAGTCAAGGGCGTGATGCTGAGCAAGTAAGCGTTGAAATTCATACTAAAAGTGGTCAAGCTCAGATAGTTGCGGTGAAACCTTTGGCAAGTGAGGATTTGCCTAAGGAGTGGTATGTTTGAGAAAATCCTAAGCCGATAAGCGGAGTCGAACCGCTGACCTACTGATTACGAATCAGTTGCTCTACCAACTGAGCTATATCGGCACAAACTTTAATTGCCAGCAATTATAGCAATATATCATTAAAATGTAAGCAAAAAAAAACTCTGTTTGCATGCAAACAGAGTTTTTTAGTGCAAAGGTATGACTATTTCACATGACCCATTAAGCCAAAACTTTTGACAAAAGGACCTGCCATACTAGGATTTTTAATCATGCTACCATAATCACCAACTAAGAATTTTAGTTTGCCAGTAGTATATGCCATGCCTAAACCAGCCATGCTAATACCGTTTTCCTGCCATTTTTTCCAGTTATCTTCAGATGCACGAAGATCCCAATTCAAATCCTCACCATTGAAATTCCCAGCATGAGTTGCTTTACCTTTTTCAACAACTAATACACCACGAGGTTTGTCTTCACCGATAAAACCACAACCAATGGTTGAGGTAAAATCAATTTTAGCAAGTGCATCCGATACTTCTTCCGCACCATTCCAAGCGTCTTTATACTTATTCATCCATTCATCATCAAACATATCCATAGATTATTTCCTTTTTTGTTCATGTTAAATATAACGTTAGTAATAATAAAATGTTCTGAAAAAAGCAATAACAGTTGTTTTTATCATTTTAAAATAATAAATAACCATTCACTGCCTCTCTCTAGGAAAAAAGTATAGGTCAACTTAAAATAATTAAAAGAGCAAAATGATAATTTTTTTCTATTTTTCTATTGTTACAAATTTTAGTAGAATGAATTCTTTTTTTAGGATTTTAGCTTATGGATACCCAATATTGGTATCAACGTTGGAAAAATGGTTATATTGGTTTTCATCAGCAAGAGGTCAACCAGACGTTACAGAAATTTTTTCCACAACTAAATTTATCAGCAGAACAGGCTATTTTCGTGCCATTATGTGGCAAAAGTCAAGATATGTTATGGTTGTGGGAACAAGGATTGTCTGTGATTGGTATTGAAATTAGCCCTATTGCAGTGAGGGCATTTTTCCAAGAAAATGGCTTGTATTTTGAACAACATAAAGAATCAGAGTTTATGATATATCGTTGTAAAAATCTTACATTGCTATGTGGGGATTTTTTTAATTTGACTTCTGGTTTTATGTCAACCGCTCAGGTGGTTTATGATCGGGCATCACTGGTGGCCTTATCTAAGCAACAACGGCCGTTATATGTTAAGCAATTATTAAATTTATTTCCTGGGCAATGCAAAATTTTGTTACTCAGCTTAGAGTATCCTGAGTCTGAAATGCAAGGTCCCCCATTTTCAGTGCCAGAATCAGAAGTGTTTGAATTATTTCAAGCAGATTTTAATATTCAATTATTAGATGCTCAAAATATTTTGAATAAAGAAACAAATCCTAGGTTTAAAAGTATGACGCAATTAGAAGAAAAAGTCTATTTGCTAGAAAAAAGACAGGGAAAAATGGGTTTTTAGATGGCAGAGCAATTAATCTATAAAATAATTTTTCATAATCAAGGTAAAGTTTATGAAATCTATGCTAAAAAAATAGAACAGTCTAATTTGTACGGGTTTATTGAGGTTTCTGAGCTAGTATTTGGGGAAACAAGTTCTTTAGTTATTGATCCTTCTGAAGAAAAGTTAAAAGCAGAATTTAAGCAGGTAAAACGGTGTTTTATTCCCGTTCATGCGATTATTCGTATGGATCAGGTGAATCAAGAAGGGGTTGGCAAAATTACTAATCTATCTGAGGACAGTAATATTATGCCATTTCCTAGTTCATTATTTCAGCCCAAACCTAAAGGTTCTGATCCTAAATAATTTTTAGATGATTTTAGATTATTTTGAGTTATGGTGATATTATGATTTTCGCTGAATGGGAAGCGTGAAACTAAATTGACTCCCTACTGTTTGCTGAGGGGGTGTCGTAACTTTCAAAGTTCCTTGGTGATGTTGGATAATTTCTTGACAAATCCATAATCCTAATCCATGTCCCGGTTTATTTTTACTATGACGTAGGCGTTGAAAACGAGCAAATACTCTTTCTCTATCGGCTTTGGCAATACCTGGCCCTTGATCCTTAATGCTGACAGTAACATATTCATCATTATGTTCTATTTTACCAATAATTTGACCGTGTTCAGGTGAAAATTTAACCGCATTGCTTAATAAATTGGCAACGACCTGTTCGATTTTTTTGGCATCTAGTTTAATCTTAGTTGGAATATTAGGAGATAATTGTAGTTGCCATTTGATATGATGATGTTCAAATTGTGGTGCAAAAGAATCTGCGGTTCTTTTTACAATATCGACAATGGAATGGGGTTGCAATTGCCAATCAACAGCATTGCTTTCCAATTTTGAGGCATCTAATAAATCGTCCACTAATTGGCGTAGTCGATTGCCTTCTAATTGTATAGTGCGACTGTTTTTAAGGACAAATTTGAATTTGGTTTTTAGTTCTGGATATTGCTCGACTATTTTCGTTAATTTTTCATCATTTTTTTCAGAAAATCCCAAAATCGTTGTTAAAGGCGTTTTCATTTCATGGGATGCGATTGATAAAAAGTCACTTTTCATTTGATCTAATTTGACTTCATAAGTGATGTCATGAATTAATGTGACAGTTCCAATCCATTGTTGTTGATAAATAATGGCCTTGCTAATGGCTTTACCTTTACGTTGTTTGGCTAGATTGATATTTTGGACAAAGCTTTGTTCAAAATTAGTTTGGCTTTTTTGAATTAAGGGCAGTAATGCCGATATTAGTGGTGATACAGTGAGATTTTCAGGTCTAATAGGTAAGTCAAACATTGATAGCAGTGCTTGGTTATATTGTAAAATATTATTATTAATATCAGTAACGAGTAAGGCATTATCTAAGCTATTGATAACCGTTAATAGTTTTTCATGATTTTCTTCTGATTCTTTGGTTTTTTCTTTTACAAGATCATTAAGGTGATTTTTGTGCCGTTGGTTGATTTTCTCTTTCTCATTAAGGGCCATCAACATTTGATTAAAACTTTGAATAATAATCTCTAATTCATCTTTACGTTCAATTGGGATTTGTTGGTAGCTGTCATTACTGGCTATTGTTTTGATTTGCTCAGCAATCGTAATAATTGGTTGAACGACAATTTTTTGTAGATAAAATGATAATAAAAATACAACAATAATAAATAATATACTGGCATACAATATGGAGGTAATATAATCTTGAATTTGCTGATCAAGTTCTTCTAAATTCGATTCCAGATAAACCCAACCATAAATTTCCTTGTCATAAGTGACTGCTTTGATAATTAACACCCTATGTTCATTGATGTCAATCGTTTCATGGGTTATTTTCGGTAATTTAAGTGCTTGTTGGTGTTTAGAGTAAACCATAAATGCTTGTTGTACCTCTGATTGATCATCAATAATTGCAGCAACATTGATATTAGAATGCTTATCTAAACCATTAAATAATCCCTGCAATATTTCAGGGCTATCAAATAATAATGGGCCTAAACTGTTGTCTAGCAGGATTGATGCTTGTAATTTCGCTTTGTTCAGCATATGTTGTTTGAGTGAGGCATTATGTTTTATTGCCAAAAAAATGGTTGCTATAATTAAAATAGCCGTGGTTGTTAAGGTATTGATAAGTATGATTCTGTGCTTAATTGAGAAATCGGCTTTATAGTTCTGAAAACCATAGTATTTTATGGTAGTCATTTAAATTGTTACCAATTTTGGGAACACTACAATGCCCTCTATTTCCTTAGCAAACTTTTCAGTCACATTGGAAACTACTTTTCTTAAAATTCCTAAACTTCCGTTGAGATCACGATTAATTGTTTTACCTGTAGAAGACTTAAATAAACCTCTCTTAACTCGTTTACCTAAATAAATAGCTTGTTTCTCAAGTTTTTCATCCGCTAAATGGTCAATTTTGGAAGTATAAGATTCTTCAGTTAAAATAACTTCTATACCTTCTATTTCAGCTTTATAAGTAATCATATCAATAAACTGTTTAAACGGAATATTAACAAAGGTTTGATTATTTTTCTTACCAATATTTACGGCCTGCTTCCAATCTGGATTATGACCGATTACTATCGGAGAAACACCATTCTCTTTAGCAATATCCATGACCTTTCGACTTGCTTTATGAAGATAGTTTTTCACTTTACAATTACGCTTTTAAACCCGATGCACATTCTAAAACAATATGATCAACCTTATACCCTTTAGCTAAACAATACGATACTAAACCTTCCTTTTGTTTTTCTAAATTATCCTTATTTTGTGAAGAAGATACTCTACAATAAATAGCAACACTATCTGGTTTTTCTTCTTTAATTTCTTTTATATAGATATTGCCAAATTCATCTTTAAAAGCATTAGGGATTTTACCAGCTTTATAACAATTCCAAGCAGCTCTATATTTAATACCATGCTGTTTTGCATAATCTTTAAGCTTCATAAAGTATAGTATATTATACTATTAAATATAAAGAATAATTGTATTGAATACATAGCTATTAACGATATTATTGTTATTTCTAAAGGATAAAATATGGCTCATCAATGCTCCCAAGATTTTTTAAATTCCATGCGTCAAAAAGCAGATCCGATGGCTGATCAGACCATTCAGAAATATTTTACATCGCAGCCAAATGCTATGAAAATCAACCAAATTTTTGCAATCTTTCAAAACAATCATATAAAAACTCCTGATGATTTACCATTAGTATTGCAACAATATTTTAATCAAACGGCGAAATTGCCTGACAATACTGATTTGAAACGTATTGCAAATGGTCAAGATTTATTTCAACGTTATGGCCCACAAATTGTGTGGATTTTATTTTGTAAATCATTACCATTGGCTTATGCTTGTGGACATGGTGCGGAGGTTTTATATCGTACGGGAAGAATGTTAGAACAAGCCAATGATAATTTAAAGACTTTAAATTATCGGATTATGGAAACCGCACAATTTTTATTGAATGTAATGGCACCCAACGGTTTTGAAGCAGAAGGTTCTGCCATTAGAACCATTCAAAAAGTTCGTTTGATTCATGCGAGTATTCGTTATTATCTGCAAAAAAATCACACATGGAATGCTGAACAATTTGGCTTGCCTATTAATCAAGAAGATATGGCTGGAACGCTAATGTCGTTTTCCTATAGTATTATTGAAGGATTAGAACAGCTTAATATTGATTTAAGTCAAGAAGAAAAAGAGGACTATTTGTACACTTGGTTGATGATTGGACAAATTTTGGGTGTTGAGTCGAAATTATTACCTAAGAATGTCGCACAGGCAAAAATGTTGACCCAAGCTATTTTAAAGGATCAGGTACAAGCATCGGAGGCAGGAATAGCATTAACGGCTTCATTAGTTGATTATTTAGAACATATTTTACCCGGTAATTTATTTGATACCATGCCTAGTATTATGATTCGTTATTTCGTTGGTCATGATGTTGCTGATTTGTTACAAGTCAAAAAGGAATCAGGATTATTAGCCGAGTATGGTATGGCTTGGATGCGTCGTTTGTTTGGTTTCGTTGATGATTTAGAAGACGATTCAGTGATATTACAGAAAATCACGGAAAAAGTTAGTTTTGCTTTGTTACAGGCATTAACTTACGTTTATAATGATAGGAAACAGGTGTATTTTTTTATACCACCATCGTTAAAAACAAATTGGAAGCTGGTGTGAGTTTAAATATGTTGCGGAGGGGGAGTCGCGTAATTTTTTGTTTGTTCGCTTTGTTAATGAATGCAGAGCGTTCTGTTTCAAGCGATGACTTTGATCTTGATCAGCTAATGCAAACCGATATTTCGACTAAAACTGAAGCGGTAAATTTTGATTTTTCCCCAGGTTTAATCACGATTTTAGATCCAAAAAAATTAGCTCAAAAAGGTATGAGGACTGTTGCTGAGGCCTTGGAGTTAGTGCCTGGTTGGACGATGCCAATAGACAATAACGGGATTTATCAACCTGTCGTCAGAGGGGTTGGTGGGATTTTATCAGGTACGTCAGGAAAAATTAAAGTATTGTTAAATGGTGTGCCTGTGAATGCAACCTTGAGTGCTATAGGTGATGCGGTTTATGATATTCCGATTGAACAAATAAAAAAAATTGAGGTATTGCGTGGTCCAGGGTCTAGTTTGCATGGTGAATATGCTTATTTGGGTGTGGTGAATGTTGTAACCCGTCAGTCAGGTAATAACGCTCATGTTTATTATGGCAGTTTTGATACCGTTGGGGCAGGCTTGGTACTCTCTAATCATTGTGCGGAAGATAATATTGATTGTACGACTACGATGTCTGTGAAAAATGATTTAAAGGTAAGTCTAAATCTTTCAGGTTGGCAATCTAAAGGCGATGAAATTGTGACAGGAACGGATATTTTGTTTGGGTCTTTAAGTGCTTTTAACCAACCCAATATTTCATTATCACCTGGGAAAACGAATGAAGCTAGAGAAGACAAAAAAGCCATATTTAATTTGTCTTATAAAGGCTTTTCATTATTAATGCAATATTCGGATGCGGGTACGGGCGATTATTTTGGTTTTACCAATGCTTTAGCACCAGAGGATAATCATATTGTTAGACGTAATATCTGGCGTATGGTTGAACTTGGACAATTATTTAATCCAAATGATGATTTGACCGTTAATTTCAAACTAGGTTGGCAGGATTTAGAGAATAAGATCAAAGATGCTGTGATTTTTCCACCCGCTTGGTTTTTTGGCTTATTTCCTGAGGGTCAAATTTCATCTAATTTTTATGAAGAATCTCGTTATTATGGTATGGGGCAACTGACTTGGAAAGCCTGGGATAAGCAAACTTGGTTGTTTAGTTTGGAGTATCATAAAATCCAAATGGGTGATGTGTTTTTTATTGCGAATTTTGATCCATTAAATCCATTGATTCCAGGGACACCTTTTGGGGCACCCTTGCCAAATTTTCAACGTTTTTCGGGTTCTCATGGTAATCTTGAAGAAGATAAAGTACGACATATCAGCAGTGTGGTATTACAAGACCAGATTAGAATTAATGATGAATTAAATCTGACCATTGGTTCACGTTACGATCATTATAGCGACGTAGGTGATAATATTTCACCGAGGTTGGCATTAGTGTATCAGTTTGCTTATTATCAACTGTTTAAATTGCAATATGCCCATGCTTTCCGTCCTCCTAGTTTTGTGCAATTATATTCAGCGACGAGTGTCGCTTTAGGCAATCCTAAGATTGAACCTGAGACCATTAAGACTTTAGAAGTTGCTTATATTTATAAAGCACCCACTCGTTTGTTTCGATTGACCTTATTTCGGTCTAACTTAGATAATTTAATTATTGCTCAAAACCAGACTTTTGAAAATTCCAGTGGGGCTTATGCGAAAGGTATTGAACTCGAATGGGAATATAAATGGAGTGAGCATTTATCGTTTGATAGTAATTTGTCTTATGTTTCGACTAGAGGCGAAGCAAATAAAGAAGATTTGTTGGCATCCTCAGATATTTTAGCGAATTTAGGTATGCTTTACTCGCCTTATCCCGACTACAGCTTAGGAGTGTACTACCACTATGTTGGCAGTCGAAATCGGGCATTGAATGATGGTCGAGGAAATCTTGAGGCTTATCACACACTTGATCTTACTGCCAATATGTTTAATTTATTTAGTGTCAATGCCTTAACTTTACGTTTTGGGGTTAAAAACCTATTTGATGATAATATTGTTTATCCTGCACCTGCTAATACCTATGTTGATGATTATCCCAGACAAGAACGTTCGTATTGGTTGCAATTTTCAAAGCAATTTAATTAATTACGCTCACTTGTTGTTCAATTAAGGCATAATCTTCAGGTGTTAAGCCCAGTTGTTGTTTTAAATTGGCAATATATTGGCGTTCCGCATCGGTATCAATTTCAATGGCTAATAACGACACAAAATAAAACTGTTTAGCCAATTCCATATCACTGGGTTCAACTTGTGATAATAGCATGGCTAAAGGTGTGGGTTGCGACAGTTCTTGGCTTAAAAATTGTTGTTCTTCGGTAGAGATTTGATACCCTTGGAGTTTGTCCATAATTCTTTGTTTTTCATCCGCATCCATCACACCATCGGCGTAGGCTGATGCAATCATTGCTCGAATTAATAGCAAGGCATGTTTATCTTGTTCGGTTTTGGTTTTAGGTGGTGGTGGTGAATTAGCAAATAGGGCATTTAAATTAATGCTTTCACCTTGCTTAGATAAGGTAATAACTGATGGTGAAGAATGACTATTCGCTGTTGTTGTACTTGAGGATGACGATAACGGGGGGAGTGGTGGTGCTGGTGTTGCCGTTGGTACTGATGATGATGGTGGTGGTGGCGGTGGTATATTTGCACTACTATTTGAGTTGTTGGCTGATTTTTGATATTGTTGATACGTTGCTAAGGCAACACCACCTAATGCGATTAAGCCAGCAATTTTATTAGGGGTGGTATTAATTTTATTGCTTACTTGCTTAAGATTAACTTGACCATTGAGTAATTGACCTAAAAGTTTTTGTGGATCAAACATTGCGATTGCTCTCTATTTTTTATTGGAATTTTAGCATAATTTCGTGAATAATGCCCACTAACGCTAACCCATTAATTAAATCCTATGACACAAGACAACGATTTGGAACTTAAACAATGCTTTTCGGTGTTGCAAGAAGAATTTATTTTGCAATTGCCACAACAAATCTCAAGCATTGAGACTTTGTGGCAAGCTGAGGCCGATGACAAAATATTAAAAGTTTATGATAAGTTGAAATTATTGCACCAAGCCGTGGATACTTTAAAATTTCTTAAGCTAAAACAAGTCATTGCACCAATGTTAGTTGAGTTGAAAGCATTGATTGAAGCGGGTGGCGAACTACAACATGATCAGCAACTGTATTTCAGCCAAAGTTTAGATCACATTCATCAAGTGAGTGCGACTATCAATACTAAGTTGCCATTGTTAGAAAATCAAAAATTTAGCAAACAAGAAATTTCTAATCAGATTTATATTTTTCATCGTGATTTAAATATTATTAAGCCATATCAACAAGAAAATCTTGATGCCAAATATCAAATTCAGGGCTTTCAAGATTTATTAGATTTATATAATTGTGATGTTTTTAAAAGTACGAAATAACTTCATCAATTGATACCAATAACTATCTTCCATCTAGTGTTTAAACCTCAATTGATTTACATGTTAAAGCCTCTTATAGTG
>JALWTS010000028.1 GCA_027077805.1 Gammaproteobacteria bacterium
AGTTAAAACATAAATATTCGGTGCTTTCGGAATTTAAACCATTGGCAATTGGCATTCGAGAGCAATTAATTGAGAATAATCAAGAATTGACTCGACGTAAAATCCACCGAGCTTTGGCTGTCATTGTTGGGCATCCGCAATATTTGAAAAATTTATCCGTGGGGGAGAAACGTTACAATTTAGATGGTTCGGAAGCCGATGAGGTGAGTAGCGAACATCAAGAGTATGCAAAAAATCGTTTGAAACAGTTAAGCAAAAAACGTAAACAGACTAAAGCCAAAGCTCAAGCTAAATCTAAAACTGACACAAAATCCAATGCACAACGCAAAAACGACAAGTTTAGTCATAATGAATCAAAAACTCGACAGCCTAAAGTCGTACCAAAGATTTTTAACAAATCAAGACGAGCAACATTCGATCAAGAACAAATTCAAGAGATGAAACAGTCTGAGACGACGAAACCTGTAGTAACCGTGAAAAAAAGACGTAAACTCAGTTTGACGAAAGAAACCGAAAGTCATAATTGATTTGGGAATGAATTGGTTTTAAATTCTAACCATGCGTTTAGTAACATGACTCCCACACCAAGAGTAATCGCACTATCGGCAATATTAAAGGTTGGCCAATACCATTTTTCATAGTGTAGTTGAATAAAGTCTATCACATGGCCATAGTAAAGCCTGTCAATAAGATTGCCTAATGCACCACCTAAGATACAAGCAAAGGCAAGAGCCGTAAGTTTTTCTTTATTAGGTAATTTGTATAGCCAATAAATGAGTAGCACACTAATGGCTAACGCTAAACCACTTAAAAACCAACGTTGCCAACCTGATTGTTCACTGAAAATACTAAAAGCAGCACCTTTGTTATACATTAAGGTAATATTAAAAAAACGGGTGATCTCTATGGGTTGGTGTAGAATTAAATTCGTTTCTGCCCACCATTTCGTGCCTTGATCAATGGCGATAATAATGACAGATAACCCTATCCAATATAACATAGTGGTAACTATTATTCCAGTGAATAAAACACTCACGCTTTTTCGCTAAATAAAGCGAAAAAGCGTCAATAACATTATTTTATTTATTTCGCATCATTACTTAAAGTATCGGCAAACTCTTGTAAAATAGCTGCTACTTCTTTACGAGAACCCCAGCCTTTTACGACGCTTAAGAAATCTGTTCCATATTGATTGCTCAAATCCTTTAAGCGTTCACGCATAATATCCAATTTGGTATTTAAGTTAAATTCATTGGATTTACTGCTTTCTAATTGTGCCTTCAAATCATTAATTTGTGTTTGCAAGTCATTGATTTGATTTTGCTTATCAGTAAGTTCATTATTTAACTCAGTAATTTGTGTTTGTTTGGCTTCTAATTCATCGGCTGAAGATTGTTTTAATGCCTCTAATTGACGTTTTTGATTGGCAATATCATTTTCAAGGTTTTGCTTATCTTGTTGTAGATTCGCTTTATCTTCTTGTAGATCGGCTTTGTCTTTTTCTAACTCTGCTTTTTTCGCTTCTAATGCTTCAACTTTCGCCGTTAAATCAGTTTTTTCTTGGCTTAATGCCTGATGTTGTTGCTGTAGTTGTTGTTGTTCTGTGGTTAAATTTGCTAGATTTTCAGTTAATTGGGCAATTTCAGTTTGTTGTTGTTGATTAGTGGTTTCCAAATCTTCAATTTGTAACTGAGCTTTTGCCATATTTCTGAAAATCACCGAACGATCAGAATCAGGACCGACTACATTTTTATAATGATCTAATTGATCTGTGAGTTGTTTTAACTGCTCGTCCATAGAATCCGTGGTTTTGTAGGCAAGATAACGTTGGGCAAGTTCGGTAAAGTCTTTTAATAATTTAATCGTTGCTAAAGAACTATCATCCGCATGATTCACACAATAATAACCTAAAGAAGGTTCTCCACGAATCACACAACGTAAAATAATGGTGAACAAATCCCGTAAATCCAATTCTTTAAAAACATCAGCCATTTGTTTAAGTTCAATATCTTCACTGATTTGATCTGATGTCCGTCCATCAACCTCCATGCTTTTACAACGTTCCGCAAAACTTCGTAAGGCACCTGGTTCTAATTTGCTACCTGCAATGGTTTCCGTAATGACCATCCCAATGGCAAAAATATCGGCAGGAATACCCAATTGATAATTCGCATATAAAATATCATCAAATTCCCATTGGTCTTGACTACCATCACCAATAAATGCTTCTTTGGAAACTTTTTGTAAGGTATAGTTTTTGTGATCCAATTGATAAATATCATCCGAACTGATGATGACTTTTTCTTCTTGAGTTTGTTCGACCACAAATCCCCAAGTTGAGTTGTATAGTATATCGCCTTGGGTAAACATTTGCCCTAGACGCCGACCACGACTCATCCCTTCAGTTGCTGTACCACCACGACCTTGTTCGGGTAGTGTCAATTGACCTAGTAATTCATCTTCTTCTGATAGTGCTTCAAATTCCCATAAAGGTTCTAATATGAGTTGATTGTCTCGATAGCTAATTTTATAACGCTCAAATGGCATTCTTTCAGCCATTGAAACCATTTCTTTTGGGGCATAAGGCAAACGATTATTCGCATCCCGAATAGGAAGCCCAACGGTAACACGTTGCAAGCCTTTCATATCTGATTTCACTACTCGACCTAAGTCAATCAAGCGAGTTTGTAGTTCATAAAGATAACGAGAGGAAATGCCTTCACGACGCAATTCTTGGGCTAATTTCTTATCTTTATGCATAGATAATTTAAACATAATGTTATCAGGGCAAAGATCACCATGAGTAATACCCATATTATGAATTTGTTTTAAGGCTTTAATCAGTTCTAGTAACAATTCTAATCTTTCTTCGGTGGTTAAATTCGGTTGTTGTACTAATAAGCGGGTTAAAGTGGTTTGGTATTTTTTAGCAATTAAAAAACGTTGACCGTTTAATACTTGGGCTTGTTGCATTTGAGTGCTGACGGTTTCTCTTAAGGCCGTCCGTCGTTGGTATAATTGATTGGTCCACTCAGTATCGGTTAAATCATTGATAGCACGATGGTCAATATGTTGATTTAAAGCCGTTAATGCTTGTTGAGCTTGATCGCTTAATTCATCGGCTTTTATAAATGACAGTTGATACGCTTTAATTCCAGGGGCGGTTTTCAATAACACTAAATCGTCATGGGATAATAAGCAATCATCCAAATATTCGAGTAGAAAGGGATCATTGGCTAAGGCTTTAGATTTCTCTACTTCTCGATCAAAAAAGCGTTCTTTGGATTCGAGTTCAGATAAGGTTGAACCTCGATGGAGTTGCACAAACTTAATGGCGATACCAACACCTGATTTAACATCAATACTATCTAAAACAATAGCATTAGCACCAACCCCTAAACGAGGAATCGTTAGGTTATCTGCTTCAATTTGAAATTGATAGCGTTCAGTAGGGATAATAAGAGAATTTGTGGTTGTCATCATTCGTCATCCTTTGGTTAAAAAAAACTGTTACTGCAAAACTCGTATAGTTGTTTACTCACTAAATTCAACATCACTGATATTATCAACACAGCGTTGACAAAGTTCAGGATGATTTGCGAGTTGTCCCACTTCTTGGCGATGATGCCAACAGCGAGTACATTTATTATAGCAAGTTGCTTTGACATTTAAGTTTAAATCAGAGCGTTGTGTATTAATAATGGTTTCAGGTTGTTCAGATTTAGGGTAAAGTGTGGCATAAGAGGTGATTAATACAAAGCGTAAATCCTCGCCTAAGTGTTGTAATTGTTGATAAAGTTCAGGGTCGCAATATAATTCAACTTCTGCCGCAAGTGAGGAACCGATCTCTCCTTGTTTTCTTAATTGTTCTAAAGCAATGCTTACTTCACTGCGTACCGATAAAACCGTTTGCCAAAATTCGGAATTCATGGTTTGATCCTCGGCTAATGCTTGCAGTTGATCATACCAAGTCGTAAAGAAAATTGAGGCAGGTTTGTCTTTGGTTTCAGGTAGATGTTGCCAGATTTCTTCTGCGGTAAAACTTAAGATTGGGGCAATCCAACGGGGGAGTGCTTGAATAATATGCCACATTGCCGTTTGGCAAGAACGTCTCGCTTGACTGCGTTTGGGTAGGGTATAAAGGGTATCTTTGATAATATCTAAATAAAATCCGCCCATTTCTACCGAGCAAAAATGATGAATTTTTTGATAGACTAGATGAAACTCATAGTTTTGATAGGCTTGTTGGACTTGTTGTTGCAACTGCCATGCAAAACCAACTGCCCAACGATCTAAGGGCAATAATTGCTCTAAAGCTAATAAATCTTGCTGTGGCTCAAATTCATGTAAATTTCCTAATAAAAATCTGGCCGTATTACGGATTCTACGATAAGCATCGCTTAAATGTTTCATAGTATCATTAGACACTTTAATTTCTTTTTGGTAATCCGTTGATGCGATCCATAAACGTAAAATATCGGCGCCTAAGCGATGGGTGATTTTTTGGGGTGCCACTGTATTACGTTTGCTTTTTGACATTTTTTCGCCCTTTTCATCCACCGTAAACCCGTGGGTTAATACCGTTTTATAAGGACTTTGATGATTAATTGCTACCCCTGTTAATAATGAAGATTGAAACCAACCACGATATTGATCCGAGCCTTCTAAATATAAATCCGCAGGATATTCATCTGCCTTTAAGACACAGGCATGCGTAACGCCTGAATCAAACCAAACATCCAAAGTATCCGTAATTTTTTGGTAATCTTGGGCTTGTTCACCTAAGATTTCTTGCGGGTCTAATTCAAACCACGCATCAATCCCTTGTTGTTCAATTTTTTGTGCTACCTGTTCAATAATATCCATACTATTAGGATGAATGTTGCCCGTTTCTTTATGCACAAATAAAACAATCGGGGTTCCCCAATGGCGTTGTCGAGAAATACACCAATCAGGACGGTTATTAATCATATTATGAATACGACTTTCACCCCAATCAGGCACCCAGTGTACGGATTTAATCGCTTCTAACGCTTGATCTTGTAATTTGTTTTTCGTCATGCTGATAAACCATTGTGGCGTGGCTCGAAAAATAATCGGGGTTTTGTGCCGCCAACAGTGCGGATAACTGTGTTGAATATTGCTATGATGAACTAATTTGCCTTGTCGTTGTAATTGTTCAATCACTTTAGGATTGGCTTCAAAGACATCTAATCCTGCAAATAAGGGAGTTGATTCCACAAAACGCCCTCTGCCATCCACAGGATTAGAAACTTCAAGTTGATACGCTTGTCCCACCACATAATCGTCTAAACCATGACCAGGAGCCGTATGCACAGCACCTGTGCCTGCGTCTAAGGTAACATGCTGACCTAAGATAATTGGTACTTGTCGCTCATAAAGCGGATGTTGTAATAGCAAGCCTTCTAGGCTTTGACCTTGAATTTCAGCCACAATTTGATAGTCAGTAACTTCATAGCGTTGCATCGTCGTTGCTAATAAATCTTGGGCAATCACCAAGATTTCTTGCCCTAAGCCTAAATCGACTTGCACCAAAGCATAAATAAACTCAGGATGTAAGGCAACGGCTTGGTTTGCAGGCAAGGTCCAAGGCGTGGTCGTCCAAATCACGATAGACATCGGTAAATTTATGGGTATCTTGGCATTAATTGGTTGCCATGCTTGATGATCAATGGCAGAAAAACGTACATCAATGGCAGGGGAGGTTTTATCTTGGTATTCCACTTCCGCTTCCGCTAAAGCAGATTGGCAATGATTACACCAATGCACCGGTTTTGCCCCTTGATGCAAATGACCTTGTTTAATAATTTTACCTAAACTACGCACAATATTCGCTTCAAAAGCAAAATTCATGGTGAGATACGGATTATCCCAATCCCCTAATACCCCTAAGCGTTGAAAATCGGCTTTTTGTTTATCGACTTGGGTTTTAGCATAGTTACGACAAGCCTGACGAAACTCGTATGCTGAAATTTTTTGCCCAACTTTGCCTTTTTTCTTTTCCACTTGCAGTTCAATCGGCAAACCATGACAATCCCAACCTGGAACATAAGGGGCATCACAACCATCCAAGCTACGACTTTTAATAATCATATCTTTTAAAATTTTATTGACGGCATGACCAATATGAATATCGCCATTGGCATAAGGGGGGCCATCATGCAAAATAAATTTAGGCTGACCTTGACGTAATTGACGTAATTGGCGGTAAACCGCTTGATCTTGCCAGGCTTGAACTTGTTTTGGCTCTCTCTGTGCTAAATTTGCCTTCATTGGAAATTTTGTTTGTGGCAAATTTAAGGTTTGTTTGTAATCGCTCACTGTTATCGCTCTTTAATGCTTTTTGTCGTTTAGGATTTGATTTTAAACTTAAATCTAAATTTAAATTTAAAGTCGTAAACTTTACTTGTTTTAGGGGAATGTGACAAGTTTTTTTGTTAGTGGTTTTGTGGTAAGGTTGGATTTTAAGTTTGACAATGCGAATCAATTCCGCTTTGATAAGTCTATTTTTAAAGTGAATAACTGATCAATATGAAAATTCTTGCCACTGATCTCGACCGAACCTTATTGCCCAATGGTCGTTGGCCCGCCGATGAAGGTGCCATTGCAATGTTTAATGAACTGACTGAAAAGCATGATGTGTTAGTTGTTTATGTCACAGGGCGAAGTTTAGCCTTAGTTGAACAGGCAATTCGGGAGTATGCTATCCGTTACCCACATGTATTAATCAGTGATGTCGGCACTTCCATTAGAAAATATACGGCCAATGCTTGGCAAGTTTATAGTGGTTGGGACGAACATATCAAACGCACTAGCCCTAAATGGAATGCTGAAGCGGTGCGTCAAGCCGTGTCCGATATTAATGGCATGGTTGAACAAGAGCACATTCATTGTGGCCCTTTTAAACAAAGTTATTTTGTCGAACATAATCATCATAAAGCCCTATTAAAAACAGTTGCGGAGCGAGTGAAAGGGCATTATGACGAAGCCATTATCTATAGCTATGACTCGCAATCTGGGCGAGGATTGCTAGATTTTTTACCACAAAGTGCCACTAAACAAACGGCACTAGAATATCTTGCCCAACAATATCATGTGAGTTATGATGACGTGGTTTTTTGTGGTGATAGTGGGAATGATATTCAAGCATTAACGGCGGGTTTTTGTGGGGTAATGGTGCGTAATGCGGATGAACAATTGCTTGCTAATGTGAAAATAGCCTTACAGCAAAACCCTAATCTTAGAATTTATCATGCTAAGGGGGACGGTAAGCTTAGTGGCTATTATACCAGTGGGGTGATTGAGGGGGCGTGTTATTATGGGGGCCTATTGTCTGATTAGTGCGGGTGGCGTGCCCTTATCTCTAGCGAATTAATATACTCCCTAGCCACCACTACATCCCACTCAATCGCCTGTTTTAGTAATTCCAAAGACTCAAATTTTGCTTCATCCCGAATTTTAGTTAAAATATCAACTTGCAAATATTGCCCGTAAAGCTCTTGATCGTAATCAAATAGATATATTTCTAAAACAAATTGCTTATTTCCTGTAACGGTTGGGTTATTGCCAATGTTGGCAACGCCGTAAATTGGGGTGGGGTTTAGGTTGGTGATTTGGGTGATAAATATGCCGTGTAAGGGCGATTGGTGGCGGAATAAGGGGATGTTGACCGTTGGGTAGCCAAGTTTGCGTCCAAGTTGTCGGCCATAACTGACTTTGCCACTGATGCGATAGTGATGTCCTAGTAGTTGTTTGGCTCGGGCTAAATCGCCTTGGCTGAGCAGTTGGCGAACTCTGGTACTGCTGACACGTTGTTGCTTGATTTCATACGTGGGTAAGTTTTCAACACTAAAACCAAATTGTTGACCTTGTTGTTGTAATAACTCAAAATTGCCCGTACGCCCTTTGCCAAAACGAAAATCATCGCCAATTAGTAAATGCTTGATTTGTAGTTGTTTCACTAAAATTTGTTGAATAAATTCTTCCGCAGTTAAATTGGCTAATCTTTGATTAAATTTTAATAAACATAAATAGTCAGCTTGCAGGCTTTGCAAGCGTTCAAATTTTTCTCGAAATCGGGTTAAACGAATTGGGGCTTGTTGGGGGCGGAAATATTCTTGGGGTTGGGGTTCAAAACAGATAATCACTGAGGGTAATTGTCGTTGTTGGGCATCGCTGAGTAATTTTTTAATAATAGCCTGATGCCCTAAATGTACGCCATCAAAATTACCAATGGTGGCAACACAAGGTTTCGTTGATAATGGGATAGTATGGTGGTTATGACGAAGTAATTGCATGGCGTAGTTTTAAGTCATTTGAACCCATTGTCTGGCTTGTTCTAGTTGGTGAAATTCATAGTATTTTATTTGAGTAACTTTGATATTGATAAATAGCCAAGCAAAACCCGTCAACCATTTTTTCCATTTTTTTTCACCGACAATGGCAATTTTAGTCAGTTTGTCTTTATTGTTTTTAGCAAAGGCAAAATCATCATAGACTTTTTTAATATCCCAGCCTTGAAGTTGGTCTAAAATCGCTAAAATATGAATTGTTCCATGTTGGGTAATTAAAGTTTCGATTTGTGGAATCAGTTGGGCATAATCATCGGCATTGAGTTTTCCTGATGCTTTGATAGCAATATAGTTATCATGACTTTCTGCTAAAATTTCTATCATATTAGGTTTCGTCCTTATCCTTAGAGGTATTTTTTTTGTAGAAAATCAGTGACTCGCATTCCCATTACATATAGACTCGCAAAATAGATGAAACCTGCCATGCCAATAATGGCCAGTAAGGTAGAAACTCGCTGTCCTGCACTCCAAGTCAACCACTCACTGCTATTAGGCGTAAGTAATATTACGGTGATTGCCATCATGGTGTTGGCGAGGAGTAATTGTAAACTAAAACGTTTCCAACTGGCACTAAACGCATAATATTGCTGTTGTAGTAAACCATATAATAATAAACTGGCATTAAGCCAAGCGGATAGGGCCGTGGCTAAGGCTAATCCTGCATGAGCCAGCGGATAAATCAATAATAAATTTAAGCCCATATTGGCAATCATGGCAATTATACCAATTTTAACAGGGGTTTTAGTATCTTGGCGTGAATAATAGGCAGGGGCTAAGATTTTAATGCCAATAAATCCCATTAAACCAATGCTATAGGCTTGTAAGCTATAGCTGGACATAATGACATCATAGGCTGTAAATTGATCATATTGAAATAAGGTAGCAATAATCGGTTGAGTGAGTAGTAATAAACCTATCATTGAAGGTAGGCTGATCAGTAATGCCAGTTGTAAACCCCAGTTTAAGGTGTGTTTAAATTGTTCAGGGTCTTGTTGGGCATGTTTGGCCGAAAGATGGGGTAGAATTACGGTGGCTAAAGCGACCCCAAAAATGCCCAAAGGAAATTCGACTAATCTATCGGAATAATATAACCAAGAAATACTGCCCGATTCTAAAAATGAGGCCAATAAGGTATCAATTAATAAATTAATTTGAGTGATAGATACCCCAAATAAGGCGGGTAACATTAATTTCCCCACTTGGCCGACACCTTGATGTTTAAAGTCGATTTTAGGTTTGGGTAGTAAGCCAAGTTTAAATAAAAAGGGTAGTTGTAATGCCAACTGGCAAATGCCTGCTAAAAATACGCCCCAAGCCAATGCCATAATTGGTTCTGCCATCAATGGGGCTAAGTAAATCGCCGTAGCAATTAAACAAACATTTAATAATACGGGCGTAATGGCTGGAATGGCAAATTGTTGATAGCTATTGAGAATGGCTCCTGCAAATGCGGTCAATGAAATAAAAAATAAATAGGGAAAGGTGATGCGTAGCATTTCCATTGCTATCGTGTGCTGTTGCGTGGTATCCGAAAAACCTGGGGCAAAAATGTAGATTAATAATGGTGCTACTAATACGCCAATTATTGTAACCATAAATAAAACCAAGCTACCCGAGCCAGCCATAGTATCCACAAATGATTTTAATTGTTTGGGCTTATTATGTTTATAATCCGCTAATACGGGAATAAATGCTTGTGAAAAAGCACCTTCTGCAAATAAACGGCGTAAAAAATTCGGGATTTTAAAGGCAACAAAAAAAGCATCCGTATTGATATCTGCCCCAAATAAGCGAGCAAAAACCATATCACGAGCAAAGCCCAGTATCCGTGAAATAAACGTCATGGTACTGACAATGGCAGAGGATTTTAATAAGTGTCGGCTCATTGTGGATATTTAGTGATTTTTTGCTTTATATGCTTGATATTGTTGCCAGGCTTGTTGGGCTTTTTTTCGACTATTTTGATAGTGCTGGTATAAGATTTGATAATTAGTTTTCATTTGTTGGCTCATGGTGTCAGTGGAATCTGTCATGGCATTAATATAAGTTTGTAACTGGGCAAAACTTGCGTCTAAATGTTTGGTTTTATTGGGGTCTAATAAATCAACCAGTGGCAGGGTTTTAAATTTCCGTTGAATTTTTGCCACTTCAATTTGAAATTGAAATACTCGATCAGCATCGGTGTCAGCCTGACTAATGGCACTAAAACTGTAAAGTAAACAAAATGTGATAAAAGCAAAGATACGCATCATGATATGATTAATTGTGATTAAAAAATAAGCATATCATAGCTTAGGTTTTTTTTGTAGCATTACTACTCGTCTTAGCTTAAGCTGATGATCAGTAGAATGGTTAATTGAATTTATGTTATTACTCTCGTTTTATGATTTAGCCCTAGTATCCTTATGGATTGTCCTACTTGCGGGTATATCTATGCTTATGTCCTTAGGGTTAGCACGTTCTTTAATCATCGCCTCATTACGTGCGATTTTGCAATTATCATTACTAGGATTTGTGTTACAAAAAGTATTTGCTGCCACTGATTGGTTTTGGGTTGTGGGAATTGCGATTATCATGATGGTCATTGCCAGTTATGAAATTTTAGCAAGACAGCAATATCGTTTAGGTTCTATTGGCATTGCGATGACCAGTTTGGCTATTGTATTGCCCAGTTTATTGGTATTATCTCAAATCGTCGCTTTGGTTTTAGAATTACAACCTTGGTATCAACCCCAGTATTTTTTGCCATTACTGGGCATTTTATTAGGCAATGCCATGAACGGCATTGCCGTCGGATTAAATTATTTATTACAGCAGATTAAATTACAACCGCCCCAAATTGAAGGCAAATTGATTTTGGGGCAAACTTGGCAACAAGCTACCCAAGCTATTCGTAAATCAGCGATTTATCAAGGCATGATTCCCATGATTAATACCATGAATGTGGCAGGCATTGTCAGCATTCCTGGGATGATGACGGGACAGATCATGGCAGGTGCTGATCCTTTAGAAGCCGCTAAATATCAGATGATGATTTTATTCACGATTACTGCTGTGGCAGGTTTGGGCTGTTTATTAGCAGTATCTTTATCTTGTTATTATCTATTTGATCAACGCCATCGTTTATGTTTAGAGCGGTTACAAGGTCATTAATGAATGTTTAGTGAAAATAACGGCTATTAATTAAAAAATGTAAACCAATACTAGTGGCATACCCTAAGGCAATCACAGGTGTCCATTTTAAATGCCCAAAAAAAGTGTACATGCCTCTGGCTTGACCCATTAAAGCAACCCCTGCTGCCGAACCAATGGATAATAAACTACCACCAACACCCGCCGTTAAAGTAACTAATAACCATTGACCGTGCGACATATCGGGTTGCATGCTTAATACTGCAAACATGACAGGAATATTATCAACGATTGCAGATAACAATCCGACCAAAACATTCGCATAAGTTGCCCCTAATTGTTGATACATTAAAGTCGAGCTGAGTTCCAAATAACCAATAAAACCCAAACCACCCACTGACATGACCACACCATAAAAGAATAATAAAGTATCCCATTCGGAACGGGCAACTTTATCAAAAATATCAAATGGGGTGGCGTCTTCAACATCACGTTTAAAGGTTAATGGGTTACTATTATCATCATTGCGTTTTTGATTTTTATAACGCATTTTTAAATAAAAACCAAAAAATTGCAGGTATGCTAATCCTGTCATCATGCCTAGTACAGGTGGTAAATGCCAAAAATTATGCACGCTTACAGCGGTAACAATGGTGAATAGAAACAACACAATAATACGTTTTGCACCAACTTTCATGCCTACCATTTTACCACTGGCTGTCGGTGTCTCTTTCGGAATGGCAAAACTCATAATAATCGCAGGGATTAAATAATTAGCAACAGACGGTAAAAATAAGGCAAAAAACTCTTGAAATTTTACCATGCCTTTTTGCCAGACCATCAAAGTGGTAATATCACCAAATGGACTAAACGCCCCGCCTGCATTGGCAGCCACCACAATGCTAATACAGCTGAGTAAAACAAATTTAGGTTTTTCACTGCCAACCGCCATGACCACGGCACACATGACTAATGCGGTGGTTAAATTATCGGCAACGGGTGATAATAGAAAGGCTAAACAACCCGTGATCCAAAATAATTGTTGATAACTAAAACCACGATTAATCATCCATGAACGTAAGGCATCAAATACTTGACGTTCTTCCATGGCATTGATATAAGTCATTGCAACCATTAGGAATAAAAACAATTCCGCATATTCTAAAAGATTATGGCGAAACGCCTGTTCCACTAAGGTCGCTTGTTCACCATAGACGATAGCAATGCCGATCCAAATTAAACCTGCGGCTAAAATCACGGGTTTAGATTTGCGTAAATGGATAAATTCTTCCATCATCACAAAGACATAAGCAAAGGCAAAAATACCAATAGCCGTGTAACCCATCCAATGTTGGGTTAGGTCTAATGGTTTGCCTGTTATTTCTGTACTCCAAGCGAATAAAGGGACGCATGACATTAGCAATAAGGTAATAATTTTTAACATAAATAATCCCATTTTTTAGAATTAAAATATAATGTTTAACATGACCATTATGACAACTAAAAATAGTCCTGTCATAATCCCGCCTGCTCGTATAAAGTCTGTTACTTTATAACCAGCGGGTCCCATAATTAAGGCATTGACTTGGTGAGTGGGGATGATAAATGAATTAGAGGTAGCAAGGCCAACGGTTAAGGCAAAGACCGCAGGATTTGCACCCGTGCCAACCGCAATATTAACCGCTAAGGGGACAAGTAATACCGTTGCCCCAACATTTGACATGACTAAGGTAAAAAAGGTTGCGAGTACACCAATTGCTAATTGAATCCCCCAAATAGGTGCCCAGTCAAGAATCTTGAGTGTATGATGGGCGATCCAAGCTGCGGTGCCTGTGGTCTCCACGGCTAAACCTAAGGGAATTAAACTTGCCAATAAAAATACCGTTTTCCAATCTACTGCTTTATAAGCCTCATCAATTTCGATCACGCCTGTTACGATCATGCCAACGGCTCCTGTTAATAATGCCACGGATAATTTTAAATCTGAAAATAATACTAAGCCCAGTGCAACGGCAAAAAAGAATAAGCCGTAATACAATTTATGCGGACGTGTTTCATCATGGGGAAAATCAGTGGCAATCACAAAGTTACGGTCTTTTGCCAACTTGCCTAAATCTTTCCAAGTACTGTGAACGACTAGGGTATCCCCAGATTGAAATTTGATATGACGTAAATCCGTACTAATGGTTTGATTATTACGATGAATTGCCAATACACTGATGCCGTAGCGTTTTCTAATTTTTATTTCATGAATCGATTGACCAATTAGCTTAGAATTAGGATGGATAACCACTTCAGAAATACCCGAACTAGTAACGCTTAATGCTTCATTAAACTCTTCTAAACTGGAACGTACTTCTAATTTATGTTGTTTGGCAAATGCAGTGGCACTTGCTTCATTTGCCATAACGGCAAGTTCAGTTCCAACCCAAATTTCGGCATCTCTACCTGGGGCAATATCTATTTCATCCGCATTTTTAATGGCTAAAATTTTAATGCTGAGGTTTTTTTCTTCAAGTTCTAATAATCGCAAGCCCGCTAAATCGCTTTCTAGCGTTACCTGCATTTCATAAATAGAACCCGTAATACCATAGAGTTTTTCAAAATATTCATTGGTAGAGTTAGAGTGAACCGTCTTTTGTTTCGCATCAGGCAATAGGACACGAGCGAATATCACGAAATACAGGATGCCAGTGGCAATTAATGCGAGACCAATGGGGGTTACGGCAAATAAACCAAAGGTATCCATGGGTACTAAGCCTTGAGCTTCTAAAGATTTGTTCGAGGTCAAAATTAAATCGTTTAATAAAATTAGGGGACTTGAACCCACCATGGTTACGGTACCACCTAAAATCGCACAAAATCCTATAGGCATTAACAAATGAGATAAAGGAATATGCGTACGGCGAGAAATACGGTTAGCCACGGGGAGAAATAAAGCGGCTGCCCCTACATTCTGCATAAAGCTGGAAATAATGCCAACAGTAGAAGAAAGAATGGTAATAATTCGGCTTTCCGTGTTACCTCCAAATTGTAAAATTTTAGTGGCAACGATTGCCATGACTCCCGTTTTATCTAAACCTGCTCCTATGATCATCACTGCAATAATAGAAATCACCGCATTACTCGCAAAGCCATTAAATAAATCCTTAGCAGGGATTAAACCATCATAACCGGGGATTAAACCCGTTAATCCAATTATCACCATAACTAAAATAGCTGCAACATCAACACGGACGATTTCTGAAACAAATAAATAAATAGTAAAGGCAAGAATGGCAAGGACTGCCATCATTTCAGTGCTAAGGGTGATTGTCTCCATAATCTTTCCTGTCATTATTATAGTATGCCATAAAGAGGGCAATTTTAACGGACTTAGCTTGAAATTACCATGATATTAACATAGTACATTACTTTAGATTTGACAAAACTCGCTATTTTGGTTCTAATTTCGGGTTCTTTTTGAACTAATTTAAGGAGTCTTAAATGTCTAGAAAACATCCTGTGATTGCGGTAACTGGCTCTTCTGGTGCGGGTACTACGACGGTTAAACGTGCTTTAGAACATATTTTTTATCGTACAAATATAAATGCGGTGATTGTGGAAGGGGATAGTTTTCATCGTTATGATCGGAAAGCGATGAAACAAATGATTTCGGAAGCCGTGAAACAGGGCAAAGACCTAAGTCATTTTGGGCCAGAGGCCAATTTATTTGACAAAATTGAAGAATTATTTAAAGTCTATGGGGAAACTGGACAGGGTAAAAAACGTTATTATTTGCATAGTGAAGAAGAAGCGGAACCTTATGGTCAAAATCCAGGGGAATTTACGCCTTGGCAAGACATTCCTGATAACACTGATTTATTATTTTATGAAGGTTTGCATGGTGGTATCATTGATGACAAACTTGGGGTAAATATTGCTCAATATGTTGATTTATTGATTGGAGTAACACCGATTGTCAACCTAGAATGGATTCAAAAAATTCATAGAGATAATGCCGAACGTGGTTATTCAGCAGATGCTATTGTAGATACGATCTTACGCCGTATGGATGATTATATTCATTATATTACGCCTCAGTTTTCCAATACTGACATTAACTTCCAACGTGTCCCAACCGTTGATACTTCTAATCCATTTATTGCTAGAGATATTCCAACTCCTGATGAAAGTTTTGTGGTCATTCGTTTCCGTGATCCTAAGAAATTTAATATTGATTTTCCTTATTTACTGGACATGATTCCTAATTCATTTATGTCTCGACGTAATTCTATGGTGGTTCCTGGGGGCAAAATGGGGTTTGCAATGGAATTGATTTTAGATCCAATTTTAGAGCAATTAATGTCTAGACGCTAATTTTAGTGGGATTTTCTTTTATGCTAGCCTTTATTTTAGGCGTATTTCGCATTGTGAGTTGATATGCTGGCTAGCATATCAACTTGCTTGTCTATTGTTCAATCAATGACTAGTGCCTTCTAAATAGCGAGTTTTTAAATAAATATTATATTTCCCTGAAGGCTTTTTCATGGGTAGGCGAGTTACTTCTTCTAAGGTATGGCTGTCATACACAATAATTGCACCATCCTCTTCCCAAATGCTTAACAAAGCATAACGACCGTCTTTGGTAAATTCAACATGGGCAGAAGTTTTATTGGGGATAGGTTTTAAAGTTTTCACGATTGCTAGGCTTTGTTTGTCAATGATGTGAATCGCATCTTTATTGGGGCCAAAAAATACGTCTGTCCAAGCATAAGGGGAATTTGGATGGCTACGCAAAAAGAATCCCGGTCCTAAAGTGGGCAGTTGTTTAATAATTTTCCAGTTGCTTTGATCAATAATACTAATTAAACCCGTTTTTAAATTGGGTGTGGCTAAAACACGGGTATTATTATAATCCCAACTAATGCCTGACCCCAAATGAGGTAAGCCTTGGATTGGGATTTCAGCAATCGTTCGACCCACGAATAAATTTACTACTTGTACAGGACTTGGCTGTTGGGTTTGACTAGAACGAGCCGACCCTAAAATATGTTGGTAATTTTGATCAAAAAAGAAATCGTCCAAATAATGCGTTAAATGAATTTTACGGATAGCAAATTTTTCCGTTTGGGCAATGCCTTCTTGGTATTGATAGTCATGGACTAAGCCTTGATAAATGGGTTCTTTAGGGGCTTGATAATAGATCTCCCAGATTTCAGGTAAGTCTTTAAGTGCCACAATAAAACTGTGTCTTGGCGGTGCGGTATAGACGGCACTCACTCGTGAGCTTTGACCAAAATCATTGCGAACAGGGATGATTTTAATTGGGCTTAAGTCATTGGCATCTAAAATCACCAGATTATGAGGGAAATAATTACCGACTAAAATGTAGTGATCATCTGCGGATAAAGCAATATTCCGTGTGTTAATGCCTGCGCGAATTTCAGCCACAGTTTTAAGATTATATAAATCAATTTTGCTAATCCAACCATTGCGTGAGGATAAATAAACATAACGGCCATCACTGGAATATTTTGGCCCACCATGTAACACAGGGCGAGTTTTAATTCGAGTAATGACTTTGAAATTATTACCATCTAAAAGGCTAATATAATGGTCTGCCAATTCTACCACTACGAATAGATTGAGATAATCTTGCGTTTTGAAAATGGGTTGAGAAGCGAGGGTATCAGGGTTGGGATACAGCCATTGGGTTGCCAGCATTTGCTCTTTCTCCCACTTGGGTGGGGGAGTTAAGGGGGTATATATATCGTCAATGAGTTGTTTAATTTGTGCGGTGCTGAGTTGCGGAAAGGCAGGCATTTGACTAGCGTTACGCCCATTGCGAATGACTTGTTTCGCTTGTTCAGGGGATAAGCGACCTAAGTTTTCAGGCAATAATGCAGGGCCCATTAGTCCCAAGCGATTTTTCCCATGACAATTGGCACAGTATTGTTGATAAAGGTTTGACGCTGGCATTGCTGCTGTCGCAACTAGCCAGTAAAAAATTAACCATAGTTTGAATTGCAATTTAAGCATGTTGGGTTTTTTCGGTCTTTTTCTGTTGTTTAGAATAAGGGGTAACTTTAAGTCTAGTTTGGGCATAAGACACGCCAATTTCATTATCAGTTAAATAACAACCGGGGTCTTCTGCCCAAGCATTGTTTGTCAATTGATAAGCCCGTACTCTCGTATTACCACCACAAATGGCTTGGTATTGACACGCATGACAACGACCTTGCAAGGGTCTCGGGGACTGTTTCAGGCCTGCCATCAATGGATCAGAATGATCTTGCCATATCTTAGAAAAGGGGCGTTGTTTCACATTACCTAAAGGATAATCCCACCAAAAGGTGTCAGGGTGAACCTCGCCAAGATTATCAATATTAGCGATATTCACACCTGAGGAATTACCACCCCATTGTTGTAAGCGTTGTTTAATATGGTCTGCCTTGTCAGGGTAATGCTGGCTTACCCAGTGATAAAAATAAACCCCGTCTGCGTCATTATTCCCTGTAACGTATTCTTTGGGCTGATTCGTTTGCAGTTGTTGCCAACAAGTATGAAATAATAAATCTAGGCTTTGACGAGTCATTTGATAATTGGCATCGTCCTGACGGTTGCGATTGCCACGACCACTATAATTTAAATGGGATAAGTAAAATTTATCAATATTATAGCATTGCATTAATTGCAATATGGCCGGAAATTCCTTGGCATTATCTTGGGTTAGGGTAAAGCGTAAGCCAACCTTAATGCCGTGTTGCTGGCATAATGCTATGGCTTGCATTGAGGCAGCAAATGCCCCTGTTTGTCGCCGAAATTTATCATGGGTGGTTTCTAAACCATCAATACTAATCCCAACATAATTAAAACCAATTTCAGCAATGGCATTAATATTCGCTTGGGTGATCAAGGTGCCATTCGTTGATAAACCCACATAAAATCCCATGGCTTTGGCACGTTTGGCAATGGTATAAATATGGGGATGTAATAAGGGTTCGCCACCTGATAAAATCAACACGGGCACATGAAAGGCTTTGAGATCATCCATTACGGTATCAATTTGTTCTAAGCTTAATTCCCCTGGAAAGTTTTTATCCGCAGAAATCGAATAACAATGTTTACAGGTTAAATTACAACGGCGGATTAAATTCCAGATAACCACAGGGCCTTTCGGTTTGCGTAGGGGGACGCGACTAGGGGTGATTAATTCTTGCATCATTTGGGTTACACGAAACATCAAAAATTCCTTTGGGTTACGGATTAAGGCGTAAGCCAGTTTTTTTTAAGATTTTACTGCTATATAGCAATTCATAGCGTTGGTAATGGGGTTGTAACTGTTGCTTGATTTGTTGAATTTGAGTGTGAATCGTACTTTTATCTTTGGCATGCAACATGATAAATAAGTTATAAGGCCAGATGGGTAAATGTCGTGGTCGTTGATAGCAATGGCTAACAAATGGTAATTGTGCCATTTTTTCACCTAAGGCATCAATAAAATCGTCATCTATGTCCCAAACCGACATAGCATTAGCCGTATAACCCAATTTATAGTGGTTGGGTACAACGGCAATGCGACGAATAATACCGCATTGGATAAATTGTTCCAGTTTGGCAATAACTTGCTGTTCCGTTAATTGTAATTGTTGAGCAAGCTGTTGATAAGGCTTGGCACATAAAGGCAAACCTGCTTGGGTGGCTAAAATAAGCTGTTTATCAGTGGCCGACAATTGTTTCATCATGATAGGCTTAGAGTGAGTCCAACATAATATTCTTGTTCTTTGGGAAAGGCGTAGACTTTCTGTTGGGTTTGGGTTTCAATTTGTTGAATTATTTGTGCAATTGCTTCAGGGGTTTCTGTCGCTAAGACAAACCACATATTCAGCCGATGTTGTCGTTGATAATTATGGGCAACTTCTGTAAAGCCATTCACGATGCTTACAACCGTATCCCAATCTTGGCCTTTTACCTGCATGGCACATAAACAGAAGGCACCCCCCAATTTTTCCGCATTATATAAGGGGCCAAAACGTGTTAATATGCCCTGATCTAATAGGGCTTGGATTTTATTTATAATGACTTGTTCATCCGTTTGCCATTGTTCAGCCAATTTGGCAAATGGTTGGGAACATAAGGGAAAACTCTCTTGTAATTGATTGATAATTTTTGTCTCAAGATCGTCAAACATACTGCATTTCGTTGGTTTTTTTTAGTGAAAATCTTGCCCCACGTTGTTTAAATCGGCGTTGGCTAAATAATATTTGGCAATGAAATTGGCTTAAGTTTTCTTGTTGTTTTAATTGCTCTAAATAGTTTAAAACTTGGGCTTGATTTTTCCCATGAATCATACAAAACAAATTATAAGGCCATAAGGGTAAGCGTCTTGGACGGCGATAACATAAGGTGATATAAGGAAAGTTAGCAAGCATCTGTCCAATATTATCAACCTGTTGATCAGGAATGTCCCAAACTACCATACCATTGGCTTTATAGCCAAGCTCTTTATGATGAACCACAATGCCAAAACGTTTGATGAAACCTTGTTGTTTTAGTCTATTTAAACGTGTAACGACTTGTTGTTCCGTCAGTCCCAATTGTGTTGCAATGGTTTGATAGGGATGTGAAACCAACGGTAAGCCATCTTGAATAGCATAGATTAGCTCTTGATCGATGGTATCAATCGTATCCATGGTCATTTTTGCGAATCCTTAAATTGGAAAGCCCAAATCAATATAATAATCCGTTTCCATAGGCAGGTTCAATAAAGGTAATTGGGTAATGGTTTCAATTTCCGCCAATAATTGTATAATATCTGCCCAGGTTTGGGCAATGACCACAAACCATAAATTGAATTGATGATTGCGTTCATAGTTGTGATTCACTTCTTCATAGCTATTGATCAATGCCGCAACCGTTTCTAAGCGTTCGGTAGGGACTGCCATGGCAACCAAAGTGCTAGCACCCATTTTCTTTGCTTGAAACACAGGGCCAATACGACTGATAACCCCTTTTCTCATTAAGCCCCTAAGGCAGTGGATGACGCTTGCTTCGGAAAGTTTTAATGCTTTGGCCATATCAGCATAAGGGGTGGTTGATAATGGAAAATGATGTTGATATTGGTTAAGAATCTGTCGTTCTAAAGGACTTAGCATGATTATAGCCCAATTTTATTGGCACGATTCGTAAAAAATATGCCACTGGGTTTTTGGGCGGGCAGGGTAGTGATGATTTTTTGGGTATTCGTCTCATATACTACTACTTTATCTTCATCCCTAACCGATACCCATACTTGATCCCCTTTAGGGGTAAATTCCATGTGCAAGACCCCTTTACCAGGACTAAGCTGGCGTTCAATGCTTAAGGTTTGGGTATTAATAATTTGCAGTAAATGATTATCGGGCAAAGCAAAATTAACCCAAATTTGACGTTGGTTAGGATTGGCTATGGCAAATACGGGTTGTCCTGCCATCTCAATAGTTTTTATTCTTTGCCAAGTTTGGCGGTTTAATACCCAAATTTGATGTTGACCGACGGCTGGAATAAAAGCCAGATGACCTGCTAATGCCCAGCCTTCCAGATGGGGCATTTTATAAACAGGCAACGCATTACTATTGCTGACCATAGCTAGAATTCTTTTGACATTTGGATTATTTTGCCATAAATCTAATAACGCTAAACCAGATTCCCCAAATAAACCTGCGATATAATAACGACCTTCTGGAGTAATTAGACCATCATAAGGTTGTTTTCCTATATTGACATATTTTTTTATGATTGGGGTTTGAATATGGCGAATATCAACTTGCCAAATTTCACCTGTATCCCAAAGGCTAAATATGAATTGTTGTTTCGGGGCATCAACGAGACCGACGACTTTCGCATTGGTTTTGATTTCTAATGCGAGTGCCAAGGTATCTGCTGAAAATATCTTAATTCCCCCTGGTTGATAATTTGCCGTTGCAACCCAGCGACCATCTTCTGAAATAGCACCGCCGATTGAATTTCCTGCCTGTATAATACGATTGACTAATTTTCCTTGTAAGACATCAATTTTATTCAAACCTCCATCACGACCAAAAATATAGGCATAACGTTGATCTTTAGAATAGACTACTGAAGCATGGGATAAATCACCTAAACCTGTAATTTGGCATAAAATACTAGGATGGCTAGTATCAACAATCAAAATAGAATGATTGGCTCGTTCAATCACAACCCCTAAATCTCCTGTCCCTCGCATTTCGCCACATTTTGCATGAATTTGCATGGGGGCAAATAGGATAAGAAATAATAGTAAATATTGCTTAAGTTTATTCATTGGGAATGCCTTGTTTCAGTTGTTTCACTAACCATTGCGTTTCATCTTTGTTTAATAAAAAACGCCAGCCTGGCATTGCCGTATCAGGACGGCCTGATAAAATAGTATTCACTAATCGTGAGTTGGCTTTGTTTACTAAGTTTGCTGGCAGTAAGGCAGGGCCGAGTCCACCTTTTAAGGTCATTCCATGACAAGCACCACAATCATGTCTTAACAAGTAGATAATCTGTTGTTGACGATCAACACTTGGGTGAGTCTGTCCTGACAGACTATAGAAAAGTAAGGATAATAATAGTAAATATTTCATATGATTGAGTGGATTAAGTATCGTTTTCATATAAGCAACAAGCAGAGCAACCAATTTTTTTTGGTTGCTCTAGTTTTTTTAGGCGTTTAGTAAATATCATGCATAGTATTATACATATTAAATTTACCTGTCGGTGTGATGAGCTTTTTGTCTTTTATCACCGCTTTTAACTGCCGTGTTTTATCATCGACGACCACTAATGCCGATTGTTGGGTTTTGCCATTCCAAACCGAAAACCAAACTTCATCACCATATTTATTATATTCAGGTTGTACGACCCGTTTAGGGCCTTCACCTAAATCTGCCCATTGGGCAATTGGTAATACTTGATATTTTTGGTTTAAATGATTGAGATCAAATACAGCAACGGATTGACTAATGGTTTTCACTGGATTTAATGGGGTATCTACCCAGAGATTTTTAGATTTCGGATGGGTTTTAATAAACAATGATCCACCCCCCTGAGCCTTTAAAGTGCGTACCACTTGCCAAGCGTATTGTTGATGATTTTTAGGATCAGTGCCAATAACGGCAATGGTATTATCACCTAAATGACTAGTTGCCCAGACAGGGCCATATTGCTTATCAACAAAGTTAGCTCCACGTCCTGGATGGGGAATTTTGCCCACCTCGATTAAACTGGCTAATTTTCCCTCTCTGGAATCAATCACTGCGATTTTATTGGATTTATTAGCGGCGGTTAAAAAGTAACGTTGGGTAGAATCCCAACCGCCATCATGTAAAAATCTCGCCGCATCAATAGAGGTAACTTTAAGATTTTCAACATCACTGTAATTGACTAATAGAATTTTCCCCGTTTCTTTGACATTAACAATAAATTCAGGTTTTTCATGGGAGGCCACAATAGCTGCAACCCTAGGTTCAGGATGGTATTCTTGAGTGTCCACCGTCATGCCACGAGTTGAGACGATTTTTAAAGGTTCTAAACTATCACCATCCATAATCACATATTGCGGTGGCCAGTAAGAGCCTGCAATGGCATATTTATCTTCATAGCCTTTAAATTTTGAGGTTTCAACGGAACGGGCTTCTAAACCAACTTTGATTTCAGCCACTTTGCTGGGTGTTTCCATCCAGAGATCAATTAAGTCAATTTTAGCATCACGACCAATGGTAAAAATATAACGACCTGATGAGGAAGGGCGTGAAATATGGACGGCATATCCTGTTTTAATAATATTAATAATTTTTTTGCTGTCGCCGTCAATTAAGGCCACTTGCCCTGTATCCCTTAAGGTAACTACAAATAGGTTTTCTAAATTGTAGTGATTCATTTTTTTAGTCGGACGCTTCTCAACTGGGACATAGGTTCGCCATGTGGCTTTCATTTCTTCCATGCCCCATTCTGGTGGTACGGGGGGGTCGTGTTGGATATATCTTGCCATAATATCCACTTCTTCTTGGGTGAGTTCACCAGACGTACCCCAGTTTGGCATACCCGCAGGCGAGCCGTAATTAATAAAAACCTTAAGATATTCCGTGCCACGTTTTTGCGTAATATCGGGGGTTAAGGGTTTGCCTGTTGCACCTTTGCGTAATACCCCATGACAACCTGCACAGCGTTCAAAAAAGATTTTTTTGCCTCGTTCAAATTCTCGTTGGCTTAAACTTGGTGCGCCTGGGGTGATGACTTGTTTTGCCGATTGAATTGATGAGGGGGCGCCTTCATACATCATCCCTTCTTTAGATATTTTCGGGTGATCGCTACCTGCTATCGTCCAACTTGACATAAGTAAACAAGTGCTTGCAAGAAAAAGTTTTTGTTTTAACATGATTACTCCTTTGGTCAATTTTATCATCTAAGCCTAGTGATTAAATCATTTTTTACCTTGATCTAGATCAAGGCGAAAAATGATTTATCCAGCAAACTAGACTAAAATACCTTGGAAAGATTTTAGAAAGATTTTATAGGAGAACTAAGGCAATGAGTGATAAATTTACCAAAGCCATGGCAAGAAATATTTTTTACGGGGGAAGTTTGTTTTTTATTCTATTATTTATTGGCTTAACTGTGGATACCTCATCTGCACTACCTAAACGGGATCACAGGGAAAATATTACACCGCAAGTGGCAATGGGTAAAGATGTTTGGGAAAAGAATGATTGTATTGGTTGCCATACCCTATTGGGGGAAGGGGCGTATTATGCCCCTGAATTAGGTAATGTCTATCAACGGCGAGGTGGTGACCAAGGGGGGGGTGCCTTTATTAAAGCATGGATAAAAGCACAGCCAAGTAAGGCACCTGGTCGCAGACAAATGCCACAGTTTAATTTAACTGAGGAGGAATTAGAAGCATTAGTCGCTTTTTTGAAGTGGACCTCAGAAATTAATACCGCAGATTGGCCACCAAATATTGAAGGTTAAACATTACAAAAATAAAGGAGTTTTTATGCAATATTCATCACAGGCTGTCGCAAAACCCTATTTCATTGTGGCAATTGCTTTGTTTGTTGGTCAGATTTTATTCGGTTTGATCATTGGCATGCAATATGTCATTGGGGATTTTTTATTTCCAGCGATTCCATTTAATGTGGCAAGAATGGTACATACGAATTTGTTGATTGTATGGTTGCTATTCGGTTTTATGGGGGCTTCTTATTATTTAGTGCCAGAGGAAGCCGAAACGGAATTACACAGTCCTAAACTGGCTTGGATACTTTGTATTATTTTCACAGTGGTAGGGGGGGTGACTATTTTGGGATATTTACTTGTCCCTTATGCGACTTTAGCCGAGATCACAGGAAATCATTTTTTACCAACAATGGGACGAGAATTTTTGGAGCAGCCCACGATGACCAAAATTGGTATTGTCATTGTGGCGTTGGGCTTTCTATACAATATTGGTATGACGATCTTGAAAGGTCGTAAAACAGTGGTGAATATGGTGTTATTAATGGGATTAGTTGGCCTTGCGGTGATGTTTTTGTTTTCGTTTTATAATCCCAGCAATTTAGTATTGGATAAGTATTATTGGTGGTGGGTAGTGCATCTTTGGGTAGAAGGTGTATGGGAACTCATTTTAGGGGCGATTTTGGCCTTTATTTTGATTAAAGTAACGGGTGTGGATAGAGAAATTATTGAAAAATGGTTATATATTATTATTGCCATGACATTAATCACAGGCGTGATTGGGACAGGTCATCACTATTATTGGATTGGTGCGCCTGAATATTGGCAGATATGGGGATCAGTGTTTTCTGCTTTGGAACCAATTCCATTTTTCATGATGACGGTTTATGCCTTTAATATGGTCAATCAACGTCGTCGGGAACACCCGAATAAACCAGCAGTTTTATGGGCCTTAGGTACGGCTGTGATGGCATTTTTAGGGGCAGGTGTTTGGGGCTTTTTACATACTTTAGCCCCTGTGAATTACTATACGCATGGCACTCAAATCACCGCCGCTCATGGTCATATGGCGTTTTATGGGGCTTATGTGATGATTGTGTTGGCCATTATTTCCTATGCCATGCCATTACTACGAGGGCGAGCAGCTGCAAATAGTGAAAAAGCCCAAGTGTGGGAAATGTGGTCATTTTGGTTAATGACTATTTCAATTATATTTATTACGTTGTTTTTAACGGCTGCAGGTATTTTGCAAGTATGGTTGCAACGGGTGAGCGATACGCCAATGTCATTTATGCAAACGCAAGATCAGGTGATGATTTTTTATTGGTTACGAGAATTAGCAGGTGGGGTATTTTTTATTGGTTTGATCGTATATTTGATCAGCTTTTTTATTGAGAGCGGTGATTCATCTGCCACAACAGCAACCGTTGATGTTAAGTGATAGTATGATCGGGGTAGTTTTATCGCTACCCTAATAACTTATGATGAACCAGTTAAGCGAATCCTTACCCTTTTATTTACCGCAAGCCAATGAGATCGAGCTGTTTACCTATGCCTATCAAAATCAATTACCAGTGTTGATTAAAGGGCCAACGGGTTGTGGTAAAACCCGATTTATTGCCTATATGGCAGCAAAATTGCGACAGGAGTTATACACGATTGCTTGTCATGACGATTTAACCGCTGCGGATTTAGTGGGACGCTATTTAATTCATGAAGGTCAAACCTTATGGCATGATGGGCCTTTAACGAAAGCGGTACGTCAAGGTGGGATTTGTTATTTAGATGAGGTGATTGAAGCGCGTAAAGATACAACGGTTGTATTGCATCCCTTATCCGATGATAGACGCATTTTGCCGATTGAACGTACAGGTGAAGTCTTATCTGCCTCAGATGATTTTATGTTAGTGGTATCCTATAATCCAGGGTATCAGAATCTGATGAAAGGCTTGAAACCTAGTACCAGACAACGGTTTATTGCGTTAAGGTTTGACTATCCAAATGCTGCTATGGAACAACAAATTTTGCAACAAGAAGCAGAGATTGATGAGTTTATGGCAAAACGCCTAGTCGCTTTAGCACAAGCCTTACGCAAACTGAAAGATTATGATTTAGAAGAAGGGGCCAGTACTCGCTTATTAGTTTATACCGCGCGTTTAATTGCCTCAGGTTTTTCTATAGTAGAGGCATGTCGTTGTGCATTGATTGAGCCGTTAAGCGATGATTTAGAGGTTATCAATGGCTTAATGGAGGTGGTTTATGCTAGCTTTGGAAAAACCTGAGCAACGCTTAGCCGTTTGGGCTGAAGTTTTATATCTGCTTAATTTGTTATTACTACCTGGAATCGCTTTTATAATATTATTCGGATTATTTGTTAAGCATCGTCGGCATACTTCTGCCTTTGTACGAAGCCATTTAAAACAGACTGTGATGTTTAGCATTTGGGCTGGAATTTTATTACTGCTCGTCAGCCTAAGTATGGTAATGTTGGGTGGTTTTGCTCAAGTTTATACTTGGGTGATGCTTATTTTGTATTTTACGGTTGTTCACGCGAGTTTTGTGTTAATTGGGGTGTTAGGATTAAGTCAAGCATTGGCAGGCAAGATATTCTCATGGAAACTAAGTTCTCTCTAATGTTAAACACGCCTATGCAATGGCAACGGTGGCGACATTGCTTGCAGATGGGATTTTTTATTTTATTTGTTATGGCACCGCCATTGGATTTGTTTCGTTTAGATTTAGATTTAGGGCATTTTATTATTCTAGGGAAAAATTGGACCTTAGGGATTGGGGAATTAGCACAGCAACAAATTTCTACTACCGATGCCATATTTCGTTTAGTTTTTCTAGTATTTGTGCCATTGCTGAGTTTAGTGTTGATATTTATTGTGGTTTCTTGGTTTTATGGGCGGGTGTATTGTGGTTGGCTATGTCCACATTTTTCGGTAGTCGAAACTATTAATCAACTGATGGTCAAAGCCATAGGTAAACCTAGTCTATGGGAAAGCAAACCACTACTCGGTCATCAAGCCCAAGCCATTTATTGGTTAGCAGTCATTCCTGCGGTAATTGGTTTTGGATTTTTATGGGCCTTGACTTTACTGAGTTATTTAATTGCCCCATTTACACTGTATTATAATCTTTGGCATGGTAGCTTAAGCCAGTTTCAATTTATTTTTCTTACTGTGGCAAGCCTTGTGTTTAGTTTAGAGTTTTTATTGGCAAGACATTTATTTTGTCGTTTTGGTTGTGCGGTGGGGTTGTTTCAAAGTTTGGTTTGGATGGCAAACCCTAAAGCAATGTTAGTAAGATTTGATAAAACTCGCGCCAAACATTGTCAATCTTGTCAACAAGTTTGCGATCAAGTATGCCCTATGCGTTTAAAACCTCGAACCATTAAGCGTAAAATGTTTACATGTACGCAATGTGGTCAATGTATTGCTGGCTGTTATCAAGTACAAGCACTGCAATTTTCTTTATTAAATTGGACGAAGTCCAACCCTAATTCTAAGATATAAATTAAATTATGGAAGCGTATATGGGGCAAATTTGGCATCGTTGGATTAGTCAACGTTCCAATGAAGAGTTTGCTCAAGCGAAAGTGGATTTAGACGGGCTTAAAAAAAAATTAGGCGTGTTTTTTCGGGGTTTAGGCGGTCATCCAGCCATAGAAATTGTGGCAGGCACCGCAGCGTTACATGGCGCCAGTCGTTCATTTTGGCAACGCTTAGCAGGCAGTGGTCATACGGTTGAATTAGCTTGGATTAACCAGGAACGATTATATCTTCCTGCCAGTATTGCTTTATTTCCACAACAACAATTAAACCAAGATTTGTATTTTTGGTTAACTGCCTTAACTACCCAAGCACAAACAATCGATGTACAACAATCTTGGTTAATACAAAACCAGCATCATACCCAATTTTTATGTCAACAATTTCCTGGCTTAGCACAATTATATCAGCGTTTGCTTGATAACTACTTAGCATTAAGACCTGCCGTGGATAGTCATCCGCAAGAACAAGCCATTCAGCAAGCCTTAAGGCATCCTAATTCAGTGCAGGCTTTACCACCCGCAAAACAACCATTTCAACCTGTTATGTTATGGCTACATCCTAATCCGCCACAATTATCAACGGCTCCGTCTAAAGCAATGGCTGAGACTCAAGATGAAAAAGTTGCCAGTCAGCAAGCATTGGCACAAGATTATCGTCAACGCCAAGCAGAATATACGGATATGCCTGAAAAAAACAAAGGTTTGTTAATGTATCGGTTTGAAACCATTTTTTCTTGGGCGGATTTTGTTAAAGTGGATCGTTCGACAGAAGAAGAGGAAGAAGCCAGTATTGAAACTGCGGATGATATTGAAGTATTAAGCATTGCGAGAGACCATAAAACCAGTGCTGCTAAAATTCGTTTTGATTTGGACTTACCCAGTAGCGAACAAGATGATCAAATTTTGCAACAGGGAATATTCGTACCCGAATGGCATTGTAAACAACAGCAGTTACAAGCAAATCACTGCCAAATTATTTTAATGCAAGCGGATACAGTGATACCTTGTGAATTACCTGCTGAGTTAAGACCATTAGCCAGACGTTTAAAACAACAGTTTTTAATGTTAGCACCAAGCCCAATTTGGCAGAAAGCTCAGACCAATGGTTATGACATTGATTTAGATGCCTATAGTCATTATCAGGCGGATAAATTAGCAGGACAGTATCGAGAAGAAGCCAATATTTATTTGGATTTTATTGCTGCCCAGCGGGATTTATCCTGTTTGTTATTAGCGGATTTATCCTTATCAACGGATGCTTGGATTGCCAATGACAAACGAATTATTGATGTGATTCGTCAAAGTTTGTGGTTATTTGCAGAAAGTTTAACCATGACTCAAGATCAATTAGCGATTTATGGTTTTTGTTCACGTTATCGTCAACATGTACGTTTTTATCAAATTAAAACCTTTCAACAACGCTATAATGCTATGATTCGAGGGCAAATTAATGCCATTCGTCCTAATTATTATACTCGAATGGGGGCAGGGATTCGTCAGGCCAGTCGGATTTTAGCTCAGCAAGCGACCAAACAACGCTTATTACTAGTATTAACCGATGGCAAACCCAATGATTTAGATCAATATGAAGGGCGTTATGGCATTGAAGATACCCGTATGGCCTTATTAGAAGCAAGACAGCAGGGCTTGCAAACATTTGCCGTTACTATTGATGATAAAGCAGCGGATTATATGCCTTATTTATTTGGTCAAGGCAATTTTGTCGTGCTTCGTCATCCCCATGAATTGCCCAGTAAACTGCCGTTATTGTATGCCAAACTAACACAATCATAATGATAAGTAAGTTTACGACAAGATAGCTTGATAGCGGGTTGATTATAACATATGTTGAAGTTTTTCTGGGTTAATAATCGTAATTTGACTGCCATTAACACTGATAATATGCTGTTGTGATAATTGTTTTAGGGAACGAGATAAGGTTTCAGGTTTCATTGATAAGCGACACGCTAAAACTTGTTTAGAAATATCTAAATCAATGATTATTGGGGGCTTGCTGAGAGGCACTTGGGTTTGATGATAAAAAATTTGTTGTTGTAGATAGTGGACTAAACGTGAATTTGCTTGTTGTAAGGTGAGTTCTTCAATGTCGTTGATAAGTTGGTGTAAACGGCAACTCATGGTTGCCATGATGCGAAAACACGTTTGTTGCGAGGTTTGAAGAATTTTAGAAAATGTAGCATTATCAAAAGCAAGGACGATACTAGGTTTTAAGGCATTCGCATTCACAGGATAGCTTTTCCTTTGCATAAACATGACGGCTTCTGCAAAACTATGTTGTGCTTGGATAATATCAATAATTTTTTCATTACCATTGGTAGAAATGCGATACAATTTTATTTGCCCTTGATGTAACCAATAAAAATGATAAGCCGCTTGTTCTTGTTTGAATAAATTTTCGCCGGCTTCCAGTTGTATCACTCGTTTATGTTGTTTGATTAATTCAAATTCTTCTGTGGTCAAACTTTGAAACAAATGAATACGCTTTAGGATGTGATCTGGAATTTTAATGGCATTTGTCATAGTGATTTTTTTTGCAGTACAATACCTGCCAATGGTGGTAGGCTAATTTCTACGGAACACGTCTGGTTCATCCAATTGATGTTTTCAGTTGGAATATCACAACCATTACTAACATTGCTACCACCATAATAGTCCGAATCGGAATTTAATATTTCTTGATATTCTCCTGCTTGAGGTAAACCAATACGGTAATGATGCCGTACCACTGGGGTAAAATTAAGTATAATAATTAATTGTTGTTCTTGATGCTGACGTTGGTAAACTAAGATGGATTGGGCACTATCATGGCAATCTATCCAGCGAAAGCCTTGACGATCAAAATCACTGCGATGTAAACAGGCATGGTTTTTGTAAAGTTGGTTAAGATCAGTCACTAGGGTTTTGATGCCTTGGTGTAATGGATATTGCAGTAAGTCCCAATTCAGGGCTTGATATTCCTGCCATTCATTGCTTTGGGCAAATTCTCCGCCCATGAATAAGAGTTTTTTACCTGGATAGGTGAACATATACAAATAAAGCAATCTTAAGTTAGCAAATTGTTGCCATTGATCCCCTGGCATTTTATTGAGTAGCGAACGTTTTTGATGTACGACTTCATCATGTGATAAGGCAATGACAAAATTTTCACTAAAGGCATAGAGTAAACCAAAGGTAAGTTTATCATGGTGATAATGGCGATAAATTGGATCTTTTTCCATATATTCTAAAGTATCATTCATCCAACCCATATTCCATTTCATGCTAAATCCTAAGCCCCCTAACCAAGTAGGACGGGTAACTTGTGGCCATGCGGTGGATTCTTCCGCTATCATCATGACCCCTGCAAAACGTTCCGCCACAATATGATTCAGTTCTTGCAAAAATGCAATGGCTTCTAAGTTTTCACGACCCCCATATTTATTGGGTAACCATTGATTCGCCTCACGGGAATAATCTAAGTATAACATTGAGGCAACCGCATCTACTCTTAAGCCATCAATGTGATATTCTTCTAGCCAGTAAATGGCATTGCTGATCAGAAAGTTTTTCACTTCAAAACGACCATAATTAAAAATTAAGGTCCCCCAATCTTGATGTTCGCCTAGTCTAGGGTCTTCGTGTTCATAGAGTGCTGAGCCGTTAAATCGTGCCAAGCCATGGGCATCTTTAGGAAAATGGGCAGGCACCCAATCCATGATAACCCCAATATGATGTTGATGGCAATAATCAACAAAATAACGAAAATCATCGGCATTCCCATAACGACTGCTGGGGGCAAAATAACCTGTGACTTGGTATCCCCAAGATTCATCTAAAGGATATTCTGTGATGGGGAGTAATTCAATATGAGTAAACCCCATTTCTCGTACATAATCCACTAGTTTTGTCGCCAGTTGTCGATAGTTTACTTTCCCATTTTCAGGGATTTGCCAAGAGCCAATATGCAGTTCATAGATTGAAATGGCTTGTTGAGAGTAGGCTTGTTGTTGGCGTTGTTGTCGCCAATGCGTATCTTGCCATTGATAATCAGAGTCAGCGATAATTTTAGAAGCGGTATTCGGTCTCATTTCAAAGGCTTGGGCATAGGGGTCTGATTTTAGAAAAACCTCACCTGCTGGGCTACGAATTTCAAATTTGTACAGTGTATCCATAGCTAATTCAGGGATAAATAATTCCCATACCCCGCTGCCACCTCGAATTCGCATGGGATGACGACGCCCATCCCAATCATTAAAATCACCGACAACGCTAACACGTTCAACATTCGGTACCCAAACCGCAAATAAAATGCCTTTAATATGATCAACCATATGGGGATGGGCACCTAAGAAGCGGTAAATATGTAAGTGTTTACCCTGAGCAAATAAATGCAGATCAAAGTCATTAAGTTGCGGTGGAAAACTGTAAGGGTCATAAATTTCATGAATTTGATTGTGGTAATCTTGCCACTGAATGCGATAAGGCAGTTGTGAGGATTCGAGTTTGCCTTGCCAAATAAATATATCGGTATCATCTATGCGTTGAAAAGGGGGGTGTTGATGACGTGCTAAATAAACTGCTTTTGCTTGGGGACAATGAAAGCGAATAATATCTTGGTCTTGATAATGATGTTTACCCAAAACTTGAAAGGGATCATGATGCCTTGCTTGGGTAATTTTTTTTAGATCAGGATCAAAGTGTTGCGGTAATAAGGTTGATTTCATAAGCAATTCGGTTAAATTATTTGGTCATAATGACATCATGTTATCACATCGTGGTCATAGGATGACTACTTTCTATATTCTTTAATAAATATTAATGAGAACGTACCATGAATAAAAATACCGATCCCAGATTTGTCAGTCGTTTGACCAGAGATACTTTAGCATTAATTTTAGCAGGCGGTCGAGGGTCTCGACTGCACGATATGACGTTATGGCGTGCGAAACCTGCGGTGCCTTTCGGAGGCAAATTCCGTATTATTGATTTTCCATTGTCTAACTGTGTCAATTCAGGCATTCGGCGTATTGGGGTAGTAACACAATATAAAGCCCATTCATTAATTCGGCATATTCAGAAAGGGTGGGGGTTTTTGCGTGGGGAATTTAATGAATTTGTCGAATTATTACCTGCACAACAACGGATTGCGGATGATTGGTATACGGGGACAGCCAATGCCGTTTACCAAAATTTAGATATTATTCGCCGTCATAATCCTGAGTATGTATTAATTCTGGCAGGCGATCATGTTTATAAAATGGATTATGGCACAATGGTTGCCCATCATGTCGAAAAGCAGGCCGATGTTACTATTGCTTGTATGGAAGTCCCTTTGGAGCAAGCAAAAGCATTTGGTGTCATGACCGCAGATAATCATGGTCGTATTGTGGAATTTACCGAGAAACCGACACACCCAAAACCAATGCCAGACAAAGCAAACAAAGCATTAGCTTCTATGGGGATTTATGTGTTTAATACTAAATTTTTATATGAGCAATTGATCAAAGATGCGGATGATTCTCGCTCACATCACGATTTTGGCAAAGATATTATTCCGAATAGTATTGCGAAATATCGAGTAATGTCCTATCCTTGTTATGATGACAGTGGTTGTAAACAAAATTATTGGCGAGATGTGGGTACGATTGATTCCTTATGGGAAGCGAATTTAGAGTTAATTGGCGTCACACCTGAGTTAAATCTTTATGATAATCATTGGCCCATTTGGACGTATCAAGAACAACTCCCCCCTGCTAAGTTTATATTTGATGATGATGATAGACGTGGTATGGCAGTGGATTCAATGGTGTCAGGTGGCTGTATTATCTCGGGTGCCGTGGTAAGACATTCTTTATTATTCTCTAATGTTAGAGTGAATTCTTATTCGGAAGTCAATAATTCGGTGATTTTGCCTGATGTGGATGTCGGGCGACGTTGTCGGATTAACAAGGCATTAATTGATCGTGGCTGTAAAATTGCTGCGGATACGGTGATTGGTGAAGATATTGAACAGGATAAACAACGATTTTATGTGTCACCGAAAGGGGTCGTATTAGTAACTCCAGAAATGTTAGGACAGCAGTTACACTTTTTGCGTTAGTTTTAGGTTTTTATCACTACAAATTTTGGGACTCAATATGGCATTACCTGTGGTTTTATGTTGGCATATGCATCAGCCTGAATATCGAGATGCGTTTACTAGAGAATATCATTTGCCTTGGACGTATTTGCATGCGATTAAAGATTATATTGATATGGCGGCTCATATTGAGGCAACACCGGGTGCTTGTGCGGTAGTGAATTTTGTGCCGACATTATTAGAACAAATTGATGATTATGCCATTCAAGTGAATGATTTTTTGCAATATGGTAAGCCGATTCAAGACCCATTGCTGGCTGCCTTGTCTTATCGTAATCTTCCTAATCACAAAGGCTATCGTCGTTCCTTATTAAATGCTTGTTTAAAAGCGAATCGCCGTTATTTAATTGAACCCTTTCCTGCATTCAAACGCTTGGCCGATTTAGCCCAGTTAGTTGATTGTGATGACGAAATTATTTGTTATTATAATGAACAGTATTTTGTGGATATTTTAGTATGGTATCATTTAGCTTGGCTGGGTGAAACCGTTAGGCGTAAAGATATTCGAGTAATTGAGTTATTGAATCAACAGCTTAATTATCATTGGGAAGATCGTTATCAGTTACTACAAGTTATTGCGGAATTATTAGCCAATATTATTCCGCATTATCGTTATTTAGCAGAGCAAGGCAAAGTTGAATTATCAATGACCCCTTATGCCCATCCCATTTTGCCCTTATTACTTGATTTAAATATCGCACGCCAAGCACAACCCGATGTCTTATTACCGAATGATTTAAATTATGCGGGCGGTAAACAACGAGTTGAATGGCATATTAAAAAAGGTTTAGAAGTCTTTCAGCATTATTTTGGCTTTACTCCCAAAGGGTGTTGGCCTTCAGAGGGGGGGATCAGTGATGAAAGTGTGCAATTATTAGAACAGTACCAATTTCAATGGGTGGCCAGTGGTCAATCGGTGTTACATAATAGTTTGCAAGCAAGCACCCATACACAAGCTCTATCACATGGTTGGATGCATACACCCTATCAATTCCAGCAAGGAAAAATGTATTGTTTTTTTCGGGATGATGGTTTGTCTGATTTGATTGGCTTTCATTATTCGGAATGGAACGCCAAAGATGCGGTGAATGATTTTATTCAAAATTTGCAAAATATTTATCATTCAAATCAAGGTCGAGATGATTGTTTGGTATCCATTATTTTAGACGGTGAAAATGCGTGGGAGTATTATCCCGAAAATGGCTACAATTTTTTATCGCAACTCTACCAAGCATTAGTCGCACATCCTGACATTCGTTTAACCACTTTTAGTCAGTATATGGAACAAGCCCATCCATTACCAAAATTATCAACTATTGTCGCAGGCAGTTGGGTTTATGGGACGTTTTCCACATGGATTGGCGATAGAGATAAAAATCGAGGCTGGGAAATGTTAATTGAAGCCAAGCAAGTGTTTGATCAAAAGCGAAAACAAAATCATTGGCCCTATTATCAATTGCAAGAAATTGAACGGCAATTAGCCATTTGTGAAGGCTCAGATTGGTTTTGGTGGTTTGGGGATTATAACCCTGCCGAATCGGTCAAAGATTTTGAACGTTTATTTCGTTCTCATTTATCACGTTTATACCAACTAATGGGTATTAAAGCCCCTGAGTATTTAACGCATAGTTTTACTTATGGTGGTGGGGCTATTCAAGAACGAGGTGGGGTGATGCGGCGAGGCAGTCAGTAATTAATCGTCGCAAATTAATGATTTGCAATGGAGTGCAGGTGAGTGGCAGTATCGATATTAGAAACTAGACAGGCAGGATTATTACTACATCCTAGTTCTTTACCGAAAGCGTCTTTAGGCAAAGATGCCTATCGTTTTATTGATTTTTTGGTGGCATCGGGTTTAAGTATTTGGCAAGTATTACCCATAGGGCCAACCCATAGTGACGGTTCGCCGTATCAAACCTTATCCGTTCATGCGGGTAATCTCGCATTAATTGATTTGTTGGATTTAGAACAACTCGGGTGGTTGAGCATTGATAATAGTTTAAGCCAGTACCAAAATCTTAGTCATGCGTTTCAAGGCTTTCAACAACAAGCAAGCCAAACTCAACAACAACAGTTTCAACAGTTTCAGCGTAAACACCAACATTGGTTAGCTGATTATGCGTTATACCAAGCCTGTAAACAACAATATCAAAATCAACCTTGGTGGTTATGGCCAGTGTCCATACGCTTACGTCAGTTAGATGCCATACAACAACATCAACAACAATTAGCCGATAGTATTAAACTAGAATGTTTTATTCAGTTTATATTTTTTCAGCAATGGCTAAAGCTAAAAAGCTATGCTAATCAACATAAAGTGCAAATTTTTGGTGATATGCCGATTTTTGTGGCTTATGATAGTGCCGATGTTTGGGCGTATCAGCAAGGATTTTTATTAGACGAACAAGGACAACTAAGGGTTGTGGCAGGTGTCCCACCTGATTATTTTTCTGCCACTGGTCAGCGTTGGGGCAATCCATTGTATAATTGGCAGGTCTTAGAAGCCAATGATTTTTTATGGTGGAAACAACGCTTGGCCACCCAGTTATTATTATTTGATTGGGTTAGAATTGATCATTTTCGTGGGTTTGAGGCTTATTGGGAAATCCCAGCCGAAAATGATGATGCTCGTTCTGGACGTTGGATTAAAGCCCCTGGTGATAAACTATTTGCGAGTTTACAGCAATATTTTCCTAAATTACCGTTAATCGCCGAAGATTTAGGCGTGATTACACCCGAAGTCGAAGTATTACGCTGTAAGTATCGTTTACCTGGTATGAAAGTATTACAATTTGCCTTTGATCATAACCCTCATAATGTCCACTTGCCTTATCACTATCAAGCCGATGCAATTGTTTATACAGGAACGCATGATAATAATACTAGTCTAGGCTGGTTTTTAGAATTACCTCCTGAGCAACAACATTATACCTTTGAGTATTTAGGTCGTTCTTCTGAAACCATGCCTTGGCCATTAATTCGTTGTGCTTTCGCCTCAGTGGCAAGTTGGGCGATCATTCCTATGCAGGATATTTTAGAGCTAGATGCGCAACATCGTATGAATACTCCGGGAACTGTTTTAGGTAACTGGCAATGGCAATTTCAATGGCAACAAATTTCGGTACATTTGGCAGAGAGGGTGCGGTATTTAGTGACGTTGTATGGGCGGCATTGATTCGTTATTATGTTATAATAATTTTTTCTTAAAAGGAAAAAAGCAGACGATTCTAATGGAATATTACTGGTTTAGTTCGTATTTTAGGTAGATTGACTGTTAAAGAACGATAGTTTGTTCGTTAGCTGATTAAATAAAAAACATATTTGCTCCTAATAGATAATTCTAATGCTTGGATTATTTTTTTTATTATGCTAGTCTTTGCGTGTTTAATTTTTCAAAAACTGACAAAAAAGGATAAGGATGAGAAAATGAAGGTTTGTAGCACGATTAAAGGATTTTGTTTAACTAATACCATTGCTTCTCATGTAAGTGCGGCATTAGGAATAGGATTATTTATCACTACAATTTTGAGTTTATTACAATATCATACGGTACTAATCACATGGTTAGTTGATAGTATTTTGTTCAATGGTTTAATCTTAGGGGCAGGTTTAGGTCTTGATGTCTTATTAATTGCTGGCTTGTTATGTTTAGGCTTTTCAGAATGTTCTAAACAGGATAACGCCTATAGAGAATCTTATAAAGGCGGTAGAACACCTGTGCTTTCTGGGGAAGAATTAGTGGTATTAGGGCGTAAGCCTCGTTAATTGAATGACTTAAAAACCGGCACTTGAGGCAAGTGTAATACAAAAGTTGAACCTTGATTGATATTACTATTGACCTCAATGTGGCCACCTAATAATTTTATATAAGAATAAGTTAACGCTAGACCTAAACCTGTCCCACCATAGTTTTTTGCGATACTGCTATCGGTTTGGGTGTAGGCGTGAAATAATTGTTGTATTTGCTTAAAGGACATACCTTTGCCTGTGTCTTTCACTTCAAAAATAATCCATTTTGTGTCATTAATTTGATTTTCTGTGATAGTTAAGTAAATTTCCCCGTTTTTCGTAAATTTACAGGCATTGCTTAATAAATTAATCAAGCATTGTCTAAGTTTCGTCATGTCGGTAGTTATCTTATCAAGCGTTGGAGCAATATTGAAATAAAATTGGTTTTGGTTTTTATTGAGCAAAGGTTTAATGATAGTGGCAATTTTTTGTAGTAATAGTTCTAATTTAAAGTCTTCGTTGTGAACTTGCATTTTTCCAGCTTGAATTTTCGATAAATTTAATAAGTTATTGATTAAGTCCAATAGTTCAGTGCCAACATTATGAATGACTTGGGCATCAGTAATATATTCATCATGACCCATATCTGTGGCTTTTTCTTGTAGCAATTCGGTATAACCTAAAATGGCATGTAATGGTGTTCTAAGCTCATGACTCATTTCCGCTAATAAATCATTTTGGGATTTTTTGCAGTGTAGGGCATCGTTTAATGCCATGGTTAATTCACTGGTACAACTTAAACAAGCCCCTAGCATATCCGTTGTTTTCCTTAAACGAGAACTCATGGTTTTAGACAATTTCCAAAAAATTCTTAAACACAAGTCGGCATGGTTTTTCGCAATTTGATCTAAAGCGGAACGGGAATATAACAACAAAATACATTGTTCTGTGGCAATTCCTGTGGCAGAAAAAGGCAATTCATCAATAATCGACATTTCACCTAAGGTTTTACCTTGTTCAATTCTGGCAATGGTTTTATTAGCGACTGAGGTTTTTTTATAAATATCTACGCTACCTTTTAATAATAAACACATATAACCAGAATCACGACCTTCATCAATCACAATAGTATTTTTATCGACATGATAAACATCACCATAAGGTAATATTTCTTGTAGTTCTTCTATAGTAAAGTCTATAAATAGCTCTGTTTGTTGTAACATCAATAGCAAATCGGATTGCCAATCAGATGTTTGGGGAATAGGTTTGAAATTGTTAATAGTGAAGTGAGTAGTCATTGTTGGTTTTATTCGTCTTTATTAGTTTTTCTTGCTTTTTCTAGTCCTGAATCAGGACTTAAAATAGGTAATTTGACAATAAATAAAGCACCTTTGCCTAATTCACTTTCAACATAAATATCACCTTGCATCATACGACACAAATGTTGTGTTATGGTTAATCCTAATCCAGTGCCTTCATATTTTCTGGTTTTTGAATGATCTGCTTGGGTAAAAGGCTGAAATAATTCTATGATTTTCTGTGGATCAATGCCAATGCCCGAGTCTTGGATTTTAAAATAGTAATCGTTTTTATCCTGCTCTATGCTAAAGATTATTTTACCCTGATGGGTAAATTTGCAAGAATTGCTTAATAGATTTAATAATATTTGATATAGTTTGGTGCTGTCAGTATAAAAATTGTCTTTGACATGATAATTCACTTCCAGCGTATTGCCTTGTTTTTCTAATAAAGGTTTAATTGTATCAACCGTATGTTGAATAAGGGGATACAATGATATATTCTCCCATTGCAGTGTTATTTTTCCTGCCTCAATTTTCGATAAATCTAAAATATCGCTGATAATCATTAATAAGTGGTTAGCTGCTGCTTGGATTCTCATTAAATCTTCTTGGTAACTCGCACCGTTTAATTCTTGCATTTCCTCTTCTAGTAAACCACAATAACCAATGATAGTATGCAGTGGTGTTCTAAGTTCATGACTCATATTCGCTAAGAAATTACTCTTGGTTTTATTGGCTTGATCCGCTTTTTTACGTTCGATTTCTAATTCATTAATCCTTGCTTGTAAAATTTGATTTAAATCTTTAATTTTCTTCTGTTTTTCTTCTAATGATTGATTGGCTAGATTAAGTTCAGTCGTATAATCATCAATTCTTTGATAAACCGTATTTAATGCTTGAATAATGTCTTTAAATTCGTGATGATTTTGTAAGGAGATGCGGGTAATATTTAAACATTGATTTTCATCGCTTCTCACGCTGTTTAGTATCGCTTCAAGAATTTCTTGCAATGGTGAAAATAATACTTGCAATAGCAGTAACATTGATAAAATAAAAAACAGAGAAATAAACATTCCTACTTTAAGATTTTTAGCAGAAATGGCATCGATTTCTAAAGTAATATCTTTTTTAGGAATTAATAGACCGAATATCATGCCAATATCAGATAAGGCATAGTAAACATTATAGGGCTTGTTATCAATATTGACCTTATAGGAACGTATGGTGGTTGTTTTCGTCTCTGGGGTTTGTGGGTGGTTTCTTAATCTTGTCGTCCAATCAAATAAATCAATATTTTGCATCACTGCGGAATGATTTTTAGGATAACTGATAAATTGATTGCTTTGCGTATCAATTAAAAATGGATACGAATTTGGGGTCAGTTTCACTTTATCAATAAAATCCGTTATTTCTTTTAATGCCCAATCGACTGTGCTTAAGCCAATAATATGTCTTTGAGTATCATACATAAAGCCATCAACCGTAATCATTAATGCCTTAGAGCCTGCTTCATCATAGTAAGGTTTCGTCCAATAAAATTGTTTCGCACGAGCTTGTTGCCGTGTCCAATTTAAAGGTAAGGCATGGAGATACCAATCTTGCCGATGATAGTCATACTCAGGGGTATTTAATTCCCAAGTGAATATAATTTTTTGTTGTTGTCGGTACACATAAGGGCCGAAATATCGTTTGTGTTTATCATAACGATAAGGTTCATACCAGATGCCACCACCAATGGATTCAGGTAAATGGGCAAAGTTTTGTTGCAAAAAATTTTGAAATTGTGGCACTAAATTCATATCAGGATGTTGTTGTTTGAGTTGCCATAAATTTTCACCGACAATGGCCATAAGTCTGACATTATGTTCCATGGTGTCTGTGAGAGCATTGATTTTTGCTAAATTGTGGTAAAATAATTCTTTAATTTGGCGTTGATGGGTCTGGGTTAAGGCCTGTTTGGTATATTGATGATTGTAAAATATGAGAATAGAATATCCCAATAATTCTAGTAGCAATGCAAACAGTAGAACCCTAGCCTTAATGCTCATAAAATTATAATTCCTAGAAATATTAATATTGTTGTTATTATGACAGTTAAGGCTAGTGTAGTTGATCTTTACAAAATTGCTAGACCCAAATCATATAACCCAGTTCAAATGGATGGCTGAGATGGATATGATAAGGAAAAATGCGTAATTTGTACTGTTGCAGACCTGATTCTATGGGTTGTAGTAAGATTTCAAATAGGGTTTCCCCTTGGGCATTTGTTGTTTTTGCTTCTAATGGAATACATTCTTCTGCTTCAAAATCACCTGTTAAGCAATTTTTATCAACTAAACATTCAACAATCACATCTTCAGCACTTAATTGACCTAAATAAATAGAAACTTGAATGGCAATACTATCGCCATACTGAATCATAGTTGGGGATTGATCTCGTCTTTCTGCTTTAACGCTTGGCCATGATTGATGAACTTTTTGTTTCCATTCGGCTAGTGCTTTTGCGGGTTCTGCTTGATTCACCATAAGTTTTGCTTGTTGTTGGTTAGCAGGAGAGTAATAGCCTTCTATATAGTCCATGACCATGCGTTGGGAATTAAATCGAGGTAATAAAGTTTTCATAGAGGTTTTTGATTTTTTTACCCATTGTGCGGAATAACCTAAACCATCTCGGTTGTAATACATTGGGATGATTTCATGTTCTAAAATGGATAAAATTTCTTGACCCTCTTCTTGATCTCGGTATTTAGGATCAATATTCTCTTTGTGAGGATTAATGGCCCAACCATTTTCCCCGTCATAACCCTCACCCCACCAACCATCGAGAATACTTAAGTTGATGACGCCATTAATCCCTGCTTTTTGACCAGAAGTCCCGCTTGCTTCTAAAGGATACGTTGGGGTATTTAACCAAACATCCACACCTGCAATTAAATGTCTTGCTAAAGCTAGGTCATACCCTTCTAATAAAATAATTTTGCCTTCAAATTCAGGTTTGCGTGAAAATTCGTGGATCATGGCAATTAATTGTTGTCCTGGCTGATCATGAGGATGAGCCTTCCCTGCAAAAATAAATAACACAGGACGTTTTTTATCATTGACTAAACGTGCTAAACGCTCGGGATCAGAAAATAACAAATGAGCACGTTTATATGTTGCAAAACGGCGAGCAAATCCAACGATCAAACTATCATTTTTTTGTAAAAAATAAGTGGCACGATTAATATGGGTTGGACTACAGCCATTACGTTGTTTCTGTTGACAAAGTCGTTTTCTGACATTGTCTAGTAATTCCGTTTTTAATGATTGATGGACACTCCAGAAGCTATGATCAGGAATTTCGTCAATACAATGCCAGTAGTCAGCATTAGAAAATTCATTACGCCATTGGCTACCAAAACGCATGTTAAAAACATTGATCCATTCATGGGCTAAAAAAGTTGGGATATGCACGCCATTAGTAACATAGCCAATGGGATTTTCAGACGCAGGAACTTGTGGCCAGATAGCACTTTCCATTTGCGAAGCAACCCCACCATGAATCCTACTAACCCCATTGTGGAAACGAGACCCTCTTAAGGCTAAAACCGTTTGATTAAAATTGTCAGGGTGATTGCAACAACTCCCTAAAGAGAAAAAATGATCAAAACTAATGCCTAATTTTGCTGCAAAGCCTGTAAAATATTCACTAATCATTGCTTTAGAAAAAATATCATGGCCAGCGGGAACAGGGGTATGTGTGGTAAAAACAGTTCCTGCCGCAACGAGTTCCAGTGCGGTATTAAATTCCATGCCTTGACTGACGAATTCACGGCAACGTTCCACAACCATAAATGCCGCATGACCTTCATTAATATGCCATACAGTGGGTTTATGACCTAAGGTGCGTAATGCTCTGACCCCGCCAATACCTAATACAATTTCCTGTTGGATTCGAGTATAAATATCACCACCATATAATTGATCCGTAATGCGTCTATCCTTATCACTATTTGCGTCAATATCACTATCCAGTAGGTATAATTTAATATGTCCTGCCATCGCCTGCCATACTTTTAATGTTAACGGACGATTCGGCAATTCAACCTCAATATAAATATCTTGATTTTGGATTTGAGCGGGTTGTAAGGGCAGTGTTCCAAAGTCAGTTGATTGGTAATGAGCAATTTGACGACCATGTTGATCAATGGTTTGTTCAAAATAACCATGACGATATAACATGCCAACCGCAACAAAAGGCAAACGTAAATCGCTAGCTGCTTTACAATGATCCCCAGCAAGAATACCTAAACCACCTGAATAAATTGGCAGGCTTTCGTGTAAACCAAATTCTGCACAAAAATATGCAATTAAATCCGTTTCAGGATCAAAGACTTTTTCAATTTCTGAGGGAGTTTTTTCTCGATGGTAAGTATTATAAGCCGACATAACTCGATTATAATCTTCCATATATACACGGTTTTTAGCGGCAGATTCCAAGTTTTTTTGTGATACTCGGCGTAAAAATAATTTAGGGTTATGCCCACATTGTTCCCAGACATCCGGATCAAGGCGTTGAAATAGATAACGCATACGATGATCCCAACTGTACAGTAAATCATTAGATAAAATCCTTAAGCCTTTAAGTTTTTCAGGCAAGATGGGATGAACTTCTAAGGAATAGCAAATACCTGTGGTCATTATGTTCCCCTTTTGTGAGACTGGAATAGAAATAATTTTAAGATTAAAAATAGTCTATATCCGTAGATTAAACAAATCTTAATATCTTAATTAAAGAATCATTAAAAACTGCAAGCAAAAACAGTAGCAATGTTTTGTGTGATAGTTTAAATATAGGTGGATGATTGGTGCCGGAGGCGAGACTCGAACTCGCACAATGTTACCATTACCAGATTTTGAGTCTGGCGCGTCTACCAATTTCGCCACTCCGGCAGGAGAGGAAAGTCGAATTATAGATAATTTTTTGGAAAAAGAAAAGCAAAAATCTACATTGCTCCATCGTATTAATTAAGTTATAATTTGCCGCCTCACGGATAGGTGGCCGAGTGGTTGAAGGCGCACGCCTGGAACGCGTGTATACGGAAACGTATCGAGGGTTCGAATCCCTCCCTCTCCGCCAATAAAGAAAAAAATCGGTTCTCTGAAAGCGGTTTTTTTCGTTTTAACCCCTCGATCAATGGCATGCGTTAACACGAGGTCATTTTGCAGCCGGGGAAGATAGAGCTAGCAACTCTTAGAAGCAGTTGTCTAAACCAAATTCACTTTTGAATATTCTCTATTGGTTTTAATGGTATTTTATTTGATTCTTATTTGATTTTTATTGGTTTTTATTGAAATTAAGCTAAAATTTAGTCAATTTTAAATTAAGACTGTTTTTTTATTATATTTCATCTATATTGATGGGATAAGATCAGTTAAGCGATAAATTGAAATAATCTTCCGACAAATTGCCTTGGAACTGCTATTATTCATGGTATGATTAAGTCATTATTTTGGGCGAAGTACTTTATTTTTAAGATTTAAACACTTTGTAAGTTATGATTAAACGACAAATCTATCAATACAAGCTCTATCAGCATAGGAAAAATTATCAGTTGTTATTATTGATACGATTGGCTTGGGAAATCTATAATCATTGTTTAAATTTACATCGACGTTATTATCGTTGGTATGGCAAATCTTTACCATTGTTTGTATTGCAAAAGCATTTAAGCAAACTAAAACAATTAGAAAAATATCATGCTTGGAAACAACTGGGTAGCCAAGCAATTCAAGATATTGTCGAACGTATTGATACGGGGTATCAAAAGTTTTTTCAAGGGAAAAACCAACGTCCACCACAATTAAAATCTTTGCATAAATATAAATCCATCACACTAAAGGCTTCTGAATGGGCGTTTGTTGGGGATAATAGGATTAATATCGGTGGGCAGGTGTACAAATTTCATCACTCCCGTCCAATGGCAGGAGTGGTTAAATCGGTTACGATTAAACGTAATCGTCTTGGGGACTGGTATATTTATTTTTTATGTCATGTTGCTGAAACAGCTTCAGAACGTACTATGTCGGGTTACAACGCAAGTTTCGATTTTGGAGTCAAAGACTTTTTAGCGGCAAGATTTAAAATGCAAACGCTACCATTTCCTGAATTTTTAAGGCAATACTTATCGCAGAAAGTAAAATCTGCGAAACCTCAACAAGGTGCTAGGGTTACATTAGCAAGATTGTGTCAGCATATGGCGAATTTACGGCGTGATTTCCATTGTAAATTCACCAAACAATTACATGATCATTATGATTGTATATTGCTTGAAGCAATGGAATCTAAAGACTGGCAACGAGTATTTGGGCAAAAACTCACTGATTTAAGTTTGGATGATTTTGTCAAATGCTTGGAGTTATTAGTAATGAAGTTAGGGTCAATGGATAAGATTAATACGATTGATAAGATTGACAAAGCGAAACTGAGTTGGCTAATACCACCGTCGTTAATGGTCGATGCGGAGGGATTTTGCCTTAAAAATCAAAGCGTCAATTCTCCATAGAGAAGGGGCATCTTCTCTTGGGTTAGAAATTGTCAGTCTTATGGAAACATAAGCCTATTTTGTTTGAACCTAGAATCTCTATTTTTAGATAGAGAATATGTCAACCTTGTAAAAAAAAGGTGGTCAGTATTTTGTCCCTTATAAATCTTTAATGTTTCAATAAACTTAGTTAATACAACACGGTAGAAAACTTAGGTAGGACTATGGAAAAAAAATTTAAATCCCAATTACAACAAACACCCATCGCAATTATTGGTATGGCATCACTATTCCCAGAAGCAAGAAATTTAGAAGAATTTTGGGAAAACATTATCGGCAAGGTGAATTGTATTACAGATGTTCCTCCAGATCGTTGGGAAATTGATGATCTGTATGACCCTGATAAAAATGCCCCTGATAAAACTTATTGTAAACGAGGGGGGTTTATTCCTGATGTCGATTTTTCGCCAATGGAATTTGGATTGCCACCGAATATCTTAGAAGTGACGGACTCATCACAATTATTATCACTTATTGTGGCGCGTGATTTGTTAAAGGATTGTGGCTTTGAAAATGGTAATTTTGATCGAGAAAATACAGGGGTGATTTTAGGTGTTGGTGGTGGTCAAAAATTGATTACGCCATTAGTCTCAAGATTGCAAGGGCCTATTTGGGAAAAAGTATTGCGTAGTTGTGGTGTGGAAGATGCCGATATTCAACATTTAATTGGCAAAATGAAAAAAGCCTATATTCCTTGGGTAGAAAATTCCTTTCCGGGCATGTTAGGCAATGTGATTGCAGGACGGGTTGCGAATCGTTTTGATTTAGGTGGAACGAACTGTGTGGTTGATGCGGCTTGTGCTGGTTCTTTAGCTGCCATGAAAATGGCAATTGCGGATTTATTAGAATATAAAGCCAATATGATGATTACGGGTGGTGTTGATACCGATAATTCTCCTTTTATGTATTTAAACTTTAGTAAAACGCCAGCATTTACTACAGATGATGTGCCTAAACCATTTGATAAAGATTCTAAAGGGATTATTATTGGGGAAGGTGTGGGTATGTTAATGTTAAAACGCTTAGAGGATGCCGAGCGGGACAATGATAAAATTTATGCCGTGATTAAAGGCATTGGTTCTTCCAGTGATGGACGTTTTAAAAGCATTTATGCCCCAAGAGCGTCTGGGCAAACCGTGGCAATTAAGCGTGCTTATGATGATGCAGGCTTTTCTCAAGATACGGTGAGATTAGTTGAGGCACATGGAACAGGGACGAAAGCGGGTGATGTGGCAGAATTTTCAGGCTTACGCAGTGCTTTTGATACGGATAATTCCCAAAAACAATATATCGCCTTAGGCAGTGTAAAATCACAAATTGGTCATACGAAAACAGCCGCAGGAGCCGCAGGTTTAATTAAAACCGCTTTAGCCTTGCATCACAAAATTTTACCGCCCACGATTAATGTGACCGAACCTAATCCTAGCATGGAAGTAGAAAAAACCGCTTTTTATATTAATTCGGAAACACGACCTTGGATTAAAACCACTGAAACGCCAAGACGTGCAGGGGTAAGTTCCTTTGGGTTTGGCGGTAGTAATTATCATTTTGTATTAGAAGAGTATCATCGTGATCAAAAAGATTGTTATCGAGTACATGAGGTCGCTAGAGCCTTAGTGTTACATGCGAATACTACGGATGCTTTGAAACAAAAATGTCAAACATGCTTAAGCCAATTACAACAGGATGATTCAGGATTAGCCTATTTTAATTTCATCACGGAAGCGGAAGGTGTTGGTGATATACCTGAAACCAATGCCCGTTTAGGTTTTATAGCGAAAAATCAAGCCCAAGTTATGACGATGTTGGAAACCAGTTTGGCCTCTTTTGCGAAAGACCCAACGGCAAAATATTGGAAACATTTTAAAGGAGTTTATTTCCGTGATAAATCCATGAAAAATGGTTCTAAAGTTGTTGCATTGTTTTCAGGTCAAGGCTCACAATATTTAAATATGTGCCAGTCTATTACCAACAATTTTCCACCCATGCGGGAATCCTTTGCTCGTATGGGACAGTTAAATGCGGATGATAATAGCACGATTATTGCGGATGTCATCTATCCAAAACCTGCGTTTGATAAAGCAACAAAAAAAGCCCAAGAAGACAAATTAAAACTCACTAAGTTTGTACAACCTGCGGTAGGTTGTATTAGTGTTGGTTTATTTAATATGTTAAAAGAAACAGGATTTAAACCTGATTTTGTCGCTGGGCATAGTTTTGGGGAATTAACGGCATTGTGGGCATCGGGCGTGATTAATGATGAAAACTTTTTCTGTTTGTCCCGTACTCGCAGTTTAGCAATGGCGGCACCTCCAGGTAAAGGCTATGATGCGGGGAGTATGTTAGCAGTGGTTGCGGAAGATTCGGTGATTGAAGAAAAAATTAAAGCGTTTAAAGGGGTTTCGATTGCGAATTATAATTCACCGAAACAAGTTGTGATTGCAGGCCCTAAATCGTCAATTGAACAGGCACGCAAATCACTGAAAAAAGATGGGATTTCAGCCATACCGGTGCCTGTTGCTGCTGCCTTTCATTCACCATTGGTAGAATATGCCCATCAGCCATTTGCTGATGCCATTGATCAAGCACATTTTCGCACCCCACAGATTCCGATTTTTTCTAATGTAACCGCCATGCCGTATCCTAATGATGCCGTTGCTGTGAAAGAAAGTTTTAAACGCAATATGCTACACCCCGTTTTATTTACGCAAGAAATTCGTAATATTGCAGATCAAGGCGGACATATTTTTGTCGAATTTGGGCCCAAAAATGTGTTAACTAAATTGGTTGGGGCGATTTTAAAAGATACGCCACATTTAGCCATTGCCTTAAATCCTTCCCCCAAACAAGATAGCGATTTAGCTTATCGTGAAGCCTTAGTGCAATTAAAAGTAGCAGGGGTATCATTAAGTTTAAAAGATCGTTATCAGCCTGATGTGAGTAAGCCTGATGATAAAAAAGCATTAATGAATGTGAAGTTAAATGGTTCTAATTATGTGAGTGATGCCACGAAACAAGCCTTTATTGATGCCTTAAATGATGGCTATCGCTTGCATTATCCTTCGGATGATGCAAATTCCGTTGCCAAAGCAGAACCAAAACCGCAAGCAGAACCTGAACTCAAAGCGGAACCTGTTGTTGCGACAGTACAAACGCAACCCCAACTCCAACCACAAACCCAAACTAGGAGACTTGTTGAGCCTATGATTAGTCGCAGTGATTGGTTGCAATCGCAAGCAGCCACCTTAAAAACCCATGAAATGTATTTAAAAAATCAACAGCATTATTCCAGTCATTTTTTCCAATTAATGCAACATATGGTGGATGAATTTGGAGGTAAAAACCAGCCAATTCCTGACAATTTAGTGCAAGGTATTTCGGAGTTTCATCAATACCAGCAAGATACTTTACGGGTCCATGAACAATATCTAATGAGCCAAGTAGCGTTTAATCGTTCTGCTTATCAATTGGTTTCGGGTAGTGTGCCTACTTTAACTCCTGATAATAATAAATTTACCACGCCTGTGATTGAAACCACGCCTGTCGCTAAATCAGTCGCAACCGCGGTTGCAGGTGCGGCTGCAAGTGCAACCCCAGCACCAGTGCCTGCAACTCCAACACCAGTGCCTGTGGTACAACAAGCCGCACCTGTCGTAAAACCTGCACCAGTGGCACAAACACAGTCCAAACCTACCGCAACACCTGTTGTTACACCACAACCAGCAGTAGCACCAGCTACCAGCAGTGGTCTTGATTCTGCCAAAATTCAACAAGGCATGTTAGAAATCGTCAATGAAAAAACGGGCTATCCGGTGGAAATGTTGGATTTAAATATGGACATGGAAGCGGATTTAGGCATTGATTCGATTAAACGGGTGGAAATTTTGGGGGCAATGACCGATAAATTCCCGGAATTACCTGAACTGGATCAAAATGACTTAGCGGAAATGCGAACCTTAGGTGAAATTGTGAGTTATGTGGAATCAAAAGCAGGTGCCACACGTGCGACTAGTTCAGCGACACCCACTCAAACAGCCAGTGCTGTTGTGAGTAGCAGTGGTCTTGATTCTGCCAAAATTCAACAAGGCATGTTAGAAATCGTCAATGAAAAAACGGGCTATCCGGTGGAAATGTTAGATTTAAATATGGACATGGAAGCGGATTTAGGCATTGATTCAATTAAACGGGTGGAAATTTTGGGGGCGATGACCGATAAATTCCCGGAATTACCTGAACTGGATCAAAATGACTTAGCGGAAATGCGAACCTTAGGTGAAATTGTGAGTTATGTGGAATCAAAAGCAGGTGCCACACGTGCGACTAGTTCAGCGACACCCACTCAAACAGCCAGTGCTGTTGTGAGTAGCAGTGGTCTTGATTCTGCCAAAATTCAACAAGGCATGTTAGAAATCGTCAATGAAAAAACGGGCTATCCGGTGGAAATGTTAGATTTAAATATGGACATGGAAGCGGATTTAGGCATTGATTCGATTAAACGGGTGGAAATTTTAGGGGCAATGACCGATAAATTCCCCGACCTGCCAGAAATGGATCAAAATGACTTAGCGGAAATGCGAACCTTAGGTGAAATTGTACAATATGTTGAAGGTTTCGCAGGTGGCACAAATGCCACTGCTACAACAGCAACGATAAGCTCAACGGTTACCCGTAGTACTGTTGTAAAAAAGTGGCTACCACGTCCTGATGCTTTAGACATTGAATTAAGCATTCAAGGACGTGGTTGTATTATTACTGATAATGGTTCTAAAGTTTGTATCGATTTAACTAAGGCTTTATTAGAACAAGGTTGGAAAGTGTTTATATTACGCTTTCCACCAAGCCTAGTTGCATCGACGACTAAGTTGCCTGCCTCGGCGGTTATCGTTAAAATGGACGATGCCTCAGAGAATGCTTTAGTAATGGCTTTAGACGCGATTGCTCAACAAGCAACGATTAACGGTTTTATTCATTTAAGTCATAAAGCCGATAAGTCTAATGCTCATTCCATTCGTTACAACCCATCTGAAATGCAGTTATTAAAACTGGTCTTTTTGGCAGCGAAACATCTGCAATTACCGTTATTACAAACGCCAGAGCTTGGACGTAACTTTTTTGTAGTGCTAACTTATATGGACGGCCAATTAGGGACGGCACAAAGTCGCTATTATGAACTGAATCAAGGTGGCTTTAGTGGTTTAATTAAAACTTTGAATTTAGAATGGCCACAAGTGTTTTGTCGGTTAATTGATTTAGGACCAAAAATTTCAGAAAAACAGTCCTCACATTTGATTATGGATGAATTGTTTGATCCTGATTTAGCGGTTGTAGAAGTTGGGGTATCCACCAGTGGACGTATGACGTTAGTTGGACAGGCTAGGGAAGATGGCTTCCCAAGTACTGCCAATGATAAAATTACGACTTCATCGGTATTTTTAGTCAGCGGTGGGGCAAAAGGGGTAACGGCTGCTTGTTTATTACCCTTAGCTAGGCAGTATCAATGTCGTTTTATTTTATTAGGTCGCACGGAATTTAGTGGTAGGGAACCCGATTGGGCCGTCGCTTGTGAGGATGATGTGGCATTAAAACGCCGTATTATGCAAGATTTACAAGCGAAAGGTGAAAAACCCACGCCTAAATTAGTGAATAGTGGTTTACGAGCCATTAAATCTAGTCGAGAAATTCGTCAGACTTTGGATGCCATTGCACAAGCAGGTGGTCAGGCGGAATATCTTAGTGTGGATGTTACGGATGTGGCAAGTTTAGCTGAGAAACTTCCCGCTGCCGTGAGTAAGCTAGGTTCCATTACTGGGGTAATTCACGGGGCGGGTGTCTTAGCGGATAAACCAATTAATAAAAAGACCGAAGCCGATTTTGATGCGGTGATTTCAACCAAAGTTTCAGGCTTGGCGGCAATTTTAACCGTGGTTGAGCCAAGTAATTTGCAATGTTTAGCCTTATTTTCATCCGCTGCTGGGTTTTATGGAAATACTGGGCAATCGGATTATGCGATTGCCAATGAAATTTTAAATAAAACAGCCTATCAGTTTCGCCATTTTTATCCACAATGTCATGTCATTTCCTTTAATTGGGGACCTTGGGATGGTGGTATGGTGACACCTGAGTTAAAACGCTATTTTAAAGAACGCAATGTAGAAATTATTCCAATTGACGAAGGGGCAGCTATTTTTGCAGGGGAATGTCATCCGGAACGCCAAGAGACCATTCAATTATTAGTCGGCAGTTCTATGCGGGCGGATTTTGCTTTAGATACTCGTGTATTACAATCCTATCAGATTAAAACCCGATTAAGTGTCGCTGATAATTTATTTCTTAAAGATCATGTGATTGGGGGGAATCCTGTCCTACCCTCGGCAGCGGCATTATCTTGGATGAGTAATAGTTGTCATAAGTTTTATCCTGAATTACATTTTTATCAATGTCATCGCTTTCAGGTATTAAAAGGCATTGTCTTTGATGGTCAGCAAGCCGATGATTATCATTTAGTGCTTGACGAACTCGAAAAATCAGCGGAAACAGTGCGGTTTCAAGTAACCGTGTCTTCCATGACTTCAGCCAATAAACCGATTTGGCATTATAAAGCAGAGATTACCTTAGCGAAAGTTGTCGCAACCTCACCGATTTATGTGGCAGATTATCAAAATAGTGTCAATCAAGCGGGCAATGCCTTATATCATAATGGGACTTTATTTCATGGCCCATTATTTCAGGCGATTGACCGGGTGTTAAATCATAGCCAAAGCAAATTGACTTTGTTATGTCATTTAAATGCAGTGGATGATAAACAACAAGGGCAATTTCCTGATACCATGATTAATCCTTTTGCCACCGACCTCGTATTTCAAGCCATGTTAGTTTGGGTGCGTGAATATCGGGGCATGGGAAGTTTGCCATTGACGTTTGCAGAAGCAACTCAATATCACGCCATTCCAGTGGCACAACCGTTTTATTTATCATTGGAAGTCAATGCTACGTCAGAGACGCATTTAAATGCGGATGTGATTTTACATGATGCCGAAGGGCAAGTGTCTATGCGATTTTCAGGTGCTGAAGTAACGATGAGTGCCAGTTTGAATGAGTTGTTTACAAAAAAATAATCATATAAATCTTTGATTGAATAAGGGCATCGTCATCTTAAATTAAACTTTGCCCTTAATTTTGGGATGTGGGAAGTATTAATGGATAAAATTGCAATTATTGGCACTGCCTGTTTATTTCCAGGTGCGAAAACACCTGAAGCCTATTGGCAAAATTTAATTAATAATATTGATTCAAGAGTCAGTGCGGAACAGACTCAAATGGGACGTGATCCTGCGGTATATTTTGATAAAAACAAAGGGGTTAAAGACAAATATTATTGTACTTTAGGGGGATATATTCAAGATTTTGAATTTGATGCGAATGGCTATGCACTGGATGCCAAGCGTTTGCAAGCCTTAGATGACACTTTTAAATGGTCATTATATGTAAGTCGTGAAGCCTTGAAAAATGCGGGTTATTTAGATGATTTTGCCAAATTAAAACAATGTGGGGTAATTTTAGGCAATTTATCCTTCCCTACTAAAGCCTCAAATCAATTGTTTTTGCCTTTGTATTATCATGCCTTATCGCAACCGATTCAAGCGTTATTAAAACATCCTGAATTTACTATGTATCCTGAGCGAAATGGGCAACTTGAAAATGGTGGTGTGGCTGGCTATCCTGCGACGATTATTGCTCAAGCCCTACAGCTAGGTGGCAGTTCCTTGGTATTAGATGCGGCTTGTGCGTCTTCATTGTATAGCTTAAAACTGGCTTGTGCCTATTTATTATCTCATAAGGCGGATATGATGTTGGCTGGGGCAATTAGTGCCGCTGATCCTTGGTTTGTGGCAATGGGTTTTTCGACCTTTAAAGCCTTTCCCGAAAATATCCCTAGCAAACCTTTGGATCAAAATTCATCGGGTTTAAACACGGGAGAAGGGGCGGGTATGTTTGTGTTAAAACGTTATCAAGATGCGGTCAATGATGGCGATACCATTCATGCGGTGATTAAAGGGGTGGGTTTATCTAATGATGGTAAAGGCAAATTTGTGTTAAGCCCGAATCAAAAAGGTCAAGTGAAATGTTTTGAACGTGCGTATCAAGAGGCAGGTTTCGCACCTGAAGCCATTGATTATATTGAATGCCATGCCACAGGTACTCCTTTAGGCGATGAAACCGAAGTCGCATCTATGGATGCTTTTTTTGCGGATAAACCTTTACATTTTTTCATGGGCTCGGCAAAATCTAATTTTGGGCATCTACTCACTGCCGCAGGCATGGCAGGCTTATTAAAGATTATTTTGTCCATGCAACATAATCAAATTCCTGCCACGATTGGGGTTGATACGCCATTAGTCGCAAAACATCCAAACATTGCAGGCAAACAAATTTTACAACAAGCGACTGCTTGGCCACAGCAATCAGGTCAAGCCAAAGTAGCAGGCATTAGTGCCTTTGGTTTTGGGGGGACGAATGCTCATTTGATTTTAGAGGAAACACCGACAGATAAGCAAGTGAAACCAACACAGCAATCTCATCCAACTATTACTAAAACACCGATAGCCATTATTGGCATGGGGGCGTATTTCGGGGAATGCGATTCATTAGATAGTTTGGCTAAAAGTATTTTCAATGGACAACAACATTTTGCAGAATTACCCAAACAGCGTTGGCAAGGCATGGAACAGCAAGCTGAGTTGATGAAGATTTTAGCTTTGCCTGATAATCAATTACCCTATGGTAATTTTATTCCCCAATTTGATTTTGATTATTTATATTACAAAATTCCCCCAGAAGAACAAGCACCGTTATTACCCCAGCAATTATTAATGATGAAAGTATTAGATCAGGCATTAAAAGATTCAGGTTTAGACAAAGGGGGGAATGTTGGCATTATTGTGGCAATGGAAATGGACTTAGCCATTCATCAGTTTCGAGGTCGTGTGGATTTGCCTTGGGCATTGCAAGATGGCTTACAGCAAAGCAATATTCAATTGACTGAGGCTCAACAGCAAGCCTTAGAAACGGTATTAAAAGATAGTTTGCATAATGCCGTAGAAATCAATCAATTTACTAGTTTTATTGGCAATATTATCCCTTGTCGTATTTGTTCCTTATGGGATTTTTCTGGGCCTGCGTTTACTATTTCTGCGGAAGAAAATTCGGCATTTAAAGCCTTAGAAATTGCCCAATTATTTTTAGAAGCAGGAGAGGTTGATGCGATGGTAGTCGGTGCTGTGGATTTAGCTGGCAGTATGGAGTCGGTTTATCTTCAAAATCAACGTGCCAAAGCCAATACAGGCAAGATTAGTCTGAGTTTAGAAGAATCCAGTCATGGTTGGAATTTAGGCGAAGGGGCAGGTGCGATTGTATTAAAACGCCAAGATCAACTGTCATCCGATAATCCGAAAAAAACTTATGCGGTAGTAGAAGGTTTTGCCAGCACTCGTCAAGTATCCGCTGAAAGTATGAATCAAGCCTGTCAACAAGCGATGCAACAAGCTGAGGTAAGTGCAAATGATATTGCCTATATTGAATTACATGCCAGTGGCATTGAAACACAAGATCAAGCGGAAGTTACTGCCATGCAACAAAGTTATGGTAATACACGGGTAGCGTTAGGCAGTGTTAAAGCAAATATTGGGCATGCCTTTGCCGCATCAGGCATGGCTAGTGTGATTAAAACCGCTTTATGTTTATATCATCGTTTTATTCCTGGTATTCCCAATTGGCAACAACCGAAAAATTTAGCCAGTTGGCAAGACACGAATTGTTATTTTCCAATGGCGTCTCATCCTTGGTTGATCAATCAATCCGTGCATGACAATCCTGAATCACTCTGGTCAGGGGCGAAGCGTTATGCTGCCATTAATAGCTTGGGCTATGATCAATGTTGTCATCATTTGATTTTAGGGGAAGCGGAGAATATTCCTGTGATCACAGGCAATGGCTTAGTGGCTCAATCGACTTATTTACTGCTTATTGTTGCAACTACTACTGAGCAATTAATCACCGAATTAGCACAATTAAAAACTCGTTGTCAGCAAAATCCGAAATTAGAACTTAAAGCCTTAGTCTTAGAATATTTTCAACAGTATCAACAAGCGGAGAATAGTGATTATTGCATTAGTTTAGTGATAAGTTCACTGGCGGAATTAGAACGAGAACTGCAATCAGGTTTAGACGGTGTGGTTGAAGCCCTTGCCTCAGGTGAGGAATGGGGTACTCCCGCAGGGAGTTATTTTACGCCTAAGCCTTTAGGGGATAAGGCAAAAATTGCCTTTGTTTATCCTGGGGGATTTAATTCTTATGTAGGGATGGCTCGAACCATTTTTAACTTATTTCCAGAGCTTTATGACTTATTAAAAGATTCGACTTCAGAATTACAAAAAATGATGCGAACCCATTATTTATATCCGCATACTTTGACAAAACCGAACAAAAAACAATTAAAACAATTTGAGGCAGCATTAGGTGACGATGCGATTGCCATGTTTGAATCGGGAATTATGACCTCAGTCATTTATACCAAAGTGATTCAAGACATCTTAGGCATTAAACCACAAGCTGCGTTTGGGCATAGCATGGGTGAGTTATCTATGTTGTTTTCTAGTGGTGCTTGGCATAATACCGATTATATGAGTCATACTTTGCATAGCACGGCAACCTTTCAAAATCGTTTAGTCGGCGAAATGGAAGTGGTCAGACAAGCATGGCATATTCCTGCGTCAACCGAAGGTGGCCCAGAAACTGTATGGGGAACTTATACCTTACGCACCTCACCTGAAGTGGCACAGCCTATCATAGATGAAGAGGATAAAGTCTTTTTAATTATTATTAATGCTCCCAATGAAATTGTCATTGCCGGCGATGATGATGCCTGTCAACGGGTGGTGAAAAAATTAAAATGGCGATTATTTCCTGTGCCGATTAAAGATGTGGTACACAATGAATTAGTCAAAGCAGAATTTGATGCGTTAAAAACCTTACATACTATGCCAACTACCGTCATTGAAGGGGTTGATTTTTATACGGCGGCGACTTATCAAACCACGGAATTGGATGCCGATGTGATCGGCAATAATATTGCCACTTTTTATACCCAATTGGTTGATTTTCCAAAATTAGTGAATCAAGTCTATGACGATGGCGCAAGGATTTTTATTGAATTAGGGCCCCAAAGTAGTTGTACTAAATGGGTGGGGGAAAGTTTGCAAGCGAAACCCCATTTAGCGGTAGGAATTAATCGTAAAGGCGTGGATGATTTAACATCATTAATTCGTTTGGCGGCCAAAGTCAGCAGTCATAGGGTATCTATGAACCTTTCTCGTTTATTTCCACAACCAGCCGTTCAGACCCGCACAGAATTGGGTTTAAGTAAACCTGTTGTGTTAGGAAAACCGCCGATTACTGAGCTTATTTTAGCCCCAGAACAACAGGCATTATTTAAAACAGTGGCGACTAGATCAATGACTAAAGCAACGATGAAAGCCAGTGCTAAAGCAAGTCATCTTAGTCATACAGTGGCATCACCAACAGCTGTTATTAGCACTCCTATGTCAACGCTTACGGATACGAATAGCAAAACATCTGAAACCATTACCGTGCCTATGAGTGAATCAAAACCTAAAACCATGACTACCATAACATTAACTCCAACTCCAACAACAGATATGTCATCATCTGCATCTGTTACAGCAACACAAGAGGTCGATCCCGTGACATTATTCGCAACATCTCCAGCATTATCGTCTCATCATCGTAGTATTTTGGCAAAAATGTTTGATCATCAAATTAAGATTAGTCAACTGCATGAACGGTTTTTAGCGACTAGGGATGAGGGTCTGCAACAATTAAGCCAAGTATTATTGCAGGATATTCAACATCCTGTTACTACTGTTCCCGTCTCGTCTGAATTTAACCCGCCGTCAGTAGCACCAGTGGTAAGGCAATTTTTCCCTAGTCAATATAGCAAACCTGCTAAAGTCGTCTTTGATGAACAGGATTTACGAGAGTTTGCTTATGGGCGTATTGCGAAAGTATTTGGCGATGATTATAAAATTATTGATACTTATCCGAAGCGGGTGATGTTGCCAATGGACCCTTATCTCTTAGTCTCAAGAGTAACAGAAATGCAAGCCAAACGAGGCGAGTTTAAACCCTCGAAAATGACCACAGAATATGATATTCCGCATAATGCGTGGTATTCTACGGATGGGCAAATTCCTGTCTGTATTTGTATTGAATCAGGGCAGTGTGATTTATTATTGATTAGTTATATGGGCATTGATTTTGAGAATAAAGGGGTATATTTATATCGTTTATTAGATTGTACTTTGACCTTTTTAGATGACCAACCCAAAGAAGGGCAAACCTTACGTTATGAAATCTCGATTAATTCCTTTGCCAAACATCAACATAATTTATTATTCTTTTTCTCTTATGAATGTTTTATTGGCGATAAAATGATTTTAAAAATGGATAATGGTTGTGCGGGCTTTTTCTCAGAAGAAGATTTAGCCAAAGGCAAGGGTGTGATTCGCACCAAAGAAGAAATTGCCGAACGAGAACAAGTCCAAAAACAGTCGTTTACCCCATTTTTGCAATGTCAAAAAACCAGTTTTAGTAAACAAGACATTGATTTTATCTCTGAGGGTGATTTTGCGGCTTGTTTTGCACACCCTAGTTATGACAAACAAGGTAAAAACCCGTCCTTGCATTTTCCTAAAGATAAAATTTTAATGTTAGATAGAATTACTCGTGTTGATGCCAAAGGGGGGTTATGGGGATTAGGGCAATTAGAAGCGGAAAAAGATTTATATCCTGATGAATGGTATTTTGTCAGTCATTTCCGTGATGATCCTGTATTGGCAGGGTCGTTAATGTCAGAAGGCTGTGTGCAATTATTACAATTTTATATGTTGTATTTAGGTTTGCATACTTTAGTTGAGGATGCCAGATTTCAAACGGCGAGAAATATTCCCCAAGTGATTCGTTGTCGAGGTCAGGCCGTCCCTAGTGATAGATTAATGCGTTATCGTTTGGAAGTCACTGAAATTGGCACGTCGCCTAAACCGTATGCGAAAGCCAATGTAGAAATTATTATTGATGATAGAGTGGTGGTTGATTTTCGTCATATGTGTTTGGAATTGTCGGAAAAAAGTGAACAAGAAAAAGCCTTAATCGCTGCCGCAAAATCGGGGCAAGATATGGTGGAAACCATTGCAAAACCTGAGTTGACACAGCCTATGAGCAGTGCGAGTCGCCAAAAACCACCCATGCCACCCAAACCTTTCGGCATAAAACCAGAGGCAGTCATCACCGAAGAACAAGTGGAACATTTTGCCACAGGCGATATTGTGAAATGTTTTGGCGAAGAATTTGCAATTTACCAACAAGCTGCCACGCCACCAAGACGACCACCAAGAACCCCCAATGGCTTTTTACAATTAATGCATAGGGTGTTAGAGATTGGTGGTGAGAAACATGTGTTTGATAAAACCTCTAGTTGTACCGCAGAATTTGATGTCCCTACCGATGTTTGGTATTGCGAACAAAACTCTTATCCAGCATTAACGCCTTATTCAATGCTAATGGAAATTGCACTACAACCCAATGGTTTTTTAACCTCTTATATGGGCAGTACCTTAATCTATCCTGACGTCAATTTATATTTCAGAAATTTAGATGGCGAGGCGGAATTATATAAAGAGATGGATTTACGGGGCAAAACCATTGTCAATAAAAGTACGATGTATGCTACTTCAGCCGTCATGAACAATGTGATTCAAAAATTTACCTATGAATTAATTTGTGAAGGTGAAACCTTTTATAAAGGAACGGCAGTGTTTGGCTTTTTTACCGCTGATTCTTTAGCCAATCAAGTAGGCATGGATAAGGGTAAAAAACTCCCCGCATGGTATCAAGAAAATCAAGCCAGTCAAGCCACTGATATTGACTTAAACAGTGAGCAAGCTCAACAACACTATTTTACCGCACCTGCTAATCAACCTTATTATAAACTTGCAGGGGGGATGTTAAACTTTTTAGATAGTGTCAAGGTCATTGCCGATGGAGGGGCTTATGGTAAAGGCTATGTTCATGCGTTAAAAGTGATTGATCCTAGTGATTGGTTTTATCCTTGCCATTTTTATGAAGACCCAGTTATGCCTGGCTCCTTGGGGGTTGAAGCCATGATACAATCCATGCAAATCTTTGCCCTGCATCAAGGCTTGGGTAACACTATGAGCAATCCTAGATTTGCCTTGGTTTTAGGGACAGCAAAATGGATGTATCGTGGTCAAATTATTCCTAAAAATAAGGAAATGACCTTAGAAATTCATATGAAATCTATTCAAACCAGCCCCACTCAAATTGACATTTTAGCCGATGGTAATTTATGGAAAGATGGCTTACGGATTTACCATGTGGAAGACATTGGTTTAAGTGTGCAGGAGGCGGAATAAATGATTTCAGGATTAGACACAATTCAAAATTTACATTTACCTTGTTATGCCATTCAACAAGGGCAAGATTTCATCTTAAATAACGAAGGCACGCAAGACGTTGCCAATATTCAAGCCTATTTACCCTCGTTTGTGGCAGGACAGTTAGGTGATCCTGAGTTTAAGGCATTTTATGGGGTAAATTATGCGTATATGGCAGGGGCGATGGCGAATGGTATTGCGTCAGAAGAATTAGTGATTGCCATGGGTAAGCAAGGTTTATTAGCGTCATTTGGAGCAGGGGGCTTAGGTTTAGATCGAGTGGAATCTGCGATTCAAACCATTCAACAAGCCTTACCTAATCAATCCTATGTATTTAATTTTATCCATAATCCTACGGAAGCCGCCATTGAATGGGGAACCGTAGAGTTATATTTAAAATATGGCATTAATAGGATTGAAGCCGCGGCTTTTTTTAAGATGACCCCTTCTTTGGTTTATTATCGAGTCAAAGGTTTAGCGTTAAATCCACAAAATCAAATTGTGATTAATAATAAACTGATTGCCAAAGTGTCCAGACGTGAAGTTGCTACGGTATTTATGCAACCAGCACCAGCCGATATTTTACAAAAACTTTTCGCTCAAGGTTTGATCAGCCAACAACAAGTGGAACTCGCCAGTTATGTGCCAATGGCAGATGATATTATTGTGGAAGCAGATTCAGGTGGGCATACCGATAACCGACCATTATGTGCTTTATTACCCTCAATTATCGCTTTAAGAGATGAACTGCAAGCCAACTATAATTATGGTCATCTCATTCGGGTTGGTGCCGGTGGTGGTATTGGCACACCCGATGCGGTATTAGCTACGTTTATGATGGGGGCAAGTTTTGTGGTCACAGGCTCGGTGAATCAAAGCTGTGTCGAAGCGGGTGCCTCGGAACACACCCGTAAAATTTTAGCCCAAGCAGGCATGGCCGATGTCGTCATGGCACCTGCCTCCGATATGTTTGAACGTGGCATTAAATTGCAAGTATTAAAAAAAGGCACTTTATTTCCTATGCGCGCCCAAAAACTCTATGAACTTTATGTCGCTTACAATGGCATCGAAGATATTCCCAGTGATGAAGTGCAACGCTTAGAAAAACAAGTATTTCAAGATAGTTTAGATAATATTTGGCAACAAACTGTCGCATTTTTTCAAAAACGTGATCCAAATGTCATTGCTAAAGCGGAAAACAATCCCAAACGTAAAATGGCATTGATTTTTCGCTGGTATTTAGGCTTATCATCACGTTGGTCAAATGCAGGGGTAAAAGGTCGAGAATTTGATTACCAAATCTGGTGTGGTCCAGCGATGGGGGCGTTTAATGATTGGGTTGCCTCGACTTATTTACAAGATTATGCCCAACGCAATGTAGCCGATGTGGCATTGCATTTGTTGTTTGGAGCGGCGTATCAGTATCGGGTGCAGGCCTTGCGGACGCAGGGGGTGTATTTGCCTGTTGAGTATCAGCGGTATAAGCCTGTGGGGCGGTTGGTGTAGTGTCGTTTTCATAATGTCGTTGTAAAACCATTAAATAACAACGCTTTCAAAAGGTATTGTCCAAATTTTGTCTGCTAAGGCATAACTATCACTCCCTGCAGAAATAATTAAACCTAATTCTATGGGAAGTTGTGGAAAGGTTTCTATAAAGGAGAGTATGCCTGAAATATCTTTTTTATTGGGATGAGTTTTGCCTTTGACTTCAATTAGAAAATATTTGCCTTGATATTCAATAACTAAATCTACTTCAGCTTTTGCCATAGTACGATAATGGAATAAATTGGGTGGGTAAGCAAAAAGTTGTCGTTGTTTAATAATATCTAAGACCACTACGGTTTCAAAAATTGCTCCCCAATTAGGATGATTGGCTAAAATATCAGGTGAACTAATGCCTAGAGCATGACAAATTAAACCACTATCAACAATATAGCCCTTGGGTTTTTTAGATAAGCGTTTAATGGTATTGCCACTATAGGCTGGGATTTCTAACCATTGATAGGTAGCTTTAAGTAAGGCTAACCAGCGTTTTGAGGTATCTGGCGATAAACCTAATTCTCTACCTAGTTGTGAGTAATTGATTTCTTGTGCTGATAATGCGGCACATAGACGATAAAATCGTACAAATACATCCATTTGATTGCTTTCTAACATTAAACGAATATCTCGTTCAATATAGGTACGTTCATATCCTCGGAAGAAGAAAGGAATCGCAGCGGTTTCTATAAATTGTGCTTCAGGATAATAACCTCGCCATAGTTGTTCATAAAGTGAAAATTGATTGCTTTGATAGCTTAAATTAGGGATAAAGGTTAGCCCTTGTTCTAATATTCCTTTTAGCCATAAATTGTTATTAGGATTCGCATTTGTTGCTAATACTTCCGCATGCGTAAAAGGGTATAAATCTAAAAAGGCGACTCTTCCTGCTAAACTTTCTTGTAAATTTTTTAATACTTCCCATTGTTGCGAACCTGTCATTAAATATTGTCCATTGTTTCGATTGTTTTCTAATGCTCGTTTAATGGCAGGGACTAATGATGGGACATATTGAATTTCATCTAAAATAATAGGGGTGGGGTTGTTTTTTAAAAAAAGTTCAGGATCAGTTTTGGCCGCTGCGATGTCTACAAGTGGATCAAATACCACTCGTTTAAATTGTGGAAATAAATGGCTTAATAAGGTGCTTTTGCCAACTTGTCTTGCACCACCAACGACGACGACTGGAAAATTGCGTCGTAACATTTTAACTTGAGATTCAAGATAGCGAGTTTTATAGATTTTATCCATGATTATTTTACCTTGTATTATCAAGATTAAATCTTCATTTTACAAGGTAAAATAATTTTGTGCCAGTTGAGATTAGACCGCCACCATTTCAAAATCTGATTTTGAAACCCCACAATCAGGACAAGCCCAGTCGTCTGGAATATCTTCCCATTTTGTGCCTGCGGTAATGCCTTCATCTGGAAGTCCTTTTGCTTCATCATAAACAAAGCCACATACCATACATTGCCATTTTTGCATTATTTTTTTCCTTATCGTTTATAATTAAAGGTGATTTAAAATTGTTTTAATGTGATTGATAATCGTCTATATAATACAGGAGTTTGTATTATGTCTTCAACGCTATTAAAAATGATGGTACTTATTGGGGCAAGTTTGCCCTTTTTTTGGCTGATTGCTTTAATGGTTGCGGATAATTTAGGGGCGAATCCCATTGAAGCCATGACTCATTTTACAGGGATTTGGGCATTGCGGTTATTATGGATAACCTTAGCTATGACGCCATTACGATTAGCCTTTAATTGCCAAGTCTGTTTAAAACAACGACGCATGTTAGGTTTATTGGCATTTTTTTATGCGAGTTTGCATGTTTTAATTTATTTGGTATTGGATCAACAATTTGTGATTGCTGATATTGTTGAAGATGTGGTCAAACGGCCATATATTACGGTAGGCTTTGTCGCATTTTGTTTGTTAATCCCCTTAGCCATTACCTCTAATCGCGGGATGATGAAATGTTTGGGTAGAAACTGGAAGCGATTGCATCAATTAGTGTATATTATCGCCCCATTCGCCGTATTACATTTTTTATGGTTAGTCAAAAAAGATATGACAGAACCATTGATATATCTAGTGATTCTTATGGTATTATTGGGATATCGAGTGTGGTACGCTAAGTTTAAACTTTAAACATTGATTGATTTAAGAGGTCGGTTTTGGATCGTCGTGAATTTCTGCAATTATTAGCAGTCGCTAGTCTTAATGGGTTATTACCTAATTCAGTATTTGCCAAATCTAATTTAAATTATGATATTCCTGTGTTTGGGCAGGTAAGATTATTACATATTACGGATACCCATGCCCAGCTACAGCCAGTTTATTATCGTGAACCCCATATGAATATTGGCGTGGGTACGGGGAGAAATCAATTACCCCATATGACTGGGCAATATTTTTTAGATCATTTTGATATAGTGAAAAATAGTCGTTTGGCGTATGCGTTTAGTTCGGTGAATTTTGCGGAATTAGCCATGAAATATGGCAAAGTAGGTGGTTTTTCGGCATTAGCGAGTTTAATTAATAAACTGACCACCGAAAGGGGGGAAGCGAATACTTTATTATTAGATGGTGGTGATACTTGGCAAGGATCGGCAACGGCTTATTGGACTCAGGGGCAAGATATGGTTGGTGCTTGTAATTTATTAGGTGTGGATGTGATGACGGGGCATTGGGAATTTACCTATCCTGAAGCCAAAATCCGCCAAAATATTCGGGATTTTCAAGGGGATTTTGTGGCTCAGAATATTCGGGTAAAAGAAGAGGCTTTGTTTGAAGAGGTGGAAGTTTATGATGAAGATACGGCTCATGCCTTCCCGCCTTATGTGATTAAAGTCGTGGCGGGGGTTGAAATTGCCGTGATTGGTCAAGCCTTTCCTTATACGCCCATTGCGAATCCACAATATTTTATTCCTCATTGGACTTTTGGTATTCAAGAACAAGCATTACAAGCATTGATTAATAGCATTAAACAACAACATCAACCCAGTGTTATTGTCTTATTATCCCATAATGGCATGGATGTGGATAAAAAACTTGCCCAACGAGTATCTGGTTTAGATGTGATTTTAGGGGGGCATACCCATGATGCCATACCGCAACCTTTAGTGATTAAGCAAACTTTAGTGGCAAATGCGGGGTCGAATGGCAAATTTGTTGGGGTTTTAGATTTAGATATTAAATCAGGTAAGTTTAAAGGTTTTCGTTATCATTTATTACCCGTGTTTGCTAATTTATTAGCTCAAGATAATACCATGCAGGCTTATATTGATAAAGTGAGATTACCTTATCGAGAACAATTACAACAACCCTTAGCCATTTCGGAACAATTATTATATAGACGAGGGAATTTTAATGGCAGTTTTGATCAATTATTATGTGATGCGATGCGTCAAGTATTCGATGCTGAAATTGCGTTATCCCCAGGTTTTCGATGGGGAACGTCGGTATTACCTGGTGATATGATTACCTTTGAAGATATTATGAATCAAACTGCGATTAGTTATCCGCAAACCTATGTGCAAAATTTAACAGGGCGACAACTGAAAGATATTTTAGAAGACGTGGCCGATAATTTGTTTAATGCCGATCCCTATTTACAACAAGGGGGCGATATGGTTAGATTGGGTGGTTTGAATTATAGTTTTGATCCTAATGCCACGGTTGGTCATAGAATCAGCCAACTGACGTTAGATAATGGGAAAGCCTTAAATGCAAATAAAAGCTATAAAGTTGCGGGTTGGGCTAGTGTTGTGCCTAATATTTCAGGTCAACCTATTTGGGATATTGTGGCAGAGTATTTAAGCGATAAAACGTCGATTAATATTAGCAAGCTAAATTTACCAAATTTAAAAAATACCCAAAATAATTTAGGCATTAGTCTTAGTCTCTAATTCAACATTCGATAAATAAACAAAATTACGGAATAAAAACGGAATAAAAAGGAATAGATAAATGTTTGGTCAAGAGAATACGATTCAAGGATTTGATGATGAAATTTGGCAAGCCATTGTGGCAGAAGAACAACGTCAAGAACAACATATTGAATTAATTGCCTCAGAAAATTACACCAGTCCTAGAGTAATGCAGGCAGTCGGCAGTGTACTCACCAATAAATATGCCGAAGGTTATCCCTATAAACGCTATTACGGTGGCTGTGAAAATGTGGATAAAGTCGAGCAATTAGCCATTAATAGAGCGAAACAATTATTTGGAGCGGATTATGCCAATGTGCAACCCCATTCTGGCTCTCAAGCGAATGCGGCCGCTTATTTAGCCTTATTAAGCACAGGGGATACTATTTTAGGTATGAGTTTATCAGAGGGTGGGCATTTAACTCATGGTTCTAAAGTCAATTTTTCAGGAAAATTATTTAATGCCGTGCAATATGGTTTAAATTCTGATACCAATGAAATTGATTATCAACAAATTGAAGATTTAGCCACAACACATCAACCTAAAATGATTATTGCGGGTTTTTCAGCCTATTCTCGGGTCATGGATTGGCATAAGTTTCGTGAAATTGCGGACAACGTTGGTGCCTATTTAGTGGTCGATATGGCTCATGTGGCAGGTTTAGTGGCTACTGGTTTATATCCTAATCCTGTACAAGTTGCCGATATTACCACTAGTACCACTCATAAAACCTTAAGAGGGCCGAGAGGTGGTTTGATTTTAGCCAAAGCCAACCCTACTATTGAGAAAAAATTAAATTCTTTCGTCTTTCCTGGCACACAAGGTGGCCCATTAATGCATGTGATTGCGGGGAAAGCGATTTGTTTTAAAGAAGCCATGCAGGCAGAATTTAAAACCTATCAACAGCAGGTCATTAACAATGCCCGTTCTATGGCAAGAGTGTTTTTAGAACGAGGCTATCGCGTCGTATCTGGTGGCACTGATAATCATTTATTTTTAGTTGATTTTGTTGACAAGGGCATGACAGGTAAAGATGCCGAAGCAGTATTAGGTTCTGCTAATATTACCGTGAATAAAAATACGGTGCCAAATGATCCAAAATCTCCTTTTGTAACGAGTGGTATTCGCATCGGGACACCTGCCATTACCACTCGGGGACTGATCGAAATGGATGCCAGTCGTTTGGCAGCTTGGATGTGTGATATTTTAGATGATATGAGTAATACTCATACGGTTGAACAAGTGAAACAACGGGTATTAGATTTATGTGCCCATTATCCTGTTTATCAGGCTTGATTTAGATGTCATAAAAACAACAAGGGCGAAGGTTGAGATTTGCCCTTAAGTCATAATCTGTTATGTTGAGTGATAAAATATTTTATAAACCAATGTTATCCAAAGTTTTTTCAATAAACGTTTTATCTTCTTCTTGAGGAGGCACTATAAATAAGGTTTCCTGAGGTTCTGTTGGCACGACAGGCGTTTCAGGTCTAAAATCTCCTTCTAAACGCATCAGGCGATTATTTTCAAAATATAATGCTAAATGTTTATGTTCCGTAATATCTTGATTACCCGGTTGCATGGTATAAATATAATCCCAACGATTGGGGGCAAAGGTGTTGAGAATCATTGGACTGCCCATGACAAAATACACTTCTTGAGGTGTCATACCCGGTTTTAATTGATTAAGTTTTGCTTGCTCTATGATATTGCCTTGTTGCACATCAATGCGATATACCCCCGGCATATAGTGAGCAATTGGGTCTTTAATCTCAGGTAAATATTGGCACGCCGTCAGTGGAAATAAACTAAAAAATAATAAAATGTGTTTCATGGTTATTGTGTTATTATTGATCTAAGCAACTCATAGTATGGAATTAGAATGGAAAGTCAAGATATTCGTAAAGTTGGTTTAAAAGTAACCTTACCACGCTTAAAAATTTTAGAAATGTTAGAGCAATGCGAACAACGTCATGTTAGTGCCGAAGATGTTTACAAATATTTATTAGAATCAGGATCAGATATTGGTTTAGCAACGGTATATCGAGTATTAACCCAGTTTGAATCCGCAGGCTTAGTCAAACGCCATCATTTTGATGAAGGTCATTCAGTATTTGAATTAAACCAAGGCGAACATCATGACCATATTGTTTGTATCACTTGTGGTCGAGTTGATGAATTTTATGATGAAGTGATTGAAACTCGACAAAAAGAAATTGCTCAATCCATGGGCTATGAAATTGCAGAACATAGTTTGTATATGTATGGCGTTTGCCAAAAACAGGCTTGTCCTCACAAAACTTAAGAAAAAACCTTCGTTAAATCGACAATCGGTACAATATTGTTTTGATGTTGGATACAAGATATGGCAATTTGTTGCCAGCGTTTGGGTTCAATGGGGAGAGCACATTGTTGATTATCATTCACTTGAATGCGAGCAGGGGCGGAATTTAAGCTTAAACTACCATAATGAATGCTTTGATTGTAAGGCGTTTTTTGGTAAGCAACAATTGCAATAAAGGTTTGGCTTCTTTCAATGGGTTTTTGTTGCAAATAGACAGCAAGGTCAACGACAGGTAATAATTCATGTTGCCATAGAATCACTTGATGACAGTGTTGAGGTGTATGGGGAATATGAAATAATTTTGGTTCCAGTACAATGTGAATCATTGCTTTTTCAGCAATGGCAATGTAACTGTTGTCATCGATTTCAAGTAACCATGCTGTCGTTTGTGCCATGATGATATTCGTCCTAAACTATGCTAAATTTGGTAGTTGGGACACGAAATTTTGGTTTTGATATAGTTTGCCAAATGCAAGACTGAGCTACTGTAAGCAATATTGTTTTGATTTAATACCACTAATGCGTCAATAGGTGAGTCTGGATTGCTCATACATGATGGTATGGCTTGGAAACAAGGGAACTTTTGATCTAAAGTTTTGATTTGTTCACAGGTAATGCCAATATTTGTGGCTTGCTTACTCATTAAAACACAGATTCTATGGCTATTCGGCATATTGCTCGTCAATTCTAGTGTTTGATCAAAGCAGTAAATTGGCCATTGTTTGTCTAAAGTTTTTATCAATCCAATTGATCGGGTATTTTCTTGTATTGCGTCTATTTCTGATACAGGTTCTAAAGTTTCTATTTCATATTGTGGGATTAATAGTTGGATAGTATCAAAATTAATTAAAGCGTATAAGTTTTCCGTTGCTGTCATATTTGTTATTGGATAATTAGTTTGCATGAACTGATTCCAGCTTGTTTTGGATATGTTCAAGTAGGGTATTTTCAGAATAAGGTTTGGTTAAGTAAACATCAACGCCTGTTATTTTGGCTTGTTGTTTATGTTTTTCTGTTGAGCGAGAGGTGATCATAATAATTGGAATATCTTGTGTTGCTTGATTGGTACGAATATGTGAGCTTAGTTCTAAGCCATTCATGCGCGGCATTTCAAGATCCGCTAAAATAAGATCAGGACGTTTGCCTTTGATAATACTAATGGCTTCTAAGCCATCTTTAGCTAAACGGGTATCATAACCTGCATCACGAACACATTGATTTAATGAGCGTCTCGCACTTAGGGAATCATCAACAATTAATATGCAAGGTAGCGATGGAATGTCTGTGGTAGGTGAACCTTTTTGGCTACTGCGGTATTGTGGCATATGGGTTGGTGTTCTAAGTAGTTCAATCAAATCTAATACAGGGACGACTGTACCACTACCTAAAATAGTCGCACCAATCACACCTCGAATCTGGGGAATATAGTAACCCAAGTTTTTTATGACTAAATCACGACTATCTAGGATTTCTTCTACTAATACGGCTGTTGTAATACCTGTTTCTTGTTGTACTAAAATAACGGGTTTGGAGTGGCGATGACTATGTCGTCGATCTTGAGGAAGATTGGTCAAATCTTCCAAGGTTTTTGCTTCATAAACATTTCCATCTTGCTGGTAGGTCATGGTATGCCCTAGTTCATGTAACTCTCCGCTTCCAGAGTATAGGATTTGTTCAACCCCACGACTGGAAATGGCTAGAATTTGTTTTCTGGAACGCACAATTAAGGCATGATCGGAGAGTAAACTCACGGGTAATTTAAGTGTGACAACACAACCTTTGCCCATTTCAGAATGAATGCTTAAAATACCTTTAATTTCAAGTAACCTTTGATGAACAGCATCCATGCCAATGCCACGTCCTGATACTTGAGATACCTTATCTCTAGTTGAAAATCCTGGAGTGAGAATTAAACGATTGATTTCTTCTTCACTTAAATTGCTTTGATCGGTGCTGATTAACCCTCGTTCTTTGGCAATATTGTAAACAGCTTCAGAGTTAATACCTGCACCATCATCTTGACAGCGTACGACAATATGGTTACCTTCTCGATAAAATTCCAGAATAATCAAACCGGTGGGATTTTTTCCCGCCTGTTCTCTAACATCACTTGCTTCAATACCATGATCAACCGCATTGCGTAAAATATGCATTAATGGATCAGCCAGATCATTTAATACCTCACTATCCATTAAGGTATCCGTATTTTTTATTTGCAGTTCTACTTGTTTTTGGGTAACCCTGGCTGCTTGACGCACACTACGTTGTAGCCTAGGTGCAATGGTTTGTACTGGAATCATACGGGTGATTAATACGGCCTCTTGATTTTCTTTTTGCAAGGTTCGTTGGTTGACTATTAAGCTATCGACATGACTCAGTTGGGTATTAATATCATGAGTGAGGTCTCGGCAGTCAGTGGCGGATTCAACTAAACGTCTCGCACAACTATGTAGTTCGTTATAGCGTTCTAATTCTAGCGGATCAAAGTCTTTTTCTAAATCTGTTGTAGGAATGGCTTCTGATACTGACATTTGTAGATCGGTTAGATTTTCTAACTCAAATGTTAATTGCTGTAATTGTTGATTTTGTTCAATTAAATTTTTAGTTTGTTGAATAACTCGACGTAAGCGATCCTGCATTTGACCTGTAACAATAATACTTTCACCAACGACTCGTAATAAATTATCAACCAAGTTGGCAGGCACTCTAAGTGTTGGTGTGACTTGGCTTTCTGTGGTACTCGTCTCTTGTTGGCTTGCGTCTGTCGTGGTAGTTTTTGCGGTTTCTGTACTCGCTTTGACTGAAGTCGTGGCAGGTTCTTGGGAGGCATCTTGGGGAATGCCTTGTTGGTCAATTTGGTTAGCCCAATCTAAGACTTTTTGCAGTAATTCCAAGCCTTGGG
>JALWTS010000029.1 GCA_027077805.1 Gammaproteobacteria bacterium
CCAATCACCGCCACCGAAACCACTGGGTCGTTTTTATTTAATTGTTTGATAACCGGCGCTTCCACTAAGTCTGGAAAATTATCAATGGCTTCCACTTCGATTTTAATATCATTAAAAAAATCATTAAAATCCGCACCACGAGCATCTTGCATTTTCGCAACGCTAATGCTGATGTTTTCTCTTGCTTCACAACGAAGTTCGTCTAAATTGCTCAAACCATCTAGGGCATCTTCTATCCGTTGGCAGATGGTTTCTTCAATATCTTCAGCACTCGCCCCTGGATATTCCACTCGAATTTCAACCTCTTTGGTTGAAAAGTCAGGAAAGGTTTCACGTTTGAGTTGTGGCAGTCCATAAACTCCCAGCATTATCATAAATAGCATTAAGATATTGCTTGCCGTAGGATGTGCCGCAAAAAATCGAATCATTGATTTTCTCCTGCCTCAGGGGTTAAGACTTCATTGCCTGTTTCTATGGCAAATTCTTGTTGAAGATATTTTAAGGTGTTTTTAACTTGTTTGCCTTCGGCTTTTTCTATCAGTGATTCTAGCAGGACATTATCTTCTTGAGGAATAAGTAACATACCCGTCACCGCCGGCACGACATCCGAAACAATCACCGTATCCGACTCTTCAATGCCTTCGTCAATGGTGAAAAAGGTATCTTGAAACAAACCGACTTCAATATCACGCTTTTCTAAACGATTTTCTTCATCAACCACATAGACTTGATTCCCATTATGTAAGGCGGAAATGGGTAATACAATCGTATCAGGCTGGGCTTGACCAATGAGTTCTACTTGGCAATACATATCTTTTACTAAGGCAGGACGCTCAGGGGGGTTCGCTTTTTCATAAGGTTTATCAACGGAAACTACCACACCTCCTGTACGAGTTTTCGGATCAATACTGGCATCCATACGGGCAAATTTTGCGGGCCATTCTATTAATTTTGATCCCGTTTGTAAGCGGACAATGGCTTCAATATTAAATAATTTTCGTTTAGGCATTAAGTTTTCACCATATAAACCTGTCGGTTGATTGAGAAACTGAGCCATGGATATTTGTTGGATATCGACCTCATCTTCACCCGAAGGCGGGAGTAAGGATAAAAATTTATCGACGGGGATTTGAGCGGAAATTTCAGCCACACTGATACTATCGACAATGGCTAATACTTGACCCGTTTGGACATATTGATCCGCTTCAATTTTTACATCAGCCATTCGTCCCCAGAATGGGGCTTTGATTTCAGTGCGCGCTAAATCCAACATCGCATCTTTAAGTTGGGCTTGATAAGAGGCAAGTTTCGCTTCGGATACGGCTTTTTCGGCAGGGATGAGATTTAAGGTATTTTGTTGGTTTTGTACATTTTGTTTTTGTTGTAAGTAATTACGTTGTTCTTGATCAGCCGAGGCTTTAGATAAGGAACCATTTCTGGCTAATTTTGCTTTTCTATCCGCTTCTTTTTTACTGATTTTTAAAGAATTTTTTTCAATCGCCAGTGCAACTCTGGCATTTTGTTCTTTAATCTCTAATTGTTGCAGTTCCCCCATAGTACTTTGGATATTGGCTTGAATTTGAGCAGCGGCGAGCTCATAGTCTTCCTTGGCAATTTTAACTAATAACTGGCCTTTTTGTACAATTCGTCCTTTTTTTAGTTTGGAGCTAACTGTTGCGACTTGTCCTGTGACTTGGGCCACGGCTTCCCAAGTTTTGTTGGGTTCAACATAACCATAACCAATCGTTCTTGGAATGAAATTGACTAAAGGTGCTTTGATGGTTCTTACGGCATAAGAACGTTCTTGGTTATCCTTTCTTTCGGGAGCCGATTGACTGGCCACTAGGACAAGGAATGCGACGATACCTAATAATAGCCCTGGAAAAACATGCCAATTTTTGGTATTGGGATGACTCATAAAATATACCTCAAAGTCTGTGGATTCGTTTTGATATTTATAATAGAAGGGTTATGTAAAATAATAAAGTCAACGCGAAAATTAAATTTTAATTTGCCTTATAAAAAACAGGGAATCCAAATCACCGATAATACTTGACTAAATTAGTAGGTTATTGCTATCTTTATTGCATCTGACAACAAGGAGTATAACGAATGCCTGATACTGCTACTGAAGTGGCGTCTTTAGTGGATAAGGACTATGAACACGGATTTGTGACGGATATTGAAGCCGATACCGTGCCCCCTGGCTTAAATGAAGACGTGATTCGTTTGATTTCCCAAAAAAAGAATGAGCCTGATTTTATGTTAGAATGGCGTTTAAAAGCCTATCGCCACTGGCTAACATTACAACCCCCTCATTGGGCGCATATTAACTTTCCTGAGATAGATTATCAAGCGATTTCTTATTATTCTGCCCCAAAATCGGATAAAGAGAGACCCAAAAGCTTAGAGGAAGTCGATCCTAAATTACTAGAAACCTATGAAAAACTTGGGATTCCGTTGGAAGAACAAAAAATGTTAGCGGGTGTCGCTGTTGATGCGGTATTTGATAGTGTTTCAGTCGCCACTACTTTCAAAGACAAACTTGCTAAAGAAGGCGTGATTTTTTGTGCTTTTTCAGAAGCCTTGCAAACCCATCCTGAGTTAGTGAAACAATATTTGGGTTCCGTCGTGCCGATGACGGATAATTATTTTGCGACCTTAAATTCTGCGGTATTTTCAGACGGTTCTTTTGTGTATATTCCTAAAGGCGTCAGATGTCCAATGGAATTGTCCACTTATTTTCGGATTAATGCCTCCCATACCGGACAATTTGAACGCACATTAATTGTGGCAGAGGAAGGCAGTTATGTGAGTTATTTAGAAGGTTGTACCGCACCTCGTCGTGATGAAAATCAACTGCATGCGGCCGTCGTGGAATTAGTGGCTTTAGATAATGCCCAAATTAAATATTCTACGGTGCAAAATTGGTATCCAGGGGATGAAAATGGTCAAGGAGGGATTTATAACTTTGTGACTAAACGAGGGGATTGTCGTGGGCATCATGCGAAAATTTCTTGGACACAAGTAGAGACGGGTTCTGCCATTACTTGGAAATATCCGAGTTGTGTATTGACAGGTGATCATTCTGTCGGTGAGTTTTATTCGGTTGCCTTAACTCATCATCATCAACAAGCGGATACGGGGACTAAAATGGTGCATTTGGGGAAACATACGACTAGCACTATTATTTCTAAAGGGATTTCCGCAGGACAAGGGCAAAATGCTTACCGTGGCTTAGTTAGGATTGCTAAACAAGCGGATAATGCGAGAAATTATACCCAATGTGATTCTTTGTTAATGGGTTCTCGTTGTGGTGCTCATACTTTTCCTTCTGTGGAAGTGAAAAATCCTACGGCAACTTTAGAACACGAAGCCTCTACTTCAAAAATCAGTGATGATCAATTGTTTTACTGTTTACAGCGAGGGATTAGTGAGGAAGATGCGGTCTCTATGATTGTGAATGGTTTTTGTAAGGAAATTTTTAAAGAATTACCAATGGAATTTGCGGTGGAAGCACAAAAATTATTGGATATGAGTTTAGAAGGTGCGGTAGGTTAATTCAATTAAGCCTCTCTCAATCTCCCCTTCTAAAAAGGGGAAATGAGTAGTGGGAACGAAGGGATAAATAAAATGTTAACAATTAAAAATTTACATGTTGAAGTCGATGGAAAAGCAATTTTAAAAGGCATTGACTTAGAAGTTCATGCCGGGGAAGTTCACGCCATCATGGGACCAAATGGTTCGGGCAAAAGTACCTTATCAAATGTTTTGGCCGGACGTGATGGTTATACCGTTACGCAAGGTGACGTCCTTTATCAAGGCGATAATTTATTGCAATATGAGCCTGATGAACGGGCTTGTCGTGGGGTATTTTTAGCGTTTCAGTATCCTGTCGAAATTCCTGGGGTAAATAATGTTTATTTTTTAAAAGCGGCGGTGAATGCCATTCGTCAATATCAAGGGAAAGAAGAACTGGATGCCATGGATTTTATGGCATTAATGAAACAAAAAATGACATTAGTTAAAATGGATAATACCTTGTTGAAACGGTCAGTCAATGAAGGTTTTTCAGGCGGTGAGAAAAAACGTAATGAAATTTTACAAATGGCAATGTTAGATCCAAAATTAGCCATTTTAGATGAAACCGATTCTGGTTTGGATATTGATGCCTTAAGAATTGTCGCCGAAGGGGTAAATCAATTGCGTCATAGCCAGCGTTCTATTGTTATGGTCACTCATTATCAACGCTTGTTAAGTTATATTGTGCCTGATTATGTGCATGTGTTATCTGAGGGTCAAATTGTCAAATCGGGTGATAAGAACTTAGCCTTAGAGCTAGAAGAAAAAGGCTATGGTTGGATTACTGAGGAGGTGGCGTAATGTCATTTCAAACACAGTTTGCCGACTTAGTCGCGATTGACGATCCAACACTACAACAACTACGTCAACAAGCGTGGGAATATTTTTCGCAATCAGGATTTCCGAAACCACAGTTAGAACATTGGAAATATACCAATTTACGCGCTTTAGAAAAGCAGTCGTTCGTTATTGCTCAAGAACAATGTATGGGACTCGTTCCGGATGATTTAGAACCCTATTTAATGGCGAATACGTATACCTTAGTGTTTGTTAATGGTCAGTTTGACCCTGCCTTATCAAAATTGGATGATTTACCTAAAACCGCCACGATGACTAATTTAGCGTCAGTGATAAAGACTGACCCACAAAGGCTACGGCCACATTTCGCCAAATATGCCGATATGAGCAAAGCAGAGTACAGTTTAACGGCTTTAAATACCGCTTTTATGACCGATGGGGCTTATATCGAACTTAATCAAGAGGCCAAATTAACCAAACCCATTCATTTATTATTTGTAACTACCCCACAGCAACAAAGCATTTCGACTCAACCTAGAATTTTAATTATTGTCAATCCAAATGCGAAAGCGAAAGTGATTGAACAATATGTGAGTTTAGGAGCCAGTACTTATTTTACCAATGTCTTAAGCGAAATATCACTCGCTGCCAATAGTCAACTGGAACATTATAAAATTCAACAAGAAAGTGATAAAGCGTATCATATTGCCACCATGCAAGTGCAACAACAACAAGGCAGTCGTTTGACCGATTATCGCTTTGCCTTTGGTGCTTTATTAGCCCGTGATACTATTAATAGCATTTTAGCAGGAGAATATGCGGAATCGGATTGTTCTGGTTTGTATTTAGGGCAGAAACGTCAGCATATTGATTATCATGTTTGTACTGAACACCAACAAGCCCATTGTCGTAGTACCCAAAATTATAAAGGGGTATTAATGGATAGAGCGAGAGGGGTGTTTAATGGTAGAGTGCATGTTCATCCGAATGCCAAAAAGACGGATAGTCAGCAAAGTAATAAAAATTTATTATTATCCAAAGATGCCGAAATTGATACCAAACCTGAATTAGAAATTTATGCCGATGAGGTACAATGTTCGCATGGTGCCACTGTTGGGCAGTTGGATGACAATATGGTATTTTATCTTCGCAGTCGTGGTTTAAGTCAACAAGTGGCACGTCATTTGTTAACCTATGGCTTTGCCAAAGAAATTATTGAAGGCATTGATTTAGAAGCGTTGCAAATGATGTTAGGAAAAACCATTGCGGAAAAATTACCCGGCACGGAACAGTTAAAAGAAGAAATGGAATGGGAATATTAAATCACACGAAACAATTCAAAGAAGAAATGGAATGAGAATATCAAATAGCTAAGGGATACGTTTATGGATTTAGAACAAGAAATTATTGCCGTATTAAAAACAGTTTATGATCCTGACATTCCTGTTAATATTTATGATCTAGGCTTGATTTATGCTTTAGATATTAATGAACAACAAGAGGTAGTCATTGACATGACCTTAACTGCTCCGGGTTGTCCTGTGGCTCATACTTTTCCTGGCGTTGTGGAATCGAAAGTCAAAGAGGTTGAAGGGGTAAGTTCTGCAAAAGTACGGTTAGTATGGGAACCTGCTTGGAGTAAAGATAGAATGAGCGATGAAGTTAAGTTACAATTAGGTTTATTATAGTGTCTAGGATTGGATATGTCAGATTGGGTTGATGTTGCATTAGTCGAAAGTTGGGAAAAACAAGCCATACGTTTGATTGATTTGGATGACACTATGGTAGCAATTTTTTATTTTCAAGATAAGTTTTATGCGATTGAAAATGTGTGTACTCATGATTATTGTCCTTTAATTGATGAGAATGAACCGAGCACTGCTAATTGGCAACAACATCGAATTATTTGCCCTCGTCATGGGGCAGAATTTGATGTCACCAATGGCAAGGTATTAGCACCGCCCGCTTATGAAGATTTAACCGTATTTCCTACTCGAATTGAAGAGGGCATGGTTCAGGTTAGGGACCCTCGTTGGGATTGATTGCGGGTAAGTCGTCAGTCCCAGTCCAAAGTGTTATTCAGTGGCAACTTGCACTTGTCTTAAACTGGTTTCATTGGGACAAAATTCAATATTTTCTAAAAGAACGGTTTTGTTTTTATCTAATTCGGTATCACAACGTTTGTGATTAGGACATTGTTGACAATTCTCCATATTTTGCATAATTTTGGTAATGGGCTGTTGATGTAGGTATTCGTCTTGGGTAATACCCAATGCCGATAACATTTTATGTAAACGATAAGCGGTGAGTTTTATTGCGAAATTTTTACGAAACTGCTGACCTACGCGTATGTTTTTTCTGATAGCAACGGCTAGATATAATGCCGTCAACATGACGAAAGCTCCGAGTAATATCATTGCTATAATACTAATAATATCAACAAGCATTTGAGAACTCCTTTCCTTGGTTGAGGTTGATTGCGGTTGATTAATGTCAAGTGGCTATCAGGATATAAAAGCTCAAAGCATTTGTCATTGATACAGATCAATAGAGAAATAATTTAATTATTATTGACGGATGAATTTTGAGTGATGTCAGCAATATCGCTTAAGTTTAATGATAAACCATGCTCTTTACTTTCATCGCTCATTAAATAACGATAAGCCCAAGTAATGTCATTAGGACTGGTTAAACTCTGTGGATTCTCTCCAGGATAAGCGTGGGCTCGTAGTTTTGTGCGGATTTTATTAGGGCGGATACAATTGACTCGAATGTTACTGTTATCCAATTCCTCTGCCAATATTTTGCTTAACCCTTCCACGCCAAATTTTGACACACCATAAGCACCCCAATAGGCTCTCACTGATGACACTAATTCATCAGACGTAAATAATATCGATGCTTTAGAGGGTTTTTGTAATAACGGTAAACAGGCTTTCGTTAATAAAAATGGGGCATTTAGATTCACTTGCAATACTTTATACCAAGTTTCAATATCTTGGTATTCGATAGGACATAAGGCGCCTAAGATGGCCGCATTGTGAATTAAACCATGCAGATGCCCAAACTCCTGTTGTAGAATGTCAAACAGTTGTTGGTAATCTTTGGGTGTTGACGTTTCCAAGTTCATGGGGAAAATGGCAGCTTGTTGCATATTCCCATTTTGGATTTCGTCATAAACTTCTTCCAACTGGCTTAAATCACGATCCAATAAAATCACGGTAGCACCGTGAGTAGCGAATTCCTTAGCGACAGCACGGCCAATACCTTGTCCGGCACCCGTCATTAAAATTATTTTGTTTTGTAAGTCCATTGATGTGGGTAATAGTAGTAAGAATAAGGTTGATAGGTTTGGGTTTGATAACTTTGAGCCTGAGACGTTTGTGGCTGATAGGCTTGATAATGATAAGGATAACGATAAGTTGGAACGGCGGGGCGATAGTAGTAATAGCGAAGCGTTGTTCGTTTTTTGCTTGCTATCGTTTTTTTAGTAACGGTTGTTGCTACTTTTGTTTTATCGGCCTTATCAAGGCTATCTGTATTGGATTGTATCGTTTGAGTATTATCCGTGTTGTCAGTCGCACGGTTACTCGTATGGCTATTGCGGGTCGCCGTTACTTGTTTGTCTGCTGTTGTGACGAGATTCACACTATCCTTAACACTAGGATTATCATGACTCATGGTATGGCTATCATACTCTGCATTATGTATTGCCGTCATGGCGGGTTGTGAGGCTTCTTTCACTGTTGGTGCCATTATCGCAATGCTTTGCTTATTATCCGTGGGTTTTTCATTTGGTAGAAATTGAGGTAGATTGTCAATAAAAGTCGCCATCGTGCCACCTACCTCTTTATAAAAGGTTTGGTATTGATCCGTTTGTGATAAGGGTTGATAACCAAAATACGCACCCGCTCCAACGACTAATATAAATAACCAACCAAAACCTGAACTTGACTTTTTCTCTGCTTGATTCGCTGTTTTTTTAGATGCTTGCCCTTGACGCGCCATCACACCCAACTCTTGCCATTTTTTCTGAATATTTTGCTGTTTTGTTTGTTGACTGTCGGTAACGGTTCCAGGTGGGAATAAACCCATTGCCCGCATTTTACGTTGTAATGCTTCTTGTTTGCTATTGGTTTTGGGTTCTTCGGTTACAACGGTTTTCGCCTTAGTTTCGGTTTGTGTTTTGGTATGACTTGTGTCAGGCTCATTTTTAGCGGTGCTTGTTTGCCTTTCCTTTTTGCCGGCTTTAGTGGGGCGGGTTTTTTTTGCCGTGGTGGTTTTGGGTACGTTTTTAGCGGTAGTTGTTTTTGGTTCTGCTTTGCTTGTATTATTCGGCTCTGTTTGGGGAGTGGTTCTTTTAGCAGTTGTTTTTCGGGTTCGAGTGGTTTTTGAGGTAGTGGTGCGACGTTGAGACGTTTTACTGTTGCTTCGACTGCTACTCGTATTGCTATTATCACTGTTCGTTTGCTTTAGATTCGGTTGAACTTCCCTATGATCAACCCCATTGGGTTTCGGATTTTGTGTCGTTTGATTTGTGTCTGATTGCTCTGTATTCATTACGATTACCATCATGGTTACTATTTAAAATATTTGTTTAAAACAATTTGTCATTGACAGTTGTTCAAAACTCCTTTGGCATTAGGCATAGAGTATAACTAAAAATATCCTAAATCAAAAGTTTTCAGTGAATGTGAATGTCAATGATTGAGTTAAGTTATCTTAAATCGCTCGTTAGTGGCAACTCAGTCTGTGTTATGATAAGCAAACGTTTTGTCTGACAGGAAATAAAATATGAATGAACAAGCGTTTCTAAAACAATACAATATTCATGAATTTGAGGTTCCCCTTACCACCGTCGATGTCGTGATTTTTACCATTCGTTGTCAACAATTGCAAGTATTATTAGTAAAACGAGCAGCGCATCCTTATAAAAATCAATGGTCATTACCCGGTGGTTTTATTGATCTCGGTCAAGATCAGAGCTTAGAACAAACCGCCTCACGTAAACTAAGAGAAAAAACAGGCGTAACCACACCATACTTAGAACAATTGCAAACATTTGGTGATAATCATCGGGATCCAAGAGGATGGGCTGTGACTATTGCTTATTTCGCATTAATTGATTCTACTCAAGTCAATCTACAATATGGTGCGGGTGCGGCTGATGTGAAATGGCGTACGATTAAGGACAATACGATTGCAGAGACTTTGGCATTTGATCACAATACTATTTTACAATCAGCCGTGATGCGTTTACGCAATAAAGTCGAATATACGGCATTGCCTGTACATCTCTTACCTAAAGAATTTACTTTCAGTGATTTGCAACAAGTATTTGAAATTGTATTGGGTAGAAAAGTGGATAAAAGTGCCTTTCGTCGTCGCATTAAAGAAGCGGATATTATGGTAGAAATTCAGGGAGCCAAGCGAGGTGGCAGTAATCGACCCGCACAGTTATATCAAATTAAACAAGAAAATATCACCCATTTTTTTACTAGAAGTCTGATAGGACCTAGATAATGCAAGGACAGAATCGTCATTCATTAGAGAAATGCTGACTAAGATTTTTTCCATGCCGTTTTATGAAAGCGTTATTAAGTCAAGCGAACTAGACGATGCAAATATTGAAAAATGTGCCAAGATTTCGTCTATAATTTTTAGACAGCACATTACAACGTTATTAAGGTTGAAATTGATATGGAAGGTATTACTCATTATTTAGATATTATCAAAGCCCTGAAAGTCATGGTGGAAAACAATGGTTCCGATTTATTTTTAACAGTGGATACCCCTCCTTATGTCAAAATTGAAGGCATCATGCATGCTTTAGGTGAACAGAAATTAACCTCTGATTTGGTTCAAGATATTGCTTATCATTTAATGACGGAAGATCAGATTCCTGTGTTTGAAAAAGAGCTAGAATTAAATTTTGGTCTCACTGCCCTAGGTTCCGAACGATTTCGGATTAATGTCTTTCATCAACGTGGTGAAATTAGTATGGTAATTCGTTATATCAAAGGGACTGTCCCTACCATTGAGGAATTAAATGTGCCGAAAGAATTATCTGAAATTGTCATGCACAAACAAGGGATTGTTTTGGTCGTAGGCGGGACAGGTTCTGGAAAATCGACGACGTTAGCCGCCATGATTGATCATCGTAATCAAAACAAACCCGGTCATATTTTAACCATTGAAGACCCCATTGAATATACCCATCCCTATAAAAGATCCGTGGTGAATCAAAGGGAAGTTGGGGTGGATACGTTTTCTTATGCGACTGCCTTAAAAAGTGCTTTGCGTGAAGCACCTGATATGATTTTAGTCGGTGAGATTCGTGATACGGATACCATGGAACAAGTGCTACGTTTTGCCAAATCAGGTCATCTGGTCATGTCAACTTTGCATGCCAATAATAGTGCTCAAACTTTAGATAGGGTTGTGGGTTTCTTCCCTAACGAAGCGAGAGAGCAAATTTTATTAGATTTATCTTTAAGTTTAGTCGCCATTGTTTGTCAGCGTTTAGTGATCGGAACGGATGGTAAACGGGTTGCGGCCGTTGAGATTTTGCAACCCACGCCTTATATTCGAGAGCTCATTAGCCAAGGTGAATCGGATGAAGTAATGAAAGCCATGCGAGATGCGAAAGAACCGGGTATTCAAACCTTTGATCAAGCCTTATATGCCTTGTTTGAAGAAGGTAAAATTGATCAACAACAGGCATTAGCCAATGTGGATCCAAACAGTGATTTAGCCTTAAAAATTCGCTTATCGGGTTCGGGGTCTTCGGGGAAATCTGAGGAAGAGGAGGGTTTTTTTGATTTTGATTTTTAAGTTTGTCATTAATTATTGTCTTCATGTAAATGCTGATTCGCATAGAATGTATTTTCCAATAAGGATGCAATGGTCATAGGGCCAACGCCACCTGGAACTGGGGTAATCCACGAGGCATGTTGTTTCGCCGTTGCAAAATCCACATCACCAACTAATTGACCGTTATCTAGGCGATTAATGCCAACATCAATCACAATCGCATTGGGTTTAATCCAATCACCTTGAACCATATTCGGACGGCCGACCGCTGCAACCACTAACTCAGCCCGTCGAATGTGTCCGGGCAAATCTTTGGTTTTACTATGGCAGATAGTAACGGTACAGCTTGCCATTAATAATTCCATCGCAATGGGGCGACCCACAATATTAGACTGACCAATAACCACCGCCTCCATCCCTTTGAGTTCTTGATCAATATGTTGCAACATGGTCATAATGCCTTTCGGTGTGCATGGACGTAATACGGGGGTTCGTAAGACTAAATTCCCCATATTCATGGCATGAAAACCATCGACATCTTTATCAGGGCGAATTCTTGCCATTACCGCACTTGGATCAATTTGTGAAGGTAAGGGTAACTGCACTAGAATACCATCAATGGTTGGATCATCATTCAGTTTGTCAATTTGATGTAATAAGTCATTTTGCGAGGTTTTTTCTGATAAAGTTTGGCTAATGGAATAAATACCCACTTGTTCACAAGCTCGTTGTTTGTTTCTGATATAGACTTGAGAAGCGGGATTCTCACCGACTAAAATGACGGCTAATCCAGGTGGACGTTTGCCTAGGGCGAGTCGCTGTTGAATTTGTTGTTTCAGTTGTTGTTTTACTTGTTCGGCAATGGCTTTGCCATCAATAATTTGTGCGGTCATTCGTTTTTTTGTTACAATGGAAAAAGTAGTATTTTAGCCTATTTTTTGCTTGACGATAAACAATTATTTTTGTTATGATACTCGTCCTTAACGGGGTGTAGCGCAGCCTGGTAGCGCACCTGCTTTGGGAGCAGGTTGTCGGGGGTTCAAATCCCTCCACCCCGACCAATGTTTTGCGTCCGTAGCTCAGCTGGATAGAGCATCGGCCTTCAGTAGGAGCCTTTATAAGAAAGTCAACTTATAAAGTGGACAGTGCTGTATCGGTGAAACCTTAACAGATAAGGCTGATGGTAATACCGAGGAAACTTTCACGAGGATCCGTAGAGGCCATACGCACTGAGCCTGAGATGGCTAAGATATGGTCCAGACCACAAAACCTATCGTTGATTAATACGAGGGGTGGCAGTGAAAACTGTAGCGGTAAGCTAAGCCGAGGGTCACAGGTTCGAATCCTGTCGGACGTGCCATTTAAAATTTAATGGCAGATATTGAACACATCAATGTTACAATAAAGATTTGAAAATTAACCATTAACCATTTCAAATTTTTGAAACTTTTAATCAATGGTGGACGTAGCTCAATAGGTAGAGCGCTGGTTTGTGGTACCCGTGGTCGTGGGTTCGATTCCCATCGTCCACCCCATTTGATTTTCTATTGATTATCTCATGATATTTTTAATTTTTCTTAAAGTTAGGGCAGTTTCCGTGTTAAACTGCCCTAAAACAATTGATTCCATTGACTACTGAGCGATTTGACTAAATACTTTTTTTAGTAAATCAGTCGTTCTTGCGACAGGGTCTTGGCGAATAAGTTTTTCTTCTTGGGCGAGTTTGTAAAACAAGCCGTTTAAGGTTTGTTTGGTAACATAAGTGTCTAAATCGAAAGACTTAGGATCAACGACATCACTCATACCCATACCCATGACATTCACGGAATTCGCTTTATCTAAAAGCTTTTTATATACGGAGGTAACACCTGTTTCTTCGGTGGTTTTTTTGACAATGGGGCGAATGGCTTTGGCTAAGTCTTTATAGGTGGTACGGCGAAAATACTGGGTGGCGGCATTATTTTTGCCTTGTAGAATTTTTTTAGCATCTTCAATACTCATGTTTTGAATGGCATTCCCAAAGATTTCAGTGGTTTTAGGCACGGCTTGTTCAGCGGCATGATTCATGGTTTCAATAAATTCATCTGCGAGTTCATCTTGTCCTAGTGTCCGTAATAATTTTTCGGCTTGTTGTAGTTTCTCCGGCATAGGAATTTTTACTTTGTCATCGTTTAAAAATCCGCCTTCTTTGCCTAACATATCTACTGCTTTTTTACTGCCGACAACTAATGCTTCTTTTAGTCCCGCAATGACATCATCATTGGATAAGACTTGTTTTGCCGTATCAACCGCAGAATCTGATTTGAGAATTTTATCAGCACTATCACTGGCACCTTTTAACCAATCTTGCCACCCTGCAAGGCTAGTGATAGAAAATCCCAGTATAAAACTAAAGATTAAACTCGTTACTATCGGTTTTTTCATTGATTATTCCTTTATTATCCCTTGAATTTGATTAAAAATAATTGAATTGATAAGGCTATTATAGCCGACATTCCGCACCCTAAAAAGATATCCATCCGAATAAAATGATTGATACTCTTTTCAACGCTTGAACGACAATATGGATCACAATAGATCACGGCAGTGATTGGTTTTATTTCGGCAATGGCATCCAATCAAACAAATAAAATGGTCGAGACATTCGATGTAAATCGTGGTTAGTTGACCATAGGCCTTGATTTAAGCCATACATACCGATATTGGTTTGGCTAATTTCATGGTGAATATAATTTAAGGATTGACTCATTTGATGAATGTTATTAGAAATGGTTGGTATGGCTTTGGTGTGGTTTAAAATGTCGCCCGCATAGAGTGATAATCGGCCTGTGTCTTGGGTAATTTTATTCATATCTTTGGCAAGGCTATCAATATCCGCCAAAATATATTGAATATCAATATGCAAGGCACGTACATTATTTTCAATATTTTTCATACTGGTAGCGATTTCTATTGAGCTTTGGGTCATGGTTTGCATACTGGTAAGAAATTGGTGTATTAAAGAAAAGGTATAAAGTAGGGCAGAAACAATAATAAACAAACTGATATAACGAATTTTGACATAACGATCCGTTGCCGACGCATCATGAATAATCGTTGGTTTCTCAGAAGGTTGATTAGGCATGACTTATAATTTACCTTCCATATGATATTCCGTGAGTTCATCAAAACCACCAATCCATTCACCATCCAACAAAAATTGTGGGACTCGGCGGGATCGATTGGTTTTTTGTAACATTTGTTTTAATGCCGATTGTGACAAATCCACTCGGATTTCTTCATAGTCCACTTGCCATTTGGTCAGCAATTTTTTGGATCTCTCACAAACAGGACAAATCCCTGTACTATAAATCGTCATTTTTGCCATGCGATTTCCCAGCCTATTATTCTTATTATTTTACTTTTCTTATCATAGGTTATAGCAGTTTTATGCCAAAAATGTTAAAAAATTGCAAAAACTTATCAGGTTTTAAGCAAAAAATTGTAAGATGGCATTTATAACGTTATCTTGTTGTTTTTTGGTAAGATAAGGGTGCATGGGTAAACTAATGACTTGTTGTGATAGTTGTTCAGCTATTGGCAAGGTAGCGGTATTTAAGTGTTGAAATACGGGTTGTTGGTGTAGTGCAATTGGATAATGAACGGCGGTAGGAATACCTTGTTGTTGTAGATGGGTTTGTAGTGAGTCACGTTGGGGACATTGAATGGTATATTGGGCATAAACACTGGTATTTTCTGGGGCAATATAAGGGATGGTGACGGTATTTTGTAATGCTTGGTTATAATACTCTGCTAATCGTTGGCGATTTGGAATTTCTTGTTGCACAAATAACGTCCATTTTGCTAATAAAATCCCTGCTTGTAGGGTATCAAAACGGCCATTAATGCCGAAACGATCATGAGAATAACGTTGGCTTTGACCATGAACTCGAATGGCTTGCATTGCCTTATAGAGAGCTTCATCATTGGTAAAACAGGCACCCCCATCTCCGTAACAACCAAAAGGTTTTGCTGGGAAGAAACTCGTACACGCAATGGTGGTTAAGCCACAAGAGGGTTTTTGATGGTAAGTCGCACCAAAGCTTTGAGCGGCATCTTCGATGACAGCTAAGTTGTGTTTTTTAGCCATATCGTTGATGACATGAAAGTCAGCACATTGACCATATAGACTCACAGCAATAATCGCTTTGGTATTGGGTGTAATGGCTTGTTCAATGGCATTGGCTTGCAGATTATAAGTATTGGCATCAATATCAATAAAGACAGGTTTTGCCCCAACGAAAGCAATGACTTCTGCGGTAGCAATAAATGAAAAACTAGTGGTGATCACTTCATCGCCTTTCCCAATATCTAAAGCCATTAATGCCATAATTAAAGCATCCGTCCCACTCGCACAGGTCAGAGCATATTCCACTTGCGTAAATGTTGCTAACTGTTGTTCGAGTTGTTGCATTTCTTTACCAAGAATATACTGACCATGTTTTAATACTTGATGGATTTGATACTCAATTTCGGGCAAACATTGGCGTTGTTGGGTTTTAAGATCAATAAAATCAAATTGATTTGGGTGAAAGTCTGTTGGGGAAGTGAGTTGTTTTAATGCGGTGGTTGGGGTTTGGATTTTAATGTTATCCGTGGTGGATGTCATAGGATTCGCAGTAATAATGATGGCGTGAGGTAAATAGTTTAATGTTGCTTGGTATAGTAGCTGTTGGTAATAATTTTGTGGCGATTGTTGATACAGTGCCTGTTGCTCTTTTGCAGAATAAGGCAAGGTTGAAAAGAGTTGTAGTAACTGCGAAAATTTTTCATGGCTTTGAGTGGTTGGCAATATGGAACTCGCATAGGCAAGTCCTGCTGGCGGTAACCATAGTTCCTCGCCTTTGTTTTGTAGTTGGCTTAATAAGGTTTGAGTGGCAGAATAATGGTTTTTTTCTAAAACCACCTCAATTAATACATTGATATCAAAAACGAACGGCATAGTCATTCTCGCAACGAGTTAAGTTATGTTAATACTATAGACGATAAGTGGTATAACAGAAACTCATTTTGATAAATATCGAAAGGATTGCCTAATGATGGTTTTCGTCATAGTTTCGCCAAAAATTTGAAATTAAGGCTGTTTTCTTGACTGTTTTTTTTGTATAATCTAGCCTTTTTTTAAGGGTGATATTATGGTTAAAATTCGTTTATCGAGAGCAGGGGCTAAAAAGCGACCTTTTTATCAAGTTGTTGTATCTGATATTCGTAGTCGTCGTGATGGTCGTTTTATTGAAAATGTCGGATTTTACAATCCACTTGCTAAGGAGAGTGAAGAAGGTTTACGTTTAAAAACGGATAGAATTGCACATTGGTTGTCAGTCGGTGCAAAACCAACGGATACGGTGGAGAAATTAATTAAGAATTACCAAAAACAACCGGAAAATGTTGTCGCTTCCTAATGCCGTTGTCGCTCCTGATGATTTGATCACGTTGGGGAGAATGGTTGGATGTCATGGTGTTCAAGGTTGGTTAAAAGTGTATTCCTATACCCAACCAAAACAAAATATTTTAAATTATCCTCAGTGGTATCTGAAACATCAACAAAAATGGTATGTTTGTCAATGGCAACAAGGGAAACTACAAGGTAAAAATCTCATTGTATTATTACCTTTTTGTCATGATCGCAATCAAGCAAGTGAATTATTACAAGCCGACATTGCCATTTCACGACAACAATTGCCTGAGCTTAATCATGACGAATATTATTGGTCAGACTTGTTGGGATTAACTGTCGTTAATCCGCAAGGTGCGTGTTTAGGACAAGTTGATTATTTAATGGATACGGGGGCTAATGATGTTCTAGTGGTCAAAGGCGAAAAACAACATTTAGTTCCATTCGTGCTGCATACTTTTGTGCTTAAGGTTGATTTGGAAAATCGTCAAATTGTGGTTAATTGGGATAAGGATTTTTAGTTGATTGTGATTGATAGTCATGAGAATTGATGTTTTAAGCCTGTTTCCTGAAATTATTCACCCGTATTTGCAACAAGGTGTGGTTGGGCAAGCGGTACAACATAACATATTAGACGTTATTGCTTGGAATTTGCGAGATTTCACGGATTCTAAAACAGGGCGAGTTGATGATAGACCGTATGGTGGTGGTGCGGGGATGGTGTTACAAGTAGCGCCACTACAACGTGGGATTCAGCAAATCAAAAAAGTTAGTTTGAATCCTGTGGTCATTTATTTGAGTCCTCAAGGAAAAACCTTAGACCAAGCTGCCGTTTGTCAATTATCGCGACATTCCAATTTGTTATTGATTGCCGGGCGTTATGAAGGTATTGATGAACGTTTGATTGAATTAGAGGTCGATCAAGAATGGTCCATTGGCGATTATGTATTAAGTGGGGGGGAACTGCCTGCATTGGTGATGATTGATGCGATTGCCCGATTATTACCTGGCGTTTTAGGGGATTCAGAGTCTGCAAAACAGGATTCCTATATGAATGGATTATTGGACTATCCTCATTATACTCGACCTCGTACGATTGCTGGTTTATCAGTGCCAGAGGTATTATTAAACGGTCATCATCAGCAAATTATGCAATGGCGATGGCAACAGGCTTTAGGTCGTACATGGTTGAGACGACCTGATTTATTCGTGCAAAGAGTGTTAGAACCGATGGAGCAACAGTTATTAGAGGAATTTAAACGCCAATACAAACACAAAACAAACTCAATTTAAATTCCTAAAAATATTAAACCATTTTTTATAATATAAAACTATAGGAGAAAGTTATGAATCAAATTATTCAAGCACTGGAAGCCGAACAAATGACTCGGGATATTCCTGAGTTTTCCCCGGGGGATACTGTTGTGGTTCAAGTCAAAGTAAAAGAGGGTAATCGCCAACGATTACAAGCATTTGAAGGTTTTGTGATTGCAAAACGTAATCGAGGTTTGCATTCTTCCTTTACGGTACGCAAAATTTCGCATGGCGAAGGGGTAGAGCGGGTTTTTCAAACTTATAGTCCTTTAATTGAATCTATCAAGGTGAAACGTCGTGGTGATGTGCGTCGTGCTAAACTGTATTACTTACGCAATTTGCGTGGTAAAGCGGCGAGAATTAAGGAAAAATTATAAGTTAACTATTAAAAACCTTTGGTAAAGCAAAGGTTTTTGGTTGGATATAAAGTGAGTAACTCAATCATGCCTTCCTTTGATATTGTATCTGAAGTGGATTGACAAGAAGTTAAGAATGCCCAAGATCAGGCGAATCGGGAAATTAAACAGCGGTTTGATTTTCGTGGTTCAAATGCTTATTTAGAACAAAATGAGAATAATATTGTCTTACATGCTGAAAATGAGTTTCAATTGCAACAAATGATGGATATTTTTGAAAAAAAATTGATTAAACGTTCCATTGATATTGCTTGTTTGGATGCGAAATCGCCTGAAATTAGCGGTTCGTCAGCACGTCAAACTGTGGTAATAAAACAGGGTATTGAGACTGATACGGCGAAGAAAATGGTAAAGGCAATCAAGTCAGGTAAATTAAAAGTACAGGCAAGTATTCAAGAACAACAAGTTCGGGTCAATGGTAAAAAACGTGATGATTTGCAACAGGTCATCGCTTTAATCAAAAATACCAATGTTGGGTTGCCATTACAATTTATTAACTTTAGGGACTAACAAAGGATCATTATGAGGATGAATAAAGCGATAGTATGTTGGATTTTGTTATGGTTGAGTGTTGGATTATATGCGGCAAGTGCGGAAAATACCGATGCTCAAACAAAATCTAAATCTGATGACGCTTCACAGATTAAAGCAAGATTGACGGCAGCAGGATTGGTTCCTGACAAAATTTCAGTCACCGTTATTCCGGGTGTTTATGAAGTCGTCTATGGTGCTTCGATTATTTATATGAGTCAGGATGGACGATATTTAATCAAAGGCGAGATGATTGATATGCTTAGTGGAACCAATCTAACAAAAACCGCTTTAAACTCAAGTCGTCAATCGGTAATAAAGAATCTTCCAGAAGATAGTATGGTTATTTATCCCGCAAAAAATGAAAAGCATGTACTGACTGTATTTACTGATATTAACTGTGGTTATTGTCGTAAACTGCATTCAGGCATGGATAGAATGAATCAGCTAGGAATTACCGTACGTTATTTATTTTATCCACGCACAGGATTAAATACGCCTTCCTATGAGAAAGCTGTGTCAGTTTGGTGTTCGGATGACAGAAATAAGGCATTGACTTTAGCGAAACAGGGACGACCTATCCCACATAAAACCTGTGATAATCCAGTGAGTAAGCATTTTCAGTTAGGGAATGAAATGGGCATTAGAGGAACGCCTGCCTTGATTTTTGCCGATGGGACTTTGTTACCTGGTTATTTACCGCCGGAAGAACTGTTAAAAGCACTGGATAGAAGTCATGAGTGGTGATGAAAAGTTTCGTTGCTTCCGAAATGGAAATGGCAGGCTATGTGTTGTCGCTTACTCAGGGGAGTTTGAGAGCAAGTAGCGGTTGATTACAGTTGCTGTATTAATCCGTTGCATTAAAGAGAAATACTGTTTGCGAAACGGAGGCACGGAAGTCATCTTGAATGGCTGCCATATCAATTTCACCTGTTGATGTGAGCGGGAATTCTTCTAGCAGGATATAGTGATTGGGAATCATTGATTCAGGTAGGTATTGGGACAAATAATGACGCAGTTGGGAAACCGTATGCATATTGATAAAATAATTCTTTTGCTTGGTGATTTCAGTGACACATTGGGCTAATTTTGCTGTTTGGCTAGAGTTTGCCATAAACGCCACACCGATTTCACTCTTTCGACACCAAGCAATGGTTCCTCTGAGTGGTAATATATCTTGACTATTAGGAACCGTAAACTCAATATTAACAATATCACCTGCTTGCCAATTGGATGGACAGTTTTGTAGGTGAATACCCCCACAGGAAAAGTCTTGGATTGTGACGGTGTGCTTATCTGTTTCATTCTCGTGAGTGAGACGACAAGTATTGTTGTAGGGAACTCGAAAATCTTTTCGATGCTTATCTAACGCAAGAAATCGACCGACTTGTGCGGTTGAAAACCATTCATTTTGGCTAATACTGTGAATGCTACGTTTTAAGATATTTTCATATTCGCCTTCTTGAAATTGCAGACCAATTTTATCTTGCGATATCCATGATACTTTTGCTGATAGTGTGACGCCTTCTAACAGTGGTAACGACATTTTTAATGCCACTTTTTCATGCATGGTAAATTTTTCGGGATGATTAATAGAGATACAGGCGCCTTGTTTTGAGATGTCATAAGTTGTCGTGGTTTCTTTATAGTCATGACAACGAATAAAACAATCAATATTGATCAATAAGCGATCAATTTCTAACAGTGAAGTAAAATAAGCCATAAGTAATGGCTTATCGGTAAGATTGGGTTTTTCAATCACTACGGAGTCTTTGATGCTAGGGTGTGAATTAAGTGCCGAAGTGATTTGTTCCGTATCGATGTTGGAATTTTGATGAGACATAGTTAACGTTCTAAATATTTTAGTTTTTCTTTAACGCCATTCCACTGATCTGCCTCATCGGGAGGTGCCTGCATTTCAGTAATCACTGGCCATTTTTGTGCGAGTTCGGCATTAATTTCCAGAAATTGCTGTTGATCGTCAGGTAGGTCATTATCTGAAAAAATTGCTTCCGCAGGGCATTCTGGTTCACATAGGGTACAATCAATACATTCTTCTGGATCAATGACCAGAAAATTTGGTCCTTCATGAAAACAATCCACTGGACAAACTTCTACGCAATCGGTGTATTTACATTTTATGCAATTTTCTACTACAACAAATGTCATTTCGTTCCCTTTTTAAGTTTTTGCCTCTCAAAATTAAGTCGTTGAAGTTTTTAGTGTCATACTCCTGTCCGCAGGCAATGGAATATTTACCTCTAAGATATGTTTATCGTTTTTGGTATCCATTTGTACTTCAACTTGCTCTTGTTCTTCACTGATATTAATATATTTTCTTACCGCTTCTAAGATGTCTTTTTGTAAGGCAGGTAGATAATCAGGCATTTTACTTCTGTCTGATCTTCTACGCTCTTCTATAATAATGGTTAAACGATTTTTTGCAATTTCTGCTGGTTTCGGTTCTTTTTTACGCCAAAATAAGAGTTCCATAACTAATTCCCCGCAAATAAACGACTGAACAAACTTTTGGGTGGTGGATCAATAAAACGATGAGGACATTCCCCCCCCAATAAACGTGTGATCGTATCACGATAGGCTTGTGCCGGGGGACTGGTTTCATCGTGTAAAATAATCGGTGTTCCAAGGCTAGACGATTTTAAAATATCTCTTGATTCGGGAATCACACCAATCGTTGGTATTGCTAAAATGTCATCAATATCACTCATAGATAACATTTCACCTTCTTCCACTCTCGAAGGATTATAGCGTGTAATTAATAAGTTTTGACGAATTGGCTCTAAATTTTCTTCCGCACGTTTCGATTTTGAATCTAAAATACCTAACATTCTATCCGAATCTCTTACCGATGAGATTTCAGGGTTAGTGACGACAATGGCTTCATCGGCAAAATACATGGCTAAATAAGCACCACTTTCGATACCTGCGGGTGAATCACAAATAATATATTCAAAATCTTGTTGTTTGAGCTGGGAAAGAATCGATTCGACTCCTTCTTTAACTAAATGATCTTTATCTCGGGTTTGTGATGCGGCTAAGATGTAGAGATTTGACAAGCGTTTGTCTTTGATCAATGCTTGGTGAAGTTTTGCTTCGCCATGGATAACATTGATAAGATCAAATACCACTCTGCCTTCGCAACCCATAATCACATCTAAGTTACGCAAACCAACGTCAAAATCAATGACAGCCGTTTTATGGCCTTCTAGTGCTAATCCTGCGGCGATATTGGCACTAGTCGTCGTTTTTCCTACGCCACCTTTCCCTGATGTTACGACAATAATTTTAGTCACGGTTTCCTCCTCCAAAAAAACTCTCACCATTAATTTCAAATTGATAGCTTATGATTTTGTTGTGTACCCTTAAGCATTGGTTTCTTGTAATGGTTCAATAATCAGTTTATCCTTCCTTAAATAAATTTGTATTGGCTTGTTTTTATACGCTTTTATTTCCTGCATAATTTCATCTTTCGGTTTGTAAATGCCTGCGATTGAAATAAGCTGTGCTTCGAGTGATTGACAAAAAATTCTTGCATGGGTGTTCCCATTGGCACCTGCTGCGGCACGGCCTTTTAACGTGCCATAAATATGGATATCATGATCGGCAATCACTTCCGCCCCTTCATTGACGGATTTCAATGCAATAATATCGCCGTTTTTAGCATAAATTTGTTGCCCTGAGCGAATCGCATGAGGCGTAATTTTTGTGGTTGGTTCTGAGGATGGTGTTTTGTTTGATTCTTTATTAGCAGGTAGAGTTTGCTTATCGGGAGGAGGCGAAAGTTTTTCTTTGTTAAAGATGGCAATCTTGAGTAATTGAGTAATTTCTTTTTGTTCTTTCGTTGGATCCGGTAAGACAATCCCGACAGGATAAATCTGGTAGGTTTGTAGTAGATTGACCAATGAGACTAACCAATTCTTGAGTTCCAAAACCGAGTTTTGTGGAGAAATGACAACCGGTGCGGACTGGAAAAATTGTTTCGATTGTGTTAGCATTTTTTCCAAGTCTAATTCAATTTGTTGTAAATCTTGGTCAAAAATTTGCAAGATCATTAAGGTAAAGGTTGAACCTTTAAATTTAATGGCATCCACCCGTTTTTTTGTCTCCTCTGGCGAAAAGAGTTAAGCAGTATCATTCGATTAAATGGTATAGTAATCAAAAGTCTTAAAAGTTTCAAGCAAATCTCTAAATATTTTGTGGCTTTGATATTAATCAGTTTTTTTAGCGGAGGAATTTAAAATTATAATTTTGTCCTTATATAAATCAGTAAGATAAAAGTATTAAATATGAGGAGAAACTAATGAGAATGGATAAGTTAACGAGCCAGCTACAAAATGCCTTAGCGGATGCTCAAAGTCTCGCTATCGGTAAGGACCATCAATTTATTGAGCTAGTGCATTTAATGTTAGCCTTTTTGGATCAATCACAAAGCACTGTGCAACATTTATTTACTCAAATTGGTGTGAATAGTCGCCAGTTACGAGTCGATTTGACACAGCTCTTAGAACACTTGCCTAGTGTTCAGGGTGGTGCGGGGGATATACATTTATCAAATGAGTTAACTCGAGTATTAAACATTGCCGATAAATTAAGCCAACAACGTCAAGATAAATTTATTTCAAGTGAATTAGTCGTGTTAGCGATGCTAGAAAGTCAAACGAGTGTCGGTAAATTACTGCAAAAATCTGGGGTGAATGTTCAAGCAATGGATACTGCCATTGAGGCAATGAGGGGAGGAAAAACAGTGAATGATAGGAATGCGGAGGATCAACGCCAAGCCTTAGAAAAATATACCATTGATTTAACAGAACGCGCTGAGCAGGGTAAGCTTGATCCTGTTATTGGTCGAGATGATGAAATTCGTCGTACTATTCAAGTATTACAACGTCGTACTAAAAATAATCCGGTATTAATTGGGGCACCTGGTGTCGGTAAGACCGCAATTATTGAAGGTTTAGCTCAGCGTGTGATTAATCAAGAAGTTCCAGAAGGCTTAAAAAATAAACGCATTTTAGCTTTAGATATGGGGGCATTAATTGCGGGGGCAAAATTTCGGGGTGAATTTGAAGAGCGTTTGAAAGCGGTATTGAATGATTTATCTAAACAACCCGGACAGATTATTTTATTTATTGATGAACTTCATACGATGGTAGGGGCAGGGAAAGCCGAAGGGGCAATGGATGCGGGTAATATGTTAAAACCTGCTTTAGCCAGAGGTGAATTGCATTGCGTAGGGGCGACAACCTTAGATGAGTATCGTCAATATGTGGAGAAAGATGCGGCATTAGAACGTCGTTTCCAAAAAGTGATGGTCAATGAGCCGAGTGTCGAAGATACTATTGCTATTTTACGAGGTCTAAAAGAACGCTATGAAGTGCATCATGGGGTTGATGTCACGGATCCTGCGATTGTGGCAGCCGCAACTTTGTCTTATCGCTATATTTCTGATAGACAATTACCGGATAAAGCCATTGATTTAATTGATGAAGCGGCCAGTCATATTCGGATGGAAATGGATTCTAAACCTGAATCCATGGAGAAACTAGAACGTCGCTTAATCCAATTTAAAATTGAACGTGAAGCCTTGAAAAAAGAAGCCGATCAAGCCTCTTTAAAACGCTTACAAGACTTAGAAACGGCGATTGTCGATTTAGAGCGACAATATTCGGATTTGGAAGAAATTTGGAAAGCTGAAAAGGCGAGTTTACAAGGTTCACATCACATTAAAGAAGAATTAGAACGGGCAAAAATTGATTTGGAAACGGCGAGACGAGCAGGTGATTTGGCGAGAATGTCCGAATTACAATATGGTCGTATTCCCGAATTAGTGCAACAATTAGCTTCGGTTACTGAAACTCAAGGACAAGAAAAAAAATTATTGCGTAATAAAGTCACTGATGAGGAAGTTGCTGAAGTTGTGTCTAAATGGACAGGGATTCCTGTTTCAAAAATGTTGGAAGGGGAAAAAGAAAAATTATTGCAAATGGAATCGGTATTAAGTAAACAAGTTGTCGGTCAAAATGAAGCCATTCAAGCGGTCAGTGATGCCATTCGACGTTCACGGGCAGGGTTGTCTGATCCGAATCGTCCTAATGGTTCCTTTTTATTTTTAGGACCAACTGGGGTGGGAAAAACGGAGTTATGTAAAACCTTAGCCGAATTTTTGTTTGATACCCAAGAGGCAATGGTGAGAATTGATATGTCAGAGTTTATGGAAAAACATTCGGTGGCAAGACTAATTGGGGCACCACCAGGTTATGTGGGGTATGAAGAAGGTGGCTATTTAACGGAAGCCGTTAGACGTAAACCTTATTCCGTCATTTTATTAGATGAGGTGGAAAAGGCTCATTACGATGTATTTAATGTTTTATTACAAGTATTAGATGAGGGTCGTTTAACCGATGGTCAAGGTCGTACGGTTGATTTTCGTCATACAGTGATTGTGATGACCTCGAATTTAGGTTCGGATAAAATTCAAGCAATGGCAAATGAATCTTATGACACGCTAAAAGCGAGTGTGATGGAGATTGTCGCACAATATTTTCGTCCTGAATTTATCAATCGGGTTGATGAGACGGTGGTTTTCCATCCGTTAGGACCATCTCAAATTCGTGCGATTGCCACCCTTCAAATTCAACAACTACGTCAACGTTTAGCCGACAGAGAAATGGAATTAACTATTACGGAGGTTGCTTTGGATGAGTTGGGGCAATTAGGTTTTGATCCCGTTTATGGGGCGAGACCATTAAAACGGGTGATACAACAATATTTGGAAAATCCATTCGCACAGAAAATTTTAGCAGGTGATTTTGTGGCGAAAGATCATATCACTGTTGATTATCAGAAAGGACAGTTTCGTTTTGCGAAATAGCTAATGTCATGACTGTTGTGTTTCTATGATTCTTTATGAGCTGGGGAAAGCAAGTTCCTTTCCCCATTAGGAGGAGAGATTAGGAGGTTGGCAAAGTAAGCAAAATAAGTGATAATAGCAATAATCACAGGGTTTTATATTTATTTTGTTATGAATTTAGTCAAACTGACCAAAATTATTTTTTCAATTACCGATATTTTAGCCACAATGTTAATGTTTAGTTTTGTGTTTTTAGCCGTTGGTTTTCCACAAGTTGCGTCTATTGCAAAAGAATCTCAGTATTCTGAGTCTAGTGTCGTCGTTATTGTTATGGTGGGATTATTTTTATTAGGAGCATTCGGTTGTTTTTTAGTGGCACGACGAATCATGGCAGGATTATTTTTATTGTTGCTAACGAGTTTGATTTATGGCTTTTATTGGTTATGGTTGGCACAGAGTTTTGGTGGCTTTTGGTTTTTAAGTAGCATTTTGGTTTTGAGTATTCCTTGGATAATGAGTGCTATGACCTTAAAACCGCATGATTCGAATTCGGATGAGATTAATAATCCTACATAATCCTATCTTGAGTGAAACTCAAAACTCTTGTATATCAAACATGACCAAAACTTATTTTTAGATTTTTTCAAAAAATAATTGAACATTGTTCAATTAAGTGCTATCTATTAATAAATGAACAGTGTTTCGTTTCTAAATTTCGGATGAACGACACTTAAAACCATCAATAACTATTTTTATATTAAGGAGCGGAAAATGAGCTTATTTAGACGTATTCATGAGGTGGTGACTGCCAATATCAATGATTTAATTGATAAAGTTGAAGACCCAGAACGCATGATTAAACAAGTGATTCGTGAAATGGAAGAAAATATTGATCAGGCGAAACAAGGTGTGATCGAGGCAATTGCCAGTGAAAAGCAGTTATATAAAGAATTAAAATCACATCAAGAGCAAGCAGTTCAGTGGAAGCAAAAAGCGGAAACCGCATTAAAAGCCGATAAAGAAGATTTAGCGAGAGAAGCATTAATGCGTAAAAAAGAGCATGATAAAATTGCCACTACTTTAGCATCTTCTTGGGCGAGTGCTAAAAATACCAGTGATAGACTTAAATCCCAATTACAAGCATTGGAGAAAAAACTGGATGAAGCCAAGCAGAAACGTGCGAGTTTAGTGGCAAGACAACGAGCTGCAGAAGCTCATCAACAGATGGATTCAACCCTAAAGCAATTTGAAAAAGGGAGGGATGCCCAACGTAAATTTGATCGTATGGAAGAGAAAGTTGCGGATATGGAAGCGAGAAGTGAAGCCATTGATGAAATTAATCAACAAGCCTCACAATTAGAAAAAGAATTTTGGGCATTAGAAGTGGATCAAGATGTTGAGGATGAACTGGTGGCACTTAAGAAAAATCTTTAATTTTAAATGGTTATGATTCGTATTCCTTGAGGGCAGATTAAAACAATATTTGCCCTTATTTTAGGAGAGGACAATGGGTTGGTTAGTTGCAATGGTTTTGGGGATATTATTTTGGCAAGCACAATTACAAATAAAAAAATTAAAACATCGGCAACAAAAAACTCAAGCGGAATCAAAAGGGTATCAAGCGCTTTCTGATCTGATTTTATTACGTTTAGAATGTCAGCGTTTACAGACCTTAATCAAAGAGTCATCTGAGATTGATGTTGAGATTGATAATTCTGATTTATATCAATATTGCCAAAATATTATTAACAAAATTGACCAATTATGGATGGAAAACTTAGCATCATTTGGTGCGGAAGTGGAACAATTATTATGGAAAGAGCGGCGACAGATTGCTTGGCATTTATTACAGCAACAAAGCCATTTATCAAAATTAAACTTAAACTATTCACGACCGCCTTGGGTATTACTGGAATCAGAATTCCAGTCAACACCCTATCCATTATCACCGGTGCAATTAGAATTGGATTTCGAACGAAAACCTCAGTCTCAAATATTATTCACACCAACTGAAGCTGAGTTAAAACCAGACATGATAGCACTTGAAGTTCCAATTGAATCGAAAGTTGGAATTGCTACCGTTGAACCTGATACTAACGTTAAAACTGAGATTGAGCCTATTGATAATATCAAGCCAGAAACCAATCAACTTCTTGATACTAAAGTTGAAACTGAAATTCAAGTCCATCCCCCAAAAATTACAGAACCGGCACCCCCAAGTGCTTTAGAACAAATGATGCACAAAGTATCCGGTTGGTCATCCTTATTATTACCCTTTCTACAGCAAAATATTGGTTGGTTTTTAGGTGGATTTTGCTTTTTAGCAGGGTCAATTTTCTTAGCGACTTATACCACTGGTTTGGTCAGTAATTTAGTCGTATTTTTAACGTTATTTGCTTATACCGTGTTTTTAGCATGGGCAGGTTATCAATTACAAAAACATCGACCAGAGTTAAGTACAGCCAGTCGAGTGTTAATGATTTTAAGTGCCTTATTAATGCCACTAAATTTTACGGCAAGTGTTCGCTTTGTCGCACTATCTGACTCAATAGAGGCAATATTATTAAGCGGTTTGAGTTGGGCCTTAAGCGTGGCAGTATTTTATTATTTGTTAATGCTCATATCAGGATTAATTGACCGAAACTTATCCTTATTACATGCGAGTTTATTTTTATTATTATCAGGATTACAAATCGTTTTACCTTTAACCCATGATTCACTGTTTTTTTTAATGATGGCTCATTTGGTTTTATTTGTTGCCTTAAGTTATGGTTTTTTAAAGTTTTCTAATCAATGGATGCTACAAATTTTTGTAGAGCAAAAGGCCATGACTTATTATGCCATTGGTAGTTTAGTTTATGCCACATTCGTTTCGTTTATTCATATGACTTGGTCATCTTCCGTCACCTTACCTCAAGGTTATCCCGCCCCTTTTATTATGTTATTCGTGGGGTTTGGTTTTTATTTAGACGCGGAATTTAAACAATGGACTAAACAGTCAGTTTTTTTCTCTAAAATCAATTTTTTATTATATGGCCTCTCTGTTTTTGCTTTACTACTGATCTGGTATGGTAAAGACTTTCAAATGATTACCTTGTTGGTAGGATTAATGGTTTATGCCATGCTGATATGGAAATATTTAAGTTTAGTCCCTTTATATTTATTTTTGTTATGTAGTGCTTGGTTATATGATTTACTTGTACTGCAATGGTTGGCATTGCAATGGTTTTTTATCTCAGGATTACCCTTATTATTAACCATTGTTGCCTTAACTCGACTTGCGGAACATCGTCGGGCTTGGGCATTTGTTCAAGTTTTAAGTTTTTTCAATGGACTAAGTTTTGGTTTATTATTCGGTCTCAGTCTAGTATTTTCTCAACCGAGTTATATTGCCATGTTGACCATTGCGATTGCATGGTTTGGAATTTGGAGGGGGTTATCCAGAGTACCAAAATTTGAGACGACTATCCAAGGGGTGAGCTGTGAATGGCACAATAAAAGCCAAACCCGATGGTTATATATCATCCCCGTGGGGATGGCTTTATTTTTGGCTTATATGCCAATGGATTCTGACGATAAATTATTGGTTTTATTGATCACCAGTTTATTATGCTCTTATTGGGGGGCTAAGATTTATTCCCATCATAAATTTTTATGGCAAACCTCCGCATCGGTTGAGTCTGTGGAATCTAGTGTTGTCATTGATAAACGTAGCGAGGTTTGGTTAAACACAGCATTGCTTGGGTTTTTAGTCGTATTTGCGTGGATTTTATTGTTAGCAGTACAAGTCCCGAATTATCATGCCATACCCATCATATGGGCATTATTGTTAATGGTGATGGCATGGAATTTATTATGGTTAAGTTTAGTACTGCAAGTACAGTGGTTTGTGTATGCCTTTTTAGTTTATATTACGCCAGCCTTGTTGGTAATGAAATGGCAATATTTTCCTAGTTCTACAAAATCGGGTTTAGGGGCAATGTTATTAGCAATACTTGTTGCCGTTTGCTTAGTTTGGTTGCAACGGCGTAGTGCTTCCGAAGTCGTAAACAACTCTTATCCACCCTTGACACTATTCGCTTATCCTTTGGAGCAAAATCGTGAATACTAATATTTTAAGACAGCCATTTGAATATGCCTTATGGCTGATTTGGGGGAGTGGTTTATTAAGAATGATGTTGGCAGAAACGAGTGATTCTTATTCTTGGTTATTTGCCATGATATTAGCAGGTTTCGTCACGATTTTTATGGCGGGTTATTTTCGACAATTACAATTGTTACCCATTGCGGTTGGTTTATTTGCAATGGTGTGGTTAGCCTTTTTATGGGAGAAACAGTGGTGGTCAAGTCATCTTGGAATGGCATTGGCGTTAATGTTGTATGTCAATTTATTGTGGTCAGGAACCATGTGGCTATTAGCTTATCCTAAGTTTAAACAAGGATTGGCACTTTTAAATTTTCAAGGCAATTATACCGAAGCTGGGGGGAAAAACTTAGCGGTTAAATATATTCACTGGACAGCAATGATCTTAATGTTCGCTACTGTGATTATTACCATAAGTGAGCCTGCGGATCATGCTTTATATAAAGGATTAACCATTAGTTTGGCTATGTTATTTTTGTTTTGTGCGGGGCAATATTTACAGCAAGAATTACATAGTTATTTATTACTCGGTTTCGCCGCGTTTTTAGTGTTAGTTTTATCACTGAAAGCCGGCATTTATTTTGTTGTTTTCGCCAATATTTATTTATTATTTCGTTATCTTTTGCCCAGTCAAAAAACTTGGGGTTTAGATTTCTCACTTTATCAGTATGCTTTACCTAGAACAGCCGTTGCTTTGACGTTAATTGCGAGTATTCATCCTTTAATCGCAGTATTGGTCCCTCATTCTTTATATACAACTCCCTTCACCACAACCACCCTCATCTTAATCCCCCTCACCCTATTCGCAAGCAATTACTATCTCAAAAAAAAATGGTTAACCTTTATTACCGTCAGTTTTGCCTTGTGGAGTATGAGTTGGTTGATAGGTTGGTGGGGAATGGATTTTGTGTTGTATCTATGGCAAGTACCAAGCACGAAAACTTGGTTAATTATTAGCATCATGGCATGGCTACTAAGTAATATTAACCATTTGACTATGATTAAACGTTCTGATTATTACCAAGCCATTCAATGGCATGTATTATTTTTAATCATTGTTAGTAGTATAGGAGCGATTATTACTTTATCAGAACGACAACGTATTGAACTGAGTCATCTTAATTTAACATTAGTGTTTATTATCCTTACAGCAGCAATGTGGCCATTTTGTCATATTTTTGGCAGATTTATCTCAGGATGGCGTGGTTTGTCAATGGCAATATTTGCTAGTCTTGCTTGGGGGAGTGTTGTTTTATGGCAGAGTTGGTGGCCATGGGCAATTTGGGCAGTGGTTTTATGGTTTGCTCAAAACTTTGTTTTAGCAAAATATGAAAAATTAATGGAAGTAAAAAGCTTTTCTTTGTTAGGAGCAGGATTGATTTTAGCAAGTAGTAGCCTACTACAATCCAATGATTGGATGGCATATGTATTATTTGTCCTTGTTTATCTTATACTCTTATTACGAAACTTTTATTGGGTGGGTTTGCCAATTTTAATTGGCATTGGTTTATTCGTATTACCATTAGTTGGCATTTATTCTTATCTTGATTTTGAGTTGTACCAATCCAATTGGTATAGGATTTTTACTTTGATAACCGCTTATTTATTATGGCTAAACTTGCTATGGTGGTTAATTCCATTAGAATCCAAATGGCAAGCCGTATTAAGTCGTTGGGGATGGCAAGATTTTTCATTAAAATTACCGATTGTTACGTTTTCAATCACGCTATTAGTGGCATTGCCATTTGGAATACTGGCATTAATAATTGAGCAAAATCAACGAGGACAAGCAGAAAGTGTTGCTATTATTGCTAGCTTATTATTGTTATTTTCATTTTGGCGTTGGCAAACCCAAACGTATTTAAACGCTTTTATTGGAATTAAAGTCTTATCCTTACTAACCGTTTTTATACTCAATGCCAGTATTTGGCAATGGTTTGGAGGTTCTTTATTATCGCCATTGTTTTGGGTAGCTTCCGCGATATTTAGTTGGGGACTACGGCAATATCCCATTAAAAAGTACTTTGCTAAGTTTGACTTAGAATTAGCCATTTATTTAAGTTTTGTGCTGACTTGGATTTGTTTCATTCTGTCTCCATCATCATGGCAACAAATCTTTATTAGCCTAGTGGGTTTAATGGTCGTGTCAATTTTAATGGCAATTTCGCAACAAAAATCACATTGGCTGTGGAGTTCAGCCATTATCATGTTATTGCTATTACACGCATGGCCATTATTATGGGTAGATACCCAATATATTCCTCATTTATGGTCGTTGTATAGTTTAGAAATTGTAGGACTAGCTTGGGGATTATATTTTTTACCAACATTTCTACCATCATTCCAAAAAACTCAGCCATTGTTATTAGCGATTGCGATAATCGAATGGTTAGCGCATTTAATGTTAGTCGTATTTTTATACGATCATGGACAGAGTATTTGGCATTTTGGTTGGATTGAAAGTGGCTTAGCAGTGATTGCTATAACTGGTTTCGCTTGCTTTTTTGGCTGGCAATGGTTACGCAGTGATAACTCTCAAGAGGTTACTGAAAGTTTCACGTTGATTTCAAGCCTGTTATTGATAGTCTATTTGCGATTATTATGGTTAGGACTACAAGCCATTAGTGTTTGGGATACGGCAATGATGATGGTAATGGCTTATCTCTTACTTGCGCTACAACACTGGAAACCTATTGCGAATATCTGGTTTTACTTGCTACCTATATTAGCCGTTGCTTCCGTCCCAATACAGTTAGCATCAATGAGTACTACCATTGTACTCATAACCGTTGCCGTATTTTACGGTTTTCTTAATTATCATCAAGAACAACCATCCGCCCATAATTTCTCCCCCACATGGGGGGGACTACCGTTTTATTTCGCCTTGTTTGCCATTAATATGGCGTGTTATTTATGGATTCCAATATGGGTACAACAAACGAATTTGTTACAAATGTATTTAATTCCTGTCTCATTAAGTGTGTTATTGTTAGCTCATTTACATCGCCAAGAACTAAAATCAAACGTATTGATGGCGACTCGGTTGCTGGCTTTAAGTGTCTTTTATGCCAGTGCGACTTTAGATGTATTTTTACAACAACAATTTTTAGTATTTTTGTTAGCACTAGGCATTAGCTTTTTGGGCATTATTATTGGAATTGCTTTGAGAATTAAAATCTTTTTATATACCGGCACCGCATTTTTAGTCTTAAATGTCTTAGGTCAACTCATTCAATTTTATCCAGAGCAACGTTTAGCGAAGGCTTTCGTATTAATGGGCTTAGGAGTGGTGATTACCGCAGGAATGATAGGTTTCCAAATTAAAAAAGAACAAATTATGCAAAAAATTCGGATTATTCGGGCTGATTTAGCCGAGTGGGATTAAAAATGATAAGACGTAATTATAATGATTTCATTCGCTATTTCCTTATTTTCTTCAATAAAAATGCACTCGCACTGCCAACAGCAATGACGAAAATATCATAATGTATTTTCATGTGAGCAAGTTTTTCTGTTAAAATTAAGAAGATTATAAAATTTTAGAGTTGAATAACCTTGATTCAACGGAATAAAACCGTCAACTTAAACGAAACCTAAACCAAGATTTTTAAAAAAACAAAGGAACTCACAGGAAACCATGGCAAATTCAACTTCTTTTTCCTCCTATTATCCAATGTTCCTAATTTTTATAGTATTTGCTATAATACCCGCAACGGCTAATAGTATTGATATTGCGGATATTGAACGGGGGAAATTATTATATGGCAATTACTGCAAGGAATGTCATGATCCTTGGAGACACTCTCGTCAAGAGAGTGAGATTAAAACACCAACCGATTTAAAACGACGCATTATTGGTTGGCAAGTTCATAAAAACTTGTCATGGCAAGCACAAGATGTCAATGATGTTTATCACTATCTTAATCAACAATATTATCATTTTAATAGAACACAACAATAAATAAGGGGAACGTAAACAATGGACATACCATTATTACTCAAGGCATTAGCCATGGTTGCTTTTGCGTCAATAGTGATTATGTATCTATGTGAGTCATTTGATTCAGCGGCAGGATATTTAGGACGTAATATGGCACCAGGGATTAAAGGTGCCACGATTAATGCCGTGGGTTCATCTATGCCAGAACTTTTGACGACTATGGCATTTTTATTTTTATACCGAGATGTCGCGGGTTTTTCAGCGGGGGTTGCAACCGCCGCAGGTTCTGCGGTATTTAATGGTTTAATCATCCCTGCGGTTTGTATTTTAGTTGTCGCCATGAAAGGCGTGCAACAAAAAGATGGGAGTTATAAAGTGATTGACCATTTTTCGATTGGTCGTCATACCATTTTACGGGATGGTTTCTGGTTAATTGTAGGGGAATTATTATTAATTTACTTCTTAGGGGATACTACCTTAACATGGGTGACAGGAGCGAGTTTATTAATGATTTATGTGGGGTATTTTATCCATTTGATGATTGATAACAAACGTCATGCGGTAGAATCAGTCGAATCAGATGAGGATGACGATGAGGATGATGAAGAAAAAAGTTTTATCAAAGCCTTATTCACCTTAGATTTTCATCATATTTTATTTAGTAACCGACCCTTTAATGATTTTAGAGCTTGGGTGGTATTAGTTTTTGCGACTTTAGGATTATCATTAGCCTGTTGGGCGTTAGCCGAAGCAGTCATTATGGCAGCAAAGGCTTTAAACATTCCTGCCTATTTTACCGCAGTGGTATTAGCCGCCGCGGCAACGAGTGTCCCTGATACCATTTTATCCTTGCAAGATGCCAAAAAAGGGGATTATGATGATGCGGTATCCAATGCCTTAGGCTCAAATATTTTTGATATTGCCGTGTCATTAGGTCTCCCTTTGTTTTTATATTCATTGTTCTTCGGTGCGGTAGAATTAAAACATGCCACAGGTGAATCGGCTGCAGACGTCCAAGAATTACGAATTATCTTACTTGGTGTGACTGTGGTCTTAGCGATTACCTTATTTTTAAGAGCGACGAAAATCACTAAATCGGTTGGATGGTTTTTATTAGCATTATATGGGGTATGGATGGGATGGATTGTTTGGTCGGTTTTAGGGAGAACGGCGACATAAAGCCTAATGGTTTATTTTATCCATTCAATATTTAAAAGAGGTGGGCTTAATAAAAATAGTTATCATACGCTTATTATTACTAGGTTTCACCTCCGTATTTTGCCTGACAATGCCATCAAAAAACCCAGTGTCATCTTAGAGTCGGCAACCATTTTTAGGAGCGGTATTCCCATGATTTATGGTCGATAATCGTTCGAAATTTCGATAGGAAGGTGATTTCATGCACAATATTCTTCTAGTCAGCAATCTGACGATTTTAGCGATCAAGAATTATTAAATACTAAAACAGTGATTTTCAAGTGAGAATCGATTATTTACTTATCTTCAATAGAAAGTGCCTCGATAATGGGGCAATTATCAATGGCGTATTCCGCACCTTTGCATTTTCCAATCATCTCATTGAGTGCGGATTTTAACCGCTGTAGGTCATCAATTTTTTGTTGCACGGCACTTGCTTGTAACATGGCCATTGCTTTCACTTCACCACAGTAATGGTTTGGTTCATCGACAAACGTCAGTAACTCAGTGATTTGCTTAAGACTAAAGCCTAAGCCACGGCAACGACGAATAAAATTCAGTCGCTTGACATGCGGTAACGTATAAATTCTATGTCCTCCATACGTTCGTGGTGGCTCTGGCATGAGTCCTGATTTCTCATAATAATGTATTGTTTCTACTTTGCATCTTGCACGTTTGGCAAGTTGCCCTATGCTAAATTTAGCCGAATTCATTTTAAAACGCCCTTGAATCTGTAGTTACTATAGGTTGTAGTATAGTCAATATGAGATGAAAAGAGAAAACGTGATGATGGAAATAATTGCTGAGTCAGAATTGACCTGTCCAGAGTGTGGGCATAAAACGATACTGACAATGCCAACGGAGGCTTGTCAATGGTTTTATGAATGCTTGAACTGTCAGGCATTGTTAACGCCAAAAAAAGGGGATTGCTGTGTTTTTTGTTCGTATGGTTCCGTCCCTTGTCCGCCCATACAATTAGAGAGATTGGGTATCGAGAAAGGCGGGTGTGGTTGTGGATAAACCCTATTTACGCTGGCTGACGCTTTTTATAACCAGTAGTACTTTATTGTGTTGTGCCTTACCTGTCTTATTAGTGTCATTGGGTTTTGGGGCAGTGGTTGCCAGTTTAAATTACAACATACCTGGGCTGGTATTTTTAGCCGAGCATAAACTATGGACACTGAGCTTGTCTGCCTTTCTGCTTATGTTTCTTGCATGGGTGATATGGCGACCTAATCAAAGTTGCCCCGCAAACCCTGAATTAGCTGTTCATTGCCAAACGGCCAAACTTTGGAACAAACGAGTATTTTGGCTGAGTGTCGTTATTTGGAGCGTGGGATTTTTCTTTAGCATATTGTTGTTGCCATTACGGCAATTTTTTAATTTCTAATTTCTAATTTTTCAGGAGTGTCAAAATGAAACCAAAAAGTATGTTAGCGATGATTTTGTTTTTTATGGTGATAACATCCACTGCCAATGCAAGAACCGTCGAAATTGATGTGTATGGAATGACTTGTGCATTTTGCGTGGATAGTCTGGAACGAAACTTTGGACAAATGAGACATATCTCCAAAGTGGAAGTCAGTTTGAAAAATAAAAAGATTCGCCTGGAAACCGATAGTGCTTTGCCAACGATTGAAACCATTAAACAGACCGTTTTAGAGGCAGGATTTACCCCCATAAATGTTGAAGTAATAAGTGATGGGGATGGTAAGAAATAAAATATTGTGGTCAGTATTGGTTTTTCTTAGTTTCGATGTGATAGACAGTGCTTATAGTATGGGCTTACGTTCATTTGTGGCACTGCCCGTTGAGAAAGAAGGTGTCGTCATAAGGTTGGCATTTGAACAGACAAAAGACAATGGGACTGAGAATCTCACCACTAGCATGGCTTATGGTTTAAGCTCTAATCAAACCTTGCTATTGAGTTTACCTTATCGAATATCCCCTGCGGGGGATAATCGACAAGGCGATCTATCGGCACTGTATCGTCATATGGCATGGCAACAGGATAAGCCATCCGGTACCAATCGTTTTGGATGGCTCGGAGGTGTGGTTGTGCCAACAGAGAATGATAGAGACGCGGCTATTCAGGCTGGCTTTGTTTTTACGCATGTAAAAAATCGACATGAAATTGATATGGATGCCTTGTATCAATCAGGCAGTCATCACCGTTTGGATAGGAGTCGCTATGATATTTCTTGGCAATACCGACTGTTTCCATCGGAATACCCTGAATGGGGGGTTGGTCAAGAATTCAATAGTGTATTGGAATTAAACGGTCGTTGGGTTGAGGGAAATAACGTCACACATCAACTGACTATTGGTTTGCAATGGATTCATCAAAAATTGGTGATGGAGGGGGGCATTGTCCAAGATATCAATAACCATGAAGAAACAAGGGTGATACTAAGCACAAGGTTTCATTTTTAATCTAAAAAAAACTATCAACCTGCCATTGCGAAATGGCTAAAATGTATTTTTATCACATTATGCCTAGCATATTCGGGCTACCACATTCAAATCGTCTTGCCGTTTTAGCCATTTTCCAATCTCTTTTGCTATAGTCGTATAAAGTTTCAATCATATGCCAACCATATTGTGGTAGATTTTTTGCGATAGTGTTATTAATCGTTTCATTTAAGAATAATCCTCAACAAGGAGTCTTTAATGTCAAGAAAATCTCACTGGATATTGGGTTTTCTATTGCTAATGATTAGCACTTACCATTTTGCGAAAGGACAAGTATGGCAATCCTTAGAACAAATGGACGCATTAAAACATAGTGAAAGTTTTTCGTTGTCGAGGTTGAATGTTACAATATCAATAAAGCGAATGATTGGAACCATTTGCCCATTAAGTTAAAAAATAGGCCGAATAGGCAGGTTTCGGTTTAAACAGCCGAAACTAAACAAAAAGGAATCTAGTTATGTCATTGATACAAAACAAAGACGGTATGACAAGCGAAGAAGATTATTTACTTTGCGAGAAAACGAGTGATATTAAGCATGAATATATTGATGGATATGTTTATGCAATGGCGGGTGCGAGTGAAAATCATAATGTCATCACAAGAAATGTATTAGTTGAGATGAGTAATCAACTTAAAAATATTGGCTCATCTTGTAAAACCTTTGCGTCTGATATGAAAGTAAGAGTGACAAACAAATTTTTTTATCCTGATGTTATGGTGGTTTGTGATAAAGATGAGAATGATGATATCTATTATGTCAATTCACCAAGAATTATTGTTGAAGTCTTGTCCGATTCAACTCGAAAGAAAGATACTTCTCAAAAAAGACTACTTTATTTTAATATTCCATCACTTAAAGAGTATGTTCTTATTGAACAAGATATTTGTCAAATTGAAGTTTTTAGCAGAGATAAGCATTGGGCATCCGATTTTTATTATTTAGGTGAGGAAGTGACGTTTCATTCTATTGGTGTGAGTATTTTGGTAGAAGATATTTACTACCAAGTAGAAAATCAAAATATCTTTGCGTATTTAGAACAGAAGTAGTGCTTTACTTAAATTCTCATAATCACGATGGGGCAAAAGCAGCGGCTGAATTGATTTCGGCCATGAAATAAAATTGTAAAGTAATCTAATGTAAAGTAATTTCATTGATTAAGTGAATGGATACCAGCACCCAATCAACCCATTTAAAACTGAAAGTTATCCCTAATTCCGCCAAATCAGTGATTATTGGCTGGTTAGGTGATGTTTTGAAAGTCAAAGTATCCGCATCCCCTGAAAAAGGTAAAGCAAATTTCGCAGTGGAAGTATTGATTAGCGAGGCATTAGGCTTATCGAAAGGGGACGTTAAAATTACTTCAGGGCGGACATCTCCAAAAAAAATTATTGAAATTCAAGGCTTATCCCAAGAAGAAATTTGTCAACGCTTGCAATTGTCCTAATCATTATTCTAACATTTAGGAGTTATCAACTATTAATAACTCCTATTTTATTTAAATGGTCATAAATTAATTACTGTGTCTGAGCCTTATTTTGTTTATTTGAATTAGCATCTGCTTGTCCAATCACTAATATGGAACGATTTTTATTAACAGTCGCATTGCCAATGCCTTTGACTTTGGTTAAATCATCTAATGATTGAAATGGTCCATGTTTGGCTCGATAAACTACAATGGCTTGAGCTTTTTTCTCGCCAACGCCTTTCATTTGTTCGGCGAGAACTAAAGCACTTGCGGTATTAACGTTAATGCCACTGGCTAAGGCAAATTGACTAGAAAGACTTAAGAATAAAGCAATAATAACCGATACGACAGATTTTGATACGATTTTCATAAGAGTTCTCCAAAAATAAATATAAAGAGTAAGTAATCGTCAGTGAGTGATGTTTAATCATTCTTGCGATTCATTGAGGAATATCTTATCAAATATTTTTTTGCTAGGATGTCGGATAAGGATGAAACGTTTGTAGGAATTTTCGGATAGTTTTTTGAAGTTTGATTAATCAAAAAAACTGCCGATTCAAAAATCAACATACATAGAACATAGAATAAAATAAAATTTCTTTAAATTATAAGCCGTTTAAGGTTTTAAGCGAGGGAACTCATCGAAAATTGTCAAACCATTGCTTTTAAAATCATCTCAATTTTTTCATGATATTCAATTTTATGAAACCAATCCTGCGGCCAAACGTTGGCACCATGATAGGCACCAACAAAAGCCCCGGTTAAACAAGCAATAGAATCCGAATCACCACGAGTGACGACGGCACGATTTAATGCGTTGAGTGGTTGTTCAGGGTAAAGTAAAAAGCATAATAATCCTGTCGCAAAGGCTTCTTCTGCTACCCAACCCTCACCTGTTAATTCACAAGGGTCCGTATTTGAGGGATAGGGTTTGGTTATAGCCGTTTTAACTTTTTCTAAAATCGCTTCACATTCTTGCCAGCCTCTCGCAATATAGTCTTTGGCCGAAGACGTATAAGAGCGTTGCCATAAATTGCCTAACCAGTCATAATGGTAATGGTTTTTTTGGGTATTAATATAGTCATTTAAGGTAGCTAATAAGGCAGTTGGGTTAAGTGGGGCATCTGTGTTTAATAGGGTTTGCATGGTGAAGCAAGTTAAGTCACTGGCGACTAATGCGGTTGGATGACCGTGCGTAAATCCTGCTTGATATTGTGCGATGGCGTAGCGATCACTGGGTATTTTAAAATATTTATCGGGAATTAAGGCAATCGGGGTAACTCGCATATTAGCACCACAACCTTTGGATTCTTGTATGGTTGCCTGTTGCCAAGCAATCGGTTGTTCTAGGTTGGCACAGGCTTTAAGGCAAGTCATGCCAGGTGCCCTCGTATTATCAGGTGAATGAGACCATTCAATAAAATGTTTTCTAATGCTAGATTCGAGTCGTTGAGGTGTGAAGGTCGTGCCATTGCCGTTACGCTTATTATTTTGTTGAATAACACTTAGCATGGCATCGGCAAGGGCTAAACTCATTTGAGTATCATCCGTGACGTAGGCAATCTCACCTTCTAAATTTTCGGGCCCATTGGGGGGATAATTATTCAAAATATTTTCTACGGTACTGAATTCTACGAGTCCACCTAAGGCATCTCCAAATGCGGCACCATAAAAACAACCATTCATCTTATCGGCAAAATTCACTGTCTTCCCCTTCAACTTGCTTATTAAAATTCGAGTTGTTCCCGTCAATATTTCAATTTTAACGGTTATTATTAATGATTATATGATATGGATTGCTTGTGAGTGAGATGGTAATAGGCTTTCATGATATATTTAATTAGTTTAATTAACGGTTTGCGTATCAACTTTAATGGTTTCAATGGCTTCTTTAGGCGAAATGCCAGCAAAAGATATTGACATCATGCCTGGATAATATTTATCCATCGCCATAATACTGCCACTAATAAAGTTATCAATCATCACATGTGATAAATAACTGCCTTCAATATCAATACCGATTTTATATCGAACTTCACCATCATCCATATCCATTTCAAAATTACCCACACCTAAGCCATAGTTAATACGAGTTAAATATTCCGCAATATCTTTTCTACGATTTTCAGGAATATTATTAGGCGAGATCACATAAAGAATAAATAAATCTTTTTCTTCTTTCGCAATAAATAACAAACGAAATGAAGCATTTTCACCTTTTACGCCACATTGAATCACATCCATCTCATCCAATTTTTCAAAATGCCATTCGTTATCGACCAAATAAGCCTCAACTGTTGTCAAAATGTCTTCAGGTTTATTGGTATTTTCCATACTGATCTCCTAAATATTGCGGGTGAAAATAATTTGTTGCGAAATTGAATCCGCTCATTATATTAAATAAACGCTCCGATAGCATTAATGACAACAAAAAAATTTAGCTATACTCAAAATGAATATTAATCATTTTTGGGTATATGGAGGGGTGTGATGGAATGACAACAAAAGGGAGCAGAGGCATTTGTTCCTGTGAATTGGAAAGCCCATCATGAACCTAAAAATTGTTGGTTATCACAAGGCTATGATATTATTGCCGAAAAAACGCTTGCCGTCAATACGAACTTTTTAGTTAAACAATTATGAGTTAGCACCATTTCAAGCAACGCAATTACCACTGAATCAAACGATGGCAGTATTGATTGATAGTTCTTATAGCATGAATCAAGTCAGTGCTGAATTAACCCAAACCATGCAACAACTGCAAGATGCGATGGCAGGACAAGTGAATTTGGATTTTTTTCAATTAGGTAACAACCCTAAAGCAATGACCCATTCTTAGAAATGTTAAAACAATGGCAGGATTTAATGCCTGATAATAAAGATTATTTCGCCGTAATATTCGTAACGGATCAAGGTTTTTATGACGCAAAAGAAACTATTGAGTTAAATGAATTAAGTTTAGCAAATCACCCGCCATTTTGGTTATTACATTTAGGCGATAAACCCGCTTATGCCCTGAAGAGTGGGCGTTGTTAATGGTGGTGTTTATTCTAATGAGTAGCAGTTATTTACGCCAGCGGTTGATTAAAACGTGAATAAATTTAATCTTCTATCTCCATATGTAATAGTTGTTTTATCGTTTCAGCAACGTTTGCTATTTGCGTTCGAGTGAGTAATTGACTCCTATGTTCAACCCCATAACTATCCGTCATCACTAAGCGATAACGCACACCTGTTTTTCTCATCTCACTTAAGGTATGAATAGTGAACGTTTCATCTCTACTAATATAGCGAGTTCTTTCGGGAAAAGCATAGGTAATGCGAATGGTGTAGTCATTCGTATCTAAGCGATAAAAATAACCCCAACTATCATGGTAAAAATAACGTAAAGAAAGCAAAGCGAATGGTAATACCATTATCAATGATGTTTGTTTAGAATAAGTCCCTAATGATGAAAATTCAGCTCGTCGATATTGTTTCGAACTGAGTAGCGAGAAAACCATCACTGAAAGTATCACAACTATGGAAGAAAAGAGTATAAAATAAACAAAGTAGTGATGGGTTGGAATCGTTAATATATTGGTTTCCATCGTTTTTTTATATCAGTACAAAATTTCTTTTATGACGACAGGACAAGCATCCGCATCTCCCCATATTTTCAATTAGAAAACTCCTTAGCTTTTAGAAATATGTCGGAATCCTATCACAATAATGGCGCTTATCACAAGCCAGTCCGCAAGGCGTGGCATTCGTTTAATGCCACTTCACCAACCCCGCAGTCCTAGCTTCTTCATTCGTCAGAATCTTTTCCTCAATCACTCGCCACACATCATCGGCTTCTTTTTCTAACACAATTAGTAATGGATTTTCATGTTCTTTGCCTTCCTTATCGGTTAAATATTCAATGGCAGTAAATTTAATTAGCGAATCAGAATCTGCTTTGACGGCATTGATATAGTATCGTACTGAGCTTACGGTATCATTGGCAAATTGTTGTGTGAGTTGATTCCGCCAGAAATGGTAATCAATAGAGTCAAAATCGGCCAGACCAAACACTTTCACTTGTTTTGAGATAAGGTTCATATGTGCGTCTAGGTCACGTTTTTCTAAAGTTTCACAACAGGCTAATGACCATGCTTGGGCGATTTCGGCGGGATTCATTTATTTTTACCACTGGTTTTCATGATTAGGAAGTTTTTATGTTAGCGAGTATGACTCGCACTTGCAAGTGTGGCATTCACAAAAACCATTGGCCACTTCAGTTACTCATAATCAGGCACTAACGGCAATTGATTTTCCTGCTTATGTTTGATTTCTAAAATCGCTTTTTCTATGGCAATAAAACGTTCGGGTGTGGTCGGATGGGATCGTTTTAGTTGTATGCTTTTGGGATTTTGGATTGCCATTCTACGCCAGAAATTCGCTACATTATCAATGTGATAACCTGCTAATGCCATAAAATATAAACCCACATAATCGGCTTCTTGTTCAAATTCAACCGAATAGGTCATGGCACCCATCTGTGAACCAACCCCTGAAAATTGACCTCGGGTATTCACGCCATAATAAGCGGCTGTCATATCTAATACGAAACCAGCAATCCCACCCATAATTGCGTTTTGTTTTTTCGCCTCAATATGTTTCATCGCATTGTGTGCCAATTCATGGGAGATAATTAATGCGGCTTCTTCATCATTGTTAAAAAATTCCATTAAACCACGGTACATAACGATATTTTCACCATCGGCATGTGCATTTTTCTCCTCACTGTTTAATAAAACGAATTTATAGTCGCAAATGGCTTTCGGTGTGATTTTAACTTGGTAGGCTTGTTTATCTCGTCTTACTTTTAAAGTCAAGGCTTGGGCTTGGTTTTGTTTATCTTTAGCGACGTCTGCTATTTTATCCCAGAATTTTTCCAATGCTTTTTCACCCATCGGCACATCCCAATCATTTATTGCGATAGGAATATCACCTGCTTGTAAACCAACTTGTTGGGCAGGGGAGTTTGGGGCAACGGCAATAATTTTTAACACATTGGTGATTTGATATTGGTTTTGCACGGCTTCATACCAATCCTCATTAAAATGATGACGATTCCAAACCATAATGCCAATGTCAAAACGGGTCTTATCTCCACATAAACTTACCCCATGTTCTAAGATGGGATAAGCCATTCTATAGAAATCCTTTTCCATTTCTACCCAAACCATTGCTGCCATTTGCCGTTGCTTTTTCGCTTCAAGTTCTTTCGCCACTGAGGCAATGTCTGGGGCTTTGGTTTTTGGGGAGGCACAACTGAGTAGTAATATGCTGGCAATAAAATATAAGATGGATAGTTTTATATGGGAAAGTAATGTCATTGGAATAGCTGGAATAGGTTGACCGAAAGATAGCTTGATAAAGTCGCACTCGGAACAAGCCGTGCTTTTTATAGGTTATCCAAATCCAAGTGCCTTGGTCTTGTGATATCATTCATTTAGCCATGCGATGGCATCCTCACAACGATCAAAATATTTCACTTCTCCAGAGACAAACCAGCGACCAATTTTTGCGGCTATTTTTTGCCAATCTTTGTTTCCATAAATCGCCACTTTTTCAAATTCATTGCCGTGTTTTAATCCTAGTTTGAAATCATCCCACGCTGCTCTTAGCTCCCATCCCTCTAATTCGGTGCCATCAATCAGTGCTTTTACTTTTGGCTCTGTCACTTCGGCTAACGCGGAATCAATCAAAGGGGTAATGGTTTCATAATCCTCGTGCGTCAGTGTCCCTTGTGCCTTTAGGGAGAGAAAAAATTGGTGATTCGTTCTTTCAATGCCTATTGATAAACCGTGTCTTTCCTGTTTCATTTTGAATCCTCTTGCTGTTAAATTTATCTTTCTTCGTCATTTTAAGCTCATAAACATTAGCGAAACTGTGCGAATAATGGCAATTGTAAAATAATTGCTTTGGCTTGTATAGCATTACTGACGGGCGGGTGATTAATAGGGGGAATCCTATCACCGCCCCAATCAAATTGATATCCATTTAATTCAACCGGTTATTGAATTGTCTGAACATGAGGCATGAACTTCAACTGCCATTTTTTCTAAAATATATCATATTTTTCAACGAGACGGTGAACCCACTCATACAGCAACACAGGCGAAATTCCTTATGACTACTTTGCAAAATGCCATGACGGATATGACATCATCAGAAGCCATTAAGTGAGTTAAACAGGGATTAGGACAATTTGGGTTTCTTGCACTTCATGTCCGCCTTCATTTTCAGTTTTGCTGTTAAGAATGGATAAACCTAAGCGTTTAATGCCTAAAGTTAAAAAAAAATGATAACGAGATGATGAGAATGGGTTTTATCGTTATAATATTGCCAATAAATAAAACGAGTTAAGATTGAACCCATTGTATGAATAAAACCGCTCTAAAACTACTGCAACAAACCTTTGGTTATCAATCGTTTCGTCCCTATCAAGCTGAGATTATTGACTGTTTATTACAAAATCAGCACGTGTTTGTGTTAATGGCAACAGGAGGTGGCAAATCTTTATGTTATCAGATTCCTGCGATATTAAGAGATGGTGTTGGTATTGTCATTTCACCGTTGATTGCGTTGATGCAAGATCAAGTGAATACCTTGGTGCAAAATGGGGTGAAAGCGGCGTTTTTAAATTCCAGCTTAAGCGGTCGGGAAGCCGGGCGGATTCAATGGCAGTTACAACAACAACAATTAGATTTGCTGTATATTTCCCCTGAACGCTTGTTAATGCCACGAACTTTAGAATTATTACAAACCGTTCCGATTGCCTTGTTTGCCATAGATGAAGCTCATTGTATTTCACAATGGGGACATGACTTTCGTCCCGAATATCGGCAGTTAGGGTGTTTACAACAAAATTTTCCTAATGTGCCGAGAATTGCCTTAACTGCCACCGCAGATGATACGACTAGACGGGATATTATTAATTATTTGCAATTACAGCAAGCCAAGCAATTTATTAGTAGTTTTGATCGGGCGAATATTCATTATCATATTGAGCTTAAAGACAATGAATTACAACAACTGCAACATTTTATTGCAAGCCAATATCCTAATGATGCGGGTATTGTTTACTGTTTATCTCGTAAAAAAGTAGAAAAAGTCGCCGAGTTTTTGCAACAAAATGCTTGCAACGCCTTGCCTTATCATGCCGGCTTGACGAATCAAGAACGAGAACAAGCCCAAGCCCAATTTTTGAATGAAGAAGGTGTTATTATTGTCGCAACCATTGCGTTTGGTATGGGCATTGATAAACCGAATGTGCGGTTTGTGGCTCATTTAGACTTGCCAAAAAGCATTGAGGCGTATTATCAGGAAACAGGACGGGCAGGGCGAGATGGTTTACCCGCTTCGGCTTGGATGGTCTATGGTTTGCAAGATGTGGTGATGATTCGTAAGATGATTCAAAGCTCCGAAGGCGAACTGCCATTTAAAAAAATCCAACAATTTAAATTAGAAGCCTTATTGGGGTTTTGTGAAACCTCCAGTTGTCGGCGAATTCAATTATTAAACTATTTTGGTGAAGAAAAATCACAAAATTGTCATCACTGCGATATTTGTGAGAGTCCTTTGGAAACTTGGGATGCCACAGAATCCGCTCAAAAAGCCTTATCTTGTGTTTATCGTACCAATCAACGCTTTGGGGTAAATTATTTGGTGGATGTATTATTAGGCAAGGATAATGCGAAAATTCGGCGATTCCGTCATCAAAATTTATCCACTTATGGTATTGGTAAAGATTTAAGTCAATATCAATGGCGTTCGGTATTTCGGCAACTCATTGCCCAAGGCTTTTTAAATGTGGATATTGATGGTCATGGAGCCTTATTGTTGGATGAAAGCTGTCGTCCAATTTTAAAAGGGCAGCAAACCTTATTATTGCGTAAAGATACGCATACTCGCAAACAACAAGCTCAAACAACCCCACAAGCAAAATCATTCGCCTTAGCAGAACGGAATGATGAGCAAGAACAGTTATTTTTTAATCTTAAAGCCCATCGTTTAAAATTAGCGAAAGAACAGCGTACCCCGCCTTATACGATTTTTCATGATGCGACTTTATTGGAAATGGTCAAATGTTGTCCCCAAAATTTAACGGAATTAGAAAAAATTTCGGGTATTGGTAAACAAAAATTAGCGGCTTATGGCGTGGAGTTTTTAACTATTTTACAACAATATCCACAGCTAAATGCCCCACATTTATTATTAGGCATGAAACCCAGACCCAAACCAACAACATCAAAATTCAAATCCAAACCTAAGCGGATGACAATCCGTTATCCATAACAAGTTTTTGATGTCATGCTACAAGCCAATTCACTTAGAATGAAATGGGCATTGTTTTTATTGATTGTCAGTTATGTGTTAGGTTGGCCAGCCGTAAAACGGGATATATTTTGATGGCTTTCTCATAAACGGCTCCGATAACCCTTTCCTCGGGGGACTTATCACTTGTCAGCACACCGCCATTGATGATAACGTTCTAACCACTGGAGTAATTTTTTGGGTGCCTGGGTTTTTTTCCAAACCCCTGCCACATATTTATTTGCTTCGGCAAAGGTCGGATAGGTATGAATTGTCCCTAAAATTTTATTCAGTCCTAAACCATGTTTCATTGCCAATACAAATTCTGCTAATAAATCGCCCGCGTGTTCTCCCACCATCGTTACCCCTAAAATTTTATCTTTTTTAGGGACGGTTAGAACTTTAATAAAGCCATAATCAACCCCATCCGTTATCGCCCGATCTAAATCGTCCATACCGTAATAAGAGACTTCATAAGCCATATTTTTTTGTTTGGCTTCCTGTTCATTTAAACCCACTCTCGCGATTTCAGGATCGAGAAAGGTTGTCCAAGGAATCACGGAATAATCGACTTTAAATGATTTAAAATGACCGAATAGGGCGTTGACACTGGCATACCATGCTTGATGTGCTGCCGTATGGGTAAACTGATAAGGGCCTGCGACATCACCAACGGCATAAATATTGGGATAAAGCGTTTGTAAATATTGATTAGTCGTAATGGTTCTTTTCGTGTCAATCCCCAACGTTTCCAAACCATAACCTTGTAATCTGGCACGACGTCCAACCGCACAAAGGAATTGATCAAACACAAGGGTTTTTTCTTGCCCTTGATATTCAACGACCAAATAATTTTTCTGATTTTGTTGATAACAACGCAAGGCTTTATGTTCGGTGAGTACCTCAATCCCTTCTTGTTCAAAAGTCGTTCTGACCCACTCGGAAACGTCAGCATCCTCTCGGATCATAAGTCGTGGTAACATCTCTACCTGCGTGACGTTTGCACCCAATCGACTTAAGGCTTGACTTAATTCACAACCAATCGGCCCCCCCCCTAGGACTATCCAATTTTTGGGCAATGTTGGTTGTTGTGATAAAACCGACCAAAGATTATCACTGGTTAAATAATCCATATGATTTAACCCTTCAATCGGAGGAATAAAGGGTTGTGCACCTGTGGCAATAATGATGGAACGGGTGGTCACACATTGTTGCTGACCATTGTTTAATGCAATTTCAACGGTCCAAGGATCGATGAGTTTCGCATAGCCTTGTATGACTTCTACGCCTAATTTGGTATAACGTTCTATGCTATCATGCGGTTCAACGGCTTGAATGACCTTTTGTACTTGTTGCATGACTTTAGGAAAATCAATACTCACTTCACCGACATTGAAACCATATTGGTTGGCATGATGGAGTTGATGTCTAATCTTAGCGATTTTAATTAAGGCTTTACTTGGCACACAACCCGTATTCAAACAATCGCCACCCATTTTATGAGCTTCAACTAAGCTCACTTTCGCTTTGACAGTTGCCGCAATATAGGCACTCACCAAACCACCCGCACCTGCCCCAATGACAATGAGGTTTCGGTCATACGAGCTTGGCGATGGCCATCTTTTCTTCTTGAGTTTAGACATATGAAATAGAAGCGTTTTGGATAAGATAATGATTATATTTTATGAATGAATATAATACGAATTAGGATAGTTTTTTTTAAAATTAGTTCCTTATTTTTTGAAGCTTGCTGATCAAGTTCAATTTCGGCATTGATCAAGAATATCGGATGGGTATTTTCTTGATGCCCATCATAATAATTTTTGACATAGCTTTGTAATTGTCGAATAATCTTCTGTTGAATGGTTTTTTTAAAACGAAAGTGAAAGTGATAAGGTCTTGAATCAATCCTGGGTGGGTTTGGATAATAAGCGAGAGGGAACGAAAGGTTATCGTCATGGGAATCATTTAACCGCAGAACATGAGCGTTTTAGTTTTATGGAGGTTGCGATATTTAAGTTTGGTGCTGATTTGTTTTTTATTCGTTGCTTGTCAATCACAAACCTACGAAGAAGATAGCTTTCGTCAAAGCTATTTGGTATTTGGTACAATCGTTGAGTTAAAACTGGTGGGTATTGAACGGCAAAAAGCATGGCAACTCAGTCAGCAAGTTCAGGCAAAATTGCAGGCATATCATGAGGCTTGGCATGCTTGGCAACCCAGTGAATTAACTCAGATCAATCAGGCAATCGCCCAGCATCAAAGTATTGCCATATCGTCTGAAATGGCTGATTTATTAAGGCTTAGCACAAGGCTTTCTGAACAGAGTGGTGAGTTATTTAATCCTGCCATTGGTCGCTTAATTCGTCTTTGGGGCTTTCAGCGTCATGAGGAGAAACCATGGACACCGCCGAGTGATAAAGCCATACAAGCGTATCTTTTTAAAGCACCACATATGAGTGATATTACCATTGAAAATGGGAGGTTGAGTTCTAATAATGACACAGTTCAACTTGATTTCGGTGCCATTGCGAAAGGGTATGCGATTGAGAAGATTGCTGGATTTCTAAGGGCGAATGGTGTGCGACATGCCATTATTAATGCGGGTGGCAATTTGAAAGCGCTGGGGAATCCTCAGGGCAAACCCTGGCGAATTGGCATTCAAAATCCGAATCAAGCTGGAATTGTGGGGATTCTCTTCCTCGATGACAATGAAAGTGTGGCAACGTCAGGGAATTATCGACGCTATTATACCTATGCGGGGAAAACGTATCACCATGTCATTGATCCAAGAACAGGACGACCCAGTGAGGGTTCGGTATCTGCAACGATTATTGCGAATGATGCCAGTGTGGCAGATGCCACGGCTACGGCCTTTATGATTAATGGGACGGAGAATTGGCAAGAGTTGGCGAAACGTTTCCATCTCAAGTATATACTTTTAATGGATAAAAATGGACAGATTACCATGAGTAAAGCGATGGCACTGCGTGTTGAATTATTACCGGAATTTAAAAAGAAAGTCTCTATGGTGGATTTCGATTAGAATTGGAATAATGGAATAAGCCTTACTTTCAATGTGTTTATCAACAAGTGGATAAAGTTTTGTTTTAATAATGGAATGGCATTGAGGTTAATTTTAAGCCGATTTTTCCGATATAAAAAACTTCCGATAATGACTATAATCAGAAACTTTTAGCTTGAATGATTAAATAAATGTGAATATTGACAATCAGTATTTTTCATGATTTACTAGAAACGAAGGGTTACTCTTTTGCTTATGCTTAGATTTAGAAATATGCTTAGATTTAGAAATATGCTTAGATTTAGAAATATGCTTAGAAAATGGTTAGCGTTATGGTTAACCGTATTCATTACAACACAATCGGTAATAGCCAGTGTGGATATGCACCAATTGAATCCACACAATCATCGCCATTCCCAAACGATTAATTGGGTGATTGAACCAGCGCCAACACTTCCTCTCGTTCTTCATCAAGCCAGCAATGACTATAAACTCTCTTTGGAAAACTCTGAAAAAGTTTCAAACCTACCGTTGAAATATACAATTCAATACGATGGCAATCACTGTTGCCAGTGTCATCACGCAGGACAGTTTTTTTTCTCAACCCATTATCATTTTTTCAGTCATTTCTTTATGGAGCAATGGCAATTCGAATACGATTTCATGCGTTTTTCCTACCTTATTTCTCCTGTTCTTCGCCCTCCCATTACCGTGATTAATATTTAAAATATTGCTATTGGCTTCATAATTCAAAAGTTCGTCAATACCTAGAACCTAGAATACTCATACCCAATGGCATCCAATAATTTCTTGTATTTGTGTGAATCACTATTCAATCTAGGAATATATTTATGTTTGTGGCCATGAAAAATTTTCATTTTCGTTTACGTTTCTGTAACTTTATCAAAATTATCGGTGGTCTTTTATTTTTGACCCCTACGCTACTGAGCGCCTCGCCTGATACCTCATCATGGGTGGAATGGTTGCGGTATCAAGTGAAACAGCATCCTGAGATTAAATCCGCACAAGCCGAAATGGATGCGAATTATTCTATGGCAAGCAGTATGGAACAAGCTTTATACAATCCAGAAATTGACGCAGAATTAGAAAAAACGGGTGAGGATACCGATTTTCGTTTGGGCATCAATCAAACCATTGATTGGTGGAATAAACGCAAAGTTCGACAACAACAAGCCTATTACACCCGAATATCGGCCCAGAAAACCTTAGAAGCAATCCTACAACAAAAAATAGCAGACATACTGCAAGCATTAGTTGAGTGGCAGACAGCAAAACAAAAATATGATATTGCTAATGTCCAAGAAAAACAACTCGATACTTTAATCAATTTGTTAAAAAAACGACAATTCGCGGGGGATTTAAGCAAAATTGATGCCGAGCTAACCCTATTCAGCTTATCTCAAACCCTTCACACCACTGCTCAAGCCAAAGCTCAACTGAGAAAATCCCAATTCTACTTAAACGCCTTATTAAGCGATTGGCAACCTGAAAAACATAAAATCCCTGAGCAATTTTGGTTCATTCAACCCCGCCAGAATCAGAAACAAATTCAACAATGGATAGAACAACATCCGAAAATCATGGCAGCAGAAGCTGACTGGCAACAACTTAAATGGTCGGAAGAATTGGCCTATCGGAAGACCAAGGCCGACCCGACTTTTGGTATTAATGCGGGTAAAGAAGGCGAAGAAAAGATTGTGGGATTACAATTTTCCATGCCACTTAGGGTAAGAAATAACTTCAATGCTGACTGGAAAATGGCCACCCAGAAATCCTTAGCAGCGGAAGCAACGCTTCAAGCATTACGCCGTCAACAACAATTTTTGATTCAATCATCTTATGCCGTTTTAAGAGAATATCAACAACATAGGAACCGATGGCAACAATTGATGCAAGGACGAAAACAGTTAAGTGAGCAGTTATTAAAAAAACAATTAAACAGTGGTGATATTAATACCACTGACTATTTATTAGCACTACAACAACGCACCGAAGGCCTGATGGCAGGGATTGAACTGAGCGCTAATTTTCAATTGGCTTATATTGATTGGTTACGACAAACGGGGCAAATCAATTGGGCATTAAAACAATTATCACCATAGTTTAAGTTTCGTATCTAACCGAATAATATCAGGAGTATCAAAATGAACCGTACATTTGCTTTATGGGCAATGATTTTTATATCCATATCCGTATGGAGTGGCATTAAAAATGTCATGGCAAAATCGGTGGCTGAAATCAATCATAATGGACATGAGCATGGCCATGAGGAGGAACAGGAAGAAAATGAATCACATGACCATAATGAGAATGGTCAAGGTCAACATGACGAACACAACGAAGGTCTCGTTACCCTATCCTCTCAACAACTCACCCTAGCCAATATCCAGGTCACCCCTCTGCAACCACGAATACTTAAGCAACCCATTGACGCACCTGGCGAAGTGAAATCCAATCAATACCGCAGTTACTTAGTGACCCCGAGAGTTGATTCGATCGTCCTCCACCGTTATGTGGAACGTGGCGAACAGGTGAAACAAGGACAGGTATTAGTTCGCCTGTTCAGTGAAGCCATTGCCGAAGCACAAGCGAAATTTCGGGTAGCCAATGCCGAATGGCAACGCGTCAAAAAACTCGGTCGAGATGTCATCGGAGAGAAACGCTTTATTGCGGCTCAAGCCGATTATGAAATTGCTTATGGGCAATTACTTGCGTTTGGTTTATCGGAAAAAAACATCCGTGCCTTACAAGCCTCCCCATCCTCACAAAAAGCCTTTAAATCTTTTGGCGAATACACACTTAAGGCAACAATGTCAGGGATTGTGATGTCGGATGATTTTCATCAGGGACAACGCGTCGAATCTGGCGAAACCTTGATGGAACTGGTCGATGAACGTCAATTATGGGTTGAGGCTCATCTTCCGTCAACAACCACATTAGATTTATCCAAAGGCACTATGGCTCAAATTAGTGTCGGTAACCATCGGTTTCCAGCAACCGTAACGCAAGCCTCTCATCGTATTGACCCCATGACTCGAACCCGTGTCGTGCGTTTGCAAGTCGATAACCCCTCGCATCAATTGCATCCAGGTATGTTTGTCAACGTTTCTTTTTCCTCCGCTACTTTGCAACCCATTTTAGCCGTGCCACAATCTGCGTTAATGCGTCATCAAGAAGGTGATTGGATGATATTTGTTGAAACCGCACCTAATCAATTTCAAGCAAAAAAAGTCGTACTCAAACGCCGTATTGGAAACTATCAAGAAATACAAGGGATTGGTATTCAGGGTCAACGCATCGTCATGAAAGGTGCTTTTTTCCTCGCCTCACAAATGGCAAAAGGCAACTTTGATCCTCACAATCATTGAGAATATGAAACATGATTAAATTTATTAAACGAAGGAATCCCTAATGAACAAAGTGATTGATTGGTCGGTTAACAACCGTTTGCTTATTATGCTGATTTTATTAACCACCCTAGTGTTTGCGTCTTTCCTTATTCCAAATTTAAATTTGGATGCGTTTCCTGATGTGACCAATGTTCAAGTCTCCATCAACACCGAAGCACCTGGTTTAGCGGCAGAAGAAGTGGAACAATTAATAACATTTCCGATTGAAGCCGTCATGTATGCCCTACCTGATGTGGAAGAAGTCCGTTCCATCTCAAAAACAGGTTTGTCAGGGATTACGGTGGTCTTTAAAGAAGGAATGGATATTTATTTTGCCCGTCAATTAGTATTTGAACGCCTGCAATCGGCGAAAGAACTCATTCCCAATAACATGGGAACCCCAGAAATGGGACCGAATACCTCAGGATTAGGACAAGTTTATCAATATTTATTGGTTGCGACACCCGACTCAGGTTACGATATTACTGCCTTGCGTAGTCTCAATGACTGGGTAGTCAAGTTATTATTAATGCCAGTGGATGGAATTACGGATGTCTTATCATTTGGTGGCCAGGTTCGTCAGTATCAAGTCAATTTAGACCCCGATAAATTGTTGGCCTATCAACTCAACCAAACCGAAGTAATTGAGGCACTCGAACAGAATAATCAAAATGCGGGGGGTTGGTATCTTAATCGAGGACAAGAACAATTAGTCATTCGTGGCATGGGTTGGGTGGGGGCAAATGAGCAAGGTTTAGCTGACCTTGGTCAAATTGCCATCAAAACTATTGATGGAACAGTGGTTAAAATATCGGATGTCGCTGTGGTTGAATTTGGGCATGAAATTCGTCAAGGCGCGGTTACCATGACTCGCCGTCAAAAAGATGGGACGATAAATAATTTAGGTGAAGTCGTGTCAGGAATTGTGCTAAAACGAATGGGCGCGAATACCAAAACCACTATTGAGGGTATTAATCAACGAATCCCATTAATTCAACAAGCCTTGCCTGACGGGGTAACATTTCAACCATTTTATGATCAAGCCGATCTCATTGAAAAAGCCGTTTATACCGTTTTGAAAGCCTTAGTCGAAGCCTTTCTCTTTATTATTGTTGTATTAATCGTGTTCTTACTTAATATCCGTTCGGTTTTGCTCGTCTTAATCTCCATTCCATTATCCGTTGGTATGGCCTTAAGTATCATGGCCTATTACGGTTTATCGGCGAATTTAATGTCACTCGGCGGATTGGCGATTGCCATTGGCATGATGGTCGATGGTGCGGTGGTGATGATGGAAAATATTTTCAAGCATTTAAGCCATCCTGATGAGATTCACGATATTGAGCATACCCAAACCTTATCACCTAATGATCAAGACCCCTATGATGTTGCTCATGATACATCGGTGGGTTTGCGAATACAAATGGCCGCTCGTGAAGTCGCGAAACCGGTGTTCTTCGCCGTGACCATTATTATGGTGGTATTTGCACCCTTATTTACTTTAGAAGGCGTGGAAGGAAAATTGTTTCAACCAATGGCAACCAGTATTATGTTAGCAATGGGAACCTCCCTACTCGTGTCATTAATCGTCATCCCTGCCATGGCCAGCTATTTCTTTCCCCGAGGTTTAAAATCAAAAACCAGCTTTGTCGTATGGGTTTTGGAAACAATCTATCGTTCCGCCCTAACCCAAGCCTTAAGGTTTAAGGGATTCGTATTAGCCGGTGCGGTGAGTTTATTAGTCATGGCACTTTCATTAATTCCCCGTTTAGGCACGGAATTTGTGCCTGAATTAGAAGAAGGCACAATTAATTTAAGAGTTACCCTAGCACCCTCGGCAAGTTTAGAAACCAGTTTAGCGATAGCACCCAAATTGGAAGCCATGTTGCTTACGTTTCCAGAAGTGACTTATGCCTTGAGTCGCATTGGTCGTGCGGAAATCGGTGGGGACCCGGAACCGGTCAGTAATATTGAAATTTACATCGGTTTAAAACCTGTTCACGAATGGGTCAGTGCGAATAACCGTTTGGCATTGCAAGCCTTAATGGAAGAAAAATTGGAACAACACCCTGGTTTGTTGTTCAATTTCTCCCAACCCATTGCGACACGGGTGGATGAATTATTATCCGGTGTCAAAGCACAACTCGCGATTAAACTTTTTGGCCCCGATCTCAAGGTACTACTCAATCAAGGTCAAAAAATCGAGACCATCGTTCAAAATATTGCTGGCACTCGTGATGTTGCCATGGAGCAAATGGCAGGCGAATCTCAATTCGTCATTCGACCCAATCGGCAACAATTATCTCGTTATGGTTTATCGGTCAGTGATATTATGACAGTCATCAGTGATGGTTTAGGTGGACGAGAAGCAGGTCAAGTGATTAATGGCAATGAACGTTACGATATTTATGTCCGTTTTGCCCCGGAATTTCGCAACAATACTCAGGTGATTGCGGATTTAAGGTTACCCACCGAAACGGGGGCTTGGATACGACTCGGCGATGTGGCTAATATTGCCATTGAATCAGGCCCACCACAAGTACGACGTGATAATGTCCAAAGGCGAGTTGTCATTCAAGCCAATGTCCAAGGACGGGATATGGGCAGTGTGGTTGCCGATATTCGTCAAGCCATCCAAACCAACCTCCAACTCCCATCTGGCTATTCGGTTGACATTGGGGGACAATTCGAGAACCAACAACGAGCACAGCAACGTTTAATGATTGTGGTCCCCTTATCCATTGGACTCATCGCATTATTGTTATATTTTGCGTTTCAATCCTTAGGCCAAGCCTTGTTAATATTAATCAACTTGCCATTAGCAATGATTGGGGGCATTGTGGCACTTTATTGGTCAGGACATTACTTATCCGTTCCAAGTTCCATTGGATTTATTACCTTATTTGGGGTTGCCGTCTTAAATGGCGTGGTCATGGTTGAAGCCATTAATTTACGCATTGAAACAGGCGGTGAATCCATCAAACGTGCCATATTTGAAGGGGCCGTGTCTCGACTTCGACCGGTTATCATCACGGCCCTCGTCGCGGCATTAGGTTTAATTCCTATTATCTTATCGAGTGGCGTCGGTTCTGAAATCCAGAAACCATTAGCAACGGTTGTCGTCGGAGGTTTGATTACATCCACGTTTTTGACCTTGTTTGTATTACCCGTACTTTATGGATGGTTTTCTCGGGGGAAATTCGCCTTAAATAAATAAACAAAATCAACCATAAGATTAATTCATTGCTAAAAAAAGCGAATAATAATATTATGAAAAGTTCAAACACTTTTACTTTCAACGATGGCAAGGTTATAAAACATCCTCATGACAAATTATTCAAACCCGACGCTCAAATTCTCCCAACTGCAATTAAAACCGGAATTACTGAAAGCCCTAGATAAGGTTGGCTATGAAACCCCATCCCCAATCCAATCGGAAACCATTCCATTATTATTATCCGGTCACGATGTCATTGGACAGGCTCAAACGGGAACAGGTAAAACGGCAGCATTTGCATTGCCTATGTTATCTAAGCTAGATTTAAACCAAATCTTGCCTCAAATCCTAGTCTTAACACCGACCAGAGAATTAGCCATTCAAGTCGCTGAAGCGTTTCAGAAATATGCCATGTACTTAAAAGGCTTCCATGTTTTACCCATTTATGGTGGACAAGAATATGGCAGTCAAATCCGAGCCTTAAAACGTGGCGTTCAAGTCGTGGTTGGGACACCAGGACGAGTGATGGATCATATCCGCCGTCAAACCTTAGGATTGGATAATGTAACCCAATTAGTTTTAGATGAAGCCGATGAAATGTTACGCATGGGGTTTATTGAGGATGTCGAATGGATTTTAGAAAAAACCCCTGAAAACCGACAAATCGCCCTATTTTCAGCCACCATGCCAACGGCCATCCGCCACATTGCCACCCGATATTTAAACCAACCGAAAGAAATTACCATCAAAGTCAAAACCACTACCGCCGAAACCATCAATCAACGTTATTGGTTAGTCAGTGGTTTGCATAAACTCGATGCGTTAACTCGTATTTTAGAAGCGGAAACCTTTGATGCCATGCTAGTCTTTGTCCGAACGAAAACCGCAACGGTTGAATTATCTGAAAAATTAGAAGCCCGAGGTTATGCCTCTTCTCCCTTAAATGGTGATATCGCACAAAATCAACGAGAACGCATTATCGAACACTTAAAAGCAGGCAAATTGGATATTATTGTGGCAACCGATGTGGCCGCGAGAGGTTTAGATGTGGAACGCATTAGCCATGTGATTAACTATGATATTCCTTATGATACCGAATCCTATATCCATAGAATTGGACGGACAGGACGAGCGGGTCGTCAAGGGGATGCGATTTTATTTGTGTCCCCAAGAGAAAAACGCTTATTACATGCCATTGAAAAAGCGACCAAGAAAAAAATTGCTCAAATGGACATGCCATCGAATGAATTGATCAATAATCATCGTATTGCCCAATTTCAACAAAAAATTACGGATACCTTAGCCACTGAAGAATTAGGGCTGTTTTATCAACTCACCGAACAATACCAACAAGAACATAATGTTCCTGCCTTAGAAATTGCGGCTGCTTTAGCCAAGCTATTACAAGGGGATACCCCATTTTTACTGAAAGCCCCCCCCAAATCCAACCCCGAACCGAGACCCAAAACGAAACACTCAAGAAAAACTCAAGATTCTGGGCAACATAAAAATTCGAATACGAATCAAGCGAATAAAGAACATCCCCCTGAAAAACTCCCACCACTAAAAATAGGCATGGAAAGATACCGCATTGAGGTTGGACAACAACATGATGCCAAACCGAATAACATTGTGGGTGCCATTGCCAATGAAGCAGGTTTAGAAAGCCAGTACATTGGTCAAATCAATATTTATGAGGATCATAGTATTATTGATTTGCCTGAAGATATGCCCAAAGAGATTTTTCAGCATTTGAAAAAAGTTAGAGTTGCGGGTCAGGCTTTAGAAATTTCTTGTCTTGAGCCATCCAAACCATCGGCGAAGAAAAACAAGGCGAAGAAAGGTAAGAAAAAACGCCATCGTGGGCGGAATAAGGCAAAAGAACGTGTCAGTTAGGTCAAAAGCCACGGCGGTTATTGGAACGAAGGTGAATCGTACTTGACCCCTTCGGTGGAAGTGGAACAACTTGTGTGGCATCAATAAAATTGCCAGTGCGCTATGTCGTTATCCATGGTTGATCACGCCTATTGAGCGTTGGCATTAATGTGAAACTTTGATGATTTCATTAAGACATTAGACGTGCTTCAACCATTAATCGTTTCATTTCTTTAACCGCCTTTTCCAATCCAGTAAAAATTGCTTGACTAATAATGGCATGACCAATGTTTAATTCAACGATTTGTGGAATACGAGCAATGTCTTGTACACAGTGATAATGTAAGCCATGCCCAGCATTGACTTGCAATCCTAAACTATCCGCATATTCAGCAGCGGCTATGATTTTATCTAACGCTTGTTGTTTGATAATCGCATTAGGGGCATCCGCATAATTCCCCGTATGAATTTCAATGACAGGTGCGCCAGTTTTATTAGCCGCATCAATTTGATCAGAGTCAGGGTCAATAAACAAGGAGACTTTAATTCCTGCGGCAGTTAATGTTTCACAGGCTTGACTGACTTTATCAATTTGCCTAATCACATCCAAACCGCCTTCGGTGGTTAATTCTTGTCGACGTTCCGGCACGAAACAACAATCGCTAGGTTTTGTTTGACAAGCAATGGCTAACATTTCATCAGTCATTGCCATTTCTAAATTCATTCTGGTTTGCAAGATTGTTTTTAAATACGCGACATCTCTTGCTTGAATATGGCGACGATCTTCTCTCAGATGTAAGGTAATACTATCCGCACCTGCTTGTTCTGATAATAGTGCGGCTTGAATCGGTTCAGGATATAATGTCCCTCTCGCTTGTCTCAAACTGGCAACATGATCAATATTAACGCCAAGAAAAATAGGTGATGATTTACTCATTGATTTGCTTCTTCATCTAAAATAACGATACTCTCCATTTCTAGTTCTAATTTCTATTGTATAATATTATCAATAATATTAACGGAATTTTATTGCAGTTCTTGCTGAAACCAAACGATTTTTTTGACTTTCACCCAGAGTTTTAATAATACCTGAGTTTCTAATAAGGATTCAATATCTTGACGAGCTTTTTTCCCAATTATTTTTAAACCCTCACCTTTTTTGCCAATCACTATCTTTTTCTGACCATCCGTCATGACATAAATCACTGCCTCAATAATCATTAGCGTGTTTTTTTGTTGAAACCGTTCAATTTCAACATTCAGTTCATAAGGCAATTCTTGCCCTAAATAACGGGTTAACTTTTCACGGATAATTTCTGAGACTAAAAATCGTTCGGAACGATCCGTCCATTGTTCTTTCGGAAAAATATGGGCTTGTTGTGGTAGTAATTGAAAAATATGTTGTTGCAAAATTTCAAGATTTTTTTGTTTTTTCGCAGAAATGGGGACCACTGCCGTCATTGAACCCAACTCTGAAAATCGCTGCATAACGGGTAAGAGTTCTGTCTTATCTTTTATTTTGTCAATTTTATTAATCACGGCAATAATCGGACGCTTAAATGCCGATAAAGAATCTAAAATATCGTCTTCTTCTTTGGTCCAATGTTGACCATCAAATAACCACAAAACTAAATCAACATCCGCTAATACGGATAATGCGGTACGATTTAAATAATGATTTAATGATTTATTCGGATTGAGTTGTGGGTGAATGCCGGGCGTATCAATATAAACCATCTGATATTGCTCAATCGTTTGAATACCCAAAATTTGGTGTCGGGTTGTTTGAGCTTTTCTTGCGGTAATACTCACTTTTGCCCCAATCAAGGCATTAATTAACGTCGATTTACCCACATTAGGACGACCAATAATCGAAATAAAACCACAGTAACTTGCTTGATTTTTAGTTTGACTTTGGAGTTGACTTTTGCTTTTGGTTTTAATTTCAGTGTCAGTTTTAGTTTTATTCATTGGCTTTCGCATCCATTGCTTTAATTTTTGCTAAAGCAAGTTTTGCAGTGATTTGTTCGGCTTTACGACGGCTACTGCTCGAACCAATGGTGACGAAATCTAACGCATCAACTTGACAATGAACTTGGAATTGTTGCTGATGTGGTTTTCCTGTAATTTTCGTCACAATATATTCAGGAATGGCGAGTTTTCTTGCTTGTAGATATTCTTGTAAACGGGTTTTAGGGTCTTTTTCAATTAAGGTTAAGTTTTTGAGCTTGTCTTGATATAAATGCAAGATCACTTGTTGAGAAGCGTGAATATCTTTATCTAAAAATACCGCTCCAAAAATGGCTTCAGTGGCATCGGCTAAAATTGATGCTCGGTTAAATCCCCCACTTTTTAGCTCACCTGAACCTAGAATGAGAAAATCGCTTAACTGCATAGATTTGGCAATATCGGCTAAGGTTTCTTTTTTTACTAATGACGCTCGTAACCGACTCAATTGCCCTTCGTCCAAATCAGGAAATTGGTGATACAGTTGTTCTGCTATGATGAAACCTAATATGGCATCGCCTAAAAATTCTAAACGTTCATTATGGCCTGCCGGGTGATTTTTCACACTACGATGTGTGAGTGCCTCTCGTAATAACTGTGAATCAACAAAGGTATAATTTAAATGATGATATAATTTTTTCAGTGGCAGTGGCAGTGGCACAGATTTTGATGCTTTCATGGTTGGTATGACTGGGACAAACGCAAACGCTTTCGCATCTGCCCCAAAAAATTTTAAAGTCCCAATTATTTCATTTCATTTTCAAACTTAAATACAGCGACGCCATCTAAGTTACTCATGATATTAAAACGTTTTTCATACTCAACGGTTACTTTAATGACCCCCCCTTCTTTTTTAACTTTCACTTGATCTTTATTACGAGTATGGACAGTATCAAGCGGAATATCTTCAATATCCCAACGTTTTTGCAACAAAGATTTAATTCTTTTTGTTGATTCTTGCTCAATGCCAGAAATTTCAGAGAGTGAATCAACGCCCCGTTTTACCTTATAAGATTCCATATAATGAGGGCTTATTTTCATTATCATTAAGGAAAAAAATGCAATCAATCCTAAAATAATTACAATACTAATAAACGTTAAACCTTGTTGTTGTTTTATTAATTTCATTGGTGTTATCTCCTATCCTATGACGAATGACTAATTAAATATTTGATTCATGTTAATGACTTAGATTACTTAATGCTTAAACCAATTCGACCCCAATCAGGCCCACTATTACTCATATCCCAATTCATCCATACTAAAACCGCCTTACCCACTAAATTTTCCTCTGGCACCATTCCCCAAAAACGACTATCGTTACTATTGTCTCGATTATCACCCATCATAAAATAATAACCGTCAGGGACGGTCCATTCTCCTTGTAGAATTGGCTTATTTTTTTGGATCAGAATCTCATGCGTAACCCCCGTTAGTGTTTCTTGTCGATGTTCCGCACCTGTCATCACCGCACCACCGCCAACCCCAACATAAGTGTCAAGATAAGTTTGAGCTTGTGGCTGACCATTAATATAGAGGGTTTTGTTATAATATACAATAGTGTCGCCAGGTACGCCAATGACCCGTTTAATATAATCCAAAGAAGGATTTTCAGGATAACGAAACACCACCACATCGCCCCGCTCAGGGAGTGCAATTGGAATGACTTTTTTATGAACAGCTGGCAAGCGAATGCCATAGATATATTTATTGACTAAAATAAAATCGCCTACTAATAAGGTAGGCATCATGGAACCCGAAGGAATACGAAAAGGTTCAATTAAAAACGAACGTAATAACAATACAATTAATATAATAGGAAAAAAAGAACGAGCATATTCGACAATAATCGGTTCTTTCCTTTTTTCCTTTTTACGACGTTTGGCAAAAAACCAAGCATCGATAGCCCAAATTATTCCAGTAAGAAATGTTGCTAATACTAAGAATGTAGAAAAATCGGCACTCATATTTGTCCTTTGTTTAATATTTAAAAAATATTCAATCCAATCATATATCATTTAAAACTACTGATTATTTTTAGTTATTTTATTCGTTATCAACCTGTAAAACCGCTAAAAAAGCCGTTTGTGGTATTTCGATTTTCCCCACTTGCTTCATACGTTTTTTCCCCGCTTTTTGTTTTTCCAATAGCTTACGTTTTCGAGTAATATCGCCACCATAACATTTTGCCGTTACATTTTTACGCAACGCTTTCACTGAGGAACGGGCAATAATATGCGAACCTATCGCTGCTTGAATCGCAACTTCAAACATTTGTCTTGGAATTAACGCTTTCATCTTCTCAGTTAATTCCCGCCCTCGACGTTGACTATGTTCATGAGGCACAATAATAGACAAGGCATCCACTTTTTCACCATTAATCAAAATATCTAGTTTGACCAAAGGGGCCGCTTGAAAGCGAACAAACTCATAATCAAACGAGGCATAACCTCGACTCACGGATTTTAACCTGTCAAAAAAATCTAATACCACCTCATTCATTGGCATTTCGTAAGTGACTGAAATTTGATTCCCTAAATATTGCAAATGAGTTTGTACGCCTCGTTTTTCAATACACAAGGTCATCACTGCTCCCAAATAATCTTTAGGTAATAACAAATGTGCCGCAATAATGGGTTCTCGAATTTCCAGAATGGTTGAAGGATCAGGCAATTTGGCAGGGTTATCGACTTTAAGAACGTCTTGGTTTTTATTGACGACTTCATAAATCACAGTAGGCGCGGTAGTAATTAAATCCAAATCATATTCTCGTTCCAGTCGCTCTTGCACAATTTCCATATGCAACATCCCCAAAAAACCACAGCGAAAACCAAATCCTAAGGCTTGTGAGGTTTCAGGTTCATAATGTAATGCGGCATCATTTAAACGTAACTTTGACAACGCGTCACGAAAATCCTCATAATCATCGGAATCCACAGGATACATGCCAGCAAATACTCTAGGTTGTATGGTTTCAAATCCAGGTAAGGCTTGCGTGACGGGATTTTTCGCATCGGTAAAGGTATCCCCCACAGGGGCACCGTCAATTTCCTTAATTCCTGCCATAACAAACCCAACTTCACCCGCATATAACGCTTCTTTCGGTTCTGATTTCGGGGTAAAAATACCGACTTGTTCTACTTGAAATACACGACCCGTTGACATCCCTAAAATTTTTTGTTTTTTATGAATACTACCTTGTACCATTCGTACCAAAGAAATCACTCCAACAAAATTATCAAACCAAGAATCAATAATTAATGCTTGCAAAGGCTCTTGACGACTTCCTTCCGGTGCGGGAATCATTTCAACAATTTGTTCTAAAACCGCCTCGACGCCTTGTCCTGTTTTCGCACTAATCGCAAGGGTATTCTCCGTTTCTAAGCCAATCACTTCTTCAATTTCTTGTTTCACTCGTTCAGGTTCTGCGGAAGGTAAGTCGATTTTATTTAAAACGGGTAAGACGTCTAAATCTTGCTCAATGGCGGTGTAACAATTTGCCACACTTTGAGCTTCCACACCTTGAGCGGCATCAACGACCAACAAAGCACCTTCACAAGCCGCCAAAGAACGAGAGACTTCATAGGAAAAATCGACATGCCCAGGTGTATCAATGAGATTTAATTGGTAACATTGCCCATCTTGTGCCTGATAAAACAAGGTAACACTTTGGGCTTTGATGGTAATTCCCCGTTCTTTTTCTAGCGCCATTGAGTCTAGGACTTGATCTTGCATTTCTCTCTCCGTTAAACCACCACAAATCTGAATAAAACGATCAGCTAGGGTTGATTTCCCATGATCAATATGAGCAATAATAGAAAAGTTACGGATCAATTCCATTGCGGGCATTGAATTTTCCTGTTCAAAATCTCTAAAAACTTGACATCATCCCATGATATGATAAGTTTTGCAATCCCAACGCTAAGGTTTTGATTAAATGGCTTCATCGACTTACCCAAATTATGATATTCTTATTATCGGCTCGGGTGCCGCAGGTTTAATGACGGCACTGCATTTGGCGGATTATGCCAACATTGCCATCTTAACTAAAAGTCGTTTAAAAGAAGGGAGTACGGCTTATGCTCAAGGTGGCATTTCTGCGGTATTAGATAAAGAAGATTCCTTGCAATCCCATATTAAAGATACTTTGGATGCGGGCGCAGGGCTTTGTCATAAAAAAATTGTCAAAAAAGTTGTGGCGGAAGGCAAATCTTGTATTGATCAATTAATTCAACAAGGGGTGAAATTTAGCCAAACCCAAGACGGCAAACATTATCATTTGACCAGAGAAGGTGGTCATAGCCATAGACGTGTCATTCATGCGGCAGATGCGACAGGGAATGCGGTTGAAACGACTTTAGCCGAACAAGTAAAACAACATCCTAATATTACCATTTATTCCCACCATCTTGCCATTGATTTAATTACAAAAAAAACGAAACAAACTCAAAAAACGAAACAAAGTAAACAATGTTTAGGTGCCTATGTCTTTAATAACCCGCAACAAAAAGTTTTTGTGATTCCCGCAAAATTTACCATTCTTGCCACCGGTGGTGCCAGTAAAGTTTATCTTTATACCAGCAACCCGGATGTTTCAACGGGTGATGGCATTGCTATGGCTTGGCGTGCCGGTTGTCGAGTGGCGAATATGGAATTTATTCAATTTCATCCCACTTGTTTATATCATCCTGAGGCACGTTCTTTTTTAATTTCTGAAGCCGTGCGTGGTGAAGGCGGTAAATTAATATTACCCAATGGGCAACGTTTTATGCCAAGATTTGATCCAAGAGCCGAATTAGCCCCAAGAGATATTGTTGCTAGAGCGATTGATCATGAAATGAAACGCTTAGGAATTGAAAGTGTTTATTTAGATATTAGCCATGAATCCGATAGATTGATTCGCACCCATTTTCCGACCATTTATTCACGTTGTTTGGATTTTGGCATGGATATAACAAAAGAACCTATTCCCGTCGTTCCTGCTGCCCATTATACCTGTGGTGGTGTGATGACAGATAAACATGCCAAAACTGACATTAAAAATCTGTATGCCATAGGCGAAACCGCATTTACGGGTCTTCATGGTGCCAACCGCATGGCAAGTAATTCATTATTAGAATGTCTGGCATTTGCCAAATTTGCCAGTGACAATATCAAAAAAAACCTAGATAAAGTCACATCCCCTTCCAAATTACCCATTTGGGATGAAAGTCAGGTAACGGATTCCGATGAAGAAGTCGTGGTTGCTCATAATTGGGAAGAATTACGCCGTTTTATGTGGGATTATGTTGGGATTGTTCGTACGAATAAGCGTTTAGCGAGAGCAAAACGTCGTTGTGATGTATTACAACAAGAAATTTATGAATATTATGGTCATTTTCGAGTCAGCCACGATTTACTCGAGCTTAGAAACCTAGTCACGGTTGCCGATTTGATTATTCAAAGTGCTTTACGGCGACATCATAGTGTCGGATTGCACTATACTTTAGATGATAAAGGCAAAAAAGACCCCTTATATCACCAAAATACGATATTATTACCTAATAGTCTGTGAACTAAAAACAATGAGGAATAGCAATGAAACAAAATATTGGCACGACTGATAAAATGATTCGGATTTTAATTGGCATGATTATTATGGGAGCAGGATTTTATTATCAATCACTATGGGGGCTGATAGGACTGATTGTGGTCACCATTGCCTTAATTGGTTGGTGTCCCCCTTATGATTTATTTGGATTGAATACTTGTGGACATCATTGTGATACTGAGAATCACGCACCGAAATAAGTTTAAACAATAAGTTATAATTCTTAATTAATCGAATAGTTTGTGTTCTAAGTAGCGAATACTACTAAAAAAACACTCCGCCATAAATTTGTGTTTAAAATCCCGAAATGGCTGAGTCACATAAAATGTTTGAATATTCGATTGCACTGCGGCCAACATACCCGTCAGCAATCTATCATCAAATAGTAGCATTTGTTCGGCTGGAATTTGACTGATATGTAAGGCTTGATAAATACCATCGGGTGAAGGCTTGGCTTGTTTTGGATGCAATATCACAATGCTTGGGTATTTTTGTTGAAAATAATGGAAACGTTGAGGAAACAGACAATTCGTCAATAAAAATACCCTCTTTGACCCAAAACATTGCACACATTGTTGCAACCATGTTTCAACGTCTGGCAAAGGAGCAATACCACCATGATAAGACAATACCCCATCGAAATCCAATAATACGGCTTTAATCCCTTGTTGTTTTAATTGCGGTGGTGTCATGTCTAAAATAGTTGCAATCGCTCGATTTTGACAAATATCGTGTAATTGTTGACGATAATGCCAACCTTGAGAAATTGCTGTGATAATTTTACCCATAACTGACAAATTCATAAGGAACCCATTATTAATAGAACCAACATGGCTTGACATCCGCACAAAAGCACAGGTGTCATTAAAGGTGTACGATTGTAGATGATCCGAGCTTTCAATGCTATGTCTAAGCCATTTTGCCGTCAACTTTTACCTTTCGATTTTAGATACCACTTTCTTTCGTTTGGGCATATGCCTATGTATATCACGGATGAAGTGGCAGATTTGCGTGAGAAAATCCTGAAACAAGCCATTTTAGATCAAGGCTTGAGTGAATCGATTGCTTTACGTTGGTTAAGGGTAGATTAAGCCTTTAGAAATAGTATTGTCAAAAAATCAGTGGAGGAATGTGTATTAAAATGCCCTGGACCATTTCCAATGACAGCGAAAAAACCCGCCGCTTATAAACCACCTGTTTGATTTTTTAAGCGATGCTTTAATTGCTGAAACACACGACACCAATCGCCCTTCTGAGTTTGACGAATAATACACAGAGAAGGATACCAAGGACTATCCTCTCGATGCGCTAGCCAACGCCATTCCGGGACATAAGGTAATAATAAATAAGTCGGTTTATTTAAACTTGCGGCTAAATGCACCACGGAAGTATCCACACTAATTACGCCATCTAATTGCCGAATAAAATCGGCAGTATCCAAAAAATTATCAATTTGAGGGGATAAATTCACAACATTATCCAAAACGGGAAAGCTAATATTATCTTGTCCTTTTTGTAAGCTGTAAAAGCCTATGTATTTTAATTCAAATAATTCATTAAAATACGATAGTTGGGTCGAACGATTCGCATCATTAATATGATTCGGATTGCCTGCCCACACAAAACCAAAATTTCGTTGGGTTTTCGTTTTAGGTAAGCGTTTGCTTGTCGCATTAAATTCAATATCCAAAACGGGAGGAATTGTGTCAATCGTCGTTTGAAAAATACGAGGTAAACTCATTAATGGACAATGATAATCAAACTCAAGAGAGGATTGCTGACGCACAACAAAGGTGACTAACGACTGAATCCTTGGCATAAGTTCAAACAAGGGGATTAAATCGGCATGACATTCAAAAATAATTTTCACACTCGGTTGTGCTTGAGCAATCAGTGGTAAATAACGTACAAACTGAATGGTATCACCAAAGCCTTGTTCCGCATGAATCAATAAGGTTTTATTAGGAATCGCTTCACCTTGCCAAACCGCTTGGGGAAACGAACGTAAAAAGCTATCCAAATGACGCCAACGCCATTCATATTCTTTAAACCCTTGTTGATAATCGCCTAATACTAAATAAATTAATGCTCGTCCATAATGAGCTTTGACATGTTGCGGTTTTACCGCTAAAACTTGGTTTAAATAAGCCAATGCTTCCGTAAATTTCCCTTGATCCCGTAAAATCATCCCTAAATTATTGGCCGCTTCCACAAAAGTGGGTTGTTTCGCCAAAACTTGTCGAAATGCCTGTTCTGCTTGTTCCATTTTCCCTTGACTTAACAAGGCATACCCATAATTATATAAATTATTAGTATTATTAGGATCAAGTTTTACTGCTTGGGCAAACGAAGTGAAACTTTGTTGAATTTGACCTTGTTGATGCTGAATCACGCCTAATTGCATCCAAAGGGTACTATCTTGCTTATCAATGGCTAAAGCCTGTTGAATTAAGGCTAACGCTTTATCCCACGCTTGTTTTTGATAAGTTTGCACAATTTGTGATTTTAATAATTTTATATCCGATTCGGCATCTGAGCTTAGTAAGTCAAGAGCGATTCGCTTCCCATTTTGGTGGGACGCTACCCATAAAGCTAACTGTTCTGCCACTTGAGTCACAACATCATCCCACTCTCCCCAAACCGTTTGACGAAATAAACGAGTATTAGGATAAAACACACTATCCTTGCGTTGTTCACCCCAACGCCAATCAGAACCGAGTGGCAACAATACCCAAGTTTCGACACCTAAAGCACTGGCAAAATGCACTGTCGAGTTATCTATGGAAATCACTAAATCTAAACCAGCCATTTGTGCCAATAAGCTCTCTAAATCATTAAACGTATCTAGGCTTAGATTTTTGTTTATATCAATTTGATATTGCTGTTTAAATTCGCTTAATAATTGATCAAATTGTCCATATTGCAAGCTGATAAATGTTACGCCTGCCACTTTTAATATTGGTAACCATTGATGCAAGCGAATATTGCGTAAATAAGCATTATTAGGGTTGGCACTATGCCAAGCCATTCCGATTGTTAAATGGTTGTTGGGGTGGGTTTTATTTGGGGCGTTGGGGTG
>JALWTS010000030.1 GCA_027077805.1 Gammaproteobacteria bacterium
ATCCGGCTCTGATTTTTCTAAATTTTTGTTAATGCGGTTATTTTCAGAAGCAGGGAGTTCTATGCGACCGACGGATATGAAAATGTATTGTGAACAATTAAAAGATCGTTTGTTAGCGTATCCTAATATTTCTAATATTAAATTAGAGGGTTTTTCGGATCATCAAATTCGGATAGAAATTCCTGCCCAAACCTTACGTCAGTACGATATGAGTATGACCGATATTGCCAATATTATTAGCCAACAAAGTGTTAGCTTACCCATCGGTTCGGTTATTAATTCAGAGCAAGAATTATTATTTCGCTTTTCCGATGAACGTCAATCACCGAGAGAATTTGCCAATGTCGTTGTCGCTTCGAGTGACAATGGGGCTGAAGTTTATTTAGGCGATATTGCCACTATTACCGATAGATTTGAAAAAGATGAAGACAAAATTTTGTTTAATGGTCAACGTGCTTGTTCACTGAAAGTAATGAAAACCAAAGAAGAAGATGCACTGACCATTATGTCAACCTTAAATCAAGCTTTAGCAGTCGAAGAACAAACGCAACCCCCAAAGGTCAGTTTCACCTTAACCAAAGATACCTCTTCCATTGTGAAAGATCGCTTAAACATGCTCATTATCAATGGGATTGAAGGTTTAATTTTAGTCTTTTTTAGCTTGTGGTTGTTTTTTAACTACCGCTTTTCATTTTGGGTTGCCATGGGTTTACCCGTTTCGTTTATGGCCAGCTTTTTTGTCATGGTATGGTTTGGTCATTCCATCAATATGATCAGTATGGTTGCCTTACTATTAGCCTTAGGCTTATTAATGGATGATGCGATTGTCATTGCTGAAAATATTGCCAGTCATAGAGAACAAGGGAAATCGCCAGTCAATGCGACCATTGATGGGACGATCCAAGTCCTACCGGGGGTATTTTCCTCCTTTGTGACCAGTGTCTGTATTTTTGGCCCCTTATCATTTATTACGGGTGAAATTGGACAAGTGTTAAGAATTATCCCAATTGTACTGATTATTACCTTAGCCGTGAGTTTAATTGAAGCATTTTTTATTTTGCCCAATCATTTAAATCATTCTTTAGATGGCAAAGATGAAAAACCTCATCCTTTCCGTCAAAAATTTGAAGCTCGTTTTGACGATGTCAAAGAAAATATCGTGGGTCGTTTAGTGGACTGGAGTATTATTAATCGCTATTTATTTGCAGGAATGTTATTTGCTCTGTTTTTCGCATCCATCGGTATGCTGGCAGGTGGTCATCTGAAATTTGAGGCTTTTCCAGATATTGAAGGAAATGTGGTAGAAGCACGAGTATTGCTCGCCCAAGGAACGCCACTCAGCCGAACAGAAGACATTGTATTAAAAATCACCACCGCATTGGAAAAAGTCAGAAAAGACCGAGATCCCTTACAACCTGACGGTGAATCACTGATCAAAAATGTGACCATTCAATACGCTGAAAACAAAGATGCTTATGAACAAGGCCCACACCTTGCCACTGTCACGGTGGATTTATTATCCACCGAAAAACGGAATACCAATATCGATGAATTAGTGAATCTCTGGCGTGCCGAAGTCGGTGATATTCCAGATATTATCAATATCAGCTATAAAGAACTCGAAATGAGTCCAGGAGGATTACCTATTGATATTCGACTCCAAGGCAATGACTTAGTCGCCTTAAAACAAGCGTCTATTGATCTGCAAAATTGGCTGAGTGCTTATGAAGGAGTTTATGATATTAATGATGATTTACGTCCGGGGAAACCTGAAATTCACCTGCATTTAAAAGAAGGCGCAAAAATTTTAGGTTTGGATGCCAATGCCATTGCGACCCAATTACGTTCCGCATTTTTTGGTGATACGGCCGATGAAATTCAAGTCAATGCCGAAGCCTATGAAATTGATGTCCGTTTAGACCCGAGGGATAGACGTAATCTTGCCGATTTAGAAGAATTTTATATTCGCTCACCTGAAGGGACATTTATTCCATTAAGAGTCGTCGCCGATATGGAATGGGGTCGTGGTTATGCTCGTTTACATCGGGTTAATGGTATGCGTACGGTAACCATTCAAGGTTATGTTGATACGAGTGTTGCCAACGCCAATGCCATTTTAAAACATACGGATAAACACTTTTTCTATGATTTTGAACAACGCCATCCCGGGGTAACCCGCTCGGTGCAAGGTCAAGCCAAAGAAAGTGAAAAAACCTCAAAATCAATGCGAATTGGTTTTGCCATTGGTTTATTAGGCATATTATCATTACTATCCTTTCAATTCCGTAACTATCGTGAACCATTTATAGTGGCGGTGACCATTCCACTTGCCTTAATTGGCGTCGTCTGGGGTCATGTCTTAATGGGACTGGAATTATCCATGCCTAGTGTGGTTGGCTTTATTTCATTAGCGGGCATTGTGGTGAATGACTCAATCTTGCTGGTTGAGTTTATTAAAATTAAAATGAATGAAGGTTTATCTGCGGTAGAAGCGGCACAACAAGCCAGTCGTGCCAGATTCCGAGCAGTATTACTCACCTCATTAACCACAATTGCGGGCTTATTACCCTTACTCTCGGAAACGAGCGTTCAAGCTCAAGTATTAATTCCATTGGTGACCAGTATTGTATTTGGTATGATGACTTCAACCATATTAGTCCTGTTTATGATTCCTTGTTTATACAGTATTTTACAAGATTTCCAACCTAAGCAAGGTCGGTGAAGGTCGAGTGATTTTATGTCAACCGCCTAAGCCTAGTGCTTAAAGTATTTAAAATCAAAAAAATTTTATCTATGCTTATAGTTACTAACGAAACCACCTGACAAAAAATAATGAACACCGAAATTCTTTTATCCATTATCAAACACGCCAAAATTAATCATGAGCCTGAAATTGATTTGAGTTGGCAAGGTATTAAAGAATTACCCCCTGACATTGCGGAACTCACAGAAATTACAGACTTAGACCTCACGGGTAATCAACTGACGACACTCCCCCCTGAAATCGGTGAATTACGTCAATTAGAAAATTTGAATGTCAGTGACAATCAAATCACCAAACTTCCCAATAAAATTCGTTGTTTAGAACGATTACAGAAAATTGACTTAAGTAAAAACCAACTGACGACCTTGCCACCAGGGGTTGGCCAACTGGAGAAGTTAACCGAATTCGATGTCAATCATAATCAAATTACCCAACTACCCGCTGAAATTGGCCATTTAAAGAATGTATTGTGGATGGATTTAAGCCATAATTTGTTAAGAACGATTCCGCCTGAAATCGGGCAAATGTCTCGATTAGGTGAATTAAATTTAAGCCATAATAAACTGAGTAAGTTAATTGTTGGCTTGTCGCAACTCTCTCAACTGCAATGGTTAGATTTGAGTGATAACCAATTAGTGAATACCCCACCTAGACTAGAACAGTTATCTCGTCTGGGTTATTTAGATTTACGCAATAATTTATTAACGCAACCACCGCCAAAAATAGAACAACTGACTCAATTACGTTGGTTAGACTTACGAGGCAACCGTCTCACCACATTACCCGCTAATATTGCTAATTTATCACAACTTCGCTGGTTGGATATTAGTCGCAACCAAGTTAGACATTTACCTGATGAGATTACCCAATTAGTGCAACTGAATGAGCTTTATATCAGTGATAACTTACTCACCCATTTGCCCGCTAAAATTGCCCAACTTGCTCAATTAAAAAAATTGGACGTAAGTCGTAATCAAATTGGTCAATTACCCCCTGAAATTGTCAAATTACAACAATTAAGTGAGTTGTACTTAAGTCGTAATAAAATTAAGCATTTACCACCAAGAATTGTGCATTTATCCGAACTAAAAAAATTACATCTCAATTGGAATCCCTTAAGAAAATTACCTAGCAAAGTATATGACTTGCCTCATTTGGAAGAACATGATCTCTATCGGCCGTTGTTCCAAACCTTGCTGAATATTTCACAAATGCTTTTGGATAAAATACAAGGTCAAAATAAAAAATAATCACAATCACCCTATGACTATCATTTAATTGGTTATTTTATCCTTTATGCCAGAACCCGATAATCCCATGTCACCTTACCTACAACCTAATGTCATCGTTTTATTATTTCTAGGCTTTTCTGCGGGTATTCCGATTTTATTAATATTTTCCAGCTTATCATTATGGTTGCGTGAAGCTGGGGTTGATCGAGCCTCGGTAACTTTTTTTAGTTGGGCAGCCCTTGGCTATTCTTTTAAATTTGTTTGGGCCCCTTTAGTTGATAAATTACCGTTACCATTTTTAACGAATTATTTCGGCAGACGTCGAGCTTGGTTATTCCTCTCACAACTCAGTATTATTACTGCCATTGTATGTATGGCAATCACCGATCCCAGCCTAGGTGAACATAATCTAACCCTAATGGCGTTAGCAGCAGTGTTATTAGGCTTTTCCTCTGCGACTCAAGATATTGTCATCGATGCCTACAGAATCGAATCTGCCTCATCCGAACAACAAGCCATGTTATCGGCGAGTTATATTGCAGGTTATCGTATTGCCATGATCGTCGCAGGTGCTGGCGCCTTATATTTAGCGGAATATTTTGGCAGTTCAGCTACTCACTATTCTTATACGGCATGGCAACTGACCTATTTAGGCATGGCAATGGTCATGCTAATTGGCATTATGACGACTTTGATGATTAAAGAACCCCAAAACCAACGTAATCACTATGATTACCACACGTTAGATTATTTAAGATTTTTGGGCTTATTTGTGATGATTGTCTTAGGTTTTATTAGTGTATTTTATGTGAGTCGTGATCCTACCACTCTACTAAAAACGGCGTTAATCAATGATTTTCGTTTGAATAAAGCCTTTGCGGGATTTTTGGTGGAAAGTTTACGTTTGCTTACGGCATTTGCGTGTGCTGGCTTAGTAGCGAGATTATTCGTACAGCTAAAATTTGCGAATCAAACAATGGTACAAACCACTTATATCCAACCCATGACGGATTTTTTTCAACGCTATGGTTTAAAAACTGCCTTATTATTACTCACATTAGTTGGATTTTATCGCATGTCTGATATTGTCTTAGGTGTCATTTCTAATGTCTTTTATCAAGATATAGGCTTTAACAAACAAGAAATTGCCTCAATTACGAAAACCTTTGGCTTAGTTATGACCATTTTTGGCGGGTTTGTTGGGGGTATTTTATCGATACGTTATGGTGTGATGCGAATTTTACTTTTGGGTGCGGTATTATCGGCTGCCACTAATTTATTATTTATGCGACTCGCCTCGATTGGTCATGATCTTACCGTATTCACTATAGTTATTGCCGTAGATAATCTAAGTGCCGGTTTAGCCAGTGCTGCTTTTATTGCCTTTTTATCCAGCTTAACCAATATTTCCTTTACGGCAGTGCAATATGCCATTTTTAGTTCACTAATGACCTTATTTCCTAAATTATTAGGCGGTTATTCAGGAACAATTGTAGAAAGTGTTGGTTATGGTCAATTTTTTCTATTGACCACCTTACTCGGCTTACCTGTCTTAGTATTAGTGAAATTAACTGAGAAATTATTAGTAAAAAATTAGATTTGAACAGAAAAAGTGATCAAGCAAGGAGGCATCGCCTCCTTGCCCTAAATGTTGCCCTAAGTCTTTTAAGGCTTGCTGAATGTTTTGTTTGGCTCTAAAGCGTTGGGTTTGACGACTTTCTTGATGAGCACCCCCTTTACGCAACAAAGGGGAACGTGCCACCGAATTTCGTGGTTTATTGAGTTTTACTTTAATTTTTACTTTGGTTTTCATAATGACTTTCCTTTTGATTATTAATTTATTTTCATTTCAACCTTTCATACATACGACTTGTTTTAAACTTATCAAGATTCTACTATATCTCATCATCCCGATAAAAATCCCACCAAACTTGAAATACCTCCACCAAATAATGTCGTGCTTGTAATACTCTCGTATAACCCACTCGCTCTTCTTCCATACCACGAATGACTACCGCTAAACGACGATTAAACTGTTTTAATTCTCGCATGGCAGGTGAAAAACTTTTCACACTTTTGGTATCATTAGAACTAATGACATCAATAATATCAATAAAGCCTGATCCAGCCTGCCATTCCCGTTTAATTTCCGCGGCAGAAAACCAAGGTTTCATATTGTCCACATCAAAGAAAAACACTCGAACCCACTCTTTTTCTTCGGCCGGCATGCTTTTGAGCATGCCGGCCGCTTCATGTAATTCATTTATCACAGGATCATTCCGATCCGCTTTGGATTTCTTGGACGTTTCTGCTTGTGCTTGCGTTTGACTTTGTTGTTTTTCTCGTTCTATGGCCAATTTTTCCTGAAAATTACGCATGGCTTGGTTAATCGTGTCTATTTTGTTCTCAGAACTTTCTTTTGCTTGCAATAAATCGCTCTCAATAAGAGGTGTCCGTTGTAAGGGCGTCATTTTAACGGTGCCTTCGGTTTCAATGTCAGGTCCAGGCGTTGGGGTTGCGACTTGATTTTCAGTTTTGCTTTGAGTGTCTTCCCGAGTACGAAACAATCGGTCTTCTAAACTACTTGGCGATGCTTTCGGTTTGCTTGGTCGTCTTACTTTAGAAGGAGATAGCTGCCCTAAATCACTGGCATCCGTTGTCGCATCCATTACCGATAAATCGGGTTGACTCATCGACCGATCAATCACAGGGACATGATGATTATCACTCGCAGTATCCATGACCGTTTCAGCATTATCATCAACTTCATCAGTCACATCGATTTTCGCATTAGTCTTTCTATCCACTCGAACTTTACGACCATCCCCTTGAAAAAAGGTAAATGGTGTGGTTGATTCTGACTCAACATCACCATAATGAGAATCTAAAATATCATGCTCACTACTATTTTGTACTTCTGCGACAGATAAAGGGAATTTAATTTCGGTTTTTATCTCAATATAAGGCTCATCGGCATCATGATGTTTCGTCACTTCAACAGCTTGACCTTGCATTTTCACTTCTTTTAAAAACTCACTGAGAGTATTTAACATTTGACTGACACTCTCTGATCCTGAAGAAGGAGAGCCTTGAGTTTTCGTATCGTCCACACTCATCATTACACCTGTTTATAGTTTATCCGCGGAATTTGGCAATCGACTTGACATCATACTAACATTAATGTTGCGATCACTGAACCAAATGCTAATATAGCAACACCAAGAAAAATAACCACTAAAATTCGTTCAGTGGTTGATAAAAAAGAAAAACTTTGAAATAGTTTTTTCATAAAAGATCCTTAATCCTTTCTCTTTATAAATTACAATAGACCAAAATAATACAAAAATGTTTTAAATTCATTAAAATCTAGCCATTATGCGTGCTTTTATTATTAAATCTTTACTTTATTTTTTTTCATGGTGGCCATTATCTTGGAATCATCGCTTTGGCACTCTGATTGGCTGGTTATATTGGATCATTCCAAATAAAATTAAACACACTATCCGTCAGAATATCAAGCATTGTTTTCCTCAATTAAGCTCAGAACAACAACAGCGATTAATTGACCAAAGTTTAATTGAAATGGGCAAAAACGTCACGGAAATGGGGGTATTTTGGTTATGGCCTACTGAAAAAACTTTGGCATTAATTACCAAAATTTCAGGAAAAGATATTTTAGATCAAGCCATACAACAAAATAAAGGGGTCATTTTAGCCGCACCACATTTCGGTGCTTGGGAATTATTAGGCTTATATTGTGGGCAACATTATCCCTTAACGGCACTATATCGCCCACCGAGAATTACCGCACTTGACCAACTGATCCGCTCAGCGAGACAACGCTCAGGGGCAAAATTAGTGCCAACCGATGCCCAAGGGATGAAACAATTAATCAGAGATTTAAAACAAAATGGTTTGATTGGCATTTTACCCGATCAAGAACCTAAAAAAGGCAAAGGCATCTTTGCCCCATTTTTTAATCAGCCTGCTTATACTATGATTTTATTATCGAAATTAGCTCAAAAAAATCAAAGTCCTGTCGTTTTTGCCTTGACGGAACGCTTGCCTAAGGCACAAGGTTATCATTTACATTTTATTGCCGCTGACCCTAAAATTTATGACCATGAGATGGAAATATCTGCCACTGCCTTAAATCAAGGTGTAGAGCAATGTGTCATGCGATGTCCCGCACAATATCAATGGAGTTACAAACGATTTCGCCATCAACCCGATCCAAACAAAAAAATATATTAACTTTTTTGACTCCGGTTGGCATCAACATTACGGTTGTTTACTGCCAATTCAATCAAAACGGCATCCCCTGAGACATACGCCCTTTCATCCCTCGTAACATATTCCCCATACCTTTTTTTGATACTTGTTTTACCATTTTTTGCATTTGTTTAAATTGTTTTAATAATTTATTGACATCTTGAATTTGCGTGCCAGACCCTAAGGCAATGCGTTTTTTTCGAGAGCCTTTAATGATGGCAGGGAAAATGCGTTCTTGTGGCGTCATGGCGTTGATCATGGCAATTAATTTTCCGACTTCTTTATCATTCGCTTGGTTTTTTACGGCATCAGGAATCTCTGACATTCCAGGCATTTTGTCCATTAAACCAGCCATACCGCCCATTTTAGAAATTTGTAGTAGTTGTTCCCGAAAATCGTTTAAATCAAAACCTTTCCCTTTTTGAATTTTACGGGCAATTTTTTCGGCTTTTTCTTTGTCAACTTTACGTTGCACTTCTTCAACTAAACCGACAATATCCCCCATGCCTAAGATTCTGGAGGCGAAACGATCAGGGTGAAAGGCTTCAATGGCATCAATTTTTTCACCTATCCCTAAAAATTTAATCGGTTGACCTGTCACTTGTCTGACAGATAATGCTGCCCCGCCTCTGGCATCCCCATCGGTTTTGGTTAACACCACCCCAGTGAAGGCTAGGCTATCGTGAAAGGCTTTCGCCGCATGTACCGCATCTTGCCCAGTCATACTATCGACGACAAATAAGGTTTCGATGGGTGCAACCGCTTTATGAATATTTTTGATTTCGCTCATCATTTCTTGATCAATATGTAAACGACCTGCGGTATCAATCATCACGACATCAATAAACTGTTTTTTCGCAAAATCAACGGCATTTTTGGCAATATCAACGGGTTTATCTGTGGTTTGACTGGAAAAAAAGGAGGCTTGAATTTGTTCGGCAAGGGTTTGTAGCTGTTCAATCGCCGCAGGACGATAAATATCACAACTCACTAACAAAACCTTCTTTTTTTCTCTCTCTTGTAACCAATGGGCTAATTTCGCCGTCGTCGTCGTTTTACCAGAGCCTTGCAATCCTGACATTAAAATTACCGCAGGCGGGCTTGTGGCTAGATTTAAGCCTTGATTTTCATCCCCCATGACATGGACTAATTCCTCTTGTACCACTTTAATCAATACTTGCCCTGGTGTCAGGCTTTCCATGACTTCTCGACCAACGGCACGTTTTCTCACTTGTTCTAAAAACTTTTTCACGACAGGCAAAGCGACATCCGCCTCTAATAATGCTTTTTTTACTTCTTTTAAAGTCTCTTTAATATTTGCTTCGCTTAATCGGGCCTGACCACGAACCTGTTTTAATACTTTTCCTAAACGCTGCGACAATTGATCGAACATAACACCCTCGTTAAAAATTCAAAAATTTAAAAATTGACTAAACTATACCTATGTCTATATATAATATCATAACTCAAATCTGGTCTCACTTGATTTGTTTTCGTTATAACGATACTATCACAGACTTAAATATATTCACTCACTTGATTGATTTTGTTGATTTATGACTATTTTACTTAGCTTAATAGTAATCTTATCGTATTTACTCACCAGCCTATTATTAGTAGGGCGTTTGTTTTATCAAAAATCACTGATAGTTGAGCAAAAAACCCTAAGCCTAGCCATTTCTATTCCGGCGGTTTTCATTCATTTATGGTTACTTTCCAAAGACCTATTGATTAACCAAGGCTTTAATTTTAGTTTTTTTACCATTGCCTCTTTAGTGGCTTGGTTAATTATTGTCATGTATTTATTACTCAGCTTACACCAGCCTACGGAAAACCTCGGCATCGTATTACTACCACTGGCAGCCATTGCGGTTGCAATGGATATAGCCTTTCCGCATATCAAACCATTAAGTTTATCGTCATGGCCGTTGCAGTTACATATTTTATTATCATTTACGGCTTATAGCCTATTAGCCCTAGCCGCAGGGCAAGCGATATTAGTTGCGATTCAAGAAGCACATTTGCATAATCACCATCCGGGGGGCTTTATTCGAGCATTGCCCCCCTTACAACTCATGGAAACGATCTTATTTCAATTAATTACCCTTGGGTTTTTATTGCTAAGTTTTGGTTTATTTAGCGGATTTTTGTTTTTGGAAGATTTATTGGCCCAACATGTCGCACATAAAACCATATTATCATTAATGGCTTGGTTAATTTTTGCCGTATTATTATTGGGACGTTGGCAATATGGTTGGCGAGGTCAAACCGCTACTCGCTGGACATTAAGTGGCTTTTTTGTCTTAATGATTGCCTATTTTGGGTCTAAAATGGTTTTAGAACTGATTTTACAATATTAATGATATTTTTCGATGGATTCTGGATTCTATGAACACATCACGGAACAAAACTATTTTAATTACAGGCTGTGCCACAGGGATTGGTTATTGTGTGGCTAAAAATTTACAACAACGAGGTTATCAAGTATTCGCGACAGTACGCCAAGCTAAAGATGTGAAAAAACTGCAACAACAAGGTCTAAACAGCTTAGTATTAGATTTAGCGGATTCCAGTTCCATTCAAACCGCACTGAAAACGGTTTTAGAACAAACCCAAGGGCAACTGTATGCGGTATTTAATAATGGGGCTTATGGTCAACCGGGTGCGATTGAAGATTTAAGTCGTGAGGTCTTAACGGCTCAATTTGAAGCCAATGTATTTGGTACCCATGAGCTGACTAACTCAGTGATTCCTATTATGCGTCAACAAGGCTATGGTCGTATTATTCAACATAGCTCCGTTTTAGGTTTGGTCTCATTGCCTTACCGTGGGGCTTATAATGCGAGTAAACATGCTTTAGAAGGCTTATCTGACACTTTAAGACTTGAATTAATGGGGAGTGGCATTTTTGTCTCTTTAATTGAACCAGGACCCATTTTAACACAATTTCGAGCAAATTCGTTTCGTTATTATCAACAAAATATTGACGCAAAAAATAGCTATCATCGCCACACTTATGAAAAAATGGAAGCTCGTTTAACTAAAACGGGAGCCGCTGTGCCTTTTACCTTACCACCGGAAGCCGTATTAAAAAAAGTGATTCATGCGTTGGAAAGCCGTCATCCTAAGGTTCGTTATTATGTTACTTTTCCTACTTATTTCCTCACATTTTTAGACGATATTCTGCCGGATAAACTAATGGACAAAGTATTACTAAAAATTTCTTCCGCCTAATATGACTGATCAATCGTCTGAACTACAAACAGCCATTCAATCCGCTTATCAAAGTAAACAAGCGGTTTTTATTCAGGGGAATCAAAGCAAACGATTTTATGCCTATCCTACCATCGATCCACCACTGAGAGTGAATCAACATCACGGTGTGATCCGTTATGAACCCAGTGAATTAGTGGTGAAAGTTCGTGGAGGGACATCCTTAGCCACTTTAGAAGCATTATTAAACCAACAACAACAAATGTTAGCATTTGAACCACCTTCATTTAATGCGGATGCCACCATTGGTGGCACTATTGCTTGCGGTTTTTCAGGCCCCGCACGTCCCTATTATGGGTCGGTTAGGGATTATGTTTTAGGTATGACCGTATTAACAGGCAAAGCCGAAATATTAAATTTCGGTGGGCAAGTGATGAAAAATGTGGCAGGTTATGATGTATCACGTTTAATGACTGGTGCTATGGGGACATTAGGCATTATTTTGGATGTCAGTTGTAAAGTGTTACCCAAACCGGAAGCGGAAATGAATCGACATTATCAACTGCCACTAAAAAAAGCGATGGACAAAATGCATCAACTTGCCGCTCAAGATTTGCCGATTTCAGGTATGTGTTATATTGAAGCAGAGAATTGTTTAAAAGTGAGATTGTCCAGTTATCAATCTGTCTTAGATCAATTAAGTTCACAACTTGGTGGTGATAAAACGGATGAATTAGACTTTTGGCAACAACTGAAACAACATCAATTGCCGTTTTTTCAAACACAACAACCATTATGGCGTATTTCCATTGCCTCAAATACCCCCCCCTTAAAGCTATCGGGCAACAGTTTAATCGATTGGGGGGGCGCACAACGTTGGTTAGTCAGTGAGCAAGCAGACACGGATATCCGACAACACGTCGAACAATACGGTGGTCATGCCACTTTATTTCGCCATGCCCCTAAAGAGAGTATTATTTTTCATCCCTTACCTAAGGCATTACAAAAATATCACCAACGTTTAAAACAGACCTTTGACCCCCATCATATTCTGAATCGTTTTATTTATTCAAAGGATTGGTAATGCAAACCTCACTGGCTGAGTGGATTAAAGCAAGCGACCAAGGTCAACAAGCGGATAATATTTTACGGCGTTGTGTGCATTGTGGTTTTTGTTTGGCGACTTGTCCGACTTATCAACTGACAGGTGATGAACTTGATAGTCCCAGAGGACGGATTTATTTAATTAAACAGCTGGTAGAACATAATGATAACAAGCAAATCAATCCAGAAATTACCTGTCAACATCTCGATCGTTGTTTAACTTGTTTATCTTGTCAAACCACCTGTCCTTCAGGGGTAGAATATGGCAAATTATTAGAAATTGGACGTGAACTGAATCAACAACAAGTAAAACGCCGTTATAGCCAACAATTAAAACGAGATAGCATCGCTTGGTTTTTAAACCAAAAAACCTTATTTGCTACCAGTGTTAAATTAGGACAATTCCTTAAACCATTCTTGCCCAAAGTATTAAAAATCATCCCAAAATCTTACCCAAGCCAAACATTACCCCAAACGACACATAATAAAAAAGTCTTATTATTTTCAGGCTGTGTGCAACCCAGCTTAAATGCGAATATTGATCAACATACCATACGAGTTTTAGATCGCTGTCAAATTCAAGCGGTTCTGACTAAAACTAATCAATGTTGTGGGGCGATTTATCTACATTTAGGTTATATAGAAAAGGCTAAACAACAAATGCGACATAATATTGATATGTTTTTTAAACTTAAACAGGACATAGCATTTGATACCTTAATTACTACCGCGAGTGCTTGCAGTTTAATGTTAAAACACTATCACTATTATTTGGCAAATGATGCGGGTTATCAACAAAAAGCACAACAATTTTCCAATAGCATTCAAGATATTAGTGAATATTTATCGCAAAAAGATTTCCCGAAACAATCCAAAAAGAAAAGCTGTGCCTTTCATGCGTCCTGTACCTTACAACATGGCTTAAAACAGCAAGCAACGGTTGAAAGTTTATTAAGCAATGCGGGTTATCAATTACAAGCGATTACTGATAATCATTTATGCTGTGGTTCGGCTGGCACCTATTCTTTATTGCAACCAGAATTATCCCAGCAATTAAGAGCCAATAAAATTCAACAGTTAACTAAAAACCAACCAGACGTCATTGCTACGGCTAATATTGGTTGTTTACAGCATTTACAGGCAAAAATGGAACAAAGGGTTTATCATTGGATTGAATTGCTTTAAGTTAGAATTGCTCTAAACACTGCTTAATCGGCTTAAAACTACGCCGATGAATGGGACACACCTATTATTATTTTATTCATATCATTGCATGGATAAGTTTTTTCTATTCCCATATCAGTAAAAAAAACTAGAAATGACTTGCCAGATTGTTTTTTTTTCCCATAATAGCAAAGATTCAATGACAAAAGGAAATCACTTATGGCAAAAGAAGATCAAATTGAAATGCAAGGTACTGTTGTTGAAACTTTACCTAATACTATGTTTCGAGTGGAATTAGAAAATGGACATACAGTGACTGCCCATATTTCAGGACGGATGCGTAAACACTATATTCGGATTTTAACAGGTGATACTGTGACAGTTGAACTTACTCCTTATGATCTTAGCAAAGGTCGTATTACTTATAGAGCGAAATAGCCGTACGAGTGAATAGGTTTTCGATACCTATTCCTTAATCTTTAATCTAACCAATCCTTTTCTAGCAATAATTGCTTTTCTTCATGAGGATGACAATCTAACGTTAATTTATCCTCTTCTGCTCGAACAATGACAACGCCACCCTGAACTAAACGTCCAAATAATAAATCTTCTGCTAAAGGTTTCTTAATGGATTCTTGTATGACTCTTGCCATTGGTCTTGCACCCATTTTTGGATCATAACCTTTTTCAGCTAACCATGCTCTGGCGGAAGGTTCTACCTCTAATTCCACCTCTTTTTCCATTAATTGGTCTTGCAGTTGTTGTAAAAACTTATCGACAACATGAGTAATGGTTGATTTTTCCAAACGATTAAATTGAATGATGGCATCTAAACGATTGCGAAATTCAGGTGTCAATAAACGTTTAATTGCTTCAGCCCCATCGCTTGAATGATCTTGCATGGTAAAACCAATCGAATGACGACCCATTTCTTGTGCACCCGCATTGGAAGTCATGACTAACACCACATGACGAAAATCAGTTTTACGACCATTATTATCAGTCAAAGTGGCATGATCCATGACTTGTAATAATAAATTAAACATATCAGGATGAGCTTTTTCAATTTCATCTAATAGTAATACCGCATGAGGATGTTTATTAATCACTTCGGTTAATAAACCACCTTCATCATAACCCACATAACCAGGAGGCGCACCAATTAAACGGGACATATTATGACGCTCCATATATTCTGACATATCAAATCTTACTAATTCAATATTCATGATTGTCGCTAATTGGCGACAAACTTCGGTTTTACCTACGCCAGTGGGTCCTGCCAATAAAAATGACGCAATAGGTTTCTGCGAGTCCCCTAAACCTGAACGAGACATTTTAATGGCGGCGGCTAAGGTAGAAATCGCTTCTTGTTGCCCAAATACCACTTGATTAAGTTTCAACTCTAAATGACGCAAGACATCTTTATCTGAGGCTGAGACACTTTTGGGCGGAATTCTGGCGATTTTGGAGACAATATGTTCGATTTCGGGGACATCAATAAGCAATTTTTTCTCCTCAACTGGCACTAATCGCATATTTGCCCCAGATTCATCAATCACATCAATGGCTTTATCAGGTAAATGTCGGTCATTAATATAACGATCAGATAACTCTGCCGCAGAACGTAAGGCATCATCGCTATATCTGATATGGTGATGTTCTTCAAATCGAGATTTTAAACCCTTTAGAATTTCAACCGTTTCTGCCACACTGGGTTCAGGAATATCGACTTTTTGAAAGCGACGAGTTAATGCACGATCTTTTTCAAAAATGCCCCGATATTCTTGATAGGTAGTTGAACCAATACAACGCAACTCACCTGACGCTAAAACAGGTTTAATTAAATTTGAGGCATCCATCACACCACCTGAGGCCGCACCTGCTCCAATAATGGTATGGATTTCGTCAATAAACAAAATCGCTCCTGAAATTTCTTTTAGTTGTGATAACAAGGATTTTAAGCGTTTTTCAAAATCACCTCGATATTTGGTGCCTGCCACTAATGCCCCCATATCTAGCGAATAAACCACATTATCTTTTAAGACATCCGCCACTTGCTTATCCACAATCATTTTGGCTAAGCCTTCGGCTATTGCCGTTTTACCCACCCCTGCTTCACCGACTAATAATGGATTATTTTTACGTCGCCGACATAAAATTTGTAATAAGCGTTCAATTTCCAAAGAGCGACCAATAAGCGGATCGATTTTACCTTGTTCTGCCAATTTGTTTAGATTAATCGCATATTTTTCTAACGCTCCTTGTTTTTCGGTAAGATCAGTATCCTCATCACTGCTATCTAAGGATTGATCATTTTGACCTTCAGGCAATTTGGAAATCCCATGAGAAATATAATTCACCACATCCAAACGAGAAATATCTTGTTTATGTAATAAATACACTGCTTGCGACTCTTTTTCACTAAAAATTGCCACCAAAATATTTTCACCGGTGACTTGCGATTTTCCCGAGGACTGCACATGAAACACCGCTCGTTGAATCACACGTTGAAAACCTAAAGTGGGCTGTATGTCTCTGGTATCACTATGGGCCATTAATGGCGTTGTCTCTTCTAAAAAACTAATAATATCTTTACGCAGTGCGTCTATATTTGCCGCACACGCTCTCAATACCGTCAACGCCTTAGAATTATCCAGTAAAGCGAGTAGTAAATGCTCTACGGTAATATACTCATGGCGACTTTCTTTCGCCTGTTGAAAGGCAAAGTTAATACTTGCTTCTAATTCCTTACTTAACATCATCGCTATCTCCCGTTTGGATAACACCTCTCACAAATTAGGCTTGTTCCATTGTACAAACTAAAGGGTGTTGGTGACGTTGCGAATATTCATTGACTAACCCCACTTTAGTTTCCGCAATTTCATGGGTATAAATCCCACAAAGGCCACTGCCTTTCGTATGAACATTTAGCATAATTTGAGTTGCTTTTTCCTGATTCATACCAAAAAAATGTTGCAATACCTCTACCACAAAATCCATTGGGGTATAATCATCATTTAATAAAATCACCTTATACATGGGTGGTTTTTTTAATTCAGGACGAGATTCTTGTAAAGCTAACCCATCTTCATCATCCCACTGTCTTTCTGTATCACTCATGACGACTACTCTCATCACTCTCAATATCATTGTAGAAAACTTTTTGATCTTTTTCTCAAAATTCTCCTAAGACCATGACATCTGGTCAATAATGACTTGTCCAAATTCAGAACAGCTTACCTTAGTCGCGCCTTCCATTAAACGTTCTAAATCATAAGTCACTTTTTTACTAGAAATGGCATGAGACAAGCCTCGAATAATATGGTCAGCCGCTTCATGCCAACCTAAATGACGTAATAACATTTCTGCGGATAAAATCAATGAACTAGGATTGACCTGATCTTTCCCGGCATATTTCGGTGCCGTACCATGAGTGGCTTCAAATAAGGCAACCGTATCTGATAAATTGGCACCGGGTGCCATGCCAATCCCACCAACCTGAGCCGCTAAAGCATCGGAAATATAATCCCCATTTAGATTTAAGGTGGCAATCACACTATATTCCGCAGGACGCAGTAAAATTTGTTGTAAAAACGCATCGGCAATCACATCTTTGACAATAATTTGCTGACCCGTTTTAGGGTGATTGAACGCACACCAAGGGCCACCCTCTATTTCCACGGCACCAAATTCTTGTTTCGCAAGTTCATAGCCCCAAGTTTTAAACGCACCTTCGGTGAATTTCATAATATTACCTTTATGCACCAAAGTAACGGAATCCTTCTCGTGATCAATGGCATATTGAATCGCTTTTCTGACCAAACGTGCGGTACCTTCTTGAGAAACAGGCTTTACCCCAACCCCCGAAGTATTCGGAAAACGAATGTTACTCACCCCCATTTTGGTTTGTAAAAATTCAATCACTTGCTTAACGTCATCCGTCCCTTCTGCCCATTCAATGCCCGCATAAATATCTTCAGAGTTTTCTCTAAAAATGACCATATTGGTTTTTTCAGGTTCTTTTAAAGGACTTGGGGTACCCTCAAAATAACGCACAGGTCGTAAACAGACATAAAGGTCTAACGCCTGTCTTAATGCCACATTTAAGGAACGAATGCCACCACCGACAGGTGTCGTTAAAGGGCCTTTAATTGCCACTAAAAATTCTTTCATGGCAACCAACGTTTCTTGGGGTAACCATTCTCGATACAAGTGATTGGCTTTTTCTCCTGCATAAATTTCCATCCAAGCAATAGAACGCTGCTCACCATAAGCTTTAGCAACGGCCGCATCAACGACTTGATGCATCACAGGAGTAATATCCACACCAATGCCATCCCCTTCAATAAAAGGTACAATAGGTTGCTTAGGGATAAGCAACTCACCCTTCGCATTAACCGTAATTTTTTCGCCCTGCTCAGGCACTTGGATGTGATTGTAGTTATGTGGCATAATAAATTCTCCTGTTACCTTATTTAAATTTAGGGCATTATATCAAAAATCCATGATGAGCATAGTAAATAAACAAACTCAAAAAATTATTATTGGTCTATCAGGTGGCGTTGACTCTGCTGTTTCCGCTCTACTACTAAAACAGCAAGGTTATCAAGTAGAAGCACTTTTTATGAAAAACTGGGAAGAAGATGACAGCACGGAACAAAATTATTGCAGTGCCGAAACCGATCTCAATGATGCCCAAGCCATTTGCGATCAACTCGCCATTCCCTTACATACGGTTAATTTTTCTCATGAATATTGGGAAAATGTCTTTACTTATTTTTTAGCGGAATATCAGGCAGGGCGAACCCCAAATCCTGATGTATTATGCAATAAAGAAATCAAATTCAAAGTATTTTTAGAACATGCCCTAAATTTAGGTGCCAATCAAATTGCGACAGGTCATTATGCCCAAATCACTAAAATTGACGACAGTTACCAATTACAACAAGCCGTAGATAGCAAGAAAGACCAAAGCTATTTTCTACACGCCATTAAAGCAACGGCACTGGCGAAAACCTTATTTCCCATCGGTCATTTAACAAAAAACCAAGTAAGAAACCTAGCCAAACAACATCACTTAATCAATGCCAATAAAAAAGATAGTACAGGGATTTGTTTTATTGGTGAACGCCCTTTTCGCCAATTTTTAAAGCAATACCTTCCTGCTCAACCAGGTGACATTCAAACGACGGCGGGTGATATTATTGGCAAACACCAAGGCTTAATGTTTTATACCTTAGGTCAACGTCAAGGATTAGGCATTGGCGGACTAAAACATTATTCGGAGGCCCCTTGGTATGTACTTGCGAAACAATTAAAAACCAATACCTTAATCGTTACTCAAGATAAACATCACCCTGACCTTAATCGCCAACAATTATTCACCCAAGATATTGATTGGATTAATACCCCACCCTCAAAATTTCCTTACCATTGTACCGCAAAAGTACGCTACCGCCAGTCTCAGAGTCCTTGTACCATTCAACTGACTAAAGACAATCATTACCTCGTCAACTTTGAGCAACCTCAATGGGCCATCACACCAGGGCAATCCGTGGTATTTTATCAACAACAACAATGCTTAGGTGGGGGTATGATTACTGACTTTGAAGAGGCTGGGTAGTTGAGCATAGTGAAGTTGCACTCAAGCATTAATATCATATAATAGCTTGATTGTTTTAGGAGAAATTTTTAATGGCATATAGCGATATTGATAGAGTTTTAGCCTTAGCAGGTTTGTTACAAGCAACGGAGTTAGTAGAACACATTGCCCATCATGGTCAAATCGATCAGGCGTCTTTAGAAACTTGTATTCAAAGTATTTTTACCATTGATTCCGAGAGTGTTGAACAAATTTATGGTCATGTTGCGAAATTGGAACTCGGGCTTAAAATTTTGGTGCAACAGTTATCAGGAGGGTCTCAACGTAATTCTAATATCACTCGTTATACCTTACAATTACTACTGTTGGAACGTCGTCTAGTAAAACAGCCAAAAATTTTGACCAAACTTCGACATGGCATTGAAGACATTTCTCAAGAAAAGGAACACCTTCGCTCACTCAACCCAACTATCTTATCAGCACTGGCTGATTTATATACCGAAACCATTAGCAAACTTGGCCCAAAAATTTTGGTACATGGTGATCAAAGCTATTTAACTCGCCCTGATAATGTGATCAAAATTCGAGCCTTGTTTCTAGCCGCCATTCGTTCAGCGGTTTTATGGCAACAATGCGGGGGGAGTCGTTTTAAATTGCTGTTATTTAATCGCTCTATTTTAGAGACAGCAAAACAATTAATAATTTAATACTTACTCACTTCTAAGGATATTTCCATGCTATTATCCCCTTTAACCGCCATTTCTCCAGTCGATGGTCGCTATCACCATGTGACTAAAGAATTACAGCCTATTTTTAGTGAATATGGCTTAATTTATCACCGAGTTTTCGTTGAAATTGCTTGGTTAAAAGCATTAGCCCAACAAGCTAACATAACGGAATTAACCTTAAGTCCTGAAGATATTACTCATCTTGAGACGATTATTACTAATTTTACCCCTGAGAATGGGCAACAAATTAAAGACATTGAAAAGATGACTAATCATGATGTCAAAGCAGTAGAATATTTTATTAAACAGCAATTAGATAACCATCCCAAGCAAGCCAAAATTAAAGAATTTATTCATTTTGCCTGTACATCTGAGGACATCAATAACTTAGCCCACGGTTTAATGCTTACAAAAGGTCGGGATCAATTACTGGCAAAAATGACCGACGTTTTAAATTTACTTTACCAACAAACCCAAGCCTTTGCTGACATACCCATGTTAGCAAGAACCCATGGTCAACCGGCTTCACCGACCACAGTCGGTAAAGAATTTGCCAATACTTATTACCGCTTATATCGCCAATACCAACAGCTACAAGCACTGAAAATTTTAGGCAAAATCAATGGCGCCGTTGGCAATTACAATGCCCATAGTATTAGTTACCCTGAGGTGAATTGGCCAGAATTTGCCCAACATTTCGTGGAATCACTGGGTTTGGAATGGAATCCTTATACGGCACAGATCGAACCTCATGATACCATTGCGGAATTATTTGCCATTCTAAAACGCTTTAATACCATTTTAGTTGATTTTTGTCGTGATATTTGGGGCTATATTTCCTTAAACTATTTTGGTCAAAAATTAGTGGCAAATGAAGTCGGTTCCTCCGCCATGCCACATAAAGTCAATCCCATTGATTTTGAAAATGCCGAAGGTAATTTGGGTATGGCCAATGCAATGTTTGATCATTTCGGAGACAAACTCCCCATTTCTCGCTGGCAACGTGATTTAAGCGACTCCACCTCATTGCGTAATTTAGGGGTTGGTGTCGCTCATTCCTTAATTGCCTATCAATCGTGTATGAAAGGTTTAAATAAATTAGCAGTCAATCCTAATATCATTCAACAAGATTTGGATCAACATTGGGAAGTATTAACGGAAGCGGTACAAACAGTGATGCGTCGTGATGGGATTGAACAACCCTATGAAAAACTTAAAGCCTTTAGTCGGGGTCGGGCCTTAGATAAGGTAAAATTACATGAGTTCATTGGGAACTTAGACCTAAGGGATGAAGTCAAACGGCAATTAATGACATTAACGCCTGCGACGTATATTGGTCATGCCATTCAACAAGCGAAAAATATTCCTAAATTGTGATATAAATTTCCAAAGTTTTAAAATACTGGCAAAAGTGTGAACTACCTCACAAAGTTTCTCAAACTTTGCCTTAATAAATAGAAAATGTGAAGCAGTTCACACTTTTATTTTTTAGTCTCTGCCATACTGTATTCAAGTCAACGGATGTCGGTAGTTCTTTCCCTCCCATCTGCTTCCCCATTTAAGAACTACCAACAATTATTAGTCGGACTGCCTATCCCCAGCCAAGCAGTCCGACCATTCTTTTGACACAAGTTTCTTTTTTGTTTTTCTCCTTTTTTTGTTAAGATGATAAAGAGCGGACACTTTAAAGTGTCCGCTCTTTTATGGATTAATCATTTCTTGCAATGATTGATTGAATCATTTTTATTGCTCAATAATTCTTTGCAATTGTTGATTTAATAATTTCAATAATTCCGATTGCGAGGCATGCAGAAAAAAATGATCCCCTGCAAAACTCACATGCGTAAATTCCGCCGTCGTTTGTTGTTGCCATGCTAAAATTTCTGCATCACTCGCATTCTCATCATTAATCCCTCCAATGGCAGTCATTGGACAAGGTAAGGCGGATTCTTGTTGATATTGATAGGTTTCACAGGCCTGAAAATCCGCTCTTAAAGTTGGCATTAATAAGGCCATTAATTCTTGATGCTCCAAGACTTCTTTTGGCGTGCCATTTAGGCGTTTCAGTTCTTGAATAAATTCTGCTTCAGGCAAATGATAAGTCGGCGGATCAGGATCCGGCACTTGAGGTGCTCGTCGCCCTGCCATAAACAAATGTTTTGGCAAAGGTTTTTGCCAACGCCGTAATTGACGAGCAATCTCAAAAGCTAAAATCGCCCCCATACTATGCCCAAAAAATACATAAGGTTTATTTAAATGCGGTAATAAGCCTTGTGCTAAACCTTGCACGGAATGGGATAAGGAAGTAAGTGCCGGCTCCATCATGCGAGTGCCGCGACCAGGTAATTGTGCAACCACTAACTCAACCGAATCTAACAAATGCTTTTTCCAAGGAATATAAACATGCCCACCGCCCCCGGCATAAGGAAAGCAAAATAAACGTAATTTAGCATGAGGTTTGGTTTCAGGATAAGAAAACCAAGTTTGTTTCACGGTCGGCATGATTTTTTCTTTTTGTTGGTTTATTTAATTATAAACTGAATAGTATCGTTTTCACATATGAATTCTAGTAGAAACCAATTAAAATTTTTTATTCAAGCAATTGATAGAATCTCTCACTGGTGGTCTTCATAATTCGTGATATACGATTCAGGTTATTGACTAACATTTTTTTACTAATTTATTTGACCAAAATATACTGAGCCAAAATCGAAGCATGTTTCGTATCTAACATCGTTTCATGATCCCCGGCAACATCATATTGCACCACCTCATCGCTAACATAAATTTGCCAACCAGATGTATGATCCACTTTCCGTTGTTTTTCCGCTTCATCTTCCGCTCGACATAAGGTAATAGACCCTTGGAAATGGGCACTTGGAATATAATTCCCTATGGCATAAATATTCGTTAAATAAACTTTTAAAGTACGTTTCACTCGATCAAGATGTTGGGACTGTTGATTATCATCTAAAGATTTTGAAATGTGTTGCCATTGTTGTTCAATGCTTAAATTCCTCAAATCCTCATCTGTAATTAATAGATTTAATCCTGTTTGAGATTGAATATATTGCATTAATTCTCGACTCCATAATGAAGCCCCTTCCCAAACTTGCCCTTCGATATTTTCTCTTGCTCGTTGCGTAAAAATTGGGGAAGGACTATCTAATAAGATCAATCGAACCTCTTTCCCTTTCTGTTGCAGTTGCAAACCGATTTCAAACGCAATTAATCCCCCCATAGAATGCCCTGCGAGTTCATAAGCACCTTCGGGTTGTTGTTTGAGGATGGCTTCTAAATAATAACTTGCCATTGCTTCAATAGTGGTTAATGGCTGTTCCCCGGCACTTAAACCTAAGGCTTGCAAACCATAAAATACTCGATCTTTGCTTAAGGCTTTTGCCAATGGCAAAAATTGATGAACATTCCCACCGACACCATGGACACAGAAAAAGTTTTGCTCACCGACGGAAGGCATTAACACTAATGGCAACTGTTTTTGTTCAGGCAAGGTTTCTGTGAGCAAATGAGCAAATGTTTCAATTGTAGGATATTGGAATAAATGTGTTAAGGGAAGTTCTCGTTCAAATTTTTGTTGAATTTGGCTTAAAAGCTGTACGGCTAATAAAGAATGCCCCCCTATCGCAAAAAAATCATCATCAATGCTGATCTCAGTGACACCCAATAACGGTTGCCAAAGTGACAATAATTGTGCTTGTACCTCATTTTGAGGGGCAATAATCGTTTTATGGTACTGCTCTACTTTAGGCAATGCCATTTTATCCATTTTACCATTCGGGGTTAATGGCCATTCCCGTAATGGAATATAGTCATTAGGTAACATATAATTTGGCAAAAACTGCTGTAATTGCTGTTTAATTTGATGAATATCCCGTTCCAGTTCTACGTCTTTATCGACAAGCAAATAGGCAACAAGTTTTTGTTGTTCGACACTGACTAAGGCATCTTTAATCATAGTCAGCCCCCGTAATCTTGCTTCAATTTCGCCTAATTCAATTCTTAAGCCTCTTAATTTCACCTGATTATCCAAACGCCCCAGATATTCTAAGTGATCATTGGGTAAATAACGCACGAAATCCCCACTGAGATATAATCGCCCTTCCCCGAAAGGATTCTTAATAAAATATTGTTGTTGCAATTCAGGTTGACGAATATAACCATCACTGACACCCAAGCCCGCAATGGCTAATTCACCTACCACACCTTTGGGTAATAAACGTTGCTGTTGATCTAAAACATACAAACGCACATTAGGGCAGGCTTGTCCAATCGGCACACGATGAGAATCGATAGTCGGATCCATACGATAAAAACTAGCAACATCCGTACATTCCGTTGGACCATAAGTATTAATGACTTCGGCGTGTGATTGCTTTAACCAAGCCGTGATTTTCTCAGCAATAATCGCCTCCCCCCCTAAAAACAGGGTTTTTAAACTGGCTAATGCCTGAGGATAATCTAATAATGGATAAAACATGCTTGGCACACAATTTAAGCGTGTAATACCATAGTCTTTGATTTCATTGGCAATGACATCGGGTTGATACAGCTCAGTTGCCGATAAGACTAAGCTACCACCTGATAATAATGGTGCAAATAAATTTTTCTGAGTCAGATCAAATCCAAAGGCGGATATTAACAAGGTCTTATCGTCCGCACCAAAATCAAAGTGGTTGATATACCAATGTAATAAATTAAGCACCCCTTGTTGTTTAACGGCAACGGCTTTCGGTTGACCCGTCGAACCCGAGGTATAGATTTGATAAACCCAATCCTCTAATTCGGCATGATGTTCTAAATTGGTTTCTTCCAATACAGCGACTTCCTCCCAATCCTGATCCAAACAAAATACATGACCTTGATAATGTGAAAACTGCGGTAAATACATTTGCTGGGTTAATAAAATCGGGGCCTTAGCATCTTCTAACATATAATCTAAACGCGATTGCGGATAATGAGTTTCTAAAGGCATATAGGCATGACCTAATTTGACCACCGCTAATACGGCAATCACCATTTCAATGCAACGATTTAAACAAATCGCAATGGCATCGGTTTTTTCAATATCAAAGGATTGTAAATAATGGGCTAATTGGTTGGCTTTATGATTTAAGTCTTGATAATCCATAGAAGTTTGCCCAAAAATCACCGCCGTTGCCATAGGGCTTGCTTCAACTTGATGCTCAAACCATTCTTGAATGGAATAAATATCAGGCAACACTTGATGATTTTGCTGTTGTTGTTGCAACATTTGTTGATGTTCAATTTCAGTCAACCATTGTAGTTCTTTGAGTTGATGAACCCCATTGATCAATTGCTGACTTAAGGCTAATAATCGATCTAAAAAGCCACCCTCACTGAAATAAGCACTGTGATAATGTAATTGTAGATTGACATCGGCACGCCCTGCCTGCACTAAAAAGTGGATTTGATCGGGTAATGGTCGAATCGAATATAAATCAATGTTTTCTTCTTGTTGTAAAAACAAAAGTTTGGAAGGAAAGCTATAAAAATTATAGAAAAAGCCTAATCGAGCTTTTTTAATTAACTGAGTTTGTAATGAGACTGAAATATGTCTATATTCGCCTAAGTCTCTAATAAAAGAACGCACCGCCATCAAATAGTCATTAATATCCGTCTCTGCTTGCATTTTGTCCGCCGAAAAGATAACGGGAATTTGTTGATAATAACAACCAATCGCAGAACGATGTTCTTTAAAACGACTGCTAACAATTTCATAAATCACAAAATCCGCCTCTGCTCGACAATAACATTGCAATAATAAACCATATAAGGCTTTAAAATAAATGGCAGGTGTTAAGCGATTTTTACGGCAATATTGACGAATGGCTTGCCAATGACTGCCTTCGATTGGCATCTCAACTTGTTTCTCATGGCCCTGCTCTGAAGAAGTGAATGCGGGTGTTGGAAAATCCAGTGATTCTACCGATTGCAAACCTTTTTGCCAAAATTGGTAACTGGCGGAGGTATCAAAATGAATTCGATTATAATCAATATAATCCGCAAAATTTGCGTTTGGCAAGGTATAAACTTGTTGCTGTTTTAATGCCTCATAAATATTGCCCAGTTGTTCTAAAAATAACGTCCCTGATAAACCATCGGTAATAATATGATGCCCCCCTGAAATGGCCAAATAATATTGCTTAGACAATTTTACGAGTAAATGATGGAATAAGGGTTCTTGTGCTAATTGATAAGTCCGATAAACCCGTTGCTCAATTAATTGCTGAATTTCATCTTGAGTCGGTTGCCAATCGGTCCAATCCAAGATTTCTAACTCAACGGGCATGGGTTTAAGTATGGCTTGATAGGCAATGTTTTCATAAGTATTATCGCCGGATACAATCCTAGAACGTAACACGGCTTGCTTATCAACCAAGTATTGCAACGCTTGTTGCCATCGCTCTAAATCAATCGCTTGATGGATTTCAATCACATTGCCAATACAATGATGCCAATGTTCAGGATAAGCCATACTACTGAGATAAATATCTTGTTGAGTATAAGTTAAAGGATAAACTGCTTGATATTGTTGTTCTGACAAACCTAAACGATAATATAATTCGTCTTGGCTAAGAAAACATAAACTGGAAAGATGGACATCGGCATTGACTAATGCTTGTTCTAATAAATTACGCCAGTGCTTTGCCATACGTTCAATGCTTGACATATAAAACAAATCCGTATTATATTCAAAATTCACCACTAATTGATGCCCCACTTCCCATACGACTAAGCTAATATCATATTTAGCGGTACGGGTTTTATTTTCAAGATATTCCATTTGCAAATCTATCCATTCTTGATTTTGCACAGGAATGTTTTGCAAAGCAAAGGCAACTTGTGCTAAGGGGGCATAGCTTAAGTGACGTTTTTTTACCACGGATTCTATGACTAATTCGGCGGCAATATCTTGATGAGCATAAGCCCCTAAGGCAACTTTTTTCACTTTTTGCAGTAACTCGGATAACAATGGATTCCCTGCTAAATTCGTTCGCATCACTAAAGCATTAATAAAAAAGCCAATTAATGATTCGGTATAAGGATGATGACGTCCCGCAATAGGGGTACCCACGCAAATATCCGTTTGCCCTGAATAACGGGACAATAATAATTGCCATAAGGCCAACAACAACATATATAAGGTAATCCCCTGTTCATAGGCGAGCTGATTCAGTGCGTTGCTCTGTGCTACGGATAACTTTATTTGATAATTTGCCCCATGAAAGGTTTGCACCTCAGGTCTTGGTCTATCCGTCGGCAAAGCCAATAAATCCGGGGCATTGGCTAATTGTTGTTTCCAATAATTTAACTGTGTTTCCATACGTTCGCCTTGCAACCATTGTCGTTGCCAATACGCAAAATCAGTATATTGTATGGGTAATTCCGCTAAATTCGCCTCACGTTCCGAAACGTGTGCTTGATAAAGTGCCCCTAATTCATTGACCAAAATATTCATTGACCAACCATCGGCAATTAAGTGATGCATATTGATTAATAATACGCGATGGTCATTGGCTAAACGTAATAAACTGACCCGAATCAATAAATCTCGTTCCAGATTAAATGGACATAAGGCATCGGCTTTCATCAAGGCTTTCACTCGATTTTCTTGCTGTAAGGCTTCTAACCAATCGCTTAAATCCACAATAGGCAAATCCAAATTAAATTTTCTTAACAATTGTAATTTCGGCTGACCATTGTCTAATACGATTTTCGTTGCCAACACTTGATGACGTTTCACCAAACTATTCAGTGCGGATTTTAATGCCTCTTCATTTAAATCGCCTCTCAGCCGTAATGCTAATGGAATATTATAAACCGCATTATCAGGGGATAATTGCGTTAAAAACCATAACCGTTCTTGGGCATAAGATAATACTAGGGGTTGTTCTTTTGATAAGGGAGTGATTAGCAATGGCGTTTGTTTGCCTTGGTAAGATTCCATTGCTTTGGCAAAATCTTTTAACCTTGGAAATTCAAATAATAACTGTAAGGGCAATGCGGTTTGCCACTGTTGTTGCAATCTTGAGATTAATTGTGTGGCTAATAAAGAATGACCACCGAGTTCAAAAAATTGATCCTCACGACCAATGCGTTCTAGGCCTAATAATTGTTGCCATAGTTGCACCATTTGTAATTCTAATGGCGTTTGCGGTGCTTGATACTCATGTTCCGCATGATAATAATCAGGTTTCGGTAAGGCTTTACGATCAATTTTACCCTGATGCGTCAACGGCATCACATCCAACTGAATAAAATAGGAAGGCACCATATATTCAGGCAAATGCTCGCGTGTATAGCGTCGTAATAAATTCACATCCATTACTTGTTGGGCATTAAACACCATATAAGCGACCAAGCGTTGATCCCCAAAACTATCTTCTCTCACTAAAACCACCGCCGTATTCACGCCAACACAACTGGATAACACCGATTCAATTTCACCTAATTCAATTCTAAAACCACGAATTTTGACTTGATGATCAATACGACCTAAATATTCTAAATCCCCCTTAGGTAAATAACGAGCTAAATCCCCGGAACGATAAAGTCGTTGGTTTTTTCTAAAAGGATGGGCAATAAAACGTTGTTTTGTTAATTCGGGACGGTTGAGATAAGCTCTCGCTAAACCGGCACCACCAATACAAATTTCGCCCGCAACGCCAATAGGCACTGGATTTTGGTAACGATCTAAAACATACATTTGCACATCAGGCAAGGCTTCCCCAATGAGACTCCCTTGATGTTCCATTAAATCTTTATAGCGAATAGTGCGATAGGTGACATGCACGGTCGTTTCAGTAATCCCATACATATTCACAAGTTGGGGTGATTCCTCCCCATATTTTTCAAGCCAAGGCGATAAACTGGCGAAATCTAAGGCTTCCCCACCAAAAATAATAAAACGCAAATTTAATTTTGCGATGATTTCATTATTATTTTGTTTATCTTGTTTGTTTTGTTTAGTCATGTCTGCTTGTTTATCCGCTCGAATCAGTTGATAAAAAGCGGAGGGCGTTTGATTTAAAATACTTACCTGCTGTTGTAATAATAATTGATAAAAATCATCGGGTGATCGTGTCATCATATAAGGGACAATGACTAAACGACCGCCATATAACAAAGCACCCCAAATTTCCCATACCGAAAAATCAAAGGCATAAGAATGAAATAAGCTCCAAACATCGGTATGGTCAAACGCATATAATCCTTGCACACTTTCAAATAAACGCATGACATTATAATGACTGACTTCAACACCTTTAGGTTTCCCTGTCGAACCAGAGGTATAAATGACATAGGCCAAATGATTAGGAGTGACTTCCGTGCGTAAAGAACCCGTGTTATTTAAGGCAATCAACTCCCAATCCATGTCAATACATAAGACACTTGCGTGAAAACTAGGCAAATGCTCTAATAATTTTTCTTGCGTTAATACCAAATCAACCTTGGCATCTTCTAACATAAAGGCTAAACGCTCTTGAGGATAACTTGGGTCTAAAGGTAAATAAGCCCCCCCTGCTTTTAATATCCCTAAAATGGCAATAATTAATTCAATGGAACGCTCCATACATAAACCAACCAAACTATCTGGCTTAATCCCAAATTTTTGTAACTGATTGGCTAATAATTCCGCTCGCAGATTTAATTCCATATAATTAATGCGTTGCTGACCATACACTACCGCAGTTTTTGCACTATACTTATCCACTTGTTGCTCAAATACTTGATGCAAACAGTAGCGTCTTTGATAGCTTCTCACCTGATTCCATTCCTCCACTAATTGCACCCATTCCGTTCTCAACAGCAAGGGTAATTGTGCCATCGCTTGTTGAGGTTGACTCACCATAGCTTCAAACAAGCGCAGCAAATGTTTGATGAGATTTTCAATAAACCCTCGATCAAATAAATCGGTATGATATTCCACCCCCCCAACAATACCTTGCTCGGTTTCTCTTAACGCTAATAACAAATCGAATTTTGCCGTATCACTCGGAATATCCATTGGATTGAAACTGAGTTCTGGCAATTTCATTGGGTCTATTGGTAAATTTTGTAAGCTCAACATGACCTGAAATAATGGATGATGATTCGTACTACGTTCGATTTCCAGATATTCTACCAATTTTTCAAATGGCAAATCTTGATGTTGATAGGCCTGTAATGTTGTGGTTTTTACTTGTTGCAAATAATCTAAGACATTTGGATTATGGCTAAGATCGCCTCGTAACACGAGGGTATTCACAAATAAACCCACTAATCCTTGCACTTCCTGACGAGAACGCCCCGCAATGGGAGAACCGACCGCAATATGGTCTAAGCCACTATAACGATGTAATAATATTTGAAAACCTGCCAGCAACAGCATATAAAGTGTCACTTCTTGTTCAAGTGCAAACTTTTGCAATTTTTGGCTTAAACTCAACGGAAATTGTACTGCCACAATATCACCACAATGACTCCACACAGCCGGACGTTTTTTAATCGCCAAATCCAATATCGGCAAATCCATCAATTGTTGTCGCCAATAAGATAATTGCTGATCCAAAATCTCACCTTGTAACCATTCACGTTGCCATACGGCATAATCCACATATTGAATGGCTAAGGGTGTTAATGGTGAAGGTTGTTGCTGACAAAATGCCTGATACAACACGGACATTTCTTTGACCAAAATCCCCATTGACCAACCATCGGCAATAATATGATGTAAATTACAATATAATACCGATTTTGTTTCGGATAATTGTATCAGTTGATAACGAAACAAAGGCAATTGGGTTAAATCAAAAATATGATTGGCTTCTTGTTCGAAACATTGTGCCATATCTAAATTTTGTTGTGCGGTGCTTTTATCACGCCAATCGAGTACCGCTAAACTCGGCATTTGCTCTGGCGTATGGATTTTAATAATAGGCACCCCATTGACGACATCAATGGTAGAACGCAAACTTTCATGACGACGAATTAATGCGTCGATTGCTTGCACCAATGCTTTTAATTGCAACTTGCCATTTAACTCTAGGGCAAACGGAATATTATAGCCTGCACTGTCGGGTTCTAACTGATTTAAAAACCACATCCGTTCTTGGGCATAAGATAATAATAAAATACGTTGCCGTTTGGTCCTCCCCATTTGCTGTTCTAATTGCCACTGTTGCTGTTGTTGTTGCTCAATAGTTTGGGCTAAATCCGCTAATACAGGTGTTGCAAAAACATCCATTAACGACAGTTGGGTTTCAAATTCGTCCACAATTCTTGCTATCAGTTGTGTGGCTAATAAGGAATGCCCCCCTAAACTGAAAAAATTATCATTAACCGCAATGCTATCTTGATCGAAAAGTTCACGCCAAATCCCTGCCAAACGTTTTTCTGTCAAAGAAACAGGGAATAAATTGGCCGCAACTTCCTCATCAGGCTCTGGCAAAGCTCGCCAATCGACTTTGCCATTCGGATTCAGCGGTAAGGATGCCACACGGATAATATGACTAGGCATCATATAATCAGGTAACTGCTGTTGTAATTGCGTTTTCAATACGTCAAGCTCAATGCCTCGCGATGAGTCAACGACAATATAAGCCATTAATTTATTCTTATGAAATCGAACATAGCTATCATTGATTGCATCAAACTGAGTTAATACGGCGGAAATTTCATCTAATTCAATGCGATAACCACGCCATTTTATTTGTCTATCCAAACGCCCTGCTAATTCAATTTCGCCATGCGTTAAATAACGACAGCGATCCCCCGTTTTATATAAGCGTTGTTTCATATCGGCGAGTTGCACTTCCACAAAACATTGCTGACTTAATTGTGGCTGATTTAAATACCCCGTGGCTAACCCCTCCCCTGCCAAATAAAGCTCGCCATAAACCCCCATAGGGACTGGATTTTGATAAGAATCCAAAATATAACAATAGGTATTAGCAATAGGATAACCAATGGGAATATTAGTCGCCGTCGTATCGACTTCGGTGATGGGATAGTAAGTAGAAAATGTCGTATTTTCTGTGGGTCCATAAGCATTTAACAAATGTTCCGGCGCTCCTTGGGCTAATAATTGCCTTACCGCTTCAGGATCGCAGGCTTCCCCCCCAATTAAAAGATAACGTAAACTGGCAAATAAATCTGGTTTTTGTTGAATTAATTGATTAAATAGTGCCACGGTTACAAACATGACCGTCATATTAGACTGTTGAATTACCTGAGCTAATAAATCGGCTTGCAATACCGTCTGTTTATCAATCGTAATAATCTGCCCACCATTTAATAAAGCCCCCCAAATCTCAAATGTGACGGCATCAAACGCAGGGTTAGAAATATGCCCTATTTTATCTTGGGCATTCAGTTCAATATAATTCGTATTTAATACCAAGCGACTCACGGCTTTATGAGGAATACAAACCCCTTTCGCTTGTCCCGTAGAGCCAGAGGTATAAATAACATAAGCCAAACTCTCCGATGTCGTATAACAAGGTAAATTATCGCTTAACTCTTGCCAAATCGCATATTCTTTATCTAAACATAAGACACTGCTTTGCTCAAGTTTTGGCAAAGTTTTACTATGACTCTCTAAAGTTAATACTGTGCTGACCTTCGCGTCTTGCAATATCAATTGCAAACGTTTGGGGGGGAAACTGGCTTCTAAAGGGAGATAAGCCCCCCCTGCTTTTAATACCGCCATCACTGCCACTAAAAACTCAGTGCAACGTTCCATGTGAATCGCAACAATGGCATTTGCTCCCCACCCCCCTTTATGTAAATACCGAGCCAGTTGATTCGCTTTATGATTTAATGCCGCATACGTTAAACGTTCATCGCCAAACTCAATGGCGATGGCATCGGGTTGCCAAGCGACTTGTTCTTCAAAAAGCTCATGAATGCCACGATCACAAGGATAATCCGATTGTGTCGGATTTAAGTCAATTAATAAGTGTTGTAAGGTCAGTTGATTAAATAAGGGTAATGTCGCCACCGTTAAATTTGGCTGTTGAGTCATGGCTTGTAATAAATAAATAAAATGCTCAATCACTTGCTCAATGGTCGTTCTCGTAAATAGATCGGTATTATATTCCCATACCCCTTCAATATGAGAATCGACTTCTTGCAAAATCAATGACCAATCGAATTTAGCGGTTTGATAAGGCAAAGGCAATGATGAAAACTCTAACCCTTCGAAACAAATTTTATCCATAGGCAAATTTTGCAAGGTAAATAACACTTGAAATAATGGCGTATGGCTGGGATCACGTTCTGGTTGTAAAACTTCGACTAATTTTTCAAACGGAATATCTTGATGAGCATAGGCATCTAAGGTGATTTGCCTCACTTGTTGAATGAGCTCAACAACCGTAGGATTATCTTTGAAATTCGTTCGTAATACTAAGGTATTCACAAACAAGCCAATTAATTTTTCCCATTCCACATGATGCCGTCCAGCCACAGGTGAACCAACACTAATATCTAATTGCCCTGTATAACGATGCAATAGTATTTGAAATCCTGCTAATAATAGCATATACAATGTGACATCATATTGTCTTGCTAAGGCTTTCAACTCACTGACTAACTCGGGTGCGAATGTTATCGCAATTCTGTCGCCACGATCCGTTTTTTGCGGGGGACGTGGATAATCCAAAGGCAAGGCTAATAACTCACATCCGTTTAATTGTTGTTGCCAATAATCTAATTGGCGTTGCAAGGTTTTCCCCTGTAACCATTGTCGTTGCCAATACGCATAATCCACATATTGATAGGATAAATCGGCTAAAGGGGATAGCTTATTTTGTAAGAATCCTGCATATAATTGTGAAAGCTCTTGGGCAATAATTGCCATTGACCAACCGTCCGCAATTAAATGATGCAAAATCACTAATAAAGCATACTCTTGTTCGGCAAATTGCAATAATTGAATGCGATACAAAGGCCCTTGCTGTAGATCAAAAGGCTGTTTTAATACCGCACTGACAAAAACATCTAATTGTTGTGCCTCAATATCTAAAATTGATAACTCAAAGCCCTTAAATGCTTGAATGGTTTGAAATGGCAAACCATCGATGGATTCAAAGGTCGTTCTTAAACTTTGGTGGCGACGAATTAATGCCACTAACGCTTGTTGCAATAGCCGAGTATTTAAGTTCCCTTTTATCCCTAATAAAATTGGAATATGATAACTCACTTGATTCGGCTGATATTGCTCTAAAAACCACAACCGTTCTTGAGCAAAGGATAATACTAAGGCTTGATCCTTAGGGGCATGGGATAATACCACCTCTTGACGTGGTTGCGGTTGTTGTAAAATCTGTTCTAATTGTAAGGCCAATCCTGCCACAGTCGGTGTCATAAAAAAGTAACGCAAGGGGAGTTCCACCCCAAATTTTTGTTGAACTCGACTTATCACTTGACTGGCAAGTAAGGAATGCCCACCTAATTCAAAAAAGTCTTGGTTAATCCCAACAGCGGGCTGATCTAATACTTGTTGCCAAATCATACATAACACTTGTTCCATTGGGTTTCTTGCCACCTCAACCACGGCTTGAGAGACGATTTCCGGTTTTGGTAAGGCCTTATAATCTAATTTGCCATTGATGGTGAGTGGAAATTGCTCCAACCACACAAATGCCGTAGGTAACATATAGTAAGGCAAATAAAGTTGTAATTGCTGACGTAATTGCTGGGATGACAAACGTTGACCATGACCTTGCCCTCGTAAATACGCAATTAAATGCGATTGTTCCGCCACGACCACGGATTCCAATACGGGTTCTAACTGATTAAGCCTTGCCGTAATTTCACCTATTTCGACCCGAAAGCCTCGGACTTGGATTTGATTATCAATACGTCCTAAATATTCCAAATCACCATTCGTTAAAAATCTTGCGACATCACCCGAACGATAAACCCTCCCTTTCCCTTTAAACGGGTGTTGAATAAAACGCTGTTTTGTCAATTCAGGTCGATTTAAATACCCTTTACTTACGCCAGCACCTGCGACATAAATTTCACCTGGAACCCCAATTGGCACGACTTGTTGATACGCATCTAAAAGATAAATTTGCAAATCAGGAATGGCAACACCAATCACACTACCGACCTTATGTTCAATATCTTTTTGATAAATAGGACGATAACTGACATGTACCGTCGTTTCAGTAATACCATACATATTGACTAGTTGTGGATATTGATCGCCATGACGTTGAATCCAAGGTTGTAATCGGGCAATATCCAACGCTTCCCCCCCTAAAATAACACAACGTAAGGCTAAAGTTTGACGATAATTTGCTCGTTGTTCGGCATGGATCAAACTATAAAATGCCGAAGGGGTTTGATTTAAAATAGTGACTTGATGTTTCACTAAAAGTTGATAAAACTCATCCGTTAATCTGGCGGTATCATGAGAAACAAGCACTAATTTGCCCCCATATAACAAAGCACCCCAAATTTCCCATACCGAAAAATCAAAGGCATAAGAATGAAATAAGGTCCACACATCCGAATCACTAAATTCAAACCAATGTTGACAAGCACGGAATAATCGAATCACATTATAATGACTCACCTCTACCCCTTTCGGCTGTCCCGTCGAACCTGACGTATAAATAATATACGCCGATTGTTGGGGTAACATAGAGAGTGATAAATTATCCTCAGAACAGGCTTGCAATTCTGTTTGTAATTGATCTAAAAACCAATAACGCCCCCCTTCAGGCAAGGGCGGATTGAAACTTGAATCCGTGAGTAAACCATCAATGGCGGCATCTTGTTGAATAAAGCTTAATCGTTCTTTCGGCGTATTTGGATCCAAAGGCAAATAACAAGCACCCGTTTTCAAAATCGCTAAAATCGCCACGATAAGGTCTAATCGACGGGGCAAACATAAACCAACAATGCTATTAAACCCAATGCCTTGTTGTTGTAAATAATGGGCTAGGCGATTCGCTTGTTTATCAAGCTCATCATAACTAAGGGCATTATAATCATCCACAACCGCAATCGCTTGCGGGTTAAATAACGCCTGTTGTTCAAATAATTGAGGCAGGCATTGTTTGACAGGATACGCACTAAATTGACTGGGCTGAGTTAATAATTTATATTCCACTGAATCCAGCAATGAGAGTTGCAACACAGCTTGTTCAGGTGATTGCATGAAACTTTCAATCAATTGCTTCCAGTGTTTTTGCATTAAATCAATGGTAGTCGGCTTAAATAAATTGGTATTATATTCAATACTATAAAACAATTGCTGTTCATATTCCACAAACGTTATGCTCAAATCAAATTTAGCAGTCGTTGCCTCATAATCTAAAGGATTAATGGTAAGATTCACACTATGCAATACGGCGTCAGGGTTGTTTTGCAACACCAACATCACTTGAAATAAAGGGGTCATATTTTGTTGCCGTTGCGGTTGCAATAGCTCTACCAATTTTTCAAATGGCAAATCCTGATGCGCATAGGCATCTAATGCGATTTGTCTGACATTCGCCAAAAACTCTATGCCACTAGGATTATGCGCTAAATGACTGCGTAACACCAAGGTATTCACAAAACAACCGAATACGGATTCTAATTCCGTACGATTACGACCAGCAATCGGTGAACCAACGGTAATATCTGCTTGCCCAGAATAACGAGCCAATAGAATTTGCCAACTGGCTAATAACAACATATATAAAGTAATATCTTGTTTTTGACAAAAGAGTTGTAAGTTTTTCGTTTGAACCTCGGTGAAACGAAACCGCCTTCTTGCTCCTGTAAACGTTTGAACTTTAGGACGCACAAAATCCGTTGGTAAAGATAACGGGCTTAAATCCGATAATTGTTCTAACCAGTAATCTAATTGTTGTTGTAATACCTCACCTTGCAACCATTGACGTTGCCATAAGGCATAATCCACATATTGAAGTTTCACCTCAGGCAAAGCCGATACACGTTCGGTTAAAAACGTTTCATAGAGTTCGGCTAATTCTTTCAGTAATAACTGAATCGACCAACCATCCGCAATACTATGATGGCAATTTAAAATCAAAACATGGCGTTGTTTGGATAAACGTAATAACTTCACCCGAAATAAACTCACTTTGCTCAAATCAAAACGCCAATTTGCTTCTTGTTGAATGTGTTGTTTGGCTTGCTGTTGTTTTTGTGCAAGTGTTTGTCCATTTAACGCAAGAATGGGTAAACTTAAGCCTGAAAACGGCAGAATTTTTTGTACGACTTGTGGCTGATCGCTTGAGCTTTCTGAGCTTGACGGTTTAACAAAACAGGTTCTTAATATTTCATGACGACAAATAATTTCACCCAAACTACGTTCTAATACTCGACTATTTAACTCACCGAGCAATTCAACCGCCCCAACAATATTATAAGCAGGGTTGCCAGGATCCAATTGATCTAAAAACCATAAACGCTCTTGGGCAAAGGATAATAATAATGCCTGACGGCGATCGGCTAATTGAATGGGTTGTTGTTCTAAACTGCCAAGTTGTTGCTGTAATTTCTGAATTTGTTCGGCAAGTTCAACAATAGTGCTATGGTTGAATAAAGTCTGTAACGACAGTTCTACTTTAAACTTTTGTTTAATCCTTGACACGAATTGCGTTGCTAATAAAGAATGCCCACCTAAACCAAAAAAACTATCATAAATACTAATAGAGGCTTTATTAAGCAAGTTTTTCCAAATAGTTGCCAAATCTTCCTCTAAACGATTTCTAGGTGCGACAAACGGCGGAACATCTAATTGTGGTTGGGGTAATGCTTGCCGATCGATTTTACCATTTGGAGTCAGTGGCATCACATCCAATGCCACCCATAAGGTAGGTATCATATAATCTGGCAATTGTTGTTTTAAGGTTTGTTGTAGTTCGACCTTATCAATCTCCTTTGATGCCACAAAATAAGCGACCAACACTTTATCATGAGCAAGCACAGCAACACTATCAATGGCAGGATGACTGGCTAAAACAGATTCGATTTCCCCTAATTCAATGCGATATCCTCTCACTTTCACTTGAGAATCCACTCTCGCCACAAAATCCAACACACCTTGACGTAAATAACGGACGAAATCCCCTGTTTTATAAAATTTTTGCGACGTATGCGTCTGCCCTAAGCCTAAGCTCAAGTTCAAAAAACGCTGTTCCGTTAATTCAGGACGTTGCCAATAACCATGTGCGACTTGAACCCCTGCAATCAGTAATTCCCCAATGACCCCAATGGGGACAGGTTGATAATGACTATCCACAACATATAACTGCATATTTTGAATAGGACGACCAATAGGCGTATTCCCTTGACCATAGTGATTGGCATCGACTTGATACAAACTCGCACAAACGGTGGTTTCAGTAGGGCCATAGCCATTAATTAATGTCAACTGGGGTAAATTGCTGACAATATTCGCTAATAATGGTTCGGCAATGGGTTCTACCCCAACTAATAATCGTTTTAAGTGGCATTGTTTGGCAGATGTCATCACATATTCCGCAAAATCGGCTAAAAAGGAAGGAGGCAAATAGGCACTCTCAATCTGCTGTTGGGCTAACCATGCCACGACGGCTTTAGAATCTCGACGAATAGACTTTGGCACTATCCATAATCCTGCCCCTTGCGTTAATACCGAAAATAACTCATAAACTGAAACATCAAAACTAATACTGGTCCACCAACTCCCCCGTTGTCCTGACGATAACGCTCGTTGTCGTTGAAATTCCGCCAGTAAATTCACCACCCCAAGATGATGACAGCAAACCCCTTTCGGTTGACCGCTTGATCCTGAGGTATAAATAACATAAGCGTTTGCCTCAGCATCGACTTGTGGTAATATCACGGAACGCTCACTCATATTATGGCCAGTATGGCGAGGATGAATCGCTTTGTCCAAATAAACGAGTTCAATATCCGATGTGAGATTTTGTAATAACGAAGTGTAACATTGTTTGCTACAAACAATGTTCGCCTGACTATCCTTGAGCATAAAATCAATTCGTTGTTTAGGATAGTCGGGATCAATCGGAACATAAGCCGCCCCTACTTTCAAAATAGCCACGATAGCAATCACTAATTCAAAACTCGCTTCTAAACAAACTGCCACTAAATCACCCGATAGCACCCCAATACGCAACAATTGCACCGCCCGTTGCTGTGATTGAAATTCTAACTCCGCATAACTTAAGGAACGCCCCTGATCATAAACCGCAATATTGTCAGGATGTTGTTGTGCTTGGCTTGTAATCAGTTGATGTAAGGTTGTCGCAGGTAAGGCTTGATTGGTTTGGTTCCATCGCCACCAAATTTGATAATATTCCGCCTCTGATAATAATCGATAATCACATAAACATTTTTGTGGGGCATCGCTGACTTGTTGTAATAAATATTGGTAATGATTCGCGAATTGCTCAACCGTTGCCAAATCAAATAAATCGGTATTATATTCGAGTTCCGCTTGCAAGCCTTCACTATTTTCAAGCAATGCTAATGTTAAATCAAACTTAGCACTATGCGTTTCTTCTCTTAATACCGATACTTGTAATTGTGGCAAGGAAAATTGTTCTTGAGGCTGATTTTGTAATGAAAACATGACTTGAAATAAGGGCGTATATTGGCTATTACGCTCAACTTGCAATGCCTCAACGACTTGTTCAAATGGGACATCTTGATGACGATACGCTAATAAAGCGGTTTGTTTAATTTGTTGTAAAAATTGGTAAAAATCTAAATCGTGTTCCAATTGACCTCGAATCACTAAGGTATTGACAAACAAGCCTACCATATGTTCAGTTTGTGGGTAATTACGCCCCGCAATTGGGATACCCACACAAATATCTTGTTGATTACTATAACGACCTAACAACAACTGCCATACCGCTAACAAAGTCATAAACAAGGTTACCCCTTGAGACTGACTTAACTGTTGTATAGCATGTGTCAAACTTTGACCAATATCAAAATAATAATGGGCACCATTGGTCGTTTGCACCCTAGGTCTGGGTCTATCCGTTGCTAAAGTCAACACTGACGTGTGTTGTAACTGTTTATGCCAATAGCTGAGTTGTTTTTGTAATCGCCCTTGTTGTAACCACTGTTTTTGCCAAACGGCAAAATCATTATATTGAAAGGCTAAAGGTGGCAAATTCGGACTATCATTCGTTGCAAAATGACGATAACAATGACTCAATTCACGAATTAAGATACTTAAGGACCAGCCATCGGCAATAAGATGATGCAGTACTAAAGCGAATATAAAACCATTGTCTTCAAGTTTGTATAAATAAACCCGAAACAAAGGTTGCGTGCTTAAATTAAAGGCTTTGGTACTCATATGTTGTAATTGTTGAGACACTTGTTGCCATGGATCAGGATAAGCCTGACAATCCACCCAATGAATCTTGGCAACGAAATCCTGCTCTAACTCAAGTTGTGGCCGACCTTGTTCTGTTCTGATTTGAGTTTTTAACACTTCATGCCTATCGACTAAATATTGCAAACTTTGTTCTAATGCTTGTCTATCCAGTACCCCCTGTAATTTTAATGCCACAGGCATATGATAAGAAGATTGTCCCGCATGAAACTGCTCTAAAAACCATAAACGCTCTTGGGCAAAGGATAACTGCTTTGTGGATGCCTTGAGTGTCGGAATATTGCCCATATCACTCCGACCTAATTGCAACACCTGTTTCACCGCCTCAGCCAGCTCACTCACGGTTGGCATTTCAAATAATACGGCGACAGCTAACTCGATCTGAAAACTTTCACGAATCTTAGCCATCACCTGAGTTGCCAGTAAGGAATGCCCCCCCAATTCAAAAAAATTATCACTGGGATCCATGGTTTCTAATGACAAAATTTGTTGCCAAATCGACATAATCACTTGTTCAATCGGATCCGACCCTGCCGATACGGCAACGGATTCACTGCTGCTCAAACGAGCACACAAGGCATTCCTATCCAATTTGCCATTTGCCGTAATCGGTAGGCTTAACAAGGTTTGAATATGTTGTGGTAACATATAGTCAGGGAAATGTTGACGGAGTTCCGAACGTAACCACATACTGTCAAAATGATTATCCGCCAATACCACGAATACGGCAATTTGCTGCTGATAAAATAAGACGGCACTGTCTTTAATGGGCGTCAAACCTTGTAAAATCCCTTGGATTTCATTCAGTTCAATCCGATAACCACGAATTTTAATTTGCTCATCTAAGCGTCCTAAAAATTCAATCTGCCCGTCTGCCATATAACGAGCTAAGTCGCCAGTCCGATAAACTCGTTGTTCACCAAAATCGGTACTCACAAACACTTGATTCGTTAATTCAGGCTGATTCAGATACCCCCTAGCCAAACCCGCACCCGCCAAATAAATCTCAGCTGGCACGCCAATAGGCACGGGTTGTTTCTTTCCATCTAATAAATAAACCCGATTATTTGCTAAAGGTTGTCCTATGGGTAAACTGCTGGATTGAAAATCAGCGTTTGCGTCACACGTTAAAATCCCTACCGTGGCTTCAGTCGGACCATAATGGTTCAAAATTCGGCAATTGACTTTCGCTAAGAGTTCCCTGACCCAAGTCATCGGACTGGCTTCCCCTCCTAAAATCAATAATTGGCTGGGCATAAATTTTTCAACGGCATGGTTTGCTTGTTGTAAGGCCATTAAATGGGATGGCACTATCTTCAAACAGTCAATCGTATAATGTTGATAATAATCAGCGAGTCGCCAAGGATCCGTCACGATGGATTTTTCTAATAAATGCAAACACCCAGCTGACAACCACGGTAAAAACAGCATGGTATGACCTAAATCGGCAGCAATCGTTGAAACTAACGCATAATGACAATGCCAAGGCAACATAGTTTTTGCTTGCATGGCCAGGACATAATTAATAATTTGTCGATGTTCTATGGCAACCCCTTTTGCCGTCCCCGTCGAACCCGAGGTATAAATAATATAGGCTAACTGTTCCGCATTAATCCTTATGTTGGGATTATGCTTGGGAAATGATTTTAATTCGGTACTCTGATCCAAAATCAAGCTATGAATGGTGGATAGACTATCTAACCATGATAATCGATCTCGGTAACGAGTGATTACCCATGACACGTTTGCTTGCTCAAATATTGTTTGTAAACGTTTTTTAGGAAAATTTGGATCACACGGTAAATAAGCCCCCCCTGCTTTTAATATGGCTAAAATAGCGACCAACAAATAAGCACAGGGGGATAAACACACGGCGACGGCTTGTTCCGCTTGCAAGCCTTGCTTTAATAAATAATGGGCTAATTGATTGGCTTGCTGATTAATAGCCGCATAAGTGAAGGTTTGATCCGCCGAAATAACAGCGAATTGTTCTGGAAAATTTCCCGCCTGTTGTTCAAAATAATAATGCAATCCCGTTAACGGTTTCAAATCTTGTTTGCTTTGATTCCACTGACAAATTTGTTCCCATTCCCACAAAGGCATCCACGCATAATCACTCAGGGCTTGATTAGGATTATTGACAATGGCATATAATAAATTCGTCCAATGTTCCCCCATTCTGGCAATGCTCATATTATCAAATAAATCACTGCGATAACGAATTTGCCCTTTAATTCCTTGTTCGGTTTCAAATAAACTAAAATTCAAATCAAATTTCGTGACACTAATATCAATATCAATCGGCAACATTTCCAAGCCATGATACTGCATGGTCGGTAAGGTCATATTTTGCAAAGTCAGCATGACTTGAAATAAAGGCGTATAGGCTAAATGACGCTCAGGTTGTAATATCTCTACTAATTTTTCAAACGGCACATCTTGATGCTCATACGCTGATAAACAAGCACGTCGCATTTGAGCCAAGAAGGAGATGAAATCGGGATTATCATTCAGTTGACAACGTAAGGCCAAAGTATTCGCAAAAAATCCAATAATTTGTTCCGTCTCAATCGTATGCCGACCGGCTATCGGTGAGCCAATACAAAAATCAGTTTGACCACTATATCGAGAGAGTAAGATGGCAAAGGCAGAGAGTAACACCATAAATAAAGTCGCATCCTGCTGTTTTGCTAATTGTTTTAAAGCAAGGGTCAAATCCAAGGGCAAACTTAAGGGGGAATGTGAGCCAAGATCACTGGGTTGTTTCGGACGTGGATAATCCGTCGCTAAACGTAAAATGGGAACATCTTTTAACTGAGTACGCCAATAACTCACTTGTTGTTCTAATACCTCACCTTGCAACCATTGACGTTGCCAATACGCATAATCGGCATATTGAATCGCTAATTCCGCTAAAGGGGAAGGTAGGCTTTGATGATAAGCATGATATAACGTAAAGAGTTCTTGAATTAATAACTGAACGGACCAACCATCGGAAATAATATGATGCATATTAAGCAATAAAATATGCTCTTGAACTTTAATTTTTAATAATCTCGCCCGAAACAAAGGCCCATGTTCTAAATCAAAAATCCAATGGGCTTCTTTTTCTAAGACCTGCTGAATTTTACTGCCCCCCCAATTCGCCGCATCTTCAACCGCTAGTTGCAATACTTCTGCTTGTTGAATGTGTTGAATGGGTTGATAATTCACGGTAGGGAAATGGGTACGCAATGATTCATGGCGTTTGACCACTTCTGAAAAACTTTGCTGTAAAGCGGATTCATCTAAGGGGCCAATAAACCTAACAGCAGAACATATATTATAAGCCGCACTATAAGGTTGTAATTGATCCAGAAACCACAAGCGTTCTTGCGCAAAGGATAGGGGTAATAATTTTTGGCGTCGCACAGGGACGAGTGGCACAGGGCAATTCACGCCTTTTTGTTCTGACTCAATTTGTGCCGCTAAATCAAGCAATTTTGGCGTTTCAAATAATCGACGTAATGGCAATTCAATATCAAATTGTTGTTGAATTCGAGTCATTAGCTGGGTTGCTAATAAAGAATGCCCTCCTAAATCAAAGAAATTGTCGTCCCGCCCTACCTGAGGAATGGCTAAGACCCCTTGCCATAAATCAGCCAGTTGTTTTTCAACCTCTGTTTGAGGTTGAATAATTGGTTGTTGTTCTTGTTGTTGCGGTTTCGGTAAGGCATTGCGATCTAATTTACCGTTGGCAGTTAAGGGCATGGCATTTAATAGTACAATGGCCGAAGGCAACATATAATCAGGCAAATGTTGTTGGCATAACTGTCGTAACTCATGAATTTCAACTCGCCCAACCACATAAGCAACTAAACGCTGATCACCGGGTGTATCTTCTCTAACAATGACAACGGTTTCCTTTACCGCGGGATTTTGTTGTAATACCTGAGCGATTTCCCCTAATTCAATCCGAAACCCTCGGATTTTTACTTGCGGATCAGAACGCCCTAAATATTCAATTTCGCCTTGTTCTAAATAGCGTGCTAAATCACCGGAACGGTACAAGCGTTGCCCCTCAACAAATGGATGAGGAATAAAACTTTGCTCAGTTAATTCGGGTTGATTTAAATAGCCCCTCGCTAAACCTTGCCCTGCCACACAAATTTCGCCAATCACCCCAGGGGGGAGTAAACCTTGTTCGGCATCTAAGATATATAATTGCAAATCAGGCAACGGTTCACCAATCACACTACCTACCCCCAAACGTAAATCTGAAGATTGAATGGGACGATAAGTGACATGAACAGTGGTTTCAGTAATACCATACATATTCACCAACTGTGGATGATCACTGGCATAATGCTGATACCAAGGTTTTAAGGTTTGAAAATCTAAGGCTTCCCCTCCCAAAATAACTAAACGCAACTGCGCTAAGGTTTGAGCTTGTTGAGGAAGTTGCTCAATCAACGGATAAAAAGCCGAAGGGGTTTGGTTTAATACCGTGATTTGCTGTTGTAATAACAACTGATAAAAGTCCTGCGGTGAACGTGATACCGTATAAGGGACAATCACCAATTCGCCCCCATATAATAAGGCTCCCCAGAGTTCCCATACTGAAAAATCAAAACCATAGGAATGAAATAAGGTCCATTTATCGGTATGATCAAAGGCAAACCAACCCTCACTACCCGCAAACAATCGTAAGACATTATGATGCGCTACCATGACCCCTTTCGGTTGCCCCGTTGAACCAGAGGTATAAATGACATAACATAAATTATCAGGAATGACCTCACTGTCAATGGTAACAGAATTATTCACCCGAATGCTGAACCAATCCGTATCTAAACAAACCAGTTGATAGTCGTTACTCTCGGGTAAATTTTGTAATAAACTTTGTTGGCTAATCACAACTTTTGCCTTAGAATCCTCTAACATAAAAGCGAAACGTTGCTCAGGGTATTTTGGATCCAAAGGTAAATAGGCCGCACCTGATTTTAATACGGCAAATAATGCCATCACTAACTCGGGAGAACGTGGCAAGCAAACGGCGACTAAATCATCGGGTTTCACCCCTAATTTTTGCAAATGATTGCCTAATAAAGAGGCGTTTTGTTCTAACTCTGAATAAGACCAAGTTTCATCCTCATAACGTAATGCCACCGCATCAGGCGTGCGATCTGCCCAAGTTTCAACAATATGGTGAATACAATAATCCGAAGGATAACTACGAACCGTATTCCAATCCGATAACAAACATTCTTGCTCGGCTGGCATAATAATCGTCAGATCGGAAAAGATTTCAGCCCCATCAATGACTTGTTTGGCTACCTGCTGTAAACGCTGTAGAAACTTAAAATCGGTAAAATACGCCAAATGGTAATGCAAATTCAAACGGAGTTTATTATCAATTTGTTCGACAATAAATTGAATTTGATGCTCAGGAAATGGAACACTAATTTGTAATTCGGCGACCTTATCTAAAATTGGAATGGAATCGGCAAAATTGTAAAAATTATAATAAAAATACTGTTTTGCCGAGGGCAATAACTGCCGTTGTAAAAAAACCGAAATAAATTGTTGCTGACCAATGGTTTTGATATAGGCTTTGACTTGTTCAAAATAGTATTTTAAGGAACAATGTGATTGCATAGTCTCAATATCAAAAATTATCGGTAATTGCTGATAATAACAACCTAATGCCTGTAAATGTTGTTTTTTCCTCCCGCCTAAAATTTCTAATATCACAAAATCCGCTTGATGTTGGCAATAGACTTTTAACACTAAGGCATATAAGGCTTTAAAAAATAACGATGGGGTTAATTTATTACGGCGACAATAATGTTTGATGCCATGCCATAACTCATTGTCTAAGGTCAGTTGTTTATGCACAAATTGATTTTTTCTTGGCAATGCGGGCCTAAAATCTAACATCTCAATACTAGACAACTTTTGTTGCCAATACTGTTTAATCTCAAGGGTATCAAACCGAAAACGGGTGCTTTGTACATAATCGTCAAATACCATTGGTAATGGCGTATAATCACGTTGTTCGATTAATGCCGAATACACATCACATACCTTATTTAAATAAACAGCGGCACCAATACCATCTAATAGCATATGATGGAAACTAGAAATCATTAAAAACTTTTCAGAATGAATTTTTATTAATTGATTATATAATAAAGCATCATGAGCAAGATTAAATTTCCAATGAATTTGTTGTTGTACTTTCTGTTGTATTTGCTCATAACGATAGGATTGATGCGACCAATCATGATATTCAAATTCCAAACAGGCAATTTTATCAATCACTTGATACACAGGGTCTAAATACGCTTGCTCACAACTCACCATCCGTGTTCTCAATACGGCTTGCTCTTCATAGACCAAACGCAGTGCTTCTTGCCAAATATCTGGCTGAATTTCCAAAGGAATATCTAAAATATACGCAAAGGTATTAAATCGAGTATCGGGATTCATTTGCGAATCAATATAAAGATCACGTTGTGCCGTCGTTAAAGGTAAGACTTGTTCCACCGCTTCTCGATGCAAACCCAAAATTTGGTAAAATTCATTGGCTTTTAACAAATCAAGTTGAATGACTGCTTTATCTGAATACTCAATGGCTTGTTGTAATAAGGTTTGATACTGTCTCGCCATGCCTTCAATCGTTGCAGGTAAAAATAAATCCGTGTTATATTCGATCAACGCAAGCAGCTGTTCCCCTTCTTCCCATAAAAACAAGCTCAAGTCATATTTCGCAATGCCAAAGTCATTATCAAACGGTTGCCAACTTAACTCGGCTAATTTTTGCTGACGAAAGTTTTGTAAATTTTGTAAGGCAAAGCCAACCTGAAATAAAGGGGAATAACTGGCATTACGCTGGGGTGATAATTTATCGACTAACTGTTCAAATGGAATATCTTGATGTTGATAAGCCTGTAACACCGTTTGTTTGAGTTGACTTAGAATTTGTTTAAAACGGTGTTGTGGCGAATAATGATGACGTAACACTAAAATATTAACAAACAAACCGATCATAGACTCAACATCAACATGATGCCGACCCGCAATAGGACTCCCCGTGACAATATCTTGCTGTCCAGAATAACGAGATAATAACAACTGCCAAACCGATAATAATAACATAAACAACGTGACATCTTGTTGATACGCAAATCGGTGAGCGGATTTTGATAATGGCGTGGATAAGGCAAAGTGATAGTGTTTACCATGATGGCTTTGAACAGGCGGACGTGGAAAATCCAGCGGTAAATTTAATAATTCAGGGGCATTTTTCAACTGTTGTTGCCAGTAATCAAGTTGTGCTTGTAATTGCTCAGATTTCAACCAATGACGTTGCCATACGGCATAGTCATAATATTGTAATTTTAGTGCGTCTAACGTCAAAACTTCTTTATAATACAAAGCATTATAAATTTTAGCTAATTCTTTAACAAATAAGCCAATTGACCAACCATCGGCAATACTATGATGAAAATTCACCAGTAAAATAAAACATTGATTCGATAATTGTAATACCATCGTTCGATATAAGGTTTCGTCTGCTAAGGAAAAACCACGTTGAGAAAATTGTTGGCTGATTTCTCTGGCTTGTGCTAATGATTCTACGGTTAAGACAGGCAAAGATGGCCATTCAAATGGCATAATTTTCGCTCTGGCTTCTCCCTGAAACGTAATAAAACGAGTTCTTAGAACCTGATGACGTTTCACAATTTCAGCCAAGGCTTGCTGTAATAAGGCAATATCCAAACTGCCTTCCACCTTAATAGCACTAGGAAGATTATATAAAGGATTTTCAGGGGATAACTGATCTAAAAACCATAAACGCTCTTGTGCAAATGATAATGGCCAATCCTCGCTATCACTTGCAAATGCCGATGGAATGGGCGGATAACGTTTATGATTCTCTTGAACTTGCTCTGATTCGATAATTTCGGCTAACTCAGCAATACATCGATGTTGAAATAATAAGGTAATGGGCAATTCCAAACAAAACCGTTGTTGTAATTTTGCCCTTAACTGCATTAATAATAGCGAATGCCCTCCCAATGCAAAAAAATCATCATAAATTCCAATTTTATCAACCGCAAGTAACTGCCCCCAAAGTTCCACCAATAATTCCTCAGTTGGCGTGCGAGCGGCAACAAATTGTTGATCGGATTGAAATAAATTACTCTCTGGCAATGGTAATGCCGATTTATCTATTTTTCCATTGGGTAATTGTGGCAATTCGCTTAATACTTGAAAAATATTAGGCAACATATACTCCGGCAATGACTGTTGCAACCAAGTTCTCACCGCTTTAATATCAAGGAATGCTTGGTTTTCCGTGCTTAAATAGGCCACTAAACGAGGTTGTTGATCCTGATCTTGTCGCAATATGACAACGGCCTGCTGAATATCAGGATAGCTTAATAAATTCGCTTCAATTTCACCCAACTCAATACGATACCCCCTCAGTTTGACTTGATTATCCACTCGTCCCAAATATTCTAATTGCCCATTGCTCAAATAACGAACCCTATCGCCCGTTCGGTATAATTTATCAACATTTAAATGCTCAGACTTTACTTGGATAAAGGCTTGTTCCGTTTGTTTTGGCTGATGCCAATACCCCTCAGCCAAGCCAAAACCCGCAAGATATAACTCCCCCACCACCCCTATGGGTAAGAATTGTTGCCAAGGGTCTAACACATAGCTTTGCATATTATCAATCGCCGTTCCAATGGCAACGCTTTGTCCTTCTGAGATAATCTGATGACAAATGGCATATGTTGCATCAATGGTCGCTTCTGTCGGCCCATAAAGATTGACCAAGGTTAAATTCGATTGGCGTGTCGAATGGGATTTTAAAGTGAATACCTGCTCAGCTAAGGCTTTGCTCAATACTTCCCCACCCACAAATAAATAACGCAATAAACTTAAGTTTTGAGACTTGGAATGCCTTAGCAATAACTGTAACAAGGTAGGAACAACTTGTAATACCGTAATCTTCTGTGCGTTAATAGTGGTTAATAAATAGTCTAAGTCTTGATGAGCATTAGCTTTGGCTAAAACCAAACTGGCCCCTTGTAATAAAGGGGCATAAAACTCCCATACCGAGGCATCAAAACTTATGGGGGTTTTTTGTAAGACTTTGTCATTTGAGTCCAAACGAAACGTTTGACTCATCCATTGCATATGATTCACAAGGGCTTGATGGTTAATCATAACACCTTTAGGCCGACCCGTCGAACCCGAGGTATAAATCATATATGCCATACTCTCTTTGCAAGCAACACTAATTAAGTTATCTTGATTTTGATGAGCAATTTTTTCTTCAACCCTATCCAAACAAATCGGATACTCAATGCTTATATCCAATTTTTGGTCTAATTCGCTTGTCGTAATCAGAATTTTAGATAAACTATCTTGTATCATTAATTGCAAACGTTCTTTAGGATAGCTAGGGTCTAAGGGCAAATAAGCCCCACCCGCTTTTAAAATTGCGAATAAAGTGATGATCATATCGAAACAAGGGAATAAACAAACCCCTACCACAATATTCGCACTTACCCCTAAAATTCGTAAATAACTGGCTAATTGATTGGCTTTAATATTAAGCTGTTGATAACTTAATTGTTGCTGTTGGTATTCGACCGCAATGGCATCGGGTGTTTGTGTTACCTGACATTCAAACCATTCCGACAAGGTATGAAATCGTAATTTGCTCGTAGTTGATTGCCCCCAAGTTAACAGCGTTTGAATGTCTTGTGAAGATAACATGGGTAATTGAATGGCTTTATGTTTTAAATGCCTTGGTAAGGCTTGTAACAAATTTTGGTAATGGCTTGCCAAACGCTGTATGGTCACCAAACTAAAACAATCCACATTATATTCAAAACAAGCCACTATCCCTTGCGCTTGTTCCCATAGACTTAAACTCAGATCAAATTTGGCAGTGCTTGAACGGGGCTGCCACGGTGTTACCGTGAAATCGGGCGTATGTAAATCCAAAGATTGTAAATTTTGCCAAGCAAAAAATACTTGAAATAAAGGGGAATAGTCCAAATGACGTTCAGGCTTTAATAATGCCACTAATTTCTCAAAAGGCAAATCCTGATGTTGATAAGCTTGTAAAGCCATTGACTTGGTGGCTTGTAAAAATGCTTCCGTTGTTACCTCTGTATTAAGCTGAGAACGCATCACCAAGGTATTCACAAATAAACCTAACAATGGTTCCAGTTCCGTATGTTGTCGTCCTGCAATGGGACTACCGACAGCAAAGTCATGTTGCCCACTATAACGGGCTAATAACAAATGAAAACCGGCTAATAACACCATATATAATGTCATGTCTTGCTGCTGACAAAATGTTTTTAAACTTGCGGTAAAATCACTGGAAAAGTGGATCATATAACTATCGCCGACGCCTCGCCATTGTTTCGGTCTAATATAATCTAAAGGCAAATTTAAATCGGGTAAGTTTTGTAGTTGTTTTTGCCAATAATCGACTTGTGGTGATAATTTATCTTGTGGCAACCATTGACGTTGCCATAAGACATAATCTTTGTATTGTAGGCTTAACGCTGGGACGGGCTGTGCTTGATATAAGGCAAGTAATTCTTGTGCCAATTTTTGAATAGACCAACCATCGGCAATAATATGATGGAAATTAAATAATACCACCCAAGATTTTGCCGTTAATTGATAACTGCTTATTCGGAATAAAGGGGGTTGCCATAAATGAAATGCTTGTTGTTGCTGTTGTTCAATATATTGATCTAAGGCTTCCTCACTATCCGTTTCATGAGTGAGATCCATTTGTTCAATGCTTACTTCTAATTGTTCCCAAATATCTAAGTACGCACGCCCCTGAACTTCAACAATAGCCGTTCTTAAAATTTGATGTCGCTGTATCACTTGATTGACACAAGATTGCAATTTCATGACATCGAAATTACCCTGAATTTTCACCCCACCGATAATATGATAAGCGGTATTTGCCTGATTTAATTGTTGTAAAAACCAAATTCGCTCTTGTGCATAAGATAAAGGTAATTGTTCGGATTGTTGACTGGCTTGCAAAGGAGGTAAAACGAGAAAACGATTGCCTTGCTGTGTCATTAATTTTGACGCAAATTGCTCTAATATGGGATACTCAAATATGACAGATAAGGAAATTTCTAAACCTAACTGTTGCCGAATCTTTGCCACTAATTGTGTGGCTAATAAAGAATGTCCCCCCAAGGCAAAAAAATCAGAATTTGCCCCACATTCTACGCCTAATAAATCGGACCATTGTTGGGCTAAAATATGCTCCATCTCATTACGAGGTGAAATTAACCCCTCCGGTTCGGTTGGCATTGGCAAGGCTTTTTTATCCAGCTTACCATTAGGCATTAATGGCCATTGCTGTAAATGAATAAATAGTTGGGGTAGCATAAATTCCGGTAATTGACGTTTGGCAATGGCTCGTAGCTCCTCGACATCTACCGCTTGTTCGGCCAAATAATAAGCGACTAATTGCTGATTTTGAATTAATACAACAACATCGAATACCGCAGGTAATTGTTGCAATGCGGTAATAATTTCGCCTGCTTCAATACGCAAGCCCCTGAGTTTCAGTTGTTGATCAAAACGACCACAATATTCGAGTTGACCATTGGCAAGATACCGAGCCAAATCCCCTGTTTTATACCAAATTCCCTCACCAAATCCTGCTTCAATAAAACGTTGTTTCGTCAACGCCGTTTGATTCCAATAACCCGCACTGACTGCCATTCCCGAAACCACTAACTCACCAATCACACCAACAGGCGATAAACCTAATTCCTTGTTGACAACATATAAATTAACATTAGGAATGGCGTTTCCAATAGGTATTGCTTGTGCGAGGAATTGCTCCGGCTGTTCTACTCGATAAAAGCTCACGACATCAGTGGTTTCAGTCGGTCCATAGGTATTGACTAACTGACATTGACACAACGATGATTGCAACCAATCGAATAATTGATTAATATTTATCGCCTCACCGCCTAAGAATAAATAACGTAAACTTTGTAAAGAGGCGAAATCCTGACCTTGAGAGACCAATGGATAAAAGGCAGTAGGCGCACAATTCAGTAAAGTAATTTTAGATTGTTGTAAACAACTTAAGATTTTTTGCACCTCATAATGAGGACTATCCGGGAATACAAGGCAACCGCCTTGCAACAAAGTAGCAAATAAATTTTTCTGAGTTAAATCAAAACTTAATGAACTGATAATTAAGCAATTATCCTTGGCGTTAATCTCAAATTCATTGATATACCATGTTAATAAATTGACAAATGAGTGATAATAAACCACTACTGCTTTCGGCTGTCCTGTTGAACCTGAGGTATAAATCATAGAGATTTTATCTTGGCTCTCTAAATCAAGTTCCACCGCATTATCGGGATTATCACTGGATTGCTCTGAGGCTTGATCGCCATCCATTAATACCAATGGAATTGATTTATCAATTTTTTCTAATAATTCCAACCATACAAACTGAGTACAGATCACCGCTAAATCGGCATCATTTAACATTAATTGTAAGCGTGCCACTGGATAACTGGGATCGAAAGGCACATAAACGCCACCCACTTTCACTACGGCTAACACCGCTATTACCCATTCAATACTAGGCGATAAACATAATCCAACTCTTTGATTTTTAACCACGCCTAATTGCTTAAAATAATGGGCAAATTGATTCACTTTCTGATTAAGCTCGGCATAAGTATAGCGACGCTTGCCATCCACTACCGCAAGATGATGTGGTAATTGTTTCACTTGTTGTTCAAATCGTTGTTGAATATTTAAGTTTAAGGCTTGGCTTTTTAATACGGGCTGTAATATTTGTGTTTCATTGGCAAGTAAATAATCCAGTTCCGCTAACCATTGCACTTCATTTAAAATTTGATCCGAAATGGAAACCAGCCTTGTGAGTAAATCAAGTTCCGTAAAATAATCACTATGATAATGCAGATTTAACTGCAACTGCCCTTGTTGCTGCTTAATAATAAAGTGGACTTGAGATTCTGGAAAGTGCAAATAATAATCAATCGTCAGCACTTGTTGATCAACCACCACGTCATCAAAATGATAATAATTATAAAAAAACACAGGTTGCCCTAATTGAATTAACTGGTATTGCTTAAATACTGACAACATTTGCATGGCTTTCACATGTTTTTGTTGGTCTTTCACACTGAGAAAATAATCCGCAATACTACGGGTATAACTCATTTGTTGTTGACGAAAAATCATGGGGACTTGCTGATAATAACAACCTAAGGCTTTTAAATGTTGTTTCACTCTCCCCGACACAATGTCAAATACGATAAAATCTTGTTGTGATTGTGCTTGGGTATATAAATTAATTAACCAGGCATATAAGGCTTTAAAATAAATAGCAGGCGTAATTTTTAATTGACGACAGTATTGACGTATTTGACGGAATTGATGATTATCAAGCCGTAATTGGGCATGTTGAAATTGCGAAGTCCCCGCTTTCACGGGCATAAAATTGAGTGCTTCAATTTCAGCCAAATCTTTTTTCCAAAAATCAATGACATCCTCACTATCAAATTGATGTCGGCTTTTTGCCACAAAATCAAAAAACAAGGGGGCCGGTGTTTGAATGATGTCCCCTGTTTCTAGGGCATGATAAATATTCAATAATTGTTGAAAATACTGATGCCCCCCCATGCCATCTAATAAAATATGATGGCTTGCTAATATCACCGTATAATGCTGTTCATTATGTTTAATTAAAATATTGTGGTAAAGCTCACCATAAATATCATAGGGGGCATCAATAAAGGCCTGCAATTCAGAGGGTGATAATGTCGCTTGTTCTAAATAAGTCAACTTAGGTTGATATTGAGCACGAATTGCCTGATAAGCCATTTCTAAATAAGGCTGAGTTCTGGCAATAATTTTCGCTCTTAATAAGGGTTGCTGTTCGACTAAAATACTTAATGCTTTGTGCCAACGTTGTTTATCAATGGCTTTGTTTATCTCGAAGACAAAACTTAAATGATTATTTAAACTCTCTGGAGATAATAACTGATCTAAATATAAATCTCGTTGCGTCGCGGATAATGGATAAATCGCCTCATAATCCTTCGCATCTAAACCCAAGGCGGAATACAATTTTGGCGTGGAGAGTAAACTTAATTCATTAATCACCGCATTCGGTGATTGAATTAATTGTTGCAATAACGCTTGATATTGTTCAATCATTGCCCACATGGTTTGGGCTTGAAATAAATGAGTATTATATTGCAACACTCCTTTTAAGCCTTGATTTTGTTGAATAAAACTTAAAGTTACCTCATATTTAGCCGTTTGATTATCAACACGAAACGATTCTAACTTAAGCTCAGCTAATTTCATTGCGACGGTTGGATCGTCTTGCAAGCTAAAACCAACCTGTACTAAGGGTGCGATTGCTAAATTTTGATGGTCATCGACCAGATGTTCCACCAGCTTTTCAAATGGAAGCTCTTGATATTGTAGGGCTTCTAATACAACTTGTTTAAATTGTTTTAAATAATCACTGACCTTAGGATTTGAGCCTAAATCAAAACGAATCACTAATACATTGACAAAAAAACCAATTAATAACGCTAATTCATAATGTTGTCGTCCTGCAACAGGAATCCCTACGCAAAGGTCTGATTGTTCGGTATAACGAGATAATAGAATAAACCAAGTTGATAATAATAACATAAACAAGGTAATATTATGTTGTAAGGCAAACGATTGTGCTTGATTCAGTAAATCATGTGCTAGCTCAAAGATTAATTGCTCACCGTCAAAGGTTTGTCGCTTTGGTCGTGGAAAATCTGTTGGCAATACCAATGGTTTTGCCCCTTTGAGTTGTTTGCGCCAATAATGTAACTGCTGACCTAGTAATTCTGATTGCAACCATTGACGTTGCCAATAGGCATAATCAACATATTGCACCTTAAGTTCTGGCAAGGTTTGCTGTTGATATAACTGAGACAATTCCGTCATGATGACTTGCCCTGACCAAGCATCCGCAATAATATGATGCAGAACCGTCAGCATCACCCATTGTTGTTCCGATAACTGCCATAAATTAATCCGAAACAACGGTGCTTTGCTTAAATCAAAGCCCTGTTTGGCTTGCTGTAATAATTGTTGTTCTAAGGTTTTCGTTTGTTGTTCTGGTTCAAACAAACGCAAATCGGTCATTTGAATGGGTAAATCAATGCTGGCAACAATTTGCTGTTCTGCTACGCCCAGTTCTGATTGAAACTGAGTGCGTAAACTTTCATGACGTTGAACCATGACTTGTATTGACTGTGTGAAACGCTCAACATCGAAATCCCCCTCAATCCGAAAACCCACAGGAATATTGTAAATAGGACGGAATGGTTCCAATTGATCCAAAAACCATAAACGTTCTTGAGCAAACGATAATGGCAAGCGTTGATCTCTGGCTACCGCTTGTAATTCCACACTTGGCTGTTGTTGTCTTGCCTTTTCTACGGCTAAGGCAAGTTCTGATAAAATCGGTGTTTCAAATAATTGACGTAAGGGTAACTCAATTTGTAATTTTCGTTTTAATTGGGTAATTAATTGCGTGGCTAATAACGAATGTCCTCCTAACTCAAAAAAATTATCATTCGCAGAAACCTGTTCGACATGCAAAATCGATTGCCATAATCCTACCATCAATTGTTCGGTTTCAGTCGTTACCTGAACAAATGGGTTGATTTGTTCAGGTTTCGGTAAAGCCTGACGATTAATCTTACCATTCGGGAGTAATGGTAATGCCTTTAAGAATACAAATACATTAGGAATCATGTAATCGGGCAATGATATTCTTAAAATAGAACGTAGTTTGGTTTGTTCAACCGTCGCACCTGATTTCAACACAACATAAGCGACTAATCTCGGATCATCCGCAATATCATCCCGTACGATGACGGCTACTTGTGATATTTCCGTCTGTTGTTCTAATACGGTTTCAATTTCACCTAATTCAATTCGAAAGCCTCGCAATGTCACTTGCTGATCCAAACGCCCTAAACATTCCATATCGCCTGTTGGCAAATACCGTGCTAAATCGCCTGTTTTATACATAACCGCATCCTCAATAAACGGGTTAGCGATAAAACGTTGATCGGTTAATGTTGACTGCTGATAATAAGCAATCGCAACCCCATCACCACTAATATAGAGTTCCCCTAATACGCCAATTGGAACAGGATTTAAGTGTTTATCTAGGATATAACATTGGGTATTGGCAATGGGTTGACCAATTGGCACGGGATCGACAACGTGAGTCACATGATACACACTTGACCAAACCGTGGTTTCCGTCGGCCCATACATATTCCATAATTCAATATTAGGATTTCTCAATAACTGTTTCGCAAGATTGACAGGCATCGCCTCGCCACCACATAACACTTTAAAATGTTGTTGTGGCTGACATCCCTGTTCTAGTAACATTTTCCAAGTAGCAGGCGTGGCTTGCATCACGGTAATATGGGAACGATGAAATAATTGTTGTAATTGTTCGGCATCAATGGCAACATCACGACTGGCTAAAACAATATCCGCACCACATATCAATGGCAAAAATAATTCCAAAGTGGCAATGTCAAACGATAAGGAGGTAACGGCTAATAAACTATCCTCGGCCGTCATACCCGGCCGTTGTTGCATTGCCAATAAAAAATTTAATAAATTATGATGACTGATCGCAACCCCTTTAGGTTTGCCCGTTGAGCCTGAGGTATAGATCAGATACACCAAGGCCTGCCGATCAACCATAATATTGGGATTTTCTATGGCTTGGTTCGCAAGCTCTGTTTTAATCTCCTCCAGAATAATGCTTGGAATGTCAGTAATATCCTCCGCTAATAACTGTTGAGTAATCACACAAGCACAAGCAGAATCTGCTAACATATAACTCAGACGTTGTTTAGGATAAGCGGGGTCTAGTGGCAAATAAGCATAAGCCGATTTAACAATGGCAAGTACCGCAATCAACATATCTAACCCACGTTGTAAATACACGGCAATAATGGGCTTATCACCCAAATTCTGCTGTCGAAGATAATGGGCAAGTTGGTTGATTTGATGGTTTAACTGCTGATAAGTCATCGTCTTATCATGAAAACGTATGGCGATTTTATTGGGATAGTTGTCAACCTGTTGTTCAAATAAATGATAAAAACGAACCTCTGTTGCAATATTGTTTTCAGTTTGATTCCATTCGACTAAAACTTGTTGTAACTCTCCTAAAGTAATCAACCTAAGCTCACTAATCGGCTGTTTTGGATTAGCCGCAATGGATTCCAGTAAAGTGATAAAATGGCTTGCCATTCGCTGAATGGTTGATGGCATAAATAAATCAGTATTGTATTCAAAATTTGCCAGCAGACCTTGATCCGTTTCAGTTAAATCTAACGTTAAATCATAACGAGTGGTATTGGTTTCTAATTCAAGAAACGTAATACTCAAACCTTCAATCTCCGTTTTATCCTGTTGATTTTGCAAATTAATCATTACTTGAACCAGCGGTGAAAACGCCGTACTACGTTGTGGTGCTAAATTTTCCACCAAAATCGCAAAAGGAACATTTTGATGTTGATACGCATCCAGTGCCATTTTTTTGCTACGCTTAAGTAATTGTTCAACACTAGGATCACCTGACAAATCTAGCCGCATCACCAAAACATTCACAAATAAACCAATCACATCATCCAGAGTTAAACTATCAATATTACGATTAGAAACGGGCGTTCCGACACAAATATCATCTTGATTCACATAACGGGATAATAGAATTTGAAAACTTGTGAGTAATAAAATAAACAAGGTAACGCCTTGTTGATACGCCAATTGATGCAAAGAAACGGTTAAGGTTTCATTAATCATAGCATGATAATGTGCACCTTGATTCGTTTGTGTCGTAGGTCTAGGGAAATCGGTTGGTAATGATAATACAGGCGGTGCGGTTGCTAATTGTTGCAACCAATAATCCAAACTTTGTTGATATTCTTGGGTTTTTAAATAAGACTGTTGCCAATAAATGTAATCAATATATTGGTATTTAAGATCAGAGAGACCGTGATTAACTTTTTTTAATAATGCCTGATAAATTAATGAAAATTCTTCAATTAAACGCCCAATCGACCAACCATCGGCAATAATATGATGCAATACCACCACTAAAATATAATGCTGTTCATTCTGCTGGATCAATGCGAGGCGTAACAATAATTCCTTTTCTAAATCAAAAGGTTGCTTAATAATCGTATTAATTTCAGTCGCCACTTGCGCCGCATCCGCCGAAATCAGCTTAAACTTGATGTCATAATCATTAACAAATTGCCTAGGTTTCCCCTCAATGCTGATAAAATTACTGACTAAATTATCATGACGGTCTAAAATAGTTTGCCAAGCTCGCTGAAATATATCCCGATCAAGCTGACCTTTAATTTCAATACTTGCGGGCATATGATACGCAACATTGTCGGGTTCGAATTGATGTATGAACCAAAACTGTTCTTGCCCTAAACTTAGAGGATGATAATCCTCCTCATCCATTAATAATTGCTCAATTACCTTCTGTCTCGATAATTCTTCTTTACTATTAGAAGCCATACTACACTCATTATTGTTACGTTAGAATTTAATTATAGCCTTTGGATTAAAGGCTGATAGAAAGTATAGCACGCTGAGACTCGTTAATAAGACGAATCAAACAGAATATTTAATATCACAGGGGGAGTCATCGCAATAATAATAGATTTTAACGACATTTGATGAGTGATTTTCATTATGACACAAAAAAGGGCAGGGATTTCCTGCCCTTAAAAAAAAAACCTCTCATTTCAAGCTGATTTGGCTTCAGACATGGCCAAAATCAAGCCATTAAACCGCTGCACAAAACTCGCAGGATCCTCTAATTGCCCCCCTTCACTTAATAAGGCTTGATCCAATAAAATTTGTGCCCAATCTTTAAACCGTTGCTCATCGGATTCTTCCCGAATACGATTCACTAACGCATGGCTTGGATTAATTTCTAAAGTAGGTTTACTCATAGGCATGCCTTGACCCGATGCTTGTAAAATTCGCTCAAGATTACCACTCATATCATACTCACCTTTGACTAAACATGCCGGTGATGAGGTTAAACGATGACTGACTTTCACGTCTTTAACTTGTTCACCCAAAGCGGTTTTGATTTTTTCCACAAAATCTTTTTGCTCTTCTTCCACTTTTTCTTGATCTTTTTTGCTTTCCTCATCTTCCATTTTACCGAGGTCCAAATCACCTTTGGTCACAGATTGCAAGGGTTTACCATCAAATTCATGTAAATGAGAAGTCAACCATTCATCTACTCGTTCATGCAGTAATAAAACCTCAATGCCTTTGCTACGGAATACCTCTAAATGAGGGCTATGTTTTGCTGCCGCAAAACTATCGGCGGTAACATAATAGATTTTTTCTTGCCCTTCTTTCATACGAGCGACATAGTCTTCTAAAGATACGGTTTGTTCTTCGGTATCGTTATGCGTGCTGGCAAAACGGAATAACTTGGCAATGCGTTCTTTATGGCTAAAATCTTCCGCAGGGCCTTCTTTCATCACTTTACCAAATTCCTTCCAGAAGGTTTGGTATTTTTCTGGTTCATCTTTGGCTAATTTTTCTAATAAGCCTAAGATTTTCTTCACTGAGGCACTTTTAATGCTTTCAATAATTTTATTATGTTGTAAGATTTCTCTGGAAATATTTAAGGGTAAATCATTAGAATCAATCACCCCTTTCACAAAACGTAAATATTGTGGCATGAGATGCTCAGCATCATCCATAATAAATACACGTCTCACATATAATTTAATTCCTTGACGTTTTTCTCTGTCCCATAAATCATAAGGGGCATGGGATGGAATATAGAATAATGACGTGTATTCATGTTTCCCCTCTACTTTGCTATGCACATACTGCATGGGTTCTTGGAAATCATGAGAAATATGTTTATAAAATTCATGATATTCTTCTTTAGAAATATCTGTCTTAGAACGCATCCACAAAGCCGATGCTTGATTGACTCTTTCATATTCAACGGCAGTGGCTTCTTCAGCGGTATCGTCTTTCTTCTCATCATCTTTCGTTTCGGCTTCTGCCTTAGTGTCATCCTCACCCTCGGATTCAACTTCACCTTCAATCACATCATCCGCTTCTACATTATCGCTTGCGACAGGGACATCTTTTTCCATTTCAATAGGAATGGGAATATGATCCGAGAATTTACGAATAATCGAACGAAGTTTAAAACCATCTAAAAATTCGTCATATTCCTCACCTTCACGAAGATGCAATACAATGTCAGTACCACGTTCGGCTTTTTCAATGGTTTCAATACTAAAATCGCCTTCGCCACCTGACTCCCAAAGCACGCCATGAGAAGGTTCTAAGCCCGCACGACGAGTTTTTAACACCACTTTATCCGCTACAATAAATACCGAATAAAAGCCCACGCCAAATTGACCGATTAACTGATTATCTTTACTTTGCTCACCCGTTAATGATTCAAAAAAGGCTTTCGTCCCTGATTTCGCAATAGTACCAATATTTTCCAGTACTTCCGCCCGATTCATACCAATACCATTATCGGTAACCGTAATCGTACGTTGTTCTTTATCAAAAGTGACTCTGACTTTAAGATCGCCATCCCCTTCAAATAAGGCATCATCCGTTAACGCTTCAAAGCGTAGCTTATCCACGGCATCTGAGGCATTGGAAATTAATTCTCTTAAAAAAATTTCCTTATTACTATACAAGGAATGAATCATTAAATTTAATAATTGCTTCACTTCCGTTTGAAAATTTAAAGTTTCTTTATGTGCTTCCACACTCATTGATCGCTCCTACATGGTTATATCATCAGATTAGATTTTTAGTTTTTTACGTCACTAACACTAGAATTTTCAAATCAAGATGGGGGTAATAAGCGTAAAAATCAAGTGGTGATAATAAATTTAGTTACAAACTTATCATGGCATTTAATTATAAATTCTAAGAAACCTGCCATTGCTTATCAACTTCCCCCTTATGCAAAAACAACCACTGCAATGCAATAATGGCACTGGCAGAATTAATCCGCCCTTGATAAAGCTCTTGTTTCGCTTGAGCTAAAGATAAAACATGCCCCCGAATATCTTCCCCCTCATGCTCCAAGCCATAAATTCCTCCGGCTTGGCTGGCATCGACTCGACCACAAAACAAACTCATTTTCTCACTTGCCCCACCTGGACTGACATAATAGTCACAGATTGGAATCAGTGATTGAATTTCACAACCTGATTCTTCTAAAGTTTCACGCATTGCCACGGATTCTTTCGATTCCCCTTCTTCAATCACCCCTGCCACTAATTCTAATAACCATGCTTGTTGACAGGCTTGTGGATTAGATTGGCCTTTGACAAACGCCCCAATCCGAAATTGTTCGACCATCACTACCGATTGCAATACAGGATCATATAATAATACTGCCACAGCATGACCACGCTCTAATAATTCTCGAACAATCGTTCGACTCCAACCTCCTTGAAATAGCTGGTGTTGTAGTTGATAAGACTCTAATCGAAAAAAACCTTGATAAACAATTGAATGTTTTTGAATTTTAACTTGATAATCCATTATTTTGCGTTCACTTTAGAGAAAAAATATTCAATATTGATCCTAATAGATTACCATAAACGTTATGAAAGATTAAAAAGCGTGATATATCAATTACAAAATCATAAAATCTTCGACCCAAATCACTTCACAAGCCCCATTTCCAGTATCCTTACGAGTTAAGGAACTTTTCCAACGCCAACCATCATCCGCTTCTACTTTGACTAAATGTCCTTTTAACTCAATTATATCGCCTTTTTTGACTTTTTTTAGCAGATATTCAATCCGCTCATTCGCTGGCAACATATGCATATTCGCACTATGGGTTTCTATTTCTCGTCTTGGAATGGGAAATTGTTTGACTTGCCAACGATACCAACGTCCTGATTGCCAAATTTTGATTTGATCTAAAATGGTCTCATCGGACATATTCCCCCAACCTAAAGCGAAATCCAAAGGGGATAATTCGGCTTCTCGTCCGAAACTATAATCTTTGCGTGATAAAACTCTGGCCTTGATTTCAAAACTCGCTAAAGGCTTAATCGTATAACCTTTAAAATCAAATGACTTAGCACTGATCGGTCTCGTTTGAATGGGATCGTCTGCTGCCACAACCCCCGGACCATGTCGTACTTCCTCTTCAGTAAAAAACCAAAAACCTAAACCAAGGAATACAATGATTATCAGGATTTGTTTCATTTATTTTTAATTTTTTAATAAGGGACTTCACTAAAATATAGCCTAAAAAATATTATCAAAATAAGCTATAATTTTGAACAGTATTATGATATTTATGACATGATGACTAAACTTACTTTGACTATTGATCCCAATGATTTTGTTTTAGGTGAAACCAAAGAGTTGATTCGTCTTAAAACCGCAACGGATCATCTTGCGATTAGCTTGGCAATGATTGCTCAAGCAAAATATAATCTTTATATTTTTAACCCCCATTTAGACCCAGACATTTATGACCAAGCAAAATTAGTGGAAACCATTTCCAAATTTGCCAGACGTAGTGATAAAACTAAGGTTTATATTATAATAGAGCATGGTCTGGAAATAGTACAACGTAGCCATCAACTGTTAGCAATGGCACATCGTCTCAGCAGTTTTATTCAAATTAAAAAAGTTCATAAAGATTATGAAGGCTATGATGAAGCGTTTTTAATTGCAGATGATAGTGCTTATATCCATCGTAGAATAAGTGAATTTTACCAAGGTCATGCTAATTTCTATGACTCTCACCAAACCAAAGAACTCACCCATTTATTTCAACGAATTTGGGATTGCAGTCAAGTTGACGTAGAATTACGGCAACTCTCACTGTGAATCACATTAAATAGGTATGGCAATGGATCCAGCAACCTTAGATCATTATCTTGAACAAATCTCGCAACAAGGTTGTAGTTATACTTTGAAAGTCATTGATGATCTTGAAAATAATAATAACCAACTCCTAACGCATCTATCCACGGCTGACCAAAAACAATTACTGACTGAATTAAAACAAATTATGGCAATATATGAAAGATAAATTTTAAGGCTCTACTTGCTTTAATCTGGCACGTAATCCAATTTCAGTGGTCAAACCAAGCTCAACAAAGGCAATCTTTCCTGTTGTATCGATGATTAAACTTGTGGGCGTCCCTTTAATACCATAGAAACCTGCCAGCAATCCTTTTTCATCAACTAAGGAAGGCAAATTGAGTTCGTTTTTTTGTAAAAATTGGCGTACTTGAGTATAAGTGCCTGACTGCATTGCCACAGGAATGACTTGATAATCTTGTTGAATCGCAATAATAGAATCATCCATTGCTTTACAAATAGGACACCATGTTGCCCAAAAATAAATCAATACAGGCTGACCTGTTGCTGTCATTTCACTTAAAGACACATAGTGACCAGAGGTCAAATAACCATTAATGTCAGGGGCATCCCCCGTTATAATATCTTTCTGCATATAAGCACGAATCGCAATAAAAATAGCAATCATCAAGCCAATTGGCAGTAAAGTGCTAATATATTGCTTTTTAGATGTATTTTTATCCATAGGTGCCGATGGTTTCGCACCATTTTCAGAAGCATCGGTCATAAAAAAACCTTTTATTTACTTAAAAACTTTCTGGTACTTTTTATAAAATACTAAAACTTTTTTAACATAACGGCGAGTTTCTTTATAAGGCGGGATTTTATTACCATAACGAATGACCGCATTTTCACCAGCATTATACGCCGCTAAAACCAACTTCAAATTTTGTTGAAACTTTTTCATTAAAAACTTTAAATACTTAGCCCCACCATGTAAGTTTTCTGTGGCATTCCAACGATTTTTTACCCCATAGCGTTTAGCAGTGGCAGGCATTAATTGCATTAAACCCACCGCACCTTTCGGTGAACGAGCAGCAGGATTATAACTAGACTCGGCATGAATGACGGCATGTAATAAAGCAGGGTCTAGTTGATAACGTTTGGCAATTTTGCCAATAAGGATTTTATAACGAGATTGATAATTAGGTGTTTTTTTCTTTTTTTTCGTCACTAATTTTGCCAATAATTTATATTTTCTCGACTTAATAGGATGATCCGTTAAATATAACATCCCCGTAGTCTTATCTTTATATTTATAAATATCTGCCAAAGTTTGCGGTAAAAAACACAGCAAACAAATCATTAACCAAGACTTTGCCATTTTTTTTCCAAACGTTTTATTGAAATAGGATAAGCGGTTTTTAAAGGTTGTGCAAATAAAGAAATTCGTAACTCTTCTAACATCCAACGATAGTCCTGATCACCTTTTTTCACAAAGCAAATTTTAGCTTGCTGTAATTGCTGTTGATCATAGGCGACACCACGACTTTCTAATCTTTGCCAACGAATTTGCATGGCGTGTAAATAAACGGGCAAGCGTTGCAAATAAAACCATGGGGTTGCCAATAAAAACCCTGAATAGATTAACTGTTTTAGTTGTTGTCGCATATCTTCAACCGTCTCTGTCCAAAGTTTTGGGTAAGATTTGCTTAATAAAGTTTGTACGGCTTGATAGGCTTGATAAATCTTTTTCACTAAGTTTAATACTTGTTGATTAGCAAGCACTAGTTCTTTGTCGATTTTTGCTTGTAATGGCATAAACGTGGTTTTATCACGAATCGTCTCACAATTTTCAGGTAATAAAATTTCAATGCTTAATAAGATAATCTCTTCTTTGCGAATATATTGATAATATTGCCAACTCAAAGCCTGTTTTTGTAAATATTTAATGCGTGGCTGACAATGTTGATATAACAAGCGTCGCAAACCTAAACGATGTTGTTGCTTCGCTTGTTCGAATGACTCAAACATTGCCACGCCAACCTCACCCATTTGTTCAGATAAGGCAGGATAAGCCGTACTTTCAAAGCCCTGTTGTTGAAAACACACCTGTTCTGGAATCGCTTGAAAATCCCAAGATTTTTGTGGTTGTTGGGCGGAAGTAATAAAGGCAAGTTTCGCTTGTGGTTGATATTGTTGTTGTAATTGGCTTAAATCCCGAGTTTGAGCAATCGTATGCCCTTTCGCATCCACTAAACAAAAATTAATTTGCAAATGCAAAGGTAAAGCAACATTCTGCCAACTGCTAATATCGACTGGCTGACCGATTTTACGTTGTAAACAATGTTGCAAGGCTTGATAAAAATCGCCTTGATATAAATCCAATTGCTGAAAACACCAATTGGCAGTATCGGCTAAAGGAAACAATAACTTTCGATACGTTTTAGGCAAGGCTTTTAATAATAATAAAATTTTCTCTGGTAATAATCCC
>JALWTS010000031.1 GCA_027077805.1 Gammaproteobacteria bacterium
CCAATACCAACGCTGAGATTGACGTCGAATCAAAACAAGCCGAAACCGACACCGACGCTGAGATTGACGTCGAATCAAAACAAGCCGAAACCGATACCAACGCTGAGATTGACATCGAAGTTGAAGCCAAACAACCCGCAGACGTTCAACCACAACAACCTTCGCTTGAATCACAATCTACTGTGAATCAATAATGATTTGATAATTTTCTAAAAACTCGCCAATCCCCTCGGCAATCTGAGATTTACCAACCCAGCGCTGAGGGGGTTGTTGATTTTGTACGAGATAAGCCACTTGCTCACCAACTTCTTGAGCGTCTTCACCACGATTCGCAATCACAGCCTGATAAGCCAAAGTTTGAATTTTATGCTCAGCAATTTGTATCAACTGCTGATGTGATAAGCCTTCTTCATATTTAAATGTCACCATAAACAAATCAGGAAATTGCTGTCTTACCCATTCAACCACTTTTTTCGTTGCTTTAAGTTCAATTGAAGTTAATTGACCACCGCTGGGTGTTTTACCCGATAAAATTTGTTTTGGTTGATAATCTGCCACGGCTGCGGAAAAAATACCGACTTGATATTGACCTTGTTCTAATTGCTGTATTACCTGTTGATAATAGTCTTGATAATCTGAAAATCTAACACTAGGAAGCGCATATTTTGGCTGATAACAACCATGATGTAGTAAAAATACCTCAGCCCCCTTTAAATACAAATTTTCCGCAATTTTACCGCCTAATTCACCTGTAAACTTAGTACTAATATGACGAATACTATCAATTTTCACAGGTGTTGGCCCAGCAGTCACTAAAATAGATTGCCCTTTGAGTTTTGATTGGCTAGTGGTACGACATAAACTGGCAATAATAATCTCATTCTCTGCCAAATTATCTTTACCATATTGTTGTCTAGGCGGAATAATCACTACGCCCATTTGCTTTAATCGTTGCAATGAATGAATTAAAAGTTGATTATGCATACTGCCATGCAATGCTGGAGCAATTAAAATCTGGGTTTTACCTTGCTCCATACGCCCTAAAGCTGAGGCTAAGACACTGGACACTAAACTATCGGCAATTCCATTGGCAAATTTATTAATCGTATTATAAGTTGCCGGTGCCACTAAATAAGCATCAAACTCTAATCCATCGCTTAAATGTTCCGCTTCCGCCGTTAATTGGGTAATCACCACATTTTGACTACACCATTTTAAAGTCTCTTCAGTGGTATAACGCAACGCCTCTGTAGAAGCAAATACATAAATTTCTGCCCCATAACGACGTAATTCCCGAATCAGTAAGGGTAATTTAATCACCGCAATACTCCCCGTCAGCAATAGGGCAATGGTTTTACCTTTTAAATAGTGATAATTAATCACAACCGCTTTATCGGTAAGCTCAGAACTTGCTGGAGCAGAAAAATCCCAAGCATTCATAAAGGCAACCAACGTCGCCATACTGATTTTTGTTGTTTAGGACTAGGATAAATTAACTCAGGCAAATCAATGGGGGGTAATAATGAAATAATCCAAGCAGGCAAAGGCGGATTATCACTAGAACCACAAACCACGCCTAAGCGTTTTGGATGAAAAACTTTAATCATGCTTGGGTCGCTTAAAGAATCCACATATACAATACCACAATAATCTTCTTGGTGTTCCGAACGTAAGATTTTATCAATTTCATTAATAAATGCTTTTACTGAAACCTGCCCTTGTGCTTGTAGTGGTGGTGCTTGGCTTAAATCATAAAGATACCATTGCACTTGTGTTTGTGCCAAACTATCCCACAATTGATCTAACTGCTCCCAACGCAATACGCCAGAAAAACGCCCTTTAAATTTTTGGTAAAATGGATTATTTTTCATTGAAGTGATGTCCTATTTTTTTTAATAACTTTTCCAAGTGTCGTAATTTACTACGCCACTGATATAATTTCTGGAAAACAGCCATATTTTTCATATATTGGGCAAACGGTTGCACGGGTGTGCTTGCATACATGCCAGATTTTAAAATATCTTGTGTTACCCCTGCCCGATGAACCAAAATCACATCATCGGTAATGCTTAAATGATCTAAAATTCCTGTTTGCCCACTGGCAATCACCCGTTTACCTAATTTTGTTGAACCTGCAATGCCTGTTTGGGCGACCAAAATACAATCTTGATCCACAAAGACATTATGGGCAATATGACACAGATTATCAATTTTACAACCTGATGCGATACGAGTTTGTTTATAGGTTGCTCTATCGATAGTGCAATTCGCCCCTACTAAAACATTATCCTCAATGACAACATTCCCTAATTGGGGGATTCTATGATGTTTGCCTTGTTGATCTTGTGCAAACCCAAAGCCTTCCGAACCAATCACTGTACCAGATTTTATGATGACTTGCTTACCAAGCTCGCAATTATAAGCAATAATAGCATTAGACTCGATTTTAGTCCCATCACCAATTATGGCATGATGTTCAATCACGGCATTCGCCATAATCACCACATTGGCCCCCAATCTCACCTGTTCACCAATAACGGCATTAGGACCAATAATAATATCATCAGGTAAATTAACACTTGGATGAATAACGGCTGAGGAATGAATTTTCCCCCATTCCTTAGGCTTAACATGATAATCCACATAATGTTGCCGTAATAAAGCATGCGCCAACTTAACATTCACAGTTTCTAAAATATTGATATTTTTCGCCAATAAAGTAGGGATAAATTTAGTGCTAGTAACGACCACAGCAGGTAAACGTCGCATGACAATAGGTAGATAAGCCTTTTTATCTAAAAATACTAAATCACCCGCACCACAGTCTTCAACCGCTGTAATGCCAGTAATTAATTGATTTTCGTCCCCATAAATTGCGGTAATTAAACCACTTGAATGAAAATCCGCATAAATCTGTTGTATAGTTTTATTCATAAATAGCCCTGATATGTTAAAATGAGAGAAGCAACACAAAAAAAGAGCGATGTCCCTTAATGGCAACCATAAGAATCATATTATTTCTCTGTATTCAAGGTATTTTAGTCATCTTACCTGCAACCTGCATATTATTAATGCTACAGTCTCAGCCATTAATTATAGCCGCTTCAATCACAGCATCCGATATTGATCAAGCAAAACACTTTATTCAACATCATCAACAGCAAAGACAATCAAAGCAATTTAAAGTTTCGGCATCTGAAAAAGACTTAAATAGCTTATCGGCACTTTTACACCAACAATATCGACTACTAGCCATTGAATTTAAAATGCACACTAATGCTTTAGATGTTTTTTTTACGATTTCACTCCCTAAAAATGCCCTTGGCAATTATATTAACGGTCATGCGGTAATATTACCGTCTAATCAAGGCTTAAAATTTTCGCATTTAAAATTAGGGCAACTGGAATTTTCTTCGCAATGGTTAGCGGGTATTCAAAATATACTGTCAGAAACTTGGTTTCCACCAATTTTACAAAATATTAAACGCATTGCCTTTCAAAACCAGAAAATTTTTGTTCAATATCAAGCCCTAAAAATTGATAAGATCAAAAAAATTTTAAACAAGCACTTAGCGATTCAAGTTAAAGTCCCGATTCATGTGATTAATTTGTACTATCAAAAATTAGTTGCCATTGTAAAACGCCGTCCTAGTTATTATCCTACCTCATTAAGCTATTTTATTGGCAAACTAATGCACTATTCTAAAAATCAATCGAACTATGATGCCATAACAGAAAATTATGCCAGTATTTATGCTTTAGCACTTTACTTTGGAGATAGACGTTTAGCTAAGCTCATGCAATTTCAACGCAATCCATTGCCTGAGAGGGAAATGCTTAAAAAAACCACTTTAAGAAAACGCCAAGATTTAATGCAACATTTTATTATTTCAGCGGGTTTAACCCTACTTATCACGCCTAAGTTAGCCGATGACATCGGATTTTTAAAAGAACTCGATGACACCAATCCCTCAGGCTCTGGCTTTAGTTTTAAAGATTTAGCAGCGGATCAAGCCGGAATCTATTTTGCCAAGTTTGCGGTTTCATCGGAAAATAATGCACAACATATGCAACAATTATTAGCGAATCGTCAAGATGAACAATTATTTTTTCCAGACATTACTGGATTACCCGAAAAATTATCCACCCAAGAATTTAATCAGAATTACCAATATATTGGCAGTATAAAATATCTTACTATGTTAGAAAATATTAAACGTCGTATTCAAAGACGTACCTTATATCATCCCTATCCGAAACCGAAAGCACACCTTAGTTTGCCCAAATAACTGAAATAACAACCTATCTAAATAAGGAAATAACGTTATGCCGACTATTACGATTTATACAACTGCGATTTGTCCTTATTGTGTCAGAGCAAAACGCTTGCTAAAACAAAAACAAGTCAATTATCAAGAGATTCGGATTGATTTGAACCGTGATAAAATCCAAGAAATGATACAACTTAGCAAACGCACCACCGTGCCTCAAATTTTTATTGGGAATTATCATGTTGGCGGTTGTGATGAGTTGTATATGTTAGAACGTGAAGGTAAATTAGATTCATTACTAAACAATGATTAATATAATATAATGTAATGCAATGACAAGCACTACCACAAATACTGAAAAAATACGCCTAGATAAATGGTTATGGGTTGCTCGTTTTTTTAAAACCCGAAAGCTTGCACTAGAGGCAATTCAAGGGGGAAAAATACGTGTTAATGGTCAAAAACCGAAACCGAGTAAAGAAGTAAAAATTGATATGATGATTGAAATTCATAACGCCTCCTATCAATGGAATATCAAAGTCTTACAATTATCAAAATATAGAAAAAGTGCGAAAGAAGCACAATATCTCTATCAAGAAACCGATGACAGTGTTGCCAAAAGACAAGCACAATTAGATCAACGACAACAGCAAGCTCAAGCCCAGCCTCCCGAAAAAAGACCGAATAAAAAACAACGTCGTCAAATCCATCAATTGAAACGAGAACAATCCAATGGATGAAGAAGCCTATCAATCGGTTTTTAATGATGTTAACCCGAATGCTTGCGTTTATGAAAAAACCATCTTACAAAACAAAGCTCAATGCCAATATTCAAAACGCTTTTTTTTAGCAGAAAGAGAAGGCGTCAGTTGCCAATCAAATACAGCAAGGGACCAATGCCAGCAATTAATAGAATTATTAAAGGAAAATGCGGTATTTGCCTTAAAACTGCATCATCATTATGGTGAACTACCGCATGCCAAAGCCATTAAAATTCAAGTAGGCGGATTATTAGGCATTAGTCAACTACTGAACATTCCAACTGATAGCGACCCACCTATTGCCAATATTTACCAATTAATCCAACAAGCGATTCAACAATATCATAGTTTAGAGCAACTGCCTTTTTCGGAAATTATGCCAGCTATCTCGGCGTTTAAGGGTCGTAGTTCTAGGCGTTGATTTGTGAGTAGTTCAGCAAGAAGCAGAAGCCAGTCCCTTCTACGCTTAGGAAATACGGCGAAGTTTTACGGCACATTGAATCAAAGCGATTAATCGTCCCTAACCAAACGAAACCCCAAACCCGAATTTTTAAAATCAGGATTATTTCTACCTCTATCTGCGGCACGCAACCATGAAGGATTATCCATCCAAGAACCGCCTCGTTTTACTCGCTTGCCTCTGTCTTTTGAATGAGCAACTTTTAACTCTTGACCATTATAATCCTCATGATAAGTTGATGCCGTCCATTCCCAAACATTCCCTAACATTTCATATAAGCCAAATGGATTGGGTTCAAAACTGCCTACAGCAACCGTTTTTTGCCGAAAATTCCAAGTAATCGGACAGTTGACACAACCTGTATTGCCATTATAGTTGGCTTGATCGGTATTAATACTTTCACCGGTATAATAAGGTGTTGTTGTACCACCTCTGGCCGCATATTCCCATTCGGCTTCAGTGGGTAAACGATAAGTATTACCACTACGTCGATTGAGTTCTTTAATAAAATCTAATACCTCATTCCATGAAACATTTTCAATGGGACATAATTCATCTTCATGAAATTGTGCGGGATTTCTTAACATGATCTTCCACCACTGTCTTTGGGTAATCGCATATTTTGCCATCCAAAACCCTTTGACTGAAACAGGATGTTGCCTTTCTTCAGAATTACGTTCAGGATCGGATTTTGGACTTCCCATCAAAAAACGTCCTTGAGGAATATATAATAATTCCATAGCAATGGTTTTTTCCAATAAAGGCTGATCGTAATTCGTCGCCACTGGTAAGACATCTAATTTACCTGCTTTATCTGATTCTTCACCCTCTTGAATGGCATTCAAATTATCTGGTTGATCTGGTTTATCGGCTTTAATGGAAGTATGCGTAGTTATACTTGAATTGATTTGATAATGACGTGGCGACGTATGCCCCTCCTCATCTTCATTAATTTCATCAATGTTTAACCCTAAATTAGGATCAGTTTGTTCAAAACTACTCACGTCCCCATCTAATACTAATTGCTCAACTAAATTAGCCACTGCCTCATTTTCTTGTTGTGAGGCTAATATTTCTACGGCGTTTTCGGTCGGTTTCGCTTGGATTTGTGGTAAAGCAAGTCGCCACGTTGCAATCTGTTGGGGACGTTCTTTGGCAATGACGATTAACGCTTGATCAACGGACTGTAATAATTCATTGGAATACCGCCCTCCTTGTAAACTCATGGCAGGAATTAAGGGATCAGGATCACCTGCCATTTTAGCCGCCCCTCTTAAACTGGACTCCATTGGCTTTTTCCCCATAATGGCTTGATAAATTACCGCACCTAAGGCATAAATATCTGACCAAGGACCTTGTTGTTTGGCATCTTGATAATATTGTTCAAAGGGTGCATAACCTGGGGTTAACATTGAAGTCATAGTATTCGTATGATTGTTTAATGCCGTTCGTGCTGAACCAAAATCTAATAATACGGGCGAACCATCTTTGCGGATGTAAATATTGGCAGGTTTAATGTCTCTATGAATAATATTGCCTTGGTGTAAAACTTCTAAACCATCTAATAATGGAAATAAAATATTTAAAATCGCTTGTTCGGATAAAGTGCCACGACGTTTAAATACTTCATGCAAACTTTCCCCCTCTTCATAATCCATTAGCATATAAGCCGTATTATTCGTCTCAAAAAAATCATAGACTCGCACAATATTAGGATGCTTAAATTTGACTAGGGTTTTCGCTTCTTGTAAAAATCGGGAAATTCCCCATAAAAATGCGTCCTCATGCAGTTCTGATCTTGGTTCTACTGTCGTATTTTGCCGCCCTGCTAAATCGGCGGGTAAATATTCTTTAATGGCCACTAAGTGATCCAAACGCATGTTTTTTGCAAGATAGGTAATACCAAAAGCCCCTTGCCCTAAAACCCTTTCAATTCTATAACCTTGTAACTTAGACCCTAGTGCTAAGGCATCCTTAAAGCGTTTCGCCAATGTTATCCTCCATTATTATGTGTTGCGACAAAACTAAATTTAAATGGTTTCTAAGTAAATTTGTTCTGGCGTGATTTGATATTGTGATAACAATTCTAAACATCCTGTTTTAAGCGGTTTCGGTATCACTAAATACAGTCTAGCCATATTTAAATGGTGATGTTGTTGTAATATTGTCTCGATTTGATTTAATAATTCCGCATCAGTGCTGTTAATCTTGGCAAATTGGAAATTATCTAAAGCATCTTCCCACATGCGACAATAATTATTTAAATAGAAATCGTGTTTAGATTCTGCTAACCAATACAAAGACACCGATTGCTCGTAATCTAATGCAATTAAATGCTCAATAATACTTTTAAGTCTAGCAAAACCTGTTTTATAGGCTAATAAAATCACTGATTGCCTATAATCATCCTCCCAAACAAAATGACCCATTGGCCCTTCCACCACTACAGGTTCTGAACGACGCAATTTTTTAAACGGAAGGTTTTGATTTAAGTCCAGATGAAATTGCAATTGCTTACCATTACAAGGACAACTCGCAATCGCTTGACCTTGTAACCCCCCCCCTAAAAATATCAGATTCACATCTTGTCCTGCCAAAAAACGCAAGGCTTTTGAACGTGGCGTGCGTAAATATAAAATTAAATAATGTGCAATATAGTCTAGTTTGGCAACTTTTGTTTGAATCCGTTGCCAAGGAATATCATCAACACTATGAGCTTCAGTGGTTTCAATCACTAAATCACTGCATGCTTGATAACTACACAATAAAATTTCATTATCCGCTAAGTGATAATCATGATGTTGCCACTTTTTAACCTGACCTTGAATCAAGTTTGCCTTACACTCACCACAATTACCATTGTTACAGCCGTAACCTAAAGATAATCCTGCTCTAACCCCCGCATCTAATAAACTTTCATTGCCATAGGTTTCAAATTGACGGCCACTTGCAATAATTTTAACCTGCATAATCTCGCTTACCCAAGATAATATTACCTTGTTAAGCATAGGCTAAGTTTATGATAGAGGCAAATTTAAACCTATACTAATGGCGTTGATAATGTTGTTTCGATTGTTCTTGAGAACTGGCTAACCAAGCAATTAATGATTGTAACAACATCTTATCTTTGTGATCACATTGTTGTTCAATGGTTTCTAATTTGTGTTGTAACTGTCCGACCATTGTTTGATAAGTATTTAATTGTTGCTGTTTGGCAACTAATTCTTGATTTAATTCTCTCACTTTTTCCATTAAAACCTCGGCACTTGGTAACGCAGGGTCTTCTTTGTGTTTGTAGATGGCTTGTTCTTTGATTGCTCGCACTTTTTCTAGCATGGTCGCATCATGCAATTGTACATTTTGATAAACCCTTAATAATTCATCTACTCGAATCTGACCTTCAAAGGTTTGCAATTCCCCTTGTTGAATTTTTTTTTGTACCTCACGCCGAGAACTGCCGACTAAGCGTGCTGCCATTGCTAAATTTAATAAATGACTCATTTTTTTCCTCCGTTACCGACTTGCTTTATAGGTATATTTTATATCCCAATAGAAATAGTATAGTCTAAATTATGACCATAAGATGGTTAAAAATGAAAACTAACTATTCAAACCCAGCTAGGAATCCGTTAAGATACGCACTGGATTAAATAATGGATGGAGAAAGAACAATGCCAGTATCTGTGGCAATTCCTAAAGAAAATACGGTTGGGGAGAAACGGGTGGCACTTGACCCTAGTATTGTCAACCGTTTCAGCAAACAAGACATAAAAATGTTGGTACAAACACAGGCAGGTATCACTGCCCATTTCACCGACACTGACTATAAAAATAACAATGCTGAAATTGTTGATAGTCTCGAAAATTTATACCAACAAGCTCAAATTATTATCAAAATTCAACCGCCTACTGTCGAGGAAGTGACATTAATGGCTGAAAACAGTATTTTAATCAGCTTATTATTTCCTCATAAAAACCTTGAATTAGTTAAGGCATTACAACAAAAAAAAATCACCAGCTTTGCCATGGAATTAGTCCCAAGAATTTCCAGAGCCCAATCTATGGATGTTTTATCATCGCAAGCCTCTGTTGCGGGTTATAAAGCAGCTATTATGGGCGCTGATTTAGCCAGTGTCTTTTTTCCAATGCTGACCACAGCCGCAGGGACGATTCGTCCTGCTAAAGTATTAGTCATTGGTGCGGGTGTGGCAGGATTACAAGCCATTGCGACCGCAAAACGCTTAGGAGCGCAAGTGGAAGCCTATGATATTCGTGCGGCAGCAAAAGAACAAGTTGAATCCTTAGGAGCAAAACTTGTTGATACGGGAGTGAATGCCGAAGCACAAGGGGGGTATGCTAGAGAATTAACCCAAGAAGAAAAACAACAACAAGCGGACGTATTAGCCAAACATATTGCCCAAGCTCATGTGGTAATTTCAACGGCTGCCGTTCCAGGTCGCCCTGCCCCAAAAATCATTACTCAGGCAATGGTAGAAGGAATGCCACAAGGTGCTGTGATTATTGATCTTGCCGCAGAAACAGGCGGAAACTGTGAATTAACTGAAGTCGGTAGCACTATCACACATCAAAGCGTGCTTATTCATGGTCCGATCAATGTGCCGAGTCAAGTCCCCATTCATGCCTCAGAAATGTATGCGAAAAACTGTTTTAATTTTCTAAATCTTTTTATTGATAAAGCACAAGGTATTCAATTAAATTGGGACGATGAAATTTTAGCAGACTCGGTCGTAACTCATGAAGGTGAAGTCAAACATGCAGTAACCGCTGAATTATTAAAAGGAGAATAAAATGGAAGGTATGACAGGTATGACTGCCTTATATATATTTATGTTAGCAGGCTTTACAGGGTATGAAGTTATTTCTAAAGTTCCTGTGATTTTACATACGCCACTTATGTCAGGTTCAAATTTTGTGCATGGTATTGTTTTGGTGGGAGCTATGGTAGCAATGGGTGAAGCTCAAGGCCCATTAGAATTAACGATTGGCTTTATTGCGGTACTACTTGGTGCGGGCAATGCGGTTGGTGGTTATGTTGTAACCGAACGTATGTTAGAAATGTTTAAACCCACGAAAAAGGACAATGGATAAATGGCTTCCGAAATTTTAATGATTCAAATTTCATATTTTGTTGCGGCGACCTTATTTATTATTGGTCTGAAACGCATGAGCTCCCCTGTTACAGCACAAGGGGGTATTATCTGGGCAGGGGTTGGGATGCTCATTGCCACCGTTATAAGCCTTGCCACCCCAAACATGGGTAATTATATGCTAATGATGGTGGCAATTTTTATTGGTTCGCTTGCCGCATGGGTAACGGGTAAAAAAGTCGCTATGACTGATATGCCACAAATGATTGCACTTTATAATGGCATGGGAGGTGGCTCTGCGGCCGCGATTGCAGCTTTGGCATTATTAGCCCATATTAACCCTAATGCTGGCAGTGAAATTCATGGGGGAGCAGTAGGCTTGCCTTTAGCAATTTTAGGGGCATTGATCGGTAGTGTGGCATTTACAGGTTCTTTAGTGGCTTTTGCGAAATTGCAAGGTTTACTAAAAAAATCCGTGATTTATCCTGGTCAGCAATGGTTAAATCTCATCTTATTCATCGCCACTGTACTGTTGGGACTTAGCTTTATTTTCCAAGATTATCAAATGGAAACTTTATTGCTATTTTTTGCCCTTGCCTTAGTTTTTGGGATATTAATGACCTTGCCTATTGGTGGTGCGGATATGCCTGTGGTGATTTCTTTATATAATGCCTTAACAGGTTTAGCGGTAGGATTTGAAGGCTTTGTCTTGGGCAATGCGGCGATGATGATTGCAGGCACGGTAGTCGGCTCGGCAGGAACCTTATTAACCCAATTAATGGCAAAAGCAATGAATCGTTCACTCGCCAATGTCTTATTCAGTGGTTTTGGTGCGACGGCAACCGCAGGCAGTGAAGAAGATGACGTACAAGGGAGTTTAAAACCCATTGATGCCAATGATGCGGCGATCATGATGGCGTATGCCGAAAAAGTTATTGTCGTACCCGGTTATGGTATGGCAGTTGCCCAAGCCCAACATAAAATTTGGGAATTATGTCGCTTATTACAAAAACGTGATGTTACCGTAAAATTTGCCATTCATCCTGTGGCAGGTCGTATGCCTGGACATATGAATGTCTTATTAGCAGAAGCAGGCGTGCCTTATGATATTATTTTTGATTTAGATGAAATTAATAATGAGTTTTCCACGGCGGATGTTACTTTAGTGATTGGTGCTAATGATGTGGTCAATCCTGTTGCTCGTACGAATCCTGACAGTCCGATTTATGGTATGCCGATTTTAGATGCCGATAAATCTAAAAATGTCATCGTCATTAAACGGGGGAAAGGCGCGGGTTTTTCAGGGATTGAAAACTATTTATTCTATGCGGATAATACCCGTATGCTTTATGGTGATGGTCAGAAAATGGCTGGGGAATTAGTGGCAAGTTTGAAAGAACTGTAATGGATAAAAATACCGATGACTACCATCAACAAAACCTTGATGAGACAATCCGTCAGTTACGCAGTGATAGGCAATACGGTTTAAGCTCAGATGAAGCGAAAAGACGCCTAGATACTTACGGCTTAAATGAAATTAAGACCCAAGAAGAAAGCGTCTGGCATCGTTTGTTAATTAGCAGGTATGGGCGTGGCAGGTGTCATATCCTCCTTTGGGTTATTTTTTATTCTGGTGGAAATGCCGTTTTCCCATCCTATGATTCAAACCATGATTTTTCTTAAACTGGTAGTGGCAGGACATTTTACTATTTTTGTAACGCGTTCCAGAGACTGGTTCTGCCCCCCCCCTTACCATCGGCTTGCTTGTTTCATGCCAGCTTATGGAGTGCTGTTTTAGGTACGCTGATTGCCATCTATGGCTGGTTTATTACGCCGATAGGCTGGCATTAGGCACTGATCATCTGGGGCTATGCCGCTGCATGGATGGTTTTTAATGACAGCATGAAAATGCTGACAATTCATTATTTAGCGAAACATCGCATTATTAATGCCACATAAGGAGTAGAACTATCATGACAAAATCTTCGGATCGCATCACCACTGTGATTATGACATTAATCGTCATATTATTCGCTATTGCTACCATTACCTTACGCAAACAACGCAGTCAGCAAGTTGAATCACTGGCAACTATGACTGATACACCATGGGCATTGCATAGTGCCAAAGTCAAACGTAGCACTTTATCCCGTGAATTTCTAGCCTTGGCAACCTTACATGGCAGTACCGAAATCACTTTGAGTAGCCAAATCAGTGGGACCATAGAAAAAATGGGACCACGAGAAGGCGTTATGGTGCATCAAGGCGATTTGCTCGTGCAAATATCGGTTGCTGAGTTAAAAGAACAACGTGCGGGACTGGTCGCTCAACTGCAAGCAGCGAAAGCAGATGTTTCAAGAACACAAGATGAATTTCAACGCCAGCAAAACCTGCAACAAAAAGGATTGACCACCGAAGAACTGTTTGAAGCAAAAAAAACCGCCGCCTTAGCCGCAAGCAAACAAGTCAAACAGTTGCAAAAACAAATTTCGGCACTGGATGTTCGCATCGGTTATGGCCGTATTACCGCACCACAAACCTCTATGGTAGCCGCACGGCTAGCGGAACCAGGCGATACTGCCCTGCCTGGCAAAACATTATACCAACTGACGGTGGACAGTGCGGCACGACTTCAGGTCAAATTACCGCAACAGATTCTGGATCAGGTTCATCAAGGCACGCTAGTGATACTTGAGTACGGCACAAAGCAACAAAGCATTACCTTATCCCGCATTTTTCCAGCACTGGATCCTCATGCCTTAGGAACCGCAGAAGCCGATCTCGACCATATGCCATTTGCCTTGCCTAGTGGTGCTAGGATTCCTGCTCGAGTTGTATTAGAATCTGTAAGCAATGCCTTGTCAGTACCACAGCAAGCGGTGATTCAAACGGCACAAAACGGATTTGTATTCAAAGTCGTGCCGAATAAGCAAGCCCATGTTCAACGACTCCCTGTCAAAATTGTATTAAATACACATCAGGGCATTGCTGTCGAAAGTCCTGAACTAAAGGAAGGTGATCAAGTGATTGTGGCACATGACAGTGTGTTATTACAACTCAGTGATCAAGACCCTGTTATCACTACATTGTTCAAGGATACCAACAAAGGAAACCCGCCATGACATTTGCGACACGCTTACTCGCACAACCCCATGCGATTATGGCTGCCACACTAGCAACATTGTTACTAGGCTGGATGGGATTTCATGCCATACCAAGCAATTTGTTTCCCGATACCAATCGGCCAGTCATTTCAGTCGTTACCCAATGGCCAGGCGCGACTACCAATGATGTTGCCAATGAAGTGACACACCTACTGGAAGTGCGACTATCAGCTATTGATGGTGTACGCCGAGTCAGCTCAAGCTCACGCGATGAAGTTGCAATGGTTCAAGTAGAATTTAATTATGGCAATGATATCAATACGGTTGCTAATGCGGTTTCCACTGAGCTATCGCGTGTTCGTAGCCTGCTTCCACAAAACATTCGTGAACCGCTGATATTTAAAATTACCGATGCGGCTAGACCTGTCATGACACTGGCAGTAACAGCAACACCCGATAGTGGCTTAGATTTGGCACAAGTACGCCGTTTAGTCTCACATGACTTACGCGATACATTGATCAATTTACCCGGTGTCGCCGAAGCAGAAGTATTTGGTGGTCCTATCCGTCAAGTGCATATTGACCTTGATCGTAATAAGCTACTCGCAAGTGGCTTGGACATTAGCCAAGTTGCCGCAGCCCTAATATCCTCCAATTTATCACAACCCTCAGGGCTGGCCTATCGAGACGGTGATCGCCTACTGCTCACGGCACAAACCCTAGCAAAAGACCCTAATGATCTGGCTCGGATACTCATCCCCTTAGACCAACACAGTCATATTCGGATTTCTGATCTAGGGCGAGTGAGCTGGGGTACGGCAGACCCTAGTTCATTGTACTATGGGAATGGCAAAGCAGCTATCGCAATTACCTTACTACGTTCTGAAAACGGTTTTGCCCAATCGGTGATCAATTCGATCAATCAACATCTGCCAGCAATACGCCAAGCATTCCCAACACTCGATATTCAGGTCGCAGATAGCCAAAGTCGCCTCATTAGTCTCACTGTCAATAATATGTTAAATTCTTTGCGTGATGCGGTGATTATGACAGTGTTTGTCATCTTGTTATTTATTGGCAATACACGCGCGGCGATGGTTGTCGCAATATCGTTACCTATTTCCTATTTATTCAGTTTTGCTATTTTATGGTGGCTGGGTTATGAATTTGATATGGTAACATTATCAGCGATTATTATTGCAGTGGGATTGTTGGCGGATGATGTGATCGTGGTCATGGAGAACATAGAGCGACATATGCGGGAACTAGGCGAAAACCAGCATGTGGCAGCCATTCGTGGACTGGATGAAATTCTATTTGCCGATGCCAGTGGTACTATCAGCACTATCCTCGTGCTGCTGCCAATTATGTTTATTGGTGGCTATGTAGAAACGGTATTGCGTCCCTTAACCATTACCTTGTCAGTCGCCTTGTTTGCGTCATTGCTGGTTTCTATCGCACTCATTCCACTCTTTGCACCATTCATCATAAAACCTAAGGCACACGATCCATTGGCTTGGTTATTATCCCCATTTGCCCAATGGGTGTTAGAACCCTTGAAACGTTTATATATTTATCTGGTCACTTGGGGATTGCGACACCGTGCACTGGTCGTCATACTGTTTTCTCTATTGTTTGTGGTATGTGCCAGCCAGATGCGACTCTTGGGTCGTGAAATCATGCCATTAATGGACACTGGCATCACCCACATTCGCTTTGAAGCCCAAGCAGATACAGATGAGCAACAAATGCGTTGGATCATCAAGCAAATAGAGACCGTCATTCAACAGCATATTCCATCACAATGGCTGATTTCCTATTCAACCGTGGTGGGTTCCGAGCCCGGTGTGAAATCCTTTGGTGCACAACGGCTACTGCAACAAGGTGAGCTTACCATCAACTTAGTTGATCGCTTTCATCGGGATCGCAGTTTGTATGAGATCAATGTTGCCTTGCGTCAAGCATTACGCAAAATTCCAGGACTCATTTCAGTCAATGCGACAGTGTTTGGTGCCACCCCCTTATCCTCGATGCGTGCGAATGTCGATATCATGCTTAGCGGTCCTGATCCAGCGGTTTTAGATGAGTTAGCAAATCAAGTCATGCAACGATTAAAACCAATACCAGGACTCACAGGCATGGAACGCAGTTGGCAAGGCTATTCCAAACGCATTGAATTAAATGTTGATCCAGCCTTAGCAAGGATACACGGATTATCAGTGGCAAGCATTGCACAACAAGTCTCGAAAGCTGTCGGTGGCACATCTGGGGGGCGTATCAGGGTTGCAGGCGAAGACGCTATACAAATTTGGGTACGTTTACAAAATGGTCAACGCAATAGTACGAATGATATCGCGACCTTGTCAATTCGCACGACAGACAATGTATTTGTTCCACTGGCCTCTGTCGCAACACCACGCATTGTCATCGTACCAACGGCTGAAACTCACCAATCCCTAGAACCCACAGTGGACATTCTTGCTTGGCGACGAAATATTGCCATTACGACCTTACACGAATATATTAATGAGGCACTCGCTGATTTGACCTTGCCTCGTGGTTATCAAATCCACTATGAAGGTGAATTTAAACAATTATCGGAATCCTTTTCACGTCTTGCGAAATCCTTTTTGTTAGGTTTAGTCTTACTATATTTGATGTTACTGGTTACTTTCCGTTCTTTTCTCGATCCTCTGGCAATTATGGGTAGTTTGCCACTGGCCCTTATTGGTGCTGTTTGGGGATTACTGCTGGCAGACAAATTTGGTTCCATGCCTGCCTTTATGGGCATGATCCTATTAATGGGCATTATTGTTAATAATGGTATTTTATTGATTGATTTTGCCAAAGTTGCCATAAAACAAGGGAAAAATACCCATCAGGCATTGCTTGAAGCCGTGAAAAAACGAACCCGTCCAATTCTTATGACTGCTTTATCTTCAACCGTTGGTATGATTCCACTGGCATTGGAATGGGCGGTGGGAATCGAACGATTATCACCATTAGCAGTGGTTGCCATTGGTGGTTTATTAACGGGTACGTTCTTAACCTTGTTAGCTGTGCCAGTATTCTTTTCCTTGCTGGAATCCTTACGACACTGGGTTAAAGCATCATGAATGAAACCATACTAAGTTTATGGCATGGCATAATCACTAGAAAATGTGATTAGAAAGCAATGACTGTTTAAGTAAGCGATTTTAGATCATCGCACCTTCCCATTCCGACATCTCACAATAAATATCATTGATATGACCTTGCAATATTTTTTTAGAGCGTTACAATGATGTTTGTTTAAGCTCAAGGAATTGTTGTTCTATTCGTTGAGTAATGGCTTGCAAACGTCGACGCATGACTGTGCCAATAGCGTCCGTTTTAGCAAAGGTTGATTTTACAATCATATCCCCTAAATGCGATAAAACCCACATGGCATGAATTTGAGATTGTAATTCAGGATAATGACTTAGTAAGCATTGATATTGCTGACCATCAGCAAATTTTGGTTCGGCTTGAACAATCGTTTCAAGTTCAGTTTCTTGAGTAAGCAACTCAAAATTGGCGGGGATAAAAAACTTGGCAATCGCTTCTAATAATAATAACACGACCTCTTGATCCACCGGTTTTTTTAAGGCTTGTTGTGCCAGTTTAATAAAACTTTGACCATCTTCTGATAAGATTTTTAAATAACATAGAAGCAATTGATTGCCTTGTGCTATTTCTGTGGCAAATTGTTGTTGATAATGCTCAAAATCGGCTCTCGCACTCACTTTTTCAGGCAATTCATCCAATTGTGCCAGTAAAAAACCCACTTGATAAGCATTTTTCTTTTTTGCCATTTGCCATAATTTTTCTACTTGAGACGGATCCAATCGCCCCGATTTTAAAATAATGGCAATGGTTTCGACCAATAATTTGGGTTCTTGTTCAAACGCCAAATGCTCAAATAAATAATCCACCAATTCTTTGCCAATATCCGTTGCTAAAATCGCAGGCTTTTCTAACATACCTCTTGCATTGCTGGAATCCGGCAAACACCACCATGCTCGTCGTGCTAATTCTGGGGTTAATCCTGACGCACCAACCACAGCAACAACGGCTTCTGATTCGCCTAACATTAGTAGTTTTTCTAAATTATCATCTCGCATTTGCCCCATTCGAGTCCAACGCCTTAAGTAAATAGGATAACCGCCTGGGGAACCCATCACATGCCCTGAGAATAATTCTTTCACCCCCCGAATATATTGTGTATCTCTCACGGTAGGATGCAATTCAACCTTAGCTTCACCATCGGCTAATAAGCCATAAACTATCATTTTGGATTCATCAATTCTTACGGCTTGCAAGTCATTCGCTAATAAGATATTTAAGCGTAAAGCATCTTCACTTGAAAGTTCCATTACTGAACCTATGACTGTTCTTTAGGGGCGGTATAATGTGGATCATTAGGATTTAAAAAAATAAAATGCATTTGCCCTTGTTCAATGTCAGCATAATCTAATACCGCTCCCTGTAATAATTCTTTGTATTTAGACTCAAACACAATATCAATTCCCTCTGAGCTTATAAACACATCTTCTGTTTTTTTTTGATCAAAGCCCATTTGATATTCAAAGCTACCATCTTGTCGTTCGTTTACGGCTAAACGCAATGCCCAATCAGCTTCAATATTAGACTGTTCAATTGATAATAAAACCTGTTTTGCAGCATTGGCTGTGATTTTAAACATTACTATTTCTCCTTTATAAATCTAATAAATCTTTCAATCCAAGGATTCGCATTCACATGACGCAAATGGGAATAGCTTGCTAATAGATTTTTATACACAATGCCATCAAACTTCCCATTAATACCATAACCTCGCTCTACTTGATAAGCATACGTTAAACCTTCAGGCAAATTTTGTAAACCCGAATAATGGAATTCATGAGCATAGATAATATGTGTTTTATGTGTTTGTTGTTGGTTTAAATCAAGTTTTGACTTTGGCCAAGGATGATGACGGGTTTCTTTCAGTTTGACATACCCTCGTCCTTGAGGTTTTGTGTGCATTATGGTGTCAAAAGGTAATACACCAACCATTTGACAAGTTTGCTGTTTCCAAGTTAAGGACTTGCTTAAATACATTAAGCCCCCACATTCGGCATAGCTTGGCAAGCCTTGTTCAATGGCTTGGTAAATGGCTTGTCGTAATGCAATATTTGCATCCAATTCCAACATACAAGACTCAGGAAAACCACCACCAATAAATAAACCGTCAATTTTGGGTAAATCTCTAGTTGTTAAAGCATTAATTGGCACTAGATCAACCCCAAACTGTGCGAAAGTTTGTAAATCATCGGCATAATAAAAACCAAAAACAGCGTCCTGCATAATACCGATAGTCAAATTACTTGGCACAATTATATTACAGTCAGAAATCAGTGATGATTTTTTACATTGGCTAGTCTGAGTTTGATCAGTGTCAATCACCTGTTCCAATTTGTTTAAATCAACTTGTTGAGCTACTTTATCGGCAATTTGATTAATTTTTTGTGTCACTTGCTTGGACTCATTGCTAGGAATCAAGCCTAGATGGCGTTCAATAATTTCTAAATCAGGATGACGATAAATACCACCTAAAACCTCTAAATCAGTATAATATTCAACCACCTGCTGTAATTTAGTCTCATGTCGAGAACCCCCAACTTGATTAAAAATCACCCCAATAATATTTAAATTAGGTTCAAAGGCTTGATAACCAAGAATCAATGGTGCAATTCCTCTAGTCATGCCTCTAACATCAATCACTAACACAACAGGTGCCTCTAATAATTTGGCTAGAGCGGCATTACTATTACTGCCATCCAAATTAAGTCCATCATATAAGCCTTTATTACCCTCAATTAAGCCAATATCTGAGGTTTGCATATGTTTTACAACACACGATTTAATTTCAGCTTGGGTCATGGTATAAAAATCTAAATTATAACAAGACCGTCCTGATGCCTGAGCTAACCACATGGGATCAATATAATCAGGCCCTTTTTTAAAGGCTTGAATATGTTTATTTAAACGAGCAAAACTCGCACATAAACCAATAGATACCGTCGTTTTACCCGACGATTTATGAGCTGCAGATAACATAAAATAAGACATGAAACTAACCATAAAAAAAGGCGTAATACTAGGTACTACGCCTTTTTTCATCACACACACAAGGAGACTTGACGATTAAGCTTTATGATGAGGATCAATCACTTCATCTGCCAAAGTTAAAGGCAAGAACTGAAGAAATTTCACTGCCACAGTTACGATTAACAACGCAACTGCCATGCCACCTAAGCCTAACAAAAATTCTGGAGCACTGGGTGTATAAGTATTAATCTGCCCATCATAAAAACTTGAGCTTATCACTTCCATATTTGGAAAAAGTTCCAATGGATAGGCTTGACCACCAATAATAATAACATATATTTGGGATAATCCTCCTAAAATAACCAACAAACAAGCAATGGCAATCATGCCACGGGACTGTCCCAGACTTGGATGATACAACATGGCAATTGGCACTAACCCACCCATAACCACTTGCCCCATCCAGAATAACTTGGTAAACAAACCTCCTTCCAATAAAATAAAGGCTTCCACACCATGATGCTCAGTCGCATATAAATTAGTTAAGTGATACACTAATACAAAGTATAGTACAGCTGCAACAAAAACCCCAAGTAAATTTTTCAAACGAAAAATAATTTTATCCCCTAAAGGTCGCTCACTCCATTGATAGCTTACCATTAACACCAAAATAAAAATGGCTAAACCAAATGAAAATGACATAATGACAAACATAGGTGCCATAATAGCGGCATCATAGGCTTGTCTTGCCACTAAAAAACCAAAAATAGACCCGGTACCTGTGGTTAAAATCAATCGCCAAATAAAGGCAAAAAATCCCGCATATTTAGAATATTGATTGACCGTTCTATCCATCATTACCCACAAATACACCCCAACAATGGCAAAAAACCCAGTGTAGAGAAAAATATTCCAAGCAAAAATTGATTTAAAATTATAATAAGTCATGGCGACAATCAAACGATCAGGTCGGCCTAAATCCAGTACCAAAATCATCAATCCGCCAGCCAACAAGGCAATCGCTAATAATCCTGATAATCTTGCCAAAGGCTTATACATAGGCTTATTAAACACTGAACTAATTGATGCGACATTCAAGGCACCTGACGCAGACACAATGAGAAACACCGCAAATACATGAGGCATGCCCCAAACGATTTGATTTGTCATTCCTGTCACATAATGCCCACTGTGTTCCATAAAATAGGCAGCACCTAAACCAAATGCTAAAACCAATCCCAAAGCACCTAGTAAGGTATAATACCCATTACTTGTTCCTTCTAATTCTCGATAAACAATCTTTTTCATTGAGCAATCTATCCTTTATATCCCTTGATAACGCACACCAGGATTTAATCCGAAATCGGCACGAACTTGTCTGCTGGCATTTTTTTGTAGATACTGCGAAATTTTACTGTTTTTATCTTTTAAATCACCAAACAGCATGGCATGATGTTCATTATCAGAACATGCTTCAACACAAGCGGGTGTTTCCCCTTTATCTACCCTATGCACACAAAATGTACAACTTTCTACGGTACCTTTTCCTCTCGGAGTATGAGGCTTTTGTTCCGTTAAAATTTCATGAACAAAAGAACGGGCTTTATAAGGACAAGCCATCATACAATAACGACACCCAATACAAATATGCTTGTCCACCAATACAATATTATCTTCCCGTTTAAATGAAGCACCTGTCGGACAAACATCGACACAAGGCGGATTTTCACAATGTTGACATAACATTGGCAAAGACGTTTGTTTTCCCGTTTGCTTGTCTTTTACTGTTACTTTACGAATCCATTGGGCATCGGTTTCCGGTCGATTAAAACCTGTTAAGCCATGCTCATTATCACAAGCGGTAACACAGTCATTACAACCGTCAGAACATTTACTCGTGTCAATCACCATACCCCAACGCACTTTGTCAGTAACTTCCTGTTCATCAGGTTTCGCTTGTGCTACTTGATGTAATAACACACCAGGTGCAATCGTAACCGCAGCAGTTGCTGTGGCAGTGTTAGCCAGAAATTGACGGCGAGTCGTTTGAGTCTCAGTTTGAAGATCAGAATTTTTATTCAAATCAGTCATGAATTTTCTCCGTTGGATGCTGGGCTGCTAAAAAATCTTTTAATTGTTGCTGAGCTAACATCTCTTGAGAATGAGATAATGACGTTGCCGAAGCCTGTTTATCTTTATCGGGTGTGGTCGCATGACATTGAAAACAATCAATACTCACAGCAGCATAACTATGACAAGCCTGACAAAATTGGCCTTCGGCATTAATCGGAATAAAATTATCTTGCTCATCCTTTGATACATGGCAATCAATACATTCAATTAAACTGTATTGTTTCGTTCTAATCCCTTGATGCATAGTCTGATCACGCTTATGCAACAAGTAATTCATATGATTTCTTTGCATTTCAGGTGTTGCTTCAACACACTGTTCACCTTTACCTTTAGGTAATTGTGGCGATCCAACACCACCTGCATAAACATTGATACTCATCAATAATGCGGTAAAAAATAATATGAGTCTGTTCAGGGTTCTTCTCCTATCCAATTATTCGATTAAGGTAGTAAGCATTTAGTCCTAGTTATAATACCAGACCGAAACTTACTACCTCAAAATTTTATGACTTATTCACCGAGTCCCATTTTAATGTAACCCGTTGGGCAAACATCAGAACAAATGTGGCAACCGACACAACGGGTATAGTCAGTATAAACATAACGACCGGTGGTTGATTCTTTCTTTGGCGTTCTAAGTACCGCATCTTGTGGACAAAAGATCACACAATTATCGCATTCAAAACACATACCACAACTCATACAACGCTTGGCTTCATCTATGGCATGATCAGTATCTAAACCAATCACCCGTTCTTTAAAATGACCAATAACCTCGTCGGCACTAGGCACGTCTTCCATACGTTTATTTCTAGGGGTAAATTCAAAATGCCCTAAAAATAATTCAGTATGCGGAATGATTTCTTGACTGGAACGATCTTCGTAATTATGTACCGCATAATTTTCACTGGAAGTCCCTCTTAAATCCCCCTTACTTTCAAAATGTTCTGGCTCTAAACCTACTTCCGCTAGTTTTTCCAACAAATTGAAATGGTGCACATCAACCTTAGGACGACGATGATTTTCTTCATGTTTGAAAAAATGATCAATGGTATCAGACACGACTGACGCTTGACCAATGGCTGTTGTTAACAAATGAGGTCTGACAATATCACCACACACGAAATGCCCCGGACGATTAGGTACTTGATAAAATTTATCAGAGGCAATAAAGGTATTGCCACTATCCAATTCTTCTAAGCCTTCCAAATTACCTGCTTGACCAATGGCAGACACAATTAAATCGCAAGGCAAAATCTCTTCAGTGCCTTCGACAGGGACAGGACGATTGCCTTCCATAGTGCATTCGGCGATTTTTAAACCAGTGGCACGACCATCGTCCCCCTTAATAATTTCAAGTGGCATAACACTACCACGGATAGTAACCCCTTCTTTCAGTGCATCATTGACTTCATGTTCTGCTGCTGTCATATTTTCTACTGGAAATAACGAAGTTAATGTTACATCCGCACCTTGTTTGTTTGCAGAAGAAGCCACATCATGAGCCGTATAGCCCATCACAATATTTTCAGGTCTATCTTTTTCATGAATATTTTCAATATGACCCAAACGACGAGCAACAGAGACCACATCAATAGAGGTATCACCACCACCGATCACCACCACACGCTCTGACACAACTTTTAAACGGCCTTGGTTAAAGGCTTCAAGAAACGCTACCCCAGAAATACAGTTAGACGTTTCATTCCATCCATCGACAGGCAAACCACGACCAGATTGTGCACCAATCGCCCATAAAACGGCATCAAATTCATCTTCAACTTCTTTCATGCTGACATCTTTACCAACCCTAGTGTTCGCCCTGACTTCAACCCCCATGTCAATAATGCGTTGAATTTCTTTATCTAATACATCTCTTGGGGTACGATAACCAGGAATACCATAACGCATCATACCACCAAGCTCTTCTTGGTAATCAAAAATTGTACAAGCATGACCTTTACGACGGAGTTGATAAGCAGCGGCAAGACCCGCAGGACCACCCCCAATGATCGCAACGTTGTTCCCACTTTCTTGCACAGGTTTTGCAAAAGCTAAATCTGCTTCAATCGCACTATCACCAATATATTGTTCAACTGAGTTAATGCCCACAAAATCTTCAACTTCGTTACGATTACACCCATCTTCGCAAGGGGCAGGACAAACCCGTCCCATCATAGAAGGAAAAGGATTCGCATCAGTTGATCGACGGAAGGCATATTCTTGCCAAGTCATCCCTTCAGGTGGTTTTTCCATACCACGCACAATCCCTAACCAACCTCGAATATCCTCACCTGAGGGACAGCTTCCTTGACAAGGAGGAGTTTTATGAATATAGGTAGGACATTTATAGGAATGATCACCATTAAAAATCTTTTCGGTTAAATCATCCCAAGAATTTTCACCGTCTTCAAAACGGCGAAAGGTTAATTTCATGTTCATATCTTCACTGGATGCTGACATAATCCTCTCCTATTATCTTACTCTTTGTTTAATCATTAAAATTATACTTCTTTGATATCCATTACAATCGCATTACTCACCAACTGGTGAACACTGACAATTTGATCCATAGTAAACCCAAAATAAGGCAATACTTTCGTAAACTGACTTTTGCAGATCGCACAAATTGCGGCCATATGGGTAACACCATAATCGTCTACCACCTGTTTTAGTGCTTGTGCCCTAGGCATGGCACCTTTAATTCGCACTTCCATTAAATCATCGGTTAATAACCCCCCCCCACCACCACAGCAGAAAGTGCTATCGTGAATGGTTTCATAAGGCATATCATAAAAATTGTTACAACTTGCCCTGATAATGTCCCTAGGAATGGTGAACTGACCACCTGGTTTACGTCCCATTCTGGAAGCCCTTGCCACATTACAAGAATCATGATAGGTCAACACCATATCATCATTAGCAGATTTATCAAAACGTAACACACCACTTTCAATAAGGCCATGAGTAAGCTCACAAATATGTTGAGGTACTGGATAACGCTTATCAAGAAAATCAAACGGCCCTGCCAAAGTATTTAAAAAACTATAAGCAACCCGCCACGCATGACCACATTCACCAAATATAATGCGTTTTACCCCAAGGTCCAATGCCGCTTTACGGATTCTGAGTGATACTTGACGCATATTTTCATAACTACCAATAAACATGCCAAAGTTAGCAGCTTCAGAGGCATAAGAGCTTAAAGTCCAACTTAAACCTGCTTGGTGAAATACTTTACCATAACCAATTAAGCCATCCACATGAGGTTCTGCAAAAAAATCAGCGGAAGGGGTAATTAATAAAATATCCGCCCCTTTTTGATCCACTGGGTATTTCACTTGAATGTTGGTTTCTTCTTCAACATCTTCTTCCAAACCTTCCAGGGTATCAACAAGTGCGGGTCCAGGTAAACCCAAATTATTCCCAATTTTGTAAACCTTAGCAATAATTTCATTGCAATATTTTTGCCCCTCACCCACACTATCTAAAATTTCTCTGGCTGCCATAGAAATTTCAGCAGTATCAATACCATAAGGACAAAACACGGAACAACGACGACATTGTGAGCATTGGTGATAATAACTATACCAATCATCTAAAACGTCTTTCGTTAAATCTTCAGCACCAACCAATTTTGGAAAATATTTTCCAGCGAAAGTGAAATGTCGACGATAGACTTTACGCAATAAATCTTGACGACCCACTGGCATATTTTTAGGGTCTGAGGTGCCCAAAAAATAATGACACTTATCCGTGCAAGCACCACATTTCACACAAGAATCTAAATAAACCTGTAATGAGCGATATTTCCCTAGTAGCTCTCCCATTTTATCTAAAGCACGTTCTTTCCAATTATCGACCAATTTACCCGGATAACCTAAAGGTTCCTGAAATTTGTCAATGGCTTTATAGGGTTGACTATGCTTCATCGTTCCTTCTTTCACCGCAGGAACAACAGGATAATCTTCTAATTTAGGTATTTCAAAATCAATTTTTGCCATTAGGCACTCCCAATATTCAATACATAATACTCATTATTGCCCATCTACGGCTTCTAACTTTTCAGCCCAAGGAGCTAGATGGCGTTTTTCTCTAGGATTATCGACCTGATTACGAGTTGGACTAAAAAAGATGCCTGGGGCATGTAATAACTTGCTAAATGGAAAAATAATCATTAAGAACATGACCATTCCTAAATGGGCTAATAATACGGGATCAGCAGGTAATGCCTGCCAATCAAAATACATTAGACCACGAAAAAACGCTTTCACACCCACAATGTAAGTATGAAAAACAAACGTCATTAATAGGCCACTAGAACCAATCGCTAACAATAACAATAACATTAGATAATCAGACGGTGCAGAAATGTAACGTACTCTATCCACAAAAATACGTCGCGCAAGCAATCCAGCCAAGCCAAATAACATTGCAAAAGCGGCATACTTACCAAATGGTTGTAGCCATACTAACCACACGGGAATAGGATCAATAAAATATCTTAAATGTCTTACTAGCACTAAGAACAAACCAAAATGGAATAACCAGCCAAAAATCCAAGTCCATTTCGTAGAACGAAATAAACTTTCAAAAAAAACGACTTCTCGAAACAATCGCCATACCACACCAGTTTGGGTAACAGGTGCCGGCGTTGTAGGAATTTTTAAGGGGGCGGGAGTTCGCCAATATTGTCTGATTTTATAAACTAATCCCCCTATAAAAATAATGGATGCTAAGAAAAATAACACACCATATAATACTGACATAAGACAATCCTATTTGTAATTTATTGTTAGGGAATACATTTATCAAATATCCCTAAGCTATCTCATTGACTATTGACTAAAGTTAATAAAACTCACTCTATACCCAAGCATAACAAACCATAGTATGGGGTATGAAGTATAGAGCGAGGTTCTAATACTTATACACAACCTGTTGGTTTAGGTAAGCCAGCATAACGACATGCTTGTTTACCAGGACCATAAGGAAATAACGCATATAAATATTTGCTATTCCCCTTGTCTTTACCCATTTTTTTACCAACGGCTTTAGTTAATACCCGTACGGCTGGTGCGACTTGGTATTCTTCATAATATTCACGAAGAAAATTGATAATTTCCCAATGTTCATCCGTTAACTCTAACTCATCTTCCTTCGCCATCACTGTTGCCACACCTTCTTCCCATTCATTGATGTTGGCTAAATAACCCTCTTCATCCGTTTCTAAAGTTTTTCCATTAACTTCAATTGACATAATTTCACCTCATTTTTAATGATATATAAAAAAATATAAAAAACTAAACTATTTAAACATTGACTTGATTATAACCAAGATTGTACATTTTTATTGTCAGCCACAAGATCAACAAAACCAGAGTAATCGACGGTTTTAATTCCTGAAATTATTTTTTCGTCAGGCATTCCTCTTGCTTGTAAATCAGGTGCTAACACATAGACTGAACACTGCTCAGCAGCAGATGCCATCTTATCAGAAAACTTTCCACCTTGCATTGCCGCATAAACAGCATCTTCAATTAGCAATATTGTACTATTATCCATCGCCAAACTTAAGCATGTTTCCAAAGAATTTCGCTCAAAAGGAGACTTGTTTACAATATGAAGCATTATTTCCTCCTAAATTAAAAACTTAAAATTACGTCTTGTTCTTCCATCAGTGTTTTCATTTGATCGTTATCTAACACTTCCACAGGAACAATTAAATCGTCTTCGGTTAAGCCCCGTTCTGCCATTGAATCTTTTGAAACATATAATTTTTCAACATCATACATTTCCAGAGCTCTATAAGTAGGAGAAAAATTCTTAACACCAATGCCTTCAGTATTTTGACCTTTAATTAATTGATAAACGCCATCATCAATAAATACTAGGCTTACATCTTGATCAAATGCGGTAGCAATCAACACTACTTCCAAAGATTCTAAGGCATAAATTGTACCATAAGGTGCTTTACGGTTCACATATAGGAACTTTTTAATCACCCCTTCTTCTCCATCCATTTCATCATCCATCATTGCTTCATCAGTCATTACTCTATCCTTTTAGTCACCAAATACTACTAAACGATCCGCTTGGATACCTGCTTCAATTAACTGGCCAAGCCCAGAAATACGAAATTTATCGGCAATATTATCGGCATCTTTACCTGCACGTCTTGCTTCATTTTCATCCAATAAACCACGACGCTGGGCAGCAGCTACACAAACCACTAAATCCAAATCATATTCTTCGGCTAATGCTGTCCATTGTTTAGTAATATTTCTGTCATCCTGAGGTGGGATACCTAAACGAGTACCATTATTCACGCCATCATGATAAAAAAAGACCCGAAATACTTCATGTCCTTTTTCTAAAACAGCTTTCGTAAATTGATAAGCTGTATCCGCAGACTGATGTTGATAAGGACCCTCATTAACTTGAATCGCAAACTTCATAAATGTTCTATCCTTTTCCAAAATTATCCTAGAAATTATACTCACGATAAACAACAGATGAATTTACTTACCTGTTGTTTATTACCATTTTTATTTTTTCGCTTCATTTCATTTATTGACGCAGATCAATTAAAACCGAATATAAGTCGAAGCATTTAAACTTTTTCTAGACCCCGTCCAATTATCAATATGATACTTAGTAAAAGGCAATTCAGTTAATTCAAAGAAACGTGGCCAACCAATACGTTCGATCCAATCATTAATTCTTTCCCAATCTCTCGCATCTTCTTTATAAACCGCTAAAATTTTCTTCACAATTGCCGTTGCTTCTGGCCAACGTGGTGGATTATTTGGAATACCTGCGGCTACTAATTTCTGGAAGCTTGGTTTGCTTCTCGCATTTGAGTGATTACCGCCTACCCAAATCGCTAATTTGGTATGTTCAGGATCGTTAATTTGCATAGGAGGACAAGGAGGATAACACGCACCACAACAAATACATTTTTTCTCATCCACCTCTAATGAGGGCTTACCATTCACCATTGCAGGTCGAATTGCTGCCACAGGACAACGAGCGACAACGGAGGGACGCTCACAAACATTCGCCACTAGATCATGTTTAATTTTAGGGGGTTTCGTATGTTGTACATTGATAGCAATATCCCCTTGCCCTCCACAGTTAATCTGACAACAAGACGTGGTAATATGAACACGGTTTGGCATATTACAGTTCTTAAATTCCTCAATCAACTCATCCATCATGGCTTTTACCACACCAGAAGCATCTGTACCCGGAATATCACAGTGCAACCAACCTTGGGTATGAGAAATCATACTGACAGAGTTAGCCGTACCACCCACAATAAACCCGGCTTTTTCTAAGGCATCGATCAATGGTTGAACTTTCGCTTCATCCGTAATCATATACTCAATATTACTACGAATGGTAAAACGCACATAACCATCGGCATATTGATCCGCAATATCACAAAGTAAACGCAAGGTAAACACGTCTAAAATACGTTGAGTACCTGCTTTTACTGTCCAAACTTTATCACCATTTTTCGCAACATGAACTAATACACCAGGACGAGGATGTTCATGATAATCCCATAAACCAAAATTTTTCCTCATCGTTGGATGCATATATTGAAATCCATCCGGACAACCAGTTTCTATCGGTTCCCGCATATCTTTTGCCATTCTATTCTCCTAATTGTTTTATGAAAAACTGTCAAAAAAAAGGTTTCCTTATCCTTTATAAATAAGGAAACCCTTTCATCATCCGTTAACCTGCTGCTTTTTCTGCTTGATTATCAAACCATTCTTTGGCAGCATCTTCAAATCCATCCATACGAACATAAGAACACTGACGTGGACTGCCAACCATATTCGGATCAACATCAACACCAATCCCTTCTAAGAAATTGACTAAACCAATACGCTCAATCATTTCACCTGTGCGTTCATGTTCTAGTGCATTTTCCGCAAAAAAGTCAATCACTTCTTCCGCAAGTTCGACTAATTTGTCATCATCTTCTTCGGTTTCAAGTTTCATAAATGGAATCACTACCGTTCCCATTAAATCACCAATTTTTAGGGTACGTTTACCACCGATTAAAATGCTAATACCTTTATCATCACCAGGTGATAATGCTTTCGTCATTACATTTAAACAATGCATGCAACGAACACAGTTACGATTATCGACATTTAAAGTATCATCATCATTAAGTGATAACGCATTCGTTGGGCAACGAGTAATGACGTTATCAACCACATATTGACGACCTTTCGCACTCACAAATGCCTTAACTTCGTCTTGATTAACTTTCATATCATCACGCCAAGTCCCAATAACCGCAAAATCAGCCCGTTCAATGGCATTCATACAATCATTAGGACAACCTGACACTTTAAATTTAAATTTATAAGGTAAGGCAGGACGGTGAACATCATCCGTAAAATTATTGACTAATAAACGTTGAATTTTATGCTCATTAGTACAAGATTGCTCACAACGAGCAGCACCAACACAAGACATAGCAGTACGAACACAAGGACCCGCCCCCCCCAAATCAAAACCATAATCATTGATTTCGTCAAAAAAGTGTTGGGTATTCTCTGTATTCGCACCAATAAACATGATATTACCCGTTTGACCATGAAAGGTAACAAGACCTGAGCCGTATTTTTCCCAGCTATCTGCCATTTGTCTTAAAATATCAGAGGTATAATAATTACCTGCGGGAGGTTGGACTCTTAAAGTATGGAACTCTTTGGATTTAGGAAATGCTTTTCCGACTTCTGAAAAGCGAGGAATAATACCACCGCCATAACCGTAAACACTCACGGTGCCACCTTTCCAATACCCTTTACGGGTTTCATAAGAATGCTCTAATTGACCGAGTAAATCATTGCTCACTTCGTTAATACGTTGTTCTGGATGTTGATCTCTTAGACGTTTAAAGCCAGAAATAAAACTGGGCCAAGGGCCATTTTCCAGTTCGTCTAGCATGGGGGTATTATGCTTTTGCATCAGTTAATTCTCCTATTATTTAATAATATGCCAAGTTTTTCATTTAAAACTCTTCACAAAGTCTAGTCCAATATTAACCAAAGTAAAACTTCCTAAAGAGGGGGTTTATCTATCCCTTTAGCAATATTTTTTAGTTAAATTAACACCACAAACATTAAAACTAAGTAAAAATCTAATTATTCCTAGCGATTTTGCCACTAAAACTTACATTTAGTGATATTGAAATTTTTGTTTACTTAAATACTATTAATGTTTTTAAATAAAAAACTCTAAAATTTTTGAAATGAAAAATAGCTTGTTTCTACTAAAAAATCAAGAAAAATATTTACGATGGCGTCAACAAAAACTACAAAACTATCCTCATACGATTGAAAATCTTATGGTAGAAATTCAACAGCCAGAACGCTTAACGACTGAAGAATACCAAACTATTATTCAGTATTGTCAACAAACGAATATGGCCGTTTATGACTGTTCTACGACAGAATTTACTAAAAATACTTTAAAACATCTTGCCCAACAATTGGGTTTAAATGCGATAAATCAAAACTTATGTGCCGATGAAGATGCGATTAGCTCATTAAAAGTACAATCACAAGGTCAAGGTCGGCATGCACTTTATATTCCCTATAGCAATAAACCCCTGAGTTGGCATACTGACGGTTATTATAATACGAAAGAACAAACGATTTATTCATGGATATTACACTGTGTGCGACCTGCTGAAATCGGTGGTGATAATACCTTGCTGGATTATGAGAGGGTATATATTGCTTTGCGTGATGAAAACCCAAACTGGATTCCTATACTAATGCGTAACAATGCCATGACAATTCCTGCGAATATTGAAAATGGGATAGAAATCCGACCTGCCCAAACTGGCCCTGTCTTTTCAATTCATCCACAAACAGGTCGGCTACACATGCGTTACAGTGCAAGACAGCGTCATATTATTTGGCATCCTGATGCCAAAGATGCGGTTGATTTCATCACTGACTTGTTATCGCAACCTTTGAGCTATAAATGGCAATATAAGCTGAAAGCAGGTCAAGGTATTATTAGTAATAATGTCTTACATAATCGTCAAGGATTTAAAGGTGAACAGCGTTTACTGTATCGTGCAAGATACTATCAACCCATTCAAACAATGGGTATTTAAATTTTAAGGATTATTTTATGTTATGCTTAAGTGAAATTTTATTAAAAAATCATGAACTTAGTTCATTTGAAGCACTAATCCCTGTCATCAAACAAGCAGCAAATGAGGGTGCCATTCATTTCAGTATGGATGTCAAACCCCCTTTTAATGATACCCCTGAAAATTGGGAAGATAGATTAGAAGCTGCTTTTTACGGGAAGTTATAAGCAATGTTTTGGCAAGAAACTACCGCACAAACAACGACAACTATTGATGATAGCATTGTTGATCTTAGTTTTTCCATTCGTGGTAAAACCTTGAAAATCGACCATAGTTATGATCTCTATCAAGCATTATCTCAGGCATTACCAATACTTAATGAAACGAATGATATAGGGATTCATCCTATTATTACGGCAACGTCAGGCAATGGCTGGTATCAACCTAATAATCCAGAAACAGAAATATTATATCTTTCCAAACGAAGCAAATTGATATTGCGACTACCTAAAGCAATGATAGAAAGAGTGCAAAATTTAACCAACCAAACCTTAGATATTGCCGGGTCTATTCTCAAAGTTGGTCAAGCTAAAACTAAAACCTTAATTGCGACGGATACCTTATTTTCTCGTCATGTTGTTTATTCTACAACCAGCGAAATCATTGATGAACAAGATTTTTTAAACCAGATTTATCAAACCATTCAAACCCTAGATATCCAACCCAAAAAATTATTATGTGGACGTTCCCAAACAATCAAACATCCACAACACACCTTATTTACTTGCAGTGTCATGATTGCAGATTTAAGCAAACAAGAATCAATTACCTTGCAACAACATGGCATTGGTCAGTATCAACGATTTGGCTGTGGTTTATGGATTCCACATAAAGGCATTACTCCTGTTGGAGAAGAAACAAAAATGGATTAAATATTCACAAATATAGACCTAGACCAATGAGGTTTTTTTGATTAATATAAGCATATCTATGAATCAATCAATCAATCTAATCGATCAATCTTAAATTACAAAATAAAAAGGAGTTAAAACAATGGCAATGCTTGTTGATGGTAAAGAAATTGAAACCACTGAAACTGGTTTTTTAGTCAATGCAGACGACTGGAATGAAGCCGTCGCTGAAGTCATTGCAAAAGAAGAAAATATTGAGTTGACTGAAAAACACTGGGATGTTATCAATTATTTGCGTACCGAATTTTTTGATAATCGTGGAAATCAACCTAATACTCGTAGTATGGTCAAAGATATGGGCAAAAAGTGGGGCGAAAAAATTGGTTCTAAAGACCTTTTTGCCCTATTTCCAGGCAATCCTAGTAAACAGGCCGGTCGCATTGCTGGCTTACCTGAAAGCCGACGTAAAGGTGGTTATTAAAAATCGCACTATTTTTGATTGTATCTTCAAATTGATGATATAATAAGACGTATTGTTAAATATAAAAAAAAGGTAGCACAATGAGTGAGAAACAGGAATTAATTAAACGAATGCTAGAAATGCAAAAAGAATTTATTGCGAACGAACATGCCGGTAAAATCAGCCCTAAAGAATATTTTACTGACTTTCCTAGCATTGATGGCATGAGCACTTACCGTTCTGAATATGCGGATATTGCCAATCAAGTTGTCAATATGGCACATGCAGAAAAAGGCTCAATTCGAGACTAAATTAAGTTACTCTCGTTCCCATGCTACTGCGTGGGAATGGGAATTAAGGAATAGAAATCCAGAAAATTTTAATTCAGATTTCAGTCCACATTCTCACCAAATTCACATAAGCTATATGCAGATTTTTACTTTCATCTTCTTCGGGAATAATCTCAGCTAGACGTTCATAAGTCGAACGCAATTGATATAGAATTTCCCGTTGTGCGGGTGCTTTCACCATGCTTTGTACCCATGTTACCGCCACTAAGCGCATTCCATTGCTCACTTCTTTCACTCTATGTAAGCTCGAAGATGGATACGCAATGGCATCCCCTGCTTGCAATTTTACTAATTTATGACCAAAACTGGTTTGAATCTCTAATTCGCCCCCCTCATAATCCTCAGGTGAATTAAGAAATATGGTTGTAGAAACATCACTACGATAACGACTTTTCTCTGTTCCCATCACAGGATCATCCACATGCCAACCATAGGACATACCCGCAGTATAACGAGCATAAAACGGCTGTGCGACTCGATAAGGCAATACGGCTTGTTGATAAATAGGATGTTTCAGCAAAGCTCCCATCACCAACTGATTCAGTGCTTGTAACAACTGCGGTTCCATAGACACTTCTTGATTATTTTTTACCAATGCCGCTACTTTACCTGCCGATAGCTTACCATCAACAAATTTTGCTTGCACTAAAGTTTGTTGAATACTCGATAATTGCGATGAGTTTAAAACTTTAGGGATTTGAATTAACATTACAAATACTATGCTCTAATTCTGGTTCAACAATCGGATAAGCAAAGCTTGCCATCACTGGAAAACATTGCTTAATTCTTTGTTCAAATTTATCAATATGTTCTTTATCATAAAATACGATTACTTTCGTGTTTTCATGTTTTTGTAATATCGCAAATAAGGTTTCTAAATGACTGGACCTATCTCGACAATCCGATTGAAAATTAAATTCTGCAACCACAATATCAACCCTATGCTTTTTTAAATAACTGGCGGCTTTTCTTACGGGAGTAACCCTAACATTCTTGTATCCTAATTTTTGATAAAGCCTAGTAAAATCAGGGTAACCACCGAGTTCAACAATGCTTAATAAAATTTTCGTTTGATGAGAAGTATTTGTCATAAGCGTTTTTGCATTTTTACATGAGGAATACAGCCATACAATGTTGATGCGGTTCCAATAATTTGATAGCCTTGTTTTAAATAAAAACCAATGGCGGATTCTCTGGCATTTAATACAATCGCTTTCACTTGAAAACATTGCTGAATTTGCTGTTCTAAATACTGCAATAATTGTTGACCAATGCCTTGATTTTGATACGCCCCTAATACGGCCATATACCGAATTTGTGCTTGTTTTTTACTATTTTGATGCCCTCTCGCCACCGCTAAAACTGATTGTTGCGAATCGACCACCATAACATGAATACTGTTGGATTCCAACAAATCTTGCTCACTGCCTTTAGGCTGTTTCCAAGGCATTCTAAGCAACTGCCAACGTAAATGATAATAATTCGACCACTGCTGTTGGGTTTGTGGATGAATAATTGCCCAATTCATCTCTCATTAAAAAGGTAATTTTATTCCTGCAGGTAATTGAATACCACCTAACATATCCGAATATTTGGATTGCACTTCTTTTTCGACTTTACTGACCGCATTATTGACTGCCGCAACCACCAAATCTTGTAACATTTCTTTATCTTCTTGTAATACCACCGAATCAATATCAATATTTACTAATTCATGTTTGCCTGTCATTAACACTTTCACCATACCCCCACCCGATTCACCCTGTACTCGCAATTCGGCTAATTCCGATTGGGCTTTTTTCATTTCTTCTTGAGCTTGTTGGGCTTGTTGCATGATATTGCCTAACATACCTTTCATTATCTCTCCTGTTTATTATTTATTCTGATTCATGAGGTCGAATAGTATCCGTTAATACTATACCATCTAGTTCTTGTTCAACCTCTTGTACAAAGTGATCTTGTTTAATATCCTGTTCAGCTTGTTGCTGACGTTGTTGTTTTTGCTCAGATTCAATGGCAAATAAAGTTTTTCCTTTATCGTTAATATCCCCTACTTTCACAGATAATTTAATACTATCATTATTAAAATACTGTTTTAAACATCTTAATAAACCTTTTTGAGCACTGGAAATCTTCGCTAAAAAATAATAAGGCTGTTCTAGTATCAAATAAAACTGATTGTGCTCTAATTTATCCAACACACAATGTACTGCTAACTCTCTTATCATTGAGGTTAAGTCCATAGCAATAATTAATTCATTCCAAGTTTGCTTCAATTCAATACTATTCCCTTGAACAACGGGTGGTAATGTATCCGTTTGATCTTGTGATGATATAACATTCTTTACGGCATCGTTTATATCTTTTTGAGCATTATCCGCATCACTACGCAGTGCTAACACATTAGCCTTTGCTAAAGTGCTGTCAGTGGTTTGGCTTGGTGCTTGATCACTTTGACTCGTTTGCTCAAGTGAAGATGTTGCAAGCATTTCGGTTGTTATTGGAGTTTGAGTTGGCTTAATTTCATCTGTTACTGGTTTTGTTTGGCTTTGCTCAATATTATTGCCAAAATTAGGATTAAGATTTACATTCCCCTTAGCACTCGATAAGGGGATATTAGAGGCGGGCTGTGGCGAACTTGCTTGTGAACTGGCTTGCAAATATGTCCGCATTTCCAGAGGATGAAATGCTAACATTCGTAATATCATCATTTCAAATCCCGCTTTAGGATTAACCGCTAAAGGTAAATCTTGTTTGCCTTTAATAGCGATTTGATAATACAATTGTAAATCCTGCGGTGATAAACTAGACGCTAAGGCATTAATGTCTGCTTGCTGATTAGGTTGGACTAATTGAGCTAAGGCAATTTGATGTAATAAGCCTAATAATTCTTGCAATACCGCAAAAAAATCTTGGGTATATTCGCTAATTTCATTAATTTTATCAATCACTGCCACTGTTTGGCGTTGTATCAATAATTGTAATAATTCGATGACAGCTTGTTGTTTTACAATACCTAACATTAAGCGTACCTCTTGCGCTTTGACCTCACCTTTCCCATAAGCAATGGCTTGATCCAATAAACTTAAAGCATCACGCATACTACCTTGTGCGGATTGGGCTAAACAGTCTAAGCCTGCTTCTTCAAATCCAATCTGTTCCGCCCGCAAAATATGCACTAATTGTTGTTTAATTTGGGTCTCAGATAAATGTTTGAGATAAAACTGTAAACAACGAGATAATATGGTAGCAGGTAATTTATCAGGATCAGTGGTTGCCAATAAAAATTTTACATGAGGGGGTGGTTCTTCTAAAGTTTTTAATAAGGCATTAAAACTATGTTTAGAAAACATATGCACTTCATCAATTAAATAAACTTTGTAATCCCCTTGCGTTGGGGCATATTGTACATTATCCAGTAGTTCTCTAGTTTCGTCCACTTTCGTGCGAGAAGCGGCATCCACTTCAATTAAATCCACAAATCTGCCTTGATCAATGGCAGTACATACCTCACATTGTCCACAAGGATCAGCCGTTTGGCGTTGATGACAATTTAATGATTTGGCAAAAATACGGGCAATGGTCGTTTTACCAACCCCACGCGTTCCCGTAAATAAATAGGCATGATGTAATTGTTGATTAGCTAAAGCATTACTCAGCACTCGAACCGTAGTTTCTTGTCCAACCAACTGAGAAAAAGTTTTAGGTCGCCATTTTCTTGCTAAGACTTGATATGACATGATAAGTAAAGAACAATTGCGATTGAGAGTGGCCACTTATACCAGCAACATCTCGGCACCCAAGTCAACTGCTGCCGCTGCTTCCTTCCGGACCTGACGGGGTTCACAATCTATTGTTGCGAGAGAACCAGTATAAGCAACCATAGTTAAAATCAAAGTGAGAGTATAGCAAATTTCGCTAGATTTTGAAATAATTTATTTTTTATATGATTTTTGTAAGCACATCATGGCGACAATATGGAAACTCTTATGGCGTGCAGACTGTTCAACTGCCGTCGCCTTTGGACATCGGTTAAGGTAAGTTGTTATAAATTCCTTATTAGTTCAATCATATTCCAAACAATTTGTCCATATCCTTGATTAATATATAATCCTATCTGTGCCACTAATGAGTAAGCTATCGCAAATTGTGCTAAGGCATAAACGGCAATGGTGAATTGACTGATGCTAATCACACCGATACCAAACTGGGAAATATTGATGATACCAATACCAAATTGCCCAATAGCAATTATCCCTTTCGCAGGGACTGGCATCCTATTAGGACGATATTTGAATGAAATATGAACTAACGGTAATCCCATAATGATTGTTTTGCTTTTATATTCAAATCCCCAACCATCCCACTTTTCTTTGGCAGGATATGGGGCACCACAATTTGGGCAAGCTAAGGCTTGTTCACTCACTTTATGTTGACACTCTCGACACTTTTTCATACGTTTTCCCGTTTCATTCCTTTCATTTCCAGACAACATGACATAATCGAATCCAATAGAATCCATTTGAAATCTTATTTAAGTCATTAAAATTGCCAAAAACTTTATTAAATACAGTATTTAATTTTAGCATTTTTTGATAAAAATCTTTATCGCAAAAAACTACCCATTAAAAAAACTTAGTTAAATCCATCCCCGAATACAAACCAGCGACTTCCTCCGCATACCCATTAAATAGTAAGGTTTTACGCTTAGACGCATACCAAGGATCACCAATACGGCGTTCTTTCGCTTGACGCCAGCGAGGATGATCGACTTTGGGATTGACATTGGCATAAAAACCATATTCATTTGGAGCGGAAGCGTTCCATGTGGTCTTAGGTTGTCGTTCGGTAAATCGGATTTTGACAATGCCTTTAATATTTTTAAAACCGTATTTCCACGGTACCATTAAGCGTAAAGGTGCACCATTTTGATTAGGCAACCATTCACCATACATGCCAACCACCATGAGTGATAAGGGATGCATGGCTTCGTCTATGCGTAAACCTTCGACATATGGCCAATCTAATACGGCACGTTTTTGCCCTGGCATTTGTTTGGGATCATATAAGGTGGTAAATTCCACATATTTCGCTTTGGACGTTGGTTGATAGCGTCTTAACAGTGCCGCTAAGGAAAATCCTACCCACGGAATGACCATTGACCATGCTTCCACACAACGAAAACGATATACCCTCTCTTCCAATACTTGATAAGATAAAATATCCTCTAAATCAAAAGTGCCTGTGATTTCTGCCTCACCTTCGACCGTAACAGACCAAGGACTGGGTTTGAAATTTTGAGAATTTGCTTTGGGGTCGTCTTTGCCTAAACCAAATTCATAATAATTATTATAACTGGTGGCATCCTCATAAGATGTCCATTCTTGCTTGGCAACTTGCCATTCACTGGCTTGTACTTTAGCCATTTTAGCTCGACTCGTTCTTGAAGCAAATGCTGTCGCCATAAAAGACGTTGCCGTAAGCGTAGATAAACTATAAGCTGAGTATTTTAAAAATTTACGGCGTTGTTGGTAAATTTTTTTATCAGTAATCTCACTGCTTGCAATAGGGTTTTTTGTTTTTAATTGAATCAACATAAGAAACCTTTACTTTATTTTGTGTTACTTTAAGAAATATTTAACTGCTTTGCTAATACAAGTGCATCCTCTCGCCCATGTTTGGCGGGATAATAATTTGGACGCACTCCAAGCTCACAAAATTCCATTTTTTTATACAAGTTAATCGCAATTTTATTGGAAACTCGCACTTCTAAAAAAATCACTTCGGCTTGTTGACGCACAGCAACTGTTAATAAAAACTGTAGTAATTGTCGCCCTAACCCTTGGCCTTGCTTTGTCGGTTCCACACATAAATTAAGAATATGAGCCTCACCAACCGCAACAGATAATACCCCATAACATTGAATGTTATGTTGATATTCACTAACATAACATTGGTAGTTTGCCCGTAAACAATCCTCAAAGTTACCTCGACTCCAAGCAAATTCACATACTTGGCGTTCGATTTTTAAGACATTATCAATATCTTCAAATCGCATGAGTCGAAACTTCGTCGATAATTCATCAACAACATTCTTTAACTGAGTTGTCTTTGCACGAATTGCCAATCCTTCCATGCTTCTTTTTTCATCAGTGGTTGTCGTAATAAATAAGCAGGGTGGTAAGTAACAATGACAGGAATATTTTTATCAGGTAATTGATATACTTTGCCACGCAATCGCCCAATGCTTTGTTTCGTCTGTAACAATACTCGAGCTGCGACTCGCCCGACTGCTACAATAATTTTAGGCTGAATCCAATCAATTTGCTGAGTTAAATAATGATAACATTGCTCGATTTCATCGATAAATGGGTCTCGATTGTTAGGTGGGCGACATTTGACAATATTGGCAATATACACTTGTTCACGTTGCCAACCTAAGGATTGAATCATTAAGGTAAGCAACTGTCCCGATTTCCCCACAAAAGGCAAACCTTGTTGATCCTCTTGTTCGCCAGGTGCTTCACCGATTAATAAACAATCGGCTTGTGGATGACCAACGCCAAATACGACTTGGGTGCGAGTTTTGGCTAACTGACATTGCTGACAATGACGAACCTTGCGTTGAAATTGTTGCCAATCCTTAGTTTGGGCAATATCCGCATTGTTTTTATTGGCTTTATCTTGTTGCTCTAATTCATCCGTATCATCCCTATCACTTGTGTTGTCAGAAACAAATGTATCCGTTTGCTTACCTTGCTCACTATATTGCCATACTTGAATACCCATTAATGCCAAATGTGAATAACTTAGTGCGAGTGCTTGGCTTGCTGTTGGAATGACCGTTGTCGATACTGTTACTGTTTTGGGTAATGCCGTGCTTATTGTTGCGGATGAATTTGCTAACCAAATATCAATTCCCATCTGTGCAAAATAAGCAAAGCAATTCACCACTACACATCCCCAATTTGAGGATGCGCTTTTTCTTCAGGGAATGCCATTTTGTTAATGGCATTAATATAAGAACGTGCTGAGGCAATCACAATATCCGTATCAGTCCCATGCCCATTGACAATTCTATCCCCTTGTCCCAAACGCACAATTACTTCACCTTGAGCATCCGTGCCTGAGGTAATATTATTCACAGAGTATAATAATAATTGGGTTTGACTATGCACAATTAACTCAATGGCTTTAAAGGTCGCATCCACAGGGCCACTGCCTTTGGCTAAGGCGGATTGTTCCCCCACACCTTGTACCGATAAAATCACTTCGGCCACAGGCGTTTCACCTGTTTCAGAACAAACTTTTAAAGAAATAAGTTTGACGGTTTCATGATAATCTTCGGTGCGAGCTTCGGTAATTAACGCTTGTAAATCTTCGTCATAAATTTCATGCTTTTTATCGGCTAAATCTTTAAAAGCAAAAAAAGCCTTGTTCAATTCCGCTTCCGTTGAAAATTGAAACCCTAAGTCCTGCAAATGGCTTTTAAAGGCATTACGTCCAGAATGTTTGCCTAATACCATACGATTAGCCGTCCAACCCACCTCTTGTGCTCGCATAATTTCATAGGTTTCTCGATTTTTTAAAATCCCATCTTGATGAATCCCCGATTCATGCGCAAAGGCATTCGCACCCACAATGGCTTTATTAGGCTGTACGGGAAAACCAGTAATATTAGACACTAAACGAGAACACGGCACAATTTGCGTGCTATCAACACCTGTTCGACAATTAAACAAATCTTGTCGGGTTTTCACCGCCATAACGATTTCTTCTAAAGCAGCATTCCCTGCCCGCTCGCCTAAACCATTAATAGTACATTCCACTTGTCTTGCCCCTTGTTGCACTGCAGATAAGGAATTTGCAACGGCCAAACCCAAATCATTATGGCAATGAACTGAAAACACCGCTTGATCCGAATTAGGTATTGTTGCAATTAAGCGAGCCATTAAATCACCAAACTGCTCAGGCAAATTATAACCAACCGTATCAGGAATGTTCACAGTTTTAGCCCCTGCCTTAATCACAGCCTCTAAAACTCGACACAAAAATTCAAATTCAGAACGTCCGGCATCTTCAGGTGAAAATTCGATATTATCCGTATAACGTTTGGCACGTTTAACGGCTACTACGGCTTGTTCTAATACTTGTTCTGGTTGCATACGCAATTTCATTTTCATATGAATGGGAGACGTTGCAATAAAGGTATGAATTCTAGCACTTACGGCGGGTTTCAATGCTTCGCCTGCCCGATCAATATCTGTATCTAAGGCTCTGGCTAAACCACAAACCGTACTGTCTTTAACCGCTTCCGCAACCGCATAAACAGCATCAAAATCACCTCGACTCGCAATAGGAAACCCTGCCTCAATCACATCTACCTGCATTTTTTCTAATGCTTTTGCAATCCTAACTTTTTCCTCACGACTCATGGAAGCACCAGGACTTTGCTCACCATCTCTCAAAGTTGTATCAAAAATAATCAATCGTTCTTGCTTAGTCATTCTTAAAATACCCCAAACCTGCTAAAATTTATCGCCAAATCCATTTAATTTTATAGTAAAATGGGCGAGAAACGAACCCATTTTCTCACCACAATAATTAAAAAGGTTAATATTTATGGCATGGTTAAATAATCTCGTACTCCAAATTGGTCCTACCATTGTGGTTGGAGTATTATCACTTATTATTATTATACTGGTTTTTATCATCTTTTTTCTAGTCTATCAAAAACAACAACAACAACTTTTGCTTGAACATGCCCGACAAGAACTTGCACAAAAAAGTGATAACTACCAGCATTTGGCTCAAAGCAACCAGACTGAAATCAATCGTTTGCATGAAGAATTAAGGGCTGCTAAAAAACAGCAATATATTCGAGATTTCCAAAAACAAACCAAATATTTATTAGTCGCACGTTCTAGTATTGAACTGATGGATAACACCTTATTTTATGGCTTAGTCAAAAACAAAGCACAACAATTAATTCCATTCATTAGCCAACGTCATTTAGATCATTTAGCCGTCAATCAATATTTTCATTTAGACAACGATGAATTAATCACCGCTAATACAGATGACACCACTATTGCACCTAACTTTGCCAACATTGTTAATGAAATAATAGCCTCCGATGATGATGACGATGATGAAAGTGAAAAAACTCGTATGGCAGGTATTGGTATTTACACTGAAAGCTCAGGCGATTTTTACAAAGGTTTACCTTACCTTAAAGTAGTCGAAGGCAATAATAAAGGTGAACAATATTACCTTACTTTTGCAAGCACTAGCCTAGGTCGAGATAAAAGCAATCCCATTCATTTGCGAGATAATAAAGCCTCTCGCACCCATGCCATTTTGGATTACAAAAATCATCAATTCATGTTGAAAGATAATGGCAGTTCTAATGGGACTTATCACAATGATAAGCAAATAAAACAAACCTATATTGACTTTGGTGATATTATTCGTATTGGCAATACGAAACTTTTATTTACCTGCCAAGGCTATGAATTGCGAGATAGTTCGCCTGATCAAGCCATTGATGCCTTTGCGGATTGTTTACAAAAAGAACCCAATTTCCTTAATGCCTTAAAAAATTTGGCCTTCTTAATGGAAAAAGATATTAGTCGTCAAAAAGAAGCGGATCATATCTGGAAAAAAATCAGTCAACTTGAACAATCAAAATCCTAAGGAATTTTACTTAATGAAATTCGATGAAGCCCCTATGCCTGAAAAATTGGCATTAGACTTAACACCATTACTGGATGTGATATTTATTTTATTATTATTTTTTGCCGTTTCAATGTCATTTATTACGCCCCAAGATTTACGGCGATTACGAGATAATTTAGTGGAACTAAAGCAAAGCAAACAAACATTAATAGCTGATAACAAATCACAACAGCAAACCATACAACAACAACGGCAACAACTACAAGCCAATACCGAGACCATTGACAATCTTAATCAAAGCATTACCCAAACTCAGCAAGACTATCAAAACTTATTACAGCAAAAACAAATCGCAGTGCAACAATTACAACAAGCAAACACTGACTTAGCCCAACAACAACAACAACGGCAACAATATCAACAAAAATTACGGAAAAATCAACAAACCATTAAGAAACTAAAACAAGCCCAACAACAATTACAGCAACAATATACCCAAAGCCAGCAGCAATTAAAGCAAACGCAACAGCAACAACAAAGGTTTGTTAGCCAAGTTCAGCAATTTAAACAGCAAGCCGAAAAACTTTCAAACCAACTCTTAAACTCACAACAACAAGTGAGAACTAAAATTCAAGCATTAAAACCTAAAGCGGTTGAAGATTGTGGATTTTTCGGCTGTTCTGACGATAAACAACTCAGTTCACAACAACAAATATATCAACAATTTAAACGACAATATCAACAAATTTATCAACAACAACAACAACTGCAACAATTGCTTCAATCAACTCAATTTTAAAAGGCAAATGATTAAACTATGGACATAAACACCGTAAACCAACTCTTAACGCAAGGTGGCATATTAATGTATCCACTGCTGGTATTATTATTTATGGCAATTTTGATTATTTTGATTAAATTATTTCATTTACAAAAAGGTCGAATTTTACCCCCTAAAATTGTTGAAAAAATCGAAAAATTATTACTGGATAACAAAATTCCTGAAGCCACTGCTTTTTGTAAAAAATACCCAACGCCAATGACAAATATTATTCTAGCAGGAATATTGCACTATCAACGCAATGAAGTAGAATTAAAAACATTATTAGAAGATGTCGGACGGCAAGAACTCCCTGTGATTCGTCGTTACCTCACGACATTAGGTACAATTGCCAATGTATCGCCACTGCTTGGATTACTTGGCACGGTATTTGGGATGATTTCAGTATTTGCAACATTAGCAGAAAAAAATGATGTGAATCCAAGTATGTTAGCAGGCGGTATTTCTGAAGCATTATTAACGACCGCATTAGGTTTAATTATTGCCATGTTAAGCATGGCCTTTTACAATCACTTTATGGCAAGAATTAATAATCTCATGATAGAAATGGAAAAAACATCACTCCATATTGTCGCTATTTTAAAACGTTTATGAAAAATAGGAATGTCATGAGTAAGCATAGAAAAATTATTCTTATTGCCGATGATTCGCCTGATAATATTGCAATGTTAAAGCATATTCTAGTTTCTGACTATGAGTTACAAGTCGCAAGCAATGGTAAAATGTGTTTAGAACTTGCCTCAGCAATCAAGCCCGATCTCATTTTACTAGATATTATTATGCCCGATATCGATGGTTATCGTGTTTGCCAACAATTAAAACAAGCAACAGCAACGCAAAACATTCCCATTATTATCATCACGGCGAAAACCTCCATTCAGGATGAACTTCGTGGCTTACAACTTGGGGCCTTTGACTATATCAGCAAACCCATTAGTCCCCCTTTATTAAAAGCTAGAGTACAACATTGTTTTGACCGAGTGGATATGCAAGCAACTTTACAACAAAAAAATCAAGCCTTAGAACATGCGTTAAAAATTCGTGAAGATATTGAACATATTTCCCGCCACGATTTAAAATCCCCATTAGGCTCAATTATCAGTGCCATACAAGTGATTCAAGACGACGACAATCTTGATCAAGAACAACGAGAAATTCTTGGCATGGCAGAAAAAACTGCCTATAAAATGTTAGAAATGATCAACCGCTCACTTGATTTAATAAAAATGGAAACTAAGACCTACTATCCTAAAGTCCAACACATTGACTTAGTTCCAGTTTTAACCCGAGTATTACAAGAATTAAAAGATAGTATTATCGCGAAACAATTGACCATTGAATGGCTGATTAATCGACAAGCACAAACGGTTACTAAATTTATGATTTTAGCAGAGGAATTATTATGTTACTCCTTATTTTCTAACTTAATCAAAAATGCCATTGAAGCATCGCCACCGAAAAAATCCATTACGATTAATTTATTGCCCCCCTTACCGAATACCCAAAGTCATAGTACCATTGAAATCTATAATTATGGTCATGTGCCAAAATCAATTCAGCAAACTTTTTTTGATAAATACGTTACTTTAAATAAAGAAAAAGGCTTAGGATTAGGGACGTATTCCGCAAAATTAATTACTCACACCTTAGGTGGCGAAATTAAACTAGATAGCACAATACCCGATCAAACGAAACTTATTGTTCATTTACCCAATATTAATTCCCCTAGTAACCATAAAACAACCGATTCAAACCCAAGTCATTTAAATTCTGCTTCCAATGTAAATATTGAATATAATATCTAAAATTAGGTGAGACTATTAATATTAGGTCTCAAACCATCAAAAACAAAAACTAGCCACTATCTTTTAAACGCTGTAAACGTTTACGTCGTAAATACAACAAGGTAAGCACAGGACCAGAAATGGCATACACCAAAAATATACTAAATAATAATAATGGGGGTTCTAAAAACAAGATGGCAAATCCCAACATAATAATAACAATCACAATAAAAGGAACTCTACCTCTAAAATCAATATCTTTAAAACTATGATAACGAAGATTGCTTACCATTAATAAACCTGTCAACAGTGTCAACACGGCTACAAAAATGGGACTGGCATCGCTAGGAATTTGATATTCTTGTGCCACCCAAATTAACCCTGCTAAAATAGCGGCAGCAGATGGACAGGGCAAACCTTGAAAATAACGCTTATCTGCAATGCCAATTTGAGTATTAAAACGAGCTAAGCGTAATGCCGTTGCCGCAGTATAAACAAATGCTGCAATCCAGCCTAATTTACCCAAACCAGTCAATGCCCATTCATATACAATCAATGACGGTGCTAAACCAAATGACACCATGTCAGACAAACTATCATATTCCGCCCCAAAATCGCTTTGGGTATGAGTCGCTCGTGCCACTCGCCCATCCAAACCATCCATGATCATAGCAATAAAAATGGCAATGGCCGCATTTTCAAATTTATCTAAAGTCGCCATAATAATGGCATAAAATCCCGAAAATAAAGCAGCCGTAGTAAATAAATTAGGTAATAAATAAATCCCTCGACGACGAGATTTCAGTGATAATGGCGAAGTTGACATAGTAAATAGTAAATGGAAATAACTTAGATAAATAAGATAATCTAGGATAGTCATCTATCCTAGATTTTAGTGATTTTAGTTTCTCGTGTTTAGTTTTTAGTCTTATCAACAATCTTATTATCACGAATCCAAGGCATCATACTACGAAGCTGTTCACCTACGACTTCAATTTGATGCTCAGACCCAATACGGCGTAATGATTTTAATACTGGGGTATTTGCTTTGTTTTCTAAAATCCATTCTTTCGCAAATTGTCCCGTTTGAATTTCATGCAGAATCTGTTTCATTTCAGCACGACTATGTTCATCGACAACTCTCGGCCCACGAGTAAAATCACCATATTCTGCGGTATTAGAAATGGAATACCGCATATTCGCAATCCCACCTTCATACATTAAATCGACAATGAGTTTTAATTCATGCAAACATTCAAAATAAGCCATTTCTGGCGCATAACCTGCTTCGACTAAAGTTTCAAAACCTGCTTGTACTAAGGCTGTCGCACCACCACATAATACGGCTTGTTCACCAAATAAATCCGTTTCAGTTTCTTCTCTAAAAGTAGTTTCAATAATACCCGCACGACCACCGCCATTCGCAGAGGCATAGGATAAAGCTAAGTCTTTTGCTGAACCCGAAGCATCTTGATGAATCGCAATTAATGAAGGCACACCGCCACCTTGCGTATAAGTTGAACGCACTAAATGTCCAGGACCCTTAGGAGCAATCATAATAACATCTAAATCTTCTCTTGGCTCGATTTGACGAAAATGAATATTAAACCCATGAGCAAAAGCTAAAGCAGCCCCTTGTTTAATATTTGTAGCAATATGTTGTTGATATAAATCGGCTTGATGTTCGTCGGGTGCGAGAATCATCACGACATCCGCACTTTGCACCGCTTCATGAATAGGTTTTACTAGCAACCCTGCTTTTTGAGCCTTTTCGGCGGAATGTGAACCATCCCGCAAACCCACACAGACTTCCACACCTGAATCTTTGAGATTATTGGCATGAGCATGGCCTTGAGAACCATAACCAATAATGGTTACTTTTTTGCTTTTAATAAAACTTAAGTCCGCATCTTGATCGTAATATACTTTCATAATTATTTATTCCATCCCTATCGTTAATTTTAGAAAAATTTAGTTTCTTTCATCTCAATGAGTTTGATATCAAACGTTACAATCGCATTCCTTTATCACCACGGCTAATGCCTGAAGAACCTGATCGAACGACTTCAACAATATCACCCAAATCAATGGCTTTGACAAAGGCATCTAATTTTTCACCCGCACCTGTTAATTCAATGGTATAACTGAGCTCCGTAACATCAACAATTTTACCGCGAAAAATATCAGTTAGACGTTTAATTTCTGTGCGTTGTTCGGCACTTTTCGCTTTGACTTTTAACAATAATAGCTCTCGCTCAATGTGAAAGCCTTCGGTTAAATCCATGACTTTAACAACTTCTACGAGTTTATTAAGCTGTTTTAAAATTTGCTCAATAATTTCATCACTTCCTCTCGTGACTAATGTCATACGAGATAATGATAAATCCTCCGTAGGTGCTACCGTTAAAGATTCAATATTATAGCCTCTGGCTGAAAACAAACCTGCGACTCGACATAAAGCACCTGCTTCATTTTCCATTAAAATTGAAATAATTCGTCGCATTAGGCTAACTCCCCTGCTGGTGATAAATGCATTTCATGATGACCTTTCCCTGCCTCAATCATAGGAAATACATTTTCAGAGGGATCCGTAACAAAATCAATAAATACCAATTGATCTTTCATCGCAAACGCTTGTTCTAGTCCTGCTTCAACTTGATCAGGTTGCTCAACTCGCATTCCAACATGACCAAAGCTTTGAGCCAGTTCTACAAAATCAGGTAACGCATCCATATAAGAATGGGAGTAACGACTTTCATAAAAAAATTCCTGCCATTGTCTGACCATTCCCATATAACGATTATTTAACATAATAATCTTGATTGGCAAACCGTATTGTTTACAGGTGGACAGTTCTTGAATACACATTAAAATACTGGCTTCGCCTGTAATACAAACCACTTGCTCATCAGGATGTGCCAAAGCAACACCAACGGCTGAAGGCAAACCAAAACCCATCGTGCCTAAGCCACCTGAATTAATCCAACGTCTGGGTTGATCGAAATGATAAAATTGTGCCGCCCACATTTGATGTTGTCCAACATCTGATGTTACAAAGGCTTTACCTTGTGTTACTTTATACACAGCCTCAATGACGGCCTGAGGTTTAATTAACGGGCTGGATTTATTATAACGCAAACAATCTTTTGCTCGCCATGTTTCAATTTTTTGCCACCACTGTTTTAAAGCATCCGTGTCTGTTGCATAAGATTTTTCTTCCAATATCTTAAGCATATCATTTAAGACATAATCAACACTACCCACAATGGGAATATCTACCCGAACATTTTTTGAAATTGACGCCGGATCAACATCAATATGAATAATTTTAGCCTCAGGACAAAATAATGCGATTTTACCTGTTACCCTATCGTCAAATCTCGCACCAATGGCTAATAACACATCACACTCGTGCATTGCCATATTCGCTTCATAAGTGCCATGCATACCTAACATACCAACGAATAGTTTATCAGGTGCAGGATACGCCCCTAAGCCCATTAATGTTTGGGTGATAGGATATTGTAAATGACGCACCAACTGAATCAACAAATCAGACGCATTTGCTAAGACAACACCTCCCCCCGTGTAAATCATAGGTCTTTTAGCGGCTAGTAATAAATCGACCGCTTTTTTAATTTGACCAATATGACCTTTTACCACAGGATTATACGAACGCATGGCAATATTAGTAGGATAACTATAAGGAATTTTAATATTAGGGTCGGTAACATCTTTAGGAATATCAACCACAACAGGTCCCGGACGACCACTTGCCGCAATATAAAACGCTTTACGCAAAGTGATGGCAATATCTTCGATATTTTTAACCAAAAAATTGTGTTTCACACAAGGACGAGAAATGCCCACCATATCCACTTCTTGAAAGGCATCACTACCAATCCACGGAGTTGCAACTTGACCGGTTACCACCACCATCGGAATCGAATCCAGATAAGCAGTGGCAATCCCTGTAATCGCATTCGTTGCCCCAGGCCCTGATGTTACTAACACAACACCAACCTTACCCGTTGAACGAGCATAACCATCGGCCGCATGCGTAGCTCCTTGTTCATGTCGAACTAAAATATGTTTAATATCAACACTTTTTGCTAAGGCATCGTAAATATGTAATACCGCACCACCTGGGTAACCAAATATATACTCAACCCCTTCATCTTTTAAACATTGGATGACAATTTCACCACCACTTAATTCCACTTTGATCTCCCTCAAAAAATCATTCGCAGCAACTGAAAGCTGATCATGATAACCACATGAATGCGGATTTTCAATCATTTAATTGTGCGAAATATTATTATTTCACGTTAGTTTTTTATTGAATATCTTCACCGTTGCACTATACTATAAACTTAAATTATTACTTTGAAAGCGTATCTCAAAATGTATCGTTTTACCTTATTATGTCTTCTCACTCTGCTGATCATACCAATTGCCCATGCTAAGATTTACAAATGCGAGAAAAATGGCAACGTGTATTATACCAGCAAAGCATCCGCAGAATGCCATGAAAAAAAAATAAAAACCAAACAACCCGCAGGTGCGTCAGAACAACTCGATGCAATCAGAGCAAAAAATAAAGCATTTGAAGAAAGACGCCATCAACGTTTAGAAAAGCAAAAAAAGCAAGCTCAAGAGGCTGCCAGTAACAAACAAAAACAACAAAATTGTGAACGTGCTAAACGTAATTTAGCCGGTTTTCAAGACCTAAGTAATCGTTATGTAACAGATGACCAAGGTAATCGCCAAGCCATTACGGATGAACAAAGACAAGAGAAAATCAAAAAAAATCAAAAAGCAATTAAAGAGTTTTGCAAATAATGCCCTTACTAATGATGCAAACCCATGCGATAGTTATGGATACTTAGATATCACTATCAAGTCTTGGAGCGAAAACCTTGCGTGAACTCCCACTAAGCTTATTGTTTCTACTGTTGGCTTTTCTTATTCTGTTATCCGCATTTTTTTCAGGCTCAGAAACGGCCTTAATGACATTAAACCGTTATCGCTTGCACTATCTAGCCACTCAAAAAAAGCAACGAACGGCTATTTTAGCCCACCGTTTATTACAACGCCCTGATCGTCTAATTGGACTTATTTTATTAGGCAATAATTTTGTCAATATCTTAGCCTCATCGATTGCAACTGTGATTGCAATTCGACTATGGGGTGATAGTGGTATTGCAATTGCCGCAGGAATGTTAACCTTTGTGATTCTAATTTTTTCTGAAGTTACCCCTAAAACGTTGGCAGCTATTCATCCTGAACGCTTGGCATTTCCTGCCGCTTGGGTTTATACACCATTACTAAAAGCGGTATATCCATTGGTTTGGTTGATTAATATCATGGCGAATTTCTTACTTAAAACCTTATTTAAAGTACACCCCGATAATATCGCCGATCAACCACTGAAGCCCGAAGAATTAAGAACAGTCGTATTAGAAGCAGGGAATTTAATCCCGAAACAACATAAAAAAATGCTATTAAGCGTGCTTGATTTAGAAAAAATCACAGTGGAAGATATCATGATTCCCTATAATGAAATTTCAGCAATTGATATCAGTGATACTTTAGAAGAATTGCTAGACAAAATTAACCATATTCCATACACCCGAATTCCTGTTTACGAAGAGAGTATTGATAATATTATTGGAATACTACATCTTAAAAAAGCCCTTAAAATATTAAATCAACCCAATCTTACTAAAGACAAAATTCGAGAAATTATGCGCCCCCCCTATTTTATTCATGAACATACGCCATTAACGCAACAATTGTTAGATTTTCAAAAAGCAAAACGTCGGATTGCTTTAGTTGTCAATGAATATGGTGATTTAATGGGTTTAGCTACTTTAGAAGATATATTAGAAGAAATTGTTGGCGAATTTACCACAGATCCATCAACAGCTATTCAAGAAATTCAAGCTCAAACAGATGGCAGTTATTTAGTGGATGGTAGCATTCATATTCGAGAACTCAATCGCTATATGAACTGGGACTTACCTATCCATAAAGCAAAAACCCTAAACGGCTTAATTTTAGAACATCTACAAGATATTCCAAAAGCGGGCATTAGTTTACGTTTATCCGGTTATCCAATTGAAATTTTACAAACCCAACAAAATGTGGTCAAGTTAGTAAAATTCTATCCGCATTTACGCAAAAAACCCCCTGAAATCGAGAACTAATCCTATTCAAATAACGAGGAATAATAAACAGTAGCGAATAGTAAAAATTACTCATCAATCAGGGCGGATTTAAGCTTTGAGCTGAAGGAAATCACGGATTATGTCCAAAATCAAAACCTATTATGTTTGTATTAATTGTGGTACGGAACAAAACAAATGGCAAGGAAAATGCCCTGATTGCCAAGCGTGGAATACCTTGGAAGAAAAAACCACTACAACTACGACGAACAAAGCACCACATGCCCAAGTTTTTGAAGGTTATGCGGGACAACAATCAGAGGTACAAGCATTATCAGCCGTAACACTTACTGAACAATCCCGTTTTACGACTGGCTCTAAAGAATTTGATCGAGTATTAGGTGGTGGTTTAGTAGCAGGATCAGCCATTTTATTAGGAGGCCATCCCGGTGCGGGTAAATCCACCCTATTATTGCAAACCATGTGTTATTTATCACAACATATGAATGCTTTATATATTACAGGGGAAGAATCATTACAACAACTGGCATTAAGGGCAAAACGTTTAGCATTACCCATAGACAAACTTCAAGTTGCCGCGGCCACTGAAATGATTAAAATCACTGACATTGCGAAACAACAGCAACCACAAATCATGGTGATTGACTCTATCCAAGTGATGTATTTAGCGGACATTAATTCTGCCCCAGGAGGCGTTGCCCAAGTGAGAGAAAGTGCGGCCTATTTAACTCGATTTGCCAAACAGCATCAAATTGTTTTGTTTCTAGTAGGCCATGTCACCAAAGAAGGCTTTTTAGCAGGCCCCAAAGTGCTAGAACACCTAATAGATACCTCAGCAATGATTAGTACCACAGAAGATAGCCGTTATCGCATGATACGAACCTCTAAAAATCGCTTTGGTGCTGTCAATGAACTCGGAGTATTTGCCATGACTGAGCGAGGTTTAAAAGAAATCAAAAACCCTTCTGCCATTTTTTTATCCCAAAACCAACAACCCTCCCCTGGACGTTTAGCAACCGTTCTATGGGAAGGTAGTCGTCCCTTACTGATTGAAATTCAAGCCCTAGTTGATGATAGTTCTTTTGAACAACCAAGACGTGTCACAGTTGGCATTGAACAAAATCGATTATCAATGTTACTCGCAGTCTTACATAAACACAGTGGCTTACAAATTGGTGGTCAAGATATTTTTACCAATGTGGTAGGTGGCGTTAAAATCAATGAAACCAGTGCCGATCTTGCTTTATTATTAGCCATTGTTTCCAGCTTTAAAAATCAAGCCTTTGGCTCAGAATTAATTTTGTTTGGCGAAATTGGTTTATCAGGAGAAATTCGCCCTGTTCCTTATGGACAAGAACGTTTACAAGAAGCCGCAAAACACGGTTTTAAACAAGCCATTATACCAAAAACAAATATGCCTAAAAAACCTTTAGAAAATTTAACAATTATTGGCGTTGAGCATATCAACCAAGCACTGGATGCAATTATTGCCAACTAATTTTGCAATCAATTGCGTGCCAGTTACAAAGCCTATAACAGTATGAAACTCACAATGACGGATTTGCACTGCGCTCAAATTGCTCGAAAGGGATTTCAAACCAAAAAGTTGCCCCTTTGTCAGAATTATTTTGCACCCCAATCTTACCATGATGCAGATCAATTAAACGCCGACAAAAGAACAATCCTAAGCCTGTACTGGACTCACCACCTGTAGGTTTATTGTCAATATTAGGATATTTACTAAATAACTTGTTGATATCCTCTTGTCGAAAACCGGGTCCTTGATCAATGACCTCAAATCTTATGCTATCATTTTGTTGTTTCGTTACTAAGCTCACTTGCAAATGTTCAGGACTGTATTTAATGGCATTATTAACAAAATTTTCAATCACTTGCTCAATACGACGTTGATCAACAGATACTGTCGTTAAATCTTCATCTAATAATAATAATAAATCAATATTTTTACTTTTCGCATATTCCAAATTTTTGCTCAAGGTTGCTTGCACAATTTGATTGATATTAATATCCACTAAATTGAGTTTTAATTTACCATCCTCCATTGCCAACATATCTAAATAATCACCAATTAAGTACTGCATATTAGTGCTTGAGGTAATAATCAAGTCTAAAATTTCATGCAAATCCTGATCAACCACACTACCCACAAGATAATCCTCTTGTAAACTTAACGCAATTTCTTGAATCAATGCCAATGGTTTCTTCAAATCATGACTGGCAATTCCTAAAAATTCGTTCTTGATTTCATTGAGTTTTCTCAAATAAAGATGGGTTTTAACCCTAGCTAAAACAACAGGAAAATCAACGGGTTTGGTAATATAATCATTGGCACCTAATTTTAAAGCACCGACAATATCTTCCGTATGATCAACGGCGGTTACCATAATAATAGGCAAATCTAATAAAGTATGTTTTTCCCTAACCCGTTGCAATACTTCCAAGCCATTAATTTCAGGCATCATAATATCTAATAATACTAAATCAAACGGCTGTTTTTCTATCATATCTAAAGCTTGGCGACCATCACAAGCAATTTCGGTATTGTAGCCACGTCGTTTTAAACGTCGAGTTAAAAAATCTCGATTAATTTCACTATCATCCACGACCAATAAGGTTTGATTGCCTAAATTCATTATCATGTCTCACCATAGCTAGTATTTATATTGTTATAGGAACTTGTGGTATTTGGTATTTCTCAGGATAAGCAACATTAGTAAAATATAAACCATCGGGCGGTGCGGTGATACCACCACAACGTCTATCTTTAGCGGATAAAACGTCTTGCGTCCAATCAATCGCTTGCTCGCTGCGACCAATTTTGAATAATACGCCCACAATATTCCTTACCATATGCTGTAGAAAACCGTTTGCAGTAATATTGACAATTACTTTATCATGTTCCCTAGTAACATCAAGCTGATAAATAGTTCGAATGGGCTGTTTTGACTGGCAGGCTTTTGCTCGATAAGAGGTAAAATCATGTTCACCTAGCAAAAGTTGTGCGGCTTTATGCATTCGATTCACATCAAGCTGATGACAATACCAAGTCATCAGTTGTTTAAAAACCGCAGGACGTGTCATGCGATTTAAAATAATATAACGATAACTACGAGACAATGCCGAAAATCTCGCATGAAATTCGCTATCGACCCTTTTCCCCCAAACAATTGAAATATCAGTAGGCAGATAAGCGTTACCACCTAAAACCCATGCCCGAATGCTACGCTCTGCAGTAGTATCAAAATGAATCACTTGGTTAAACGCATGTACTTTCGCATCAGTACGTCCCGCACATATGACCTCAATCGTTTGATTAGCAACCTTGGACAATGCCTGTTCAACACATGATTGCACGGTAATCGCCTGTTGTTGTCGCTCCCAACCATGATAAGCACTACCATTATATTCAATTCCTAATGCCATCCGCATGGAGAAATACCCACTACAACTGATCTAATAATTGTTGAGCTTTACGTTTCTGGAAATCATTCCCTTCTTGTAATACCTCATCTAAAACTTCTCTCGCACTATCGGTATCCCCCATGTCAACATAAGCTTTCGCTAATTCCATTTTAGTTTTAATTTCATCAAGTTCATCTTCTGCGGACGTTTCTGGTTTCGATTCTTGCGATTGCCTATCTAATAATGTTTCTTCATAAGCAATATCAAGATTAGTATCCCCCTCCAATGCTTGCTCATTGACACCCTCAAGTTCGGTATCCGATAAGGCATCAAAATCTAAATCCAAATCGAGATCTAAATGACCATCATCACTCTCTAATGATTGATCCAAGGGGGTTTCCTCACTATCAAGATTAAGTTCTAAATCTAAACCTAAATCATTGTCCTCACCTACGGCATTATAAGCGGCATCCAGCCCTTCCAAATCTAAATTCATGTCATCTGATTCGCTAAAATCATCCAGATTAATTGATTCTGATAACTCTGCATCTAAATTATCCAAATTCAAATCATCCCCTTGATCGAAACTTGTTTCGACACTATCGAAATCCCCTAGATCAGTGTCAGCAAGTTCTTGTTGAACATTATCTTGGGAAGAGGCAAAAGGTGAAATGGTTTCATCATCAGAGCTAGCAAACGAATCCGCAATATCATTATCAATCACCACATCATCATCCATTTGTCCTGAAATAGATTGTTGTAGTTCATCATCCATATCATCTTCATCATAATATTCTTCTTCTGGGCCATCACTACCCAGACGTTTTACTATCACCACAATAATAATAATTAAGAAGAACAAACCACCAACAATCCCCCCTAAAATTAAAGGATACTCTAAAATTTTAGCGGGATTTGACATTACTTCTGATACAATATCTTTGTCATCTTCGGCAAAAATATCGTCTTCTTCCGCAGATTCATCATCACCTTCATCGCTGTCGCTGTATTCATCTTCATCGCTGTATTCATCTTCATCGCTGTATTCATCTCTATCGGCGTATTCATCTTCATCGGCGTATTCGTCTTGCTCAGTAGCCCCATCGTCAATGGTTTCGTCTGTCACTTCATCGTCAATGGCAATCGTTTCATCCACGCTCTGGTCTTCGACCGATTCCTCCACAATCTCATTGTCAATACTCTCATCCAGCGTAGTATCTTCTTCCAGATTATCAAAATCCGCTTGTTCTGTTTGCTTGCCCGCCTGCAATTGTGCGAATTGCTGATCTTTTAAATCAACCAAACGCTCCATGGTATCAACTTGTTGCTCAAGCTGAGTTGTTTCTTGTTCTAACTGTGCATTTTCTTGTTGTTTGATGGACAGGTCTTCTTCAATTAATACCAACTGGTTTTTGCTTTTTTCTAAAACTTGTTCTGAACTAGCCCCAGGCAAATCTTGATTTTCAGATTGCTCGCCTTTTTTAACCGGCGTTACTAAGGTTAATTCTGCCTGCTGATCAACATCAGCAATGCCACTAACATCAGGTTCTTCTTGGACAACCGTTGTTTCGGGTTGCACATCAACAACAGGGGTTTGTTGTTGTTTACGTTGTTTCCATTCAATGGTTTGAGCATTATAGGCTTGAACTGATTCTTTATGACTTAAAGACAAAACTTCCTCTTTATCCGGCACTCGTAAAATCACACCACTTTTTAAATTATCAATATTGCCTTGAACAAAAGCATCAGGGTTCGCCCGATACAATGCCATCATCATCTGAAAGGCAGAACCTTTAGAGCCTTTTAATGATTGAGCAACTTTGTAAAGACTATCCCCACTGCGAGTCTTATATTCTGACAAAGAAGCCGTATCAGCAACGGTAGTTTGAGTACGGGTTGTCGGCTGAGAGGAAGTAGGCTTTCTACGCTTAGCTTTTGGTTTGTGAACTTTAGGAGGAGTGCGTTTTAATGCCACAGGTGGGTCTAATAACAAAGTATATTCTCGTAACATCCGTCCCCGAGACCAATTAATTTCCACTAGGAAATTTAAATAGGGTTCTCTAATGACTTTTTTAGAAATCACTTTAATCATTGGACGATTATTTTTTTTGACCACTTTAAATTTTAATGATGTCAACAAATGCAATCGTTCCACCCCTGAGCGTTTAAAATCTTCTGGACTGGCTAAATTAACTCTTAAACCGTCAACATCTTCAGGTGTTGCGGATAATAATGCAATATCGGCATTTAGTTTTTGATTCAAGTTAGAATTTAAGCGTATTGTTCCTAAGCCTAACGCCCATAATTGAATAGGGATAGCAAATAATAAGGCCATTAATGTCAGTTTTCGCACTTTTATCTCCTTTGTGGTTAGCTCCATACAGCCACCCATTTTTTTTATTTTTCTGTGCTAACTATAGTTTATTTATCAAAAATTTGCCAAAACCTCATAAATAATCTTTGATTAAAATTTCAGCAATTTGCACACTATTTAAGGCAGCCCCTTTACGCACATTATCCGCCACTACCCATAAATTTAAACCACAAGGATGAGAAATATCCTCACGAATCCGACCCACAAAGACATCATCCTTACCTGATGACTCTGTTACCGCAGTTGGATACCCCCCATCTTCAGGTTGATCCAACACCGTAATACCCGAAAAATTGCTTAAACATTCTTTGGCTTCTGCTGCCGTTATTTTTTGTTTTGTTTCAATATGTACCGCCTCAGAATGCCCATAAAACACAGGAATTCTAACAGCGGTTGGGTTCACTTGAATCTCGGGTTTTTCTAAAATCTTACGAGTTTCCCACACCATTTTCATTTCCTCTTTGGTATAACCATTGTCTTGAAATACATCAATATGGGGTAAGGCATTAAATGCGATTTGTTTAGGATAAACCTTAGTTTCAATACTACGTCCGTTTAATAATTGGGTGGTTTGATGAGCAAGTTCCTCAATGGCATCTTTACCCGTCCCTGAGACGGCTTGATAAGTACAAACATTAATCCGTTCAATCCCTACTTTATCATCAATAGGTTTTAATGCCACTAACATTTGAATGGTGGAACAATTCGGATTAGCAATAATGCCTCGGTTTTTATATTGTGCAATGGCATGAGGATTGACTTCAGGAACCACTAATGGAATATCATCGTCATAACGAAATTGAGACGTATTATCAATGACTACACAAGCTGCCGCTGCTGCTTTAGGGGCATATTGTTTTGAAATTGATGCTCCCGCAGAAAATAAAGCAATTTGTGCTTTAGAAAAATCAAAACTGGCCAGTTCTTCTACGACTAACGATTGAGAACCAAATTCTACCGTAGAACCGGCAGAACGTTGACTAGCTAAAGCATAAACATTATCCACAGGAAATTGGCGTTGTGCTAAAATATTCAGCATGGTTTCACCCACTGCCCCAGTTGCCCCAACAACGGCAACATTATATTTTTTATCCATAAAATCACCCCTAAAATATTATTAATCGAATTTTCATGCGAGTTCTCGCAGTGCGGTCACAACGGCATCCCCCATTGTACTCGTATCAACCACCGCTTGATCTGTATTCTGAATATCTGCCGTTCTTAACCCTTGCTTTAAAACGGCTACGACAGCTTGCTCAAGCCTATCAGCCCACTGACTTTGTTGTAAACTATAACGTAACATCATGGCAACTGACAAAATCGTTGCCAGCGGATTCGCTAATCCTTTGCCCGCAATATCTGGTGCGGAACCATGAATGGGTTCATACATGCCTTGCCCCTTATCATTCATGGAAGCGGAGGGTAACATTCCAATGGAACCTGTTAACATGGCCGCACAATCGGACAAAATATCACCAAATAAATTGCCTGTCACCATAACATCAAATTGTTTTGGATTAAGCACCAACTGCATGGCCGCATTATCAACATATAAATGTGATAATTCCACACTTGGATAGTCTTTAGCCACAGTTTCCATGACATCACGCCATAATTGACTACTTTCTAATACATTCGCTTTATCTACTGAGCATAAACGATTTTGACGTTTCATTGCCGTTTTAAACGCCATATGCGCAATACGTTGAATTTCAGATTCACTATAAACTAAGGTATTAAAGCCTTGTTGCTCACCATTTTCTAAGGTGCGAATCCCTCGAGGTTGTCCAAAATAAATTCCCCCTGTTAGTTCCCTGACAATCATCAAATCCAACCCAGCGACAACGTCTGCTCTCAATGTGGAGGCGGAGGCTAACATAGGATAGAGCAAAGCAGGACGAAGATTAGCATAAAGCCCCAAACCTGCTCGCAAAGCAAGCAAACCTTTTTCAGGACGAAGCTCTCTTGGCAAATTATCCCATTGATACCCTCCAACCGCTCCTAATAAAACCGCATCCGCTTGTTTTGCTTGGTTTAAGGTTTCAGCAGTGAAAGGCTGAGCAAATTTGTCATAAGAAGCCCCACCAATCAAGCCTAATTCCCAAGTCAACGCCACCGATTTTTCATCTCGCAATACGGTTAATACTTTTATGGCTTGGTCAATAATTTCAGGACCAATACCATCACCAGGTAAAATCAAAATATTTTTTGCAGTCATGTCATATTCTTTTATCAATTATATATCACTAAACAACCAAGGCACTTGTGGTTTTCGTTGTTGTTCATAGGCTTTAATTTTATCCGATTGTTGCAAGGTTAAATCAATATCATCTAAGCCATGTAATAAACGATATTTGCGTGCCGTATCAATATCAAAAATCCATTGTTGTTGATCAGGCAATGTTATGGTTTGCTTATCTAAATCTACGACTAATTGATATCCGGGTTGCTGTTTGACTTGCCACATTAAGTCATTAAGCTTATGGGCTTCCAACACAATGGGTAAAATACCATTTTTGAAACAATTGTTATAGAAAATATCGGCAAAACTTGGGGCAATAATGACTCGAAAACCATAATCTAACAATGCCCAAGGGGCATGTTCACGAGACGAACCACAACCAAAATTTTCTTTCGCCAATAACACTGTCGCCCCTTGATAACGAGGCTGATTTAATTCAAATTCGGGATTGATTGGACGTTTTGAACAATCCATACCCGGCTGTCCTTGATCGAAATAACGCCACTCATCAAATAAATACCGACCAAAACCAGTGCGTTCAATTGATTTTAAAAATTGCTTTGGAATAATGGCATCCGTATCAACATTCGCTCGATCCAATACGGCCACCAACCCCATTAATTGCTTAAATGCTTCCATTTTTTAATTCTCAAGTCCTCAGTCCTAAGTCCTAATTTATTTTTGTAATATCAACAAAATGTCCTGCAATAGCAGCCGCAGCTGCCATTGCAGGGCTAACCAAATGCGTTCGCCCACCTTTGCCTTGCCGACCTTCAAAATTACGGTTTGAAGTTGAAGCACAACGTTCCTCGGGCTCTAATCGATCCGCATTCATGGCTAAGCACATGGAGCAACCAGGTTCACGCCATTCAAATCCTGCGGCTAAGAATATTTGATCCAAGCCTTCTTGCTCTGCCTGTTGTTTCACTAATCCTGAACCAGGTACGACTAAAGCCTGTTTGATATTTTTTGCCACTTTTTTATCTGAAACCATTGCTGCCGCTACTCGTAAATCTTCAATTCGGGAATTCGTACAAGAACCAATAAAAACCTTATCCAAAGTAATATCCGTGATCTTCATCCCAGCACTTAATCCCATATAATCTAAGGCACGGTTCATTGATTCTTGTTTCACACTATCGCTTTGTTGCTCAGGAACAGGCACACATTCATCCACACCAACCACCATTTCTGGTGACGTTCCCCAAGTTACTTGGGGTGATAATTGTGAAACATTGACATCAATGCTTTTATCAAACTGTGCATCGGCATCACTATGCAAGGTCTGCCAATTCTCAACCGCTTTTGACCACAAATCACCTTTGGGCGAATAAGGTCTATCTCTCAAATACTCAATGGTTTTCTCATCGACGGCAATTAAACCCGCCCTAGCACCTGCTTCAATTGCCATATTACACAAACTCATACGTCCTTCCATTGACAAAGCGGTAATCGCAGGCCCCATAAATTCAATGGTATAACCCGTACCACCTGCCGTGCCAATCTGAGCAATAATTGCCAAAATAATATCCTTAGCAGTCACATGAGGACGCGTCATACCCTCCACTTGTACCAACATATTTTTTGATTTCTGTTGCACTAAACATTGAGTCGCTAAGACATGCTCGACCTCAGAAGTACCGATACCAAAGGCTAAAGCTCCAAATGCACCATGAGTTGAGGTATGCGAATCACCACAAACGACGGTCATCCCTGGTAAAGTTACCCCCTGCTCAGGTCCAATCACATGCACAATCCCCTGGCGACGGTCTTTCATATGAAATTCAGTAATACCATAATCTTGACAATTTTTATCCAAAGTTTCCACTTGCAATCTCGACACGGGATCGGCAATACCTGCCTCTCGATTAATAGTTGGCACATTATGATCGGGTACGGCCAAATTTGCCGAAACTCGCCAAGGTTGACGTTTGGCTAAACGTAACCCAGCAAAGGCTTGAGGAGAAGTAACCTCATGCACTAAATGGCGATCAATATATAGCAAAGTAGCCCCACTGGCTTCTTGATAAACAATATGTTGTTCCCATAATTTGTCATATAATGTCTTACACACAAAACAATCCCTTACCTTATATCTTTTATTATAGTGTAATCAAAGCTATTATTAATTGAAATATTATCGCCAATTAAAAGAATAATAAAACAATAAAGAATTGTAAATCATTATAAATCTATTATGCTTATTAAAATAATAATAAACAAAAATTTAAATTCACTAGGAAGTTACCTTTGGCAAATGATCACATGGAAACGGGAGAAGGTCTGTGTCAGGTCATAAAAACACTTTAGGACTGAATGTCCCCAGCTTATCCAAACCAACGCAGAATTCTTTCGATATACGACCTAAGAAGGTAGCCGCTTGGATTCATGAATTACCATTAACCAATCTTGGGGAAACAGCACGCAAGGTTTTTACTGCCTTATCCGAAATTAACCGCTTAGAAATACCACCTGATTACCGTATTAAAATTATGGAGCAATTTCGCAGTCCTGTGCGTTATATTGCCACTAATTTAAGTAAATATTATATTGGTGTGCCATTTCCACTCAATCCCAAAAACCGAAAAATTGCCCACTTGTGTCGAGAGCTTGAAATTGAAATGGCAATGGGTTACAAACTGATTATTAATCATTTTCCTGCTGAAAAAATTAGCATACTGAATAAAAAACTTCTCGTCATTGCCAATCATAGAGCATTACGTTATATGGGACGCATCTTTCTACAATCGGCATTGATTTATGAAAATACCCCTGCCTCTTTTTGGAAAGATGTACATGCCTTATATTTATATACAGAACGTCATGCTATTCACCAAATAAGTGTCAAAGAAGAAGAGGAGCAACAAACCACTAATTTAACGGTGGAAGAGATTTATAAACAAATTTTATTAATGTTTTTAAGCTCACCCTCACGATTAAGACAACGTGATATTCAACAAATTTGTCGCTTAGTCTCTAATTGGACAGCTTATCTGAAAATTTTAAAACCTAGCAATGGGGAATGTCATGGATTATTTTTTGTTGACTTACAATCAGATAACCCACCAGCGTACACGCAATTTTATCAACAACAACCCAAAAAATTTTGTCGTCAACTTGATACGACAGCACTGGTTAAATATCTACAAATACAACAGCAACAAAGCCATAAACCTAGTTTAAATCGCCTTGATCCGAGTTTATTATCTCGATTGCTGCATGCCTGGAGTCATATCCCTAAACGTAGTGCACCGCGTACCGAAGAAGATAATGAAATTGAAATTATTCTAGGATTAAATGCTATTTACAAAATAATGACCAGTAAAATCGAAATGGATGAAGAAGGTTCCATAGAACTTCCTGAGTCTAAAATCGATCATGACTGGCTTGAAGATATTACTGATTTGAGAAAAGATTATAGTATTTTTGAAAGAGATGACAGTTTATCACTCTCGCCAGTTGACGATAGCAGACAACTCGAACCTGAATATGTCAACCCTTGGGCTAATTCAAAGCAAGCGAAAACCTATAAATGTGTGGACCCCACAGCAACATTAAACGAAGAAACCACTTTTCCTTGCCGAATTATTAATGCTAGTTCGGGTGGCTATTGTTTATTGTGGTATAGTAGCAATCCACCTAAAGCAAGAATTGGTGAATTAGTTGGCATAGAATCGGAAAATACTATGCAGTACAGCATTGGCGTATTACGTTGGATGAAAAATCAACCCAAACAAGGAATGCTATTTGGTATTCAACTATTATCACAACAATCAATTGCAACTAAATTTTATTTAAGCAATCAAAAATCGAAAGCTCAAAATGGCATTTTACTACCTGCGGTTCCCAAACGAGGGAAACTACCCAGCCTATTAATGGTATCACCCGATTACAAAGGAGGTATGATTTTATTTATCACGGATGGCAAAATAGAAGTTAGAATTCGTTTAACCAAACTCATTGAATCAACTGGAAGTTTTTCACAATTTCAATACAGTGAACTTGATAGTGTTAATATTGAACAAGGTTTAAGTGCGAGTCAAGAGGATAACGAAGAAGATTTCGACTCAGTCTGGTCACTGATTTAATCACACAAATTATTTAACACAAAAGAACAATATCATAAGGGGCATTATCTTGGAAACCATATTACAATTAGCAATTATTGAAAGCTCTCCTAACGAAGCAGAAAATTATATCAGCAGTTTGCGTAATGCTGGCATTGCTGCACGTCTAAGTTATATTGCGGATGCCGACACATTAGAAACCACACTAAACAAAAAAACCATTGATATGATTTTTTGTGCCAGTCATGTTGAAGCATTATCACCCGAACAAAGCTATCATATGGCAAAAAAACATAATCCTGATATTCCATTTTTAGTCCTAGGTGATCAGCAAGATTTGGAATTTGTTAATAAAATGCTACAACTTGGTGCTAAGGACGTGATTGCTGAAGATTCCGATGAACACCTAGCCTTAGTTACGAAACGAGAAATCCAAGCACTAGAATATCAGCGTGGCTACCATCAAATTGAAAAAAAATACAAAGAAAGTGAAGATCGTTGTAATCAGCTTATGGAAAGTTCCAGAGATGCCATTGCCTATATTCATGATGGTGCTCATATGCACGCAAATATTGTTTATCTCAATATGTTTGGTTATGAAGAGCCTGATGATTTATTAGGTATTCCAATTTTAGATATGATTGATGCTAATGATCATATAAAATTTAAACAATTTCTCAAATCTTACCATCATATGGATGATAATCAAGAAAACCAACTTGAAGTTAAAGGCAAATTGCCTAATGACAAATCGTTTGATGCTATCATGGAATTTTCCCCTGCTACCTTAGATGGTGAAGCTTGTACGCAAATCATTATTCGTGATCGAGCCAATAGTAAAGAATTACAAGAAAAACTTGAGAATTTGTCTAATTTAGATTTATTAACAGAATCTTATAACCGTCAATATTTTATGAAAAAAATAGAAGACCTAATCCATGACAAACCTAAAAATATGAGTCGCACTGCCTTGTGTTACATACAATTAGATAATTACAAAAAAATTCGAGACAAAATGGGCATTGCCACCAGTGATGAAGTGATAAAAGAAGTCGCTGCTGTGATTAAAACTTTAACCACAGAACAAGATACTTTTGCTCGATTTGCAGATCATGTGTTTACTTTATTATCGACTCGATATGATCAAAGCAACATTACCGAGTTTGCTCAAAAAATCTGTCAAGAAGTGGATAAACATAATTTTGAACAAGCGGGTCAATTTGTCACCACTCAGTGCAGTGTCGGCATTGTATTTGCGGGTGAATATATAGAAACCGCTCAAGAATTTATTGGACATGCGATGTCAGCCTGTGAAACCGCTAACTTAGAAGGTGGTAACCGCTATCAACTCCATAATCCCATTCAAACCAGTAATACGGAAAATGACGAGCAATTATCAACCCAAGCCATTAAGTTTGCCTTAGAAACCAATAAATTTACCCTAGTTTACCAACCCATTATTAGTCTGCATGGGGATGAAACGGAAAACTACACGGTACTATTGCGAATGTTAGATGATAAAAACCAGTATATTATGCCTGACAAATTTATCCCTAATGCTAAAAAGAATAAACTTATTTTCAATTTAGACAAATGGGTGATTCAACATGCCTTAGAAATATTAGCTAAAAACCGTGCAGAAGGGAAACCCTTAGTATTTTTTATTAAAATTTCAGCCTTATCCCTAACTGACCAAAAACTATTACTGTGGATAGTCGATTGTATGAAAAAATACAAAGTGCATGGGAGTTGGTTAGTCTTCCAGATTGATGAAGTTGAAGTTCGTTCACACTTAAAACAAAGCAAACAATTCTTAGCTGGTTTAGAAAAAATCAAAGCGACTTTAGCAATGGATAGATTTGGCTTAGAAGCAAATATAGAGGACTTTATTAAGCATATACCCGCTAAATATATCAAAATTGATGCAAGTATTATTGAAACAGCGACCCAAGAAGCGTCTAAACAAGAATTAATCAGAAATATTAATGAAATGGCTCATGGCTTAGACATGAAAACCATTGCAAAATCAGTGGAAGATGCCAACACTTTAGCACTGCTTTGGGGCAGTGGGGTTGACTATATTCAGGGACACTTTTTACAAGAACCTACCGAAAAATTGGATTACAACTTTGCAGGTGAAGATGATGAGGACTAAAAATAATCCCAGTCTTTCCTTGCTAAAAAAACCTCACCAAGGCATAAACCCATTCATAAAAGAGATAGGACGAGAAACATTTTGATTCATTTGAGCAATATCATCGCGTAGTTGTGAAGTAGTCACCGTCATGACATTCAAAGAACGATTCATCGCATCCATATTGCTTAACATTGAATCTAAATTATTTACCATAGGATACAAGGTTTGCATGGTCACTGTGACTTCCTGCATATTACTTGCCATTCGCCCAACATTTAGACTTAATTGATCCAGATTATTGGAAATATGAACCATATTGTCAGCGACCACCGTCATATTACGATCCACACTTTTGGTCAGTTGAGAAACATCGGAAGTCAAACTGTAGATAAGATAAAAACCATAAGAAGCTAAAATAATAAATGCAAACAAACTAGGATAAACCACTAATTCCCATCGGTGGGCACTGACTTCAAAACTTTGAGCTAAACGTTCTAAAGCATCACTGCCCGCGGTGTCATTACCAATAAAATCATTGATGCCTTGATTAGTTTCCGATCCTGCTTGACCATTTTTATAATGATGATTAGTTTGATTCATATTATCCTTCTCTGACATAGTTACGCCTTTATAGTATTCAAGTTACCAAGTTACCCAGCCTTTTTACGCTCCTCCTCCCAATTTTACGATATTTCATTAATTCAGACTAAATTTATTATTATCATAAGTGCATTTTTTACGCTCATAAAATGATAATATACCTTTTTTTTGTTCATTATTGCAACTAAAAATGCACTACACGATCAAAAATCACCGATGATAGTGCGATTCATCATATCAACCAAACTAGTTTTCACTCTCTCAGCCTGTTGTTTTAACTCAGGTGGCAAAGGCTTACCGCCATATAACATCAAATCCATATTAAACGTATACAACCAAAATTTTCCTTGCTTATCTTGGATTAAGCTAATACGACAGGGTAAAAATGCGGAATAAGCATCATTGTAATCTAACATATCTGCTGCAGTTTGAGCATCACAAAACATATAAATTTTGACAAATCGATAGTGAGTATGCCCCTCTGCTTTAATTTGTTGATGCAGTGGTAATTCACCAACATTTTTTAAGTTATGCTCATTGGCAATTATTTTCAAACTTTGATCAATTTCCTCAATCGACAGGCCATCAACCACAGGGAATCGCCACACACTTGCATCAACAATGCTTTTCTTCTCATAAGTTGTTTTTAAAAAACGAAAATAAGTCGTTAACGCTTTTGTATCCCATTGCGATAACTCGGTTTTCAATAGCAATAAACCCGTTCCCAAAATAACTAACGTCAGCAATCCCAAGCAAGCCAAAGCATTCCAAAGCCATTTTAACATGGTTTTAGTCCTTAATAATATCTGGATATAAATTGGCAACAAGTGCCATAAATTCTCTGGCGGCTTTGCTACGAGCATGCATTTCAAACACAGCTAAGCCCTCACTAAAAGAACGTCGATATAAGGTACGTTGATATAAACGAGATTTAACAAACTTAGTATTGGGCAAGGTAAGCAATGCGGCAGCAGTTTCGTCTGATTCCCTTACCGCATGATGAGTATCTGCTCGATTTAAGAAAGTGATGATTTCACAACGAGTTTTTTTATGTTCTCGATAGAGTTTATCCAACATTTGTAAAAAGCGTTGCGTGGACCAAATATCCGCCTGACTGGGTGGCACTGGAACAATAATTCGATCAGCAAGCAACAGTGCTTGTTGCATTCTTTCTAAATCAGCCGTACCAACATCCATTAATACTTGTTGAGATTTTCGACTCTTTTTCTGATTAGCGGTATCGGTTTTAAATTTATCAAACTCAGCAATGCTTTGCACTGATAGCAATGGTTTATAATTTTCTTCTCTTCTTAATTCCACAGCATCCGTTAAGGTTAATTGCGGATCAAGATCAAATAATACCGTTTTTTGTTCCGCATTTGATAACCAAATGGCCAAATTAAACGTTACGGTACTCTTTCCTGACCCACCTTTTAAACTAGCAACTACTGTAATCATACAAGACACACTGTTCCCTTATCGCCAAAGCTAAAAATTTTTTATTATCAAACTTAAATCATGGAAATAATTGTGCATAGTTCTGGCAAAAAATCAAGCAACTGTTATTCACTTCCTATCTGCCAATAACAACACCCTATGATGAAGATTAATTCATCATAGGGCAATATCCATTTCCTTAACTATCATCCCCAGAAGAATCAGAACTATCTGTACCATCCTTGCGACTACCATCCTGCTTCAAACGAATACCTCGTCGAGTAGATTTTTTACGAGTACTACTACGTTTTTTAGTCGTAGAACGTTTGGTTTTCGTTGCAGGCTTGGTTTCATCAACCGCAGTTGGTTTAGGCTGTTGCTGTTGTACATCATCTTCACCAGAATTACCATCCGTTTCTACTGAATTTGCCTCTACTGGCTTATTTGCAGTCACTTCTGCTTCTTTTGGTTTTGACTCATCAGACTTATCAACAGCGACTTTCACCTTAGATTCTTCAGATTTATCATCCGCTTTACCATCAACTTTACTGTTAGCAGTCTCATTTTGAGCATCGACTTCTTTTTCTAAATGACGAATCACACCTGTTGGCTCATTCGATTTCGTACTGGATTTAGAACTCGCCAGTTCTGATTTAAGCTCAGAACTGGCATGAGGATAAGCCGTTTCTTTACTTGAACTGACCGCAGGTTGCACTTTAGGATTATCCCCTAAACCATGATGTTCGACTGGCACACCACAAATATCACAAATTGATTTTTTCGCATCCATACAACCCAATGGAATCACAATTAAGGTTAATAAAGTTGAAACTAAAACCCCCGCTGCTAACGAAATGGCCATACCATTAAAAATAGGATCAGACAAAATAAACATTGACCCAGCCACTAAGGCAAACGCAGTAATCACAATAGGACGAGTCCGAGTTTTACAAGATAAAATCACGGCATCTTCCACAGGCGTACCTTTTTGCACCTCATGCAAGGAAAAATCCACTAATAAAATTGAATTACGCACAATAATCCCTGCCAAAGCAATCCAACCAATCATAGACGTTGCAGTAAACTCTGCCCCCATTAAAGCATGAGCAGGAATAATCCCTAATAAGGTTAATGGGATGGGTGCCATAATCACCCCAGGCACTTTAAAGTTACCAAATTCCCAGACCACTAAGACATAAATCAAAATCAATGCCACACAGAAGGCAATGCCCATATCTCTAAAGGTTTCATAAGTCACTGTCCACTCACCTGCCCAAGCAAATGCCGCTTGGGCATCATTTTCAGGTGGCCCCAACCAAGTTGCCGAGACATCCGTCGTACCATCAGGTGCGGTATAATTTGCTAATTCATCATGAACATCTAACATTCCATAAACAGGTGCCGCATACTCACCCGTAACGTCACCCACGACATATTCGACGGAACGTAAATCTTTGTGGTAAATCGTCCGATCATATAATACCTCTTCAAATTCACCTAATTCGGCTAAAGACACCATTTTCCCAGATTGAGATCGGATCGGTAAATTTAACAATGGCGCTAAATCAGAACGCACCCCTAATGGTACTTGAATGATAATTTTCGTTGGTTCTAAAATACTGGCATTTTCTTTTTTCACTGTCCCTAAACTAAAATCTCCCATTGCCATTGATAAATTACGATTAATGTCTTGAACGGAAATCCCCAAACGAGATGCTTTTTCTTTATCAACGACAAAGCGTTTATAATAGTAAGGTTCTTCCAAATAATTATCCACATCAGTAATACTGGTTGATTTTTTAAACATTTCGGTGACATCTTGGGCAAACTTAATCCGAGTCTCTTGATCGGGCCCATAAATTTCTGCCACGACCGATTGCAAAACTGGTGGACCAGGTGGCATTTCCACAACAGAAAACTTAACACCGGTTGCTTGTACTACCTCAGATTTTGTTAACAACTCTCTTGCTTGTAGTGCGATCTCATGACTGCTACGTTTACGCTCTGTTTTATCTAATAACTGAATTTGAATATCGGCATGCCACGGTTTATTACGCAAATAATAATGTCTGACCATACCGTTGAAATCAAAGGGTCTTGCTGTCCCCACATAGGTTTGAATCGCGGTTACTTCTTCAATTTCACGCAATTTCGATGCCATATGGTGGGTTAAATTGGCTGTTTCAGGTAATGCCGTACCTTCAGGCATATCAATGACCACGCTAAATTCTGGTTTATTATCCAAAGGCAACATTTTCACTGTGACGAGTTTAAAATAAAACATGGAACAAGCCGCGAAAAATGCCCCCCATAACACTAATTTAAATAAGCGTTTTTTTGCAGGACTCGAAATTAACGGCGTTAAAATCTTACGATAAATTTTCTCCAGCTTTTCCGCTTCCTCATGTTCACGCTTTTCCGCATTACGCAAATAACTCATACTTGGTTTAAGGGCAACCGTTAACCACGGTGTAAATACAAATGCCGCAAATAATGAGACTAACATCGCCACAGAACCTAATGCTGGAATCGGTTCCATATAAGGCCCCATCATCCCCCGTACAAAGCCCATAGGCAATAAGGCCGCAATTACGGTGAAAGTCGCTAGAATTGTGGGATTCCCCACTTCTCTTACGGCATCAATGGCCGTTGCAGCATCCATTTTGCCTTCTTCTAACCATCGCCTGTAAATATTCTCTACGACGACAATCGCATCATCCACAAGAATACCAATGGCAAAGATCAAGGCAAACAAACTCACCCTATCAATCGTATATCCCATTAAATAGGCGATAAAAATCGTAAACAGTACGACAACGGGAATGACCAAAAATACCACAAACGCAGGTTTCAATGCTCTAAAGGCAATAATAATCAATACAATCACCGCACCAGTGGCTTTAAAGATTTTCAAAATCAATTCCGTCACTTTATCGCCTGCCGTTTTACCATAATCCCGAGTAATCGCTACTTCAACATTAGAAGGAATCAATGGATCACCTACGTCAGGATGTTGTAATTGTTCTACTTTAGAAATAATATCATTGGCAACGACAACACCATTGCTCCCCTGTTTTTTAGCGACGGCAATGGTTACCGCAGGCATACCATCGGGGGAATTTTGATTGCCAGCATACGCAGCACCTGTATAATAAGTCACTAACTGATCCGTATCTTCTGGCGCTTGCGTTACTTTGGCGACATCACGAACATACACTAATTGCCCTTGATAAGAACCCAGAATCAAATTTTTAACATCATCGGCTGACCGCAAAAATTCTCCTGTTTCCACTTGAAAATGCGTCCCCCCTGCTTCAACATCCCCTACTGTTACCTGAGTATTAGCACTTTTAATGGTGTTGGCAACTTGATCTAAGGTCATACCATGACCGCTTAAACGATCTGGCATAATTTCAACTCGAACCTGCTCAGAACGTCCACCAACAATAAAACCTTTCCCCGTATTCGTAATTTCTTTCAGGCTTTGTAATACATCTAAAGACAACAAACGTAATTGCGCATCATCCACATCGGGATCACCATCCTCATCTAAGTCCTTAGACCATAAAGTAATATTTACGACCGCCACATCATCAATACTTTTCGGTTTCACTAAAGGTTGCCTCACACCCGCAGGAATTTTATCCATATTCGACTGTAATTTATCATGCAACTTCACCAAAGAATCATTCATTTCCTCACCAACAAAGAATTGAACCGTTACAATCCCTTGTCCTCGTTGTGCGGCTGAGTAAACATGTTCAACCCCAGTAATCTCACTCATCATCCGTTCTAAAGGATCAATGGCTTTACTCGCAACTTCTTCAGCAGAAGCCCCAGGATATTGAATAAAAATATCCACCATTGGTACGGAAATTTGTGGGTCTTCTTGACGGGGCGTGATGAGAACCCCTATCCCGCCCATAAATAACATTGCAAAAAAGAATAAAGGTGATAATGGCGAGTGAATAAACGCTTTGGCCATACCCCCTGCTAAACCTAAGGCTTCTTCTTGCTGTGAATGTTTGTTATCATTTTGTTGTTCTTTGTCTGCCATAATTTAAGCCTATCTCACTATTTATCAATCAATGAAATTATTGCGAATGATTGCTGGGTAACACCCGCCCACTTGGATTTGCCATAATTCTTTCACCCGCTTTTAAACCAGATAATACGGTAATTTGATCACGACCATATTTTTCACCAACACGAATTAACCGTAATTCTGCTTTGTTTTCACTATTGATAACATACACACCTGGTAAACTCCCCCGCCATTTAATCGCAGAAACAGGAATCAATGGGACACTTTTAACCTCTGAATTGACATCAGGCACGCGTACTTCAACATACATTCCAGGTAATGCCCCTGTACTCGTTGAAATATTGAATTTCACAGCAACTGTATGGCTGTCACTTTGGGCAATTGGAAAGATTTGATCCACTGAAATCATAATTTCATTTGGACTAATATCTAACTTAGCAGGGACGGTCATTCCCTGAGAAATCCCTGACATTAAACGAGCAGGGACATTGACTAATACTTGTAACTCTTGAGTATTCGCAAATTTTAGTAAAGGCTGTCCGGGTTGCACGGTATCCCCAACTTCGACAAATTTACTGGTAATCAAACCATTAAAAGGTGCCATACTTTTAGCATCACGCAATTTTGATTCAATCGCACGCACTTGAGCTTTTGCTTGCTCAATCGCACTTTTTGCTTGTTCAATTTGAGTGCCTTGCGCATATAACTGTGCCTGACGATCCAAACCAGGTTGGTTCGTTCCCATCATGGATGAGGCAGGCTTGCTAAACATATTGTCAAACATTGAAGGTACGCCCATGCCTGTCATACCCGTATTTTGTTGAGGAGAATGCAACTCTCGGGTGTATTGCATACTCGCATTACGAAAGGCCGCGTCGGCTTTTGCCAAGTTTGCTCGTGCGGAATTATATTTTGCTAATAATTCCGTTTCATCAATCGCTACTAATAAAGTTTTTGCAGCAAAGGCATCCCCTTCCTTACCTGCTAAATAACGCACTCGACCAGGCAGTTGAGCAGCTAATGTGACTTCTCGTTTCGGGATTACCGTGCCACTTAAAGACACGGAACTTCCCACTTGTTTTTCTATGACTTCCACAATACCACCACCAACCACAGAATCTGCGGTAGCAATTTGTACTGAAAATAGTAAAAAAAACAGCACCCAGCATTTCCTCATCATATGTACCCCTTCTTTATTTAATAAACTAATAAACTCAATTAAAAAAAAATATATCCATAATATCTCTTACGCAAATATCTCTTACATCGCTCGTTCTACTTGAGCCATGATAGCAAACATTCGCATAAATGCACCTGCCAATGTCGGATTTTTTAGCATTTGTTCATAATTTCCCAACACAAATCTAAGTTTACCTGTCGCAACGGCCATGCCTAAGGTCATCATACCAGGCGGATTAGCAAACCATTGTTGCCAATATTTTTCATCGGATCGAATATCCCATTGTAGTAAAATTTGTTGTTCAAATGGGGTAACCCTTATTATTTGCCCAGATTTGACTTCCATGATTGATCTAGGCTGTGCTTCTTTAAGCATGCCATAAGCAACAATCGTGCTAAAATCAATTTTAGCCAAAGATTGCGATAATTCACTATTTTCATTCCATATGGCTTGATAAACCTTCATCCATGGCATAGAAAACAATTCACTCATGATCTCATCCAAAAAATCGCTTGACATTATGTTAGCAAATCTTACGCGACAATTACATTATTAATGTTTTTAGAGTGTAGATGAATTTTTATCATGTTGCAAAAGAGTTATTTTTTTTTCAATCTTTTGCTAATAATGCTAGACTAAATCTTAAACGCTCATAATCTTTAATTTTGAATCTTAGGAACTGCAGATGGCGGCTGAAAAATCAATTCAAGAACAACTCAACAATTTAGAAACACATCTTAAAAAAGAAAACCCTGTATTACTGGATGCGGTCAAAAATTTTAAGGCCTTGGATCAAGTCGCCTATAAAATGGGATTGCTAAGTAGAGAAGAATCCTATGCGACTCAGATTCCTTGGTGGCCGCTTATTTCGATTTTAGGCACATTTTCTGCTGGAAAATCCAGCTTTATCAATACCTACCTCGGTCATAAACTACAACGCTCTGGCAATCAAGCCGTGGATGACAAATTTACGGTGATTACTTATGGCAATGATATTCATACCCTGCCCGGTGTTGCCTTGGATGCCGATCCTCGTTTTCCGTTTTATCAAATGAGTAAAGACATTGAAACGGTTGCGAAAGGGGAAGGGGAATTAATTAATCGTTATCTTCAACTCAAAACCTGTCCTAGCGATGTTTTAGAAAATAAAATTATCATTGATTCCCCTGGGTTTGATGCTGATGCTCAACGTACCGCAACTTTAAGATTAGCCGAACATATTATTGACCTTTCAGATATGGTATTAGTGTTTTTTGATGCTCGCCATCCTGAACCAGGTGCCATGCAAGATACTTTGAAACATCTAGTCTCTTGTAGCATTGAACGTGCTGACGCAGGTAAATTTTTATACATTCTCAACCAAATGGATACAACGGTTAGAGAGGATAATTCTGATGAAGTAGTAGCAGCATGGCAACGCTCGTTAGCAGAAACAGGTTTAACAGCAGGAAGATTTTACACAATTTATAATAAAGATTTATCCCTACCTGTTGAAGATTCGCAACAACAACAGCGTATGGATACTAAGTGGAATGAAGATATGTTAGAAATTACTGATCGTATGGCAAAAGTTGAAGTTGAACGTGCGTATCGTATTGTCGCTGCGTTGGAAAAAACCGCCACTCATATTGAAGATAAGGTCGTCCCTGAACTCACCCAACAACTACAACGCTGGAAGAAAGCAGTATTATGGGGTGATGGCATTGCCTTTGGCATATTTTTTGGTTTATTGTTCTCTATTAATAGCAAATTTGCCATTACTGAATCCGACTGGTGGCAAAATCTCCCCCAACAATCGACTCAACTTGCCATTGCCGTTGGTGGGTTAGTCGTCCTATTACTTGGCATTCATTTTGGGATTCGTCAATTAACCGCACAACATATTGCTCAGGGTTTAAGCAAAAATCAACAGTTAAAAGGCAATATAATGCGGGCTTTCTTAAAAAATACGGTATTTTGGCGTAGTGTATTTAATACCAAACCAGCGGGCTGGGGGAATCGTACCCATAAACAAATTCGCCAAATTTTAGATAATGTGAATCGGTTTGTACAAGTACTGAATGATCATTTTACGAATCCATCCGGTCATAAAAATGCCAGCCAAACAAAATCAACTGAACACAATTCAATCAATACTAAAACAACGCCCTCTTTAGAAGCAATTTCAGATAGTCAATAATTAGAAGGAATAATGTTATGGCAACTTGGTATATGCTCACGGTGATTGGACAAGATCGCATTGGAATTGTCGCTAAAATTACAACCACACTTTATCAACAAGGCTGTAACTTAGGTGAAGCATCCATGCTTCGTCTTGGGGGAAATTTTACCATTATGTTAATGGTAAAATCGGAACAAAGCATGAGCCAAATTGAACAAGGCTTACAAACGATTATCAATGAATTAGAATTAAATCTGCATCTCACTCAAATTGATGCCAATCTGCACCAACATCACCTACCCAACATTAAAATCACCGTTTCAGGTGAAGACCATTTAGGCATTGTCGCCCAAGTAACGAGTTTATTAGCAGATCACCAAGTGAATATTGTTGATTTAGAATCGGATGTGGCAGGTACGGAAAACTCACCGATTTACATTATGCGTATTGATGGCATTGCCAAGGGTGATTATGCCAAATTACAACAAGCATTAAACAAATTACAATCACAAGGAATTATCGCCAAAGTTCAAGCAATTGATACCTTAATTGGATAATCCTATGACAATTCTCAATATTTTAAAATACCCCAACCCTGAGCTAAAACAAATCTCTACCCCCGTCACTGACTTTGATTCACAACTGGATCATTTTATTCAAGACTTAGAACAAACAAGACAACACGGTCCTGCTGCCGTTGGAATTGCGGCACCTCAAGTTGGCTGTTTTCAACGAATTATTATTATTGATGTTTCTAGTCGCAAAAATACTCACAATCATGGTCATTTGATATTGATTAATCCTGAAATTACCGAATGGGATGGTTATGTCATTGGACGTGAAGGTTGTTTATCCGTGCCGGATTATACGGGTAATGTGATTCGAGCAGAAACCATTAAACTCCAAGCTTTAGACCCCAACGGTCAAACTTTAGAATTTACTATGCAAGGTTTTGAAGCCAGAGCATTACAACATGAACTAGACCATTTAGATGGTCTATTATTTATAGATAGATTAGTGAGTCGCCGTACGGATTTATTTCAACGACAGCCAAAAAAATCCAAAAAATCCAAAACATCTAAATAAAATTGAAATAGTGAAATAATATGGCAAAAAATGGTTTAGAATTTCGACAAAGTGTCGAAAAAATGGTAGATGTTGCTGTGAATACCATTGATCTTGATCCGAATGTGGTTACGGCAATTAAGGTATGCAATTCAGTATTACAAGTTCGCTTTCCCGTTAAAATTCAAGACAAAATTCAGATTTTTAGTGGTTGGCGTGCCGTACATAGCATGCACCGCCTACCGTCTAAAGGTGGAATCCGTTATTCTTTAAGCGTAGATCAAGATGAAATCGAAGCATTAGCGGCATTAATGACCTATAAATGTGCTATTGTCGATGTCCCCTTTGGTGGCTCCAAAGGGGGGGTTTTAATCAATCCTAAAGACTATACTCGTGATGAACTGCAAGCCATTACTAGACGTTTTGCCAGAGAATTAGCCAGAAAAGGCTTTTTAAGTCCTGCCACCAATGTTCCTGCCCCAGATATGGGGACAGGGCAACGAGAAATGGCATGGCTATTAGATACTTACAAACATTTATATCCTGAAGATATTAATTATATTGCTTGTGTGACGGGTAAGCCTGTCGAACATGGTGGCATTCGTGGTCGAACCGAAGCAACTGGACGTGGAGTACAATATGCTTTACAAGAATTTTTTCGCCACCCTGACGCAATCAAACAAGCGAATTTAACCGCAGGATTAGCAGGCAAAAAAATTATGGTACAAGGTTTAGGCAACGTGGGCTATCATGCGGCAAAATTTTTATCCGAAGAAAATGATGCGAAAATCATTGCAGTTATCGAACGTGATGGTGTCATCCGCAATGATCAGGGTTTAGCCATTGAAGAATTACACCAACATTTATGCCAATATCATAGCGTACAACATTTTCCCAAAGGCAAATTTCATCCTAATGGGATGGAAGCCTTAACCTTACCCTGTGATATTTTAATTCCTGCCGCGATTGAAAGTGTGATTCATAAAGACAATGCCCCTTATATTCAAGCGAAATTAATTGCTGAAGCGGCGAATGGTCCCATTACTTATGAAGCGGATGAAATTCTAAACCAACGTGGTATTACCATTTTACCCGATGCTTATATGAATGCGGGTGGTGTCATTGTTTCCTATTTTGAATGGATTCGTAACTTATCTCATATTCGTTTTGGTCGCATGCAGCGCCGATTTGAAGAAAAACAAGGCCAACACATTATTAGTGCCATTGAACACTTAACCAATCAAACCGTCCCTGAATGGATGCATAATGAAATTGTTAAAGGAGCAGATGAACTTGATTTAGTGCGTTCAGGATTAGATGACACCATGCGTAATGCCTATCAAGAAATCCAAGAAACCCTACGCACCAATCCTAAAATTACGAATTACCGCACGGCAGCTTATGTGATTGCCATTAGAAAAATTGCCCGTTCTTATTTAGACTTAGGCGTTTACTAAACTTGCTACTTGTTGATGACACCACAATGCTTCTAAGTCATAAAAATCCCTAACCTTGGGTAACATAATATGAACCACGATATCACCATAATCTAATAACACCCATTCCGCTACCTCTTCGCCTTCCATACCCATAATAGGATAACCCTGTTGCTTGCTTTCAAAGGCAACATGCTCGGCAATCGATTTCACATGACGATGAGACGTAGCACTGACAATAATCATGGTATCCATCACATCTGTTAATGCGCTGACATCTAAAACTACCATATCAATGGCTTTTAAGTCACACAATGCGTTTTCAATAATTGATAATAACATTTTTACACTAACCTTAAACCTCAATCCCACGCAGTTTGCGTGGGAAACTTAACTTAATTCAACTGTTTATTGTTCATTCGCACCAGATTCAATTTCTTTACGCACATCATCCATATTTAAATCAGAGGCTTTATCAATAAGCGCAATAAAATTAGATTCGGCTAACATACCTGGTTGAGCAAAGATAATAATCTGCTCTCTAAATATCATTAACATTGGAATCGAACGCACTTGAAACTTTACGGCTAAACTTTGTTCTTCCTCAGTATTAACTTTGGCAAACACAATATCAGGATGTTTTTCTGATACTTTTTCATAAATAGGTGAAAAAGTCCGACATGGCGCACACCAAGGTGCCCAAAAATCAATAATAACAAAATCATTATCCTGAATGGTTTGATCAAAATTTTCACTGTTTAATTCCATGACTGCCATCAGAGGCTCCTTAATTATTTGAATTGATCTAATTGGGCAAAAATTTGATCTCGAATGGCATCAACTTGTCCAATCCCATTAATTTTAACATATTTTGGAGCATTTGCTTCACCACTCTCTGCCCACGAACGATAGTAATTAATCAAAGGTTCGGTTTGCTCATGATACACTTTTAATCGTTGTCTTACAGTGTCTTCTCGATCATCCTCACGTTGTATTAACGCTTCGCCTGTTTCATCATCCTTGCCTTCCACTTTAGGAGGATTGTAAAGAATATGATAGGTACGACCTGAGGCTAAATGAACCCGACGCCCACTCATACGTTTAATAATTTCTTCATCATCCACATCAATTTCAACGACGGCATCAATATTAACACCTTGTGCTTTTAAGGCATCCGCTTGTGCCAAGGTACGAGGAAAACCATCAAATAAAAAACCATTTTGACAATCATCTTGAGCCGTTCTTTCTTTCACTAATCCCAAAATAATCTCATCCGAAACCAACCCCCCTGCCTCCATAATCTTTTTCGCTTCTACTCCTAAAGGGGTTCCTTCTTTGACGGCTGCTCTTAACATATCGCCTGTTGAGATTTGAGGGATATTATAATGTTGCTTAATATAATTTGCTTGAGTCCCTTTTCCCGCACCAGGACCACCTAATAGAATAATACGCATAATTCACTCCATAAAACAAAAACGGTTATTTTGCCTGATTTAGTCATAAATAGCTAGTAGCTGAGATCGATTTGTGGAAACCTGAGGAAAAATTCGCTAAAATAATAGTCTTCCATACTTAACCTCTGAAAGGAGTTACCCTTGCCTAATCTACTGTCAACACTTGGTCAATCAAGCAAAAAAGCAGTGATGCGTTATCACCCAAGCAATCTAAAAGCACAAGGCATTGTTGGTGCGAGCGTTTCACTCTTGATTTTATTCATTATCATTCTAGTCATATTAGCATTTCTTTGGGGACAGGAACCGAATCGTTTTGATGTTTTAGAAATCGCTAAAGAGAAAAATCCAGGCGAATTGGTCACGGGTGATATAACGACGGCAACCCTAATTCATGTCGCAGAAGTCATGTTAGATAAACCTGGTGGCTACCAATTTAATGATATTACCCCCCCAACCGTTTTTATGGATAACATTCCTAATTGGGAATTTGGGGTTTTAGTACAAATTCGAGACTTAGCCAGAGCATTGCGTAATGATATGAGTCGTTCCCAATCGCAATCCATAGAAAACAAAGATTTAGCCATAGCAGAACCGCAATTTAGCTTTAATAATAATTCATGGTTATTTCCTCCCACTGAAAGTGAGTATGGCAAAGGTATTAAAGCCCTTACCCGCTATTTAGAAAAATTAGGTGATCCCAAGGAACATAATTACCAATTTTATGCCAGAGCTGATAACTTAGTGAATTGGCTACAACTTGTCTCACAGCGCTTGGGAAGTTTATCACAGCGTCTCAGTGCCAGTGTGGGTGAAACGCGTAAAAATATTGATTTAGCAGGCGATGCCGAAGCAAAACAATCAACACCAACGAGTCCAGAAGTCAAAGTTAAAACCCCTTGGTTAGAAATTGATGACATATTTTACGAAGCCAGAGGCACAACTTGGGCATTAATCCACTTTTTAGAAGCCATAGAAATAGATTTTAAAGCAGTATTGAAAAAGAAAAATGCCTTAGTCAGCTTACAACAAATTATTCGTGAACTAGAAGCAACCCAAGCAACCGTATGGAGTCCAATGATTGTCAACGGTGGTGGCTTTGGTTTATTTGCCAACCATTCATTAGTCATGTCCTCTTATATTGCAAGAGCCAATGCGGCTATTATTGATTTGCGTAATTTATTAACACAAGGTTAAATTCCCTACAACAACCTTCCCCTAATGGGGAAGGTTTATCAAGTAACAAAAGGCAATATCATGCAACTGCTTATTGGTGGCAATGCACTTTCAGATTTTAGACAACAACAACTGCAACAACAACTTTCGCAACACTTTAAGCAAGCAATGACAATTCAAACCCATTGGCTATATTGTTTGGATAATGCCCAAACATTATCGAGTCATCAACAACAACGCTTATCAAAATTATTAGGTGAAACTTACCAAGTATTTGAAGCAAAAACTCACCAATATTATGTCATACCTAGATTTGGTACAATTTCACCTTGGTCAAGCAAAGCCACCGAAATCTTACATTATAGTGGCTTAAGCCAAATTCAACGCATTGAACGTGGTATTATTTACCAATTAAATATGACCGTAGATGCCAAACAACTGTTCAGCCATATCGCCGATAAAATGACAGAAGTCATGCTAACTGATGCGAATGCCTTAGAAACTATGTTTCAAGCCTTAGATACTCTCCCCCTACAAAAAATTAAATTATCAGAACTCAAACAAGCTAACCAAAATTTAGGCTTGGCCTTATCAAGCATTGAAATAGACTACTTAACAACCGAATTTCAAAAACTACAGCGAGACCCTAAGGATATTGAGTTAATGATGTTTGCCCAAGCAAACTCAGAACATTGTCGCCATAAGATATTCAATGCCACTTGGACCATTAATCAACAAGCGCAATCCGAATCATTATTTCATATGATTCGTTTTACCTCAAAATCCAGTCCTACTGGTTTATTATCCGCTTATCATGACAATGCCGCCGTCATTCAAGGTCCGACAACGAAACGCTTTTGGGTGAATCCAAGCACCCATCAATATCAATACACCCAAGAAGATATGGGCATTGTCATGAAAGTAGAAACCCACAACCACCCAACGGCCATTTCTCCGTTTCCAGGGGCGGCCACAGGATCAGGGGGTGAAATTCGGGATGAAGGTGCCACAGGACGAGGAGCGAAACCCAAAGCAGGTTTAACAGGATTTTCAGTATCCAACTTACATTTACCAACCTTAACCCATGATTGGGAACAACAGCATGATCGCCCCGCACATATTGCCTCTGCTTTAGAGATTATGCTTGAAGCACCCATTGGGAGTGCCCGTTTTAATAATGAATTTGGCCGTCCTAATCTCTGTGGTTATTTTCGTAGTTATGAACAAGAAATTACCACTAAGCAAGGCACAGAAATTCGAGGCTATCATAAACCCATTATGTTAGCAGGTGGTTTAGGCAATATTCGCCCGCAACATATTGAAAAACAAAACCTACCTATCAATACCCCAATTATTGTCTTAGGGGGTCCCGCAATGTTAATTGGTTTAGGCGGTGGTTCGTCATCTTCAATGAATGCAGGCAGTAGCCAACAAGAATTAGACTATGCTTCCGTACAACGGGGCAACCCTGAAATGCAACGTCGTTGTCAAGAAGTCATCGATAGCTGTTGGGCATTAGGTGAGGCGAATCCTATTCTTAGCATTCATGATGTGGGAGCCGGTGGTTTGTCTAATGCCATTCCTGAAATTATTAATGATAGTCAACGTGGCGGTGTATTTGATTTACAAAAAATTCCTAATGCTCATCCCTTTATGTCCCCTATGCAGACTTGGTGTAATGAAGCTCAAGAACGTTATGTCTTAGCCATTGCCGAACAAAATTTAGCACAATTTAAAAACCTATGCCAACGGGAACACTGCCCTTATGCCGTGCTGGGTTATACCACCGAAAAAAATCAACTGGTAGTAACCGATACGGCATCTAAGCAAAATCCCATTGATATTCCATTATCACTATTATTTGCTCATCCCCCAAAACTTTGTCTAACTGCCAATAATTATCAAGCAAACACCACGCCCTTTGATCAAAATAATATTGATATTAAAGAGGCAATAAGTCGAGTATTACAAGCACCTACGGTTGCCAGCAAACAATTTTTAATCACCATTGGCGATAGAACGGTTACAGGTTTAGTCGCAAGAGATCAAATGGTAGGCCCTTGGCAAATTCCCGTCAGTGATGTTGCCGTAACATGCAGTGGTTTTAAAGATTATACGGGAGAAGCTATGGCAATGGGCGAGCGACCGCCCATTGCCTTATTAAACCCAGCAGCATCAGGACGCATGGCAATCGCCGAAACCATTACCAATCTTGCCGCCAGTAATATTGCACAACTGGGTGATATTAAACTCTCAGCGAATTGGATGGCAGCCAGTGGTCATAACAATGAAAATAAAGCCTTATTTGACACCGTAAAAGCCATTGCTAAAGAATTATGCCCCCAACTTGGCATTGCGATTCCAGTTGGTAAAGACTCTTTATCCATGAAAACCGTGTGGCAAGATAAAACCGTTACTTCCCCATTATCAGTGATTATTTCAGGATTTGCCCCAGTACAAGATGTGAGAAAAACCTTAACACCTGAATTACAGTTACCCACCAATCAAGATAGTTTGTTATTATTAATTGATTTAGGGCAAGGTCAACAACGCTTAGGCGGATCAATTCTAGCCCAAGTTTACAATCAACTAGGCGATACGCCCCCTGATTTAGACAAGCCTCCATTATTAATTAACTTTTTTAATTTAATCCAACAATTAAACCAATCGGGATTATTATTAGCCTATCATGATCGTTCTGATGGCGGTTTAATCACAACAGTATGTGAAATGGCATTTGCCAGTCATACAGGCATTACACTCTGCCTACCTGAAAAAAGCCATCCATTAGGCTTTTTATTCAATGAGGAATTAGGGGCAGTATTACAAATTCGTAAAACGGATCAAGCCTTAGTAGAACAGCACATTGCTCAAGCTGATTTAGCCAATTGCAGTCAAATTATTGGCTGGCCTAATGATGAAGATGAATTAGTGATTTATCAGCAAAAAACCCGCTATTTTCAACAATCCAGAATAGCACTACAACGCTTGTGGTCAGCCACCAGCTATCATATCCAAGCCCAACGTGATCACCAAGAGTGTGCCAAGCAAGAATACGAGCAAATCTTAGACAAATCCGATTCAGGACTGTATGCAAAAACGCATTTTACCCTCACAGCACCTAATCTCACTGGCATTCAATCACCCAAAATTGCAATTTTGCGTGAACAAGGTGTGAATGGTCAATTAGAAATGGCAGCCGCCTTTGAGCGAGCAGGTTTTGACTGTATTGACATCCATATTAATGACTTATTATCGCAAGCACAATTATTATCCCAAGTACAAGGTCTTGCGGCATGTGGGGGCTTTTCTTATGGTGATGTGTTAGGGGCAGGTGGTGGTTGGGCGAAGAAAATTTTATTTAACGAAAGCCTACGCCAAACTTTCACCGATTTCTTTCAACGCCCTGATCGTTTTGCCTTAGGGGTTTGTAATGGTTGTCAAATGTTGTCTTATCTTACGGCGATTATTCCAGGAACTGAGTATTGGCCTAAATTTATCACGAATCAGTCCGAACAATTTGAAGCCAGATTTTCCTTAGTAGAAATCACCCCTTCCCCTTCAATTTTACTACAAGGCATGCAAGGATCGCATTTACCCATTGCCGTCGCACATGGTGAAGGTCGTATTGCAACGGATAATGTCGCAAAATTAAAACCTTATGTGAGTATGCGTTATATCAACCATCAAGGGCAAGCAACGGAAACCTATCCATTAAACCCTAATGGCTCTAGTCAAGGCATTACAGGACTTTGTAATCAAGATGGTCGAATAACCATTATGATGCCACATCCAGAACGGGTATTTCGGACAGTACAATGCTCATGGCATCCACAAGATTGGCAAGAAAACAGTCCTTGGATGCAGTTGTTTTATAATGCAAGATCATGGGTACAACAATCTTGAATAAACAAATAATTATTAATTTGATTTATTGATCATACGCTTGTAGAGACTCAAATCGTTTTAAGTCTGCGATGATTTCTGCCCATGCCAGTTTTGATATTTTATGTTGTTTATGGCTTTCATCCAAAAACACATTAAAATAGCCATGATTATGACCTAATTGTCGCAAGCGTGATTGTATAATATTCTTATAGCTACGATAAGCTGTCCCCATAAAACAACAAGGGTCATAGCGATTAAGGATTTGCACATGTTGACGATGCTGACCATACGATGCCAAAATATACAATTCTAACCAGTTAGCAATATAATACAATGCCGTATCCGTTTGCTCATACTCAGTAACCTGCCAATCTTGCAAATAATGCGGGAAACTTCCTGCCACCGCATAACTACGCAACAAGTCTGGTTGCAAAGCAGCAAACAATGTTGTTACCCATGCCCCGCCATCAAACCCAATCATAGCCACAATAGGTTTTGACTGTGTATTAAAATGTTGCCACATGGCAATCACAGGCTGTAACAAAAATTTTAGTGCATGTCCTTGATTAGCATCTAATGCTAAAAATCTAAAATCATTATGAAATCGCAATTTCAGTAATCCCAATCGATCATGCTTAATCGTTGGTTGACTATTCTTACCCAATAATGGCATAGCAAATGCAAGAACGTCATAACCCTGAGACAATAATCGATAAATGCCTTGCTTCGCAACCCTAAAATCTCCCTCATGCCCTTCATGATAAAATACTATTTTTTGATTAGATTTCCTTGGAATAAAGTGATAAATCACGGAATTAATGCCAAAATCCATTGTTACGGTTAAGCGATTAATTTGTTGTAATATTTTGCTTTGGTAAAATTTTTGATAATCCAAATCCTGAATATCGACAGCAATAGATATATCTGTTGTTGCGGGTAATGTTGCTTGCCCAAATAAATAATGGCTTAAATTTTGACGCCGATTAAAAACATCATTCGGCGATTGAATTTGTATGATCTGCTTAACATTGACTTGATTTAACCAAGTTTGACTTGACGGCTCAAAACCTTTAGGCACAAAATCAGCCACTGGCAAATTATTATGGCTAGGTAATACCAGCAAAAGATAGCCTGCAACTATTACTAGCAATAATAAAGGGAGTAGTAACAAGAAATGTCGTAGCTGCAGCAATATGCCATCCTATGTAATAAAAACCACTGTCATTAATCACTAAATCGCATTATGTTGGGTTTTTGTTTCCCAATTTAAATAGGCTTGGCTTTGTTGATAAGCAAAAAATAATACCCCACTCCATAACAAATTCCCAAATAACATCCCTTTTAAAAAGGGCAAACCGGCAATATAACAGGCGACTAATCCAGACAAAGTCATAGGATAATAGTTTTCTAACCCCCATACCGCAAAATTGCTTATAATAAAAAACCCTAAACCACTACCTAAACCGTAGCAAGCAAGCGATAAGCAAGAAAATTTAACTTGCAAATAACGCCCTAAAATAATGGGTGCCATTAATGCCAGATTCACCACTAACATCAAGCCTAATGAGTAAAAACCCAAAAAAGCATCTGAAATCGACATAATCATGGCAATCAAACTTATTGCCATAATTTTTGATCGAAAGGCAAAGCCTGCGAATAAGGCAATTGCCATGACAGGCGTACTGCCAGGAAAATGCGGTAACAATCGACCTAAAACGCCAAGCAGTAACAAAACCACAAAACTACTGACCAGCATTTGGGTATGGTTTTTAGGAATAGGATAAATCATTGCTAATCTCACTTAATTCATTACAATTATAATATTAATCGCCTCAAAGGATAGTATAATGCTTCTCAATCGAAAACTAAAACCATTATTAATACTTTTACTGTCTTTCCTCTTAACTCATCTAACATTTGCAGAAACGCCTGAGCAAAAGGGACTGGCAATTCTCCAAGAATCCGACAATCGTGATAAGGGCTGGCGGGATCAAACCGCTAGTATGAAAATGACCTTGTATAACCGCCAAGGCAAAAGCTCTCAGCGTAAAATTCGCATTAAAATTTTAGAAGTGAAAGCGGATGGTGATAAAAGTTTAACTATTTTTGATCATCCTAAAGATGTGAAAGGCACCGCTTTTTTAACCTATTCTCATTCCAATAAGCCTGATCAGCAATGGATGTATCTGCCTGCACTAAAACGTATTAAACGCATTGCCTCCAAAAATAAATCCGGCCCATTTATGGGCAGTGAATTTGCAATGGAAGATATTAGCTCTTTTGAAATGGATAAATATGATTATAAATATATTGAAAATCAACCCTGCCCTGATAGTCATTTCGAATGTTTTGTCGTAGAAATGACACCCAGATATGAGTATTCAGGTTATACCCGTTTACTCGCTTGGATTGATACCCAAGCATATCGTATTCAAAAATTTGAATACTATGACAGAAAAAACAGCCTATTAAAAACCCAAACCTTTAAAAACTATCGACAATATTTAGGCAAGTATTGGCGTGCCGATGAAATGTTTATGCAAAATCATCAAACAGGCAAAGCCACTCAGTTATTATGGCAAAATTACCAATTTGGCAATCATTTGAAAGCCAGTGATTTTAGAAAACAGGTGTTAAAACGGATTCGTTAAAACAAAAACAACGGCTTAAAACCAGTCAATTTTTATCGGCACAATACTATATCAATGTCAACTTTTTTTTAATCGCTGTCCCCACTGCTGAATCTTAGATTTTAATTCCAATTCATCAATGGTAAGCAATTGTTTATTTTTAACCAATTGCTTCCCTGCCACCCAAACATGATTGACTTGGCTGGCATGACTGGCATAAATCAATTGTGATAATAAATGATAAATAGGCAATACTTCAATAACTGACATATCCATGGCAATACAATCGGCTTGTTTACCAATTTCTAAGGAAGCAATTTGCGATTGCCATTGCAAGGCGGATGCGGCATTAATCGTTGCCATGGCGAGTGCTTTATTAGCGGGTAGTACGCTGGCATCATTGGCAACGCCTTTCGCAAGTAAAGCAGCGGTTTGGATTTCCGCTAAAACATCCAAATCATTATTACTCGCCGCACTATCGGTGCCAATGGCAATATTGACCCCTTGTCGCATTAATTTCGCCACAGGACAAACACCACTGGCTAATTTCAAATTTGACTGCGGACAATGAATCACTTGCACTTGATTTTCAGCCACTTGCTCAATTTCATCTTCAGTTAAATGGGTCATATGCACCGCTAATAAACGCTTAGATAATAAACCTAATTGCTGTAAACGCGGAATTGGACGCATTTGATAGTGTGCTAAACTCTGATTAATTTCATCTTGGGTTTCATGTACATGCATATGAATGGGAATATCTAACTGATCAGCTTGGCTTGCAATCGTCGCAAGTGCTTGATCAGAGACACTATAAGGCGCATGAGGTGCCCATGCCCAATGAATATGGGAATGGTCTTGCCATTGTTGATATAGGGCTAAATTTTTAGCAATATAGTCATCGGCATTTTTGGCCCATGCGGAAGGAAAATCAACGACAATCAAGCCTAAATTTGCCCGAATCCCTGTTTGTGCGACAACTTTTGCGGTCATTTCCGCAAAAAAATACATATCATTAAAACAAGTTACTCCTTGTTTTAACATTTCAGCAATGGCCAATAAGCTACCATCATAGACAAATTCTTCGCCCACCCATTGTTGTTCGGCTGGCCAAATATGCTGTTGCAACCAAGTCATCAAGGGCAAATCATCCGCAAAGCCTCGTAGTAAGGACATTGCCACATGAGTATGCGTATTGATTAAACCAGGTAATAACACTTGTTCAGTTAGGACTAAATGTTCAGTTGCTTGATATTTTTTGACGGCTTGTTCAGTAGGTAAAATGTCAATAATCATTCCTTTATCAATGGCAAGGCTATATTGACTTAAGATTTGCGCACAAGCATTGGAAATCAGCCAATCGGGGGAAAGTAAGGTGTCAATTTGCATGGATTACCTCAAACCTTTTTTTTCAATTTGCTTAGAAGATTATAAGCCAAAGTCGTCGCTTATACGGCAAAAAAGCCATTATTCTGTCGCCTAATCAGAACAAAATTTTGGCATTCTCTTCGTAGCTTAAGCCAGTTTTTTTTGGTATAATGGCAACTCTTTCTTACCAATATTTGCGAAAAAACTCCATGCCACTTGCTAAAGAAGTCGTATCCGTTAATCTCGAAGATGAAATGAAACAATCCTACCTCGATTATGCCATGAGTGTTATTGTAGGGAGAGCCTTACCTGATGTTAGAGATGGCTTAAAACCTGTGCATCGCCGTATCTTATACGCCATGCACGAATTGGGTAATTATTATAATCGTCCCTATAAGAAATCCGCCAGAATTGTCGGTGATGTCATTGGTAAATATCATCCTCATGGTGATAATGCGGTATATGATAGTATTGTACGAATGGCTCAAACCTTTTCCATGCGTTATGTCTTAGTAGATGGTCAAGGGAACTTTGGTTCGATTGATGGGGATGCCGCAGCCGCAATGCGGTACACCGAAGTTAGAATGGCAAAAATCACCCATGAATTATTGGCGGATTTAGAAAAAGATACGGTAAATTTTGCCTTAAACTATGATGAATCCGAACAAGAGCCAATGGTGTTACCGACTTGTTTACCGAATTTATTAATTAATGGCTCTTCTGGAATTGCGGTTGGCATGGCAACGAATATTCCCCCTCATAATATCAAAGAAGTCTTACAAGCCTGTATTGCCCTCATTCAACAACCTAATTTAACGATTAGTGATTTAATCCATTATATTCCAGGCCCCGATTTTCCAACAGGGGCAATTATCAATGGTGCGTCAGGTATTCGACAGGCTTATGAAACAGGGCGCGGCAAAATTTATCTGCGGGCTTGTGCTCAAATTAAAGAAGCCGATAATGGTCAAAAACCTAAAATTATTATCACCGAATTACCCTACCAAGTCAACAAAGCGAGACTATTAGAACGCATTGCCGAATTAGTGAAAGAGAAAAAACTGGAAGGCATTACCGAACTCAGAGACGAATCCGATAAAGATGGGATTCGAGTCGTGATTGAACTACGTCGAAGTGACTCAGCGGAAGTGGTATTAAATAATTTATATCAACAAACTAGTTTGCAAAGCGTGTTTGGCATCAATATGGTCGCTTTAGTCAATGGCCAGCCTAAATTATTAAATTTAAAACAAATATTAGATGCGTTCCTCCAACATAGACGTGAAGTGGTAACGCGTCGTACCTTATTTGACTTAAATAAAACCCAACATTTCGCCCATATTCGTGAAGGTTTAGCAGTGGCTTTAGATAATATTGATGCCATGATCGCGATAATTAGACAATCGAAACATCCTAGTGATGCCAAAGAAGCCTTACAAAAACCCTATTGGTCAGCCACAACCGTATTACAATTATTACAACAGCAAACCAGTTCGCAATTAAGTGAGCAAGGTTATCAACTCTCCCCTATTCAAGCCCAAGCGATTTTAGATTTAAAATTACATCGTTTAACTGGCTTGGAAAAAGATAAAATTTTTGCCGAATATCAAGAATTATTAGAAAAAATTAACGTATTGGAAAAAATTTTGTCGGATACAAAAGAACTCATGCAAGTGATTCAACAAGAGTTAGAACAATCCCTAGAACGATATCAAGATGAACGCTTAACCCAAATTCAAATCAATCAAGATGATCTGCAAATGGAAGATTTAATTCCAGAAGAAGAAAGGGTAGTCACGATTTCCCATGCAGGTTATGTGAAAGCACAGCCTGTCAGCACTTATAGTGCGCAAAAACGTGGTGGCAAAGGTAAAATCGCAACGACAGTGAAAGAAGAAGACTTCATCGATAAACTATTTGTTGCGAGTTCTCATGATATGGTGTTATGTTTTTCCAGCTTGGGTCGAGTTTACCTGAAAAACGTCTATGAATTTCCCCAAGGGTCCCGTACTTCCAGAGGTCGGCCGTTTGTCAATTTATTATCACTGGAAGCCAATGAAAAAATCCATGCCGTACTTCCGGTGAAACAATTTAATGATAAACAATACATATTAATGGCTACCGCCTTAGGCAGAGTGAAAAAAACCGCTCTCAAAGAATTTGCGAATATTCGTGCCAATGGTCTGCGTGCCATTAATTTAAGGGAGAATGATAAATTAATTGGGGTTGCCCTTACCGATGGCGAGCAAGAAGTCATGTTATTTAACAGCAATGGCAAAGTCGTAAGATTCCATGAATCGTCGGTACGAAGTTTAAGTCGTACGGCTCAAGGGGTGAAAGGGATAAAACTGACTGGCGATCAGCATGTTGTTGCCATGATGTTAGCGGATCAAGGCATGGTATTAACCGTATCTGAAAATGGTTATGGCAAATGCACCCCTGTGGAGAATTTTCGTTCCCAAGCGCGTGGTGGTTTAGGGGTATTTGCCATGAAAATCAGTCATAAAAATGGGAATATTATTGGTGCTTTACCAGTGAATGAAGAAGATGAAATTATGTTAATTACCGATGCAGGTACCTTAGTCAGAACCAGAGTGAATGAAATTCGGGTCACAGGTCGGGTAGCACAAGGGGTTCGATTAATCAATACTAGAAATGATGAAAAATTAATTGAAGTTGAAAAAATTGTGGGATTAGGGGGGTTAGATGAAACCACTGAAACCATTGAAACTACCACAGTAGATACGACGACTGAAACGGAAGTCGCCATTGCTGAATAGAAAAACCCTAGTTTTTAACAGACTTTTCAATAATGATCAGCTACTATTAAAAAAAATTAACCAAAAAAGGAACGTTTATGTCTCGTGTCTATAATTTTAGTGCTGGTCCTGCGATGCTTCCAGAATCAGTATTACAACAAGCGCAACAAGACTTACTTAATTGGCATGATTCAGGCATGTCAGTCATGGAAATGAGTCATCGCAGCAAAATGTTTATTGATATTGCCACCCAAGCAGAACAAGATTTGCGTCAATTACTTAATATTCCTGATAACTACAAAGTATTATTTCTACAAGGCGGTGCCAGTGCGCAATTTGCCATGGTGCCATTGAATTTGTTTGGGCAAAAAACCGTTGCTAATTATTGCCAAACGGGTTTATGGTCAAAAAAAGCCATTGCCGAAGCCAAACGCTATGGTCAAGTCAATATTGTTACCAGCAGTGACGCTGAAAATTACACTTGCATTCCAGATGTTAGCACATGGACGATTGATCCAAATGCGGCCTATTTTCACTACACCCCAAATGAAACCATTGGTGGGGTTGAATTTTCATTTATTCCTGAATGCGGTGATATGCCATTAGTTGCAGATATGTCATCTACCTTATTATCACGTCCCTTAGACGTGAGCAAATTTGGCATTATTTATGCAGGGGCTCAAAAAAATATTGGCCCCGCTGGTTTGACGATTGTCATTATTCGTGATGATTTAATTGGCCATGCTGCGGATAATGTCCCTGGCTTATACCACTATAAAACATGGTCAGATAGTCATTCCATGTACAACACCCCACCGACCTATAGTTGGTATGTGGCAGGATTGGTATTTAAATGGTTATTAGACCAAGGTGGTTTAAGGAAAATGGCAGAAATCAATCAAAGGAAAGCCGAAAAACTCTATCGCTTAATTGATCATTCTGATTTTTATCACAATCCTGTGAATAAAGCGGATCGTTCGTGGATGAATGTTCCCTTTACCTTAGCAGACTCGGCACAAGACAAAGCCTTTTTGGAAGGAGCAAAACAAGCGGGCTTGGAAACTTTAAAAGGGCATCGTTCTGTGGGTGGTATGCGTGCCAGTATTTATAATGCCATGCCCGAAGCAGGTGTGGATGCTTTAATTGATTATATGACTGATTTTGCCCAAAGCCGTGCTTAAGTCTAAAATTGCTTCAACTCACCCAGTTAAATAAGGAATGAATAATGTTTAAAATACGTACGCTTAACAATATTTCCGTGACAGGTTTGGATCGTTTACCTAGAGATAAATACGAAGTTGCCTCTGAAATCCGTCAGCCCGATGGCATTTTATTACGTTCGTATAAAATGCATGAGATGGAACTCCCTGACAGTTTAGAAGCCATTGGTCGTGCCGGTGCGGGTGTCAATAATATTCCCATTGATCGTTGTAATGATAAAGGCATTGTGGTCTTTAACGCCCCTGGTGCCAATGCGAATGCCGTCAAAGAATTAGTGATTGCGGGTATGTTAATCGCCTGTCGTAACATTGGACAAGGCTGGCAATTTGCCCAAAATTTAGAAGGAGACGATGCCACTATTCATAAAAATGTTGAAGCGGGCAAGAAAAATTTTGTGGGTTTTGAACTGCAAGGTCGAACCTTAGGCGTCGTTGGTTTAGGTGCGATTGGCGTGAAAGTTGCCAATGTTGCCATAGCCTTAGGTATGAATGTTATTGGTTATGATCCAACGATTACCGTCAATCGAGCGTGGCAATTATCCTCGCAAGTCCAACAAGCCTCAGGTGTGGATGCTCTACTGAATCAATCCGATTTTATCACCTTTCATGTGCCTTTAAATGACAAAACCAAAAATATGATTACGGCGGCTCGTTTGGAACAAATGAAAACAGGGGCGATTTTCTTAAACTTTGCCAGAGATGGCATTTTAAATGATCAAGATGTCGTGAATGCCCTAGATGCGGGCAAAGTTTATGCCTATGTTTGTGATTTTCCAAGTAACTTACTTAAAAATCACCCAAGAGTTGTCACCCTACCCCATTTAGGTGCCTCTACTAAAGAAGCGGAAGAAAATTGTGCTATCATGGTCGCAGATCAAATCAAAGATTATCTGGAAAATGGGAACATTTTAAATTCCGTTAATTTCCCTGACGTGCAAATGCCTAGAAGTGATTACATTCGAGTTGCCATTGTCAATCGCAATATTCCACATATGTTAAGCCAAATTACCACTGCCCTTGCCGAACAAGAAATCAATATTATGGATACTCTCAATAAATCCAGAGGAGAAATCGCTTACACCTTGCTAGATATTGAATCGGAAGTGTCAGAAGCTACGCTGGATAAACTGAGACAAATTGATGGCATTCTTAGAGTACGTTTATTAGGTTAATTATGCCCCAAGCAATGGATTTAACACAACTGCGTCAAGCAATTGACGCAGTAGATCAACAATTATTAACATTACTGAATCAACGTGCCCAATTCGCACAACAAGTTGCAAAAGTAAAACAAGCCGAACTTGATTTAAATCATGCAAAGCAAACCATTCAATTTTACCGTCCTGAACGTGAAGCCCAAGTTTTACGACAAATCCAAGCCAATAATTCGGGACCAATGGCAAACAAAGACATTGCTCACTTATTTCGTGAGATTATGTCGATTTGTTTGGCATTAGAACAACCCTTAACCATTGCTTATTTAGGTCCAGAAGGGACTTTTACCCAACAAGCCGTATTCAAACATTTTGGGCGAGCAGTACACAGCAAGCCTTACACGGGTATTGCGGAAGTATTCCAAGCCGTAGAATCGGAAAGTTGCAACTATGGTGTGGTTCCAATCGAAAATTCAACCGAAGGCATGGTGAATTACACCTTGGATTTACTGCAAGATTTTCCATTAATAATTTGTGGTGAAGTTGAACTGAAAATCCATCATTGTTTAATTGGGCAAATGGATTCTTTGGCAGACATAAAAACCCTAGTGTCGCATCAACAATCCCTAGCCCAGTGTCGCCAATGGCTCAGTCAAAATCTTGCCTGTGTTCCACAACAAGAAACCAATAGTAATGCACAAGCCGCACAATTAGCCCAACAAAATCCAAGCGTGGCCGCTATTGCCAGCCAAGTGAATTGTGGCATTTATAATCTTAAACTTTTAGCTAAAAATATTGAAGACAATTCTAATAATACCACCCGATTTTTAATTTTAGGGCGCCAAGCCGTGCCACCCAGTGGCAATGATAAGACCAGCCTATTACTGGCTACCCATAATAAACCTGGTGCCTTATATCATTTGCTAGCGGTATTTGCCCAACATCAAGTCAGCATGACCCGTATTGAATCCCGCCCCGCCAAACAAAATTTATGGGAATATATCTTTTTTATTGATATTGAAGGTCATCAACAAAACCCTATCATCCAACAAATATTAATAGAACTTGAAACAAAAACGACTTTATTAAAAATCTTAGGTTCCTATCCGAAAACAGTGATCACCTCATGACAAATTATCAGCCTTTATCTAATCCAGCCGTTCAAGCCTTACATCCCTATCAACCAGGTAAACCGATAAGTGAACTTTATCGAGAAGATGGTTTCGATCATATTATTAAACTCGCATCGAATGAAAATCCTTTAGGCCCAAGTCAAAAAGTACAACAAGTCATACAACAACAATGGCAAGGGCAAGACTTCTCTCGCTATCCTGATGGCAATGGCTTTGAATTAAAACAAGCGCTTGCCCAACATCATCACATATCCCCCGCAATGATTACCTTAGGCAATGGTTCTAATGATGTTTTAGATATGATTGCCCGAACCTTTTTAAGCCCGAATGACAATGCAATTTTTTGTCAATATGGTTTTATTGTATATCCGATTGCGGTACAAACGGTTGGTGCGAAAGCCAATATCGTCCCCGCTAAAAATTATGGTCATGATTTAACAGGATTTTTAGCAGCGATTAACCATAATACTCGCTTAATGTTTATTGCGAATCCTAATAATCCAACGGGGACTTATAATAGCACTGACGAGCTACAAGCATTTTTAGATAAAGTGCCGCAATCCATTATTGTTGTCGTAGATGAAGCCTATTTTGACTATATGCAATCAGACTATGCTGATTATCCTAATGCTAGTTTATGGTTAGTGCAATATCCTAATTTAATTGTTACGCGCACTTTTTCTAAAGCTTATGGTTTAGCAGGACTACGGATCGGTTATGCTTTATCCCACCCTAAGATTGCGGAATTACTCAATCGAGTACGCCAACCCTTTAATGTCAATTCACTCGCCCAAATTGCGGCAATCACGGCATTACATGATCAAGCCTATTTACAACAAAGCGTCAAACTTAATCAAATCGGCAAACAACAGTTGCTACAAGGTTTTGAAACATTAGGTTTAAATTGTACGGGTAAGGCGGGTAATTTTTTATGTGTGGAATTTGGCAACAAGGCTTTAGATATTAATCAAGCCTTATTGAAACAAGGCATTATTGTCCGCCCGATTGCTAATTACCACCTACCCGAACATTTACGCATTAGCATTGGCTTAGAACAAGAAAATCAAGCATTATTAAATGCCTTAGGTAAAATTTTATGATAATCAAAAAATTATGTTTACTTGGGATTGGATTGATTGGCGGTTCTTGGGCCTTAGCATTACGTCAAGCTAAGGCTTGCCAACATATTGTTGCTTGGTCACGGACACAAAAAACCTTAGAACAAGCCTTAGCCTTAAACGTCATTGATAGCTATACTGAAACGGCAATCGATGCTGTAAAGGATGCGGATGTGGTCGTATTAGCAACCCCGCTAGGAGCCATGTTACCGATTTTAACCACGATTCAAGCCCATCTTAGTCCTCATACCATCTTAACTGACGTAGGCAGTGCCAAATTACCTGTGATTGATGCGGTAAAAACAGCGTTTGGTGAAATTCCTGATAATTTTGTCCCTGCTCACCCGATTGCAGGAAGTGAAAAAAGTGGTATTACGGCTGCCTTTCCCGAACTCTACCAAAATCGTCGCATTATCTTAACCCCATTAGCTCACACCAAGACAGATGCGATTAAAATCATAGAACAATTATGGCAAGTAGTGGGTGCAAAACTCGTATCAATGACAGCAGAACATCATGATCAAGTATTAGCAGCCACCAGTCATTTGCCCCATGTCTTAGCCTATGGTTTAGTGGATTTATTAGCAAAAATGAACGACAATCAAGAAATTTTTAAATTTTCCGCAGGGGGGTTTCGTGATTTTACTCGAATTGCCTCCAGCGACCCAACCATGTGGCATGATATTTGTCTTGCCAATGATCAAGCGATTTTAACATTGATTGATAATTATCAAACAGAACTCAGCCAAATCAAACAAATAATTCAAGCCAAAGATAGTTCCGCATTATTAGATTTATTTCAACGAGCCAAAACTGCTAGAGATAAATTTAGTGAGGACTTTAAATAAACGGATTGATTGAAGATTGATTAAAAATTTATTAAGGACCTATTAAGGACTTATTTATGACTAATTTTATTGTACACCCCAGCCAAACCTTACAAGGAAGCCTAAGCATTCCAGGCGATAAATCGATTTCCCATCGTAGTATTATCTTTGCTTCCTTAGCGAAGGGTCAAAGCCATATTACGGGTTTTTTAAACGGCGACGATTGTTTAGCCACCTTAAAAGCATTTCAAGCGATGGGCGTAGCTATTAGGCAACCTAGCCCAACCGAAGTGATAATCCAAGGTGTCGGCAAACACGGCTTACAAGCACCAGCACATGCCTTAGATTTAGGGAATTCAGGTACTTCCATGCGATTACTATCAGGCTTACTAGCGACTCAAGCCTTTGCCAGTCAATTAATAGGCGATAAATCGCTAAACAAACGCCCTATGGGTCGGGTTACCAAGCCTTTAACTCAAATGGGATGTCATATTAGCACCGAGCAAGGTCATGCCCCGATTAATATTAAACCTGCCCCGCAACTCCAAGGGATTGACTATAAAATGCCCATTGCCAGTGCCCAAGTTAAATCTTGTTTACTATTAGCAGGCTTATATGCTCAAGGTCAAACTTGTGTAACCGAACCCGCACCTACTCGTGATCATACGGAACGTATGCTACAAAGTTTTGGCTATCCTATTCAGCAACAAGATAATAAAGTTTGCGTCAACTCAAACCATCAACTACAAGCCTGTGATCTTACCATTCCTGCGGATATTTCATCCGCTACTTTCTTTTTAATCGGTGCTAGCATTGCTAAGCAATCTGATTTATATTTGCCTCAAATTGGTATCAATCCCACTCGCACAGGTGTGATTGAAATTTTACAACAAATGGGTGCGAATATTCGTTTAAATCACACTCGACAACTCGGTGGTGAACCTGTGGCGGATATTCATATCCAAGCTGCCAAATTAAAAGGTATTCGCATTGAAGAACGACTTGTTCCTTTAGCCATTGATGAATTTCCTGCTATTTTTGTCGCCGCTGCTTGTGCCGAAGGTGAAACGATTTTAACCGCTGCTAAAGAATTACGAGTCAAAGAAAGCGATAGAATTCAAGTGATGGCAGATGGTTTGCAAAATTTAGGTATCAACGCCCAAGCAACCGAAGACGGTATGATTATCCAAGGGGGACAAATTCAAGGCGGAACCGTAGAGAGTCATGGTGATCACCGAATCGCAATGGCATTTGCAATGGCGGCTTATGCCAGTCAAGCAAGTATTACCATTACAGATTGTGATAATGTGAATACTTCATTTCCTAGCTTTGTGTCGCTTGCTACGATGGCAGGATTAAAATTGGAAACGATTGAAAACAAATAAAGAAAGCAAAACAGCACGTCAATCTCATCATCAATCCCAACGCTGTCCAAGTTCACTCCCACTTTTCTTAGACAATAATTCCAACACGCTTTGATGTGCTTGTAATTCCTCCTCAGAGGCTTGGATAATCGGTAGATTATAAGCAGTCATGGTATCAACCGCAACGGACTGATCAACGATATCAATGTGATTGCTTTCTTGCTCACCAAATAAACCTAACTGCCCGCCTGTCATGGCTAAATAAACTTGGGCCAGTAATTGTGAATCTAGTAATGCACCATGATAAGTTCGTTTGGATCTATCCACACCGTAACGCTTACATAAAACATCTAAATTTACCTTTTGCCCTGGATGTTTTTTCTTAGCAATATCAAGGGTATCAATAATTTGGCAATAATGTTCAATTTTTCCCCAACGGGGACCTAAACGCCGTAATTCGGCATTTAAAAAGCCAACATCAAACTTGGCATTATGAATAATTAATTCGGAGTCTTCAATATAATCTATAAATGTTTGGGCAACCTCTTTAAACCTAGGTTGATCGGCTAATTTTTCATTGCTAATCCCGTGTACTTTGAGTGCGTCCGCATCAATAACCCGATCAGGTTGTAAATATTGTTGATAGTCATTACCTGTTAATTTTCTATCCAGTAATTCCACACAAGCAATTTCGATAATTCTATGTCCTTGTTTAGGGTCTAAGCCTGTGGTCTCAGTGTCTAATACGATTTGTCGCATAATCATCCTCACATTTAAATTAAAATAACCGTAAAAATTTATTACTAATGGGTTGAATATTAGTGTCAACAACTTGTAAACATTGACAAAAATTCTCAATGCTCATTTCTGTTAAAAAATGTTCCGCCATCATGATTCTTCTGATTCCAATTTCAAAATCGCCTCTCTTGCTAACTGATCCACTCGTTCATTTTCCACATGCCCGCTATGTCCTTTCACCCATTGCCATTGAACCTGATGTTTTTTAGTCGCATCTAATAATCGTAACCATAGGTCTTTATTTTTCACGGGTTTTTTTTGGCGAGTTTGCCAATTTTTACGTTGCCACTGTGTTATCCATTCCGTTATGCCTTTCTTTAGATATTGGGAATCAGTGATGAGTTTCACCTGACAAGGATATTTTAGTGCTTCTAAACCTTGAATCGCTGCCATCATTTCCATGCGGTTATTGGTTGTTTCTGCTTCGGCACCTGACAGGGTTTTTTCTTGATCATGGTAACGTAACAATACCCCCCATCCACCTTTGCCAGGATTGCCTTGACATGCACCATCGGTAAATATTTGTACGGTTTTCATAACATTAGTCTTTTGATTGATAAGTTGAGGGTTCTTGTAAACTAGAGCCAGATAATAATTGAAATCTCGCATACCATCTTGGTTTAATCGGCGTTAAGGTTGAGACTTGTTTTTTTGCGACAATCACATAGACGCCCGCTAAGTAGGGAAAAATCCATTGTCCCCAGCGTTCAATTATTTGACGTTCGACCCAAGGCAAGGAAAAAAACAACCAATATTTCGACTCAATTTTAAAACCCAATGAATTTAACCATGACCGTAATTTTGCCACACTAATAAAATGACCACACCACGGCATTTCGTGTTTGTCCTCAAAACATTGGCGTAGCCCCCATAAACTGCGAGGATGAAAGCCAACAATAATCACATGCCCTTCTGGAATTAACACTCTATCAACTTCGATTAAAATCTGTTGCGGTTGCTGGGCAAATTCTAAGCTATGTGGCAGTAACACCACATCAATACCTTCCGTCGCAATGGGTAATTGATTCATATCCGCAATAATATCACGCTGCTGTTCTAAAGAACTATCTAAAACAATATGCTCTAAGGTTAAACTGGGGTCTAATAAATTATCCTCTTGACCTAAAGAACCGAGTTGTAAAATATAATAGCCAAAAAACTGCGGTAAGATACGGTTTAAATAATCTCGTTCAATCGATAATAAACGCTGTCCTAAAGGTTGACGAAACCAATTTTGTAACTGATGCTGTAAGGAATAAGTGGCTTTTGGATATAATCCCATATCGTTATCCTATCCTAAAAACTGCTTTATTCGATCTAAGCCTTGGGCTAAGTTAGTCATGGATGTTGTATAAGCAAAACGTAAATGTTGTTTGGCTTGATAGTGTCCAAAGTCCAAGCCAGGGGTTATCGCAACTTGGACGTGTTGTAATAACTGCTGACAAAATTCTAAACTATCTTGGCTTAAAGCCTCACAATTGCTGTACAAATAAAATGCCCCCTCAGGGCTATGCTTAATATTAAAACCTAATTTGGGCAGTTCTGCTAATAAATAATCTCGACGTTGCTGAAAAATTTGTCGCCGTTGTTCTAAAATTGCGAAAGTTTCAGGTGTGAAGGCTTGTAATGCCGCATATTGGGCAACGGTGGATGGAGCTAAGAAAATATTTTGAGCCAGTTTATCTAAGGCAGGCACATAAGGTTCAGGCGCGATAATCCAACCTAAACGCCAACCCGTCATCCCGAAATATTTAGAAAAACTATTGATAATAAAAATTTGATCCGACACCGATAATGCGGTGTCAGCTTGTTGTTGATAAACTAAGCCGTGATAAATTTCATCCACAATTAATTGCCCACCTAAACTAGCAATTTTATTAAATAACTGGTTTAATAATTCTGGCGATAATAAAGTACCCGTGGGATTAGAAGGCGACGCAAGTAATACGGCTTTGGTGTTTGCCTGCCAATAATGTTCAATTTGTGCCACCGTAGGTTGATAATTTTGCTCGGCATTCACTGGCATCGCAATAGGTTCCGCATTTAATAAATGCACAAAATGCCGATGACAAGGATAACCGGGGTCCGTTAATAACACTTGCTCCCCTGCCTCAATTAAACTACTTAACAGCAATTGTAATGCCCCTGAAGCACCAGGGGTAATCACCACCTGCTTAGGACTGACGTTGATTTGATAACGTTGTTGATAAAAATCTGCAATCGCTTCTCGCAATTCCGCTAGACCAATGGCAGGGGTATAATGCGTTTTTTTCGCCGCAAGGGCTTGTTGACCTGCCTCAATGATCGGATCAGGTGTCGGAAAATCGGGTTCGCCAATCTCCATATGAATAACAGACGCTCCTGTTGCTTCCATTGCTTTCGCTTTGGCGAAAATAGCCATCACATAAAAAGGCTGGATCGCTTGCATACGTTTGGCTAAATTTAACATGGTTAATCACGTTCTTTACGTTGAATAATAAAAAATTACTTAAAACTCGCATAAGCCCTGACATACTAACATTGTTGATGTAATTGGCTTAAAACGTCAACATTAATTTCAGTAATCGTAGTGGCTTTAGTGGCTTGTCCAGCGAACACCTGACAAGGTTTTTGGCTATCACCTAAATGATCGACCACCAGACAAGCCCCCGTAAAGTCATGGTTTTTAGTATAATCATTGACAGTAATAATCGTGGCTAAACCAGCTTGTAATGCGGATTCAATGCCATTCTCAGAATCTTCAAAGGCTAGACATTGCGCAGGTGATAATTGCATTTTGTCTAAAGTATAGTCATAAATATCAGGGGCAGGCTTCTTCGCAGGAACAATATCACCTGCGGCAATCACGTCAAACCAATCAATAGACGCTTTACCCATCGTATGTTCGAGTAAAGCAAACACATTAGCAGGAGTCGTTGTGGTAGCAATTGCTAAACGTAAACCTCGTTGTCTGGCTTCGCTTAATAAACGTAATACGCCTGTACGCAATGGAATGTTACCTTGTTGTAATAATTCCGTATAAAAATAGGTTTTTTGTTTGTGCAAATTAGGAATAAAATCATCATTTGGCAATACAAAATCGGGATGATACAAATTTAAATAATGGCGAATCCGTTCCTTGCCACCTGTTATGGCTAATAACTGTCCATAAAGTTCTTCGCTCCAAACCCAATCTAAGCCCGATTGTTTAAAAGCGAAATTAAATGCCACTCTATGACCTTGCTTTTCAGTATCAGCCAAAGTGCCATCGACATCAAATATTAATGCGGTCAATTGTTTAGACATGATGATTTTCCCTCTACTAAAAATATATAAAACCTGTCAAATGCTGTCAAATGGACTGGAGCTGATAGCTGGGCGAGTGTCGCTTTTCGTGCTAAGGTGCTAAACGCTCAATTCGCCACGGATTATTTTGCCCTTGCCATTGATACCGAAATCTATCATGCAAACGCTTTTCCCGACCTTGCCAAAATTCAAAACTCGTAGGCACGACTCGATAGCCCCCCCAAAAGTCGGGCAATGGAATTTGCCCTTGGGTAAATTTTCGTTTCATTTCGTCCATTTTTTGTTCTAATAAGGCTCGTGATGAAATCACTGAACTTTGACGAGAAACCCATGCACCTAACTGACTCCCTCTAGGACGAGTCATAAAATATTTTAAGGATTCTGCTTGAGAAATTTTGTCTGCTCTCCCCTTGATTTTTACTTGTCTATGCAAAGCTATCCACGGAAATAATAATGCGACATTAGGATTTTCAGCCATTTCTTTGGCTTTTTGGCTTTGATAATTGGTAAAAAATACGAAACCACGGGTATCAAATGATTTTAATAACACGGTGCGTAAGGCAGGTATCCCTTCTTTAGAAACGGTGGCCAAACTCATCGCATTAGGTTCTAAGACTTCCACCTCAATTGCTTGCTGAAACCACTGTTCAAATTGTACCCAAGGATTATCCGCTAAATTTTGCCGAGATAATCCTGCTTGGGTTGATTCTCGTCGTAAATGAGCAATATCCATCATGATCTTATCTTAATGACTCAATCACATCCGTCCCTTTAGGAGGATGAATCACAAAGGCTTCGGATTTAAATGCAATATTGGTAACGCCATTGCTAAACCGAAATACCGAACGTTGTGATAAACTATCCATCATTTCCATATAAACCAATTTCCCCTGTTCAAAACCAAAGATAATTTGCTGAAATTCCCCTTGTTTAGGCGGGATTGCTTTTAATCGAACTCGATTGCTATCCATATCTTCTAAGGTAAATTGATTTAATACCTCTGCTTTACCACTGAGTAATAATGCGGGGGTTGCTTGCAAATTCGTTTCTTGAATTTTAATGGTTAATTGTTCTAAATCTGGATCATAAATAAAGATTTTCTCACCATTCGCTGTAATCACTTGCACATAAGGTTGTTTATATTCCCAACGAAATTGATTCGGGCGTTGTAGCAACATCATGCCACGACTTTGTTCCACGACATAACCTTTGTCATCAATGACTTGTTGTTGAAATTGAGCTTGATAACTTTGGGTGTGTTCCAAAAAGTTTTTTAATTGTTCTGAAGCAGGCTTTGCCGCCCAAGCCAAACTTAAGCAACCCCAAGCTAATACGATGATGATTAGTTTTAATTTCATTTTTGATCCTTAATTTTTCCTTAATTTTAATGTCTTTATTTTTTATTCATCGACTGGCGGTGGTGGTGGGGCTAGCACTTCACGATTGCTGTTTTTGCCATCAGGAGGACTCACTATGCCAGCCTCTTCCATTTCTTCAACAATTCTAGCGGCACGATTATAACCTACCCTTAAATGGCGTTGGACACTAGAAATAGATACTCGTTGTGCCGTGGTTACAAATGCAACGGCTTTATCAAATAAGGGATCATAACTATCGGCCCCATCGACATCATCCTCATCGAAATCATCCGTGGAATCCGTGCTGACAATCTCTTCAATATAATTAGGCTGGCCTTGTGCCGTTAAAAACGCCACCACTTGATGCACTTCTTCATCCTCCACAAAGGCACCATGTAGTCTTACAGGTAAACCCGCACCAGGGGAAAGATACAACATATCACCATGACCTAATAAACTTTCGGCACCCGTTTGTTCTAAAATCGTGCGTGAATCAATCCGTGATGAGACCTGAAACGCAATTCGGGTTGGAATATTCGCTTTAATCAGTCCCGTGATCACATCCACGGAGGGTCGTTGTGTGGCTAAAATTAAATGAATGCCTGCCGCTCTGGCTTTTTGAGCCAAACGGGCAATTAATTCTTCCACTTGCTTCCCGACAATCATCATCATATCCGCCAATTCATCTACAATGACGACAATATAAGGCAAAGGCTCTAACTCAATGACTTCCCCTTCTTTTTCTGCCCAAGGATCGTGTAAAGGTCGTCCTTGTTTCATCGCTTCTTCCACTTTACGATTAAATCCCGCAATATTTCTTACCCCTAAACCAGCCATTAAGTGATAGCGTCTATCCATTTCGACGACACACCAACGCAAGGAATTTGCTGCTTCTTTCATATTGGTCACCACGGGGGCTAATAAATGCGGAATCCCTTCATAAACGGATAGCTCCAACATTTTGGGATCAATCATAATCAAACGCACATCATTGGGTGATGATTTAAATAGTAAACTTAAAATCATTGAATTAACTGCCACGGATTTTCCTGAGCCAGTCGTTCCTGCCACCAATAAATGTGGCATTTTGGCAATATTCACCATATATGGTTGCCCACCAATATCTTTGCCTAACGCTAAAGTCATAGGAGCACTGGCTTGTCGATAAGCCTCAGACCGCAATAATTCACTTAAATAAACCACTTCTCGTTTCGCATTAGGGATTTCCAAACCAATATAAGGTTTCCCCGGAATGACTTCCACGACTCTGACACTAATGACCGAAAGTGAACGAGCTAAATCTCGTGATAAAGTGGTAATTCTGGCCGCTTTAATCCCAGGTGCTAATTGCAACTCAAAGCGAGTAATGACAGGACCAGGATGATACTCAACGACCTCTGCTTTAATCCTAAAATCATTCAATTTTATTTCAATATTTTCTGCCATTTGTAACAATTCTTCTTCAGAAAAACATTGATTATCACTGGCAGGTTCCTCTAATACATTGACGGGTGGTAATTCTATCTCATCATCGACTCGAAATTTCGGGACTTGCTTAACTGCTTTTTTCTTTTTCACTTTTGGTTTTGGTGGCACAACGGATGCGATTACTGGTTCAAGGTCAGCTTCAGGTTCCGCTTCAAAGTCAACATTCTCTTTATCTTCCGCTTCATCATTGTCATCTTGCACAATATTTTCTGGTTCTAAATCATCGGCATGCGATTTCTCTTCCGCTTGGTCAGCCAATACTGAGGATTCTGAATTATCAAGCACGTTCCCCCTAGAACGGAACACAAAGTTAGTCTCTTCTTCTATTTCATCAAGATCATCTAATAATGGTGATAATGTTGCAGATGGCACCTCAGAGCGAGTTGACAATGGTGAAGTTGCCTTATTCTCAATGCCATCAGGGTAAACAATATCGATCTTTTCAGGCACAGCAACTGATTTCTCATGACTCTCTTTCATTTCATCAGGATAAATAATTTCAACCGCATCCTGTGATGGGCGTTCCTTAGATGCGATAGGTAATTCTCGATGTTGTAACTCAAGCACATCCGATACTGGATTTTCTCGTTCGACAGACTTCACAGATTTTTGCTTACGGCTAGAATAATCTGACTTTACAGCCGTATCATCTTCAAATGTCGCTTGCGTTTCAGTATTGTCTTCCGCAGTAAAGACCTCTAAATCTGACGCTGGCTTTTTCGCTACTTTTGCATTAGCGTTACGCTTGTTTTTTTTAGGTTTGTAACTTGACTTAATGGCAGTCTTATCACTATTTTCACCATTGGCATCGGGTGCTTCAGTGAATATCGGTGTTGTTTTTATCCGCTGAGTTTTGTCTTTGTTTTTTTGGGGTTTATAGCGAGATTTAATCGCAGTTTCATCATCTAATTCCACTTTAATTTCAGTGTTATCTATACCATTATCAGGCAATTCAAATTCAATATTTGTTGGTGATAGTACCGCCTGCTTGCACTCAGTTGTTTTAAGCTCAGAAACCACGGGTTTTTCCAGTGCAACTATTGGTTCAAGTAAGGATGGTGCTTGGCTAATGCTAGGTATTACTGGAATTTGTGCTTGTGATTTATCTTTGTTACTCGTTTCCAATGCTGGCTCAGAATTAAGCTCTGGTTTTAAAATAGGTTCTACTCGTTTCGCTTTGGTTTCAGTTGTTGCTACCTTAGCTGACGGCCAAAAGGGCAAAGATGATAATAATAATAAGGTAATCCTGCCAATTTCATCAACAATCGATAACCACGAAAAATGAAACAAAACCCCAATCCCAACAATACTAAGCAAACTCAAAAATAGTTGCGCACTCACTGGATTTAATTCATCTAACAAAGGTTGACTAATCCAATGACCTAATGCTCCCCCAGCAGATGCTGTCGCAAAAACCAGACGAAAGAGTCCAGTGCCTGCGCCAATCAGCAAAATTAAACCTAAAAATTGAATCAATACGGGCAATACTGGATTCGCTTTTTCCCCAGTTAAACGCCAACCAATAGAAATCAATACGACTGGAAAAATATAGGCCATATAACCAAAAGCTTGCAGAAAACCATCCGCCAACCATGCGCCCAAACTCCCCCCCCAATTCAAAGTAACTTGAGATTCCCCTTGATATGACCAACTATTATCGTCTGGATGATAACTAATAAATGATAGCGTTAGATAAACAGCTGAGGCAATCAACAGAAAAAATATAACATCCCAAACTCTACCCCATGAAGATACTTTTTTTCTTTTTGCTTGAACCAAAATCCAACACCCTCATCCTAAAAACAAAGATTATAACATGTTATCCGAGAAACCCTAGTTTAATATTGTTGTGATTATTAATATTTTTGCCTAAGATTAACCCCAATAAATTTTTCAGGAGAAAATATCATGACCGATGTCAAACATCACAAACTAATTATTTTAGGCTCAGGCCCTGCGGGTTATACTGCCGCAATTTATGCGGCCAGAGCGAACTTAAATCCTGTGGTCATTACAGGAATGGAACAAGGCGGTCAACTCACGACAACCACCGATGTCGATAATTGGCCAGGTGATCCTAAAGGCCTGAAAGGACCTGATTTAATGGAACGTATGCTACAGCATGTAGAGCAGTATCATACTGAAGTGGTTTTTGATTATATTAAAGCAACGGATTTACAACAACGTCCTTTCCAACTGACAGGAGAATATCATCACTATAGTTGTGATGCTTTAATCATTGCCACAGGTGCCAGTGCCCAATATTTAGGACTTGATTCTGAAGAAAAATTTAAAGGCAGAGGTGTATCTGCGTGTGCAACTTGCGATGGTTTTTTCTACAAAGATCAGAAAGTCGCCGTGGTTGGTGGAGGGAATACCGCAGTAGAAGAAGCATTGTATTTATCCAATATTGCCGCTCATGTAACAGTGATCCATCGTCGGGATCAATTTCGCTCTGAAAAGATTTTGTCCCAAAGATTAATCGAAAAACATGAATCTGGCAATGTCAGCATTGAATGGAATCACGTTTTAGATGAAGTCTTAGGCAATCAAATGGGCGTAACGGGATTACGTCTAAAAAATGTACAAACAAATGAGACTAAAGAAATCGAGGTGGCAGGCGTATTTATTGCCATTGGTCATAAACCTAATACAGATATTTTTAAAGATCAGTTAGAAATGAATAATGCTTATATCAAAGTCAAAAGCGGTATTACAGGCAATGCGACCGCAACGAGTATTGATGGCGTATTTGCCGCAGGAGATGTTATGGATCAAATCTATCGCCAAGCAGTAACCTCAGCAGGTTCAGGTTGTATGGCCGCCTTAGATGCGGAAAAATATTTGGATAATCTTAAACAATCTTAAATAATTTTAATTTCAATCGGTTTCCCCTCGCTTATAGGGGAAACCTTGGTATGATATTGATTAACTTGCCCGACCGTTAATAATTTGTTCAAAAATATAATTTTGTAAAATTAATGACGTTTTATTTTCCAAGTCATAAAACTCTACCCCATAACCAAACAAAACCTGATCACCTTCGCCATCTTGATTAAAAGTATTACGAATCACACCTGATAGTAACAAAAATTCATTCATACCTGCGACTCTCACTCTGGCAGAAATAATTAAAGCATCACCAACTTTACCAATGGTTTCAGTGGCCAACAAGCGAAGACCAGAAATACTAATATCCGAGGCTGCCACTGTTTTATTTTCCCCTTCGGGATTTTCATCTCGATTCAAAATTGATACGATGAGTTGACTTTTAACTCGTTGATTTTTCCTTACCTCAATACTGCTACAATCTAAAGGATAATCTAAATGTAAATAATCAAACGGTTGACGGCACACAAATTGAACTTTTGTCGTAAAACCATAGGCACTATTATTAATCATCATTTTCGCACTAAAAACCTCTTTTAAATCAACTTTACGCACTTCCCCCTTGACTAGTGGCATACTAACTAATAAAGTTTTATTGGGAATATAACCAATCACTTTTACTGGGTAACGTTGATTATCTTGTCGGGTTTCAGATTGGAGAAAAATAGTTTCTCCCACAGGTAACTCTATCATACGATTAATTCCCATATTTCCAAGATATTTTATTTGTACTACTGTGATCATAGCAAAAAATTTAATGCGTAAACCGTTTATTATTCCATTCAATGACAATTCAACCCCATTTCCTCCCACTCATTATGCTGACTCGGAAGGATTATTAGCCATAGGAGGAAATTTATCACCCCAACGCTTGATTATGGCTTATCAACAAGGGGTTTTCCCTTGGGACAAAATCCAACAATACCTATTATGGTATAGCCCTGATCCCCGAATGGTATTGTTTCCACAAGAATTTAAAATCTCACGCAGTTTAAAGAAAAACATAAAAAATTCAGGCTATTATGTTACTGCGGACAAAGCTTTCTTGGCAGTTATCAAAAATTGTGCTGTAATTAAAAGAAATGATCAAAATAGCACTTGGATACGAGCAGACTTTATTGACGCTTATTATCGATTGCACCGATTGGGACTGGCTCATTCCATTGAAACTTGGTCTAGTGATCAATTGATAGGAGGATTATATGGTGTCAATATTGGTCGCATATTTTGCGGTGAATCCATGTTTAGTCAACAAGCGAATGCCTCAAAAATAGCCTTGGCTTATCTAAGCAAAACGCTAAAACAATGGAATTTTGATCTCATTGATTGTCAGGTTTATACTGAGCATCTTGCCAGTTTAGGAGCAAGAGAAATAAAACGGGCTGATTTTCTTGCTTATCTTCATGCCCAACCTTTAAAACGCTACTCATGGCAACAAAAATTTGGCACCCAAGCAAATTATTACGAAGAGGGATTATTATGAGTTCTGAATGGCTAAAAATTCACAATCATGAAATGTTACCGTTATATCATACGATTGAACACAATTGCAGCTATATTCCCAAGCAAGAAGCCATTAACCAATTAATTCACCCCTATACCGATATTGATGTAAAATTATATGATGATTTAATCAAAATGGGATTTCGTCGCAGTGGTGAACATATTTATCGTCCAATTTGTCAACAATGTCAAAATTGTCTATCCCTAAGAATTCCTGTCAAGCAATTTAAACCCAACCGTAGCCAACGGCGTTGTTGGAATAAAAATCAAGACATCACCGTTACGATTCAAGCAAAAAAATTCAGCGAAGAACACTATCAACTCTACTTGCGATATTCTGATCAACGTCATATTAATTCAAGTATGTCATCACCGGATCGCAATGAATATCACCATTTTTTTAGCAGTGCATGGTGTCAAACCCATTTTGCAGAATTTCGTCTGGATCAGGAATTAGTTGCTGTCAGCGTATTCGATCAGCTCGATCAGAGCTTATCAGCGGTTTACACCTTTTTTGACCCCAAGCAACCCAAACGTGGTTTAGGCGTATTTGCCATTTTATGGCTAGCCCAACAATGTATCAATACCAATAAACCCTATCTCTATCTAGGCTATTGGATTCCACAATGCCAAAAAATGAGTTATAAACAAAACTATCGACCCGCAGAAATCTTTTATCAAAATGAGTGGATGGATATTGAGCAGTATTTGCAGAAGCCAACATCAAATCACAAAATCACATTCAATCATGGAAAATGTGATGGTGATTAATATTGGTGGGCCGTCTGCGATTCGAACGCAGGACCAACGGGTTAAAAGCCCGGTGCTCTACCAGCTGAGCTAACGGCCCTTGTGAAATGGAAAGGACATTATACTGACAACCGTAATAAAATCAAGTCCATTTCTTAAGAATTTGATTTTTTTATATTGAAAATTTAAATGCTGGAAAACCAATTGCCCCCGCTGAACAAACCTTGTTTTATTTTAAACTCTTGTTCTAATACAATTTTTTTAACTTTTTTCTGGCATTTAACTTGACTTAAACGCTGTTTTGATGCATTAAAAATAATTCCGACTGTATCTTCAAATTCTTTTTTGTCAATCACCCCATCATTGCCTGCAAATTGCTGTAACATTTCTAATGCTCGCTCATCTAAAGCACTTTCCAAGGCATAATCATGCGCATCACAGACTTGTTTTAGGGCATTTCTAGCCTGATCAACCCCAACTCCTAATTGAATTGCCACTTGTAAAATGTCTTTTTCTTCCTCTTTATCAATATAACGATCATCAAATGCTCTTAGTTTGACTTCTTCAATTAAACGTTCTTTTACATCCATTTTATTCTCCTTTGGGTAGTTTTGATAACTGTTTTTTTGCCAAATGGGCAGAGACAGAATTAGGAAACACTTGGATCAATTCCGACCAAGTTGTTTTGGCTTGTTGTAATTGCCCAGTTTCATAAAAAATTTGTCCTATTTTTAATTTAGCATTAGATAGCTTACTATGCTGGGGAAATTTTTGTATCAATCGCTGAAACCAAGTTAAGGCGGATTCAAAATCACTTGTTACATAGTAAGTTTCAGCTAACCAGTAATAAAAGTCAGGATATTGCTGATTGCTATCTTGAGCAATCAATTGCTGTAGCATATCAATAACTTGTTGATATTTCTTTTGTTTTAGTAATAATAAAATTTGTTGATAAGACTGTTCAAAATTTATGGTAGATGATGCTGATTGCTCAGATTGTGTCGCAATTATCGCGTTTGAATCATCTGAATCAGTGGATTGCTTTGATTTTATGGGAGTGCTTATGGATGGTATGGCATCCGACGGCTGAGACGGCAACTTATCTATAGCCACATAAATATCATGTTGCCGACGTTCGATTTGTTGTAATTGATAACGCTGTTGCTCAATATCCCCTCTTAATTGAGCAAGCTCTTGTTGCAACTGTTGTACTTTTTGCAATAGCTGAATCAGTCCTTGGCTATCAATCACCCGTTCTAATCGTAATAATCGTTTTTCAATACTATTGTTAGCAGTGTTATTAGTCGTAGTTATTGTGTTATAGGTCGTTGCTGTTCCCGCAACCGTAACAAAACTCAAGCATAATAAAGCCAAAAGCATTAAATATCGAAACATAAATAAATTCCCTAGCGTAATATTAAAACAACCCAAACGATCATTTAATATTTAGTTAATATAAACAATGACGACTCGTCGATTTAATTTCCATGCTGATTCATCATGACCATCGACTGCGGGCATTTCTTCCCCATAACTAATCATTTGAATTTGATTAGGCGAAACACCTTGTAACAATAAACTTTGATAGACCGACTGAGCCCGTCTTTCGCCTAAACCAATATTAAATTCACGACTCCCTCTTTCATCCGTATGCCCTTCTAATTCAATCATTGCTTGCGGATTATCTAATAAATATTGCCCATGATATTGAATAATTGTCTGATACTCACTCGCAATTTGATCACTATTATAATCAAAATAGATAATTTTATCCGATAAAGGGTTATTTTGATCATCAGAAAATGGATCCAGATCGGATTGTGATACAGATGATATGTTTTGATGTTGATGTTGATCGGTATAATCGGACTGATTTTGTAAATTACTCTCCAACTGTCCCATAGTTAAATTATTTTGATCTTGATAAGCGAGTGTATCCGCTTGATCTTGATGTTGTGGTGGGATTCTTGGTTTAAACTGAGTTTGTGCCTGTGTTGAAATACTTTTATCTTCAACTTCAACCCCAACGTGTTCATCATCCTGATGTTGTTTATCAAACAATGAACAAGCACTTATTGCAAACATTAGAACTAAGGACGTCATCACATTAATTAATTTCATACTTTCACCTCTTACCTCTTACCCCTTACCTCTTATCATAAGGAGACCATACAGGCTCTCTCACACTACCTTGTTGTACTCGTAAATTTTGATGAACTTGCCCATCAACTGACACAGCAGCAACAATACCATTTTGCTGTGCTTGTGTGGCATACAATATCATAGAACCATTGGGAGCAAAACTAGGCGATTCATCTAATTTACCTTGGGTTAATATTTTTAATTGTTTACTACTTAACTCAAGCACTGCGATCCGAAAATCTTGATTCACTTGATGGACGAATGCCAATAATTTACCATTGGGCGCAAAACTAGCACTCGCATTATATTTGCCCTCAAAGGTTAAACGTTGAATACCCCCCCCTTGCATTGATATTTTATATAATTGTGGACTACCACCACGATCTGAGGTAAATACAATGCTACGACCATCAGGCGACCAAACCGCTTCTGTATCGATAGCATGATGTCGAGTTAATTGTTGTAATTGTCCTGTATTTAATTGCAGAATATAAATATCTGGATTATTGCCTTTCGATAAGGTTAAGGCTAAATAACGACCATCAGGCGACCATGCGGGTGCGCCATTAATCCCTGCAAAAGCTGTAATTTTCTGGCGTTTACCTGTCGCAAGTTCTTGAATATAAATAGCAGAGTGCCGATTTTCAAACGAAACATACGCAAGTTTACTACCATCCGGCGACCATGCAGGCGACATTAATGGTTTCGCAGAACGTACCGTACTTTGTGCTTGTTGTCCATCCGCATCTGCAATCTGAAGCTCATACAAAGTTTTATCGGCTTGACGATAGGAAGTAATATAGGCAATTTTGGTCGTAAATACGCCTTTCTGCCCTAATAATTTTTCATAAATCAGATCACTAATTCTATGTGCGGTATGTCGCAAGTAACGTTGTGGACTAGGAATAGTAAAACCCATAATCTGTTGGACACGAATCACATCAAAAACCCGAAATTGTACCTCATATTCTTGTGGATTGATTTTTTTAATTTGACCTAATAGCAAATTTTCCACACCTTGTTGTCGCCAATATGCTATATCAGGTTGCTCAATTGTTTGATCTGACAAATTAGCGGTGGTCGTTAGCTGGAAACGCCCACTACGCCGTAAATCATCACGAATAATTTGTGCTAAATTCTGATCCACTAAACCATCACTATTAAAATCAGGAATAGTAATAGGCACGGCAGAAACGACACCTTGGGTAATTTCTAAGGTTAAGGGTGCCGATGATACGAATACCATCCAAAACAATCCAATTATCACCACACTAAGCTTTTGGCTTAAAAACAACCTTATTCTCCTTAATAAGTTATTAAAATTATCGAGTTATAGTTTTCAAACTTCAGGATTAAAATTAAAACGTAATTCCTGAAATTGCTGGTATAGTTCTTGTTCCTGAGGCAGAGGTAAGGGTGAGGCACGATAAACCGCCTTTTCGGCAGATCGGTCAAAAACCTGATTCCCACTGCTTCGAATGACTTTGGCAGATAATACTTTACCTTGAGGATCGACTCTAACTGACATTAAACAGGATAAACCATGCGTTGATAATCCTAAAGGTCGATACCAATTTTGATTAATGGTTTGGACAATTAAACGACCATAATACTGTACTTGTTGTTGTTGATATTCTTGTGCTAATTGTTCTTCTAAGGCTTTTTCTCTGGCAAGCTGTTCTCGTTGCTTACGTTCTTCCGCTTTACGTTTCGCTTCGGCTTGGGCTTGTTTTTTACGTTCTTCTGCCTTACGTTTTCTTTCGGCGTCGGCTTGTTCTCGTTTTTTACGTTCTTCTGCTTTGCGTTTTCTTTCGGCGTCGGCTTGGGCTTGTTTTTTACGTTCTTCTGCCTTACGTTTTCTTTCGGCGTCAGCTTGTTCTCGTTTTTTACGTTCTTCTGCTTTACGTTTTCTTTCAGCGTCGGCTTGTTCTCGTTTTTTACGTTCTTCTGCTTTACGTTTTCTTTCAGCGTCGGCTTGTTCTTGTTTTTTACGTTCTTCTGCTTTGCGTTTTCTTTCAGCGTCGGCTTGGGCTTGTTTCTGATGTTCGATTGCTTTGCGTTTTCTTTCGGCGTCAGCTTGGGCTTGTTTCTGATGTTCGATTGCTTTGCGTTTTCTTTCGGCGTCAGCTTGGGCTTGTTTCTGATGTTCGATTGCTTTGCGTTTTCTTTCGGCGTCGGCTTGGGCTTGTTTCTGATGTTCGATTGCTTTGCGTTTTTTTTCCTGTTCAGCTTTTTTACGTTGTAGTTCTTCTTTTTCCTGTTGTTGCTTTTTACGTTCGGCTGCTTGGCGTTTGTTCTCAACATCTAACGGTTGTTGTTTTAACTGTTCTAAGACAACAGATTCATCAAATAACTTAGCATGAACTATGGGCAGTTGTGGCAAAACGGAATCTTTCGGTTTAATCCAATCTAAATTCAGCGTTAAGACCACAATTAAAAGCAAATGCAAAAATAATGATCCAATAAATGCCACAGGTTGTTGTTGGATATGCTTCCACATAAGATCAAATTCCAGTCAAATAAAGTATGATGTATAAAATATAAACTTATTCCGTAGGTGATTTTGTCATTAAGCCCAGCTTATCAATTCCTGCTTGTTGTAATACACTCATAATTTCAACGACTTTACCATAAGGCACTTCGGTATCCCCACGAATTAAGATATCCGTTTGCGGTTCTAATTTTAATAATGCGATTAATCGTTGCAATAGTAAGTTTTGATTGATGGTAACCTGCCCCTTTTGTTCAATACTAAGATAGTATTTTCCTTGTTTATCTACGGTTAAAACTACGGGTTCAGATTTACTGTCAATTAGATTCGCCGTTGCTTGTGGTAGCGCTACTTTGACACCTTGCGTTAATAATGGTGCGGTAATCATAAAAATCACTAATAATACCAACATAACATCAATATAAGGTACGATGTTAATTTGGGATAAAGGTTGCCTTTTAGAACGATTAGATGCCATATTATTTCACTTTTGCGGTACTACGTTGAAAAATTGTTAAACATTCTTCTAAAAACACTTCATAACGATTTTCTAATTTATCAACGTCACTAGAAAATCTATTATAGGCAATCACCGCAGGAATAGCGGCAAATAAACCAATCGCCGTTGCTACTAGTGCTTCAGCAATGCCAGGTGCGACTAAGGCTAAAGTCGCATGTTCAACATGACCTAAAGCAAGAAAGGCATTCATAATTCCCCAAACCGTACCAAATAAACCAATATAAGGACTGGTAGAACCGACTGTGGCTAAAAAAGTCAGATATTGTTCAAGTTCATTGATTTCTCTTGCTAAAGCCACCCGCATCATGCGACTGACTATGGTCATTTTATCTAAACCATATTGCGAAGCTCGGGATAATTCTTCAAAGCCTGTCATAAAGATTTGTTCCATACCTGAACAATCTTGCTTTTTTGCCTGTATGTCTTGGTATAACTCATTTAAATTGCCACCTGACCAAAAGCTTTGTTCAAACTGTTCCGCTTTTTGGTTCGCTTGTTTAAATAATTTCATCCGTGAAAAAATCATCGTCCATGAAGCAACAGATGCAAATAATAACACTAACATGACGAGTTGTACGACTAAACTGGCATTCCAGACCAATTGTACGATTGATAATTCATTGCCCAATGTCATTCCTCCTTAAGAAAATTTGGTAATGCTTGTGGACGAAATGAGTTTGCATCAACACATGCAATTTCAACCTCAGCCTGACAGGCTAATTGCTGGTTAGCTTCAAAAGTAATTTGCTGCTGAAACCAACAACGAATCTTACTGCGTTTCGCAATCACAACCGATACCAACAATTGGTCATCCAGTTTTGCGGAACGCTTAAAGTCAATATTCACCTTACTGACCACAAAAAGTTGCTGATGTTCTAAAGCAAATTGTTGTTGACTCATGCCTTTTTCACGCAACCATTCCGTTCTAGCACGTTCCAAAAATTTCAAATAATTCGCATAATACACCACACCACCCGCATCAGTATCCTCATAATACACCCTGACAGGCCAATAAAAAACATCCATTAGATTACCTGTTGATCCAAATTATCAAATAAATCTTGTTTGCTACTTGCTTGTAAACCAAAATGCAAATAGGCATTTTTGGTGCTGACTCGTCCTCGTGGGGTTCGCATGATAAACCCTTGTTGAATGAGATAAGGCTCGATCACATCTTCAATCGTACCACGCTCTTCTCCAATGGCAGCGGATAAACTATCCACACCGACTGGCCCACCGTCAAATTTTTCCATAATAGCCAATAATAATTTTCTATCCATTAGATCAAAGCCATACTGATCGACATTGAGCAAATCCATGGCTCGTTTAGCAATAGACTCTGTTACCCGACCATCGGCTTTAACTTCGGCATAATCTCGTACTCGTCGTAATAAACGATTAGCAATTCTAGGTGTGCCTCTAGCACGTCTAGCAATTTCTAATGCCCCTTCTTCCAAGATTCTGACTTGTAATATATCCGCAGAACGAATAATAATGCTTGCCAAATCATTAACAGAATAAAATTCTAAACGCTGTACAATACCAAACCTATCTCGCAAAGGTGAGGTTAATAATCCTGCTCGAGTAGTCGCTCCAACTAAGGTAAAAGGCGGTAAATCTAATTTAATCGAACGAGCCGCAGGACCATCACCAATCATAATATCTAACTGGTAATCTTCCATGGCAGGATATAATACTTCTTCGACCACAGGGGATAAACGGTGAATTTCATCAATAAATAATAAATCATGGGGTTCTAAATTGGTTAATAAGGCCGCTAAATCCCCCGGTTTTTCCAAAACCGGTCCAGAAGTCTGCTTGAGATTCACCTGCATTTCATTCGCAATAATATGGGATAAGGTCGTTTTACCTAAACCGGGTGGGCCAAAGATTAATACATGATCCAAAGCCTCCTTACGAGCTTTAGCCGCATTGACAAAAATATCCATTTGTTCGGAAACAACAGGCTGACCAATATAATCTTTTAAGGTTTGAGGACGAATCGCACGATCTTGTGCTTCTTCATGGGATAAAGCTTGTGCCGTAATTAAGCGATCTTCTTGTTTCATACAACAAATGGGGACAAATTTTTAATGGGTCATAAAAAAATATTATCACACTTATAATCAAAAAACTAGTCATATAAATTGCCTAACTCATCGTGCTTTTCAAAGCCAAACGAATCATCTCTTGTGAACTTAATGGCTGTGATTTTAATGGATTAATCATTTGTTGGGCTTGGGACGCGGGATAGCCTAGTGCCATTAAAGCATCAATGGCATCTTGAACATCATTGACTTCGGTTAAACCCGCCACAGCAACCGTTGGATCCGCAACTGCACTGCTATCGACATTTTTAACTTTATCTTTTAATTCAATCACTAAACGTTGTGCGGTTTTTTTCCCTACCCCTGGCAAACGAATTAAACTGCTAACATCTTGCTGTTGTACACAAATAATAAAATCAGTCAAACTCATACTCGATAAAATCGCCAATGCTAATTTCGCCCCAACGCCACTGATTTTTAATAAATCTCGAAAAAAATCCCTATCGGTTTTATTCGCAAAGGCATACAGGCTATGCGCATCTTCTCGCACCGCTAAATGGGTATAAACGGCTAATTCTTGCCCGATTTCAACTTGATAAAAAATTGTCATAGGTGCTTGCAATTCATAACCGACACCATTGACATTTAATAATAATATGGGCGGATGTTTTTCTAACACATTACCTTTCAACCATCCAATCATCGCAATCGTCCTCCTCTGACTTTCAATGTATGAGGATAATTTGAATTGGCACTACCCATGCCAATCATATTGGCCGTATGATTAAGATAATGATGGGTTAAGGCAATGGCTAAAGCATCGGAAGTATCCACTTGTAATTTTCCCGTAAGATTTAATAAGATTTTTACCATATGTTGCACTTGCAATTTATCGGCACTCCCTTTGCCAACCACTGCCTGTTTAATTTGCCTTGGGGTATATTCAAATATTTCTAGATCACTAAGCACTGCCACACAAATCGCTGTCCCTCTGGCATGACCTAATTTTAAAGCAGCATCGACATTTTTTGAAACAAATACCTGCTCAATGGATAATTGTTGCGGTTGGTATGCTTGAATCACAAATTCTAACTGTTGGAAAATAATTTTTAAACGTTGCGGTAATGGTTCAGATTTTAAGCGAATACAACCACTCGTTACATGACTGACTGTTTGTTTTTCGGCATCAATAATACCATATCCCATAATCCTTGATCCCGGATCAACGCCTAAAATTCGCATAAGATAAATTACTCAACAATATCAGCATTAGAATAAACATTTTGCACATCATCTAAATCTTCTAAGGCATCTAAAAACCGTAACATTTTTTCCGCCTCTTCGCCTTCTAAGGTTTGCGTCGTTGATGCTTGCATTGTTACTTCCGAATGAACAGGGACTAAACCTGCTTTGACCAAGGCTTGATGCACTTCTTCCCAAGCATCCGCTGAGGTAATGACTTCAATCGCCCCATCATCATGAGTAAGCAAATCATCGGCACCCGCCTCTAAAGCCACATCCATAATTTGTTCCTCATCAAACTCATTAGAAAATATCACAATGCCTAGACGAGAAAACAAATAACTGACCGAACCATCGGTCCCTAAATTTCCCCCTGCTTTAGAAAAAGCATGACGCACTTCGGCAACAGTACGATTACGATTATCCGTCAAACAATCCACCATGACCGCAATACCATTAGGCCCATACCCTTCATAGCGTACTTCTTCATAATTTTCCCCATCCAAATCACCGCTACCACGTTTAATGGCACGTTCTACGGTATCTCTAGTCATATTGTTACTAAGGGCTTTATCTACGGCTGCTCTTAAACGAGGATTCGCCTGCACATCACCGCCACCCATGCGAGCAGCCACGGTAATCTCTCGGATCAGCTTAGTAAAAACTTTCCCCCGTTTGGCATCTTGTGCTTTTTTACGATGTTGAATATTCGCCCATTTACTATGTCCTGCCATCAATGCTTCCTTTGTTTAAAATTCCCATTTTAACATATCCAATGAGCTTAGGTCATGCCAACATGATCCACAATTCACCAGAAAATCAAAATGTCGCTTAGTTGAAGATAATCTAAAATTAAAATATCTCTATCTATTTTGAAAATAAATAATGAATACTATGACAATCATAAACCCTGACGACTTCATACAAAGTCTCGCTGACGCACTGCAATACATCTCTTATTATCACCCGAAAGATTATATTGATGCTTTAGCCTTAGCCTATGAAAAAGAGCCATCGCCTGCGGCCAAAGATGCCATTGCCCAAATATTAACAAATTCCCGCTTATCTGCCATCAATCATCGCCCTATGTGTCAAGATACAGGCATTGTAGTAGTATTTATTGAAGTAGGCATGCAAGTGCAATGGAATACGGAACAAAGTTTAGAAGCACTGGTTAATCAAGCAGTGCATTTGGCTTACACGAATCCTGATAATATTTTACGAGCGTCAGTTGTCGCCGATCCTGCGGGTAAGCGTCAAAATACTAAAGATAATACCCCTGCGGTGGTGCATACTCGCTTAGTCAAAGGCAATAAAGTTACGGTAAAACTTGCCGCAAAAGGTGGTGGTTCTGAAAATAAAGCTCGCTTTAAAATTTTAAACCCTAGTCAAAATTTAGTGGCTTGGGTTTCGGAAACCCTACCGACTTTGGGGGCAGGTTGGTGTCCCCCTGGAATGTTAGGTATTGGCATTGGTGGTAGTGCGGAAAAAGCAATGTTATTAGCCAAAGAATCCTTGCTTGCTCCGATTAATATTCATCAATTACAAGAACAAGGGGCTAATAATCGCATTGAAGAACTACGTTTAGAACTTTATGACAAAGTGAATGCCTTAGGTATTGGTGCCCAAGGTTTAGGAGGAATGACTACCGTATTGGATGTTAAGATTTTAGATTATCCTACTCATGCCGCTTCCTTGCCCGTTGCTTTAATCCCGAATTGTGCCGCCACTCGTCATGCCCATTTTAGTTTAGATGGTTCTGGGGCAGTCAGTTTAAGCCCACCTAAAATTGAAGATTGGCCTGCCATTACTTGGCGACCCGATACCCAAGCAAAACGAGTTGATTTAGATAGCATTAGCCAAGCGGATATTACGCACTGGCAAGCAGGCGAAAGATTACTACTGACAGGCCATTTATTAACAGGTCGAGATGCTGCCCATAAACGTATTAAACAATTACTAGAAAATAAACAAACCTTACCTAAAAATTTAAACTTTAAGCAACGGTTTTTATATTATGTCGGACCAGTTGATCCTGTTAAAGACGAAGTCGTTGGCCCTGCGGGCCCTACAACCGCAACCCGTATGGATAGTTATATGACCATGATGGCAGACTTAGGACTACTAGGGACGATTGGCAAAGCAGAACGAGGACAACAAGCGATTGCTGTCATTAAAGCCAAACAAATGGTTTATTTAATGGCAGTGGGCGGTGCGGCTTATTTAGTCTCGCAAGCGATTAAACAATCCAAAGTGGTGGCATTTGCAGATTTAGGGATGGAGGCGATTTACGAATTTTATGTGGAAGATATGCCTGTGACGGTTGCTGTTGATACTCATGGGGAATCCGTGCATCAAACAGGGCCTGCAAAATGGCAAACAGTGATTATGACCTAGCATTATACAACACTAATTTTAGTGCGTGATAATAATATTAAACCAATAACACTGGTTGGAATATATTGAATCATATGCAATAACACCGCTGCCATTAGTGCCGATTCTTTGTCAATGCCAAACCAACTTAAGCCTAAAACTACTGCTGCTTCAAAAACCCCTAAAGCACCCGGAGAGGATGGAATTGCCATACTTAATGCGGATAAGACAAATACCGCTAATCCTTGAGGAATCGTTAAATCAAAGTCAACCACCCATAGGAATACTAATATTCCTTGCAAAGCGTATTGCAACCATAAAAACAATGTCATTAAAGTTGATAAAAAAAACAAACGCCAAGAAAGCCTAGCATTGACATGATGTTGAATGGCAATTAAAAATTTCACCACCCGCCTAGATGGAATTCTGGATAATACCCATTTCACTAACCAAGCATAATATCGGATAATCAATAAAGCAAACCATAAACCGATTACTGCGAATGCTAACGGTAAAATAACCACGCCTTGATTTAAGGCATACACACTCAGTAGCCCTAACAATAACAAAGCATTTAAATCAAAAAATCGTTCCCAAAAAACCACACCGAATGCCTCAGTTTTAGACACATTGGCTTGTTGACTTAAATAAACAATTTTAAGCAATTCACCCAATTTCGCAGGAAATAAATTATTAATTCCTAAGGCTAATAGTGATGCCACCCAACCTTGAGCCACATTAATATGATGATGCATTAAATATGCTAAACGCAAACCTAAAAAAGCATAAGTAACTAATGAAAAAAACACCACCATTAAAATTTTTTCAATGGAATAACGTTGGGCAATACTCCAAAGCTCAGTCACATCAATATCCCACAAGGCATAAATAATACAAGCAACGGCAAAGCCAATACGAATAAACGCCCCTAAATAGTGTTTCATTAGTTATTAATCGTATTTTATTTATCGAATATGGCCATCCCCTAAAACCACAAATTTTAAACAAGTTAAACCTTCCACGCCGACAGGACCACGCGCATGAAGTTTGTCGGTGCTGATACCAATTTCTGCACCTAAACCATATTCAAAACCATCGGCAAAACGAGTGGAAGCATTCACCATCACAGAACTCGAATCCACCTGCCTTAAAAATTGTCTGGCACGACTGTAATCTTCTGTCACAATGGATTCGGTATGACCTGAACCATATTGACTAATATGTTCAATCGCTTGCACTAAGCCTGTGACAATACGAATGGATAAAATGGGGGCTAAATATTCTGTTGACCAATCCAACTCGGTTGCGGCATGAATACCTTGAATTATTTGACGAGTTTTTTGACACGCTCGTAACTCAACCCCTTTGTTTTGATAAATCTCAACTAATTCTGGCAAAACCTCCGTCGCAATGGCTTCAGCCACTAATAAGGTTTCCATCGTATTACAAGTCCCATAACGCTGAGTTTTCGCATTATCCGCAATCGCAATGGCTTTCGTTTTGTCTGCTTTATCATCAATATAAACATGACACACACCATCTAAATGTTTAATCACTGGAATCGTTGCCTCACGACTCATACGTTCAATTAAGCCTTTCCCCCCTCGGGGCACTAAAATATCCACATAAGACGATAAAGTGATTAATTCACCTACGGCGGCCCTATCCGTGGTTGCCACGACTTGTACGGCTTCTTTTGGTAATCCTGCTTGGCTTAAACCTGTTTGAATACAAGTCGCAATGGCTCGGTTAGAATAAATGGCTTCGGAACCTCCTCGTAAAATCGTGGCATTCCCTGATTTTAAACACAAGCCTGCCGCATCAGCGGTTACGTTAGGACGTGATTCATAAATAATGGCAACCACACCTAAAGGCACTCGCATTTGACCCACTTGAATCCCTGAAGGTCGATAACTTAGATTCGTGATCTCACCCACAGGGTCTTTTAAAGCAGTAATCTGTCTTAAGCCTTCTGCCATGCCTGCAATACGTTCAGGATTTAAGGCAAGTCGATCTAATAATGCCGAATCTAAGCCATTAGTTTCACCTGCTTCTAAGTCTTTTTGATTTTCTTCTAATAAATGTGCCTGCTTGGTTTCGATTTCGCTTGCAATCGCAACTAAGGCCTGATTTTTTTGTTTACTTTCCGCATTCGCCAAAACTTTTGAGGCTTTTTTTGCGGTCTGCCCTAAAGTCAGCATATAATGTTTCATATCCATGGATTTACGTCCTTTTTTCGACAAATTTTTTCTATCAGTTTTTTTCTATCAGTTTTTTTCCAGCAAACGCTAATGTTAATTGGGTCAGTTCTTGCCAAACCTCCCCTACGACCATCCCTTTGATCATTTGGTCAATCTTAGCACAATGCTGTAATAATTGTTTAAGTGATAATAAGGTATGTCTTTCAAGCCCTTGCTTAACTAAGGCTTTATGATGTTCCCATACCTTTTGTTCAAACATTGCTTTTGTTAAAGAAATGCCTTGGGATTGGGCAAAATTAAGCTGATAACATAAACGAATTTCTCGATTTAATCCCCATAAAACTAGCACAGGCTCGACACCTTCTCGCTGTAAACGTTGTAAAATATGTAAACTTTGTTTTACCCTACCTTGTAAACAACTATCCATTAACTCAAACAAATTAAAGCGAGAATAATCGGCAAGTAATCGTTTCACATCGCTAAGCGTTATAGTCGCATTAGGATATAATACATTTAATTTATCTAATTCTTGTTTCGCAACGAATAAATGCCCTTCCACACAATCGGCAAAAAATGCTAAAGCATCTGGCTGGAATTTTAAGCCTCGCTCAGTAGCACGTTGCTGTAACCAACCTTGTAACATCTGACCATGAAGGTTATAAACTGAAATAGTCACCGCTTTGTTTTCCAATATATTGCTTATTTTTTTTTCCAGTTTATCGATGGATAGAATCAGTAAATGCTCAAAATTAGTTTTGATATAGGTTTTTAGGCTATTAATCGCAGTTTGATCCATGCTGGTTTGTACTCTAACATCTAAAATTTTACGACTGGCAAATAATGATTGGCTTTGAGCCTCAGTCAATAAATCCTGCCAGTGGAAATCAATATCGCTATAAAACACATGATGTTCCATAAAACCTTGATGTTTTGCTTGGGCAATAATCGCCTCTAAAGCCTCAGTACGCTGCAATATTTCTTCGCCTGATAATAGATAAATGGGTGCTAATTTCTGCTGTAAATGCGAAGTTAAATGAGAAAATTTAAGACGCATAATGATTTACAATGTTTGTAAACGTAATATAATTAAGTCGGCGAGTTTTTGTTCCATTTCTTTAAAAATTCTATCGGATTCATTACGTCGAGATAAGGTAATATCCCCTCGATCTAACAAATCTCGTTCGATGGCAAGCGGTTGTGGTTTTAATAACACCTTACCATCGGCATTCAGCACTTTGAAATTTAAGCGATAGTAATATAAGTATTCTTGAACTTTACCTCTGGCATCTACTGATAATAATTCACTACCACGATGCAAGTCTGAAATATGAATAATCGCTGAAGCCTGTCTTGCCTCTTTGATACTATCAATGTGATAAGCCGTTAACGTATGACGTAACGTTGCGGCAAATCGTGAATAATAATCTAAGCCACGAAAACTTACCTTATCCAATTCTGGCGATAATTCCGATGTTAGCGCATGTTGTTGTCCTCTTGGCTGAAAACCACAAGCGGATAATAAACCAAAACTCATCAATCCCATCACCATCCAATGTTTTAATTTTAACATAGTTATTTACACCACAATATTAACCAAACGATTAGGCACAATAATCACCTTGCGAATGGTTTTACCGTCAATAAAACGCTGAACATTAGGTTCAGCAAATGCTGCTGCTTCAATGCTTGCTTCAGAACTCTCCGTAGGCAAACGAATTTTGCCCCGTAATTTGCCTTTCACTTGCACCACCAAAGTCATCATAGATTCAACTAAAGCACGCTCATCAACGTTAGGCCATGTTTGATCTAATATTGCTTGTGAATGCCCTAATGCCTGCCATAAATAATGACAAATATGTGGTACAATCGGGGATAACATTAATACAATCATTTCTAAGGCTTCTTGTGTTACCATTTGACCGAATTCAGAATCATCCTCATATTTCACCACGGCATTTTGCAATTCCATTACTTTCGCAATCGCCGTATTAAACGTATAACGCTGACCAATATCCTTAGTCACACTTGCAATGGTTTTATGTACTTGACAACGTAATGCCTGTTGCCTTTCGGTAAACGCTGGTAATTCGGAACGATGTTGCCAATCGACTTTTCTCACACCCTGTTCAATATGTTGATAAACCAAACGCCATAAACGTCTTAAAAAGCGAAATGCCCCATCAACGGCACTGTCTGACCATTCCAATGATTGATCAGGTGGTGCCGTAAACATCATAAACAAACGTACGGTATCCGCCCCATATTGTTCAATCATGACTTGCGGATCAACCGTATTACCCTTGGATTTTGACATTTTTGCCCCATCTTTTAACACCATACCTTGGGTTAATAAATGAGTAAAAGGCTCATCACCTTTCACTAAGCCTTGATCTCGTAATAATTTATGGAAAAATCGGGCATATAATAAATGCAAAATCGCATGTTCCACCCCGCCAATATACTGATCCACTGGCAACCAATAATCAACACGTTGATCTAACATGGCTTGATCTTGTTGTGGACAAGCATAACGAGCATAATACCAAGAAGATTCCATAAAGGTATCAAAGGTATCGGTTTCACGTCTCGCTACTTTGCCACATTGGGGACAATTGACGTGATAAAATTCTGGCAAGATTTCTAAGGGAGAACCTGCCCCTTTTAATTCCACATCTTCAGGTAATACAACAGGTAAATCCGCATCAGGCACGGCAACATCACCGCAGTCCTCACAATAAATAATGGGAATAGGTGTCCCCCAATAGCGTTGCCGAGACACGCCCCAATCACGCAAACGAATATTAACCTTACGTTGCCCCTTATGATGTTGCTCAATAAAATTAGCAATTTCTTCAAAGGCTTGTGCTGAGGTTAAACCGTCAAATTGACCTGAATTTTTTAATATGCCTTTTTCCACAAAGGCTTGCTCCGATAAATCTAACTCAGAACCATCTTGTGGATAAACCACAGGTAAAATTGGAATTTGATATTTTTGAGCAAATTCATAATCTCGTTTATCATGGGCAGGCACTGCCATCACAGCCCCTGTTCCATAAGACATTAACACAAAATTCGCCACCCAAACGGGCACAGTTTTACCCGTAATGGGATGAATGGCGTCAATACCTAAAGCCATGCCTTGTTTTTCAGCCGTTTCTATGGTTTCAGTAGCGGTTGCAAAATGTCGGCAATGTTCGACAAATGCCGCAATCTTAGGATGCTGTTCTGCGACTTGTTTGGCTAAAGGATGTTCAGCGGCAACGGCGACATAACTCACCCCCATTAAGGTATCAGGTCGTGTGGTAAAAACCGTTAAATCGCCCCAATTTTCAATTTGGAAATTCAATTCTAAACCTTCAGAACGCCCAATCCAATTTTGCTGCATGACTCTTACCGACTCAGGCCAGCCTGATAATTGCTCTAAATCGGCTAATAATTCATCCGCATAATCGGTAATTTTAATAAACCATTGGGGAATTTCACGTCGCTCAACCACCGCACCTGAACGCCAACCCTTGCCATCAACCACTTGTTCATTGGCTAATACTGTTTTATCAACAGGATCCCAATTTACTACCGAATTTTTGCGATAGACTAAGCCTTTTTTGAATAATTGTAAAAAAAACCATTGCTCCCAACGATAATAATCTTTATGGCAAGTCATTACTTCCCGTCGCCAGTCATAGGCAAACCCTAGTTGCTGTAATTGTTTCTTCATGTAGGCAATATTGTCTTTTGTCCACACAGCGGGGGGAACTTGATTTTTTAAGGCAGCATTTTCCGCAGGAAGTCCAAAGGCATCCCAGCCCATTGGTTGTAACACATTTTTACCCAACATCCGTTGATAACGAGTAATCACATCACCAATGGTATAATTACGCACATGTCCCATATGTAAACGCCCACTCGGATACGGAAACATACTTAAACAATAAAATTTTTCTTTGTTAGGGTCTTCATTCACATCAAAACAATGATGTTGTTGCCAAAATTGTTGGACATCTGACTCTATTTGTTGAGGATGGTAATTTTCTTCCATGATGATTAATCACTCTTAATTCAAAACAATAAACAATGGTTTTACTAAAAAAACGCTTTCATTGCAACTTGATTTGGGCTTATCTATTATTAAATATAACAATAATAAATCAAAGCAAACTTATGTCCACTCATAAATCGAAAATTTCGGATGTATTAATACGCCATTTGATACTATATAGTATTACCTTGGCATTTGTCTCAACCTTAGTTCAGTTCTATAGTTACCACCCGCAAAATATTTTTGTGATACTTCTGATTCAACTAATTCAAATGGGCATCCTAGCAGGGCTGATTTTTTTAGTCATCCAATATTTGATTACTCGCCACATCGGCCATATTCTCGAATATACGAAAGATTTGGATATCAGCACCACGCAACGCTTAATTTTAGACAAAACGAAACAAGACGATGAACTCGATCACTTAAGCAATACTATCAACCACATGATTGAGAAAATTCAGTTTCATTATCAAATTTTAGAAACAGAACATCAGCAATTGCAGGATATTTTAAAACAGCAACAACAAATAGAACGCAGTTTATTTGATGAAAAAGAAAAAGTACAAACGACCCTAGCATCGATTGCAGATGCCGTGATTACCATAGATATTAATGAAAATATTGAATATCTTAACCCTGCCGCCGAACATATGTTAGCCTGTACCACGAATCAGGTGATTAAGCAACCGATTAAACAATTATTTACTTTAGTTAACGAAGAGGATGGTCAACACTTATCCTTTTTAACGCATAAAATAGATTGTGTGTTTAATACCTTATTAATTCGCTGTAGTGATCGTCAAGAAATTCCAATCGAATATACTATTTCTGAAATCCACAACAGCTATGGTGAAATCAATGGACGAGTAATTGTCTTGCATGATATGTCGCAAAATCGGCAATGGGCAAGAAAAATTTCGTATCAAGCCTGTCACGATCCATTAACTGGCTTGATCAATCGTCGTGAATTTGATGTACGCCTGCAACGAGCCCTTAGTAGCGTTAAAGACAATCAAACCATACATACCTTGTTGTACATGGATTTAGATCATTTTAAAATGATTAATGACAGTTGCGGTCATGAAGCAGGCGATGAATTACTACGACAAATCACTTATTTATTACAACAACAAGTACGTCAAAGGGATACGCTTGCTCGTTTAGGAGGGGATGAATTTGCGACATTATTGGATCACTGCTCTGGAAAATTTGCCTTAAGAATTGCCAATCAAATGATTCAAGTGGTGCAAAACTTTCAATTTTCATGGAACAAACAAACCTTTCGAGTAGGTATGAGTATTGGTTTAGTCCCCATTAGCCAAAATACGCACTCGGCAAAAAACCTACTACACCTTGCCGACACGGCTTGTTATACCGCTAAAAATAAAGGTCGTAACCAAGTATATGTTTATGATGAAGATGAAATCCAAATGGATAATGAAAAACAATGGATTTCAGTGATCAATCATGCGATTCAAGACAATCATTTAGTGCTACAAGCCCAAAAAATTATTGCCCATCCTGAACAGCCGACCGCGACTAATTACGAAATTTTCGTTAGAATTCAAGATGAAAACACCTTAATTCCACCCAATGCCTTTTTTCCCTCAGCAAGACGTTATCAATTAACACCTGCGATTGATCGCTGGGTGCTACAAAATACGATTAACTGGTTGGAAGAAAATCCTAAATTATTGCAACAAGTTCAATGGTGTGCGATTAATATTACCAAAGAATCTATTTGTGATGCAAAATTTATAAATTTTTTAGAAACAATGTTGACAGAAAGTTTTACCCCTAACCACAAAATTTGTTTTGAAATTTCCGAAAATACTTTGATCACCGCTTATCAAGAAAGTCGAACCTTTATCCAGGCAATAAAACAACAAAATTGCAAATGTGCTATTGATAATTTTGATATTGGATTAAGCTCTTACCAGTATATCAAAGATTTAAACATTGATTACTTAAAAATAAATACTAGCCTAATGAAACACATTGCCCCGCCCCAAATTCGTACGATATTAATTCAATCGATTCACCAAATTAGTCATTTGATGCAGACCCACACCATTGCGGGACATATTGAAGACCACCATACCTTAGAACAATTACAAGCGATAGGAATTGATTATTTGCAAGGTTATTTAATTGATAAACCAAAAATTTTAAAAAATGTGATAGTAGCGGATAGTTAAAACCACAAAGGGCAAGTAGATTGACTTGCCCTTATGTTTAACATTAATAATTAAAATAATTAAGATTTTTTGACCCAATTAGAAAAATTATCCGTGTTTTTTTCCTTACCATCGGCATAGCCAGCTTCATAGGCTTCGTTGACTCTTTGTTCTTCTCTTTCTGGATTTCTTAGATAACCGCCCATCCATCCTTGGATATATTCCTCATCCACACCTAATTCTTCCATTTTAGTGACGGCATCATAATATGTTTGATCCATAAAAATTCCCCTTACTATGGTTAATAATTAAAAATACTTGCTAACTCAGTTAGATTTTGTTTATTATTGCAAAACTTAAATTCTATCGCAACAGTTGACCGCATATGCCAAAAACTATTTTCTTATTATTTAGTCTATTTTGTTTCATTTTACAAACTTCTTTTAGTTTTGCCGATACTAAATTCAATCCAATCACCATCGAAAATGCTTGGATTCGATTAGCACCACCCGTTGTTCCCGCCCTTGCAGCTTATTTAACGATACACAATCATAGCACAACCGATATTGTTTTAACAAAAGCGGAAAGCACTGATTTTAACTCGATTGAATTTCATCGCAGTTTGATCAAAGATGGCATGGCGATCATGGAAGCACAAAATGATTTAATGATTCCTGCGCATGGTAAGCTGGCTTTAGCACCGAGTGCTTATCACTTAATGCTAATTAAACCGAAACGAGCATTGGCATTAGGGCAAACGACCATGATTACCCTTTATTTTCAAAATTACCCTAGCATTGAGGTTGAATTTACAGTAAAACAATACTGACGATAATCACCGTTGGCATAGCCAACAAACATTCTGACCGCTCTTCTTTTAGAATATGAAATAGTTTTGCACTGAGGCTTCCTTCACACAATCCCTTACGGGCTTGCATTTGCCATCGGCTAGCAGTTATAATTACCCCTAGAGGTGATTTAGTCCCACAGAGGACTTTCACCTCATCCATTCACGCCCATGCTGGGCGTACACAAAATTAAACAAAATTAAAGATCGCTATTATGTGGGATTATCTTAAAGCCTTACCCCAATATTTGTTACCCCATCATTTTTTATCAAGCGTAATGTATAAAATAACTCGCATTCAATGGGTGGCCTTTAAAAATATTTTTATAAAAATTTTTATTAAACTTTATCAAGTGGATTTAAGCACTGCCATACAAACTAATCCAACGGCTTATACTAGTTTTAATGACTTTTTCACCCGTCCACTACAAACGACTGCTCGACCAATTGCCAACACTGCCGTTATTTGCCCAGTAGATGGTACCATTAGTCAAATGAATCGCATTAATCAACAAACTATCATACAAGCCAAAGGTAAAAACTATCACTTAAAAACATTGTTCGCGGATGAAAACAATGCCAACACCTTTACTAATGGCAATTTCACCACGATTTACTTAGCCCCTTATAACTATCACAGAATCCATATGCCACTTAAAGGCAAATTATGCCAAACCACCTATATTCCAGGACGTTTATTTAGTGTTAATCAAGCGACGGCTAATTGTATTCCTAATTTGTTTGCCCGCAATGAACGAGTCGTAGCACTATTTGATACGGAATTAGGTAAAATGGCAATGATATTAGTCGGTGCTTTATTCGTGGGTAGCATTGAAACGGTTTGGTTAGCACAAATTACCCCGCCTCATCGTGCGAATATTCAAGTTTGGCAACATCAAGATGAGGATATTGTCTTAGAAAAAGGGGCTGAAATGGGACGATTTAATATGGGTTCAACCGTTATCCTCTTATTTGAAAGCAATAAAATCCAATGGCAATCATTTTCCATTGGTGAAACCGTGATTATGGGTCAAGCACTAGCGGATAGTAGGCACTAAGGAAATTGCTATATGATAGCATCTAAGGCATTTTGTAATTCTCGAATATTTTGAAATCTATCGTCAGGATTTTTTGCCATGGCTTTTTGAATAATATCATCTAAAGTATTCGGCAAACCTTCGATAATATCCGTAATATGTGGGGGAGTTTCATGTAAATGGGCATAGGCTAAACGTGGCAATGATCGACGACCTACAAACGGCGTTTTACCTGAAAAAATTCGATATAAAATCACGCCTAAAGCATAAATATCGGTACGTTGATCCATTGCTTCGCCTTTAAATTGCTCAGGTGCCATATAGTTTGGCGTGCCAGCAATCATTGTTTGAGTTCGGCTTTCCTCTGCTTCGACCATATCACCCGCTTTGCCATTCGCATAAACGAGTGAATGTTTGACTTGCATGGCTAAACCAAAATCCATAATCTTCAAAATCCCTTGATGATTAATCATCATATTACTAGGCTTTAAATCCCTGTGAATAATCCCTTGTTCATGAGCAGCGGCAATCGCTGAACAAATTTGCTTGGTAAACATACAACCCATTTTTAAATCTAAAGGGCCTTTTTGTTTAATCAAATGGTTTAAATCATAACCTTGTACATACTCCATAGAAATAAAACTCAGCTTATGCCAATTCCCAAAATCAAAGGTTCTTAATACATTTCTATGAGTAATTCGTCTGGCTAATCGAATTTCTTGTTTAAATAATTCTAAATCATTGCCTTGTAAATCTTTCGCCTCAAAAACTTTGATTGCCACAGCTTCATCTAAATCAATATCATTGGCTAAATAAACCGTTCCAACGCCACCTTTGCCTAGTTTTTTAACAATTTTATAGCGATCCGCAAACGCACTGCCAATCACTAAATTATCCCCTTTAGAAACAATGGCACTGACCTCAGTCGCATAAGGTTCGGTTTGCTCAGAATCAATACGGGTTGCCATAGTTGAATCTAGCATGTCAGTCGTATTGGATGCCACCGTTGTTTCAAACGCTTCAGACCGATTTGAGGAATAAGAAACTTTTGCTAAATAACTTTCTAATTCCGCTTTTTCCTGCAATTCTCGTCCCATTTTGTAAATCGCATGATATAATAATCCTACTTCATCGTTACGTTTACTTTGCTGTTCTTTAGGATAACAGCCTTCCTGTATTTGCTTGGTGACAGAAACCAAGCTGATAATCGGTTTGGACAAACCATAGGCCATTATCCATGCAATAACGGAGGCAATTAATAGACAAATGACACCAATAATAATCGCTTTTTCAGTAATGGTGGTAAAAGGCTGTAATAATTCCGTACGAGAACGTAAGGTTAAAATAAACCCCCAAGTTCGTTCAGCAGAACTATCGAGTAAAGGATAAATCACCGCATGATAAACTTCATCGGCCAAATTCAAAATAATATCTGAATCAAATGATTGTTTATTGTAAATTGCCTGCCATAAGGATTGATTGTCAGTAAAATAGGCATCTAAACGGGATTGTAAGTCGGCACGAGTGCTAAATTGCGAGACAACACCAATGGGATTGCCTGCCTTATTATGTTTGAATGCAAAAAAACTAATGTCACTTTCAGTCAGTTGGTGAATATGTTTTGCCATATCAGGAGATAATTGATAGGCCATCACGATTGTTCCTCTGACCAAATCTTTGGCCACATTATCAAACACAGGTACCGCCACAGCTTGTAATACCTTACCTCGACTTAACATCATGCCTCTGGCAGGTTTGCCTGACAAGGCTTGATCAAATAAATAACTACGATTTTTAATACTACGTCCAATGGCATTAGGCTTGTCCGAACGGGCTAAGATTACCCCTTGTTCATCGGTAAAAAACAAAATATCAAACCCTAAGGCTAATTGAAATTCACCGCTTAAATCCTGCAAGGTAGAAGAGGCTTTATCAAAGACTTGTGGCAACACCCGACCATCTTTTGCCATACTTTGTGCGGTTTCTTCAATCCAATCATAACGCTCCGTTAAACTGGTTTGTAAAATGACTCGTGATTGTTGTAATGATTTAGCAATCACCATATCCGCAACCTTATCGGCTTGATAATCGATTTGCCATACCATCACAGCCATAAATCCCCCAAAACTCATCAATACCAATAAAAACAATTTCAGAGTAATGCCAAAAAACGGTACAGAAGTTTTTGTTTGCATAATTTTTACTTTAGTTTTTGCCATTGCTACCTCGATCCATAACATAGCAAAAATTGACAAATTAATCTGTGGTTTTTTTGTATTGGATTTGAGATGACTAGCCAGTTAAGTCAGACAAATAAGATTTTATTTGCCAAACTTATCACATCAAAAAATTACGAAACCATAGAAAATAAGATGAAAACCACAAAATCTTTTAACGATTATACAAAACGCATTTTTTTATCCTAGACCCAAACCACAAATTATCTATGATCGCAATCAACGTCCCCATCGTACGGATACCGCTGAAATTACGTTAGCAGAAATTCCATTTGTACGTTTACGTCATGGTTTGGTATGTGGGATTTTTTTATTGATACCTTGCCTAAAGATACTTTGGACGATGATACCTATTACGTCTTAATGGACGAATCACAAATCAAGCAAACCTTATTAAATAAGGTCAGCCAAATTATTAACGATAAACATAAGATAAATTGCCAATTACCTTAGGTGGCTTTTTTCAAGATATTGGCAAATTTATGCAACGAGCTTATGGTAGTGTGAATAAAATGCAAGCCTTTCCACGCCAATTTGAATCCATTATCTTACCCGTATATAACCATCAATATTCCCATAAACATGTCTTATGGACAGAAGCCTTTTTTCATTGGATGGAAACCGAACAAGGATTAAGTTTTCCTAAAGGGATTAACTTAAATCAAGTACGCAATATGGCAATTTATCACCACAAACCTGAAGCGAATAATGCCTTAGGTTGGTTAGCAGCAGAAGCCGATAGATTATCCTCAGGCATGGATCGCAAACCAAGCGATGAAGCCCAAGAATCGAAATCATGGAATCAATTTATTAAAACCCCAATCCGCTGTTTATTTTGATCATGAGTTACTGGACATTAACCCTAAACTCACCCCAAATCCGAACAGAATGAACCTAGACTATTGTTCTATTCGCAATATTAATCCTGACAAAACCACCTATGATCATGGTTTTTCCCAACAATTTATTGCCAATTATACGCCACATTCTAATACTGGCGACATGAAAACCTTTGAAGAGATTGCCAATGAATCCATTGTGCCAGATAAAGATGGACAAGCCCAAGGTAAAAACTTTCTAGCCGTATTAAAAGCCGATGTGGATAATCTTGGCATGATTTTCAGTTATGGTTTATCCAATACAAATAACAAACAACAACATTATTTTTCTATTAGTCGTATGGTTGCACTCTCTCGTCAATTAGACCTATTTTTTACCGCACGCTTACAACATATTATCCGCAAGCAATATTCTAATACTTATACAGTTTATGCAGGTGGTGATGATCTATTACTGACGGGCCCTTGGTTTGAAATGTTAAAAGCTAAAGCCTCTTATGCCTATGGTCGTGATAAAAAAGACGAATTATACCAATTACTAACATTTTTTACTCATCATACCAAAGCGGTTAAAGATGCCAAAGACTTTGAAGCCTTTGTACAATATTTTGAAGCTGTTGTTGCTTATCACAAATTTTTCGCTAAAAAAAATTAAAAGAGATTAACTATGACCATTCAATACAAAACCCAAAAAATTATCACCGCAACCATTGAACTAAAAACAGGACTACATATTGGTGGCAGTAAAGATACCATTGAAATCGGTGGCATTGAGAAGAAGTGAAACTATGAACACCTATCTCGCCAAACTCACCCCAAGCTCCCCCATTATTACGCCGCTACATTCAGGCATACTATTTGGGCATTTATGTTGGGCATATCGCTATTTATATGGGGATGCAAAATTAACTCAATGGTTAGCCTCCCTACAACAACAACCTTTATTAGCCCTTATTAAGAAGGGATTAAGATTTAATAAAATTCGTTATCATCTTCAAATAAGATCGACTTTTTAGGATACTGTTTGCCGTATTTATTTAAATGCAAAGTAGGTTTATAGTTTTTCGTATCTAATTTCACCTTGAGATTTAGGGATTCGCCTGCTTTTAACTCAAAGAATTGTTTGCTTTCACCCCGAATATGCCAAACTTTTAATATATAAGAGCCTGCGGGCAAATCTTTGATATGAAATTGACCATCTGCTTTGGTGATAAAATAGCGATTACTATTTGTTACCATAATAAACATTGCCATGCTGGGGTGAATGTTACAGTAAACTTTAACTAAACCAGATTTTGATAAGGTTACCGCAGGTCGCTCCCCCGAGGCATAAGTGCCTAAATCAAATTTATTACTGCCTGAAGATGAAAATACATTATGTTTAAAATCGTCTAAATTATCGAAAATTATCTTATCGCCTGTTTGAACCACTAAATGGGAGGGTTGATAAATTTTGTGGAACATATTAACGGTATGGGTTTTTGGAGAACGTGGTTGAATTTTTTTCGTCCCTAATTCTTCTACGGTTACAATCACTTCTGTCGCATCCATTTTTTTACCCCCTTCTGCGAATAAGATAACTTGTCCGTTTATCTCACCTAATGCCGTTGATTCTGTCGGCTTTGCTGTTTCATCCTTAATATCGACAAATTCTATGGGTGTTGGTTTAGTTTGAGCTTGGACTTGGGTTTTCGCCTCAACGACGACTTGGTTTGGCTGTTTGCGTTTTGGCTTATCAATGCTTCGCTTAGGTTTAACGTCTAGTTTCGTATTATCAACGTTCACATTATCCGCAATAAGGTTTAATTCCCGCTCAAACATAGGTTTGGCTTTCATCTCTATTGCTTTGGCTTCTTCAATTGGCTGTAGTTTAATCATTTCCACACTGGGTTCTGCTTGCGTCACTTGAGACGTAACTTTTGCTTTTGGTGTTATTGTTGGTTTTTCGGATTGCTTTGGTAAATCTTGCCTTTGTTGGCTATACTTTTCAGCATTATCATCCATTACATTTTCAGTTTTTTTAGGGACAGAATTACAAGCCGATACGAAAGATAGCAACAATAATAATAATCCTAATGCTAAGCCTTGTGTTATTTTCATCATATTTTAATCCTAAGTTTAAAGCCTATGAAAGCGATTGATTCAATGTTAATTTTTTCATTATTACCCGTCATTATTATACCAACCACAACGGCAATCGCAGATGTGGAAGCTATGGCTATTTTATCTCGAATTCGTTTGGGAATGGAAATTAAAACCCATTATCGAAAAAGTTATGACAATCGTTTCGCCACATCATTCCCCTTTAAGCCAGAGGAGCTACCTATCGGTGAAAGCAATAGCTTTTTAGAAACGGTGAATGCCGGTTACGATTTCATACCATTTTTGATGGGATTGATCGCTATGATCGTAACCCAAGCTCAGGGGATAAAAAAAGTGATTTTGACAGTTATTGGCTGCGTTATGGACGTAAATATTCGCCGAAACAACGACCAGAAGGCTTTGATTATTATATTCAAGTGGGCAAATTTGCTAAATTTGAACGCCAAAATGATAGGCATTTAGACAGTTATGGCTTAGTATCGACCAGCTTTAATCGCTTTGAAGATAGTGGCATTGAGTTTGGCATTGATGTTACCCCTTGGTTGTATATGATTGCCTCATGGACCACAGGAAATCCTGTGTTTTTTCGTGATCCGAATGCACTGGCAGGTGATAACGGCACAGATGATCGCCGTCATCCCCCACCCAACCCCGATCCGCATTTAAAAAGCGGTATGTTATTATTATATGATGCTGAAATTGAATCCTTTCATTTGGAAGAAGACCCCGAATACGGGCTAGGCTTAGGTCTGCGTTTTCACCCCCAACCCCAAACTAATATTAATGTATTATTTTTTGGTTACCAACGTCAATTAGATGATGATCGCCAACTACATGGCACATTTTATGGGGCTGATTTAGATTTATTGGATGGCGTTCCAGGCTTCACAGGTTTAATCGACTATGGGCTGAGAATTGATTTTGCTCAAGGCATTCAATTAACCCTTGAATATGCGGATAATCATTTTATTCGACAAAATAAAACCGAAGACAATGACGAATTTTTGGCAACCTTGGCTTGGCGAATTAATTTTTTCTGATTTTTTTTAATTTTTTTGGATTTTGTTGTAAAAACTCAAATATGTGCTAAATCTTATAGTAGCAATTTTAAATTGCTTTTCACCCTTCCGTTAGGGAAGGATAATTAAACTGAATGAAATCTAAAAAAATAGCAAAAGGATAAATGTATATGAAAAAACTAGTAAAAACCTTAGCTCTCGCTGCTGCTTTTGGTCTATCTACTTCTGCCTCAGCTTGGTGGGGTGGTGGTCCTTGGAGCGGATGGGGTCCTTGGAGTGGCATGGGTGATGGTTATGGTGCAAATGACTGGAACATGAATATGTCTAGCCACAGCAATGCTTATGGTCGTGGTTATGGTTATGGCTATCCCTACTATGGTGGTTATCCTTATTATGGTGGCTATCCCTACTATGGCGGTCCTTATGGTGCACCTTATGGCAATCCTTATGCCGCGCCTGTTGCGCCTGTTGCACCCGCAGAAAAAAAATAATTGGCGTTTCATTATAATTATTTTATTTTCTCTTCCTATAAAAGCCACTGAAACTCAGTGGCTTTTTTTCGTTTCATTAAAACATGATCCGCAACTATGCATTGACGATGGGAATCAACTGGTTTGAGTATTCCAGATTAAATTTTTGATATTTAATGCAAAAATACTCACCTAATTTTAGTGAATGACTATTGGTCGTTTTCAACACATTTCTTTTGTTTTTCTATCGCAAAACAAAAAAAAACATTAAAAAATCGCGATTCAGCCACTAAGCTAAAGACCTAGTGGTTTTCTCGCATGAGGTTTATAAAAAATTCAATGGCAGTATGCACAAAACATCAATTTATTGTTTGGTTTCTATGGCTATTCGCCTTTGTTCAGTTATGGGCAAATAATGCTTCCTATGCCTTCACACTTAATACGACAGAAAGCTCCGTAAAAATGGATCTCACCCCTTATTTAACCTATTTTGAAGATAAAACAGGCGTGTTATCGTTTGAGCAAATCAAACAACACTATCGCAATAAGCATTTTATCCCCAGTCAACAAATGAATTTTGGTTATCGTCAAAGTGCCTTTTGGTTGCATTTTCAATGGCATAATACGAGTCAATCTCGGCAATCATGGTTGTTAGAAATTGCCCATCCTTGGTATAATCAGCTTGATTTATATATTGATAATGGTTTAGCCACACAAACCATACATAAAACCGCTGGGATTACTCATAGTTTTGCGAATAGAGAACATGCCTATCCTTATTTTTTATTTAATATTGATAGCCTAGCGGGACAAAGGCAGGATATTTATCTTAGGATCAAATCCGATTACTCCTTGATCATTCCTATGACACTTTGGAAAGTAAGGCATTTTGAAAAACATCAGTATGATGAAATTATCTTACAAGGCATATTTTATGGTGCGGTAATTTTTGCCACTTTATACAATTTCTTTATCTATTTATCTTTAAAAGAAATTAGCTATTTGTATTATGTTATTTATATTATATTTAGCAATCTTTATATCTTTTGTCTCAATGGTTTGGGTTACGCATTTTTTTGGCCAGATTCGCCTGAGTGGAATCAGTACGCATTGACCTTTTTTCTGACATTAGCCCTACCTTTTTGCAACCGATTTTCGCAAACATTTTTAGACACGGCAAAATATACCCCAATCATACATGGGGTTTACCACGCAATCAGTCTATTATCTTTTGTTCTTTTGATGCTGATTCCCTTTATCAGTGTTTCTATGGGCTTACAACTTATTACTTTTATTGGGATTATCTGGGTAGTTTGTAATATTATTACGCCAATACTTTGTTTACAACGGGGACAGAAATTGGCCAAATATTTTTTATTGGCTTGGGTAATATTTCTAATCAACTGCCTATTTTTTGCCATGATGACCTTGGGCGTATTACCTCGCACACTCTTTACCCAATATGGCATACAAATTGGGATTATTTGTGAAGTATTTTTACTCAGTTTCGCCTTAGCCCATCGCATTAAATTACTACAGATAGAAAAAGAGCACGCTCAAACAGAAGCACTGATTGCCAGTAAAACGAAAACACGCTTTTTATTAAATATGGGACATGAATTACGCACCCCACTGACTCATGTCATCGGTTATGCGGAAATGATTAAAGAAGATGCCGAAGAGGAGAATTTAAACACAATGGCAGATGACGCTAATAAAATTCGACAAGCGGGATTGAATTTACTGAGTATGATTAATTTTGTCATGGAATTTTCAGATTATAATGAGCATACTGCCGATATTACATCAGAGTTACACATTGCCCCCATTAGCTTAAAAGATTTACATCAAAAAATAAAAAGCTATCTCAATGACACCATGCAAAAAAGCCATTGCAATAGAGTAAGCATTACCACCCCCTCCCCAGAACTTATTTTGCATACTGATCATAAAAAATTGGTTTTAATTCTTAGCAATTTACTCAATAATGCCTGCAAATTTAGTAGCCAAACACCTGTCTTAATGACAACAACTTTAGAACCTAATCGCCATCATCCGAAATGTATTCGTTTTATGATAAAAGATTCAGGTATTGGCATCAAAGAAGATTTTCATAACAAAATCTTTGAGCCATTTTTTCAAATCGATGATAGCTCAACCAGACAACAAGATGGCACAGGTTTAGGATTAAGTATCAGCCAATATTATGCCAAACTTTTAAATGGGAAAATCCATTTAGAAAGTACCGTAGGAGAAGGCAGTATTTTTAGTTTGATACTGCCTTATCATTCCTCTGTTCGGAAGAAATAGGAAATTATGAGACCAGATCGCCTTTTTCCTGTAACCAACGCCGTCGCTCTGATGATCGCTTTTTAGCCAATAATAAATCCATAGTCGCAATCGTCTGTTCTTCTTGTTCTAAGGTTAATTGCACTAAGCGTCGGGTATTAGGTGCCATTGTCGTTTCTCTAAGTTGCAAGGGGTTCATTTCGCCTAAGCCTTTAAAACGTTGAATACTCGGTTTGCTTCGTTTTTTTTCTGCCACTATCCTATCTAAAATGCCTTCTTTTTCAGCGTCATCCAAGGCATAAAAGACTTCTTTACCGACATCAATACGATATAAAGGTGGCATAGCAACACAAATAATCCCTGCCCTAACCAATGGCTGAAAATGGCGTAAAAATAAGGCACATAATAAGGTGGCAATATGGGCACCATCCGAATCGGCATCCGCCAAAATACAGACCTTACCATAACGTAAGCTATCCATATTATCCGATCCAGGTTCAATGCCAATGGCAATGCTTAAATCATGCACTTCTTTGGAGGCTAGAACATCCAAAGAATCCACTTCCCAAGTATTTAAAATCTTGCCGCGTAATGGCATGACGGCCTGAAATTCTTTATCTCTGGCCTGTTTAGCCGAGCCTCCTGCGGAATCGCCTTCCACTAAAAAAAGCTCACAACGGTTTAAGTCTTGTAACAAACAATCGGCGAGTTTTCCAGGTAAGGCAGGACCAGCTACGTTTTTTTTACGAATGACTTTCTTACCTGAACGCAAGCGTTGCTGGGCATTAGCAATCGCTAATTGAGCAATTTGCTCCCCTAAATCAATATGCTGATTTAGCCATAAACCAAAGGCATCTTTGACGACACCTGACACAAAGGCACTACACTCTCTTGAGGATAAGCGTTCTTTGGTTTGTCCTGAAAATTGTGGTTCTTGCATTTTAACAGATAAAACATAACAACACTTGTCCCAAACATCGTCAGGACTGATTTTAATCCCTTTTGGCACGAATCGTCGAAACTCACAAAATTCTCTGACCGCTTCGGTTAAACCTATTCTTAAACCATTGACATGAGTTCCCCCTAATGCGGTTGGAATTAAGTTGACATAACTCTCAGCAATGGCTTGCCCCCCTTCAGGCAACCACACTAACGCCCATTCCACCGATTCCTGTTGACTGCTAAAATTACCTGTCAACGGTTCATTGGGTAATACAAGCTCAGCTTGTATGGCCGTTTTCATATAATCGACTAAACCATCTTGATAGTACCATTGCCAAGATTGTTCGCTAGTTTGATCATACAAGCTGACTTGCAATCTAGGACATAATACCGCTTTTGCTCGTAAAATATGTTGCAGTGCGGGTAAGACAAATTTGGGCGAATCAAAAAATGAGGCATTCGGCCAAAAACGTAGGCGAGTACCTGATTCTCTTGCTCCAACGGCTCCCACTTGCTTTAATTCACTGACTTTATCGCCATTGGCAAAAGCAATGGTATACTGTTTGCCTTCACGTTTAATGGTAACCTCTAAATGTTGCGATAAGGCATTGACGACTGACACGCCAACGCCATGCAATCCCCCAGAAAATTGGTAATTTTTATTGGAAAATTTCCCCCCTGCATGCAAGCGGGTTAAAATCACCTCAACCCCTGAGACTTTTTCTTCAGGATGTTTGTCAACAGGCATGCCTCGCCCATTATCAATAACCTCTAAGGAAGCATCACTGTATAAATTGACTTGAATTTTATTGGCAAAACCTGCCATCGCTTCATCAACACTATTATCAATCACTTCTTGAGCTAAATGATTAGGATTGCTAGTATCCGTGTACATACCCGGACGCTTTTTGACAGGATCAAGCCCCGTTAAAACTTCAATGGCCTCCGCATTGTAATGATTTGTTTTGGTCATGGTATTTTGTATCTTGTGATATTGGTTGAAGAAAAATTTTAGAATAGAAACTAAACTTAAAATTGCAACTCCAATAATAAACTATGAACGATAGACTATAGTTAATATATTGCTTAATTGCTGACGGCTATTTTACCATAAATTTTAATAGCAATGAACTATCGTTAATAACGTTTACTATCTTATTGCAAGTGTTATCTTGCCATAAACCAGTTAAGGATTCTGCTATGAGCCTATTTGAACATTATCAATCTCGTTACGAACAAAAACAAGTTGAAGAATTTAGTTTACAACAATATTTGGATCTTTGTCGCTCTGATCCAAGTGTTTATGCTACCGCAGAAGAACGCATGATTTTAGCCATTGGTCAACCCGAATTAATTGATACCCATTTAGACCCAAGGTTAAGCCGAATTTTTTCCAACAAAACCATTCAACGCTATCCCAGCTTTGAAGAATTTTATGGTATGGAAGAAACCATTGAACAAATTGTGGCCTATTTTAAACATGCCGCCCAAGGTTTAGAAGAAAGCAAACAAATTCTATATTTACTGGGTCCAGTTGGCGGTGGGAAATCGTCATTGGCAGAAAAATTAAAAGCCTTGATGGAAAAAGTGCCGTTTTATGCCTTAAAAGATTCGCCTGTCAATGATTCGCCCTTGTGTTTATTTGATGCGGATGAAGATGGTCACATTTTACAAGAAGAATATGGCATTCCTAGGCGTTATTTAAAAACCATGATGTCGCCTTGGACAGTGAAACGCTTACATGAATATAATGGTGATATTACCCAATTTCGAGTGGTCAAACGCTATCCGTCAATTCATGATCAAATTGCCATTGCTAAAACCGAACCAGGGGATGAAAATAACCAGGATATTTCCTCATTAGTAGGCAAAATTGATATTCGTAAGCTGGAAACCTATGCCCAAAATGATCCAGATGCTTATCGTTATTCAGGCGGTTTATGTTTAGCGAATCAGGGCTTGATGGAATTTGTGGAAATGTTTAAAGCCCCAATTAAAGTGCTACATCCCTTATTAACGGCCACCCAAGAAGGGAATTACAAAGGAACGGAAGCCATTTCAGCGATTCCATTTCATGGCATTGTCCTCGCTCACTCAAATGAATCCGAATGGCAAGCCTTTAAAAATAATCGAAATAATGAAGCCTTTTTGGATAGGGTTTATATTGTCAAAGTACCTTATTGTCTGAGAGTCACTGATGAAATTAATATTTATCGTAAACTGATTAGTAATAGTTCCTTAGCCAAGGCTCCTTGCGCCCCTCATACGTTAAAAATGATGGCAGAATTTGCCATATTATCACGGATGAAACCCCCAGAAAATTCTAGTATTTACTCTAAAATGCGGATTTATGATGGTGAAAATCTTAAAGATACCGATCCCAAAGCGAAATCTTATCAAGAATATCAAGATTTTGCGGGTGTTAATGAAGGTATGAATGGTTTATCCACCCGATTTGCCTTTAAAATCCTATCCAAAGTATTTAATTTTGATCATTCTGAAATCGCGGCCAATCCTGTGCATTTAATTTATGTTTTAGAACAACAGATTTTACAAGAACAATTTCCAAATGAACTCGAACGCACCTATTTATCGCATTTAAAAGGCTTTCTAACCCAACAATACATTGAATTTATTGGCAAAGAAATCCAAACCGCCTACTTAGAATCCTATTCAGAATATGGGCAAAATATTTTTGATCGTTATGTTACCTATGCGGATTTATGGATTCAAGATCGTGATTATCGTGATCCTGATACAGGCGAAATTTTAGACAGAGGTGCAATAAATCAAGAACTGGAAAAAATTGAAAAACCGGCGGGGATTAGCAATCCTAAAGATTTTCGTCATGAAATTGTCAATTTTGTATTAAGAGCCAAAGCCAACAATTCGGGTAAAAATCCAGAATGGACCAGTTATGAAAAATTACGCACGGTCATTGAAAAGAAAATGTTTTCTAATACCGAAGATTTACTGCCCGTAATCTCTTTTAATCCCAAAGCATCCGCCGAAGATCAAAAGAAACATCAAGATTTTGTGGATCGTATGGTTGGCAAGGGTTACACCCAAAAACAAGTCCGATTATTATCGGAATGGTATTTACGAGTGCGTAAATCATCTTAAAAGACTCAAACCAGTGATAGGATAGAATTTATGTCTCGTATTGTGGATCGACGCTTAAACAATAAAAATAAAAGTGCGGTTAATCGCCAACGGTTTTTGCGTCGCTTTCATAAACAAATCCGTAAAGCCATTTCCCATGCCATGCCTAAACGAGGGATTACCGATACTGATCAAGGTGAAACCGTTAACATTCCTGCAAAAGACTTATCTGAACCCAGCTTTAAACATGGACTCGGCGGTAAACGAGAGATGATTTACACGGGCAATAAGGAATTTAGTACCGGTGATAGAATTGAACGCCCTCCCCCGCAAGGGCAAGGGCAAGGCAATGCCAGTAATCAAGGTGAAAGTGAGGATGATTTTGTATTTGAATTATCCCGAGAAGAATTTTTAGAATTCTTTTTTGATGATTTAGAATTGCCTAATTTAGTCAAAACCCAACTAAAAAAAGTCGAAAAATTCGAAACTCAACGAGCAGGCTATCAAAAAGAAGGGATGCCTAGCAATATTAATATTGTACGTTCTATGCAAAAAGCCTATGCTAGACGTATTGCTCTTACCGCCCCCTATAAAAAACAATTAAAACAAGCAGAGAAACAATTACAACAGCTTATTGAGCAAGGGAAAGAACATAGCCAAGCAGTTTTAGAACTGAAAGCTGACATTGAAACACTACAGCGTAAAATTCAAGCCATCCCCTTTATCGATACTTTTGACATTCGCTATAATAGTTTTATTCGAGTCCCAAAACCCACTACCCAAGCAGTAATGTTTTGTATTATGGATGTCTCAGGTTCTATGGGACAATATGAAAAAGATGTGGCAAAACGCTTTTTTATTTTACTCTATTTATTTTTAAATAAAGTCTATAAAAAAACCCAAATTATTTTTATTCGTCATCATACGATTGCCAAAGAAGTCGATGAAGAAGAGTTTTTTCATTCTAGGGAAAGTGGCGGGACGGTAGTATCCAGTGCCTTAAAACTCATGAAAACCATTATTCAAGATCGTTTTGCCACCGATGATTGGAATATTTATGTCGCCCAAGCCTCTGATGGGGATAATTGGAATAACGATTCCCATATTTGTCGTAACTTATTAAATCAAGATATTATGCCCTATGTACAATATTATGCCTATATTGAAATTACCCAACATGGTCATCAAAGTTTATGGCGAGAATATCAAATTTTGTCCCATAAATATGACAACTTTGCTATGCAACATATTCAGGTATTAGCGGATATCTACCCTGTTTTTCGGCAATTATTTCAAAAAAAATTACACTAACGCAATAAGATATATTAATCAAAGAGAAAACACTGTGAGATGACCATGAATAAACAAGCTATCTCAACGGGTTCCGAATGGAGTCATGCACTATTACAGCAATATGATCAAGCCATTGCTGAAATTGCCCATGAAAAATATCATTTAGATACTTATCCTAATCAGATTGAGATTGTCAGTGCGGAACAGATGATGGATGCCTATGCCTCAACAGGTATGCCATTAAATTACCCGCATTGGTCATTTGGAAAACAATTTGTCAATACTGAAAAAAACTACAAACGAGGGGCAATGGGATTGGCCTATGAGCTAGTCATTAATTCCAACCCTTGTATTTCCTATTTAATGGAAGAAAATACCATTACTATTCAGGCTTTAGTCATTGCTCATGCCTGTTATGGGCATAATTCCTTTTTTAAAAATAATTATTTATTTCAAACTTGGACCGATGCCGATTCCATTATTGATTATTTATTATTTGCCAAAAACTATATTGCCCAATGCGAACAACGTTATGGCTTAGATGAAGTGGAACAATTACTAGACTCTTGTCATGCCCTAATGAATTACGGTGTGGATAAATACAAACGCCCGCCCAAAATGTCGATTCAAAAAGAACAACAAAGACAACGGGAACGTGAAGAATATTTACAATCACAAGTGAATCATTTATGGCGAACCTTACCACAAAAAAATGAAGATACCACCGCCCAAACCCAAACCCAATTTCCCTCAGAACCTCAAGAAAATTTATTATATTTTATTGAAAAAAATGCCCCATTATTAGAACCTTGGCAACGTGAAATCATTCGTATTGTCCGAAAAATTGCCCAATATTTTTATCCACAACGCCAAACCAAAGTCATGAATGAAGGTTGGGCCAGTTTTTGGCATTATACCTTGCTGAATACCTTATATGACCAAGGTAAAGTAAGCGATGGGTTTATGATAGAATTTTTAAGCTCGCATACGAATGTATTATTTCAGCCTAATTTTGACAGCCCTTATTACTCTGGCATCAATCCTTACACTTTAGGTTTTGCGATTTTTTCGGATATTAAACGTATATGTCAACAACCCGATGCCGAGGATAAACGTTGGTTTCCTGATATTGTAGGAGGTGATTGGCTGACTACCCTTGATTTTGCCATGCGTAATTTTAAAGATGAAAGTTTTATTGCCCAATACTTATCCCCTAAAGTCATTCGAGAATTAAAATTATTTTCGGTGGTAGATGATGACAAAGAAACGGAATTATATATTGCCGCCATTCATGATGATCAAGGCTATCAATATCTGAGAGAATCATTATCCGATCAATATAATGCCAGTTATTATGAACCGAATATTCAAGTTTATAATGTGAATCTGCGTGGTGATCGATCCTTAACGTTACGTCATTATATTCATGACCGCCGTCCTTTAGGTCATACAACCCAAGACATGCTAAAACACTTATATCGACTGTGGTCATTTCCTGTGCATTTAGAAGAAGTGAATATCAATGGTCATATTCGTCATCGCCATACCTGTCCGCTTCGCCAAGCTCAATTACAAACGCATTAATATTCACTTAAGCATTACTACCATTGATACCAGAAAATTTTAGCGTTTATCTGAGAAAACTCATATAAACCAAAATTTTCTGTTATTATTATTGATGATTTAACTATATAAACTTAATACGGAATTCACCATGAAATATATTACATTGTTACTCAGTCTGGTCACATTTTTGGCTCACGCAGAATACCAAGGCTCTTCATTTAGTGAAGTAGAAGCCATTATTCTTAACCCTTCTCCAATTGTGGATAATTACAAACAGATCAAAGAGGTTAAAAGTTATCAGAATCCCGAAAAATTACCTCATTACTGGGTACATTCGGGTAATTTTACCACCAAACAAGAGGGTAAAACCATTGATTTATTAGCACAAGATGCTCACCGCACCATTTCGGAACAATATGACTATTATCCCCGTTTAGAAAAACGCTTACATTCTAATGGTATTTGCTTGACAGGTTATTGGGAAATTACAGAGCCCTCAGAATACACTGGTTATTTTGCCCAAGGCAAAAAAGCCTTAACCATCGTGAGAGCCTCTGCCGCACTCAGTAATACTCGCACTGACAATGGCAAACGTGGTTTTGGTTTAGCAGTGAAATTATTTCCAACGGAAAATCCCGATGAAGTCGTCAAAACGGCGAATTTTTTCACGATTGATGTATTATTAGGCACCTTAGCCAAACATTATCTGGACGTTGCCATGACCAATGAACCCGACGCAGGCTTTGATTTATCTAATATATTAACTGGTTTTCATGCCTCAATGGCCTTAAGCAAAGCCGATAAAAACCCCATGTATCGTCCCCTATATCCTGTGGCGGAATTAGGTTTAGCACCTGATACGGCAAGCAAAGCCCCGACTTGGATTAAAATTCAAGCCTCCAGTAATATGCCCAGAATCGACCAAGCGGATTTTAGAGATGAATTAGATATTGCCAACTATCCTGATGGACTAAGTTTTGATATTTATGTCTCTGACACCACAAAAGACCCAAAAGCAAGCGATGATTGGCAATATTTGGGCATGATCCAACTCGACCAAAGCGTGGTTTCTTATGGTTGCGATCGCCAATTACATTTTGCCCATCCTAAGATTCGGGATTAATCTGTAATATATTCATGCTTCACGCTTCTGTTGAGCAATAGAAGCGTGAACAAATATTACCACTATTGTGAATCTATTAGTAGGTTGGTCAATTGCTTTGTTTGATAATATTGGCTTTGCGATTGAATGGGCGAAAGATAAAGATTATGGTAGAAACACCACCTTTAACTAATGCTGATGATGATACTGGCACCGAAACAGGTACAGGTGACGAATCTGAAACCTTTACCATGCAGTTTGCGGTTGAGCTTTAATTCTATTGCTATTGTTATTTGTCTCACAAATCTTACTTTATTTTTTCGTACCTGTAATGGGTAAAGTAATGGTAAAGGTTGTACCTTGCCCCACAGTTGAATCAACTTCAATACGTCCCCCATGTTCTTTAATAATATTATAACTAATGGACAAGCCTAATCCTGTGCCTTCACCTACATTTTTACTGGTAACAAAGGGATCAAAGATTTTGGGTAAAAACTCAGGCTCAATACCAGAACCATTATCCGTAATTGCTACCATAACATTACTGCCATCAGTGGAAGTTGCAATAGTTAACTGACCATCTTGATCACTCATCGCATCAGCCGCATTCACCAAAATATTTAATAACACTTGGTTAATCTGTGAAGGTGAGCATTTAATGGTAGGCAGTTCTTGATAGTCTTTGGTAATTTCAATACTTTTCTTCATACGATTATGAGAAATTTTTAACGCATTATCAATGGCTGTATTCATCTCTAAGTGACCTGACATTGAGGTATCGGAATGAGAAAAATCACGCAAACTACTGACCAAATCCGCAATGCTTGTTAAACCACCAACACTATCAGCTAATAATTGTTGCGCATCTTCAAACACTTCTTCATGAGATTGCGATTCTTCTAAAGTAAGCAATCGTTTCACTTGCTCCAAACGTTCTTCGGGACTTAAGTCATCATTTGCCATAATATTATGCAAAGTTGATTGGTGTTCTAAACTTTGCTGTAAACTAGGCAATAATTCTTCACTTAATAAATCAACATTGCCCCGCACAAAACCTAAAGGGGTATTAATTTCATGCGCCACCCCTGCCACCATTCGACCAAGAGATGACATTTTATCGGCTTGAATCAATTTCTGGTGTTGTAATTGACTGCGTTCCTTAATTTGTACATATAAAATCATCACAATCACTAAGACAATCGGAAAAATATAACTAATAATCGTAAAACTCTGACTCACTTTTACCGCAGGCTGATCCCAAAAATCACTATCAGGTCGTCCTACCCATAATTGCCAACCCTCACCGTTATCCACCATACCAATATTTAATACTTCAGAATAAATCAAATTGGGATCAGCTTGTAATTTATCAGCCCATTCTTTAGAGATTTGCCATTGACCATCCTCTTTAGGATAAATAGTATAATTATAAGTTGGATTGCTTAATACATAACTAGCCGTAGGTAATAAATCTTGCAAGGCTCGGGTTAAAATCACTCCTGTCACTAAGCCTTTAAATAAATTATCAGGGCCATAAAATGGTACAGAATAGACTAAACCTGAACGATCTTTATCATTTGGATTTAATGCAGAATAACGAGAATTATCACAAGTAATCACTTCTGGCCCACCTAAAGCAGGATAATCTAAACCTGAAATGGTATCAAGATTAGGAAACCTGCTACGTAACCATTCAATTTGCTTACGCATTACATAATATTCATAGATTTCAATTTCTTCGATTTTCCCTTCATCATTGCCATCACCATCATCTTTACCAATTTGACCCACAATTAATTCGTCATAAGTAACAATCGGTGTTTGTAATTCTTTGGTATTGGGATCATAAGCATCAGGATCAAAATCTTCAGAGACAATATAAAGCTCAGAAATCGCCACACTATTCGCAATATTATTATAAATTTCTTGCAAAGTTTGATCAGCATCCCCTCGAAAATTTTCGGCATAACGATCAATTTTCTTCACCCCTGGTAAACGAGCTGCTGTCCGCAAAGACTCATATAACACATCAAACGTTCGTTTAATTTCAGCTTTCACTAATAATGCCTGATCATGACTTTTTAATTTATAGCTAGCCAAGGCATCATTTAGGGTCAAATTTGAATGATAATGGGTAAAATATGCCAAAATAAACCCTAAAACCCCAATTAACACATAATAACGTTTATTCCATAGTCGCCGAAACCAATACAAACCAATAAAATTGATTTTAATCCGTTTATCACCCGAAAGTGTGACGCTATGCATAATATTTTATCCAATGGCGATACAAAAACATTTCATACCTCTGTATAAAATATCCGAGGATCCCAATCGTTCCGATACCCTCAATGTCTTACATAACAATAGGATTCAATGTTAAAACCCATAGAATAGTCACTCATTCAAACTATTTATTAAGATCACCCGCGAGAAATTATGGCAATTGGTTGAATAAAAAATCAAGTTCAAATTTGAATGGGTTTATACTAGAATTCCTATATGAAAACGATACTGTTGTTACAAATGGATGTGCCATTTTCCTCTTTTGGTCATTATTATTATTTTTTTAGAAAATATCATTAGCTAAATTTAAACAAACGTAATTTACGTACAAACTTTCCATATAAATTTGATAAAGCAGAACTTGATTGACTCGTTCGATTTGCAGTCACGGCACCACTATTATTATTTTGTTGACTATTATTAATTTCTTGAATCACTTTTGGAGTCGCCACTTGATGCCGTTCTAAATATTCAGGGGTTTTCTTATAAGCATCATAACGTTTTAATGCAATTTCAACGGAATGTTTAACTTGCGAATCTTTTAATGGTTTAACCATATAACGGAAAATTTGCCCTTGGTTAATTAAACTTACCATGGCTTGAAAGCCAGTAAGTTCAGTGGTAACAATGGTTAATACTTCAGGTCGTTCATATTTTAATACCGAAATAAATTCAATAATATCTTCGGTATTTGAGGCAATATCAACCACAACAACCCCAATTTCGGGATGCTCTTCTAAAGTTTGCATCATAAGACCAATTTCATCGACTGGATATACAGAGCAAATCTCAGCAAATTCTTTATATACCGCTTGGTGGCTTTGTTTCTCATTATCAAAGACTAAAATACCTGTATCACTAAATTCTGTTGCCATAGATTCTACAGCTTGCTCAGAATCATCAATGGGTTTTAATTTATCATTGGCAAAAATTCTTTTGGCAATTAATGCCGCAGAATCCACAACATTTTTTACTTCATTATTAACCCACGGCTTGCTTATAAAACGATAAATTTCACCTTCATTAACGGATGAAATCACCGCGGATAAATCAGAATATCCCGTTAATAAAATCCGCATGGTATTAGGGGAAATATCTTTAGCTTTTTTTAGCAATTCACTGCCCAACATAATTGGCATACGCTGATCGCTGATTAATACATGTACAACATTATTTTCTAAAAATTCTAAGGCTTCATAAGGATCGGTAGTAGCAATAACATTATACTTACGTTTAAATAAAACTTGTAAGGTATTGAGTATCTTTTGTTCATCATCAATACATAATAATGTTGCCTTATCCATAAATTGCCCTCTCAAATTAGATAATTACTAGTCGAATATGTGAAGCATATCACAAATAAATTATAGTAGCTAGTTAGGAATTTTCTTAAGACTATGGCAACAAGGCATGTGTTTCGATAAAATCGACGATAAACTGCACAGGTTTTGCCCCACTAAACCGTGCCACTTCTTGTCCATTGCGAAATAACAACACACTGGGAAAACCACGCACTTGATACCTGCCTGCCAGTGTCATATTGTCATCTTTATCCACTTCCAATTTCGCCAGTTTCAGTTGTCCCGCATAATATTGCATTACCCTATTTAAACTAGGCACAATGGCATGACAAGGGGCACACCAATCCGCCCAAAAATCGACTAAAATCGGCTGTTTCTGAGAAGCCTCTAAAACTTTGTATTGAAAGTCGGGCAAATCTACCGCAAAAATAATGCCTTTAAACTTATCAACGTTTTGCATGTAAACATTCACCTAAAAAGCGACAGGCATCTACTGCGGTAAAAATGCCCACTACTTGTTCAACATCAACAACTAAGGCATAAGTAATATGCCGTGCTGACATTTCAAACACGACTTCATCCAATGGCGTCTCTGGATCAATAACATAAGCATTTAAACTACAAACGTCTCTTACGGAAATTTCTTGCTCAGATTGTAAATTACGATGGGCAGCTATTGCTAAATTGGCATCATTTTCGGTTAATAAACTAAATGCCTTGCCATTTTCTAACACGGGTAAATGTCGCACTTGATATTCGGACATAAGTTGTTGAGCCGTTGCTAAATCGGTGTCAATATCAATACAATGCGGTTCTGGTGTCATAACGTCTTTGACTTTAAGAATGGTCATAATTTAAAATCCTATTTTATTGTATTCAATATCACACTACGGTTGTTGTTCAATGGGCACTTGCATTTGGGATTGCGATGTTACCTGATTTATCGTATCTAATTTTTCAATTAAACCTAACGCACTAAACGCTGATAACACATCTAAATTAGATTTTAAGCCACCCTGCTCCCCTGTATTAATGTAATTTCTTGGCATTTCTACGGTAAAACGACTGAGATTATTATACAAAACATTGGCAATATCACGTTTAATTTCCGCAATATAAATTTCTTTATTGCGACCTAAGGCTTGATATTTAGTGGCTAAAATTTCAACCTCTGCCTTACCTTTGGCCAAAATAGCTTGGGCTTCAAACTTTGCCGCTTCTGCATTGGCTTGTTGAATATTCCGATTGGCTTTGGCAATTTCTAATTCTTTCTGTTTTTGAATCACCGCAATATCTTTTTGTTTGTTTTGTTCGACTAATTCTTTTAATGCAATTTGTCTGGCGACTTCTACTTCTTTTTGTTGTGAAATCACTGCTAATTCTTTCATACGCTGGGCATCTTGTACCGCTTTGGTTCTAAGAATTTCTTTTTTCAATTGTTCTGTTTTTGCTTGAGCTTTAGCGGTTTCCTGTTCTTGGATGGTTTTAATTCGCTCTGCGACTAAGGCTTTTTTATCCGCTAATAAGGCATTTAATTTTTGCTCAGGTATCGGATCGCCTATGGTTACTTGCGTTACTTCAATCCCATATTGATCTAAGGGATTAGACTGGCGAATGGGTAAACCATTTTTATCTAAAATCGTTACCGTTTTCCATACTAATTGTTTAGTACGCTGTAATTTATTAGGATTTTCTTGATCTAACCCCACGGGGGCTAAATCCGTTTGTTCCACTTCGACTTGTTCTCGTTTGGTTTTATAAGCCCCATAACGCAACTGATCCTCTAATTGAGATTTAAATTGGTTTAAGCCCCCCTGAAAAAATTCCTCGCCAGTATATTGGGTTGCGGTAATCACCGTAACATTTCTGGCATTTTTAATTAACATGGCATCCACTAAATTTTCAAAGGTACGAAATTCTCTATGCATTTGCACAATTTTTTCAGGATTATGGGATAAACGAAAACGAAACGTGGCGGGGATTTGTCCCGTATAAGTATCCGCAAAACGCACATTAATCGCAGCTAAAGAACGTGTAACACGCAAATCATCAACACCACCAAATGAAACCGTCATGACTTGTTTGTAACGATTGATCATAGAAAACATTGGAATCCGAAAATGTATTCCAGGTTCCGTATAAACACTGAGTTTTCCTGAAATATTATTTTGATAAACATAGGTATAGCCTGCATCGGTTTGAAACCATGAATTCGATAAAAGTATCACTAAAAATAGTGCGACAACCGCATAAATTGCATATTTAATCCTTGAAATTTTTGCTGATTCATCCATTATTCCGCTCCTATTGTATTATTTTGACATCTGCTTCAAATTGTCCCGTTACATATTGCATTATTTCACATCTGCTTCAAATTGTCCTATCACATAACTTTTTAAATAATCAGGCAAGGCTAAATAAATTTTGCCTCGAATTTTATTCCCCACTATTGCTCCAAATTCAAGCTGTAAGACATACTCATTGGTAAATACCATGCTTTTAGGTAAGGATTTATTTTTTGCTAACCAACGCATATGAATATGAGGCAAACTGCCTTGACTGTCTAGGTTAATATTAAAATGTTGATTCGCAATATCTTGGCGGAATAAAAATATCATTACGGCTAAATCGGCTAAAAAGCCTTGACCTTGACGTAACGTTAAAATGCCATTTTGAATCGTCGCCTGATCATACTTAAAACTTTCACCATGAATACTACCCATAGCATTTTGCTCGGGGATCACTTGTTGTTCTCCTGTTAGCGACCAATGGGAATCCGCAAGTACCGATTGCGAAAATAAGCCTAAAAACACTATAAAAACTCTTAACAACATAATCACCCCTTATGATATTATTTCGACAAACGAGGAATCGTCAATAATACCCCCCCATCTATTTCCGATTTGTATGCCTTGCTCACATCGGCATCATAAGGCAATGACATACTACGTTGAAATTGACTGGATTGTTGTTGATAGTAATAACGATTGCTATCATGCTCATCGACTTGCGAAGATTGACTGCTTTGAATCACTAATTGCCCTGGTTGTAGTTTTACCTCAAATTGATCAGGCTTATCCGTATAAACATAGACTTGATAAGCATCGGCATTCGCTTGAATCTGCACGCTGGGTGGCATTGTTCTATTGCGATTCACTTGAGGCATTTGCGGTGGATACATTGGCACTTGTGGCATATTTGGCATACTTGCCGCATTATTAGGAACATAAGGGGGAAACGCAGGACAAGGCGGTTGCCAACACGCTTGACTTGAAAAGACAATCATTAATAATCCTAGACTGAATAAATACCTCATAATCATTCCTCCATCACTTGTGATAAATGCTTATATTATAGATGATGCCGTAATTTTTGCATAATATCAATATAATAAGGCTCATCTGCTTGAATATAACCATGACGAATAAAAAAATCAATTAACACTAAATTACAATTTGTTTTAAATTTATCCGTTTCTGCCACAAGCTGCATCACCTGTTCCACTGGATATAACTGAAAACTTTCCACTTCGCCATCGGTATTTTCAGGTTGAAAATCTATTGGTAATTCTAAATCATAAACAAATAAGGCATCTCTGCATAATGTTTGTTTCGTGTCCATGACATAGCTCACCAAACTCACTGCCTTTGCTTGTTTGGCTAAATTTACAGGGATATTGGCTTCTTCTTGACATTCTTTGATCAAGGTTTGCGACACAGTTAAACCATCGCCATGTCCACCTGCGACCAAATGATCGAAACACCCCGGAAAAGTCGGCTTATTTTTCGCACGTTTTGCGACCCATAACGACAAAGCAAAAGCATTATTTTGTTTCACCCAGGCATTCATATGGACGCCATATTTCATAATACCAAACAAAGATGCCATACTGCGATCCAGTAACATCAATGGTGGCATTGCAATATGGCTTGATACTTGATACATTTCATCACACCAAGCACTGACAACGCCTTGCTGATACCATTGATAGGTAACATCTGCGACTATTTCAGTGCGTTGTTTTGACGCCGTTAGTTGTGGATGTAATAATACCTTGCCTTGCTCTAAAATAAAAACATTTACCTGTGCTAAAAACAACGGTAACCGAGACTGATGAATAAATCCCACTACCTTATCGTCAATCACCCAAGGGAAATAATCGGCGAGACAATACTGATTACATTTCACTAGCCAACGCCAATAACCTGTACTCATAGCGACTTCCTAAATAGACCAAAATATCCACAACCATAGCACAGCATCAGAATTAAACCACCGTTAATCTAATATTATTTCATCATAACTTGTAAAAAGTTCAGAAGCATAGAATAATATTCAGGATTTAATCAAAATTAAAACCAAAATTAACTACTGGAATTTCTATGTCTCAATATTTTTCCATCCTGCTAATGCTGTTAGTGTCGATCATAAGCGATGCCAATACACAAACCCTTACCTTTATTCACTTAAATGATCTTCATGCCCATTTGACCCCTCATTTAGAAATGGTGGCACATGGCGATCAAACTAAAATAGTAGAACAAGGCGGATTGGCTAGAATTGCCACTTTAATCAAACAAATTCGCCAACAAAACCCAAATAATGTGTTAATGAATGTTGGTGATACCTATCATGGTGGCGTGGAAGCATTATATACCGATGGGAATGCCATTGTCGCACCAGTGAATGCTTTAGACATTGATGTTGGCGTACCTGGGAATTGGGATTTTGCGTATGGGCCTATGGTGACCCGTGCCCGCTATAGTCAAACCCAAAGTTTTCGACCGAGTCCTATGCGAAATCGGCAAGCGAGTAATACTCAGGGTCCCAATTTTCCTAATTTAGCCGCAAATGTTACCGTTACCCAACCCCGATTTCTGGCAGGTCAAGCCTTTTTACCCCCAACATTAATCAAAACCATTGGATCAGTGCCAGTTGGCTTTATTGGCATTACCTCAGATATTGTCCCCGAAATGCATCCCATTTTAGCCTTAGGCCTATCCTTTCTTAAAGGGGAACACGCCTATTTGGAACTGATTAGCGATCATGCTCAAACTTTACGTCAACAAGGGGCGGTTGTAGTCGTCGTTATGAGTGAATTAGGCATACAAAAAGATTATGCCCTTGCCAATAAAATCGATTCAGGTTTGGTCGATGTTTTTTTCTCAGCTCATACCCATGAAACAACGTTTAAACCCTTAGTAAGTGATAGTGGTGCTTGGGTTGTTGAATCAGGCAATGACACCTATTTAGGTCAATTAGATATGGTCATTGCCAATAATCAAATTATTGATAAGGCTTGGCAACTGCATGTCGTAAAACCAAGCATTCCTGAAGACCCGGAAGTAAAACAGCTTGTTGAACAAGCAAGAGCACCTTTTTTGGCAGATAATGTATTTTTAACATTAGATGCTCGTCAATCAAACCAAACCCTAGACCAACCAATTGATACCGTTATTGCTCATAGTCGTATTCCATTATCACGTTATCATTCTTTAGAAAATAGTTTTAATAATAGTCTAACTGAAATGTTACGCCAAAGAACCGGCACACAATTAGCCATGTCTAAAGGCTTTCGTTTTGGGAGTACCATTGCACCTAAAGGCTATTTGTTTGAAGATAATACGATTGCTCAAGGGGATATTACCATTGAAGATGTTTATCGTTTTTTCCCTAGCATTTATACCTTTGCCACAGGCAAAATCACAGGTGAACGTTTAAAACAAATTATGGAACAAGGTCTCGCTAAAACCTATTCTAAAGATGCTTTTTATCAAGGCGGGGGTTGGTTTGAAGGTTTTTCAGGATTACAAGCCGATATTGATCTTGCCGCCCCAGATAAGCAACGCATTTTAAAACTTCGCTTAAAAGACACAGGGGATGACATTCAGGCTGAGGATATTTTAAGCATTACAGGCTGTATTCGTCCTATGGATTACAATGTATTATGTGCGTTTGATGGCTTTACGGAAGTACAAGCATTGATCAACCCAAATACTGGCGACACTTGGACTAATGTTGATTTATTTATTGATATGGTACAGAATGGGCAATTACCTTATACATTTTATCAACGATTTAATGATATTAACCAAACCCAATTTTGGCCTAAAGCACCCTTTATTCAAGCATTAACAGGCGTACATCGCTGAAATAGATAAAAAAATATCCGATTTATGTACAAAATCCTGCGTGAGGGCAATCCTAAAAGGACCTATGCCCATGTATTACCTGAATTAGGGAAACTTGCCCCATTAAATACTCATTATCTCCAACATTGGTTGGCGATCATTGAATCAAACATTAACCCACAATTATCAACGATTTTAATCGGTTTAGCAGAATCCTCTTTATTACCTGCTACTTGGTTAGCCCAGCATTTGCATTTTAAACCCAAACTTTGTCTTAGCACTCGTTATTCTCATCAACAAACTTGTATTCATTTTAAAGAACCCCATTCACATGGTCCTAATCACAGTTTACCGATTAATACCCAACAATATTATCAACAAGCCATTATTATTGAAGATGAAATCACAACGGGTCAAACCCTATACAACCTAATCCAAGCACTAAAACCGCAAGTCGAACAATTTATTATCTTTACCTTAGCGGATTTTAGACAATCACACACTCAAAGCACCTCATTAGCAAAATTAACTGACACGGTCAAATTACTACTCAAACCAGAGACTACCATTAAAACAATGACGATTAAATCTCGTCAAGCGATTTACAGCATTGGGGAATGTTTACCCCCTGCTTTACATTATTACCATTCCATAGATGAGCAAAGCTATTTTCGCCATATTACTCGTAGCCCTTGGCAAGTTGATCAAAACATTATTAAAACTAAAATTCACTTAGGTCAAGATACTGAAAATATTCACCATTATTTTTACAACCCTGATGCGTTGAATAATTTGGATAAAATTGATATTTTCTGCTATCCTCCCACCTTAGCCATTGCCAATCAACTTGAACATTGGTTACAAACTCATTACCCACGTCCTAATCAACTTATCACGCATATTCACTGTTATGAAGCATTTTAATAGTCCTTGGCAACACTTAGAATTGATTGCGACTGATGCAGGTGAAATCGATCCCTTTGATCCTAAAAACCTACCACTATTTCGTGGCGAAGAAGCCTTTTCACCCGAAGTACAAGGTTGGCAACGCTGGTCCAAGCCATCACCAGAACCTAACGTTGATCCATTATTTCAACAAGCATTGCTATCTAGCATTCAATCACAAGCAGGTATTTTATCGGCAATGACAACAACAGTAGGTCAACAACTCTGCCAAAAAGTTAGCCAACCGCCACTATTAATTAGTATTTTGCGTGCAGGTGTTCCCATCGCAGCCTTATTAGCAAACTATTTGGCCAAACAATATCAAACTCAAATCCCTTGGGTAGCCTTGTCCTTGTTTTATGGCTTGGGTTGGGATGAAGAGGCATTAAAAATCGCCTTACAGCGTTATCCTAATCGCCCTGTTTGGTTTATTGATGGTTGGACCAGCGGTGGAGGGGTTGCGAAACAATTACAACTTTCTTATGAACAATGGTTACAAGCGGGTCATGCTGATTTTACTGGCGAGCAAGGGCCACAACTTGCCGTATTTTGTGATCCCAAAGGTGTCGCTCAAATTCGAGCCAGCCATCAAGATTATTTTATTCCTAGTGCATGTTTTACAGCCCCTGAAACCCTCGGCTTTTCGAGAGGGTTTCGTTTGGGCTCGGGATTATTTCAAGTGTATCGATTTCCAAATAAGTATTTATATCCACGTTATATTGAAACTTGGTTAGAGACAGTGAATCAATCCCCAAGCACTTTAAACATGGGCCAGCCCTGTGATGCGCGCACAAAAGCAGCTTATCGTATTCATATTAATGAAGTCATACGAGCAGTGGTGAATCGCAACCCTAAAGAAATTTTATTACAATGCACGCAAGCGGAAGCAACACAACAACTACAACCCTTATTATACTTATGTAAACTACGTCAAATACCCATTAAATACCAACAAAGCCAACTCCAAACAATGAATACCCTAGCCGCCGCATGGATGCAGTAAAACCTTTATTGATTTTAGATATTGATGGCACATTGTTACATACTCAAATTTGTTCAGGTGTTGCCATTCCAGGACGGACTCGTTCCAGTTATTTCGCAAATGCCACCTTAAAAAAGCTACAACAACTCTCGCATTTTTACACATTAGTGATTGCCACTGCTCGTTCCTATCAAGCCAGCAAACAAATACTGCAAACATTTGCCACTGCGAATATTCCCATCACCCTAAGCCTACTTGAAGATGGGGCATTAATCGTCAGTCATAAACAAGCACAAATTCGTCATCCTTACCACTGGCAACCATTAGCAAAACAACTGGAACAAAAATTTACCCATCATTCCACACCATTTGAATGGCAAATCGACTATACTGCTTGTATTGTGGCTCGTTATGTAAAAACAAGGGATAGTCAACATTGGTTTCCAATTTGGCAGGATCATCTCGCCCAACATAAGCCAGAATTGCGTTGTTATCGAGATGGCCGAAAATTGTTTGTACTACAAACACAGGATGATAAAAACTTGGCATTAAAAACTTGCTTTCCCAATCACTATTCTCAAGCATTTGGTGTTGGTAATGGCAATAACGATTTATGTTGGTTAAGCCAAATTGCGAATCCTATGACACTAAATGATGCTGAAATTCAAGTAAAGCAACTAGTTGCATCAAAAGGTTGTTATTTATCGCCTTATCCTTCTCATCAAGGCATTATTGACATTTGTAACCATCTTTTATTATGAGATATTTCCTTATTTCACTCTTGTTATCCTTGCTCTCCAGCAATACCCATGCGCAAGATTTATTGATCACTGAAATGCAGAATCAAAAAATTGATTTGTTGCCTTATACTCGTATCTATGAAGATAAAACCACAGCTTTAACCTTAGATGACATTCTTCATCACCATTCTCACAAATTCCGCCCTGTTCAACAGCGAATTATCAGCCATGGTTTTAGTGCGTCTAATTTTTGGTTAAAAGTTACCTTAACAAATAATGATTATCGTGCCATTAATGCCCTACTCAAAGTGGGTTATCCGCTTATTGATGTCATTGAACTTTATACCATTGACAAAAATAATCATTGGTATCAAAAAACAGCAGGGGATAATTTGCCTTATTACTATCGTGAAATTCCCTTACCCTATTTTTATTTTCGCCTAAATCTACCCAAAGAATCCAAAACCACTTATTACATTAAAATTAAAACCAGTGATGTGGTTTATATTCCACTCACACTTTATACGGGGAATGCTTATTATCAAGATCAATATAAAGAATGGGGATTAGGCTTATTTTATGGCATTGTATTGGCACTATTTCTTTATAATTTATTCATTTATTTCTCCACTAAAATCATTAGCTATTTTTATTATATTTTGATTATCTTTTTTAATAGCTTTTTTATGCTTAGCTTAGATGGCTTAGGATTTATCTTATGGCCAGAATCAATTTGGTGGCAAAAAATTGCCCCCTATTTTTTTGTTTTTGCAGGGATGATTGCCGCAATTTTATTTAGTCGTTCCTATTTGGATACCGCAATGTATTCACCAAACATAGACAAATTACTGCTATTTTACTTAAGCATTATTATTATCAGCAGTACCTCAATTCTCTGGTTAAATCCACAATGGATGGCACAAACGGCAACAACCCTAGCATTATTTTTACCATTTTTATTACTTACGGCAAGTATTAAACGCTTGTATGATGGTTATCGACCTGCAAAATTCTATGTACTCGCATGGATGATTATGCTGGCAAGCATATTTTTCAGTGCCTTATCGGCACTAAACATTATTTTATATTTCGATTACTTACCTGTTGTCCATAAAATTGCCACGGCCACAGAATTGATTTTATTATCGTTTGGTTTAGCCGATAGAATTAAAATTTTACAATTAGAAAAATTCTTTTCCAAACAAGAAAGTGAAACGGCCAAAGCCCAAAACCAAGCCAAAAGCCAATTTTTAGCCCAAATTAGCCGAGAAATACGCGATCCGATTCATAGTAACTTAAGTATTATCAACGCTTACCAAAAAATAGAACTAAACCCAATGCAACAGCACTATTTAGCACTGTTAGAGAATACCTCCCAATCTTTACTGAATACTATCAATAATATTTTAGATTTTGCTAAAGTTGAAACGGGTGAATTTAATCATGAAAATACTCGATTTGAATTAGACCAAATCGTTGATGAATGCTGTAATCTGTTTCTTTCGACAGCTTACCAAAAAAAAATCTCACTGTTCGTTTCCATTGAATCAAACATACCACTCGAATTAAAAGGTCATGCCACTTACTTACGCCAATTATTAATCCATCTCATCAGCAATGCCGTTAAATTTACCAATGAAGGCGAAATTATCATACAAATTTCCAATAAAATGATCACGGCTAAACAAATTGAACTATATTTTTCAATCAAAGATACGGGTATTGGTATGCGTCCTGGTTTAGTTCAAAAACTAAATAACACGTTTTCTCATAAAAATCTTGCCTATATTCGTGAGTTATCTGGCGTAGGGCTTGGTTTATCCATATCCCAACAATTAATTCATTTTATGAATGGTCATTTAGGTGTTGATAGCGACATTGGTAAAGGGACTAATATTTGGTTTCAACTTAAATTTGATCGTCCCATTCACCCCATTAAATCCTCAAAATATCGCTTATTACAAGAGAAAAAATTGTTATTAATCGATTCTAATTTTAATTATAGTGAAATGATTAAAGAACAAGTATCCGTATTTCAAATGCAAATGGATATTGCTTACCATTGCAGTCAAGCCATTGAAATGCTACAAAAACATAGCTATTATCATTTTGTGGTTATTGACATGAACTTAACTTACATTAATGGCATTGAATGCTTACAAAAAATACAACAACATCTTACGGTGAATACGCCAATATTGCTATTATCATCATTTGAACCAAAAGCCATTGATAGTATTGAACATAATATCTACAAAATTATTAGCAAACCTGCCACATTTTATGGCTTAATCAAAGCCTATTTAGAGCTAATTGGCTATATTGATAAAAAACCCATTCCGACTCATTTGTCTAATCAACAAAAACAGGGATTACATATTTTATTAGTTGAACATCAAATGGTGGATCAAACTTTAATTAAAACGGCGTTAAAACAATGGGGCATTGAAACCACGGTTGTTGACAATGGTTTAGATGCCATCAAACTATTTTGTCAATCGGGTAAATTTGATTTGTTACTGATTGATTCACAATTACAAAAACTGAATGCTCATGTTGTTACCCAACATATTCGTTTATATGAAAAAGAAATGAATCTTAGTCAAACGCCCATTATTTTACTCCATCAATCAGATTCTAAACCTGACCTTAGCATAGATTTTAATGATAGTATTGAAAAACCCATTAAAATTAATTCATTAATAACTATTGTCACTCAATGGACAAATATTGACTTACCCATTCAAAATAAAACCTTACGACAAGATAACGATAAGGGTAACTAGAGAATGACGAAAACGATGAAATAGTTACAATTTCTATAGAAGAATAATGTCAAAACTTTTTACAGTACTAAAATACACTTAAATTACTGATTTTAAAATATATTTAATAAATATCACTAAGATTTTTGTTATTTTGTCATTTTTTTTTACAAGCAATGAATTAAACAAAAAACCCAATAAATTACTGATTTTAAATATATTTATAAAAATATAACACCATGGCTCAAAATTTAACTCATAATAGTGTCAATTTTTTTTACAATTTAAAAATTAAAACCAGCGAGTTATACTAAAATCACTAAACAATAAATATATTTTTATATAAAAATCAATATATAAAAATCATTGGCATTATAATTGCTTTATAATATCTCGAATTAATTCGACTTACATATTTTTTCAAAGGATTTATAAAAATGAAAAAACAACTCATTAGTTTTATTGGTGGTATCGCTTGTTTGGGCATGATCAGTTCAGCACAAGCCTTAATTATTGATGATTTTGTGGCACCAGGTCACACATTACAAAGCTCTCCTAATGTAATTGGCACCGTTCAAAACCAACAAACTCAAGCAGGACCAATTGGTGGTCAGCGTGACTTTTTTATTGAAGTGACAGGTAATGGGGGCTCTGCTAATATTATTGGTTTAAATGCAAATTCGGGTTCTTTAAGCCATAACCAAGGGGCACAAATGTCAGGGACTTCTACCATTCAATGGGATGGTAATGATGCCGACTCAACACCATTTGTGGGCGCAGGTAGCCCAGGTGGTTTAGCGTTTGGTTTAGGTAGTGTGGATTTAACTGAAGCCGGCTTAAAAGATGCTTTTGGTGTTGTAGTCGTATCTAACCCTTCCTTTTCATTTAATATTGATGTTAAAATTTTTAATGATGCCAATAATTTTGCTCAAGGAACTGTTACTGTGGGTGCTTTGATTGCAACAGAAACCACGGAATTAGTTAAATTTACTGACATGGTTCAAACGGGTACGGTTGACTTTGCTGCAGTTAATGCCATCGAAATAACCTTCTTAAATGTAACCGCAGGTACTAGCCCAAGCATCAAATTAATTGAATCAACTTCTTCTACGCCAACGCCTTCAAGCATCGCATTGATCGGTTTAGGTTTAGCTGGAATGGGTTTTACTCGTCGTAAAAGCAAAAAAGCTTAATCAGCAAAAAAATTGCTATTTCTTTCAAAAGACCAGTAGTTATTGACTGGTCTTTTTTTATTTTAAATTTTTTAATTTTTCCAATGAGACTAGAACCATAACCAAATAAACAATAACAAAATAATCCCCCCCGCAGTCGCTAACCAAGGATTTAAAGTCATGGTATTATCCGATGATTTTTCATCCGCACATTGGTAATAAATTGGAATTTCAAGTTGACCACCATTCGTCCTTACCATTAATTTGTTATGACCTTCATGACCAGCAATTAAGCCTATGGTATGGACGGATACTTTAACAATCACTTTTTCACCATGAATTTCTGAAGGTGAAATCGTCATGGCAGTATCCATTGTTTCTAAGCTAATATGCCCACTTAAATAACCTCGACCTTGATTCCATAAACTGACGGATTGAGTTTTAGGTCGATCAGGTCTGACTTTATTAAACAATAGTTGCTGTCTATCAGATGTGAGCTGTGGTGAAGCTAAATCTGGATCTAAATAATGCAAAATCGTTTCCATTTTATCTCGCCAATCACTTTGTGAATGTTCTAATACCGCATCTAAACTTTGAATATCTTGTACTCGCCCTGTGCTGACTAACCATGCCCGAATCCAACCACGTTTTAATAAATGCAATCCCTTCTCCAAACTATCATTATCGTTATCAATAGCGGTAGCTAATTGTTTGGGATTGTCAAAATATTGTCCCATAAAATGAAAAGGTCGAGTTGGTTGGTAATACCAACGAATGGCATTGGCTAATAAGTTGACTTGATTAGGATAACGTTGCCGACAATCTTGAATAAAGCGTAAATCTTGCTCCCAACCCACATAACGTACGGCTTGAATCCACTCTTCTAAGCGTTCATCCTGCACAAACTTCATAAAATGCGATTCTAAGGCGGGATGTTGTTGTAATTGTTGTTCTAAATCTTTGGGATGGGCAATGCTAATACTTGAGGTTAAAGCTAAAGGTTGGGGATTTAAGGTATAACGTAAGGCAAATAAGCCTAAAAAATATTGCTTATGTAATAAACGGTGTTTCATCGCTTTTAAATTGGCTAAAATCGCTTCTTTATTGGCAACATTCGGCAAATGTTCTAACCACGTTGCTAATGCGCCATTAAACTGTACTTCTCGAATTTGGTGTTGCACTTCTTTGTCTTTATGATCTAATAATTTAATTAATTCACTAATGGTAGTAATGCGATAATGACTAATTGCCAATGGTTGATTTGGATCTAATAAATATTTTAATTTTACTAAGCCTAAACTAGGATTAGAAGTATAACGTTCTTCAATTTGCTCAATTTGTTCCGCAAGTTCAGTACTAAAATAATCAAAAACCCAACGGCGAATATCCCCCCGATATAATTGCTTTTCTGCGGGAAATTCTTCTAGCATTGCGGCTAATTGTTGAGGATTGCTTGCTTTAGGATACCCTGGATAATTAATGATTTTTTTCTCAACTTTAGGTTTTTCTGCGTGCCAAAGTTTGCGTTCATCATTAGTAACAATATCACCGGCTAACCATGCTGATACTTGTGTATAAGCCCAACGATTTTCAGGACGTAGTTGTAATAAGCCTTGCAATAATTGTCGCCATTGTTGTGGTAAATTTTGAGGCCAAATCATTCTCCCGCGTAAATGCGAGACCAACACATCAGTCGTTGTCATACCTTGAAATGGCGATTGTCCCATTAATAAATGAATTAAAGTAATTCCTAAGGCATAATAATCGGTTTTAAAACCAACGGTATGACCGTCTAATAACTCAGGTGCCGCATAATCTAAGGTTAAATTTGCAGCAGTTTTCGTAATCTGGGTTTGTTGTTGTTCCCCTAAAATGGAACTAATACCAAAATCCCCTAAGACTGGTTCCGTTCTAGTATGATCCCGAAATAGCAAATTACTGGGTTTAATATCTCTATGAATAATTCCTTGCTGATGGCAATAATTTAAGGCTTGTAATAATGGGGGTAAATACTGTTGCAACGTTTCGGTGGTTAAAGGTAATTGTTCAATTAAAGTCCCCCCACGACAATATTCCATCACTTCATAAAATCGCCCTAACCAATGCCCAAAACCAAAAACATGAACAATATTAGGATGTTTTAATCCTAACAATTTTTTTAATACTTGTTGTTTAGGTTCAAACTGATAGCGATACAGCTTCACAACCACTTGCTGACTTAAAGACTCATCCCAACATAAATAAATTTCTGCTTCACCTGAACGACCTTGCAACAATCCCTGTTGGATTCGATAATTATCCGCAATAATTGTTCCTGCTTGCAGTTTTAATACTGCCATTAAATTGGCAGATTCAATAAATTTATCAGTCACCGCATCAAACCATCGATCCGTCACTGATTCTGCATAAAAATAACGATCAGTAATCGCTTCAGTAATAAGTGCTTCTTTATTAATATAACGTTGGGTAATAGAATCGTTTGCCATTATCAAATATTATTACCATTATGATGACGCACTGACTGTCACTAAAATCACTGAGATATTATCATACCCTCCGGCTGAAATTGCTTCATCAACTAGCTTATTCACTAACTCCCTAGGGGAGTTATCCTCTGACAAATATTTTTCAATATCCTCATCGTTTACCATATTAAACAAGCCATCTGAGCAAATTAATAAACAATCACCTGCTTCAATCATTGTCGCATCACTAATCGTAACACCAAAATCATCATTACTTCCTATAAATCGACTGAGAATATTGCTTAACCCTGAATGTTTCGCTTCTTCTACCGTTAACTGTCCTGCTTTAATTGCCTCTGCAGCCAAGGTATTATCGTCTGTCAATGGTGTTAAAAATCCTTGTCGATAACGATATACGCGACTATCACCCGCATTAAACACCCAATATTGCTGTTGATATAAGCAAACGCCTGTTAAAGTAGAACCCAAACCAAACCACTGTGCTTGTTCATACCCCTTTTGTAATACTGCCTGATTAGTTTCGATAATAATATCATTGAGATGTTGCACGCAATCTTCTGATTTTACTTGGACGAGTTCAAACTCATGATGATAAAATTTATCCTCTAACGCAGATAATGCCGTATTACTCGCAATATTGCCACCAGGCGCACCACCAATGCCATCGGCAACAGCACATAATAGACCACGATTTTGAATAAAATCATCATCATCCGCTACAATTAATTCCATCCACCCTCGATTTTTTACTAACCTTCCGACTAGAATATGATCCTCATTACGCTCACGATGGCAACCAATATCAGTGCGAGCGACAATATGAAATATTAAACTCATGTTTATTCCTATTTATTTATACGATTTATTATTGTTATATAATTCTAACCATTAATGCCACACCCGCTAAAGCTAAAATATCCCCATTATGCAATACGGTTTGTTGTTCTAATGTCAGGGGTTTTTGGTTTAAAAAAGTCGGATTCGTAAAATCACGACCATGTTGTTTTTGATCAATCGACTTGACCCACCATTGATTTTGCTGATAAAAAAATTGACAATGTTGTCTATGGACAAAATTAACCCCTTCAATTTGAGCTAATTGTATTTGCGCTGTATTCGTATCATGTTGTTGCCCAATAATCCATTGATCTTCAACGGCAAATTTTCTCCCTGTGGCAACGGATTCTAAATATAAGGCCGTTTGACTTGTCATTGCCGAGCTAGGATTAACCGTATCTACGACAGGTTCTAAGTCTGATTCTAGTTTTGGTTCTGATTTTGACGCCTCTTCAAATACAATGGCAGAATCGCTGGTTTTAGCGACAGGCGTTTCCATCCCAATAAAATAATCACATTGTTGGCAAGTATTCTCATATTCAGGATTATCACTGCCACATCGCGGGCAAATTCTTACAAATTCTGCCATATCACTTCTTTACGGTTGTTAACTCACATTATTTTATGTTTTATTTTGATACGTTTAACGCCTGATGATACTGCTGACGCTGACTTGGGTTCAAAATCCCAATTAAATAATCCCGATCTTGACCTAAAGCTAAATTTGCCTGATTCGGATGTATGCTTGCCATTTTTGACTTCAAAGTCTCACCTTGTTTGGAAAACGTGTGCAACTGTTGATTATTTGAGGCAAGCAATGGATGGCTTGTCATTTGATTTGCAACAAAAGGTCCATCAATTAACATATCAATTTGATCCAAAATCTTAGTCGCTGATTTAATATTTTTGGTAATATAATTTAAAGTATAGCCAGAAAATAGCAAAATATTCCAATTTGCTTGCTGTTGACGCAGTTGTAACACCAAATCCAGTAATGCGGTTGCTTGTAAAAATGGCTCACCACCGCTAATGCTAATACCATCAATTGGCAAAGCAATTGTTTGTAAATGTTTGACTAAAATAGATACGTCAATAACTTTACCCGCATCTAATGCTTGCAATTCTGGCGTAATACAATGCTGACAACGCATAGGACAACCTGCCACCCAAATACCAATCCGCTGCCCAACCCCTAAACTGGTCATAGGATACGCAATATGTGATAATCTAAGTTTCATAACTAAACTCACGCACTTAAAAAATAGTAACTATCGTGATAGTGTCGTTAATAATAAAAAGAGTGATGTATAAAAGTGGCAAACAAACACCCTCCAATTGAAACCATTGAGGCGTTTCTTGCCACTTAAACCTTTAAAATATTATTTAAACGGTTGTGGTCGTGGTGTATGGTATGAAGACGGAGGCAAAATAGGCAACATAAACTTGGGCTGTTCACCTGTTAATGTCTTCAAAAATGCGACAATTTTAGCATTTTCTGTGGCAGTAAACTTACGTCCCAATTGTAATTGCCCCATAATATCAACGGCTTCTGCCAACGTTTCTGCACCACCATCATGGAAATAAGGATAAGTCAATTCAACATTACGCAACGTAGGCACTTTAAAAACAAAGCGATCGGAGTCTTTACCTGTCACGGCTATGCGTCCCTCAGCTTGGTTATCAGTTTGGTATGGTTTAACTAAGCCCATTTTTTGAAAAGAATTCGCACCCACTGCAGGGCCATTATGACAAGCCACACAGCCGGAATTTTTAAATAACTGATATCCTTCTAATTCCGTTTGGGAAATTGCAGATTTATTTCCTAATAACCATTGATCAAAACGTGAATTTGGCGTGGTTAAGGTTTTTTCAAATTCAGCAATGGCTTTAGTGACTTTATCAATATCAATTTTCTCAGTACCAAATGCCTGCTTAAATTCATTCACATAAGCTGGAATAGTTCCTAGCAAATGCACGGCTAACTCATGAGTAAAAGCCATTTCACCCGGATTCGCAATCGGCCCCCCTGCTTGCTCTTGTAAATCTTTAGCTCGACCATCCCAAAACTGAGCAATATTGAAACTAGAATTTAAGACGGTTGGAGCATTAATCGGCCCTTGATGCCAATTATGACCAATCGAAGTTTTTAAATTATCGGTGCCACCCATGCTAAGATTATGACAAGAATAACAAGAAATGAATCCTGATTTTGATAATCTTGGATCAAAATAAAGTTTTTTGCCTAATTCTGCTTGGGCTTGATTAATGGATTTCTCTGCAACAATTGGCTGAATTGGCTCACTTGCTTTTACAGAACTAAGCATAACAATGCTCACACAAATCATCATTAGTTTTTTCATCCTCAACTCCATAAAAATTTACTTGAAAAATAACACGATAAGCGTTATGAGAATACTATACAAAAATTCATCACGAGTTGTATAATTCATGATCTCAATCACTTCAATCGATTTTATCAATCATGCTCTAGGAATCTGCACTAGCAAGGCCTTATCAAACCCAAAAAACTGACAAATAGACTGCATCGCCTCTACTCTTGCATGAGTAACACCACTACATTGCTCACTCATTACCACACACTGAGTTAAAAAGCCTTTCACTTGTTGTTCCGTTAGCGAACATTTGGAAAAATTTTGCTGACATTGTTGACGAAAATCACTGGCATTTTGTTGACATTGTTCAATGGCATCCCCGACTTCTGCCCAACCCGCACTACTGACTAAAACTTTATTCACAAAACGATTATCACATTCATTAAGTTTATTATTATCTGCGGTTGCCACGTATAACAAACAAAAAATCAATAAGGTCAAACGATACGATTGTTCATGCTCAAGCCCCTTATCACTCATTTTTTCCGATTCTGCCAAAATATTTTTTACACTATCATTTAAGTGTTTCAAAATCTTGTCCGAAACGTAGTCGCCTTTATTTTTTGAGGATAATAAGTCCAGTGAAATAATTTCTAAACTTTTAAAGCGAATCGGAATGGCAGGATGCGTCCCCAAAATTTTATGTTGTTGCCGTTTGGCCACTTCTTCGATTTTTTTATATTGATTGCGTAAGGCTCGAATAACCGCTTGTTCCTTATCAATCGACAAACCACTGGCCGTTTTAAATAATGCGGTTGCTGCTTTTGTAAAATCACCACAGACCCAATAGCCAATTCTATCGGCTGAAATTTCTGCGGTCATCGACCATTGCAATAGTTTTTCCGCTAAGGCTTGGCTAATTTGATCCGCCCCTTGATATAATAAATAAGCGGAAGGAATTCTATGGTGTTCAAATAATACATGACCTAGTTCATGACCAATAACAAAGGCTAATTCTTTGGCATCAAAATCTTGTACCATTGCCGAAGTCATTAAAATATCAAATCCATCGTTGCTTTTTGCCGAGACGTAGGCATTGTATTCAGACGATTGACGAATATATAAATCACCTGACAGATCAGGGCTAATTTGATGCAAACAACTTTGATAATGACGATATAAATCGGGCAAAATATCTTCCGTTAATTGCACGGCTGTGCCTAATAAATGGCGGCGATGTAATTCATCGGAAGATTGCAATGAGGTTTCCGTATAAGGCTGTAATTCCCGATGTTGCAGTAAATGTAAAAACAAATTTTCTTCAAAATCAAAACGAAACCGATGAATACTGCTCATTGCATTGACCGACACCACCTAAACCGAGTTATCCTAAAAGCATAGCAAATTTCTTGCTCACTCACTTGGCTATTACTAAAAATCAACTACACTAGAATATTAATTCGTTATTTGTATTCATTGGAGAAATATCATGGAATTAGCCCAAAAAGGTTCTGAAGCCTATATCCCCTTAAAACAATTATTAGTCAAAATGAAATGGACCACCGCTGCCGATTTTGACTTAGCCGCCTTATATAAAACGAAAGATGGTAAAGAGGGGATTGTGTATTTTGGCGACTTAGGCAATATGAATGCCTTTCCCTATATGATGTTATCAGGTGATGAAGGTGTGAATGACACGGGTGGGGATAATGAAGAAGAAATGCGTATTACCCAACTTGATGAAATGGAAAAAGTTTGGATTTTTTGCTGGGATTATGGTCAAGTGCAAAAAGGTGCTGCGGCTAGATTTGCCGATAGTGATATTAAACTGAGTGTTATGGATGATCAAGGCAATTCCTTTGATGTCAAACCCGATACAGGTACGACAGGTAATGTGATTTGTATTGCAATGATTGATAACACTAGCCCTATTGGCGCAAAATTAGTCAATGAGTCTAAAGTAGGAACGCTAAAAGGATTGCAACGTTCGGAACAATTGTTTGATATTGTGAAATAATTATGTCATTTGCCCTTTTAATTGCCATCATTCACCCCTATATTTACATAGATGATTTTTATTCACATTCCATAATTAAGGAGACAAGCAATGGAATTAGCACAAAAAGGTTCTGAAGCCTTTATTCCTTTAAAACAACTGTTAGTACAAATGAAATGGACAACGGCCGCCGACTTTGATTTAGCAGCGGCTTATGAAAGCAAAGATGGCAAAACTGGCTTAGTTTATTTTGGGGATAAAGGAAATATGAATGAATTTCCTTATATGATGCTCTCAGGCGATGAAGGTGTTGGTGATAGTGGTGGTGATAATAAAGAAGAAATGCGTATCACTCAATTAGATGAAATGAACAAAGTTTGGATATTCTGTTGGGATTATGGTCAAGTACAAAGCGGTGGCCCTGCTCGCTTTGGTGATAGTGATATTAATCTCACTATTATGGACGACCAAGGAAAATCAGTGAATGTTACTTTAGATACAGGTGATACAGGCAATGTCTTATGTATTGCTACTATTGATAATTCTAGCCCTATGGGTGCAAAATTAGTCAACGAATCTAAAGTTGGCACCTTAAAAGGACTGAAAAGTACCGAGCAACTTATGGGCATTGTCAACGGCTAGTTGGCAAGCAATCAATCATCAATAAGGAGCAAATATATTGACTTGCTCCTTATTGCTTCTAATATATAGGGATGAAGAGAATGCGTTTTGATGATGTGAAATCATGGTTAAATAGCCAAAAAGATAATCTTAAAGACAGTGTTAGCCGTTTAAAAAACAAAGATTTCTTAGACGGTGTGGTCGCAGGTTGTGCCTTAGTTTCGGCGGCTGATGGTCATATTGATGCCAGTGAAAAACAAAAAATGGTGGGATTTATTCAACGTAGTGATGAATTAAAAGTATTTGATGTGCAAGATGTCATTAAAAAATTTAATCAATATACCGATGGCTTTGAATTTGATCATACGATTGGCAAAGGTGAAGCCTTAAAAGCGATTATTAAACTCAAAGGCAATCAAGAAGCCTCTCGTTTATTGGTGAGAGTTTGTTGTGCTATCGGTATGGCGGATGGTGATTTTGATGCCGATGAAAAGGCCGTGGTTAGGGAAATTTGTGCCGAGCTTGGCTTAGACCCCAATGAATTTGGGCTAAATGATGCCGCCAATCCCTCTACCCCATCAAGCCCACCTTTTCCTAATAAGTCATAAGGACTCAATTAACAATGGACTTAAAACCTAAAGTTACCTTAAAACAAAAAGGTGAAACCACCCGACTGCCATTGACCAGTTTCCATGTTACCCTACGCTGGCATTCTGCCGTCGATTTAGATTTAATGGCATTTTATCGAGCAAAAAATAATGCGGTGATTGAAGAAAAACCTGCGAAAGGCTTTTTTGGTAAAATATTAAATGCGATGAAAAGTTCCTACGAAAAAGAAGGACAAATTTATTTTGGTGCGAAAGGCCATCAAGATCAATTTCCGTGGATTCGTTTAGATCAAGATGCAGGCGTAGGTGATAAAGGTGGGGCGAATGAAGAAAATATGTGTTTTAGCAAATTAGATGCGATGGAACATATTTTAATTGTTACTAATATTTTTAATAAACCTAATGCCGTATTTTCCAGTTATGATGGGGTAGTCAGTCTCAAAGCAAATGATCAAGTCTTTGAAGTGCCTTTGTCAGCATCAGAACCAGGTAATTATTGTGTGATTGCACGCATTGATAATAGTGGTTCTAATCCAATATTGCTTAATGAAAACCGAATTTTTGCTAAGGAACCGACGATTGCAGAAGTTGTAGGTGCTTAATTGCTAACACAACATTCCTATCTATTTGAAATAGGAATGTTGTCGTCAGTAACACGGTTTAAATATCAAACGCCTCTAAATCACTCTCACTACTGTCATCCGACAAACGAATTTTCAAGGCTAAATCGCTATTGGTATCCACATTACTTAAGGCTTCTTCTTTGGTAATTCTGCCCATACGGTAAAGATCAAACAATGACTTGTCAAAGGTCATAATTCCTGGTTCATCAGACTCAGCCATTGCTGACATAATATCATCAAATTGACCTTTTTCAATTAACTCCCGAATATAAGGCGTCAATTGCAACACCTCAATCGCAGGAACCCGTTTGCCTTTACTCCCCATAATTAAACGTTGCGAAACAATTGCCACTAAATTTAATGATAAGTCCATTAACATTTGACGGCGAATATCAGGCGGAAAAAAGCTGACAATCCTATCTAAGGTTTGCACCGCATTATTGGCATGAAATGTCGATAAACACAAATGACCTGATTTAGAAAATGACATCACCTGAGCCATAGTAGTCGCATCTCGAATTTCCCCCACTAAAATAACATCAGGCGATTCCCGCATAGCACTTTTCAAAGCATTTTCATAGGATAAAGTATCAATTCCTACTTCACGTTGCCCGATAATAGATTTTTTATAATGATGGGTAAACTCAATCGGATCTTCTATGGTTAAAATATGGCCTTTTCTACTCGCATTACGATGATCAATCATCGCCGCTAAAGTGGTTGATTTACCAGAACCTGTCGCACCTACGACTAAAATCAATCCACGTTTACGCATAACTAATTCATGTAAAAAATTAGGTAACCCTAATGTTTTAATATCTGGAATTTTGTTTTTGATATAGCGAATGACAATGGCATAATCCCCCTTTTGCTTATAAATATTCACCCGAAACCTCTCATCTAAGGCACTAATTGCAAAATTACATTCTAATTCCGTTTGAAAGGCTTGAATGCGTTCCTCTCCCATCAAACCATAGGCAACTTCTTTCACCATTGCCCCCGTTAGTATTTTAGTCCCCACAGGGGATAAAATGCCTTCGACCTTAATATGCACAGGCGAACCCGAACAAAAAAACAAATCCGAGGCATTTTTATCCGCCATTAATTTAAGAAAACTTTCGACATTACCTGAATAGCGATTGGTTGCCATAATTTATCCCATTGTTTTATCAAAATATAATTAATTAAATAAGTATCGTTGAGTTTAATGATTTTTCAACTGTAAATTACAAGGTTGACTACGGTTTCGTTATGACTAAACTTAACAATTTTGCTATGGAATTGACAACTATGATCACTTCATTTCATCCACCCATACGAACTTTAATGGGTCCTGGCCCTTCTGATGTTCACCCAAGAGTCTTAGCCGCATTAGCACGTCCAACGATTGGTCATCTTGATCCCATGTTTATTACTATGATGGACGAAATCAAAACCTTACTACAATATGCCTTTCAAACGAAAAATAACCTCACTTTACCCATTTCAGCCCCAGCTTCTGCGGGCATGGAAACCTGCTTTGCCAATTTAGTCGAACCTAATGACAAAGTCATTATTTGTAAAAATGGGGTGTTTGGCGAACGCATGAAAGAAAATGTGCAACGTTGTGGTGGTCAAGCAATTATGATTGAGCATGCTTGGGGACTCCCTGTTGATCCTAATCGTTTAGAAGATGCCTTAAAAAACCATAGCGATGCTAAAATTGTCGCCTTTGTGCATGCCGAAACCTCTACAGGGGCGAGTTCTGATGCGGAAACCTTAGTGAAACTTGCGCATCAATATGATTGTTTAAGCATTGTGGATGCCGTTACCTCTTTAGGCGGTAGTCCTTTAAAAGTGGATGAATGGGAAATTGATGCCGTTTATTCTGGCACTCAAAAATGTTTATCTTGTACGCCCGGCTTATCACCCGTTAGTTTTAGTGAGATCGCAGTCACTAAAATTAAAAATCGTTGCCAAAAAGTACAAAGTTGGTTTTTAGATTTCAATCTAATTCTAGGCTATTGGGGAAGTCATCAAAAACGCAGTTATCACCACACTGCCCCGATCAATGCCCTATATGGTCTGCATGAAGCCTTAATAATGTTACAGCAAGAAGGCTTAGAAATGGCATGGCAACGTCATCAACGCCATCATTTCGCACTAAAAGCAGGCTTGGAAGCCATGGGTTTATCATTACTAGTAGAAGAATCGGCCCGTTTACCGCAACTTAATGCCGTCACTATTCCGAATAATGTGGATGACGCTTTAGTCCGACAAAAATTATTAAACCAATTTCATTTAGAAATTGGTGCAGGTTTGGGTGAACTAGCCGGCAAAATCTGGCGAATTGGCTTAATGGGGTATGCCTCACGTCAAGAAAATGTTTTATTTTGTTTGGCAGCCTTAGAGTCAGTATTATTAGAACTCAAGGCTGATATTCAAGCAGGCGTTGCGATTCCCGCGGCAATGAGTACCTTGCAATGAAAAAAAACTTAGTTTTAACCGTTACGGGTTTGATGACGATGGTATTGGGTGTGCTATTCGGACAAGTATTGCTTACCCCATCAACGTCAGTACCACAACCGGATAATTCTGATCCTAACTTAATCTCACCGCCGATGTTATTACCTCAATTTCAGTTAGTCGATCATCATAATCAGCCGTTTACTCATCAACAATTAAAACAAAAATGGCATTTGCTATTTTTTGGCTACACGCATTGTCCTGATATTTGTCCTACGACTTTATTAACTATGCGGTCTTTATATCAACAATTAGAACAAGCAAATTTAGCTGGAAAATTAAACATGGTTTTTGTTAGTGTGGATCCCAAACGAGATACTGTCGAACAATTATCACAATATGTCCCCTTTTATCATCCGAAATTTATCGGTGTTACGGGTGATTTAGAGCAAATTTATCAACTCAGCCGTCCACTTGGAGTTGTCGTCCATTATCGTAATCACAAGCAAAGTCAATCAGACGATGACTCAGACGATTACTTGGTGGATCATAGTGCCAATTTATTTTTAATTGATCCACAAGCGCGACTTTACGCTCGATTTGCACCACCATTTGATGTGCCACTATTGCAATCCAAAATCAGCCATTTTATTCAAACGTCAAGCCCTCTCACACAGTGAGTTATACAAAGCAAAAAAGGAATTTAAATGCGTCCTGTCGAATTATTTACCGTATTAGAACAAGAATTTATTAGCACTCAACAAGGTCATCACACGCCTGTTATGTTATGGGGGCCACCTGGTATTGGGAAATCCCAGATTATCCAACAAGTCGCGGACAAGCATCAAGTTACTGTCATTGATATTCGTCTGTCGCAAATGGAACCAAGTGATTTGCGTGGTATTCCATTTCGGGTGAATCAGCAAGTAGAATGGGCGATTCCTGCCATGTTGCCCCATCGCCAAAAACATGGTGAACAAGGAATTTTATTTTTAGATGAAATTACGTCTGCCCCACCGAGTGTTTCCGCCGCGGCTTATCAATTGATCTTAGATCGGCGTTTAGGTGCGTATGAAGTTCCCACAGGATGGGCAATTTTTGCCGCAGGTAATCGTCAAGGGGATCGTGGGGTAACGTATACCATGCCTGCACCACTGGCAAATCGTTTTGCTCATTTTAGTTTTGATACTCATTTAGAGGATTGGGTGCATTGGGCTTATGCACATACTATTGATGAACGAGTCATAGGATTTTTACGCTTTCGCCCCGAATTATTATTTGATTTTGATCCTGCCCATAATCCTGTCGCCTTCCCCTCCCCTCGTTCTTGGGAATTTGCCCATAGGGCCTTACAAAAATTTCAAAACCACCCCAAATTATTATTAGGGGCATTGCAAGCCTGCGTTGGTCCTGCGGCGGGTGTTGAATTACATGCGTTTTTAAAACATTTGGATGACATGCCAAATTTAGATGACATTATCGCAGGGAAAGATATGACCATTCCATCTGCCATTGATTTGCAATATGCGATTGCCAGTGCGTTAGTTGGCCGAGCAATTCAAGCCAAAGGTAGGGAACAATTTAATCAAATCTTAGGTCATATTTTGAACTATGCCCAAAAATTTCGTCCCAGAGAAATGGGGGTAATGCTAGTATCAGATTTATATCGTGCCATTGGTCAAGATTTATTTAGCGTGCCTGAATTTAGTCAATGGGCGAAATCAGTGTCTAATGTTATGTTATAATTATAGTACAGTAGAATCACCATGAGCACCGCTGAAAACAAACTCACCAAAGCACGCACTCGTTTAATTTTAGATCACCCTTTTTTAGGGGCATTAACCCTACGCTTGCCAATGATTGAGGCCAATCCCGATTGGTGTCCAACCACCGCAACTGATGCAAAAAGTTTTTATTATCACTCGGATTATATTAACGATCTCTCGACCTCCCAAATTGAATTTGTATTAGCTCATGAAGCATTACATTGTGCCTTATCTCATTTTGCCCGCCGTCAACATCGGATTAAACGCCGTTGGGATATCGCTTGTGATTATGCCATTAACCCCTTATTAGTCAAAGAAGGCTTTGCTCCCCCCCCCGGCATTTTTATTGAAACCCGTTATGAAGGCATGACGGCGGAAGAAATTTATCCTTATATTGATGACAATAATGTTGATGGTGAAATGGATAAACATGTTTATGACATGGAAGATCAAAGCAAACAAGACCCGCAAGAAGCCCCACCTAACCCATCGGATTCAGAAGCAAGCCAATCCACATCAAGCTCACCATCGCCAACGAAAGGGACAAATACGACACCCAGCCCTACGGATAGCAAGCAAACGCAAGCACAACCGTCTAGGCCAGACAGCCTTAACCCAGTGTTAAATCAACAAAGCAAGCAAACCGACTCAGGGACTCAAGCGACAAAACGAGCAGAACAACCTCCCCCACTCAGCCCTGACGAACAAGAGCAATTACAAATTCAATGGCAACAACGTTTAGCAGGTGCGGCTCAACAAGCCATTCAGGCAGGAAAAATGGGCAAAAATCTGGCAAGAGTAGTCGATGATTTACTGCAACCACAATTACCTTGGCGTATGTTATTAGCAGACTATATGACCGCCCTTGCTCGTGATGATTATAGCTATATGCGTCCTTCCAGACGTGAAGGCAATGCCATATTACCCTCACTACGAAGTCATCAAACTGCTTTAACCATTGCATTGGATACTAGCGGTTCTATTTCCAATGATGAAATGGATGAATTTATCAGTGAAATTAATGCCATTAAAGCCCAAATTCGAGCCACCATCACCTTGCTTGCGTGCGATACGGAATTGTCTAAAAATGCCCCTTGGATTTATCAACCTTGGGAAGAGTTTCGCTATCCTGAAAAAATTTCAGGGGGCGGTGGCACTGATTTTCGTCCAATTTTTGACTGGCTAGAACAGCAAGATCAAGCCCCAGATTTGTTGATTTATTTTACCGATGCCAACGGTTTATTCCCCAAACAGGCACCGTATTACCCTGTATTATGGTTAGTTAAAGGTAAAAGCAACATTCCCTGGGGGAAACGAGTGCAATTAAACTAAAGTCTTACCAAAATAAAAAAGTTTTTATTATTTGACTGTTTTGTTTTCAGTTTATGAGGTTAAAGCAATGCGTAATACCGTAATCAATCGCCCAATCTTAGGTTTTGCTGCTTATAGTGGCACGGGCAAAACCACTTTATTAAAAAAGTTGTTGCCCATTTTAACGCAAGATTATCAACTAAAAATTGCCATGATAAAACACGCCCATCATAAATTTGATATAGATACCCCAGGTAAAGATAGCTATGAATTACGCCATGCTGGTGCGAGTCAAATGTTAGTCGCATCAAGTCAACGTTGGGCTTTAATGGTAGAACAAGCTCAAGCTACCGATCCTGATTTGTTTGAATTAGTAAGTAAGCTGGACCATAATAATACGGATCTTATTTTAGTTGAGGGATTTAAACTCGCTGACATCCCGAAAATAGAACTCTATCGAGCGAGTTTACCTCATTCATTTTTATACCCAGAAGATAGCAATATTATCGCAGTTGCCAGCGACAGTGATTTAATTTTGCCTAGACGTTTGACTCGATTAAATCTTAATCAACCTGAACAAATTGCCAAATTTATTGTAGAATGGCAACAAACGGTAGGAAAAAATAATGACTGAAACAACGACTACGATGAATTGTGAGACCATCGCAAATAAATTACTTACGGTAGAACAAGCCTTAGCAAAAATGCTATCACCGCTCAATCCAAGCACAAAAATTGCAAGCATTCCACTCAGCCAAGCATTAAACCGAATTATTGCCCAAAGCATACAATCCCCCCTTGCGATTCCGCCTTATACGAATTCCGCTATGGATGGTTATGCCTTAGCCGCCAAAGATTTGTCTCAAGAACGATTAACAGTCATTGGCACAGCATTTGCTGGGAAACCTTTTCAAGCAAGGGTTGAATCAGGTCAATGTGTACGCATTATGACAGGTGCAGTCTTACCCAAAGGAACAGACACGGTCATTATGCAAGAACAAGTACAATGTTTCGATAATCAACAAATCAAAATCCAAGGTCAACATCAAGCAGGTGAAAACATTCGAGCAATAGGTGAAGATGTGCAACCCAACGATACCGTAATGACCAAAGGACAAACCTTACTGCCCGCACAACAAGCCTTATTAGCCAGTTTAGGTGTGACTAAAATTAAAGTCTATCAACCATTAAAAGTGGCATTTTTTTCAACGGGTGATGAATTAAAAGAACTAGGACAAACCTTAGCCTATGGGCAACTTTATGATAGTAACCGCTATAGTTTATCTGGGATGCTAAACAGAGCTGGGGTTAAAGCCATTGATTTAGGGATTATTCCTGATCAAGCGGATAAAATTGAACAACTACTGCTAAAAGCGTCTCAACAAGCGGACGTGATTGTAACTTCGGGTGGTGTTTCTGTCGGTGAAGCGGATTATGTCAAACAAAGTCTGGAAAAATTAGGCGAAGTGCATTTTTGGAAAATGGCAATGAAACCGGGCAAACCCTTAGCATTTGGAAAAATTAAGCACGCATGGTTTTTCGGTTTACCTGGCAATCCTGTGTCAGTGATGGCAACGTTTTATCTATTTGTACAACCTGCTTTGTTTAAACTTATGGGTAAAACCGATGATTTACCCATTCGATTTCAAGTACCTTGCCTAAACGACATTAAACGTGAGGCAGGACGCATGGAGTTTCAACGGGGTCAATTACATTATAACAATGACGGCAAATTAGTAGTAACCCCCTTAGCAGGTCAAGGTTCCCATTGCGTTCAAGCCATGAGTCATGCTAACTGTTTTATTATAATTCCGCAACATTGTGCTTATATTGAAAAAAATAGTTTAGTAGAGGTTCAACCTTTTGCAGGATTAGTCTAAACTCTAGTGTTGTATTAACTAACAAATAAGTGAAAATTATGCCTGAGACCATTGATAATAGTGTTTTAGTGGGTCTAAAAGAAATTATTGGTGATGATGTGAATGATATTATCCAAACCTATTTAGATCAGCTCCCTGAATATGTGGCATCCATTAAATCCGCTTATAAAAAACAAGATGCCCATGAACTTGCAGAAGCTGCCCATACCTTTAAAGGTAGCAGTAGTAATTTAGGGATTATTCATCTAACCGCTTTGTGTTTAGAACTCGAACGTATGGGAAAATCAGGATCGGTGTATGATGCGGAACCTTTAGTTCAGTCGATTGATGAAGAAATACCGAAAGTAGTTGCGGCTTTAAAAAGCATCTAGTTAATCATGTTTTGGTGATTTAAATATTGGAATAAGCACAATGAACTTAAATTTTTCTGGCTTTCCTTGCTTGCCTTAATCCCTCGGGTGGTCTTCGAATTAAATGAGCGGTTACTTTTTTAAATAGCCAAGTCGCCTCTAAATTGTCTTTAGAATATTTTAGATATAATTTTAGCAAACGATAACGCTGATACACACTAAAATATTTTACGGCTAACCGTGATAATGCCGATAAATCAACAATAATTCCTCGTTTCCAACGCCAATGATGATGACGGGAACGAGGGCAATCAATCCAATACAACTTATAATTATCATCTGCTTCACTAAACTGAATTAAAATATTACGCCATTTTAAGTCATAGTGAAAAAATCTCGCCTTATGTGCCTGAGCGACTTGAGATAATAACTGATTTGCTAATTGATAGACTAAGGCAGAATGATTTTGTTGACCATTCGCAAATTGTTCAATCGCAAAGGTTTCTAAATCTTGACTGTTTGGAATGGCTTTCGTTACAATAAATGCTGATGTCAAATACCCCAAATAACGTTGTTCACCATAAGCTAATACGTCTAAACTTGGAATATTAAGCTGTTGCAATTGCCACATACCCAACATTTCAATCGCAGGTTTACTTGGCAATAAAAATAAGGATGGCTGAAAAGATCGCCAGACATAACGTTTAAAAAATACCACTTCACCAGTTGCTAAACTAATTTCAAAACAATTGGTAATCGTTGAACCAGCTGCCATTCTACCTATGGTTAATGTTTGCCACTGCCCCATCACACCTAAACCAATGTCCGCTAATTTTTTCTGCCAATGACGTTGATAATCAAAATAATCACCATGAAAGATATAAAAACGACGCTGAATTTTCATTGAAAAACCCTAGCAATTTAATCAAAATTGCCATTTCTAAAATTAATCGATTTTATGATTAAAATTACCATAATGCTTGATAATAACTATAATAATTAGAAATTATAATAATAAAACAAACACAAACCAACTATTCTCTAATTCCATTGACTTGACTAAACTAATAAGCATAAAAAAGAGGAACATAATCATGGGTACCCCAATTAATCATACTTTAAATTTTTTACGACAAAACTATTATCCATTTATCCATTTATCGGATAGTGCATTAAGCGAAGCTGAAACTGCGATACGAACCTTTGAACTAAAAACCAAAGAACGAATTAAAATTACAGGTAGTCATTCTCAAGATTATTTATATATCACTAAAGGTTCTGTGGAAATTGAAAAACGGGGCAAATACACCAAGTTAGATGCCAAACATATTAACCCAAATCCGTTTTTATTTTTACGCCAACCTGAAAGCTTAATTATTACTGCTTTAGAAGATGCCACAGTTTGCCATGCGAATAGTGATGCTTTGGATTACTTGGTCTCTTGGGAAGGCTTAGTTCAAGAATCCGATAGCTTTGATGATGAAGCCAGTAAAGATAATCTTAAAAAAGTTAGGGATGCGGTCGCATTTCGTCGTTTACCAATGGAAGCAGTGGAAGAAGCTTTCCGTCGTATGGAAAAAGTTAGCATTAATGCGGGTCAAAATGTCGTTACGCAAGGTGAACCTGGCGAAGCATTTTATGTGATTATTAAAGGGGAAGCCGAAGTTTGGCAACAAGGTTTATATGATGATGAACAAAAGAAAGTTGCGGTATTAAATGAAGGGGACACTTTTGGTGAGGAAGCGTTGGTATTAGGTGCGACTCGAAATGCAACCGTAAAAATGATTACAGATGGTGAATTACTGACCTTAAAGAAAGATGATTTTAATGAACTCATGTCAGCACCAATGATTCGTAAAGTTACCGCAGAAGTTGCTAAAGCCATGATAAATAACGGTTATCATTTGTTAGATGTTCGTTATGAAGAAGAGTTTGATGATCGTTCTGTCCCTGGCGCTCAACTCATTCCATTACCCGAACTACGATCACGCTGTAATGAACTGGATATGAACCGTCGTTATTTGATTATGTGTGCCAGTGGTCGTCGAGCAACCGTTGCGTCTTTGTTATTACGTCAACGTAATTTTGATGTATCCGTCATTGAGGGGGGTATGCGTGATTGGCCTTATGAAACACAAAGTAGTTACGATTAATTAAACAACTATTTGAATCATTAATGATAAGAAGTGGAACGGCTAGACGCATCTAAACTAGAATGAATTTTAGCGGTTTCACTTTGTTCAACTAAGCCCATATCCATTTTCCTATCTAAAGGCAATTGTACTATAAACTCTACCCCTTTCTGACGATGATTATTCACAACTAAATTACCACCTAACATTTTACAAAAATCTCGACTGACCACCAAACCTAAACCAGTACCACCATACATACGAGTAACGGTATCTTTCGATTGTTCATAAGGTTTAAAAATTTTTTCCAATTCCTCATCACTAATCCCCACCCCTTCATCACTGACAGCAAGCATAATGTAGTTTAACTTGCTGGCAATCGCTATCGCTAATCGCACTTCACCCTGCTTGGTAAATTTAGCCGCATTACTCAGCAAATTGAGCAATATCTGCTTCAGTTTGATAATATCCGTGGTAATGCTCATGTTTTCAGCATCCGCTTGGTATTCAATTTTCAGTTGGTTTTTATTGGTATCCATCAAGGGTAACACAATAGTTTGAATCTCTTGAACTAAATTAGAAACTTTCACAGAATGATAGGAAATGGTAACTTTTTGTTCCTGCACTTTAGACATATCCAAAGTATTATTGATTAAACTTCTTAAATGACTTCCAATCGTACAAATTGCCTGAATATCATGGATCAGCTCTTTATCGCCTTTTTCTTCAGCTTCTTCCAATAATAACTCGCCATAATTAATCATTGATGATAATGGCGAACGTAATTCATGAACTAACATTGAAACAAACCGTTGTTTTTGTTGTTCTTTATTCACATCTTCCGTAATATCATTAATACTCCCAACATAACAAGTTTGACCTTCCGGCCCTTGAACTGTTTTCGTTTGACCTTGCAAAATCCTTTCCTCATTATTAACAATAATACGAAACGTTGCCTCGCCTTTTTTCATAAATTGTTTTGCCATATTGATATCGTCAGGATGAACCAATTCAATCCACCCAAAACCTAGAGAATCTTCAACACTAAGATTAAAAATCTTACGCCAACGCTCATTCGTATAAACAATACAACCATCTTTATCGGCATGAAATACCGCCGTTGGAGAATACGCACTAATTAAATTAAATTGTTCCTCTGAAGAACGCAATCCCATAATCAAACGTTTTTGTTCTTCTAATAATTTCTTAACTTTTACTTGGGTATCGACCCTAGCACAAATTTCTTCCACCTGAAACGGTTTACGAATATAATCCACTGCCCCTAACTGAAAGCCTTGCACAATATTTTCAATATCATCTTTTGCCGTTACAAAAATAATTGGTATATGGCTGGTTTTTGGCGTTTGTTTCAGCCGTCTACAAACTTCCATACCATCCATTTCTGGCATCATGACATCTAATAAAATCAAATCTGGATTGACCCGATTAACAATACGCAATGCCATCCGTCCACTTGAAGTAACCGCCACACGATAGCCTTGTTGTTCTAACACATTACGCAATACGTCTAAATTTTCAACAATATCATCCACAACCAAAATTAAGCTATCTTGTTGGTTGAGTCTATCGTTACTTTGATAACTCATTATTTATATCATCCATACCATGCCCCCAGATTAAGATTGATTCGGGATCAAAAATCATACCAATCACTTAAGTATGGCCAAGACCTAGTATTACAGTTATTAACTCCAAAATCACCGAAAAATTTTTGATATTTTTTGATATTTCGGCATCAATTAAAATTAAACCCTTTCCCAAGCAAAACTCATTACATCACGAATATGCTGAGATTGTGTCATGATCATTAGCAATCGATCCAATCCTAAAGCAACGCCGGAACATTCAGGTAAGCCTGAAGTTAACGCGTCCAATAAACATTGATCATAAGGCAATAACGGCTTTTGCGACTGTTGACGTTGATATAAATCGTGTTGAAACCGTTGTCGTTGCTGCTCAGCATCTTGCAATTCAGAAAAACCATTCGCAAGCTCTATACCATTAATATACAGTTCAAACCGTTTTGCCACTGACTTTGTTTCATCTATTTTCGCTAAACTCGCTTGAGAAGCAGGATAATCATAAACAAATGTTAATTGTTGCTGACCTAAATGCCTTTCAATGCCATGACTAAATAATAAGTGTAGCCAAAAATCTTTATCCTTTGGCTGATTTTTAGCCATATCGACAAAATTGATGGTTTTTTGAGCAATTTGGGATAGCTTATTGACATCAATATTTAAAGGGTCGATCCCAAAATAATCTAAAAATAACTGCTGATAACGATACATTTGCACAGGATAACGCAGTGTTGATACCTGATAAATTAATGCAACGACCTCTTGCATTAACTGTTGCTCATCAATATCAACATGATACCATTCTAACAAACTAAACTCAGGGTTATGATAGCGTCCCACTTCTTCTTGACGAAACACCTTTGCGATTTGATAAATGGAACCATAACCAGCCGATAATAAACGTTTCATAAAAAATTCAGGTGATGTATGTAAATAAAACATTTCACCATATTGCTGAGTATCAAATGAATCAATCATTGGATCGACATTGGCAAATCGAGACAAAACAGGGGTTTCCACTTCCAGTATATCGCGTTGGTTAAAAAATTGGCGAATATTTGCTAAAAGTTTTGCTCGTATCACTAAAACATCTTGACTTGCAGACGGTTGCCAGTTCGCCATAACAACTTATCATTCACTAAAATTTTAATAATGATTTAATTTATTCTTCTTTTGCCGTTTTAGCTCTTGCCGCATATTCTGCGGTTCTCGTATCCACTTTAATTAACTCATCTGTTTGAACAAACAAAGGGACTCTCACCACCGCACCTGTTTCTAAGGTTGCAGGTTTCCCGCCCCCCCCCGCAGTATCCCCCCCCACCCCCGGGTCTGTCTCAGTAATTTTTAATACCACAAAATTTGGCGCCGCAA